>NZ_CP147251.1:1092500-2292500 GCF_017426705.2 Enterococcus sp. DIV2402 | reverse complement strand
GTCCAAGTATTTGCAGTAGCAATTCCGTTTGATTGTTCTGCCCATACTGGGAAGTTATCAGCATATAAAGCAAATTGTTCTTGTAAGTTTGTTACTGTATCTTGATTGTAGAAGAATAAAACTGTACCGAAACCAGCTTTGAAGCTAGCTAATTTTTGTTTTGTTCCTTCAAAAGCTTCTGCTGGAGTTAATGGTTCTAAAGCAGCTTCTGTTAAATCCCATAATTTTTCATGTGCGTCACCAAATAAAATAACTGCACGTGTTGATTGAGCGTTAAAAGCACTTGGGCTAGCTTTTACAGCGTCTTTGATTAATTCTTCAATTTCTGTTTCAGATAAAGAAACGTTACGTCCGATTGCATAGATTGAACGACGATTTTGTAATGCGTTTAAAAAGTTTGTCATGTTATATTCCACCTTTGTTTTCTTAATTACAAGAGTTACTATATCATCTTACTAAAAGTTAGTAAATAAATTTGCTTAAACTTTTTATAAAAAAATTTATTTATTAGTATATTAGCGAACGTACGTTTGATTAAAAAGAGATGTATGTTAAAATATGATAAAGTATAATTTAATGAGAAACAAGTTTGTTTATATACAATATCTTAAGAATAATTGTTACAATACTATCAATAGAACAAAGGAGGGACTCACTTGAGCTTGCAATTTATAACAGGCGGTGGCAATACCAATCATCAGCAAGCAATTATTGATATTGCAAGTGAATGGTTAGCTAATCCGCAACAAGATGTTTTTTTTCTAGTGCCTAACTATAATAAATTTGAACGTGAACAAGAATTACTTTCACAATTGAAGAGACAACAACATGTAGAAGAATTTACTTCTATTCGTGGACAAGTCTATAGTTTTAATCGATTAGCATGGTATTTCTTACAACGGACTGGTCAGTTTGGTGGGACAATGATTTCTGAAGTTGGCTCTGCAATGATTATGCGGAAGGTATTAGAATCATTGACAGAGCAATTGACGATTTTTCGAGGGGAAATTAATAAGTCTGGATTTATTTCGCAATTAATTGAGTTATATAAAGAATTTCAATTAGGGAATATTCATGCAGAAGAGTTACAATTTGGTAGTGAGAATACAGATTTTGAATTGAAAATGAAAGAAGTTCAATTAATTTTTACTGTTTATGAAGAAGAATTGCTTCAGCGCCAACTACAAATTGAACAGCCGATACCGATGTTAACACGCTATTTAACTCATAGTGGTGAATTCTCTTCAAATACAGACTTGCCTAATTTAAAGAAAAGTCTTTTTATCGTTAGTGGCTTTGCAAATTTTTCAGCACAAGAACAAGCATTATTACAAGTGTTAATGCAACAAAGTCATCTTTGTGTAGATATATATATTGATAATGTCCATAAAGAATCAGACGCAATGGACTTGTTTTTTGAAGCACAACAAACGTATAGTCTTTTAAAAAACTTTGCTCAAATGTATCAAATACCAGTGCTGTTTGATAAAAAAGCTATTTTATTAGAAGAAGCGACTGGTTACTCAGTAATAGAAAATTATTGGCGAACAAATGAAATAATTATTACAAGCAAAAAAACTTTAAAAAGTTTTTTAGAAATTTGGAAAGCAGAAACGCCTGAAGAAGAACTGCGCCAAATCGGAGTGGAGATTCGCCGATTAGTTGCTGCTTCAGCAGAGAGTCCTCAACCGATTCGTTATCGTGATATCCAATTAGTCACATTAAACCCAGAGATTTATTATTCATTAATTCCTATTGTTTTTGATGAATTAGCAATACCGTATTATTTAGATGAAGACCGTAAAATGGAGCAACATCCCTTAGTAGAGTTTATTCATGCATTGTTTGCTTTGGATAAGTATTATTATCGTTTGTCTGATATTTTTCGATTTTTACGAACAGAACTGTATATTCCTCAAGAGATGCGAGTAGGAAGTGAAGACTGGCAGCAAGCACGAAACCAATTTCGTCATGCTGTAGACATTACTGAAAATAAGGCGTTATCCCATCACTTCCAAGGGAATGATTGGTTGAAAGCGGAGGACTGGCAGTTAATTGAATACAATTTTGAAGAGAAACAATTAGCAGACACAGTCTCGGTTGAAGAGCAAACAAATCAAATTCGCCGAGCTTTTCGTCGTGATATTGCAGCTTTCTTTAAAAAAATTAAAGCTGCTAAAACGACATATGAAGCGCTTGAGATTTTTTATCAATTTTTAATTCAACAGGGGATTGAGGAACAACTCATCCATTGGCGCAATCAAGAAATTGAACGGGGTCACCTTGAACAAGCTCGTAATCATGAGCAAACATGGTCATCTTTAATGGATTTATTAGATGAATTCTCTGAAATTTATGGTGAAGATGCGTTTAATTTTGACTTGTTTGAAGAAATTTTATCTAGTGGATTAGCTAATTTGACATTTGGTAAAATTCCTACAGCGATTGATCAAGTAAAAATTAATCCATTAGATTTGGCAAGACCCATGCAAGCTAAAATTACGTTTGCCATCGGTCTGGATGAGACTACGTTTCCTAGAAAAATTGAAAATAAAACCTTACTTTCGAGCGAAGAACGGGCTCAGCTAAATGCTGTGTTAAAAGAAGATCAATATTTACGCGACCATGTAGGTGAGACGTTACGAAATGAACCTTTTGTTGCATATAATGTATTGTTATCGGCTTCTGATAAGCTCTATATGACGTACGCAGCTAATCATGATACGCAACAGAATATTAAAATGTCTCCTTATTTGGTTCGTTTAGTTGAGGGGACAGGAATTGAGTTACAAAACCGACAAAGTTTAACGTTAGAAAGCAATCCAGCGTATTATGTTGGAACGTATCGAAGTTTAATTCGCCAATTAAATAGCTTATATCGTCAAACGCAAGACGTAAAAATCAATTTACCAAATGTTTGGCGTTGGATGGAAAAACAATTACGTGGTGAGAATAAACAATTAGCAGAACGGGTATTTGCTAGTCAAAGTCATCGCAATGTCCCAGTTTCTTTACCGCAAGAAACGGCACTTGCTTTGTATGGGACAGAAATTCATAGTTCAATTTCACGCATGGAGACTTTTTATCAATGTGAATATCGCTATTTTGTTGATTATGGTTTACGTTTGAATGAACGAGATATTTACGGATTAAATCCGGCTATTACAGGAGAATTTTTCCATGATGCATTAGATCGTTTTTTAACTTTTTTAATTGAAGAAAATATTTCACTAAGTCAACTGACTGCCACAGAACGGGATCATTTTGTGGATCATGTGTTAAAAGAAATTTTTGGAGAAATTCGTTACAATTTGTTGAATCGTTCTGCACGAATGAATTTTATTCGTCATCAATTAAGCAAAACAATTCAACGTGTGACCTGGGCGTTGCATAAGCAGGGAGAAAAAACACAATTGTCTCCTGTACAAACCGAAGTATTATTTGGTCAAATTGCAGGGAAACGTGGAATTCCTGGGTTACAATTACCGTTGAATTCTGGTGGACAATTACATTTACGAGGAAAAATTGATCGAATTGATACAGCGATTGTTGACGGACAACCATGGTTATCTGTTGTGGATTATAAATCTAGCAGTCGTGAATTTGATTTAACGGAAGCATATTATGGATTGGCAATGCAATTAGTGACGTATTTAGATGTTGCTTTAACTGATGCGGTAGAATTAATTGGTAGAGATGACGCTAAAATTGCCGGAGCCTATTATTTTCATGTGCATAATCCAGTCATGGATCATCAAAAAGCTACCGATGACGAACGATTAAAGCAATACAAATATGATGGCTTATTTGTTGACGATGCAGAAGTTTTTCCAATCTATGATGAGACATTAACGAAATCAAAAAACTCAGCATTATTTCCAATTCGTAAAGATAAAAATGAAACAATCCAAAAAATTACTCAAAGTAAAGACAAATTTTATACAGAAGAAGAAATCAATTATCTGATTCAACATAATCGAAAAAAAATGATTGATGGTGGTAATCGAATTCTTTCAGGAGAAATTGCGTTAAATCCATCTTATAAAATGAAAGATAAAAAACGTGCATGTCAGCATTGCCCGTTTCGCAGTATTTGCACGTTTGATGTGATGTTACAAGAAAATGAGTATCATCGTATGAAACAATTGTCAAAAGAAGAAATTATTGAACGAATGAGGGAGGAAGAAAATGATTAAGATCCCTTTGAAACCTAGCAACGAAACTTTTACCGATACGCAATGGCAATCCATTTTTGATAAAGGGGATAATCTATTGATTTCTGCTTCAGCAGGGTCAGGTAAAACCACTGTGTTAGTTCGCCGAGTGATTGAAAAATTAAAAAGCGGGAGCAATATCGATGAGTTATTGATTGTTACTTTTACTGAAGCAGCTGCTAGAGAAATGAAAGAACGTATTCAAGTAGCCTTACAAGACGCTGTAAATAAAGAAAGTGACAGCGAAAAAAGAAAACATTTTGTCAGACAATTGACACTGTTACCTATGGCGAATATTTCTACGTTACATGCATTTTGTTTAACGGTTATTCGCCGTTTTTATTTTTTAATTGATTTAGATCCAGTGTTTCGAATGTTGACAGATGAAACGGAAAGCATTTTATTAAAAGAAGAGGTATGGGAAGAATTGCGTGATGCTTGTTATGAAGCAAAAGATGAATCATTTTATCGGTTGACGGAAAACTTTTCAAGTGATCGTTCTGATGAAGGTGTGACTGATCTAGTGATGTCACTCTATACATTTGCTCGTGCAAACCCAAATCCAACCAAATGGTTGACAAATTTAGCAGACAATTATCAAACAGAAGATGGTTTAACACAAAATCAGCTGTATAAAAGTCAATTAAAACCTGCGATTATTCATACTTTAGAAGCGGCAATTCAGCGTTTAGAAATTGGGTTACAACTTGCGCAAATTGATGCACTTATTGAAAAAGCTGCAACATTAGTAGCTGATGAATTAGCACAAGCGCAACGGTTATTAAGTTATTTTCAAGAAGATACCTTAGATTTAGCCTATGCACAAATTGAAGGCTTGTCGTTTGGGCGTTATCCTGCGTTTCGTAAAGAAGAACAAAAAGAATTATCAGAACCAGTAAAAATTCAACGACAAACAGCCAAAGAATTAGTAGAATCGGTTAAACAATTTTTTGCGTATGCGCCAGAAGAAATGTTGGCATTAATGGAACAAGCACGTCCAATTGTGGAAGAAATGGGCAATTTAACTCAACGTTTTATGGAAAATTTCCAGCAAAGAAAATTGGATAAAGGTGTATTAGATTTTAATGATTTAGAGCATTTTACTTTGGCGATTTTACGAGGTGAAGGCCAAGGTAGCGAGGCATCAGCTTATTATCGACAAAAATTTGAAGAAGTATTAGTAGATGAATACCAAGATGTCAATCGTCTACAAGAAGCTATTTTATACTGGGTACGTGAACCTGACGATACTCAAGGAAATATGTTCATGGTAGGGGATGTCAAACAATCCATCTATGCTTTTCGCTTAGCTGATCCAACTTTATTTATTGATAAATATTTGGCTTTTGAAAAAGCCGAGGGTGGACGTCGTATCGTTTTAGCTGAAAATTTCCGCTCACGTTCAGAGGTGTTGCAGTTTACAAATTTAGTTTTCCAACAATTAATGGATGAAGAAGTAGGACAAATTCCTTATGATGATGCGGCAAAATTGATTCCTGGTTTCCCAGCGTTTCCAGAAAGCAACCAATTTCAAACAGAGCTGTTGTTATTTGAAAAAGGTGTTGAAGAAGACGCAGATGTTGTGGATGATAAAACAGAAGGTGAATTACATCTTGTTGCCTTAAAAGTCAAAGAATTAATTCAGCAACAATTTGAAATTTACGATAAAAAAATGAAAGCTAAGCGCCCTGTTAGCTATAAGGATATTGTATTGTTAACCCCAACTCGTAAAAATAATTTAGTTATCATGGATATTTTTAAAAAATTTGATATTCCATTAGAAGTAAATGATGCTCAAAATTATTTTCAAGCGACTGAAGTCCAAACAATGATTGCCCTTTTGCAAATTATTGACAATCCGTATCAAGATATTCCGCTAGTCGCTGTTTTAAGGTCGCCAATTGTAGGTTTAAATGAAGAAGAATTAGCGGAAATCCGTTTAATGAAAAAAAATGGAGACTATCTAGAAGCTGTGCAATTGTATGCAGTAAAAGACACTGAATTAGCGCAACAAGTCCAAAAATTTCTTGCACAATTGGATGTCTGGCGTGAAATGGCACGTCGCCGTTCACTTTCAGAACTTATTTGGTCAATTTATGAAGAGACGGCCTATCTGGATTATGTGATTGGATTGCCATCTGGACGTCAACGTTATGCTAATTTAGTTGCTTTAGCTAACCGCGCAGAAAGTTATGAACAAAGTAGTTTCAGAGGGTTATATCAATTTATCCGATTTATTGAAAAAATGCAGGAAAAAGACAAAGATTTAGCAGAACCTTTAGCTATTTCAACTGAAGATGCTGTGAGAGTAATGACGGTTCATGCCAGTAAAGGATTAGAGTTTCCGATTGTTTTCTTATTGGATACAACGAAGCAATTTAATTATCAAGATTTTAATTCCCGGTATATTTTTGAGGAACGATTAGGTGCAGGTATTCAGTTTATCAATGAAGAACGGATTCGTTTTGATACGTTACCTTACCAAGCAATTAAGCAAGTACGAATTCAAAAAGCATTGTCAGAAGAAATGCGTAAATTGTATGTTGCCTTTACTCGTGCGGAGCAAAAATTGTATCTAGTTGGTTCTTATAAAACGAAAGAAGATGCTTTTAAGAATTGGAGTCGAGCCTTAACCCAAGAAAATCTAGTTCTTGATTCATCTTTACGTTTAAGTGGGAAAGGCAACTTGATGAACTGGATTGGCTTAACCTTAATGCGGCATCCTGATATGCAAAAAGTTTATGACAACATTGATGCCGTTCGAACTGTCCGTCATGATGCGAACTTCCAAATTCACTGGTGGAACCAAGCAGAGCTTTTGGAGCAACTACCCAAAGTTTTGGCAGAACCAATTAAACCAGAGCAATTAGCGATACAAGCGAGTGAAGAAACAGCCGAATTTCAACGTCGTCTCGCATTTACGTATCCTTTAGAAAAATCAACAATGACAACAAGCTATCAATCTGTATCTGAGATGAAGCGAATCTATAATGATCCCGATGAACAGGATATTGCCAAATTAGATTGGGAGAGTACGTTTGAACAAAGCCGTAAACAACATTTCCGCTATGCTTCGGATGAACTAGCTAAGCCCAAATTTTTGCAAAAAGAAAAAATTGAACCAACAGCAATTGGCAGTGCGACGCATACGCTACTGCAGCTATTACCTTTAACAGCAATACCAACCAAAGAGAGCATTCAAGATAAGTTGACTGAATTAGTGACAAACAATTATTTAGAAAAAGCTGTGGCAGAAAAAATTGATATTGATGCTATTGTCTGGTTTTATCAAACTGATTTAGGAAAGTCTTTAGTTCAGCATGCTAACAACGTTCATCGCGAACAACCATTTTCGATGTTAAAAGATGCTCAGACAGTATTTTTAGATTTTGAAGAACCCGGTGCTGAACTATTGGTACATGGGATCATTGATGGGTACATTGAATTAGACGATTATATTATATTGTACGATTTCAAAACAGATGCAGTGTACGCAAATAATGAAGAGAAAATTCAACAGCAATATCAAGGACAATTACGATTATATAAAGAAGCATTACAACAATCGCTAAAAAAACCTGTTACTGAAACCTATCTGGTATTGTTAAATGGTCAAACAATTTTGCCTATGAAAAACTTATAAGTTCTGGAAACAGTAAAAATCACCTGCATTGTGGTATAATATGTTGAGAAGAGGTGAGTGCCAATGATGGAAACAAGTAAAACAAACTATACACTTTGTCCAAAATTTGAAAAAGCTTTTTCAATTCTAGGGAAAAAGTGGAATGGCTTAATCATTGATGTGTTACTTCAAGATGGTGAACAACGATTTGTCGATCTTGCAAAAAAAATTCCAATGTTAAGCGATCGTGTCTTAACAGAGCGTTTGCGAGAATTGGAACGAGAATGTATTGTAGATAAAGCGGACAGCTTATACCAATTAACCGAAAAAGGTGTTGCCTTAGCAAATGCCTTGGAATCCGTAAAACATTGGAGCCATGATTGGGTAACTGAAGAAGAATGTAGTTGATTTCTATTTCAATATCTAGTAAACTAAAAAACAATTGGATACGTAATAAGCGAAGATGGAAACGAGTAATTTGGATGAAACAGACCAGGGAGATTTGCCATAGACTGAAAGCAATGACTGTATTCGAAAAATGAAATTCACTTCCGGAGCTTGCTTAGTGAAAAAACTAAGCCGGTAGTCATTATCGTTAATGAATTGAGTGCGCGTTATTTTACGCGAAGTAGGATGGTAACACGAGACCTCGTTCCTTTTTTGGGAGCGAGGTCTCTTTTTGTTCGCTCGTAACGACACCAAATTTCTTGAATTACTATATTTAAAGGAGGCAATAAAATGTCTTTACAGGAAAAACTGGAAGCATTAAAAACAGCAACAATTGAAAAAATTGAAGCAGTAGAAGATTTAAATCATTTAAATCAAATTCGAGTGGAAACATTGGGGAAAAAAGGCCCCATTACAGAAGTTCTACGTGGAATGAAAGATCTTTCGGCTGAAGAACGCCCAAAAATCGGGAGTTTTGCAAACGAAATTCGTGATGCATTAACTGGCAAAATTGAAGAGAAAAAAGTTGCCCTTGAAGAAGCTGCTATGAATAGAGCTTTAGCAGAAGAAAGCATTGACGTGACTTTACCAGGAAAACAAATGGTACAAGGGACGCGTCATGTGTTAACGCAAATTATGGAAGAAATTGAAGATATCTTTGTAGGAATGGGTTATCAAGTGATTGAAGGATTTGAAGTCGAGCAAGACCATTATAATTTTGAGCGAATGAATTTACCAAAAGATCATCCAGCTCGTGATATGCAAGATACGTTTTATATTACTGATGAAATTTTAATTCGTACGCATACTTCACCTGTGCAAGCACGTACCATGGAACAACATGATTTTTCAAAAGGCCCATTACGCATGATTTCACCAGGGAAAGTTTTCCGTCGTGATACAGATGATGCCACACATAGTCATCAGTTCCATCAAATTGAAGGATTAGTCATTGATGAACATGTAACAATGGGAGATTTAAAAGGAACATTAGAAGCCTTGATGCAAAGAATGTTTGGTGCAGAACGCGAAATTCGCTTACGTCCAAGCTACTTCCCATTTACAGAACCTTCTGTTGAAGTAGATGTAAGTTGTTTTAAATGTGGTGGTAAAGGCTGTAATGTCTGCAAACATACTGGCTGGATTGAAATATTAGGTGCTGGTATGGTACATCCGAACGTTCTAGAAATGTCTGGCATTGATTCAGAAAAATATTCAGGTTTTGCTTTTGGATTAGGGCCTGATCGAATTGCAATGTTACGTTATGGTGTCAATGATATTCGTAACTTCTATCAAAATGATACGCGATTCATTCGTCAGTTCAAGGGGGAATAAAACAAATGTTAGTTTCATATAAATGGTTAAATGAATATCTCGATTTATCAATGGTTTCAGCACAAGAACTAGCAGATAAAATGTCTGTAACCGGAATCGAAGTTGAAGCAGTAGAAGTGCCAGCAGAAGGATTAAAAAAAATCGTTGTTGGTGAAGTAGTAGAATGTGTCGATCACCCAGACTCCGATCATTTACACATCTGTCAAGTCAATATCGGCGAAGAGGAGCTCTCACAAATTGTGTGTGGTGCACCAAATGTTAAAGCAGGCATTAAAGTAATTGTTGCTTTACCAAATTCACGTATTGCTGGCAATGTAAAAATTAAAAAGGGAAAAATGCGTGGCCAAGTATCTAATGGCATGATTTGTTCATTAGAAGAAATTGGTTATTCGGATAGTGTCATTCCTAAAGAATATTCAGAAGGGATTCAATATTTACCAGAAGATGCAATTCCTGGTGAAGATGTCTTTCCATATTTAAATATGGATGATGCGATTATTGAATTATCTATTACACCAAACCGTGCAGATGCGTTAAGTATGCGTGGTGTTGCTTATGAAGTTGGAGCGATTTATAATCAAGTGCCAAACTTCAAAGATGAAGAGTTACATGAAGTCGCACAACCAGCTCACGAAAAAATTTCTGTTAAAGTTGAAGACACAACAGATGCGCCGTCTTATCAAATTCGTGTTATTGAAAATGTAAAAATTGCTCCAAGTCCACAATGGCTACAAAATGTATTGATGAACGCGGGTATTCGCCCAATCAATAACGTTGTTGATGTAACAAACTATATCTTGTTATTATTTGGTCAACCATTACATGCATTTGATTACGCTAAATTAGGGAGTCAAGAAATTCTTGTTCGCCGTGCGCATGAAAAAGAAGAATTGGTAACATTAGACGGCGTTACTCGGCAATTAACCAAAGAAAACATTGTTATTACAAATGGTCAAGTGCCAGTAGCTTTAGCTGGTGTGATGGGTGGATTAGATTCAGAAATTGACAATCAAACAACGACAGTGGCATTAGAAGCGGCTTTATTTGATCCATTATCTGTTCGTCGTACATCAAAACAATTTAATTTGCGTAGCGAGTCTTCTTCACGTTTTGAAAAAGGTATCAACAAAGCAACTGTTGACCAAGCCTGTGATGTAGCAGCCGCAATGATTGCGAGTCTTGCTGGTGGAGAAGTATTAAATGGTGCAGTGAAGGGTTCTGAAGTAATCGCTGAGGATGTGGAAGTGACAATCACATTATCACGCATTAACAACTACTTGGGGACTGAGCTAACAGTCGCTCAAGTAAGTGATATTTTTGAAGCATTAGGTTTTGCCTATAGCGAAAAGGATGAGCATTATATTGTTGTTGTTCCTCCACGTCGTTGGGATATTTCAATTGAAGCGGATATTATTGAAGAAGTAGCGCGTATCTATGGCTACAATAATTTACCATCAACGTTACCAAGTGGTGAAACTGTTGCAGGGGCGCTGACACGTGAGCAACGTTTAACGCGTAAGGTTCGTAGTTTATTTGAAGGTAACGGTTTAAGTGAAGCAATCAGCTATGCATTAACTACAGAAACAAAATCAAAGCAATTTATGTTAAAAGAAAGTCAACCAACTCGCTTGGATTGGCCAATGACAGAGGATCGTTCTGTATTACGCTTAAATCTAATTAGCGGTTTATTAGATGATGTTGCATATAATGTGGCACGTAAAAATACGCAATTGGCTCTATACGAGGTAGGTCACGTTTTCTATCGAAATGAAGATACGACAACAGCTTTACCGATTGAAGAAACACATATCGCTTTTGCTTTATCTGGTGAATGGACAACGAAAGATTGGCAAGGAAAAGGCGAAAAAGTTGATTTTTATCATGCAAAAGGTGTGTTAGATAATCTATTTGCAATGTTATCAGTAGAAGATGTTATCAGATATGAAAAAACAAGTGCCATGAAAGAGATGCATCCAGGTCGCACAGCTACAATTTATTTGGGTGAAGCAAAAATCGGTTTTATCGGTCAAGTTCATCCTTCTGTGGCAAAAGCCTATGATGTTCCAGAAACCTATGTTGCTGAATTAAATTTAGAAGCGTTATTAGCAAATGATGCAGGCAAATTAATTTATCAACCAGTATCTAAATTCCCAGCAGTTTCTAGAGATATTGCGCTATTAGTGAAAGAAGAAATTTCTAATCAAGAAATTGTTCAAGAAATCAATCAAGCTGCTGGTAAGTTCTTAACAAATGTGGAACTTTTCGACGTTTATCAAGGGAAAAATATTGAAGCAGGTCACAAATCATTGGCATATAGCTTAACTTTTGTGAATCCAGAAGCGACATTAACTGATGAAGAAATTAATCGAGCAATGGAAAAAGTAACAAAAGCTTTAACAGAAAAATTTGAAGCGGTAATTCGCTAATTATTAAAAATCAGCATTCTTATCCAGATTGCTGATTTTTTTATTTAAAGAATGCAATATGGTATGATTTGTTTAATAAGTAAACATAAGGAAGTGAATCCGATGAGAAAGTTCCGAGGTAACTACTCGATATAGCTGATTTGATAGGCCCTATATCGAGTATGCTTTCCTATCGTATTTCAGCTATATCGTCATTATGAATTTTAATAATGAGGAGATATCGCTGTGAATAAAAAAATTATTAAAACATTTCAAAAAAAATTCAGTTTGTATATTCTGTTAGGCATTGGTGTGGCTTTCTGCCAAGCAAGTAATGTCTATTTTCTACAACAATTAGTTGATCGAGTATTAGCACAGCCATTGTTGTTAATGGTCGGTTATGCAAGTACATTATTTTTGAGTCCATTAATGGCTTATCTTTCGGAATATCCGTTTAATCAATTGCAGCAAGGGATTTTCTATTTTTTAAAGCAACAAGCTTTGGAAAAAATGTCTACCATCGATTATTTAACGTATTTACAATATAGTTATGGAGAATTACTACAAAAAATCGAGGTCG
The DNA here is from genome assembly GCF_017426705.2 of Enterococcus sp. DIV2402. Taxonomy (NCBI): domain Bacteria; kingdom Bacillati; phylum Bacillota; class Bacilli; order Lactobacillales; family Enterococcaceae; genus Enterococcus; species Candidatus Enterococcus lowellii. The sequence goes on along the minus strand of NZ_CP147251.1, from coordinate 2,279,897 downwards.
GAGCTACGGCAGGACGCACGATTTATTTACAATTTTATTGTCAGCTACTTAGAGAATTGTTACCAGAAATTGTATTTACCCTATTTTTTATCACCTTTATTGATAAAAAATTAATTCCTTTTATTTTATTAGGATATCTGGTGATCTTTTTATTTACCAAACTATTGTTAAAATTACTCCAAGCTTTAAAAGAATCAACTCTAACATTTGAAGAGGAATTGAATACGAAGTTAGTCAGAGGTATCACTGATTTGTTAGTCTTTCGAATCAATCGAAAGTACCCTAAAGAAATAGCAGCTTATAAGGAAACCGCTGAAAAAGCAACCAATGTCACAACTAAAATGGCATTAATCCACGAATCTTTTTTTACGTGTTTTGCAATCAGTGTGGTGTTGCTAAAAATAGTGGTGGTTGTTTTGTTTTTTACCCAAAAACTATCGTTAACGATGGGGAGTTTTATTGCTTTATTAGCTTATATGGATAAAATTTATCAACCGATTGCGATTTTTAATGTGTTGTTTGTACAATATCGCTTGGATAAATTAGCTTATTCTCGCTTACTTGCAATTCTGAGAGAGAAAGATGATCCAAAATTAACAAAGGCAGACGTTTGGCAGGAAGAAATTCACGCTCTTTCTTTGGAAAATGTTTCTTTCTCAATTGGCGAAAAAAGCTTGCTGTCAGATATTTCAATGCGATTTGAAAAAAATAAAATCTATGGATTGATTGGAAAGAGTGGCTCAGGAAAGTCTACCGTTCTTAAACTATTATTAGGTTTATTTCAACCAACAGAAGGGATGGTAAAAGTTAATCATTGGGTGCTAGCCAAATGCAATATCGCTTCTATTTATGAGCGAGTTTTTTATTTATCGCAAGAAGCACCAATTTTTGAAGGAACGTTACGAGAAAATATTGTATTAGATCGGCTAGTTGATGAACAAGAAATTGAAGACGTTTTAGCAAAATGTCAATTGACAGCGTTCTATCAAAAGCTGCCAGATAAATTAACGACAAAAATTGGTGCCAATGGGGTAAATTTATCTGGTGGAGAAAAGCAACGACTAGCATTTGCTCGTTTGTTTTTTTCAAACGTCGAGGTTATTTTATTAGATGAAGCAACTTCTGCCTTAGATAGTCAAACAGAGAAACTGCTAATGAATGAAGTCAAGACATTATTCCCTCAAAAAATTGTCATAATGGTTACCCACAAGGACAGTGATTTAGCATTAGTAGATGAAATTGTTACCTTAGATAAGGGGATTGAATCCAAATAAAAAGGAAACGACCGTTTGTGTCGTTTCCTTTTTTGAGTTAACCAAAGTAATTAATACCCATAGCAGTTTTTACTTCTGCTAATGTTTGAGCAGCAACTTGTTCTGCTTGAGCGCTACCTTGTCTTAGAATTTCCATGACAGCGGCAGGATCCTTAGCAAACTCTTCGCGACGTGCACGAATGGGTGCTAATTCTTCTTCTAAAACCTCGATTAAGTAACGTTTAATTTTGACATCACCTAAACCACCACGACGGTAATGGTCTTTTAATTCTTGGATATATTCTTTATCCTTACCAAAAACATCTAGATAAGTAAACACCATGTTTCCTTCCACTTGACCAGGGTCTTGTACGTGAATATGATTTGGATCAGTGTACATGCTCATCACTTTTTTTGAACAACATCAGCTGTATCAGATAAATAAATCCCGTTACCTAAAGACTTACTCATTTTTCCGTTTCCATCAATCCCAGGTAAACGCCCCATACCTTTTGGTGGGAAGACACCTTTTGGTTGAACTAAAACATCACTATAAGTAGAGTTAAAACTATGCACAATTTCTTGCGTTTGTTCTAACATTGGTTTTTGGTCTTCACCAACAGGAACTAAATTTGCTTTAAAAGCCGTAATATCTGCTGCTTGAGATACTGGATAGATAAAAAAGCCAGTTGGAACACCTTCACCAAAGTTTTTTTGCTCGATTTCTGTTTTGACTGTTGGGTTACGTCGTACACGAGCAACACTTACCAAATTCAAATAAAACATGGTTAATTCAGCAATTTGTGGGATTTGTGATTGGATAAAAAGCGTTGTTTTCGCTGGATCTAAACCAACTGCTAGATAGTCTAAAGCAACTTCTAAAATATTTGAAGATACTTTTTCGGGTGTTTTTGCATTATCCGTTAATGCTTGAACGTCTGCAATCATTACATATAATTTATTGGTTGGATCAGCTTGCATCTCAACGCGCGTTTTTAATGAACCAACATAATGTCCAAGATGTAAACGACCAGTTGGGCGATCCCCTGTAAGGATAGTATTCAAATTCTTCACCTTTTCTTTTTATAGTCTCTAAGTCATCTTACCTTTTTTCGAGAAAATAAACAATGATTTATGACGAGAATCTTTAGGATTTTATTGGATTTTTCTCACATGTCAATGTAAGAAAAATCCTGAATTTTACAAAGATCCATGCTTTTCTTATAAAAAACTTTACAAAATTGAAATTTCAAGCTTATAATATTTATTAGCCCATAATTAAAGTAGGCTCATCATACTAAATATAGGAGCGTGAAAGAATGTCAATGATTGAATTTAAAAACGTTGAGAAATACTACGGAAAATTTCATGCGTTGAAAAACATTAATTTGGAATTCGAAAAAGGGGAAGTTGTCGTAGTTATCGGACCATCAGGCTCTGGAAAAAGCACGATGTTACGTACAATTAATGGCTTAGAAACAATTTCTTCGGGAAATCTTTTAATTAATGATAAAGATATTCGTAGTAAAGAAACAAAATTAACTGAAATTCGTCGTAACATTGGAATGGTTTTCCAACATTTTAATCTTTATCCTAATAAAACGGTGTTAGAAAATATTACGTTGGCACCAATTAAAGTCTTAAAGTTAAATGAAACTGAAGCAACAGAGCGTGCTGAAAAAATCTTAGATCGTGTAGGGATGTTAGATAAAAAAGATTCCTATCCATCAATGCTTTCAGGAGGACAACAGCAACGTGTAGCAATTGCACGAGGATTAGCGATGCAACCTGAAATGTTGCTATTTGATGAACCTACATCCGCACTTGACCCAGAAATGATTGGAGATGTATTGGATGTTATGAAAAAAATTGCACATGAAGACATGTCAATGATCGTTGTTACACATGAGATGGGCTTTGCGCGAGAAGTAGCAGATCGTGTTATTTTTATGGCTGACGGACAAGTGTTAGAGGATAGTCGTAATGTCAAAGAATTCTTTGAAAATCCACAAGAGGAACGTGCGCAACAATTTATTAGTAAAGTAATTAACCATTAGGAGGAAAAGCGATGATTAAAAAAACTTTTTTTTCCTTACTAGTTCTAGTAGCGGCAGTCTTTAGTTTATCTGGCTGTAAGTCAGGGAATGTTGCCGACTTGGATATTTTGGAAACAAGTAAAGAATCAAATGAAATTATTTGGGGCGTAAAAAATGATACTCGCTTATTTGGTTTAATGGATATTCCTTCTCGTGAAGTGAAAGGTTTTGATATTGATATTGCTAAAGCAATTACGGATAAGATTTTAGGTCGTGATGGTCGTGCAACTTTTGTTGAAGTAACCTCTAAAACACGAATTCCGTTATTAAAAAATGGGAATATAGACGCCATTATCGCAACAATGACAATTTCAGAAGAACGTAAAAAACAAGTAGACTTTTCAGATGTTTATTTTGATGCCGGCCAATCATTATTGGTCAAAAAAGGTAGCTCTATTACCAGTGTGGATTCTTTAGATGAAACAACTACGGTATTAGCAGTGAAAGGATCAACTTCGGCGGTGAATATTCGCAAAGCTTCACCGAATGCCAATATTTTAGAATTAGAAAACTATGCTGAAGCATTTACCGCATTACAAGCTGGTCAAGGCGATGCCATGACAACAGACAATGCGATTTTGTTAGGGATGTCCAGTGAAAATCCTGATTATGAATTAGTTGGTGGAACATTTACAGAAGAACCTTACGGAATTGCCATTAACAAAGGACAAGAAAATTTCCTTCAAGCAGTGAACGATGCCTTAGAAGAAATGCATGAAGACGGAACATATGATGAAATTTATGAAAAATGGTTCCCAAATGACGATACTGGAAAAGTGAAATAGGAGGGGATACGATGATTGAGTTGTTTCAAGCAAATGCAGATTTGTTTTTTGAAGGATTTAAATATACGATCCTTTCTAGTGTACTCGCGTTAATTTTTAGTTTAATAATCGGAACATTAATGGCGATTTTTCAGTTATCTGAAAATAAAATTATTCGCAATTTAGCAAAAGCTTATGTTGAGTTTTTTAGAAATATTCCATTATTAATTATTGTGATGTTTTTCTATGTAGTGCTGCCATTATACGGCATGCCATTTGATGGTTTTCAAGCAGGTACCATTGGTTTAACGATTTATACGTCAGCCTTTATTGCTGAAACGGTTCGTTCCGGAATCCAAACCGTACCAAAAGGCCAAATGGAAGCAGGTTTATCATCTGGTTTTACTTACAGTGAAACGATGCGTTATATCGTATTGCCACAAGCCTTCAAGATTGTTATTCCTCCATTAGGTGGTCAATTTATCAATTTAATAAAAAATTCTTCTATTCTAGCAATGGTAGCGGGCTTAGACTTGATGTATCAAGGAGATTTAGTAGCCAATGCCACCTTTATTACGTTTGAAACATATATTATTGTAGGGATTTTTTATTTGATTTTAACATTGCCACTATCATATTTAATGGCTTATTTAGAAAAACGCTGGGCAGTAAGAGGATAGAAAGGAGACAACAATGGATTTTATCGGTGCATTTTCATTCGTAAATTTACGATTTTTATTAGATGGCTTACAGATTACCGTTGCGGTTTCCGTGCTATCGATTGTGTTTAGTTTTTTAATTGGTGGGTTAATGGGGACATTGCGTTTTGCCAATATCCCATTCTTTTCCAGAGTTTTAGGTGTATTTGTGGACATTATTCGTAATTTACCATTACTGTTAATTATCTTCTTTACGTATTTTGCTTTACCACAAATTGGGATTCGCTTTAACATTTTTTGGTCAGCTGTCGTTGCTTTAACGATTTTTGAATCAGCAATGTTATCAGAAATTTTCCGTGCAGGGCTAAATGCAGTACCAAAAGGCCAAATGGAAGCGGGGCTTTCAACAGGCTTAACTTATGTTGAAACGATGCGTACCATTGTATTACCACAAGCTTTTCGTTCAATGATTCCAGCAATCGTGAGTCAATTAATTTCATTAGTGAAAGATACATCTTTAGCTGTCATTATTTCACTTCCTGAATTGACACATCACGCACGAATCATTTATGGACAAAATACGAATTATGTTATTCCAATGTTTGTGGCAATGACTTTAAGCTATTTTGCTATTTGTTATGTATTGTCCTTGTTATCTAAATATTTGGAAACTAGAAAATATAACTATTAAAAAATAATCCGCTCATTGGGCGGGTTATTTTTGCTTTTCGAAGAGAAAACTTGAAAAAAAAGTCAAAAAAGTACAAAATAAAGAAACAGACTCTGTCTAAGAGAAACAAAGGATGGAAAGAAATGACAAATACACAACCTATTGGCTTTATTGACTCGGGCGTTGGAGGATTAACAGTCGTCAAAGAAGCAATGAAGCAGTTACCAAATGAGAATATTATTTATCTAGGAGATACTGCTCGTTGTCCGTATGGTCCTCGTCCTGCAAAACAAGTCGTAGAATATACATGGCAAATGACTAAATTTTTATTGGAAAAAAATATAAAAATGCTTGTTATTGCATGTAATACGGCAACCGCTGTTGCTTTAGAAGAGATTAAAGCGCAATTGGATATTCCGGTAGTGGGCGTTATTTTACCGGGGACAAGAGCAGCTGTAAAAGCAACAAAAAATCGTAACATTGGGATTATTGGAACAGTGGGAACTATTAAAAGTAGTTCTTATGAACAAGCCATTAAAACGAAAGTTCCAGAAGCATCAGTTACTAGCCTCGCTTGTCCTAAATTTGTACCGATTGTTGAAAGCAATCAATTTCAATCTTCGGTAGCTAAAAAAATTGTCGCAGAGACGCTACTGCCTTTACACCATAAAAAATTAGATACATTGATTTTAGGCTGTACACATTATCCTTTACTACGTCCAATTATTCAAAATATTATGGGCAGTAATGTCAAACTGATTGATTCAGGGGCAGAAACGATTGGTGAAGTAAGTATGTTATTAGATTATTTTGATATTGCAAATACCAATGTCAATTCACAACCCGAATTTTCATTTTATACAACAGGTTCTACAATCATGTTTGATGGTATTGCTAAAGAATGGTTAAAATCAGCAAATGTTTATTCACAACATATTGAATTAGGAGGAACAGAATAAATGCGACACGATGGCAGAGGACCGCAACGTTTGCGTCCTATTACAATTAAAACTCATGTTTACAAACATCCAGAAGGTTCTGTAGTCATTTCGTTTGGTGATACAGAAGTAATCTGCTCAGCAACAATTGAAGAATCGGTACCACCATTTTTACGAAATACAGGAACAGGTTGGGTAACAGCAGAATATAGTATGTTGCCACGTGCAACGAATTCAAGAAATCGTCGTGAAAGTTCAAAAGGAAAGTTAACTGGACGTACGATGGAAATTCAACGTCTTATTGGACGTTCATTACGTGCTGTCATCGATTTAGAAAAAATTGGGAGAACGTAGCATTGTAGTCGATTGTGACGTTGTGCAAGCGGATGGAGGAACCCGAACAGCAAGCATTACAGGTGCTTTTGTGGCATTACGTTTAGCTGTTAATAAATTATTACAAACAAACGCTTTAAAAGAAGACCCGATTAAAGAACATCTAGCCGCAATTAGTGTCGGAATTTTACCTGATGAAACTTGCGCAGTGGACTTAGATTATGTAGAAGATAGTGCTGCACAAGTGGATATGAATTTAGTCATGACAGAATCTGGCCGTTTTGTTGAAATCCAAGGAACAGGTGAAGAAGCTACTTTCGATGGTGAACAATTAAATGAGATGCTGGTTTATGGAAAAACCGCAATTGAAGAATTGATTGCTGCACAAAAAAATACTCTTTATGCAAACGAAGAAAATCGCGCTCGAATTGTAGACAAAACGATTATGATTGCGACAGGCAATTTAGGGAAAGCGAAAGAATTTGCTGAAATGTTTGCTAAAGAAGGTTATCAAATTAAAACGCTAAAAGATTTTCCAGACTTACCAGACGTTGCGGAAACAGGGAGTACCTTTGAAGAAAACGCCCGGTTGAAAGCTGAAACAATTGCGAATATTTTACAATGTCCAGTTTTAGCAGATGATTCTGGTTTGAAAGTTGATGCTTTAGGAGGGAGGCCAGGGATCTATTCTGCACGCTTTGCTGGTGAACACAAAAGCGATGCGTCAAATAATGCTAAATTATTATATGAATTAACCGATATTCCTGATGAAGAACGAACAGCACAATTTCATTGTACGTTAGTATTAGCGGCACCTAAAAGAGAGAGCCTAGTTGTTGAAGCTGAATGGCCAGGTCGAATTGGCCGTATTCCTAGAGGCGAAAATGGTTTTGGCTATGACCCATTATTTATTGTTGATAAAACTGATAAAACAGCTGCTGAAATTTCTAGTGAAGAAAAAAATAAAAATAGTCATCGTGGACAAGCAATTGAAAAATTACAGTTGCAATGGAAAGAATGGTTAGAAGGAGAGGGTTAATTTGAAATATTTAGTAGTTAGTGATAACCATGGAGATCGTAAAATTTTAGCAGATCTCTTTGCCCATTACCAGGGAAAAGTAGATTATATATTCCATTGTGGCGATTCTGAGTTACCCGTAGATGATGAATTATGGCAGCAGGCTTATGTAGTTACTGGTAATTGTGACTATGACCCTAAGTATAAAAAAAGCCAACTAGTAGATACAGGTGTTGATCGAGTATATATGACACATGGTCATTTATCAGATGTGCGTTTTGGTATTACTCATTTAGGCTTAGAAGCACAAGCAGTCGATGCATCAGTCGTTTTGTTTGGGCATACGCACCAAATTGGTTGTGAAAAAGTAGGGCAACGTCTATTTTTAAATCCTGGAAGCATTTCACAACCTCGAGGACCGATTCAAGTAAAAAGTTATGCGATTATCGATAGTACGCCTGAAGCCTATTACGTTCAATATTATGACCGTGAATTTCAAGCTGTTTCAGAACTATCTTTTGTCTTTAAAAAATAAAAGTTATAAATTTTTAAAGAAAGCGATTTTCTCGCTTTCTTTTTGTATTTTGAGGTAAAATAAGGAGTAATGTAATAGCGAAATGGAGGTATTCATTTGATTGGTAAATACACTGAAGCTTTGTTGATGGAGAATCAAGAAACTTTTCTTGTGCCTGCTGATAATGTAGCGACCGTATTATATAGCCATCCTTTAGAACACGCATTACTAGTGTTATCTAAAGTCGGTTATGCAAAGATTCCAGTCTTGGATTCAGAAGATCATTTAGTTGGCTTAATCAGTTTAGCAAACATAATAGACAAAATGATGGGGTTAACAGGATTCGACACAGATCAATTAGAAGGGTTAACTGTGGCAGATGTCATGGAAGTAAATGTGCCTAGAATTCAAAATAAAGATGATTTAGAAGATATTTTACATTTACTAGTACAAGGTTCTTTTTTGCCTGTTGTGAGTGAAGACAACGTGTTTGAAGGAATTATAACTAGAAAAGAAATCTTAAAATCCGTGAATCATTTAGTTCATGAATTAGAAAAACGATACACAGTTAGTATGAAAGAAACTGTAAAAGAAAAATTAATTAGTTAAAAAAAGAGAGAAAATCATTGTTGATTTTCTCTCTTTTTTATTTAGCTGCAACTACTGGTGAATTTGGAATCGTAAATCCCGCTTGTGATACTTCATGAATAGAAGCACTTAATAACTCTTCTTGAATTTTATGTTGACGACCATTGCTGACATACATTGTTGTACGAATGGCATAGTTGCTGTTGCCTAAATCAACAATACCAAAAATCACAGGAGGTGTTTGAATAACTTCTGTATATTTTTGAACAATTTGTTGATTGGCGCGTTCGATTGCAGCTTGGATACCAACTATATCTTCTGATGGATCAATCCGTACATCTACTAATACGCGCATATTTGCACGAGACGTATTGCTGATGGTTGTTATGTTACGGTTGGGAACAAAATGAACCGTCCCGTCTGAAGATTGCAACTGTAATGTACGTAGACCAACAGAGGTAACTGTTCCTTCGATTGCTAAATCATTTAACTTAATATAATCACCAACATCAATTTGTTGTTCGGTAATAATGAAAAAACCTGTGATAATATCATTCATAAAACCTTGTGCACCAAGACCAATTGCCAAACCAGCAATTCCGGCCCCAGCGAGCAATGAACCAACTGGAATACCGATGGTCGATAATAGCGCATAAATAAAGAAGAAACCTAATGTGTAATGAATAACGTTTCGAATCAAAGTATGTAACGTCGTCATTCGAACTTCATTAGTTTTCTTTTTACTGTAAGAGGTGAAGGTACGGTCAACTAAAAAGTCAGCTACACGAACTAAAATACTAAACAAGACAATAATAAAAAGAATGGTAATTGCTTTTTGAATGATTAGTCCTGTAATAGCTTCCCAATTAAGACTGAGCCACCACCGTTGAATTGCATTTAATTGTTGAGCAGCAGGTTCAATGATACTTATATCAGATGAATCTACCGTTGAATCTGCTGTCCCAACGGTTCCTAAAAGAAAATACACGAGCATCCCTCCAATGTTACTGTTCTTTATTTTAACAAGGGATAGTCAAAAAAGGAATGAATTAATTTAGGATAAATAAAAAATTAAGATAAATGCACGCCTTTATCAACGAAAATTGTTTCACCAATAATTCCAAAAAAGGAATGAATTAATTTAGGATAAATAAAAAATTAAGATAAATGCACGCCTTTATCAACGAAAATTGTTTCACCAATAATTCCAGCAGATAGAGGGCTCACTAAAAAGGCACAAACATTCCCAACTTCTTCAATCGTTACACCTACATGATCGGGTGTGCGGTCTTCAGATAATTGGATTAGTTTTTGATAATCTTTTACGCCTGTTACTGCTAATGTTTTAATTGCACCTGCAGAAATAGCATTCACACGAATTTTTTGTGGTGAAAGCTCAGCAGCTAAATAACGAACAGCTGCTTCTAAAGCTGCCTTAGCAATACCCATCATGTTGTAATTTGGTACTGCACGTTCAGCACCTAAATAAGTTAAGGTAACGATTCCGCTATTTTCAGCTAAAATTGGTTTTGCGTAGTGAGTAACAGCGATTAATGAATAGCTGCTGATATCTTGTGCTAAAGAATAACCTTGACGGGAGATATCTGTTACATCACCTTGTAAATCTTCTTTGTTAGCATACGCAACTGCATGAACAACACCGTGGATTTCGCCAGCATATTCTTTAATTTCATCAAATGCCTTAGCGATACTTTCATCACTGGCAACATCTAATTCAACTAGAAATTCGCCGCCTTCTAATAATTTTTCCAAAGGTTTTTTCATACGGTCGTTTTGATAAGTGTAGATTACTTCTGCACCTTGGTCACGTAATGCTTGAGCACAACCCCAAGCGATACTACGTTTATTTGCGACGCCCATTACGACAATTTTTTTACCAGTTAAGAAACTCATAATTCCACTCCTTATAATAAATACATAATAAATACATTCCATTTCAATTCATGGCATCATTACACCATGATTACTTATTATTAGATAAAATTGTTTGATTGTCAAACTAAATTTACTGAATTAATTCTAAAGTTGCCAAATTACTGAAAATATGATACTTTGATAATCAAAATAACTAAAATTTTGAAAAAAGGAAATGAGGACTCAAAATGGAAAAATTATTAACTGAAGTAGAAGTGATGGAGTTAATTCCTAATCGTTATCCAATTATTTATATAGACTATGTAGATTCAATTGATCCTGGTAAAAAAATTATTGCTACAAAAAATGTAACCATTAACGAAGATTTCTTCCAAGGACATTTTCCTGGTAATCCTGTAATGCCTGGCGCATTGATTTTAGAAACTTTAGCTCAAGCTGGTTCAATTTTAATTTTGAAATCAGAAGAGTTTTTAGGACGTACAGCTTACATTGGAGGCATTAACAAAGCGAAATTCCGCCAAAAAGTTGTTCCAGGAGATACGATTAAATTATCTTTTGAAATTACTAAAGTAAAAGGTTCAGTAGGTACCGCAGATGCGATTGCTACAGTAGAAGGCAAGAAAGTTGCTGAATGTGAATTTACTTTCATAGTTGGAGAACAACGCCAATAAAATAAAAATAGAGAAATTCCGTCAATGGAATTTCTCTATTTTTTTATTTTGCTTCTTGTAAGATATTAATTTTTTCAACTTTGACTGGTTTGACCGGAGTAGATTCTTCACCTGTTTCACCGGCTTCAACTTCTGCCTGGGCAATTTTATCAACAACATCCATGCCATCAATGACTTGACCAAAAACTGTATAGTTGCTGTCTAAGCTAGGAGTCCCTCCGTTTTTATAAGCATCTATGATTTTTTCTGGCGTAAATTGAATAGCTAGGCCATCAGACATATCTTGATCATTTTGTACGATAAAGAATTGACTGCCTTGGCTATCTAGTGCTTGTGCTCGGGCCATAGATAAGGCGCCACGAATATGGTAAAGGTTAGGAGAAATTTCTACTTCAAAACCGTCTCCCCAGATACTTTCACCACCCATACCTGTACCTTCAGGGTCGCCACCTTGAATCATGAAGTCTTCCATGACACGATGGAAGACAGTTCCGTCGTAGTAACCATCGTTGGCATGAGTCATAAAGTTCTCAACTGCTTTTGGTGCATATTCAGGGAATAATTTAATTTTTATTTTTCCTTCTGTAGTGACTAATTCAACCAAGTCTTCATTTTCTTTGACTTCTTTATCTAATTGCGGTAAATCTAATTGATTCAAATCAACGGATGTTTCCGTTGTTGTGGAAGATGCAGCTGTCGAGTCTTTTGTTGCGGTAGTACTATTGCAAGCTGCTAATAAAGCGATGCTAGCGAATGTTGTAAATAAAAGTACACGTTTTTTATTTTTCATAGTGGAATTCCTTTCTTATAACGTCTTGTTTATCATAACAAATAACTATTTTTTTTCCTAGTTTTTCTATAGTAAATTTAAAAATAGAAGAACGAGAAAGGGTTTGCATTTTTGGTCTAGAGCAATTATAATGTTAGAGGATACAAAAAATGTTTTTTATTTTTAGGAGGATTTTCAATAATGGGAAAATTAGGTGTTTCGATTTATCCAGAACGTTCAACATTTGAGAAAGATCAAGCATATTTAGATTTAGCACATAAATATGGCTTTAAACGTGTATTTACAAGTTTGCTACAAATTACGGACGACAAAGAAAAAGTACTCGCAGAATTTAAAAAAGTTGTCGATTATGCAAATAGCTTAGAGATGGAAGTCATGGTTGATATTAACCCTAGCTTATTTGAGCAACTAGAAATTTCGTATGATGACCTATCATTTTTCCATGAAATGGGTGCGTATGGCGTACGTTTAGATATTGGCTTTACAGGAGCCGAAGAAGCACGTATGACACGTAATCCTTATAATATTAAAATTGAAATTAATATGAGTGGGGGGACAAAATATGTAGATAACATTATGTCTTACTCACCAAACACAGAAAATTTATTAGGTTCACATAATTTTTATCCACATCGCTATTCAGGATTAGGTTACAATCATTTTGTTGCATGCTCTGAACAATTTCGTCAATATAACTTAAATACAATGGCGTTTGTCAATTCAAGTGCAGCAACGTTTGGTCCTTGGCCGACACAAGATGGGTTATGCTCATTAGAAGACCATCGTGAATTAGAAATTGCAACTCAAGTGAAACATTTAATGTTAACTGGTTTAATAGATGATATTTTAGTAGGGAATGCGTATGCTTCAGAAGATGAGTTAAAAGCGATGGCAGATGCTTTTTATGCTCCATATCCAACATTAAAAGTGGTTGTTGAAGACGAGATTACTGAAAATGAACGCATTTGTTTATTTGATAATTTACACAGTTATCGTGGCGATCGTTCAGAATATATGTTACGTTCAACTATGACACGTGTTTATTATAAAGATAAGGAATTTCCAGCACACACGACACGCGATATCGTTCGTGGCGATGTTTTAATTGATAATGAAAAATATGGACAATATAAAGGCGAAACACAAATTGCATTGAAAGAAATGAAAAATGATGGACGCGTCAATGTGGTTGGTCATATTTCAGAAGATGAGTTGTTCTTGTTGGATTTCTTGAAACCATGGTCAAACTTTAAATTAAGCGAAGTAAAATAAATCGTTAAATCTCGCATTTTTGCGAGATTTTTTTTATAGAAAAATAACAGAGTTCAAGCAATATGTAAATGGTTGTTGAAATGCGTCTTTTTCTTTATACTGTACTCTTGTAGGATAGAGGAGGTCAGGTATGAAAATTTTTGTATGGATAGCGGGAATACTTGCAATAGTAGCAGTTGTTGGTTTGGGTTGGGCAGCAAATTATTTTTACAATTATGCAGTTGTTCCTTCAGAAAAAGATTTTTTAGATAATGAAACACCTGGAACAAGTAAAGTGGAAACGGAAGAAGCGAAACGCTGGTATTCTGATGAAAAAAATCGAACACGTTGGTCATTGGATGCACAAGATGGCTTGAAATTATCTGCTATTTATATTCCTGCTGAAAAAAATAACCATAAGACAGCGATTATTGCTCATGGTTATATGGGAAATGCAGAGACAATGAGTGAATATGCTAAAATGTATCACGACTTTGGGTACAATGTATTAGTTCCTGATGCACGTGGTCATGGAGAAAGCGAAGGTCATTACATTGGCTTTGGCTGGCACGAAAGAAAAGATTATTTACAATGGATTGATTGCGTTCTTGCAGAAAGTGGCGAGGATGAAACCATTACGCTCTATGGATTAAGTATGGGCGCTGCTACGGTGATGATGGTCAGTGGAGAAGAATTACCTAAAAATGTCGTATCGATTATTGAAGATTGCGGTTATTCATCAATTAATGCCGAATTAGCGTATCAATTAAAAGATATGTTCAATTTGCCTGCATTCCCATTAATACCGGCAACAAGCTTAATGACGAAGATGAGAGCAGGCTATTTCTTTGGTGAAGGCGATGCTACCAAACAATTGGCGAAAAATACTCGTCCAATTTTATTTATTCACGGTGACGCCGATAAATTTGTACCATTTTCAATGTTAGATACCGTCTATCAAGCAACCGATGCACCAAAAGAAAAATGGATTGTTCCTGATGCTGGTCATGCTAAAGCATTTTCTACTAATAAAAAGTTATATAAAGAGAAAGTTCATGATTTTTTAGAAAAAAATGAATGAAACGAAAGAAACGTAGCGAAAAGATAGACAAACGGCTGTTAGCTAGGTACAATAATAAAGGCTTTGATACACAAGAGTATGAGTAAATAGAATGGAGGACAAAATTACATGTCCATGTTTTTAGATCAAGTAACCATCGACGTAAAAGCTGGTAAAGGCGGAGACGGAATGGTTGCATTTAGAAGAGAGAAATATGTTCCAGATGGTGGACCTGCCGGCGGTGATGGTGGACGCGGAGGAAATGTTGTATTAGTAGTTGATGAAGGATTACGTACATTAATGGATTTCCGTTTTAATCGTCATTTTAAAGCACAACCTGGTGAAAATGGAATGAGTAAAGGCATGCACGGTCGCGGTTCAGAAGATATGTATGTAAAAGTTCCTGAAGGGACAACCGTTCGCGATGCTGAGACAGGCGCATTATTAGGAGATTTGTTAGAACATGGACAAACCTTAGTAGTCGCTCATGGTGGTCGTGGCGGTCGCGGAAATACTCGTTTTGCAACACCGCGCAATCCAGCGCCAGAAATGGCTGAAAATGGTGAACCCGGACAAGAACGCAAGATTGAATTAGAGTTGAAAGTTTTAGCAGATGTTGGATTAGTTGGTTTTCCGTCTGTCGGTAAATCTACCTTACTTTCTGTTATTTCAGCTGCACGTCCTAAAATCGGTGCGTATCATTTCACCACTTTAGTTCCTAATTTAGGGATGGTAAATATGCCTGATGGTCGCAGTTTTGTTGCGGCAGACTTGCCAGGTTTAATTGAAGGTGCTTCTCAAGGTGTGGGATTAGGTACGCAATTCTTACGTCATATTGAGCGTACACGTGTTATTTTGCATGTGATTGATATGAGTGGTATGGAAGGCAGAGATCCCTATGAAGATTATGTGGCGATTAATAACGAATTAGCGTCTCATAACTTACGTTTATTAGAACGTCCGCAAATTATCGTCGCTAATAAAATGGATATGCCTGATGCAGAAGAGAATTTGAAAAAATTCAAAGCAGAATTAGCGAAGGAACAAGAAGATGAATTTGCTGATCCAATTCCCGTCTTTCCAATTTCTGGGGTCACTCGTCAAGGCTTAGAACCTTTATTAAGTGCTACTGCAGATTTACTAGACGTTACACCTGAGTTTCCGTTATATGAAGAAGAAATTGAAGAAGATGTGGTGCAATATGGATTTGTTTCAGATGAACCAGCCTTTTCAATTGATCGTGATGCCGATGCAACTTGGGTCTTGTCTGGTGAGAAATTAGAAAAACTATTCAAGATGACTAACTTCGATCATGATGAAACAGTTATGCGTTTTGCACGTCAATTACGTGGTATGGGCGTTGATGAAGCGTTGCGTGCACGTGGAGCCAAAGATGGTGATATTGTTCGTATTGGTGAATTTGAATTCGAATTTGTGGAATAAAACAATGGAAACTAGCTTTTTCAGCTAGTTTCTTTTTTTAGGATTCAAGGTATAATTCGTTTCCAAACGTTTAAATTATTGATACAATTAATAAAAATAGAAAGTGAGGAAATCATCATGACAAAACGAGTGATTGTATTAAATTTTGAAATCAGTTCACAAGCATATCAAGCTTTTTCAGAAATCAAAAAATTACATCTTGGGAAAGAAATTGTAGGTGAGCAAATGGCGGTTATTACCCATTCAAGTGAGGGCGACCATCAATTTAAAGTAGAGGATTTTCTAGATTTCACAGGTACAAATAAAACATCTAAAGGAGGACTAATTGGAATGTTAGTTGGTATTTTAGGTGGTCCATTGGGAATGATGTTGGGCTGGTTTGGTGGCAGTCTCTTTGGTGCTTCTAAAGATGCGCAAGAAATTCGTGTCGCGCAGACTATCTTTGAATTTGTTGGCAATAAGATTGGCGAAGGGGATACCGGATTAATTTTAATTGCCGATGAAGAAGACAATCGTCCATTAAATAACATTGTGATGTATGAATTAAGCGGTGAAATTTCACGATTTGATTTAGATGAAGTAGAAATGGAAATTAAAAAGGCGCAAGAAGTAGAAGCAGCAGCAACAAAAGAAAACGCTCAAAAAATTTGGGAAGAAAAACATTCCAATGACTAATTCGTTCCAGTTGAGCGAGAAAACAAAAGAAAGTAAGGGTAACTATGGAACTAGAATTTTTAGGAACTGGTGCTGGTGTGCCAGCAAAGCACCGAAATGTAACAAGTATTGCTTTAAAATTACTGGAAGAGCGGAATGAAGTGTGGTTATTTGACTGTGGTGAAGGTACTCAAATGCAAATTCTGCATACAACGATTCGCCCTCGAAAAATCAAAAAAATTTTTATTACGCATTTACATGGAGATCATATTTTTGGGCTACCCGGCTTAATTAGTAGTCGTTCATTTCAAGGAGGCGATGAGCCATTAAGTCCATTGGAAATTTATGGACCAGAAGGAACCGAGCAGTTTGTAAGAACGGCATTAAAAATTTCTAAAACACGTTTAGGTTATCCGCTTCATTTTATTGAAGTGAAAGAAGGTATCGTATTTAAAGATGATCAGTTTGAAGTTTCTTGTAAAAAATTAGATCATGGTATCGATAGTTACGGTTTTCGAATGGTGGAAGCTGATCATCAAGGAGAATTACAAGTCGATAAATTAAATGATTTAGGTATTAAACCTGGGCCAATTTATGGAAAAATCAAACGTGGTGAAGTAGTTACGTTACCAGATGGCACGATTCTTGATGGCAAACAATTTGTGGGGGAGCCTAAAAAAGGTCGTGTTGTAACAATTTTAGGGGATACACGTTTCACGCAACATTCCATTGAGTTAGCACGAGAGGCAGATGTGCTTGTTCATGAAAGTACGTATAAAAAAGATGAAATGAATATGGCGAAAGCGCACTATCATTCTACAACCCAACAAGCGGCAACAGTTGCCAAAGAAGCAAATGTTGGCAAATTAATGTTAACGCATATTAGCGCACGCTACTTAGCAAATGATGTGTTGGATTTAAAAGCAGAAGCAGAAGAAATTTTCCCGCATGTCCGAGTAGCGAAAGATTTTTATATTTTGCCAATTCCTTTTAAAGAAAGAGAGGCGTAATCATGAGTTTAGAGAATAAAGTCGTTTTAGTAACAGGGGCATCTACAGGCTTAGGAGAGCAAATTTGTTACGAGGCAGCTAAACAAGGAGCTATTGTTGTTGTTTGTGCTCGTCGCATTAATTTAATTGGGCAAGTGAAAGAACGCTGTATGGAAATTAGTCAAAAAGAAGCCTATGCTTTTCAAGTAGATGTTGCCAATCCGGATAACATCGAAAGTTTGATGGAAAAACTAAAAGAAGAGGTCGGTACCGTTGATGTTCTAGTTAATAATGCTGGTTTTGGCCAATTTGAAGAGTTTGTTTCTTTTGATATGGAAGTTACACGAAATATGTTTGAAGTAAATATTTTAGGCATGATGTTATTGACACAAAAAATCGCCATTGAAATGTTAGACCAACAATCCGGACATATTATCAACATCGCTTCTATGGCAGGAAAGATGGCAACGCCTAAATCAGCAGTTTATTCCGCAACAAAGTTTGCAGTATTAGGGTTTTCAAATGCCCTGCGTTTGGAATTAAAACCTTTTAATATTTTTGTAACGACAGTGAATCCAGGACCGATTGCAACCGAATTTTTTGATAAAGCCGATCCATCAGGCGATTATTTAGAAAATGTTAGTTCCATGATTTTAGATGCCCAAAAATTAGCCAAAACCATTGTTAAACAAATGCTACGACCAAAACGCGAAATCAATCGTCCTGTAGCAATGGAAGTTGCAGCACGCTTTTATCAACTGTTTCCTCATGTGGGAGACTATTTAGCAGGTGGCTTGTTTAATAAGAAATAAGGAGGGAAACATATGAAAAATCAGTGGCGCATTATTATTGGTTTAATCTTAACTTTAGTTATTGTCATTTTTGCAGTATTAAATAATATGCCAGTACCGATAAATTTTGGTTTCTCTACTTTATCGGCACCCTTAATTATTGTGATTATCGGTTCAGCTTTTTTAGGCGCAATTATTATCTCTTTAGTTACAACTGGAACTATGTGGCAACAGCGCCGTGAGATTAAGCAATTAAAACACGAAATTGACGATTTGAATAAAAATATCGAAGCAAAAACTGCACAAAAAAAAGAAGAACTTGAACGTGAGTATAATAATAAATTAGCTGAATTTGAAGCAACACAAACGGTTTATCCAAATGAAGTCGAACCGACCTTACCAGAAGAAACGCAAGAATCACAAAACCAATAAAAAAAAACAACCCTCTTTTTATTAAAGGGGATTGTTTTTTTGAGGTGATTTTTTCATGCGGCGATGCACTTTTTTTGTCCAAAAACCACCAGAAATTTGTTTTGGTTCATAGCTGATAATGAAGGCGCGACTTTCAACTTCTTTAATTTTTTGATAAAGTTGTTTCTCTTTATTACGCGGAGAAAGAATTTCTAAGACCATTCGGGGACCTTCCAAACCTTCCCCGTAACTAACTGTCACACCGTATCCTTCGCTTCGTAAAATACTTGGTAAGGTATCTTCTTCCTTTGAAGTGCTTGGTAAAATAGCAGTGACCATCGTGTAGCCCAATGCCATTTTATCTTCAATCTTAATCCCTACGCCAATCCCAATTGCAAAACCTAACGCATAGACAATTAAATTAATCGGATTGTCTAAACTATCTAATACTAGAGATAAACCCACCACATAAATAATAATTTCAAACATACTTACGACAGGGGCAATGAAGCGATAGCCTTTCATTGTTAGTAGTAAGCGAATTGTACTTAATGTGACATAGGCAAAATTGATTGCAAAAATCATTGCCAACATTTTAATGTCAATGCTCATTAAAAATCTCCCTTCATACATAAAATAAACATTTTTATCAGTGTAACATACAGTTATTATGAAGTCATATCATTCGAATAACTAAGACCTGAACTATAAAATGTAAGTATTGTTAATTATTTTAAGAGTTGTAGATACGCAACTTTTTTGAATATGATAACTTTTTTTTACTAGCGTTGTTGTATTATAGAATAACTTGGTTGTGGGCGATGTTGATACATCAGTAGTTTAATTTTTTTTTTAAGTGACTACCATTTTACTACCATCTCTTTTGTCTAAGAAAAGAGATGAAAAATAAGGTGTTCCATTCGAAGTATTTGTATACTTAACTTCTACTTTATTTACAGTGACAGGTCCTTGTCCTGTAGATCTTGAAAAATGAGTTATAACCATAAGATCAACGTTTCCTGTTTCAGTTTTAAACATATATTGATTTATATATCTTGCTGTTAATCATCTTAGAAGCGACATTTTTCCACTTGTAATAACATTATTGGTACTTGGTTGCAAAGAAGTGCCAGTCTCTGCGATGGACAATAATATAATAACTGTCTTCTTCATAAAAAATTCCTTAAATAAAAAATAGTTAGAAAATAATATCAAGCTAAGCAATCATATGTTTCAAAACAAATGTGGGCTATAGATACTTTGATTACACTATTTTTTAACAAAATAATTATATATTAATTAATAGAATAAAAACCAATTTTGTCCTAAACGTAATAAATCTTATTACTTATATTTACAAATTAACCTAATAAATTACGGATATACTATTTTGGTATTGTTTTATTTTCGAAACTAAATAAAAATATATAAGTTGCTAAATCATAAAAAAATACGATGTAATAATATCATACTGTGCAAAAAAGAGCCTAGATATAAATTTAGTGCAGTCCCCCGTTGTTTATCTAGAACTTTCTTTTTTTACCTCTTGCAAATAGGAGGTTATTATTATTACAAAAGTATAGTTTTAGTTGGTTAAACTTTTGAATTAGGTTTTCTTGGCTAACAAGTTTCATGTAATCTTTTATAATGTAAAACTATTATTATTTATATCATATCCCCATATCAATTAATCTTGTTATTTAACCATTGCAGATATATACAGTTATTTTTACTAATTGCATATTTAAAGTATCAGCATAGGATACTTAGCATTAAAAAAATTTTACACGACAGTTTAAATTTCAATAAACGAAAACCCGTCCTCGACCTTCTTGTTTTGCTTTGTAAAGAGCTTTATCAGCTTGATTAATTACTTCTGAAATATCTGAGCTTAGTTTAACTTCTGATATTCCTGCTGAAAAAGAAAATATGAGTTTCTTTGCATTTTCTAAATACAGATTTTCTTCACCTAAAATTAACTGAAAGTCTTCTAAAACTTCTTTTACAGAATCTACATTATTTTCCTTAAAGATAACTAAAAATTCTTCTCCTCCGTAACGATAAACTTCAACTAAATAAGAATTCATATGCTGGTAAAGGAAAGAAATGAGTTTATTTGAAAAGAAAATCAATGATTTATTACCTATCTGATGACCATATTGATCATTTATTTTTTTGAAATAATCTATATCAATCATAGCGAATACTAAATCTTGATTTTCATTAGAAGCCAGTTTTAAGATATCTTCATTGAGACTTCTAAGATTTTTCAATTGAGTTAATTCATCGTAGTTTCGTTCAATGATTTTTGTATTAATATTTTCTAAAAATTTTGTTTGATTATGAATATAATATTTCCAAAGAACAATAATAGCTACTGCACCTACACTTAAGGATATAGAATCTCCAATACTTACTTCTCGTTTGAAAAATATAAGAGAGTTGATGATTGGGGATAAAAGGGTTATCAGAACAGAAAATATATAAAATAAATTATGATTATTTTTTTTGTGAAAATAATTTTTTAAAAGATATACAATGGTTAAAATTAAACTATTTAAACCGATAACATACAGAGTAGCCGTTAGATTATTAATATCTATTAAGTAAAAGAAAGTAATTAAAATAATTGGAACTAGTACAATTAAAAAGAATTTTTCTTTTAATGAACCAAAATAATAAATAAATATTGGGATTGAATATTCATATGCGATATAACCTATGCTATTGAGCGAGAAGGATATAATAAAATACACTTGAGAAATAAAAAGTACACTTCCAATAAGAACTTTAAAGGTAAAATATAAGTTTAATTTTTTAAAATTTTTTATAAAGATATCGTATGATATTAGTAAACTTATAACTAATATCGAATAAATTGCTACATAAAAAAGATGTAAAAACATAGTATCACTCTTTCTAGTATTTTTTTCTTGTTATTTATGACAAGTATGTAATTATTTTAATGTTAAAATAGATTTGTTGCAAAAATTATAAGAAAACATAGAGGAGAAGATGGAATGACTAATTTAAAAGACAAAAATTTATCGTCGATATTTTCTATATTATACTTTGATATGCAACCAATATTTAAAATTGAGAAAGAAAATCGAAAAGTTGTTTGTTATGAATTATTATTAAGAAGTACAGAAAAAAATACTTTCCCCATAGAAATTTTCCATCAAATTATTAAATGTAAAAAACAGCATACTCAGTTACTACAATGGTACAAAATAAAATTTTGTCATTACTTGAATTAAACAGCGAAATAAGTATTAGTATCAATATTCATCCTCAGCAATTGTTTTATACGGAAACATTCTTAATGTTTAAGAATTTACAACATTATAGTAATCGTATCCTGATTGAGATTACAGAAGACGATACGAAGCCTTCTATTGCGTGTAAACTGGATATATTTTTGACAGATAAAATTATAGAAATAAAAAAAATGCAGTTTTCGGTTGCA
Organism: Enterococcus sp. DIV2402; assembly: GCF_017426705.2. Classification (NCBI taxonomy): domain Bacteria; kingdom Bacillati; phylum Bacillota; class Bacilli; order Lactobacillales; family Enterococcaceae; genus Enterococcus; species Candidatus Enterococcus lowellii. The sequence goes on along the minus strand of NZ_CP147251.1, from coordinate 2,257,639 downwards.
TTGGATGATGTTAGTACAGGAATCTATTCATTTAAGAATATTCGACCACTATTAGATAAAATAGATATGATTAAACTTTCATATATTTCATTGGAAAAATTACCTCAAAAGGATATATCCTGTTTGATTAATTTCTGGAGTGAAATTGCGAATAAATTAGGAATAGATTTTGTTGTTGAAGGTGTAGAGAATATTAACATTCATAAATATTTACTAGATAATGTAATTTGTTTACAACAAGGGTTTTATTTATCCAAACCTTTTTCTGCTTCTAAATTAATAACTTAATAAGGAATACTGAAATTTATTAAGGTTATAAAATTGGATTCTTATTTTAAAGAAATATAATTTTATTTAGTCATTTCACCAGTACTAAGATTTAATGAAACAACTATATATGATCTTATTTTTCCCACTATAACAATAGTTGTTGGTATCATTGGATATAAAAAAATGATCATCACCTATATAAATAAAAATTATGTAAGAGAGAAAACAGAAAATTTGTAGTAGGAGAGACAGCACTTCACGGTAATGTAACTTACCATTACGATCTGACAATATTATAAAATAGCCAATCAAATCAGTTGATTTTTATGTTGTTTAAAAGTTTATTTAACCATTAAGATACGTTTTTTTACTCTAAAAAACTTATGTATGCTTGCCTAATTTTGAGTACCAATTGAATACTATATCAGTGGTATTTTTTGTTTTTTCTTGGTACTTTTTAAATTAAAAAAGTTAAACAAAGCCCTTTATTTACAGCATAGTACTTCTTTTTGTTATTAGCGTGTGATATTATAACTTGGTTAGGAGTGATTAGGTGAAACAAGCAAGTTTTCAATGGCAATTACCTTCAGAAAAAGCATTGCCCGAAACATTTATCCAAGTATTAGAAGAAAAGAAAATCCCTCGTTCGTTGGGACAACTTTTTTGGAATCGTGGTTTGCAAACTGCTGAATCCTTAGAAACATTTTTAACACCTTCCTTAGAACAATTGCATGATCCATTTCTTTTTTATGAGATGGAAAAGGCAGTTGAACGAATTCAGCAAGCGATTGTCAATGAAGAACGTATTCTAGTCTATGGCGATTATGATGCAGATGGAATTACTAGTACGACAATTATGAAAGAGACGTTAGAAAATTTAGGTGCTGACGTTGAGTTTTATTTACCAAATCGATTCAAGGATGGTTATGGACCAAATCAAGCAGTTTATGAACAAAAAATAGCAGAGGGTATCCAATTGATTGTTACAGTGGATAATGGCGTTTCTGGACACGAAGCAATTGCTTATGCAAACAGCCAAGGAGTAGATGTTATCGTGACGGATCATCATGAGTTACCGGATGAGTTGCCCGAAGCTTATGCCGTTATTCATCCACGACATCCAGAAGGCACTTACCCATTTGGTGATTTAGCGGGTGTCGGTGTCTCATTTAAAGTTGCCTGTGCATTATTAGAAGAAGTTCCCATTGAATTTTTAGATTTAGTGTCGATTGGGACAATTGCTGATATGGTTTCTTTGACTGATGAAAATCGTACATTGGTTTCATTTGGTTTGCAATCTATGAGACAGACTGAACGGATTGGGTTAGAGAAACTATTAGAGATCAGTGGTGTTTCAGCCGATAAATTAGATGAGACGAGCATTGGTTTTTCAATTGGTCCCAGATTGAATGCCATTGGTCGCTTAGAAGACCCTAATTCTGCCGTAACTTTAATGACCACGTTTGATGATGAGGAAGCGGAAGAATTAGCAGGGCGTCTAGATCGAATTAATACACGTCGGAAAGATTTAGTAGAAGTCATTACAGAAGAAGCAATGGCTATGATACGACCAGAAGATAAGCTTCACCTAATTGCTGGGGAAAATTGGCATGAGGGTGTATTGGGAATTGTTGCTGGGAAAATTTTACGAGCAACTGGAAAACCAACAATTGTCTTAACAAAAAAAGAAGACGGTATTGCTAAAGGTTCTGGACGTAGCGTGGAATCAGTAAATCTATATGAAATGCTTAATGGGATGCGTCAATGGATGACTAGTTTTGGTGGGCATCATGCAGCGGTTGGATTGAGCTTAGAAATTGATAATATTGCAATTTTACAAGAACAAATGAATCGCTATATGGAGGAACATCAATTAACAGGTGGCGTGAGTTTGACAATTGATTCTAAATTGGCAGTTGAAGAAGTTTCTGTTGAGTTTATTGAATCATTGAAATTATTAGCGCCTTTTGGAATGGATAATCCACTGCCGAATTTCTTATTTGAAAAAGTTGCAGTTAGCAATAGTCGAACAATTGGTGCTAATAACCAGCATTTAAAATTTACTTTAACAGATACAATTAATCAGTTAGATGGTGTTGGTTTTGGCTTCGGAGCACAAGCATTAGAATTTCGAAGCGATGATTTAAACGTAGTGGGGCAACTATCGATTAATGAGTGGAATGGTAAACGAATTCCTCAATTAATGTTAGAAGACTATCAAATTAATGCCTTACAAGTATTTGATTATCGTGCCAAAAAATATCAACAAGCATTACAGTTTACTGAACCTACTTTGTTTATTAGCTTTTCTGAAAAGACAGCTAAAAAATGGGAAAAGAAACTTCATCAAAGTGTAACCGTCATTACTGATGACACACCTGTTCAATCTGAAGTGGAACAAGTCGTTTTTTTAGATTGTCCAACTGAATTACCTCTGATGAAAGAAACGGTGAATGACCTACAAGTCTCTCGTGTGTATATTTTGTGTCAAGCAGAAGATGAAGCATATCTAGATGGCTTAGGCTCACGTGATCAGTATGCTCGGCTATTCAAGTTTATTGCAGCGCAAGATAAAGTGGATGTTCGTTACAAATTGTCAATTGTAGCCGATTATTTAAAAATCCCTCAAAAATTACTTGTTTTTATGATTCAAGTGTTTTCTGAATTGGGTTTTGTTGCAATAACGGATGGCGTTATGCGTAAAGTTGATCATCCTGTCAATCACGCATTGACGGAAAGTCGTATCTATCAAGAACGAGCCAAACAAATTAAAATAGAAGAATTTTTATTATTGAGTGATTTAACAACATTAAAAGATTGGCTATCAATCTAGGAGGAAAAAATATGAATTTAAAAGATTACATTGCCAGCATTCCAGACTATCCATCAAAAGGAATTATTTTCCGAGATATCTCACCCTTAATGGCTGATGGAGATGCCTATCGAGCAGCGACTAAAGAAATTGTTGACTATGCAAAAGAGCAACAAATTGACATGGTCGTAGGACCAGAAGCCCGTGGATTTATCGTCGGTTGTCCGGTAGCTTATGAATTAGGTGTCGGTTTTGCTCCAGTACGTAAACCTGGGAAATTGCCTCGCGAAACGATTGAAGTGTCCTACGATTTAGAATATGGTAGCGATACTTTAACGCTACATGCAGATGCAATCAAACCTGGACAACGTGTCTTGATTTGCGATGATCTTTTAGCAACTGGTGGAACAATTAAAGCAACGATTGAATTAATCGAAAAATTAGGAGGCGTAGTAGTTGGTTGTGCGTTCTTAATTGAGTTGATGGATTTACATGGGCGCGATAAAATTGAAGGTTATGACATTTTAACATTAATGGAATACTAATAAAAATAGCGTAAGAGCATCTCTTACGCTATTTTTATTCATAGTGATAATATTCAGAAGAATAGTATTCTTCTTGCTCTTGATAGTGTTTGCGTTCAGCTTGACGGAATTTTTTATCATCCCAAAGAATTAACCAAAAAGTAAAGAGAGGACATACAATTAAAATTGCTGTTAACATACCAAAATTACCAATAACAATACCAATTAAGAGAATTGTTAACATTAAACCAAAACGACGGATTGCTTTCATTTTTTTCTCACCTCTTCAATAAATGCGAACGAATGTTTGTATTTATATTATACGAATGTTTGTTCGGTTTGTAAAGAAGAAAAAACAAAAAAATAAGATTTTAATTGAATCGGTATTTTTCATTTTTTTTATTTCTTCTTGTTAGAAAACTTGTTAGAATAAAAGAAATGAAGGGAGGAGTGGAATGGGAGCGCTTTTTATTATTGTTTGTATTGTATTGGTCAGTTTGGTTTTAAGTGTTTTCTTTCTAGAAATACAAAAACTAGAAGGAATTGAACTTACGTTAACGGAAGAAATAAAAGAAATTGTATTAATCATTGTGGGGGTATCTTTTATTTTTTCATTAATCGGTCAAATTGTTTGGGCATATTTTGTAACAAAAAAATGGATAAAATAAAACAACACCAATTAGTAGAAACTAATTGGTGTTATTTCGTTGAAACCATGCAGGAGGATCATCAGAAAAAGAATGTGTTTGGATAATGTATTTGGTTCGCTCTTGGACGGCGACACAATTTCCAAAGTGATACCCACCAAGCTGACTGGCGTGACAATTTAATGCTACAAATAAGTGATATTTTTTCCAAAAGTTTTGTGGAATGTGTCCATCGAAATAGCCTATGAGTTGTCCTTTAGCAAAGGCAACGCTAACCGGCGTTGTATATTTGGGAAGCTTAAAAAATTCTTCCCATGGATCACCCCAATCGAATGAATCAAAATCTAGAACAAAAACTTTTTGTTGATGATAAAGCAAATTTTGTGGGTGGAAATCATCGTGTTGAAAACATATCGTGCTATTTTTTAACAAATAAAAATTTTCTTCGATAAAGGTTTCGATTTCTTTTTGATGATAAAAATGTAAATTTAATGCCGCGCATTGCTTTTTCTTCAGTTGATATTTTTGGTAACGTGTTTGATACCAATCAAATTCAGGCGAGGGGAGTAAATGAATTTTCTTTAGTTCTCGACCTGCTTGAATACCTAATTCATATTGTTTCGTTCGAGTGACTGTCGGAAGAAGTTCTGCTAACGTAATTCCCGAAAGATAGTTGAAAATGAAGTAACAGAGTTGTTCACGTTCAAACGTATCGTAAAAAATAGGTGTCTGACAATGTACATGATTTTTTTGATGTTGTTTCAAGAAAACTTGTTGCTGTTGCAAACGTTCAAATTTAGCTAGAGGATAAATTTTTAATAAATATTTTTTATCCCCACTAGTTAATAGATATTTTTTTGTGTTTGAGAAGCCTGAGGAAATTTCATAATAGTCAGTGATGAACAACTGATGACGTTCAAAAATACGAGCAATGTTAAACATAGTTCCTCTCCTTTTGAAATAGAAAAACTTCGCAAGAAAGAGTTCTTGCGAAGTTATCTTTATTGAGTAAACGAAAGTAGTAGATAAAAATCACCGTCAATATTTCGTTCTTCTTCTACAAATAAACGGGTTACATATAAGGTTAATGTCAAATTATCAAATTGTTCACTGAACGTTAATTCTTCTGGTGGCAAGGTGACATTTTCATTGGAAACATTCAATTTTTCGATTTCACGTAAGAAGCGCAAATCATAAGAAGCTAATGTTTGTTCTTGATCTTTAAGTACCAAGGTTAATTTCTTCTCGGCATCTTCTTCCCAAACTAATTGATACTCTTGATCTTGATAGGTGATCGTCAACTCATTGGTATCACCTGCTTGTGCAATTTTACCATCGTAAACAGAGAATGGTAAAAATAAATTAGCGTTTGATACATCCAATTGCAGACCTTGTTCTTGATCCATATCGATATAAACATTTTTTGCTTGCGGATAACCTTGGTTAGGTGTAGGGGTATCTAAAGAATAACGATCAAATCCAAAAACTTCTGCGAATTCACGACTACTTAAATAATTTGTATCAAAATAAGGTAATTTATCTAACTCGTCAACTTTTTGTAAATAGTTATAACTTTCAACAATTCGTTTTTTATCAGCTGTTGATAACTTGCTATTGGGTTGAATCGTATTATTTGCTAACATATCATTTCGATTGAGTGTTGTTTCGAGTTGTTGAGTTTGACTATACGTTCCAATCGAAACAGCATCGATGTACGGTAAAATTGAAATGATGGATAAAAAAATCAATAGACCAGGAATCCATGACATTTTTCTATGCCAAAATAAATAAATCAAACTTGAAAGTGTTGAAAAAATAACGAACAATAAAATAAAATAGCGACCATCCGTAATACCTAGTTGCTGGAACTTAATAAATGAAGAGGCTCCTTGTAAAGCTGTTACGATAAATAGCAGAGGCGGGAATAATTTCTTAAATAATCGTACCGTTTTGTTTTCGAGAGTATCAATTAAGAATAAAGTAAACCAACCAGCTACAACATAACTAACTAAAAGCGGTTCTAAGAGACTGTTATTCCAAAAATCTCCGGTGATATTTTGTATAATATAAAGCAATAGAATCAAGGTATATGCGATAATAATTGGGATGACAATATAAGAAAGCAGAATTTCTAAGAATCTTGGAACCATAGCTGCTTGTAAATAATTATCATCAGCTGATTCAATATTAGTTGGAAAATGGGGAATTAACGATAAGAAATACAATGTGAAGAAACCAAACCATGTCAGTGCACCAATGTGGGCGTAAATAGTGTAATCAACTGTTTGAATCAGAAAGCTATATGCGCCAACAATTGCGTACAGCCCAAGCATTAAAACGAGTGAAAAGAGTATGGCTACAAATTGAGCCTTTACAAAGACCATAAAACTACGAGAAAAAGCAAATTCATCACGCTTAATGGAAGGAATCCAAATGATGCTCATACAAATAATAAATACTAAAATCCCACTACGAACGCCTGTTAAATATAAATAGAAGTCAGTGTAGTATAGGTAGAGATAGTAACCAACGGAGAATAAAAGAACATTTGCATAAAGCAACAACGGAATTTGGAAGGGTCGATTGGAAAGTCGTTCGCAAATTAAGCGAACCGCAATGCCTAATAACCCAGCCATAACTAAGGTTAAAATTTCTTTGCTCAAATCAGTTTCTGTCTCAATAGCAAACATCACAGTTCCCGTAGTTAAAATAAAAACAATGATTGAAAACCAAAAACGAGTGATTGCTAACGACATATTTCTTAATCGTGCACGACTTTTTTGTGCGAAATTCATATTCATCACCTCTTTTTTGTTTATTATACCATTGAGCTGAGTAGAAAGGATAGTTCTTTGTTATACTAATAAAAAGGAGGGAAAAAATGAACTTACAAACAGAACGTTTAACAATCCGACCATTTATTATGGAGGATTTTGATGAAACCTTTGAGATTTATCAACGGATTGATGTATGTCGTTATTTGTTGCATGAACCATGGACGAAAGAAAATGCCAAAGCATCCTTCATGAAAAAAATAAAGGACCAGACATTGTCTACAGAAAATAGTTTGCATTTGGCCGTTAACTATCAAGGAACGATTATTGGTGATCTTACAGTATTTTACACAGAAATGCGAGAAACGGTTGAAATTGGCTATACGTTTCACCCTGAATATGGTGGACAAGGCTTCGCAACTGAAGCACTGCAAACTGTAATTACTCAGTTATTCCAACAACACAACATTCATCGCATTCAAGCAATATTAGATAAACGTAATCAAGCATCAGAAAATGTTTGCTTACGTTTGGGTATGCGAAAAGAAGGCGACTTTAAAGAAGACTTTTGGAACAAAGGTGAATGGACAGATACGTTAATCTATGGTCTTTTGGCCAAGGAATGGAAAAATAAAAAGAGGTGATGGTCTCACCTCTAGCGCATAATTTTTTCCATTTTTTTACCTTTTGCTAATTCATCTACAACTTTATCTAAATAACGAATTTGTTTCATTAACGGGTCTTCAATCTCTTCAATTCGTACGCCACAAATCACTCCAGTAATTAAAGAAACATTTTCATTTAATGTCGCACGTTTAAAAAACTCTTCAAAAGTGACTTGCTCGTCAATCAGTTGTTGTAAAGTAGTTGAATCAAATCCTGTGAGCCATTCAATTATGGTATCTAGTTCAGCTTTTGAACGGCCTTTTTTTTCAACTTTTGTAATATACATTGGATACACACTGGCAAAAGTCATTTTATAGACTCGTTCTAGATTTGTTTTCATCATCATCATCACCTATTTTCTTTTAGTTAAATTATAGCATATTTTCTTACGTAAGCAAACGTACGTTCTAAAATGTCGGAATGCCTCATAGAATAGTTGCAATCGTTTACTATCTATAAGAAAATAGAAATGAAAGGAGTTTTTTGATGAAGATTGAATTAAGAGAAATGACCGCGACGGATTGGTCTCAAGTCTATGCTATTTATCGACAAGGAATGGAAACGAATTTAGCTACTTTTGATATTGAAACGTTGAGTTATGAAGAATTTGATGACGAACGTCTGCCAATTGGCCGATTAGTGGCATTAGATGGTGAACGAGTGATTGGATGGACTTCTTTAAAACAAGCGTATGAAAAAATTCCAGAATATTATGGTGTAGCAGAAGTTAGTATCTATATCGATCAAGACTATCAAGGAAAAGGGGTAGCAACACGTTTATTGGAAAACTTGATAATTTTATCTGAAGAAAAAGGTTTTTGGATGTTGGAAGCTGATATTTTTGCGAATAATAGCGGAAGTATTCTACTACATGAAAAGTGTGGTTTTCGTCAAGTAGGTTATCGTGAAAAAATCGGTAAAGATCGTTTTGGTGTTTGGCGAGATACCGTATTAATGGAGCGTCGAAGCCAAAAAGTAGGAATCGATTAACTATAAATAAAATGATTAGAAAGCTTTAGCTAGTGCATAAATTAAGAACATGAGGTGGATGAACATGGCAATCTATGAAGCAGATGTAAATGGCACATTTGAAGAAGTGTTGACGTTCCTTAGTACGACAATTGTGAACGGCAGTAGTACTTGTTCCTTAGAAGAAAGCACTGAATTTCAAGTTGGAGATACTAAGGTGGCAATTCATGCGTATGAACGTTATGGATGGTTAGGTGATAATCGAGTAAGTTTGCATTTAACTGTTGTCTCTGATATGGATGCAACTCATGTAACAGTTATCTCTACGGGTGGTAGTCAAGGCATGATTTTCAAATTTAACACAATTAGTGAAGACAACTTTTTGCGAACAGTTGTACCAGCTATTCAGGAAATTGAAAAATGAAAAGAAGGTAAAAATTAATGAAGCGATGCGATTGGGCAACGAATGAATTAGAACAGCTTTATCATGATTATGAATGGGGGAAACCATTACACGATGAAGCAAAATTATTTGAAATGTTAGTATTAGAGAGCATGCAAGCAGGCTTGAGCTGGTCCACTATTTTGAAAAAAAGGGAAAGCATGCGAGAGGCGTTTGATTCTTTTGACTATCATAAAATTGCCGATTATCAAGAAGATAAAATTTTAGCATTATTGGCTAATCCAGGCGTGATTCGTCACCGAAAAAAGATTGAAGCACTCATCAATAACGCACAAGCTTATTTAAAAATTCAAGAAAAATATGGCAGCTTTGATATTTTTATATGGCAATTTGTCGAAGAACCTATCATTAATCAATGGCAAAATACTCACGAAGTTCCAGCATCTACAGAGTTAGCTAAGACAATAAGTAAGGAATTAAAACAAGCAGGATTTAAATTTTTAGGACCAACAAGTGTGTATGCTTTTATGCAATCAGTTGGGATGGTCAATGACCATTTGATTTCTTGCTCCTTTAAATAAAAAACATCGGAACGATAGAAATGAGAGTGCTCAATATCGTTCTGATGTTTTTTAAAATTTTAATTTGTGATGGCTTCTAGTTTTTTCATTGCTGAAACAATTACTTCAGGTGTAATCGTCTCTTTTAGTAAGTGAATCGTTTCTCCTGGTAAGGATGCACGTTCAGCAATACGTTGATAATCTTCATCTGTTAAGTGAAGATTCATCGCTTTTAATGAAATTGGTAAATTTAATTGTTGATAAAAAGGTAATAATTGCTCAATTTCAGCGAATTTATTCTCAATAACTAGTTGAACTAAAATGCAATATGCAACTTTATTGCCATGTAGGTGCTTATGACTATCTGGTAAAATAGTTAATGCATCATGAAGCGAATGCGCACCAGAAGTTCTACCAAAATCATCACCATAGCCGCCAACCATTCCAGCAAGCAAAATATTTGTTTCTAAAACATTTAAAAATGCTGGTGTCAAGGTTTGGTTTTTCATCGCTAGTAACGCATCGGCACTGTCTGTTAATAAAACATCGCGACATTTTTTAGCAGCAAATTCAGCTACTTGAATTTCGATTGGTTTAACAGCAAGTTGTGCAATAATTGGTTCAGCTTCGTACCATTTTGCTAGTGTGTCGCCAATTCCTGCGACCATTAATTCAATTGGGGAATGTAAAATCACTTCCGGCTCAACTAAAACTAATGCATTGGCACGGTTGAATACGTCATATCGATCCATCGCCCCATCTTCAAAATAAACGACACTTAAGGGGGTATAAGCAGCACATGTCGCTGCCAAAGTTGGTAAAATGCAGATAGGGACTTGCGTTTTGTTGGCAACTGCTTTTCCTAAATCGGCTACTTTACCACCACCTACTGCAACAATTCCTTCAATGTTTTTTTGCTGAATCAGTTGACTGAAAAAAGTTGTTTTTTCATCAGTGCAATCGCCACCATAATATTCAAAATGAGCAGTAACTGCTGTTAGTTGAGGGAAATAAGCTTTAGCTGCTTCCCAAGAGTCTTTTCCATGAAGAATTAACACGCTATTTATGTTTCGTTTTAATAAATGCTCTTCTAAATTTTGCCATGCACCGACTCGACATTCATATTCTTGAGGTGCTCCACGAACAATTAATTGTTGCATCGTTTTGATTCACTTCTTTCCATTATACTATTGTATTTTTATTCATCACTAATAATGTAGTCTTTGATAAATTGCTTAAACTTAGTGACGGTTAGAGGGTAACTAAATAAATATCCTTGCATGTAATCAGAGTTAATTGTTTTAGCTAGTTTTGCTTCATTTTCGGTTTCAATGCCTTCACAACACGTTTTTAATTGCAGGTTTTTAGATAAAGCCACAATATGTTTGGCGATAATGCCTTTAGTAGTTTCAATCGTTTGGTTTGTAATGAATGAGGCATCTACTTTCACAATGTCTACAGGAAGCGTTCCAAGTAATGCTAGGGCAGAGTGACCGACACCAAAATCGTCTAATGCAATTCTAAAACCCAACGCTTTTAATTGATTCATCACTTTTAATCCAATTTCCGAATTTTCTACTGCTTGATGTTCAGTTATTTCAAATATGATGGACTGCGCATCAACGTTGTGTTTGTTTACTAACGTTTGAATCATTTGGAAAAAGTTCGGCTGTTCAATCTGTGTTACATCAATATTGATAGAAATATTCGGAAGTGTTTCATATAGTTTATCTTTGAATACTCGTTCGAAAATCCAATAGGTTAATTCAGATATATGACCATGTTTTTCGGCGTGTTTAATCAGTGTGTTTGGTGGTATATAGCCTAACTCACTATCATGCCAACGAAGAAGAGCTTCTGCTCCAGTAATTTCATTGTCATGATTGAACAGGGGTTGATAATACATTTCTAATTCATCCTTGGCAATTGCTGGTGTGAGTCGAGCCACTGTTTTTAAACTCATTACGAAATCTTGTGTCATTTTTTTAGAATAATAGACAATTTTACTGTTCTCATGCTGACTTAAACCAATTTCAGCATCTTCAAGAAGTGTACAAAGACTCGTGGTTTCTTCAGGAAAGGAACTGACACCAATCTCGATATTCATAAAAACAGTTTGTTCGGTAGTAATCACTGGTTCCAAAAGCTTGTTGCGAATTGTTTCTAATAATTGTTGGAATGAGTTCATGTCAGCCAAAGGATTGGTAAAAACACCGAAAATTTCACGAGACAAACGATAAAGTTTATAATTTTCTGGCAACATTGCTTGAATTCTGTTGACCATTTCAAAAACAACCACTTTCCGAACTTCTTTCGAATAAAGAACTGCAATTTCAGCAAGATTGCTACAACGGAATAAGGCTACCGCACACTCTGGAGGAAGGGCGGTTTGCTCAATTTGATGGATATCATAGGAAAATTGATTAAAATTTGGTAAATGAGTGACCGAATCAAGGTATGGTAAGTGATTCGTCACTTCATCCGTATTTCTGATAGAAACGTTATCTATAAAGTAAATTCCATAATACGCTAATTTTCCGTTGGGTGCCGTAAAATGGACAAATTTTAGCCATTGTGTTCGGCTTTCACCGGAAGTGTGCTGGTAATCAATTGTTCCATTCCAACCGTTTGTAGCGGTTCCATCATTCCAAATTTGTTGGAAATCAGTGTCATTGAGATGTACTGGCAAAACTTTTTCCAATTTTTGACCAAGGACTTCTTCTCTACTCACATTTGCTTGATGCAAACCTGCGTCATTGATATACAGAATACGCTGATTCGCATCAATAAAGAGAGTGGAGATAGGAGAAAGATGATTCATTGAGATAAATGCTGCATAATCTGATACATAAGGTTGCTGCGCGAGTATCCCTGATAATTGCTTGTAAGAATGGAATTGTTCTTCAAAAAAATTAAAAGGAATCGGTTCTAAGAGCGGTCTCTTGTCATCCGTCAATGGTAATATCCTCCTATCAATATTATTTGTTATACCATCCACTATTTTACATCCTTTTCTAATGATATTAAAGGTAAAAACTCATTAATTTGTGTTCTTTATTTGAAGGTTAGAAAATGAAGAGAAGGTCTTATAAAGGACTTTTCCTTTATTAGGTTCTATGTTATCATAAAAAAGTTGCAAAGATGTATAAAAATACATCTTTCAAACTAGAAAAAGGAGAGAACTAATTGTGAGCAAGATAAAAAAAATTGGGTTGTTTTTGTTGCCAGTTTTGATGCTATTTATTCAATTTATTCCATTTAAAACCGTATTAGCAGAGACAACCGATCCATATTATGAAAAGATTCAGCAAAAAGGAGAATTAATTGTCGGATTATCCGCAGATTATGCTCCGTATGAATTCCATGCAGAGATTGATGGAAAAGATACGATTGTTGGCTTTGATATTTCAATTGCACAAAAAATAGCTGATGATATGGGGGTTAAACTTCATATTGAAGAACTCGGTTTTGATGCGCTATTAGGTGCGTTAAAAACAGGGAAAATCGATTTGATTATTTCTGGAATGGCCGTTACCGAAGAGCGCTTAAAAGAAGTGGATTTTTCTGATACGTATATGACAATGAAGCAACGAGTGATTGTCCGTAAAGACGATGCTGATAAGTATAAGAATACACTCGATTTTGAAGGTGTTCCTGTAGGCGTGCAAAAGCAAACGACACAAGAAGCTTTAGCACAAAATGAATTAGTTGGCTCAGTCCCAACTTCTCTACAAAAAATTCCAGATGTTATTATGAATTTGAAAAATGAGAAAGTAGATGCCGCAATTTTAGAAGGTCCGGTAGCAGAAGCTTATGTCGATCGTAATCCTGATTTGGTATTTGCTGATGTTGAGTTTAAAGATGGTGACAAGGATACCGCAGTAGCAGTTCCTAAAAATGCACCTGTGTTACTAGAAAGTATCAATACTTCTATTAAAGAAATTAAAGATGAAGGCTTGTTAGAAGAATATAAAAAAGAAGCCAATGAACTAATGTTTCATGATGAGCAAGGTTTTTTTGCCAAATATTATAAATTTTATGTAAATGGTGCTGGGTATACAATTTTCTTAGCCTTAATTGGCGTGTTGTTCGGAACAATTTTAGGCGCATTTCTAGCTTTAATGAAATTAGCTAAGTCGAAATTCGTTCGCATTTTAGCAACGATTTACATTGAATATGTAAGAGGCACACCGTTATTGGTTCAAATTTTTATCGTTTATTTTGGTACCGGAATTCTGGGCGTTGATATGTCTCGTTTGGCAGCTGGTTGTATTGCTTTAGCTTTAAATAGTGGGGCATATGTAGCTGAAATCATTCGTGCGGGAATTACAGCCGTGAATAAAGGACAATTAGAAGCAGCACGTTCTTTAGGAATGAATCAAACGCAAGCGATGCGATTTATTATTTTCCCACAAGCAATTAAAAACATTTTACCGGCACTTGGAAATGAGTTTGTGACAGTTATTAAAGAATCTTCTGTTGTTTCGGTTATTGGTGTTTCGGAACTAATTTTCCAAGCGGGAAATGTACAAGGTGCAAGTTTCAAACCATTCTTACCTTACGTGATTGTTTCCTTAATTTATTTTGTTTTAACCTTTACACTTTCTCGTTTATTAGGTGTCGCTGAAAGGAGAATGAACACAAGTGATTAATATTCAAAACTTACACAAGACATATGGTGAAAATGAGGTATTAAAAGGCATCGATTTGACCGTTAACGCCGGCGAAGTTGTGGTGATTATTGGTCCTTCAGGAAGCGGAAAAAGTACATTTTTACGTTGTTTAAATTTATTAGAGCAACCTACTGATGGGCGTATTGAATTTGAAGGGATTAATATTCTGGATAAAGGCACTAATATTGATCAATTACGTCAAAAAATGGGGATGGTTTTTCAAAGTTTTAATTTATTTCCCCATAAAACGGTAGTCGAAAACTTAACAATTAGCCCAATTAAAGTAAAAAAAGAAAATCCACAAAAAGCAAAAGAAAATGCTTTGAGATTATTAGAACAAGTTGGTTTAAAAGAAAAAAGCAGTAGCTATCCAGCAAATCTTTCAGGTGGGCAACAACAACGAGTAGCGATTGCCCGTGCATTAGCGATGGACCCTGATGTTATGCTTTTTGATGAACCAACCTCAGCACTTGATCCAGAAATGGTAGGCGAAGTATTATCAGTTATGAAAAATCTAGCCGAAAACGGAATGACCATGGTTGTTGTAACTCATGAAATGGGTTTTGCAAGAGAAGTAGCTGATCGTGTCATTTTTATGGATGAAGGTATTATTCAAGAACAAGGAACACCTGAAGAAATTTTTGGCAATCCGCAGAATCCACGGACGCAAAGTTTCTTAAATAAAGTGTTATAACCAAAGGAGATGCAAAAAATGAATGCATCAAAAATTGCAAAAAAATATCAACAACCAACAGAAAACCTCTTAATGGATATTGCAATGTTGGCCAAAAGTAAAACCGATTTAATCGATTTATCAATTGGTGATCCAGACTTAATTACAGATCAAACGATTATTGAAGCGGCTTTTAGCGATGCGAAATTAGGGCATACAAAATATACGGCTTCTGATGGGAGTCGCGAGTTTTTACAAGCAGTGGTTGATCACTATCAAAACCGATATGGACTGACCTTTGAACTGAATCAAGTGCGCGCAACAGTTGGTGCGATGCACGGAACGTATTTAGCTTTGTTAGCAATTATAGATCCAGGCGATGAAGTAATTATTCATGAACCGTATTTTTCTCCCTATAAAGAACAAGTTGAAGCAGCTGGAGGAATTCCTGTTTTTATTCCTACGTATGAAAAAGATGGGTTTCAAATTGATTTAACTATTTTAGAACAAGCCATTACGGATAAAACAAAAGCGATTTTAATTAATTCACCTAACAATCCAACAGGGGCAGTATTTTCGAAAGAAACATTTAAAGGGATTGCTGAGTTGGCAATTGCTAAGGACTTGTTTATTCTTTCGGATGAAATTTATGAAGAATTGAGTTTTTATGAAGACTTTACTCCGATGGCAACTTTTGCTTCAGAGCACACCATTACGTTTAGTGGTTTTTCTAAAGCATTTGCGATGACTGGTTGGCGAATTGGGTATATGATTGCACCAGCCTATGTGAATGATGTTGTCCGTCAAATTAATGAAAATGTTACTTTTTCTGCTCCTGCAATTTCGCAACAAGCAGGAATTTATGCACTCAAGCATTCAGAGGAGTTAGTTCCTAAAGTAGTTAACGTCTTTCAAGAGCGTTTAGAATACGTCAAAAAACGTGTGGATGCGTTACCATTTCTTTCATTAGGGGAAATTAAAGGAACGATGTATGCTTTCATTAATATTGAAAAAACTCAACTAACCTCAGTGGCATTTGTTGAGAAAGTCTTAAAAGAAACCAACGTCTTAATGATTCCAGGAAAAGCTTTTGGACATAAAACTGGTGACACTCATGTACGTTTGGCCGTGACTCAAGATTTAGAACAATTAAAAGAAGCTTTTGATCGAATTGAAAAGTTAACTTTCTAATAAAAATGCGTTTTCCACTCGGAAGACGCATTTTTTATCTTTATTAAATAGAAGAAAAAGTTTTTTCATCGATTAAATATAAAGAAATGAAATGATTTTAGAAAAGATTTCTCACTGTTAAATTGTCATAAAAGATGATATTTTGTAACAATCCAATTAAAAAAGCGTTTTATTTTTTGGATCATACCAATTTTTTAGTTTTTTTAAATTTTTTTTATTACAAAAAGTAACTAATTTCTAAAAATGATTCCTTATTAAATCAACATTTATTGTGGAAAAAATTAAATTAAATGACAAAAAAAGTGAAGATACATCAAATTGAAACATTTCGTCACTTTTTTGTTACCTAAAGAGTCGCAACTCTTGGTAAGATTTATCCAGTTGCTTCGGCAATACAAAATTTTGATTTAAGGGAGTCTATATATAATGAAACAATTCAAACAAATTTTACTAGGTAGTGCCGCATTTTTAAGTATCGCAGGTTTTTCTTTAACAGTAAACGCTGATCAAGTAGAACATACAGTACGTTCACACGATACATTGTCGAACATTTCTATCCAATACTTTGGAGATGCAAGCTATGTAAATAAAATTGCTCAAGACAATAATATTTCAAATCCAGATATTATTTTTGATGGTCAACAATTAAAAATTAACACAGATGGTTCTGCTGAAGTATCAGCGCCTGCTACAACTACTGAACCTGCAGTTGCAGAAGTGCAAGCAGATACTCAAACAGAAGCACAACCTGAACAAACAACACAAAGTCCTTCTGGTCGTACATTAACAATGGAATCTACTGCATATAGTTCAGATCCAGCTGACACTTTAGGTGGTGGAACTGTTACTGCAACTGGTCAAAACTTATTATCAAACCCAATGGCTGTTGCGGTTGACCCAAATGTTATTCCATTAGGTACAAGATTGTATGTTGAAGGTTACGGAGAAGCAATTGCTAGTGATACAGGTGGCGCAATCCAAGGAAATATCGTTGATGTACATTTCTCAACTTACGCAGAATGTATTGCTTGGGGTCGTCGTACAGTTCAAGTAACAATTTTAGATTAATCATCAAGTCATTAAATAAAAAGCAAGAAATTCTTGAGGGATTTCTTGCTTTTTTTTGTAAATATTCTGAAAATATTTACATTTATTTTGATAGTAGCTATCGTGAGGAAACGAAAGGTATGCTATAATAGAAAAAAATTCAAGGAGGAATCGTTGATGAGAGCTATTTTAACGGTTATTGGTAAAGATAAAGTAGGAATTATTGCAGGAGTTAGTCAAAAACTATCTGAATTAGAAATAAATATTGTTGATGTAACACAAACAATTATGCAAGAATATTTTACAATGATGATGATGTTAGAAATGGATAAGCAAACTGATTTTGAGCATACACGTCAAGAATTATCAAAGATTGGCGAAGCTTTAGGTGTTAAAATTAGTATTCAAAATGAAGAAATTTTTGAAGCGATGCACAAATTATAATCAGGAGGCAAATCATGGAAACAAATCAAATACTAGAAACGATTCGCATGGTCGAAGAAGAAAATTTAGATATTCGTACAATTACAATGGGGATCTCTTTATTAGATTGTATGGATGCTGATGTAGATGCAGCCTGCGAAAAAATTTATCAAAAAATTACCACACGCGCCAAAGATTTAGTAAAAGTTGGCGAAGCGATTGAAATGGAATATGGTATTCCGATCATTAACAAACGTATCTCAGTCACACCAATTGCGATTGTGGCTTCTGCTTCACGTGCAACAGCAGAAGAATGTGTGAAATTTGCTAAAACATTGGATCGTGCTGCACAAACGGTAGGAGTAAACTTTATTGGTGGATATAGTGCCTTAGTTGAAAAAGGTTATCAAGGTGCAGACCGTGCCTTAATTGAATCGATTCCTCAAGCTTTAGCTGAAACTTCTTTTGTTTGTTCATCTGTCAATATTGGTTCAACGAAAACTGGAATTAATATGGATGCGGTTAAGTTAATGGGAGAAACAATTAAAAACACTGCGGAAGCGTCTGATATGGGTTGTGCGAAATTAGTTGTTTTTGCAAATGCGGTAGAAGATAATCCGTTTATGGCCGGTGCTTTTCATGGTGTTGGTGAAGCCGATTGTGTCATTAATGTCGGCGTTAGTGGACCTGGTGTAGTGAAACGTGCTTTAGAAAAAGTTAAGGGCGAATCTTTTGATATTGTTGCTGAAACAGTGAAGAAAACAGCCTTCAAGATTACACGCATGGGTCAATTGGTTGGACGTGTAGCGTCTGAACGATTAAATGTACCTTTTGGAATTGTCGATCTTTCTCTGGCACCTACACCAGCTGTTGGCGATAGTGTGGCATTGATTTTAGAAGAAATGGGTTTGGAATCAGTCGGAACACATGGCACAACCGCCGCTTTGGCACTGTTAAATGATGCAGTGAAAAAAGGTGGCGTGATGGCATGTAATCATGTAGGTGGTTTATCAGGCGCATTCATTCCAGTTTCTGAAGATGCCGGTATGATTAAAGCGGTTGAAAATGGTTTATTAAATCTTGAAAAATTAGAAGCAATGACAGCTATTTGTTCCGTTGGGTTAGATATGATTGCTATTCCTGGTGATACACCTGCAGAAACAATTGCTGCAATGATTGCTGATGAAGCTGCGATTGGTGTCATTAATCACAAAACAACTGCAGTTCGTATTATTCCTGCGAGTGGTGCAAAAGTAGGAGATATGATCGAATTTGGCGGATTGTTAGGAACAGCTCCGGTAATGAAGACAAATCCAGCGAAATCAACTGATTTTATTCAACGTGGGGGACGTATTCCAGCACCAATCCATTCATTTAAGAATTAGAGGAGTTTTGTAGTTTATGTTTGAAGAGTATATTTGGGATTTTGACGGCACTTTGTATGATTCGTATCCAGTGATATTAGAAGGGTTTATGTCAACATTAAACGATTATGGTATCCAAGCAAATCGTCGAGAAATCTATCAAATTTTGAAAGAGAAATCATCAGCGGCTATTGCTGAAAAATACCATTTAGATTTTGATGAATTTACGAAGATTTATAAAGGCTACGAGGCAAAAGATCCACGGATTCCAGTCTCTTATCCAGGCACGAAAGAAGTCTTAGAAGCAATCGTCGCAAAAGGGAAGAAAAATTATATTTTAACCCATCGCTTAGTAGCATCCACGCAAGAATTATTAGAACGAGAAGGAATGCTTCATTTAGTTGAAGAAATTGTCGGACCTGAAAATAATTTTCCGAGAAAACCAAATCCGGCTTCTTTAAATTATCTAGTTGATAAATATCAGATGATACCAGATAAGACCGTAATGATTGGTGACCGCACAATGGATGTTGACGCAGGCAGAAATGCCGGTATTCAGTCTATTTTTTATGATTTAGAAAACCTATTAGAAGATATTGATGCCAATTACACCGTTCATTCAGTAAAAGAAATGAATCAATTTATTTAAAAAAGTGCTACTTTCAAAAAAGAAAGTAGCGCTTTTTTCGTATCTAGATAATGAAAGGTGTGATTGGATGAGTAGAGTAGAAAAATATAAAAAATATCTTCCAGTTTTTGTAGTTATTATTGTTGCAATCAGTGTTATTTATATCTTTGTTCCCAAAAAAGCCACCGTTTCTGATTGGGAGGAATTACCAATGGAACAGTCAGAAACTCCTCCCGTAGAAATAACATCTAGTTCGAGTTCAGCGAAAATGGTCATCGATATTAAAGGTGAAGTAAAAAAGCCGGGCGTTTATGAACTAGAACCGGGCGCTCGGGTAGAAGAAATTGTACTGTTAGCTGGTGGATTTACGGATAAAGCAGAAGAACGTCAATTGAATTTAGCAGAAAAATTAACGGATCAGCAAATGATTTATGTTCCTAATAAAGAAGAGGCCAAGGAATTATCTATACCATCCGTAACCAATGAAGGCAATACGAGTAAAGAATCATCCTTAGTTAATATTAATACAGCAGACCTCACAGAATTACAAACACTTACAGGCATCGGTCCTGCAAAAGCGCAAGCGATTATCGACTATCGAGATGAAAATGGGCAGTTTAAAACAATCGAAGAATTAAAAGAAGTGAACGGCTTTGGTGAAAAGACAGTTGAAAAATTAAAAGAATCAATCACAATATAAGAAAATGTTAAATTTTCATAGTTATTTTACAAATAAATTTGCACGATAACTCAAAGTTGGATAAAGTTAATTCAGTTGAGAGAAAGAAGAGAATAACTTTGAAAAATAAATTATTATCGGGAACGTTTTGGCTATCTGCCGCTAATATGATTTGTAAAATATTAGGAATTGTTTACTTGATTCCGTGGTTAATGTTCATGGGGAATTATCAGGAACAGCACCAAGCGCAAGCGCTATACAATGTAGCATACTTACCTTATGCGTTATTTTTATCTTTGGGTACTGCAGGATTTCCCAGTGGGATTGCCAAAAAAATAGCAGAACTAAGTCATCAAAAAAATCAAGAAAAGCCAAGAGAACTCTTTCGAAGTGCCTTAGCAGTTATGGAAGTTATTGGTATCGTATCAGCGATTTTAATGTTTTTGTTTGCACCTGTTTTAAGCAAGATTAGTCCAGTTGCTAATCAAGAAGCAGCAATTTATGCGATTCGTAGTTTGTGTCCGTCCTTGCTAATCATTCCAATATTAAGTGCTATTCGAGGATATTTTCAAGGATCAAACTTAATCATGCCTTTTGGAATTTCTCAAGTAGTTGAGCAGTTCGTTCGAGTGGTAGTTATCGTTGGTGGAACCTATTATATTCGCGTTATTGCAGGTGGTGATATTTTATCAGCGGTTGTGATTAGTACCTTTGCTTCTTGCGTGGGTGGGATTGTCGCTATTTTGTATTTAGTCGCTTTAGGTAAAAAAGAAGGGTTATTTCGTTTGCGAGATTTCTTTATTTTACCATTGCATTATTTACGAAAGTCAAAAGAAGTGACCATCGATATTATCAAAGAGTCACTACCGTTTGTATATGTGGGATCGGTTGTTTCGTTAATGCAATTAATTGATCAAGTGTC
Organism: Enterococcus sp. DIV2402; assembly: GCF_017426705.2. Classification (NCBI taxonomy): domain Bacteria; kingdom Bacillati; phylum Bacillota; class Bacilli; order Lactobacillales; family Enterococcaceae; genus Enterococcus; species Candidatus Enterococcus lowellii. The sequence goes on along the minus strand of NZ_CP147251.1, from coordinate 2,236,414 downwards.
ACTAAAACCTATTATTCAGTTTCTGAAACCGATTTTCAATCAAACACAATTAGAGACATTGTATACTTTTGCATCAGCGAATCCCAATAAACTGACTCCTTTGTTACTTTCGATTATTGGTTCAATTACTGTGACCTCATTGCCATTATTAAGTACGTTAAGGAACAAAGAAGATTTACTGACAGGAGTTTCAGATACATTACGTTTATCACTAACTGTATTATTACCTTCATCAGTCGGCATGATTTTATTATCGATTCCATTAAATACAATCTTTTTTGGTTATAATTTAGCGGGTAGTATGTATTTGGCATTAGCTATAGCAGCAACCTTTTTAACTGGTCTTTTTACGGTATTATTGTCGATTTTACAAGCACTAAATGCCCACCGCAAAGCTATTTATTTTACGACACAAGTGCTTGTCTTCAAATTGATTTTACAAGTTCCTTGCATCTATTTTTTTGAAGGAACTGGAATGTCATTAGCCTCAATTTTAAGTTTAATGTTTTCGGTTGTGGGAACATATCGCTTCATTACGCAGACTTTTGCGATTCATCCATTAAAATATGCTCGTACATACTACTTAAAAGTTTTACAAGCAACCTTCGCAATGGAGATTAGCTGTATCATGTTATTCCTTGGTTTATCTCAGGTGCTGACAATCAATAGCAAAATGCATTCAGTTATTTTAGTGAGTTGTATTTCCTTAGCGGGTGCCTTAGTATTTCTTGGAATTGTATTTGGTAAAAATATGAAGAGCATGTTGTTAAATTTCTTACAGCGCTCGTAATCAAACGAATGTCTCAAAAAAAGAGACATTCGTTTTTCTTATTGCTTTCTTTTGGGTTTTATTTTAAAATGCAACTAGATACCCGTATTAATTAGGGATAAAAATTTTTACTAAGTTTATAAACAATATTTATAAACTTAAGTTGATAGGAGTGATAAAATGAAAAAATATAAAGGCGTTATTTTTTTTGATTTAGATGGGACACTATTAAATAAACAATCAAAAATAAGCGAAAATAATTTAAAATTATTAACACAGCTAGAAGAACAAAATTATTTAACTGTGATTGCTAGTGGACGGTCGCCTATCGAAATTGAAGAGATTACCAAAGGAACAGCGATTCATTCTTATGTCAGCTTGAATGGACAATATGTGGTCATTGAAGGCGAAGTTTTTGCAAATCATCAAATTGAAAAACAATTGATGGCTGATGTATTAGCTTTCGCAGGAAATTTAGGGCATCCTGTGGCTTGTTATACACCTTTTGACTATCGTATTAATTTTATTGATGAGGCGACTGAAAAGTTATACGAATTAGATAACGCTCCGTTACCGGAAATTGATCCAAATTTCCATCAAAATGCAGATATTAACATGTTGTATTTATTTAGTGAAAAAGTGAAAAATGATCGCTTATTACAAGAACGTTTTGATGAGACGTTAACTTTTTACCGAGATAGTCCATTTTCAATGGCAATTGTAAATAAAAATCGTTCAAAGAAAGCTGGAATTGAAGAACTATTGCAGCGTTTAGAATTGTTGGATGAAACAAATACGTATGCTTTTGGTGATGGTAATAACGATATTAGTATGTTTGAAGTAGTTACACATGCAATTGCAATGGGAAATGCCAACGAGCAAGTGAAAGAAGCAGCTACCTTTATTACCTATGATCACGAATCAGATGGTATTGAATTTGCTTTAAAACAGTTAAATATTTTATAAGGAGGAAAGGCATTGAAAGCACATAAACCGACGAATGTAAAATATCATAATTTGGAAATGCTTCGTCAAATTTTTCGTAGTGGAGCTAGTTTTTCTTCAAAAGAACTTTCTGAACGAACGGGTTTGAGTGTAGTCAGTATCAATAAATTATTAATAGATTTAAAAGAATCTGGCGAAGTAATTACTCAAGAAGAAGCGGTAGTCACAGGTGGACGACGTGCAACTGTTTATCGTTATAATCCTAATGTTAAACAACTATTAATTTTGCAGTTTGCAGAAGCAGGAACCGACATGGCAGGACATCTTTTTGTGCATAATTTGTTTGGGGAGATCATTAATCAGTGGTTATTAACTGCTGACGAATTAGCCTTAGAACCACTAAAACAAAAAATCCATCAAATCTTAAACGAATATCCGGCAATTGAACTCCTAGTATTTGGTATTCCAGGTGCAGAATTAGAAGGTAAGTTACAAATTATGGATTTTGAACCATTATATAATTTGAACTTTCGACAATTAATGGAAGATGAATTTTCTTTGGCAGTCTTAATTGAAAATGATATTAATGCAGCAACATTGAGCCATTCTTTGAACCAAGCAACACAAGATATTTTTGTATCATTGTATTATCCAAAAAATTATCCACCGGGTGCAGGAATTGTCATCAATGGCAAAATTTTCCATGGCAAACATGGACTAAGTGGTGAAATAAAACATTTGCCATTAGAGCATCAAGGCGTTTTCCCGAAAGACTTTGCGAGTTTAGAAAAACAAATCGAAGAAGTCTTACAAACAATTATCAGTATGTATGATCCGACACAAATTGTAGTTTATACGAATGTTACACAATTTTCTGAAATCGTTCTTCAGGAAATTAGAACGCGTTTAAAAACGATTTTTCCTTATTTTGAACTACCAGAAATTCGTTTAGCAAAGACCTTTCAAGAAGATTATTTAAATGGTCTTGTACACTTAGGCTTAAATTATTTAATAAGCAAGGAGAAAAGATAATGGAAAAAGATTTTGATTATGAACAAATGTTAGCAGGAAAATTGTATTTTGCACCAAATATTTTCCCTGAAAATGGCTCGTTAGCAGGGAAAAAACTAGCACAACAAATTAATCAGGAACCAATTGAAAATAAAGAAGCAATCGTGGCACTTGAAAGAAAATTATTTGGTAAAACAGGGGGATTTTTCTATGTGAATCCACCTTTATATGTAGATTACGGTCGCCACGTGGAAATTGGTGAAAATTTTTATGCCAATATGGATTGTGTCTTCTTGGATGTCAATAAAATTATTTTTGGAGACAATGTTATGGTTGGACCGCGTGCAGGTTTTTACACTGCGGGGCATCCGACTGATCCAACTGTACGGATAAAAGATTTGGAATTTGGCTTACCCATCAAAGTGGAAGATAATGTATGGATTGGAGCAAACGCAACGATACTACCCGGTGTAACCATTGGTAAAAATTCAATTGTAGGTGCAGGCGCGGTAGTGACTAAAGATGTGCCAGAAAATACAATTGTTGGAGGGAATCCTGCTAAGGTTATTCGTAATATTACTGAAAAGGACAAACAGAAGTGGGAAACAGAAATGAAAGAATATTACACAAAACTGGAAGAACATAAGTGCTAGATAAGGCAAAGTAACTGTCAAGAAGTCAGTATTTTTTTATAACTAACAAGCATTACTTCTCATTTTTTTAATCCATATTCTTGTGTTATGATGAAATGGTATGGAGGTGAAGAAATGAACAATTCTCGTCTAACAACAAAAGAGAAAATCCTAGATTTATTAAAAAAACGAACTAGCATGACCGTTAATCAGTTAGCACAAGAACTGGAAATTACCGAAATGGCTGTTCGTAAACATTTAAATGCTTTGGATCGAGATGCTTTTCTCAAAATTTCAGAAGAGAAGCAACCTATGGGGCGTCCTGTTCAATTTTTCTCATTATCTAGTAAAGCGGATAGCCTATTCCCGAAAAATTACGATAATTTAACAGTCGATTTTTTAAATGATTTACATGATATGCAAGGCGATCAACTGATTAATCAATTATTTGAAAATCGTGGGAAACGTTTAGCAAATAAATACATTCCCTATATGGAACAAGCGCAAACCAATACTGAAAAAGTTCAAATATTACGAGATATTCAAGCAGAAAAAGGTTATATGGCAGATGTTATTCAAGTCACACAAAATAAATTTGAACTAATTGAACATCATTGTCCAATTTTTGAAGTTGCTAAAAATTTTAAACAAGCCTGTCATTGTGAGACAGCCATGTTCAAAGATGTCTTAGGTACATCAAGGGTTGAGCGAACGCAATGTAAAGCAGATGGTGAAAACCATTGTCATTTCATGATTGTATTTGAAGAAGAAAAGATAAAAAGCAAGTAAGAATTTGTGAATAAAGTGATTGACTTTTACTACTTACTTGCTTTAAACTTAATATACTTTCTAAACTAAAAGGTTTATAAAGTATAAATTGTTTGGAGGAATTTAAATGACTACATTTTCATTACCAGAATTAAAATACGCTTTTGATGCTTTAGAACCAGTAATTGATCAAACAACGATGGAAATTCATTATGGGAAACACCATCAAACGTATGTAAATAATCTAAATGCGGCTCTTGAAGGTCATGCGGAATTAGCTGATAAATCTTTAGAGGACTTATTAACTCATTTAGATGAACTACCTGAAGCTATTCAAACGGCAGTTCGTAACAATGGCGGAGGTCATTTTAATCATTCCTTCTTTTGGGAAACATTAACAGCACCAAAAGAAAACAATCTGCCAACTGGAAAATTAGCAGAAGCAATTGATCAAACTTTCGGCGACTTTGATAAATTCCAAGAAGAATTTGCTAAAGCTGCGACTGGTAGATTTGGTTCTGGTTGGGCTTGGTTAGTTTTAAATGAAGATAAATTGGCTATTACAAGTACACCAAATCAAGACAATCCAATTTCAGAAGGCAAAACGTCCCTTATAGGCTTGGATGTTTGGGAACATGCGTATTATTTGAATTATCAAAACAGACGACCTGAATATGTAACAAATTTCTTTAAAATTATTGACTGGGATACAGTTTCTGAAAAATACGAAGCAGCATTAAATTAAACTTTTAAACAAGATAAGATGCCAAGCGCCTCTTATCTTGTTTATTAATAAAAAGGATTCGTAAAATAGCTAGGGAAGTAGGTTATAGATAAATGACAGTTCATTCGTTTAAGGAAGTGATGGCAAATTATCCTACAGGAGTCACAGTGGTAACGACTTTTGATGGAAAGAATGAGCCGATTGGTTTAACAGTTAATTCATTTGCCTCAGTATCCGTTGATCCATTATTAGTTTTATGGTCTATTGGGAAAGAGTCTTCCAATTATAAAACATTTCAAGAAGTCGACCGCTTTACTATTAATATCTTAGCGCATCATCAAAAAGAAATCGCTTTGTTATTTGCAAATCGTGAGCAAACAGAGGTCCGTTTTCAAAAATGTGATTGGTATCAATCAGAGCATCAGGTACCTGTTTTGGAAAATGTGGCAGCAGCGTTACAATGCAAATTATATAAACGTATCGATGCTGGTGATCATCTAGTTTTGATTGGTGAAGTTATAGATATTACTCATGAAGACGTCTTGCCATTATTGTATCATCAACGAAAAATGGGAGAATTTCCCACAAGTTTTTAAATAAAAAATTATGAGAGGAAACGAACATTGACTATTTACGATATTACAATTGTTGGCGCAGGTCCGGCGGGGATGTTCGCTGCCTTTTATGCTGGAATGCGCAATGCCAAAACGAAAATTATTGACACCTTACCGCAACTCGGTGGTCAACTGTCCACCTTGTATCCTGAAAAATACATTTATGATATTCCGGGATACCCTAAAATTAAAGCGGGTGATTTGGTACAAAAATTGGAAAAACAAATTACTACGTTTAATCAACGCTATTGCTTAGAAGAACAAGTCTTAAAAATTGAGCGCCAAGAAGACGGCATCATTGAAGTAACGACGAATAAACGAACGCATTATTCACGTGCGGTTATTTTAGCTTTAGGCAACGGCTCGTTCCAACCACGAAAATTAACCGTACCGAATGCTGAAAATTTTGAAAACTACGGCATTGATTATTATGTCCCGGATTTGATGAAATACGCTGGGAAAAAAGTCGCCATTGCTGGTGGCGGTGATTCTGCGATTGATTGGGCGTTGATGTTAGCCCCAATTGCTGCCGAGGTCTCTTTGATTCATCGTCGCTCAGAGTTTCGCGCGCATGAACATAGCGTTAATCAATTAAAACAATCCTCTGTTAACATTATGACCCCGTATATCATTAAAGATGTCGCGGGAGAACGAATGTTAGAAGAGATTTACCTTCAAGAACCAAAAAGTGACGAAACCGTTCGTTTATCTGTGGATTATTTAATCGTTAATTACGGTTTCTCCTCTTCGTTAAACTTAAAAGACTGGGGCATGACGAGTTCTCGTCAAGGGATTCCGGTTCGTTCGGATATGCGTAGCTCGATGGAAGGGGTGTATTGTTGCGGGGATATCACGTTGTATGACGGCAAAGTCAATTTAATTGCGACAGGATTTGGCGAAGCACCGACTGCTGTAAATAATGCCTTACATTACATTAATCCAAAAAATCGCACACAGCCTGCGCATAGTACCAGTTTAAATTTGGAAGTTGAATAAACTATTTTCGTTCGTTTAGCTGTACATTGTTATAAAAGTTGAAAAAATCAGAGATAAGCCTATCAGTATGATGGGTTTATTTTTTTGTTGACTTGAAGTCAAGGTGAAGTTGTATAGTAGAATTATCCTAACAAATATTGGAGGAATGAATCATGGTATTAAATGAAAGTTATACACTATCAAATGAGGTAACAATTCCTAAATTAGGTCTAGGAACATGGATGATTGACGATACAAACGTTGCGACGATTGTTAAAGAAGCGTTGGCTATTGGCTATCGTCATATCGATACTGCTCAGGCTTATGGGAATGAGCGTGGTGTTGGAGAAGGTGTTCGTCAGTCAACTGTTGCACGAGAAGAAATTTTTGTTACTACAAAATTAGCCGCAGAAATTAAAGATTATGATGAAGCAGTCAAGGCAATTGATGAATCATTAGAAAAAATGGCACTTGATTATATTGATTTAATGATTATTCATAGCCCACAACCTTGGAGCGAATTTCGTAATGGCAAACACTTTTTTGAAGGGAACTTGCAGGCGTGGAAAGCTCTAGAAGAAGCTTATCAGTCAGGAAAATTACGTGCGATTGGTGTGTCTAATTTTGATCAAGTGGATATTGAGAATCTGATTGAAAATGGGACAATCAAGCCAATGGTGAATCAAATCTTAACGCATGTCGGCAAGACGCCACTACCGTTGATTAACTATTGCCAAGAAAATAATATTTTAGTGGAAGCTTATTCACCAGTTGCACATGGTGAAATTTTAAAACATCAAGAAGTAATGGAGATGGCGAAAAAATATGAGATTTCTGTACCACAATTATGTATTCGTTATTGTTTACAATTAGGACTTCTGCCATTACCTAAATCAGAAAATATCGAGCACATTCGTAGCAATGCTTCGGTCGATTTTGAAATTACCGCGGAAGATTTAGAAGCTTTGAAAAAGATTGGTTTAGAGAATTATGGCGAATACAGTGATTTTCCAGTATTTAGTGGAAAACTATAAAATTGTCATTGATTCGTTACTAAGGAGGTATTTTGAATGTATCAGGTAAATGCAAAAGCCGTATTTGGACCCGAAGATAATTTTCAAACGACTCGGATTGAACGGCGAGAATTACAAAATGATGACGTATTAATTGAAATTAAATATGCTGGAATTTGTCATTCCGATATTCATACTGTAAGAGGAGAATGGGGCGAAGTGGCGTATCCACTGGTTCCGGGACATGAAATTGCAGGGATTGTATCTGCGGTCGGTTCTAGTGTCAAGAAATATCAAGTAGGTGATCGCGTAGGAGTAGGCTGTATGGTTGATTCTTGTGGAGAATGTCAACATTGCAAAGAAGGCGAAGAGCAGTATTGCGAGGGCCCCCATGGTCACACAGGTACGTATGCAGCTATTGATAAATATGGTCACTATACGCAAGGTGGTTATGCTTCTCATATTGTGGTAACAGAAGCATTTGTTGTACGCATTCCAGAATCAATCCCTTTAGAAAAAGCAGCTCCCTTATTATGTGCAGGGATTACGACCTATTCGCCATTAAATCATTGGCACGCAGCAGGAAAAAATGTGGCAGTAGTTGGATTAGGTGGCTTGGGACATATGGCAGTAAAGATTGCGAGTGCGATGGAGGCGAATGTCACTGTTTTATCACAAACGTTAAGTAAAAAAGAAGACGGTTTAAACTTTGGTGCGCACGCTTATTATGCAACCTCTGATTCAGAAACGTTTAGTCAATTAAAAAATTCGTTCGACTTAATTATTAACACTGTGAGTGCAGTTTTGGATTATGATAGTTACTTAAATCTTCTGAAGTTAGATGGCACGCTGGTCAATGTTGGCGCACCAGCAGATACAGCTTCGTTACACATCAGTCGTTTAATTTCTGCACGTCGTTCATTTGCAGGTTCGGCAATTGGCAGTATTAAAGAAACGCAAGAAATGCTTGATTTTTGTGGAGAACATCAGATCATGCCAGAAATTGAGTTGATTTCTGCAGACAAGATTGATGAAGCCTACGAACGGGTGCTTCGTTCGGATGTTAGGTATCGTTTTGTCATTGATACCAAAACAATTTAATCTAAGATTTCCTTAAAAAGTTAGAGTAGACTCTAGCTTTTTTTGTTTATTAAACAATTGCTCTTTTTATAATGAATCATACGTGTTGACTTAACCTTAAGTTTAAGTGCTACACTAATTTTAAACCTAATAAGAGAGGACAAGATAAGATGAAAAAAATAGCGGAAAAAGTAATTATTATTATGGGCGCATCTAGTGGAATCGGTGAAGCCACTACGACTTTACTTGCAGAACATGGTGCAAAATTAATTATTGCTGCGAGAAGAGAAGAACGTTTGAAAGCATTGAAAGAAAGTATACCTGAAGCGGCAATTGATTATTTAAAAGCAGATGTAAGAAAGATAGAGGATGTTCAAAAAGTAGCAGATTTTGCGTTAGAAAAATACGGGCGAATTGATGTCTTATATAATAACGCAGGAGTTATGCCGACTGGCGCACTAAGTGAAAATCGCCGTGAGGAATGGCAACAAATGTTAGATATTAATATTATGGGTGTATTGAATGGGATTTCAGCTGTTTTGCCTACTATGATTAAGCAGAAAAGTGGACACATTATTTCAACTGATTCAGTTGCTGGACATGTTGTCTATCCAGACTCAGCTGTTTATTGTGGAACTAAATTTGCTGTACGTACCATCATGGAGGGACTACGTCAAGAACAACGATTAAACAATATTAAATCAACCATCATTTCACCCGGAGCTGTAGCAACAGAATTATATCATACAATTAGTGACAAAAAAGTTGCATTAGCTTTACACGAAGACCAAAAAGAAAATGGTTTAACATCTGAAGATATTGCCCAAGCTGTTTTATTTGCAATTGATACGCCTGATAGAATGTCTGTAAGCAATATGATTATTCGCCCAACTTCTCAAAGCGTATAAATGGACGGAGGTAAATATGGATATTCAAGAATTTCATGATTATGTAGATGCTGGGAAGCTTATTCGACCAGGAACTGAGCAACAAAAAATGCTATCATATCTTAGCAATGAAGCGAGAAAAATTACAACAAAAATGAATAGAGATTATTATTCTAGTCAAGAAATACGTCAATTTATTTCCGAATTAACTGGCAAAGTAGTGGATGAAACATTGAGTATTTTCCCACCTTTTTACACTGATTCAGGCAAAAATATCACATTGGGGAAAAATGTGTTTATAAATGCGGGCTGTAATTTTCAAGATCAAGGCGGAATTTTTATAGGAGATCATACCCTGATTGGTCATAACGTTGTGCTTGCCACTTTAAATCATGGGATTCAACCGGAAGACAGGACAACGTTGTACCCGGCACCTATTATTATCGGCAAGAACGTTTGGATTGGTTCAAATGCGACCATTCTTCCCGGAGTGACTATTGGAGATAATTCAATTATTGCTGCAGGAGCCGTGGTTTCAAAAAATGTTTCTCCTAATACAATTGTTGGTGGTGTTCCAGCTAAAGTAGTAAAAATCATTGAAATTGCTTCTGACATATAATCAAAAAGAGGCTCAATAGCATAACATATTCACCGAGTAAATTGATAGTTTCAAATTTACTCGGTGAATATTATTTTTCAATAATCGTATATTTTTCAATATCACTTCGAAGCTGTTTTAAAAAAGTGGAAGAAGCTTTAGAAAATACCTGATGCTTTTTCCATATTAAATACAAATTAGCAGTCAAATTGGGATATAACGGTCTAAAACAAACAGTAGGATTACTGTAGGTGTCAATCAGTTTATCTAAGCAAATGGCGTATCCTACGTTTGCTTCCACCATTTTTGCTGCATTATAAATTAAATTATAGGTGCAGCGAATATCTAGGTTTTTGATATCCTTTCCAAACCATCCCGATAATTCATTGTAGATAATCGATTGCTGGGATAAAATTAATGGTTGATTCGTCAAATCTTCAGGTGAGATTACTTTTTTTAAGGACAAGTCACTGTCTCTGTGCATTAAAACGCCCCAAGTGTCTTTAATAGGAAGTTGCAAATAATCATAAGCATTTTTATCAACGGGGGGATCAACAATAATTCCAAAATCTAGTAAACCATTTTCTAATTTTTCAAAAATTGCTTCGGCATTTCCACTATATAAATGAAATTGCACATCTTGATGTTGATCGGTCACATTTTTAACCGATTGTGCAATAATTCTGATAGCATCAGATTCGCCACTACCTAGATGAATTTCACCACTAATTGTTTTTGTTGAATTTTTGAAGTTTGCTTCGGTTTTTTCGGCTAAGCTAACAATTTCTCGAGCTTTCGATAACAAATACATGCCTTCATTGGTGAGGGAAATTCTTCTGTTTCCTCGAATAAATAATTTTACGCCTAATTCTTCTTCCAACTCACTTAATTGCCTTGAAAGCGTGGGCTGTGAAAGATGGAGCTGTCTGGCAGCGCCTGAAATTGTTTGTTGATCGGCTACGGCAATAAAATATCTTAACAATCTAAATTCCATGTATATCTCCTATGCTTTTTAGTTATATATATGTATTCAATATAGGTATTTGATATTTCTATTCTAACATCTTATGATTATCTTGAACAGCTGAGCAAAATATTTTTAAGCTGATAAAGGACTAGTTTAATAGGAGGACATTAATCATGGGAATTTCCGAAGTAGCAAAAATTATAGGCGTTACACCAGTTACCTTACGATACTATGAGCGTATGGGGTTAATACCACCTGTAAAACGAAAAAATGGTGGTGTTCGAAGCTACTCTTATGAAGATATCAAAAAATTAAAAATGATTACTTGTTTAAGAAGTGCAGGATTATCGATTGAGGCGCTTCTTAGATATACAGAAATTGATAATCTGTCACAAAACAATCAAGAATCTAAGAAAAAGTTATTAGTCAATGAGCGTTCCAAATTAATTGAGCAATATTATGAATTAGGTCAAACAATTGAACGTTTAAATCATAAAATCTCTGAACTTAACAAAGATTCAAGCCAATTTCACAATCAAGCTATGTGAGATAGAAGAAATTAAGAACTGTAGATTATAAACTATAGTTCTTTTATTTTATACATGATAAAAAGAGTGAATTTTACGTTGACTTAACCTGTAGATTAAGGAGTATTATCTAGAAGAATAGTCTGAAAGAAAGGAGGTCCGAAAAATAACTTGAATGTTAAAGTGAAATCAGACTAGTTATTTAGAAATAAAATAGGGATTGTTACTCTTATGAGGCATTACCCGAAAAAGCGATAACAGCTTTTTTTGGTATGTACTTATAGGAGACTTTTTTTTTGAGAGAAAGGTGATTAAAATATTTTCCAAATTAATAAGAGAAAGGATAGCTTTTAGCTTCTTAAATGATAGCGTTTTATTTTTGTCATTTGATGTAAATGTTGGACTATTAGTAACTAATAGCAAAAAACTCTCATCTATAAAAGAAACTTGAGGTTACTCTAAGAAGGAGTGGAAATGTGCTAGAAGTTATTAAAAAAATAAATAATAATTTTGCAATTTGTTTAGATAGTAATGGCACCGAATTAATTGCTTTTGGCACCGGAATTGGTTTTCCTAAAACACCGTATATTTTAAATGATTTAAGCAATGTTAAGCGGACATATTACGGTGTAAATAATCAATATATACATTTGTTAAATGAACTATCTGAAGAAATATTTGTTTTAACAGAAAAAATTGTTGAAATGGCACAAATAGAAATATCTAGTGAAATTCCCTCAGTAAGTATTTTTGCTTTGGCAGATCATATTAGTTTTGCTGTCGAGAGATATAAAAAGAAGATTCAAATAAAGATGCCAGTCTACTATGATTTTAAGCAATTTTATAAAAAAGAATTGGAAGTAAGTACAAAAGCTATAGCTTTGATTAATGCTCAACTAAATGTCTTTTTACCTAAAGAAGAAGCAATTGGCATTGCAATGCATTTTATTAACAGTATAAATAATACCGATGCTGATAAGGCATATGTCTTTGATGAGCGGTTTATTATAAAAAAATTAACAGAAATTATTGAACAAAATTTTAATTTGTCAATAAACCATGATGGAATGAACTATGCAAGATTTGTTTCTCATATTCAATATTTGCTTAAACGTAGAGAAGGAAATGCGCTCATTCAAAGTGATAATAACAGGGTTTTTACAAGCATTAAAATAGAATATCCTAAAGCCCATCAATGTGCCATTAAAATGAAATACTTTCTTGAAAGCACCATTCATTGGCGTGTTTCGGATGAAGAATTACTGTATCTAATATTGCATATTAATCGTTTATGTGCACGTGAAATTCTAAATAAATTTTATGGAGGATAATTATGAATAAAAAAAATGAATTTAATGATTTAGCTGAAAAAATAATAGATGATTTAGGTGGAAAAGAGAATATTGCTTTTTTTACACATTGTATGACTCGCTTGAGATTCAATATAAAAGATCGAGCAGCTGTTAAAGAAGATGAAATTATTCAATTAGCAGGAGTGATTGGTGCTCAATGGTCAGGTGAACAATATCAAGTTATTATTGGACAAAATGTTGGAGATGCTTACCAAGCAATTATTAATAAGACAGGTCTCTCAGGGGATAAAAAGCAATCACAAGAAACAGAACAAAATGAGGCAACTCCGACCAAGAAAAAATTTGGAATCGGTATGATATTTGATGCCTTTGCAGATTGTATTTCGCCACTTTTACCAGTGTTAATTGGTTCAGGTATGTTAAAAATTGTCACATTAGTTTTAAGTTTAACCAATGCTATTAGTACTGAAAGCGGTACGTATATTATTTTAGATTTTGCAGGAGATGCTGGTTTTTATTTCTTACCCGTTTTTGTAGGAGCAACTGCAGCTAGAAAATTTGGTGGGAATATGGGATTAGGCATGATGCTAGGTGCAATGTTAATCCATCCTAATTTTATTAATGCTTTAGTTGAAGGAGAGTTAAATTTTTTAAGTATCCCAGTTTATAATGCTTCATATACAAGTACAATTTTCCCTACAATTATTGCTGTCTTTGTAATGAGTCAGGTTGAAAAACAAGTTGTCAAATACTCTCCTGTAGCAATTCGAGCAGTTCTAGAACCACTAGTAACATTACTAATTATGATTCCATTGACGTTATGCTTGATTGCACCAGTAGGAGCGATTTTAGGAGTTTATTTCTCTGCAGCAGTAATGTGGTTATATGATACAGTTGGATTTTTAGGAGTAGCAATTTTAGCAGCTGCATGGCCATTCATGGTATTAACGGGGATGCATTCAGCAATCACACCTTATTTAGTTCAATCTTTTGCGACATTAGGGTATGAACCAATTGCTTTAACAGCAATTATTATTGCTAATTTAAATCAAGGGGCAGCTGCAGCAGCTGTAGCAGTGAAATCAAAGTCAGCAGCAATTAAATCTTCAGCAGCTACTTGTGCAATTACAGCGATTACGGCAGGTGTAACTGAACCAGCAATGTTTGGGATAAATTTAAGATTTAAAAAACCAATGATTGGTGCAACTATAGGTAGTTTTATTGGTGCAGCAATTGCAGGACTTGGGGGTGCTTATGCCTATTCCTTTGCAGCAAGTGCTGGAATTTTTGCTTTTCCTATTTATATTACAGATAATATTCAAAATTTACTTTGGATGGTTGCAGGGTGTAGTGTCGGAATGGTAGTAACTTTTGTCATTAATCTATTTGTTTATACAGAAGAAATAACTCCACCTGCACCAGTGGCTAATTCAGTAGATGAAAAAGTACTAACCACACAAAACGCATAATTAAAAACACGAATGAGTGGACGGTGTTATCCAACCAACTCATTCGTGTTTTTGTGATGTTTTTTAAGCAGTAGTCGCTATTTTATTTCTAAGGATAATAACAAAAATACTTAAAATGGCAAAAATAATCGCGCCAAACAAAGAATAGATAGTTCCAAACTGACTGATGAAGATTCCACAGATAATTGGTCCAAATGTTGTTCCAAGGTTAGCAGCGGTTAGAAATAGTCCGTTTGAAAAATCTGGCGCTTCTGGTCCAGCCTCAGCAATAACATATTGATTAATATTAGCGATAATTCCAGCGATAATGCCAAGAATTGTTATTAATAAAACAGTTACGCCAGAAAGGGTACCAGTTAAAAAAAGTAAGACATAAGTCGTTATTAAAGCAAAGGGAATAATGAAAATGGTTTTGTTAGCGTTGGTAGTGAGCACACGACCTGCGATGATATTTCCTAAAATATTAGTTAACCCATAAATTAAGAGGACAAAACTAATCATCCGTGTAGATAAATACGTGACATTTTCTAAGAAGTCAGAAAGATAACTGTAGAAGCCAAATAATGCACCATTCAAAAGAATGACTAAAATAATTGCAACTAACATTAACGGCTTTTTCAAAACACTCACTTGTTTTCCATAAGACAATACTTCTGTAACGGGCATTGAGGGTACAAATAGCAAAGTAGCAAGTAACATAATGCCATTTACAACGGCAAAAAACAACATCGACATTGCAAAAGAAAATTCAGTTGCGATAAAACTTGTGACGGGGACACCAAGAACCATGCCAGCAGAAACACCAATAAAAACTTTCGCAACGGCTCTTGCTGACTCGCTTCGTTCAACAGAGGTTCCAGCGACAGTTAGGGCCATTGAAACATAAATTGGGTGAAATGCTGCAGGAATAATTCTTGCTAGAAGCAACAATGTAAAATTCGGTGCAAACATGGAGAAAATATTGCTTGCTGTAAAAATTGTTAAAGCAAGTACCATCACAGTTTTCCTATTTACTTTGGAAAATAATAACGGCATTGTGGGTCCGGCAATTGCAACAACCAAGGCAAAACCACTGACTAATAAACCAGCCGTAGGTACGCTTACATGGAATTCTTGAGCAATTAGCGGGAGAATCCCGATAATTCCCATTTCTGTATTCATGATACCAAATACACCAATCGTCAAAATGAGAATGAGTAGATTTTTATTGTCTTTCAAATTATTTCGCTCCTTTCATCTGTAGTTTTATCTTACAGGTTAATCTACAGGTGAAGTCAAGATGATTTATTTTAGCAAATAGAGATTGACTTAATCTGTAGGTCAAGTGATACGATAAGGATGAAATGATTATTTGGGAGGTTAGAAAAATGGTTTTTAAAAAAGACTTTTTATGGGGCGGTGCGACAGCTGCCAATCAATGTGAAGGAGCTTATGATGTTGATGGTAAAGGTTTGTCGGTTGCAGATGCAATGCCAGGTGGACGTGAACGAATGTCGATTATTTCATCACCAAATTTCAATTGGGATGTTGAACTAACGAACTATCGTTATCCGAATCATGTTGGGATTGATCATTACCATCGTTTTAAAGAAGATATTACATTATTTGCTGAGATGGGTTTCAAAGCATATCGCTTTTCAATTGCTTGGAGTCGTATTTTTCCTAAAGGAGATGAGTTGGAACCAAACGAAAAAGGCTTAGCGTTTTATGATGCGCTGATTGATGAATGTTTAAGCTATGGTATTGAGCCGGTGATTACTATTTCTCACTATGAAATGCCACTACATCTAGCCAAAGAATATGGTGGCTGGAAAAATCGACAGTTAGTTGCTTTTTTTGAACGCTATGCCAAAGTGATTCTTGAGCGTTATGCACACAAAGTAAAATATTGGATGACTTTTAATGAAATTAATTCTGCGATGGAGTTTCCCGCATTATCTCAAGGGTTAATCCCTTCAACAGGTTCAGATGATTATACGAATCGTTTTCAAGCGTGGCATCATCAATTTGTTGCAAGTGCCTTAGCTGTAAAAATTGGAAAAAGCGTAAGGGAAGATATTCAAATCGGTTGTATGCAAATTTATGCGCCTTTATATGCATTCGATAGTAATCCAGAGAATCAATTTGCTTCTCAATTGAAACAACGTGCGTTTGATTATTTTACCAGTGATGTCCAAGTTCGTGGTTATTACCCTACGTATATCAAGCAATTGTTAAAAACCTACAATGCGACTATGCCTGTCATGGAAGAAGGGGATGAAGAGCTACTACGTGACAATACTGTAGACTACATCGGCTTTAGCTATTATATGAGTATGGCAATTAACGAAAAAAGTGCTGAAGAAACAGATCCGGCAGCAGGTAACTTAATGGAGGGAGTGCGTAATCCATTTCTAGAAGCGAGTGAATGGGGCTGGCAGATTGATCCTTTAGGTTTACGTATTTCATTAAATGATCTTTGGGACCGTTATCAAGTACCTTTATTTATTGTAGAAAACGGGTTAGGTGCCAAAGACACAATCGACGAAAAGGGAGCAATCAATGATGACTATCGAATTGAGTATTTAGCTAAGCATATTCAAACAATGAAAGAGGCTGTAGAAGATGGTGTCGATTTGATGGGCTACACACCATGGGGTTGCATTGATTTAGTTGCAGCTTCCACCGGTGAGATGAGTAAACGTTATGGTTTCATTTACGTCGATTTGGATGATGAAGGGAATGGAAGTTTCAATCGTCAAAAGAAAAAATCATTTAATTGGTATAAAAAAGTTATTGCATCAAATGGTGAAGATTTAGAAAATAATTAGTTAAAACAGAGAGACAGCATCGTTTGTCTCTCTGTTTTGATTTAAAAGACTTGACTTAAACTAAAGGTTAAGGTTTAACATATAAAAAAGGCATATTCGTTTTGAAAATAGGAGGAACATCAATGACAAAAAAAGTAACGCTTGCGGGGAAAAAAGTCCATCCTATCGGAATAGGTACTTGGAACATTGGCAATCACACAATTGATAGAGACAAAGAAATTACAGCAATTCAAAGGGGAATTGAGGCTGGCGCGCAAGTCATTGATACAGCTGAAATGTATGGAAGTGGTTTGTCTGAGCAGTTAGTTGGCGAAGCTATTCGTCATTTTTCACGCGAGTCACTTTATTTAATTTCAAAAATTTTGCCTGAAAATGCTTCAAAAAAACAGCTACCGCAAAGCTTAGAAAAATCTTTGCAGCGATTAGCAGTCGATTACTTAGATTTGTATTTATTGCATTGGCAAGGTGCCGTTCCTATAGAAGATACGATGGAAGCAATGGAAAAAGCTAAGAAAGCGGGCAAAATTCGAGCGTGGGGAGTCTCTAATTTTGATACGAAGGATTTGCAAAAAATGACCCAGTTACCACACGGACAAGAATGTATCGCCAATCAAGTCAAATATAATTTGTTTGACCGTGGCATTGAATATGATTTACTTCCCTATATGCAAAAACAGCAAATGACGATGATTGCCTACTCTCCGATTGTTAAGGGTGATTTTTCTGGCATCAATCGCCAACAAAAAATGGTCTTACAAGAAATTGTTGAACGTCACCAGATAAGTATCCCCCAATTATTTTTAGCTTGGAGTATCCGAGATAATCATACAATTGCTATTCCTAAAGCCAGTAAGGTGGAGCACATGTTAGAGAACCTTCAAGCAGGAGACATTTCATTGACGCAACAGGAATACGCTCAAATCGATCAAGTATTTTGTAAACCAACTAGCAAACAAAGTTTAGCTTTATGGTAATCATGGAACAAACAGTGAGAAAGGATGTTTAATATGAGAGTATTAGTTATTGGTGCCAATGGACAAATCGGGAAATTACTAGTGGATAGATTACAACAATCTGGACATACGCCGATTGCAATGATTAGAAGTAGTGAACAAATCGAACAATTTTCAACGCAAAAAATTCAAACAGTGTTGGGGGATTTAGAACAGTCGATTACCCAATTGGCTGCACAGATTGTAAAAGTGCAAGCAGAAGCCATTGTATTTTCAGCGGGCTCTGGGGGACATACTGGTGCAGATAAAACTCTTCTGATTGATTTAGATGGTGCAATTAAGATGATTGAAGCAACAGAACGTTCGGGCGTGAAACGATTTGTAATGGTTAGTGCCATTGGCGTTCACAAATGGCATGACGATGAGGTCCCACAGGAAGTCAAAAAAGGTTCATATTATAGTGCGGCGAAATATTATGCCGATTGCTGGTTAGAAGTCAGTAAACTAGATTATACAATTTTGCGACCAGGACGATTAACCAATCATACAGGCACTGGAAAAATCCAAGTTGGCAGAGACGTATCGTTTGAATCAATTGCTCGTGAAGATGTAGCAGAAGTCATTGTTTCAATTTTAGATAAACAAAATACATTCGGAAAAGCCTTTGATGTAATAAACGGAGAACAACTGATTTCAGAGGCAATTCATTCTATTTAAGAAAGGAGCAAGTTGATTGAATATTTCAGAAGCAGCCAAATATTTTGGCTTAACTGCAGTCACCTTAAGGTATTATGAACGCGTAGGAATTATTCCTCCTGTCAAACGAACTAAAGGAGGCATTAGAAACTATCAACAAACCGATCTTGATTGGATTGAATTTATCAAGTGTATGCGTGATTCGGGATTATCTGTGGATTCATTAATGAGATATACAGAATTATATCAACTCGGCAATGATACGATTTCTGAAAGAAAACAATTATTAATAGAAGAACGTAATATTCTCTTACAAAAATATAATGAAATGGGAACTACGCTAAATCGTCTAAATCAAAAAATTCAAGACTATGAAGACGGAAAGTTTGTAACGCCAGAACAAACAACAGAATAAAAGGAGTGAAAAATATGTCACAATGGACCAAAGAAGAACTAGCAGCAATTGCCAAAGATGAAAATTTATATCTATCAATTCCTAATTCAGATGGAACGATGCATAAACCAGCCTGGATTTGGGTGGTACAAGCAGGGAATGAGCTATATTGTCGAGGCTATTTTGGCAGAAATGCTCGTTGGTATCAATCAGCTAAACGAGAAGGTCATGGTCATCTTTCAGTCGGTGGCGTTGAAAAAGAAGTTCGTTTTGAATTTCCTACAGATGAAATAACCAATAACCATGTCGATGAAGGATATCGCCAAAAATACGCCGAAAGTCCGTATCTAGCACCGATGATTGGAACTGCTAGAGAAGCAACCGTGCGTTTGATTCCTAAAAATGAATAGCATCAAATACAATCGTTTTGTTCCTTCACAAAGCGATTGTTCTATTTAGTAAGTGTGATTGTTATTGGGCTATATCCTCTTCCTAAGGCTTCTTTTAAATCACTCGGGTTAGCGATGTTTCCTAGAGGTGTATACGAATAAGATGTTGAAAAGTCTTCATAAAAAAGTACCAACGTATCTGACCCAAACAACATTAAATCACCCGCCTGGATGGTCTGAATTGATTCTGGATTGGTAGGAAGCTTTTGCGGGAGATGATAATATTTTTCATTGCCATTTAATTCAGTCATAGTCATATCTAACGGCAATAATTTTTTGAAAGCAGTCGTAGTTGGACTACTTATTAACGTGCCTGCAAACGTTTGCTCATTAATAGTAATTGAAATAGCCGTATTCGTTTCAGTCATTTCTACAGAAGTATTATCTGAAGAAGCTGGACTTATATTAGTATTAGTGTGACGGGTGGTTTTTTCATGTGAAGCACAACTTGTTAAAAATCCTAAGAGTAAGAGATATAGTAGTGTATGTTTTTTCATAATAAATCGCCTCCTAAAATCAGTGTACTGCTTAAACTAAAGGTTAAGTCAATTTTTTTGTGAAAAAATCGCTATGATGCTGGTTGTGTCCGCTTTTTTGCAAAAAGATAAGAATAATCTCTTGACTTACTATAGTACCAAAAGCAAAAAGATCATTGATTTCTTTGTTTCTTATAATGTACCAGAAACTCCGAATGCGAAAATATCGCAAAATCCTTATATCGAAGCGAGTGATTGGGAATAGTCAATCGAGGCTGTCGGTCTGCGATATATCCTAAATGTTATTAATCAACGTTATAATTTATCATTGTTCATTGTTGAAAATGAGTTTGGTGCGTATGATAAAGTAGAAACAGCTAGCATTCATGATCCATATCGAGTAGATTATTTACGTACACATATCCAATCGATGCTCAAAGCTATTACCATTGATGGGGTAGATTTAATGAGTGACACTACTTGGGGAATTATTGACATTGTGAGCTTCGGTACTGGAGAAATGGAAAAACGCTTAGATAAAGTTAATGAAGGTGTTGTGAACGTTAAATCGTAGTGAGAAAGATTCTTTCTATTCGTATCAAAAAATTATCGAAACAAATAGTGAAGAATTAGAAAAAAACAAAGCAAACGATTTTTTTAGAATCGTTTGCTTTGTTACTTGACTTAAACACAAGGTTAAACGGTATCATAAATAATAATCGTTAAGGAGGCGTTGTTTAATGTCCTATAAAGTTATTTGCCATATGGCGATGTCTATGGATGGGAAAATAGCAGGAGCGTATTTAGGAACTGAAAATTTTTCACCTTATGGAAAAATCTATGATGAATTACTCATGCGTTTTAATCTAAATAATTGGATATGCGGACGAGTTACCTTTCAACAAGATATCACTAATGACCAACCGATTGAATATTCCAGCCAGCGACCAATGATTTCATCACGTGAAGATTATTTGGCCGATCCATCAGCAAAAAGTTATGCAATTGCTATTGACCCCAACGGGAAAATCGGTTGGTCTACCAATCAAATTGGTGAAGAATATCCTGAAAGAAAAGGTGATCATATTGTCGCTATTTTGAGCGAAGCTGTTTCTGATGAATATTTAGGTTATTTGAAAGAAAAACAGATTTCTTATATTTTTGCAGGAAAAGATAAACCATTATTTTTAAAAGTAGCTTTAGATAAGTTATCAGATTATTTTAAGATTGACACTTTCTTAGTAGCTGGTGGCGGGATTATTAATGGTTTTTTTGCACAAGAAGAATTGATTGATGAATGGAGTTTACTAATTATTCCAACTATTGAAGGAACGTTTGCAGCGACGTCTTTAGTGGAAACACCAATGACTAACGAGATTTTCAAACAAAACTATGAGCTTAGCAAAATAGAAAAAGTCGGAGAAAATGGTGTTTGGTTACGTTATAAAAAACAAGCATACACAAGGTAAATCGTGCAATCATGCAATACTATTGGTAGAATAAAGAGAAGAGAAGTAAGCAGGATTTTTTAGTTTTGGTCATTCGTGAATAGACATATGTTGGACAAAGTAGGTAGAAAAAACAATTTCTAGCTACTTTTTGTAACT
The DNA here is from genome assembly GCF_017426705.2 of Enterococcus sp. DIV2402. Classification (NCBI taxonomy): domain Bacteria; kingdom Bacillati; phylum Bacillota; class Bacilli; order Lactobacillales; family Enterococcaceae; genus Enterococcus; species Candidatus Enterococcus lowellii. The sequence goes on along the minus strand of NZ_CP147251.1, from coordinate 2,214,737 downwards.
TATCAAGAAAGGAGTTAAACAATGAAGCGACTAATAATTTTAAGTAGTGTCTGGTTAGCTTTGGTAGCAGCTTGTGCTTCAACTGAGCAACCAATCGTAGAAGATTCAACGACTGAACAAGTGGAACAAACAGAAGTCGTCACCTTAGCAACTAAGCTAGAAGTACCATGGTCCATTCAAAAACATGACAATAGCTTTTATATCAGTGAACGTTCAGGAACGATTGCCAAAATTACGGATGGAAAAGTACAACGACAAACGGTTCATTTAAGTGACGAGTTATCTGATGTTTCCGAAGCGGGTTTACTGGGATTTTTGTTAGCGACTGATTTTGAAGAGTCGCAGGAAGCCTTTGCATATTATACGTATACAACTCAAACAGGTACGTTTAATAAACTGGTAAAGTTACGTTTAAATGACAGTCAATGGGAAGAGAGTACAGTATTGTTGGATGGACTTCCAGGTGGCAATTATCATGACGGTGGACGATTAGCCATTGGACCAGATGGGAAATTATATGTGACTGTAGGTGATGCGCATCAACTAGAAAATGTTCAATCCTTAGATTCGTTAGCAGGTACAATTTTACGGTTAAATCTTGATGGAACGATTCCTGAAGACAATCCTTATGCAGAAAACTATATTTATAGTTATGGTCATCGCAACCCTCAAGGTCTTGCTTGGACATCGGATGACACAATGTATGCGAGTGAGCATGGAAATAGTGCCAATGATGAAATTAACCACATTGAAGCCGGTAAGAATTATGGTTGGCCAATTATTGAAGGCCAGGATGAACAAGCTGGGATGGAGACGCCTCTATTTACCTCAGGAGCCAATACAACCTGGGCACCCTCAGGAATGTCTGTATGGCACGATAAATTATATGTTGCTGCATTACGAGGCAATGCGATTTTTGAAGTGAATCTAGAAACCAAGGAGATGCGTTCTTTCCTTGAAGGATATGGAAGAATTCGTGATGTCTTAGTGGAAGAAGATACGCTTTATTTTGTGACAAATAACTTAGATGGTCGTGGAAATGGCGAAGAAGATGATGATAAGTTGTATCAACTAACGCTAGAATAATTGTTTCTAGCGTTAGTTTTTTTGCTAATTCAAAAACTATTATCGCAAACGCGTTTTTCTTAGAAAGAACGCTATTACCGGACATTTCCAAAGACAGCTAAATAAAAGCATGTTAAAATTTGAAAAAGGGGGAAATAAGATGATAGAAAAATTTGAATACTATTTTCCATTAAAAAAGACAACGAAAAAAATCCATGTTTATTTACCAAATGATTATCTGGACAGTGAAGAGCGCTATCCAGTCATGTATATGTATGATGGTCATAATTTATTTAATGACCAAGATGCAACGTATGGAACTTCTTGGGGTTTAGAAGACTTTCTAGAGCAATATGATAAACCAATGATGATAGTGGGAATTGAATGTAGTCATAATGGTAATGAACGTTTAGATGAATATTGTCCATATTCTATTGAAACTAGCTTTTTTGGAGCAATGAATGGCTATGGTGATGAGTTAATGGATTGGGTTGTTCATGAGTTGAAACCATTTATTGATGAAAACTATCGTACGTATCCTTTTCGAGAGGCAACCGCAATTGGTGGCAGTTCAATGGGAGGATTAATGGCTTTTTATAGTGTAGTAGCCTATAATCATTATTTTTCTAAGGCTGCTTGTTTGTCACCATCCATTTCTTTATGTATGAATCAATTAAAAGAAGAATGGACTCGTCATACAATTTCTCCAGATACACGTGTTTATTTTAGTTTTGGTGAGCGTGAAATTGCCGGCCGCGAAAGTGCATTAGACGATGTGGGGTATTTTAATGATTGTCTGGTGGCTATTGGAGGAACAAGTTATATTCACATCCAAAAAAATGGCGGACATAATGAAATGACTTGGAGACAGCAAGATCAATTATTTATGGATGTTTTATGGAAATAAGAAAAACGGACACTCAAGCTAAGTCGTTTTACTTGAGTGTCCATTCTTTAGTTGAGGTCTAACCACGTTCGCTGTTCATCAAAATGTTGAGCAGCATGTTTTGCGTTGGTAACAATAATATCTGGATACCCCAACACACTTAATAAAGCAATCGCATTTCGAGTTTTGGCAGCCCCTTTTTTTACACGATAATCAAAAGAAATGCCTTCATCTTCGTCAATTTGTTCTGAAAAATGGCTATTTTCGCAAGTTGTCTTTAGAATTTCAGTCAATTCGATGTCATGTGTAGCAACCATTGAAAGACTGTTCGTCTGACTTAACCAAGCGACAATACTTGAGGATGCAGCAATTCGTTCCACGGTATTCGTTCCTTTTAAAATTTCATCAACAAAACAGTAGCAATGTTCCTTTGTGGCAACTTTATCTAATAAGCGTTTTACAGATTTTATTTCAGCAACAAAATAGCTGTCACCTTCAGAAATATTATCTTCGACAGCCATTGAAGTTAGCACATGTCCAGGTTGTATAACAAATTTTTCCGCAATGGCTGTTTGAATAGTTTGTGCCAAAATACAACTAATCGCAATACTTTTCACATAAGTCGATTTACCCGAAGCATTTGAGCCAGTCACTAAGGTTGTTTGTTGCCAATCAACGGGATTCATTACAGCCTTCTCTAATAATGGATGATAGATATTTTCCGCAGTAACCTGTCCATTTTTAAATGTTGGCTGACAAGTGACTGGCATAAATGAGCGGAAATTTAAAACCGCTGCTGCCACTTCTAATTTTCCTAAGATTTCCCAAAGACGAATCGCATCTTTTTGATAATGACGAATTCGACGAATAACAAATGAATAGGAGATAAATGGTAGCATAAACATTGTATTTAAATAATCGAAAAGCACTTCTGTTTCTGAATTGCCTTTTGAACGAAAAGAAACACCAAAATAGAGGATGCTCTTTAGATTTTTTAAAGTCGCATGTAAGTCATCTTGTAAAGGCTGGCTGATTTTCGCAATTTTCTTACCAGTAGCGATGGTTTGGATTAAATAGCGCATGCTATTGAGCTCAATATCTAATTGGGCTTTTTTAATCTGATAAAAAATGGTATTAAAGACCAAACTACCAATAGTTAAAACAAGACCAGTAGATTGTCCAATGAAAAAAAAGAATAACCCAATAAACGGTAAGATACCTAATAAAATAAATACGGGCAGAGAGCCTAACGCTTTTTTTTCTTGATTGGAAAGATAATGTTTGGAAAAATTATGATCTTGTTTTCCTAATTGCGCAAAAGCGTATTGGACTTTTTCACGCTCGTGGGGAAACTCTTGATAATATGCGATGAGCTTCTCAATTTCAGTATCTTGTTGCCAATGATAATTCCGCAATTGTTGATACAGAGCTTCTGAACCAACACTAGAATAAGTAGCGTTAATTAATTCAAATACTTGAAACATATCTAAATCATACCAAGTGATATCATCAATTTCACTGTCCCATTTTTTAAAAGAACGTTCTTGTTGCCAGGCGCTTTTTAAACTTTCTTCTTTATCAAATCTTGGCTGATGAGGAATTTTTCCCCATTGATTTTTGACGCGCTGTTTTAGTTTCACGCGTTGATAATATTCCATGCCAATAATGAGCAGAAAAATTCCTACAATCACGATTAAAATAAAAAGACGTTCGTTCATTTTTTTCACCTTTTCTAATAGTTGTCATATAATAAGGATAACATATATCATTCATAGGTATCTTAAAGAAAGAGAAAAAGTTATAATAGACACGTAATAGATTATATCGGAGGGACACAATGCGTACATGGTGGAAAGAAGCAGTCGGCTATCAAATTTATCCAAGAAGTTTTAAAGATTCGAATAATGACGGAATTGGTGATATCAATGGTATTCGGGAAAAATTAGGTTATTTGAAAGAGTTAGGGATCGATTTTATTTGGATTACGCCTATTTACGCTTCACCTAATTTTGACAATGGGTATGATATTTCAGATTATTGTGCCATTTCTAGTGATTTTGGCACGATGGAAGAGTTTAAAGAACTCGTAAATGAAGCAAAACGATTAGAGATAAAAATTATTATGGATTTAGTGATTAATCACACATCGAATCAACACAACTGGTTTGAGAAATCTCGACAAAAAGATCCAAATTACCGTGATTTCTATATTTGGCATGAACCAGTTAATGGCAAAGAACCAAACGATTGGCAGTCTATTTTTGGTGGCTCTGTATGGACGTACGATAAAGTAAGAGAAGAATATTATTTCCATACTTTTGCAAAAGAACAACCCGATTTGAATTGGGATTCACCAGCAATGAAGAACAAAATAGTTGAAATGATTGAATGGTGGGCAAATCAAGGAATTGATGGTTTCCGCATTGATGCTATTTCACATATCAAAAAAGAAAAATGGGACCAACCAAACAACGATCCGAAGCGTCCGTTCAAAGCATTTCAAAATGTAGAAGGCATCGGAGAATATTTGACTGAATTAAATACGATCTTTAAAAAACATAACTTAATGACAGTCGGTGAAGCATCTGGAGTTACTGCAGAAGAAGCCGAAGTTTGGGTAGGTAAAGATGGTTACTTTAATATGATTTTTGAGTTCGAACATACTGGATTATGGCGAACAGCGAATGATGAACAACCCTTTAAACAATTTAAAGAAGCTTTAGTCAGATGGCAAGAAGCCTGTGCCAACGATAAAGGCTGGAATGCGTTATATATGGAAAATCACGATTTACCAAGAAGTATATCTGTGTATGGTGACGATAGCTCAGTCTATCGAACGATTTCTGGAAAAGCTTTAGCAATGGCCTTTATGTTGCTACAGGGGACCCCCTTTATCTATCAAGGACAAGAAATTGGTATGACAAATACCACTTTTGATTCAATTGATGAAGTCAATGCAACAGATACTATCTATATGTATCATCAATTAATCACCAATGGTTATTCAGAAACACAAGCGTTGGAACAAATATCAGCGGTGACTCGCGATAACGCTAGGACCCCTATGCAATGGGATGGCTCTGAGTTTGCAGGTTTTTCTGAAACGAAACCTTGGTTAAAAGTGAATCAAAATAAAGGGTCTGTTAATGTGAAATTAGAACAAGAAGACGCAAATTCTATTTTTAATTTTTACAAACAGTTAATTCAATTAAGAAAAAATCATCCTGTATTTGTTAGTGGTGAATTTCGTTATGTAGAAACCGAAGCAGAACCCGTTTTTCACTATGAACGTAGAAATGAACAAGAGCAGTATGCAATTGTCGTGAATTTAAGTAAAGAAGAACAAGCTTTTGTTTCATTAGATGAATTGACAGATAATAAACTCGTGCTATCCAATTATTTGGATTATGATTTTTCAAAATTGCGTCCTTTTGAAGCACGTTTGTATAAATTGTCATAGTTGTGCTGGGAGCTGTAATATAAGTTTAAACGTAAATATCCGAATGATAGAGGGGGTGTTTCTGTAATCTAGCAATTGCACTCGAACTGCTCATCTTCTCAATAGTTCGGATATTTTTGTTTTTATTGATGTTACAATTCTCGTTTTTGTGAGGAGAATAGGCATGAAAATAGGAATCATTGCTGCAATGGAATTAGAAATAAATCTATTGAAAATGCGTTTACCCGTGGGAACTAAAGAACGAATATGCAAAAAAGAATTTTACAAAGCACAAAAAGATAAATTGGAGCTTATTTTGGTATGTTCAGGTCAAGGAAAAACGAATGCTAGTATCTTCACTCAAATACTCATCCAAGAATATCATCCAGACTTTGTTTTAAATATTGGTGTATGTGGTGGTATCACTGCTGCTACGAAGCTATTTGACCTTTACATAGGTGAACAATATTGTCATTATGATATTAGAAAGAAACAATCTGTACATAAATATCCGTATCAACTTTATTTTAAAGCACAATCTAATATTGTGGCAGAGCTAATAAAACTTGAACCACAACTAAAAGTAGGGATTTTTGGTACAGGAGAAGGCTTTGTTAGTGACAAAGCACAAAAAAATAAATTAATTCAAGAACTCGCCATTGATTGTGTGGATATGGAGTCAGCAAGTATTGCACAATGCTGTTATGTAAATGAAATTCCCTTTGCTTCGTTACGTTGTGTTTGTGACCAAGCAGATGAATTTGCTGTGTGCACCACCGAAGCGCTACAAGAACAAGCGATGCGGAAGGTTTTTTGTAGCTTGGATAAATATCTTGATTTTTTATCGATTAAAAACGCTTTAAAAGAGTAGGACTTTAAGAAGTTTGGAAGTTAATTAATGAGAGCAGATTATTAGATTATCAACGAGAAGGAGAGGAATATATGCTAAGTAGTAAAGATGTAGCAGAATTATTTGATATCTCAATATCGACTATCCGTTATTATGAAAAAATTGGGATTATTCCCCCGATTGAAAGAGATGAGAACGGCTATCGAATTTATACGAAGTCTACCTTAAATTGGATTTATTTAATGAAAAGTTTACGTAATGCAGGGTTATCAATTGAATCTTTACAGGAGTTTTCTCGATTGTCACAAAAGCAAGGCGAAGAGCGCAAACAACAAAAACAAGTATTAAGAGATCAATTGCAAGAAATTGATGAAAAAATAGCCGAGCTACAACGTGTACGTAAGTTACTTAATTACAAAATTGAAACGTATGATGAACATTTGGCTAAATTTCAAACAGGAGAGTTAACAGCTGTAACTACAGAAGAACTTTGGAAAGTAAAATTATAAAAACGCTTGCTATAAAGCCCACTTCATACTTTAAAATAAATGTAATGTTATTTTGAAGGAGGAAGAAGTATGGAACACGTATTAACGATGAATAATGGAATTGAAATTCCTATTTTAGGTTTTGGAACGTATCAAATTACCGACTCACAAGAAGCAGAGGAAGCTGTTTTTCAAGCTATTCAAACAGGTTACCGTCATATTGATACTGCTCAATCCTATTTGAATGAAGAAGCAGTCGGTAGAGGAATCAAAAAAGCTAATATTGCTAGAGCAGAATTATTTATTACGACTAAAATATGGGTTGAAAATGTTTCTTATGAAGGTGTGCATGCTTCCTTTCAACAGTCACTAGAACGTTTGCAATTGGATTACGTAGACTTGTTGTTAATTCATCAACCATTTAATGATGTGTATGGCGCTTGGCGAGCGATGCAAGAATTGCAGCAAGAAGGAAGAGTTCGAGCTATTGGCATTTCTAATTTTTCTGTCGATCGGGCAGTAGATTTGTCTTTATTCAACAAAGTAGTACCACAAATCAATCAAATTGAAATTAATCCATTTCATCAACAAACAGAATCAATTAAATTGTTAAGACAAGCGAATATCCTTCCAGAAGCATGGGCACCCTTTGCAGAAGGAAAACATGATATTTTTAATAATGAAATTTTAAAAACAATTGCTAAAAAACACAATAAATCTGTCGCCCAAGTGATTATTCGCTGGTTAGTGGAACAAGAAGTTGTGGTTTTAGCTAAGTCAGTTAAACCAGAAAGAATGCGTGAAAACTTTAATGTATTTGACTTCAACTTATCGGATGAAGAAAAGAAACAAATTGCTACTTTAGAGCAAGGAAAAAGTCAATTCTTCTCGCATGCTGATCCAGAAATGATTCGTTGGATGGCAGGACGTAAATTAAATAGTTAGAAGGAGAATGAATGTGAAAATACTTTATCTAATGCGACATGGTCAAACGCTGTTTAATCAATTACACAAAATCCAAGGCTGGTGTGATGCACCATTAACTGAGTTGGGAATCAAACAAGCCCAAATTGCTGGACATTATTTTAAAGAAAATCAGATTGAGCTCCAAAGTGCATATTGTTCAACATCCGAGCGTGCATCAGATACTTTAGAACAAATTACTGATTTACCATATATTCGATTAAAAGGTTTAAAAGAATGGAACTTTGGTCGTTTCGAAGGCGAGCCAGAATTTTTAAATCCGGCATTACCTTATGGTGATTTCTTTGTTCCTTTTGGTGGAGAAGCTGAAATGGCCTTTCGAGAACGTGTTGCACAATCTATTTTTGAATTTATGTCAAACGAAACTCATGAAACAATTTTAGCAGTTTCACATGGTGCGGCTTGTCGTCAGTTTATGCGTTACTGGGCACATACAAGTGAAGTTGACCAAAAAAATCCACTTGGAAATTGCTGTGTGTTAAAATTTGAATTTGATGAAAATGAATTTCGTTTAATTGAGATTATTAATCATGATTTTAGTTTAATTACTTAATTGAAAAAATTGGAAAAAATCGTATATAAAATAAGATTCTAGTAGAGGATGAATTTCTGCTAGAATCTTATTTGTTGTAGAAAACTATTATTTATCTCTAATGATAAAAGTTGGTTCGATTTGAATCGTTTCTTTTTTATTTTCTATAAATAGAGAAAAAGCTTGCCGTCCACATTCAATCAAATGATAATCTATAGTGGAAATGTTCAATAGTTGACTAATCAACAAATTATCTTGCCCAATTAGCAATGGAAAGAATTCTTTATCTTTATAAAATTCATGCATACCAGTACTAACTTCATCTCCATTTGTAATGATTCCTTGAACGGGATTCTTTTCATAAAAATATTTTGCTGCGTTGTAACCATCTTTGTAATTCATACAATTTCCAAATACATAAGAAGAATCAAAGTCAGATAAATAAGTAGTAGCTAACTTTAAGAGCAGCTTCGTACTATTGCTAATATGTTCATCTCTCCCAGTAGTGATGCCAATTTTTGTTACTTGATGTTCATTAAAATAGCTTAAAATATCGAAAAAAGCTTTCTTTCGATTAATATAAACACTCGCTACATTGTTGTCTTGAAGAGCATCACAAAAAACGATTGGTCCATATTGCTGATATTCTAGAATCTTTTTGAAGTTATTTGCTTTAGAGGTGATGATTAGACCATCATATAATTTGGTGGAAAATTCTTCCAAATAGTTTAGTTCAGTTAGTTTATCATAATTTGTTGGTAGTAAAGTTACTTTGTAATTATAGAGAAAAGCTTCTTCAAGAATTCCACTGATAAGTTGTTCAAAGTAGGGGATATGGATATAAGGTACAATTACGCCTATATTTGATGTTTTTCCTAAACTTAAATTTCTAGCGATTGAATTAGGTCGATAATTAGTTGCTTCAATTACTTTCAAAATTTCTTTGCGCTTTTTTTCATCAACATATGGATAATCATTTAAAACTCTTGAAATCATTGTCGTTGAATATCCTGTCATTTTTGCTAGTTCTCTAATTGTGACCATTATATACTCCTTGTGATTTGTTTAAATCAGTACTAATTATTTTGTACTTTTAATTTTTCTGCTGTTTAAATAGTATGTTCTCAATATCAAAACAAATGTTCATACATCGTTCTGGTTTTTAATACAGGATATAAATGTTTTTTTAAATAAGATAAAACATTGTTATTGTAATCAACAAAAGTATAGTTAATACTACAATGAGAAAAAGTTATTTTTTCAATATTATTTTGCGCTATTATACGTATATCCTCAATCTCGGATAAGATAATTTCTTTATCAACATATTTACCACAAATACCATCAGGTTTGTTCAAAAACATCTTATTTCCTTTAAATCTAATAACAACATAGTAGTAATCTAATCCTAACATATCAGTCATTTCTACAATAGCATTCACTTCAACATCCTCCTTTATTCTTAACTTATCTTTAGTCTAAAGTATGAAACGCGTTGCAATGCAAGCAGAATTTTGATAAAAAATTTTAGAATAGCATGAAGTATTGTTTATTAAGAAGAACCGTTTTTGGTTAATTGAAATAATTTATTTGAGTAGTTACATTAATTGTCGAATGGGATATTCAATTTGACCTGTCCTTCATTTGCTTTACATCAGGATTTATTTCAATATATAAGTAAAAACAGAAGTTGAAATCCTTAATTTAAGATTTCAACTTCTATTTTTTACTATTAAATAAACTGAAACAGTTAAATAGCTGTTTTTTATAAAAGCGGAAAAATATAGATCACAAACTCTAGTTGCAGATTATCGCCAGGAGTATCGAAACTAATATTTAAGATTTCTTCAATCTTACTTAGACGATGTAGTAAAGTATTCCGATGAATAAATAAATTTTCAGCAGCTTTGGTAATATTCCGGTTTGCTTGATAATAAGCTTGAAGGGTTTTTAAATATTCACTTTTATTTAAACTATCAAATTGTCTTAATGGCGTAATAAAACGTTCGGTAATTTTATGCAAGCCATCAACTGACAAATGATCTCGGATGATATGCTTTAAAAAGACATCATCATAAGAAATAATCCGATTAGAAGAATCCAAAGAAGCATCGCTATTATAAATATCTAATGTCTGTAACGCTTGTTGGAAAGAGACATATATCTGCTTGATATTGGGTACAGTAGGTCCAATTACCATTGTAATATCTGGTACATTAGATTCTTTGGCTAATTGATTTAATAAAGATTTTCCAATGGTGTTCATCGTTTTTAAATATTCTTTTTCATCGGCAGGCGGGTCTTGTATTAATAAAATAAATGAATTACTGTATTCAATACAGATCATTTTCTGACGATAGCCAATCAACATTTGATTCAGTCGTGTACTTAAATTCATCATTTGACGATTAGAATGAGCAGCAGTATTAGTTGAAAGAATAGCGATAGAATAGATAGCATCGGTTTTCAGCTGATAGTATTTAATAAATTGCATTAAGTCGTCTTCATTTTGATATTTGTTACGGATGATTTCAAAAAACATTTCATTCCGCTTTTGATAGCTTTCAATATTTAATGAATCTTCCAATTGTAGTTGTAATAATAAATATTGTGCAGCAACTTTTAGTTCAATAATATCCAACGGTCCTAATTCATGCATGGTATTCCAAATAATTAAATAAGAAATAATGATGGTATTCTTTTTAATTGGGAAAATTCGAATAGGCACTGTTTCTTGACCGAAGTTAAAGTCTAAATTTATAGGGTCTTGATAAAAGCGCAAGGATGAATTGATTCGCTCACTTAAAAATTGCTGGATATATTGAACATTTTGCGGTTTTTTTAAGATATTGGAAATTCGGATTGGATTATTGGGAAGGTCAGAATAAAAGGTAGGATTAAAATTCTGATCCAACAATGCAACGGGATTTTGGATGGATTCAGATAGTTTTTGAATCACATGTTTACTCCCATTTCCTGCTTCTAAAATTCGATACATTTTATTGTGCATCGAAACTTCTAATGAGCTGACCATTCCTTGATTAAATTTATGATTTTGGTTAATAATTGAGATAATCTCTGTGAAATTGTAATCATAAGGAATAGATAAAATAGGAAGATTGACTTTATTCGCCAATTTAACCATTGATTCAGGAATTTCATCGAAATAACGTTGTAATTTAAAACCAAGAGCGGAACAATTCATTTTAGCTAGGTCGCGAATTAGTCGCTTTTGCATAGCTTCATCATCTTTAAAAATAAATCCTGTTGTCAATAACATTTCTCCAGGTGTCAGCCAATCAAAGGCATCCGGATTTTCCATAATATTCACTTGTAAAATTTGATTTTTGATATTTTTTTCACCAGCTAAGAGGGTGACTCCTTTTAATTCATCTAAATGTAGTAAATCTTCTACTGTTAACATCGTTAAAATCCTCCGACTATCTATTTTATCCAATCAAACGCAACATTCATTGGAAATATTCCTAATTGAATCCGCCTTCAAATGATTTAAAATATTAGTATAAGCATGTTTAGTTAATAACTAAACGAAACTCAGAAATAATTCTCTATTTCTATCATAATCTATAAAAGAGAAATTATCCATTAGTTGAAAAGAAAGCGAGAATTATTTTTACTAATTTTAGTATGTGTCTATCACTAAAAGAAGAGGACACATAAATTGGGAGGGATAAAATTAAGGGAAAAACGTAGTGTTAACGGAGAGTACAAGGAAAAGTAACTCTCGCAAGTATCAACCTATCAAATAGGAAGTCAAGGAGGACAACAAATGAATTTCACAAAAGTATTCAAAGCAGGTTTGTTGGCAGTAGTATTAAACTTATTATTACCAACAGCAGTGTTTGCACAAGAGTTAGAAGTCCAAGCGCCAACAGGTTTTGCTGCAATTCTTACATTAATTCCACTGATTGTGGTATTAGTCTTATTGTTTTTAAAGGTAGATATGATTATTGCAGGCTTAGTTGGGGGAATCTTAGCAGTTATCATTGGAGGCATTAGTTTAGCGGATGTAAACCAGCAGATACTTGATGCGATTCCAACAATGTTAGGAATCACTGTTCCAATTATTAACTCAGCAATAGCAATGGCCGTGTTTAAATCTGGTGGTTACTCAGCTGCCTTAGCTTTAGCTAAACGAGGAACGAAAGGCAAAGTTGAATTTGTCTCAGTATTTATCGTTATTTTATTAGCGGCTGCAACCTATATGTCAGGTATCGGTGGTGGTAGTGCGATGGTAATTGCACCACTAGCTTTTGCGGCAGTAGGTGTAGTACCTGAATTAATTGCTGCAATGTCTTTAGCAGCTGCCGTATCATTTACTACGTCACCAGCATCCTTAGAAACAAGTATCACTTCACAATTGGCGGGCATTGATGCAGCAGAATATGTGACAACAATGCGTCCATACTGGTTATTCTTTGTAATTTTAGCATTAGTCTTAGCTTATTGGGGAACAAAACGCCGTGGAATTGGTTTTAAAGAAGCAGCTGATGATGAGTATAGCAATATGTCGAATGGTCAATTATTTAAAATAACCATTCCAGCAATTTTCTTATTATTTGCCGTAATCTTTGGTCCAGTAGTGAATAATTTAGTAGGTATAGCAATCTTCACGCCATTAACTTATATGGTAGTGACTCTTGCGTTGATCTATCTATGTACTAAGTTTGACATGAATGAATCAGTAACAGCGATGGTTGATGGTTCATCTTATATCTTAACTCGTTTATTCCAAGTAGGTATTTTCTTAGGATTCATCAACGTTATTGCAGCAACTGGAACATTCTCAGTTATTGCAGGCGTTGCCAATAATGCACCGACAGCAATTGTTATTCCAGTTGCAGTATTGACAGGTATTTTAATCGGAATTCCAGCAGGTGCTTACGTTGGATCAGTATTGACGTTAGTATTACCAGTTGCCGTTTCATTAGGTTTCCCAGTTGTTGCTTTAGGTTTTGTAACTATGGGTGTCGGTTTAGGTAGTCAAATGAGTTTTGTAAATATTACAATGCAAGCATTATCTTCAGGATTCCAAACACCAATTTTGGATATCGTTAAAGGAAATGTGAAATGGATTAGTCTTGCATCAGTGATTTTATTAATCATCTCATTTATCTTTGCATAAAGATAACGATTCATTTTGTAAGTTGTTTTAATTCAAATTGTTTTAGTTAAATAAGGTATCAAATAAAAGAAAGTAGGGACGTATTATGGATTTAATTATTAGACAAGCTCGTCTACAAGATAATGAGGAGTTAAAGGATATTGCCGTTCAAGATGGGAAAATCATTGAAATTGCCGACGCTATCGAAGGCAGTGCTGCTAAAGAAATTCAAGCAGAAGGACGCGTATTGATTCCAGGTCTAATTGAAAGTCACATTCATTTGGATAAAGCTTTAATTGCCAGCCGCAAACCTAATAAATCAGGTACGTTACAAGAAGCTATCAAAGTCACAGCAGAATTGAAACCAACCTTTACTAAAGAAGATGTGTACAGTCGTGCAAAACAAGCCTTAGAAATGATTATCACTAGTGGCGTAACGACTATTCGTACACATTCAGAATTTGATCCGGCTCAAGGATTTACTGGTTTTGAAACTATTTTGCAATTAAAAGAAGAATATAAAGATTTAGTAGACATTCAAGTTGTCGCATTTCCTCAAGAAGGAATTTTTAAAGCGCCTGGTACAGAAGAAATGATGTATCAAGCCATGGAAATGGGTGCGGATGTAGTTGGAGGAATTCCTTATAACGATGCTCCAGCTAATGACCATATTGATTTAGTCTTTGAAATTGCTAAAAAGTATGGAAAAGACATTGATTTACACCAAGATTTTGCGGATGAAGCAGACAATTTATCTATTGAATATTTGTGTAAGAAAACCATTGCAGAAGGATATCAAGGACGTGTATCAGTGGGACATCTAACTGCTCTACATGCTTTGCCAGAAGTTGAATTGCGACCAATTATCGAATTAATGGCAGAAGCTGATATTAGTGTGATGGCTTTACCAGCAACTGACTTACACTTAGGCGCACGCTCGGATGAATACAATGTCCGCAGAGCTGTTACACCAATTCGTAAATTACGTGATGGTGGTGTAAATATGTGTATTGCGACGAATAATATTCGTAATGCCTTCACCCCTTATGGTACAGGTGATGTAATGCAAACAGCAATGTTAGCTATTCCAGTTGCTCATTTAGGTGGGGCAGATGATTTACCAACTGTCTTGCCAATGATTACAACGAATCCAGCACGAGCAATTGGGTTGAAAGATTATGGAATTGAAGTCGGTAATCAAGCAGACATGGTTTTATTAGATACGAAAGTTGTCAATGATGCGATTATTGATTTACCAACTCGTCTTTTCGTTATCAAAAATGGTCGCGTGACAGTTGAAACAACTAAAACAGTAACAGTTAATCGCTAAAATATATGTTTAACAAAATAGATATACGCCGACTCATCTCTAATGTTTTGATGTGTCGGCGTTATTTGTTTGCTTTTGAAAAGGTTTTGCATCACAATCTTAACAAGAAATACAGTTAAGATTTTTTAGTAGCCTTATTTATTACTGGTTTAATTAGTCGCTTGTTTATGAGCTTAGTTGTTGCGAAAGATTGAGCAGAAATTGCGATGCTAAAGGCTCTTAGATTTACAAACTAGGATATATCTTTTAGAAAATTAAATCAAATAGACTTCAAAGACGTGTTAATCTTTGAAGTCTATTTTTTAATAATAAATACTTAAATTTTGAACATTTTAACTTGGGATAATTAGACAATGAAACGTTGATTTTTGTGTTTTATGACATAAATAGATGATTTATTTAATCGTTTTACGACGTTCAGGGCAAAAAAAGCAACGTTTGAGCTATAAATAGTTTAACGACCGATTAATATGATAAACTGCCAATAACTAATTATCGCAATAGAAAAGAAAGAAGTGAATATAAATGGCAGAAATTAAAATTGGAAAATTCATCGAAGCAAAAGATCCAAATGAAGAGTACGTGAATGGAAAAATAGAAAAAATTTTACAAAATACTGTTATTATTGTAGACAAAGAATTCAATCGATTTCTCGTTCGAAAAAAAGATTTAGAACAATCACAAGAAGTCTTAACAAACAATCATTAAATAAAATGATTAATGTCAGATGGATCAAGAAATAAATGGAAATGCAAACGTATTCAGAAAGAAGAGAAGCAGTTGATTTAGGTTTAATCAACTGCTTCTCTTCTTATTTGTCAGATAACGACAGCTAATTCCTATGTTAATCATTTCTAAATTAAAGCTGAATTTGTAGTTTAAGGTTCATTTAAGCTAGCGAAGGTATTCTTTTATTATCAACTTATTAAAAAAGGAGTTTTAATCATGCAAAGAAAAAAAACTCGCTATGCGATAATTAGCTCTATGTTTCTTTTAGCTACGCTCACAGCATGCACAGATACAAGTGCAACGAGTACAACAGATACACTCACAACCACAACAAGTAGTGTAGTCGAAGATAGTTCAACCGAAGAAGGAACGGATGCTAGCTTTTTTACTAATGAAATAGTTCATTCAATCAGCATTGATGTGGATGAAAATGAATTAGCAAGCTTAATTGAATCCTATCAAACTGATGGAACGAAAGAATGGATTGAAGCATCAGTTACAATTGATGGAACCACTTTTGAAAGTGTCGGTTTAAAATTAAAGGGAAATTCAACTTTACGAACAATTTCTAATCAATCTTCAGAAGAAATTAAGGTTGAAGAATTACCCTGGGTTATTCGTTTAGACAAATATGTGGACGACCAAGAATATATGGGACGTTCACGCTTTGTCATTCGAGGGAATAATACAGAATCATCGTTAAATGAAGCTGTAGCTTTAGCGATGTTAAATGAAGCGGGTGTTCAAACAGAAGAAAGTACCTTTTCAAGTTTTTCTATCAATGGTTCTGAGGCAAAATTACGTTTAGTGATTGATGTACCGGATGATGATTTATGGACAGAAGAACACTTTGGAACAGAAGGTGTATTATATAAAGCGGAGTCTGGTGGCGATTATTCTTATCGAGGAACTGAAGTTAGTGATTATGACGGTGTTTTTGAACAAAAATATGGACAAGATGACTTTACACCATTAACTACCTTCCTTGAATTTATTAACAATGCAACGGATGAAGAGTTTGCTGAACAGTTGGAAGACTATCTAGATGTCGATGCATTTGCAACTTATTTGGCTATGCAAGATTTAGTCGGTAATGAAGATGATATTGATGGACCAGGAAATAATTCGTATCTTTATTACGATTATGAAACCTCGAAAATGACGGTTGTTGCTTGGGATCAAAATTTATCTTTAGGCAGTGGCATGATGGGGAATCGTCCGGAAGGGGAGTTTAATCCGGAAGATTTCTCTGGAACAGAACGACTTGAACTTCCAGAAAATGGAAATTTTGAAGATGGTGAAGGGTTTGAACCATCCGCAGACTTTGAAAATGGCGAAATGCCCACTGAACCATTGGAAGGTGGACGACCGAATGGCGAAGGGATGAAAGGCATAGGAGAAAATACCTTAGCTACTCGTTTTAGAGAGAATAGTTCATTTAGCGAATTAATTGAAGAAAAGAAATCTGAATATACAGCTTCCATTATCGACAGTCATTTTGCGAGTGATGTTTTAGAACAATATCAAACGTTATTAGCTGAACAAGCATCTGATTTCATTGATTCTGAAACATTAAATTCAGAAGTAAGCACTATTTCTGAGTACTTAACGAATACTTTAAGTGAAACTACAACAGAAACACAAGAAACGACTTCAGAAGTTCAATAAATTAACTTAAACCTATCTTTGATTTTTTATTCAAAGATAGGTTTTTTTGTACGTAACGTGAAGAATTTCTGGAACAATTTACTTTTCAAATTAACTAATCTATATTTTAATAGTGGGTATAAGGAGGGAAAAGAATGAAGACACTCGTTATCGTTTCGCATCCAGACATCTCAGGTTCTAGCAGTCAAAAATATTTGAAAGACTCTTTTCCTCAATCTGAAGCACTGACGTATCATCACTTAGAAACAATTTATCCAGATGGGAAAATTGATACAAAACAAGAGCAACGTTTACTAAAGGAACACGATCGTATTATTCTCCAATTTCCTTTCTACTGGTATTCATCTCCAGCTATGTTAAAACAATGGTTAGATGATGTGTTGGCAGAAGGCTTTGCTTATGGACCTCGAGGCACTGCACTCAAAGGGAAGGAATTGGGTTTGGTTTTAATTATTGGTGCTGCCGAAAAAGAATATCAAGTAGGTGGAAGAGAAGGGTTTACTATCAGTGCCTTAACAACCCCTTATCAAGCAATGGCGAAAAAGCTACAAATGACTTTTTTAAAACCATTTTTGATTTATCAATTTCAATATATGAACGAACAGGAGAAGATGCGCTTACTTATCGGCTATCAACAATATTTGGCCATACATGATTTTGATTCCTTACGTGCCAAAGAGCGGTGGTATTTAGAGCAATTATCTCAATTAAATGAGACATATTTACCCGAAAATAGCGGATTTATTCTTGAACAAATAGAAGAATTTATCATAGATACACGGATGGAACTTGATGAAATCCAAATGTATCTTGATGGCACAAGTTAGAAAGGAGTAGCTATGGAATTACAGTGGATTAACGAACAATTAGATCAGTTATTTTCAGAGAGTCGTGATTACAAACAAAAAGCTTTTCTGTTAGGATTAAAAGAATTGATTATAGAACAGCAGAAAAGAAAAGAGCAATTACAAAGCAGATTAGATGGTGAATTATGGTCACCTAAAGGATGGCAAGAGTAAATTTTTTTTCTTTCTTGTTGTCTTAGAAAAAATTGCTGTCAAAAAATTCACTACATCAACCAAGGCGTACGAACCGTTTAGTTACAAGTAAATGGTTCGTACGCCTTGGTTTTGATTATCCTTGAAAATGTTTCTAGTCTACCAAAAGGACCGAATTAAATGTTATAATGTAGGTTAATTTAAAAAATTTCAAACTAGAGGAGGAGTAAATGAAATCAAGTAAAATTTTTCGTCTTATATTTACTAGAATGTTTTTTATTAGTGCGTTTACTTTTGGAGGAGGTTATGTAGTTGTTCCAATGATTCAGCAATATTTTGTGAAAGAAAATAAACTGCTTAAAAATCAAGAAGTGCTTGATATGGCAGCAATTGCTCAATCCTCTCCTGGAGCTATCGCAGTGAATTTATCAGTATTGACAGGTTATCATTTAAAAGGATTGAAAGGGGCTTTTGTAGCAGCGGTAGCAACATTATTGCCCCCCTTACTTTTATTATCAGTTATCTCAATGTTTTATGTGAGTTTTCGTCAAAATATGTTAATTGCGGCTGTTCTAAAAGGGATGGAGGCCGCAGTAGTTGCGATGATTATTGATTTTATTATTAATATGACACAAACAATTACGCAAGAAAAAAACTGGTTTTTCATGTTATGGATTCCGTTGTCTTTTGTTGCGAATTATTTCTTTCATGTCTCGGTTATTTGGATACTGCTTGTTTGCATTGCAACCTCAATTGGCTATGCCCTATATAAAAAGTAAAGGAGAGCAGATATGTTTGCATTGTTTTATACATTTCTTAAGATTGGTCTTTTAAGCATTGGTGGTGGATACGCTATTATTCCATTAATTCAAATGGAAGTAGTAGAAAAAATGGAGTGGTTAACAATACAAGAATATAGCGATATTATTACCATTTCGCAAATGACACCAGGACCATTAGCAGTAAACACTTCTACATTTGTTGGCTTACGCGTATTGGGGATACCAGGTGCAATCGTAGCAACTGTAAGTTGTGTCATTAGTGGTTGTCTTATCTCAATGATTTTTTATCAATGGTATCTTAAAAATAAAGAAAATAAATTTTTCCATTATGTCATCACAGCATTAAAATCAGCCTCTTTGGGACTGATTATTTCTGCAGCAGTATTGATGATTTTACTTGCATTATTTGGAACCATGTCTTTGAAAGATCAAAATTCTGCGTTTAGTTTGACAGCATTGTGCATTACCATTATTTCCTTATTTTTATTGAGAAAATACCGAATAAATCCGATTATGTTATTGATTTTAAGCGGTTTTGCAGGAATCATTTTTTATTATCCATGGTGAAAATGAATAAGTGGTTGATATAAAGCTGTAGTAAGAGAAAAATAAGTAGGGAATAAGGAAAACTTATCACCTACTTATTTTTTAGTATGAGTTTCAAAAAAACTTTAAATGTTTATTCCATCTATTATCTGAATTTAAGAAGGAGTAATTTTAGATACATCTTTTAAAAAGAACGATACAATCCCAGCTATCACGGCAATAAGCACACCACAAATGATAAATAGAAGAGAAGCCCCTGATTTTTCTAGGATGCCCCCTGCTAACATTAACACAAAAGGTTGTAAGACAGATGGTAGAAGAAACAAACTCATGATGATTCCCATGTTTTCAAGTAAAGCAACGCGGTGTAATTTTGTAAGGAGTAGAATATTCAAAATTCCCCACAACAGGCCAACTATCAATAAAATCATTCCAAGTAGCCATATATTATTGATTAATCCAACTAGAGCAAAGGCAAGTCCTAAGCATAGCATGATCGTTAACAACTCTTTTTTACTTGCTTTAAATTTAACGAAAAAGGCTATAATTACTCCGATTACTACCCCAATTCCCAATAAAGATAATAATAAATTAAGCATTTCCGTCGAAACATTTCCTGCATTTAGCTGTGACACAATTGGTAAAACAAATTGCTGTAATCCAGAAATAGGTAGGTTGACGACTGCGCTTACTAGCAATAATAAAATCACTTGAATAGCGTTACTGGTCTGTTCGCCAGGACTTGAAGATACCTTATTGGAAAGCAAATCATCTTGGTTAGTCTTCCGTTCGATAATAAAATTAACAACGCCCAATAAGGTCACAATTATTAATACAATACTTAGGTAAATGAACAGTGGTTGATAAAAAAATAGTGACAGCGCTAAACTGGGAATACTCAGTAAAACCAGTTGATTGATTAATTGAACCAGACTGTTTGCTCGAATTAAATTTTCTGGTGCTACCAATTTAGGAATGACAGAATATAATCCTGGAACGATTAGAGACCAAACGATTGCGAAACCAATACTAACTAAATAAATAATTACTGGGCTATTCATTTCACGAATAAAAAGGCCCAAATTAAGAACACCAAAAATGAAAGTAAGGAGAGCTCCCCATTTTATTATACGAATATTTCCCAACCAATCCGTCAGAAAACCACTTAATGGAAGCATAATCAACTGAGTAGCTGCTAGATAAAGCATGGCTCGCCCATAAATTAAAGTCCATCCAGTAAATGAAGCATCAGCATTGCTCTGCATCTCATTAATAAAATATGTGAAGAAAACTTGCATAAATTGACCAAAAGTAAAGAATAAGAAAAACAGCAATAAATATAAATAAAAGATTCCCCGTTTCTTTGTCATAACACTTCCTCCTCCAATTAATTAATGCTTCATAATTTAATTATAATGTATTTTTAAGGTGTTTAATACTATTAAAAATAATGAATTTTTTATCTATTTGATTTAGAAACTAAAAGTGAGACTTTAAAACTATGTATATGTTTACTATAATCAAACCGTATATTAAATGACAAAAATAAGAGGATTAAGGTATCAAAATAGTCAAAGAAAAATATCTAAATTAATCAATTGCCAGTATCTGACGAAGGTACTGGCACTTATTCTATAATTTTATGAGTTGCAACAAGTGAACAATTCTACTCAAAACTTGTTGCAATGAAATGTAATATTCAGTATTCAGTTATCAGCCTATAATAAAAATGTATTCATGATAACGCTAACAAAAATGAAGTTTTTTTAAGTTAGGATGTGCGTATCATATGTTAACAAAACGACAAAAGGAATTACTTGAACTACTAGAATCAAGAGATGATTTTTTAACGGTTCAATTTATTGCAAATAAATTAGGCGTCTCAAAACGAACCATTCATTCCGAGTTGAACCAGTTAGAAGATTATATTCAAAGTTTAGGTAAGTACTTTGAAAAAAAGAGAGGGGTTGGCATTGTATTAAGGGAATTAAAGGAACAGGAGTATCAAAAAGAGACTGATGAAGTGACTGATTTGTACGACACTGTTACAAGACGGATAGATATTATGAAAATACTGCTTTTTGAAGAACGAGATGTCAGTTTTAATCATTTATCTGAGATGTATATGGTAAGTAAGACATCCATTAGCAAAGACTTTGAATATATTATGCGAATTCTTCGGGCTGGTTCTAACATTGAATTAGCTAGTGATGTTCATGGTACCAGAATTTCAGGAAGTGAATTAGATATTCAAAAAGCTTGTCTACAATTTAATCGTTATATTATTAGCAATTCAGATTTTTATTATGAAGATACGATTCCAATGAAAATGAATGTTCTTGCTTCATATTATGGGGACAAAATTATCTCAGTATGTACCAATATTTTATATAACTATGTACGAGATAATAGCAATGCAATTTCTGATTATTACGTACAAAACGTATTGAACATTTTTATTATTTTAGTTTATCGCAGTTTAAATGGACATCACATTCAAGAAAATGAAGAAACTGAAAATGCTGAATATACATTATTTTTTGAAGAAAGTGCTGTTCGTCTATTGCACAAAGCTGCATTACGTTTAAATTTTTCATATACAAATGAAGATGTAAAATTTTTCTCTCAACATCTTATATCGAATCGTTTTGAATCTTTACCAGAAGAGAGCATTGATAGCGTTGTTGTTCGTGAGTTGTTGACGCAAGTGTCGGAAGCATTATCCATTGATTTTTCAAATGATAAGAAATTAGAAGAACAATTAATTAATCATATTCCACCGATGATTTATCGCTTGCGTTCAAACAATAAAACCGATAACCCTTTTACAGAACAAATAAAGACAGAATTTTCTTTAACCTTTAATGTTATTTGGGTAGTTTTAAGTGAATACGAGAAAATTTTAGGTATTTCATTTAATGAAGACGAAATTGCATTTTTAACAATATATTTTCAATCAGCCATTGAACGAGCAAAAATTAATCGTAAAATTTTGGTGATTTGTCAGATGGGTATCGCCACGTCGGAATTGTTAATGAATCGAATTAAAAATATTTTACCGTCTCTGGATACAATTGAAGTTGCATCAGTCGCAGAATTAGAACATATTGATGTTCATCAATTTGATTTAGTTATTTCAACAATCAAAATAGAAATTCCCGAGAAAAACATATTATTTGTTTCACCATTTTTAACAGATAATGATATCGAAAAAATTAAAAAGTCTGGCTATCAGCCAAGTAACATCAATAAAATAAATCCTTTATTAGCGTCGCATCATTTAAAAAAATTTATTCAACCAGATTTTATTTATATGGATACAGATTTCTCGTCTAAAGAAGAAGTATTCAATACGATTGGATCAGAATTGGTAAACAAACAATTTGTAACATCAGAGTTTGTAGAAAATCTTTTTCAACGAGAAAAATTAGGCGGAACCGATCTTCCTTCTGGTACAGCAGTTCCTCATGGAAATCCGATACATGTTCATCAAACTGTGATTGTGATTGTAAAAAACAAGAAGAAATTCAAATGGGAAAAGTACTATGTTGATATTATTTTCTTAATTTGTATTGCGAAAAAAGATACCTCGCAAACAAGGCGAATTTTAGCTGACATTTACAACATAGTTGATGATTCGAACATGCTTAAAGAAATGAGAGGGAATTTTTCTAAAAAGGATATATTGAAAAACTTAGGGAGTGAGTAAATGTGGAAAAACCAGAAAGTAACAAGAATGTAATTTCCGAAGACTTAATTTTTTTAGATAAAGAAGTTAGTAGTCAAGATGAAATCATTCAACTTATTGTCGATAATGCACAGGAAAAAGGATATGTCAGTGATAAAGAAAATCTTTATAACGCAGTCAAAAAAAGAGAACAAGAAGTTCCTACTGCCATAGGTTATTCCATTGCCATTCCGCATGGAAAAACGGATGCAGTAAGCCATCCCTTTATTGCTTTTGTTAGAGCAGAACAAGAAGTTCGCTGGACAGAAAAAAGTGAAGAAATGGTTCGCTTGATTTTTCTAATTGGTGTTCCAGAAAATAGTGAAAATAACTTACATTTAAAATTTATCTCTCAATTAAGTAAACGACTTTTAGATGAGGAATTCAGAGATAAATTATTGAACCAAAAAAATAAAACGGGTGTCTTTGAACAATTAAGTTCAATTGAAATTTAAGGAGGAATTATAAATGAAAGTAGTAGCAATCACAGCATGTCCAACAGGAATCGCCCATACGTATATGGCGCAAGAAGCAATTGAGAAAGAATGTAAAAAACGTGGATACGAGGTAAAAGTTGAAACACAAGGAAGTATGGGAATTGAAAATGAATTAGAGCAAGACGAAATTGATGCAGCTGATGTAGTTATCTTAGCAGTAGCAATCGGTATTGAAGGTGAGGATCGTTTTGAAGAAAAAGAGAGTGAAGGCAAAGTACTTACCGTTGATCCTGGTGAAGCAATTAAAAAGATTACAGAAGTAATTGATCGCGCTGAAAAACTATAGTTCTTCACTAAATTAAGGAGTCGATAATAGATGAATAAGAAACAAAATAATTTCTTTAAAGATGTACAAAAAGCATTTAACACAGGTGTGTCCTTCATGTTACCGGCAGTTGTCGTCGGAGGTATCTTTTTAGCAATCTCTTTAGCGACTGGTGAAGCAACGGATGCAGGGATGGAAGTTACTAATCCATTCATGAAAAATATTTTGGACATGGGGTCTGCAGGATTTGCGATGATGATCCCACTATTATCTGGATACATTGCTAATTCATTAGCTGGCAAACCAGCTTTAGTACCCGGCATGATTTTGGGATACATCGCCAATAATCCAATTGGTGAAAGTCAAGTAAAAACAGGATTTTTAGGCGCAATGATACTAGGTGTAGCAACTGGTTATTTTGTTCGTTGGATTAAAACATGGAAAGTGCCGGCTACGATTCGTACAATTATGCCAATATTAATTGTACCGGTTATTACAACTTTTGTCTTAGGGCTACTTTATATTTATGTTATCGCTGTGCCGATTGGAGCCGGCATGGACTGGTTAGTTGATGTTTTAGGTAAAATGCAAGGAAGTAGTGCCATTATTTTAGGAATGATTCTTGGCGCAATGACGGCTTTTGACATGGGTGGACCGATTAATAAAACAGCGACAGCATTCACAATTGCTCTGATGGCAGAAGGCGTTTATGAACCAAATGGTGCGCATCGAATCGCTTGTGCAGTTCCACCATTAGCGATGGCTATCTCTACTTTCATTGATCGTAAAAAATATACAACTGCAGATAAAGATTTAGGGATTTCGGCTTTCTTTATGGGCTTAATTGGAATTACAGAAGGTGCAATTCCATTTGCCGTTAAAGATATTAAGCGCGTACTTCCAGCAATTGTAATTGGTAGTGCAATCGCAGGTGGTTTAGGGATGGCCAATGGAGTTGAAGCCTTAGTTCCACATGGTGGCTTAATTATCTTACCTGTAGTTAACGGTAAATTATGGTATACGCTCTCAATGTTTATCGGTGTCTTTGTTTCAGTGGCCATTCTGCATTTTACAAAACCAAATATTGATACTGTTGAAGAAAACTAATTCGTATTTAAAAAGTTAGTCTAACTAACCATGTGTAAAGTAATGTTGTTACACATCTGATTGAAAAAACAGTTCGAACGAAAGAGCATTTTATTACAACTAGGTATGTCACTGATAAGGGGAGTCAAATTTACATTGACTCCCAAATATATCAAAAAGAGAATACATTATTCCATGTGACAACTTGTTGACCGATAGGCAGAAGTTCCTTTCCAGTAAATAAATTAACATTAGAAGATAGGACAAGCACATCGTGACACTCAAATTGAAAGGTACCAAGCAGCGAGCATAGCTTTATTGACATCAGAACAAAAGATGTTTCGTAGTTAAGTGCTGATTTATTATTACAAATGTTATTTAATTTCACAAAGAAACGATTGTTATTTTTAGAGATAATGAGCATGATTTTGTTGAAGATTGTTTTATTAACTTATTTAATTGCAACAACTATACAAAACACCTATGAAACTTGTTGAAGGAATTTGTAATATTCAGTATTCAAAAACAATTTTATACTAAAAAAGTAATAGCTGATGTATGAAAAGTCATAAAAAAATAGAAATTGGAGATGGTAGAGAATGGAAAAATTACCAATCAAAACAGTCGTCGAAGGTTTATTAGAATTACAAAAAACGGGTGAAAGTGCAACATTACTTGGCATTGGTCCAATGTCTAAAAACTGTGTTCAAGCAACATTGGAATTATCACATGAAGATGACTATCCTGTAATGTTTATTGCTAGCCGAAATCAAGTAGATGCAGATGAATTAGGCGGCGGTTATGTAAACGGATGGAATCAATTCACATTTGCACAAGCAGTTGAAGAAGTTGCAGAAGAAATCGGTTATGACAATTTGTACTATTTATGCCGTGATCATGGAGGTCCTTGGCAACGTGATCAAGAACGTAATGACCATTTACCAACAGAATTGGCAATGGAGCTAGGACAAAAATCATATACAGCAGATATTGAAGCAGGTTTTGATTTATTAATGATTGATCCTACTAAAGATCCATTTGAAGTTGGAAAAGTCATTCCATTAGATACTGTTTTAGAAAGAACTGTTGATTTGATTGAATTCTGTGAAAAAGAACGTAAAGCACGTAACTTTCCTGAAATTGGTTATGAAGTGGGAACAGAAGAAACAAATGGTGGTTTAACTTCAACAGAAACTTATGAAACATTTATTTTACGATTAAAAGATGAATTAGAAAAACGTGGTTTACCAATGCCAACATTTATTGTTGGACAAACAGGAACGTTAACACGTAAAACAGAACAAGTTGGAACATTCAACTTCAAGAATGCTTATGATTTAGCACAAATGGCGAAACAATATGGTGTTGGTTTGAAAGAACACAACGGGGACTATTTAGATGATATAACATTATTAGAACATATTCCTTCTGAAATTACAGCAACAAATGTCGCACCTCAATACGGTACAGAAGAAACACGTGCTTATTTAAACCTTGCAGCTGTAGAAGCACGTTTAGTAGAAAATGGACTAGTGAAAGAATCTTCTAATACCCGCGAAACATTATTAATTCATGCAATTAAGAGTGAACGTTGGAGAAAATGGATGGTTGGCGAACAAAAAGAATTGACGGTTGAGCAAATCTTAGATTCTGGTGATGATCAATTACAAGCAGAAATTTTAGATATTGCTGGTCATTATACGTTTAATGATGATGAAGTAAAAGCTGAAATTGAAAAATTGTATGCTAACTTGAAAGAATACAATATTGATGGTCAACGTTACGTAGTCGATCATATCAAACGTCCAATTCGTGACTATGCAGAATGCTACAATTTAAAAGGTGTTACTACTCGAATTAAAAATGTTTCTAAATAAGAAGGGATAGGAAGAAGAATGAAATTTTTCTTAGACACTGCAAATGTTGCTGAAATTAAAAAAATTAATACCTTGGGCTTAGTAGACGGTGTTACAACAAATCCTACTATTATTTCAAAAGAAGGCCGTGATTTTGAAGAAGTTATTAAAGAAATTTGTTCAACTATCGATGGTCCCGTCAGTGCAGAAGTAACTGGTTTGACTGCTGATGAAATGATTAAAGAAGCAAGAGTCATTGCAAAATGGGCAGACAATGTTGTAGTGAAAATCCCAATGACAGAAGAAGGTTTGCGAGCAGTTCATGTCCTTTCTCATGAAGGAATCAAAACGAATGTGACATTGATTTTTACTGTTGCTCAAGGTTTGATGGCGATGAAGGCAGGTGCAACTTACATTAGTCCATTTGTTGGTCGATTGGAAGATATAGGGACAGATGCGTATGAGTTGATTGCCAATTTACGAAATATCATTGATTTTTATGGCTTTGATACAGAGATTATCGCAGCAAGTATTCGTAACTTACCACATGTTGAAACAGTAGCTAAACTAGGCGCTCATATTGCAACAATCCCAGGCAATTTATTTCCTAAGTTATGGGGACATCCTTTAACTGATCAAGGAATTGAAACATTTTTAAAAGACTGGGAAGCATTTAATAAATAGAGTGAGAAGGATAGCTAATCGCAAGGTTAGCTATCCTTTTTAAGAAAAGAGGATAAATATGTTTACAGCAATAGATCAAAAAGCTATCAATGCCATTCGAACATTAAGTATTGATGCTGTTGAAAAAGCAAATTCGGGACATCCGGGTTTACCAATGGGTGCTGCTCCGATGGCTTATGTTTTGTGGAGTAAATTCTTAAAAATTAATCCGACAACTTCTAAAAAATGGACGAATCGTGATCGCTTTGTTTTATCAGCAGGTCATGGATCGGCTCTATTGTATAGTTTATTACACTTATCTGGTTATAACGTATCCATTGATGACTTAAAGCAGTTTCGTCAATGGGATTCCTTAACACCTGGTCATCCAGAAGTCACACATACAGATGGTGTGGAAGCAACGACTGGACCACTTGGGCAAGGCATCGCAATGGCTGTTGGAATGGCAATGGCGGAAGCCCATCTTTCTGCGACTTACAATCAGGAAAATTATCCGATTATGGATCATTATACCTATGCATTATGTGGAGACGGTGATTTGATGGAAGGTGTTTCTCAAGAAGCAGCATCAATGGCCGGTCATATGAAGTTGAATAAATTAATTGTTTTATATGATTCAAATGATATTTCTTTAGACGGACCAACGTCAAAAGCCTTTACTGAAAATGTAGGACAAAGGTTTGAAGCCTATGGTTGGGAGCATCTTTTTGTTAAAGATGGGAATGACTTAGATGAAATTTATACAGCCATTGAAACAGCACGAAAATCAGATAAACCAACATTAATTGAAGTAAAAACAGTCATTGGTTACGGGTCAGTTAATCAAGGAACATCGAAAGTTCATGGTTCACCTCTAGGGCAAGAAGATACAAAGAAAGTCAAATCTTTTTATGGTGTTAATTCAGAGGAAGCCTTCACTGTCTCTAAGGAAGTTCGTAGTCATTTTATTGAGCAAATTGTTTGCCGAGGTGAAAAAGAAGAACGCGAATGGCAAGCTCTTTTTGCAAACTATGAGAAAGAATATCCTAAATTAGCTAGACAATATTTGGAAGCCTTTAATAATGAATTACCTAAAGATTGGACAGAAAATCTACCCGCTTATGAAGTTGGTACAAGTGCGGCGAGTCGTGTGACAAGTAAAGAGATTATTCAAGTATTGTCACAAAATATTCCTACACTATGGGGTGGATCAGCAGATTTATCAGCTTCTAATAATACAATGGTATCAGCTGAAACTGATTTTTCTCCAGAAAATTATGCAGGAAGAAACATTTGGTTTGGTGTCCGTGAGTTTGCGATGGCCGCTGCGATGAATGGTATTCAACTTCATGGCGGAAGTAAAATATATGGTGGAACGTTCTTTGTTTTTGTTGATTACTTACGTGCAGCAGTTCGTCTAAGTGCTCTACAAAAATTACCTGTAACCTATGTTCTGACGCATGATTCTGTGGCTGTTGGTGAAGATGGACCTACACATGAACCTGTTGAACAATTAGCAAGTTTACGTTGCATGCCCGATATCCATGTCATTCGTCCAGCTGATGGAAATGAAACTGTCGCAGCTTGGAAAGTAGCTATTTCTTCCAAAGATACACCCACTGTTTTAGTCTTAAGTCGTCAAAATTTACCTGTTATTCCAGGTACCATCGAACTGGCGACAGAAGGTGTTCCTAAAGGTGGGTATGTCATTTCTCAATCACAAGGAGAAAAACCTGAAGGCATTTTAATTGCGACTGGTTCAGAAGTAAATCTAGCTATTGAAGCACAACGTAAACTTTTAGCAGAGGGAAAAGATGTTTCGGTAGTGTCTCTACCAAGCTTTGATTTATTTGAACAACAAGATAAAGCTTATAAAGAAACAGTATTGCCCTCTGATGTATTGAAACGAGTATCAATTGAAATGGGCGCAAGTTTTGGATGGGAAAGATATGTAGGTTTTACAGGGAAAATTATTGGCATTGATCGTTTTGGAGCTAGTGCACCTGGAGATACCGTTATTGAAAAATACGGATTTACGGTTGAACACGTAGTAGACACCTACAATTCACTATAATAGATGCCTTCGCTACTATTAATTAAGGAGACAGATAATGAAAATTGCAATTGCTTCGAATCATGGAGGATTTGAATTAAAAGAGCTTCTCAAAGCACATTTATCTGAAAGGGATATAGATTATGAAGACTTTGGTACGACTGCCGCTATGGTTAGTGTAGACTATCCAAATTATGCACAAAAAGTTGCAAATGCTATTTTAACAGAAGCAGTCGATTGCGGTATTTTGATTTGTGGAACAGGAATTGGCATGAGCATTGCTGCTAACCGAAACAAAGGTATTCGAGCTGCAGTTGTTGGCGATGTATTTTCAGCGAAGGCAACAAAAGAACACAACAATGCCAACATTATTTGCTTAGACCAACGTGTAACAGGCGACGGTCTAGCTCAAATGATTGTGGATGCATGGTTGGATGCAACGTTTCAAGGGAAACGTCATCAAAATCGAATTGACATGATTGAAAATTAATAAAGTAAATAGTTTGTTTGATTACCTGGAGAAAGTTCAGTATTATCTTGAGCTTCCTCCAGGTAAATTTATTAAAAATGACAAGGAGAAGAAGCAATGAAAAAAATATTCGTTTTTGATATTGATGATACAATGTACGATCAACAACACGCATTTGGAAGAGCATTGAATAATTTAGTTATTAATGAAAAACAATTGAATATTCCTGCTCTTTATCAATTAATGAAAGAATACGGAGATGAAGCTTTTTCAGAAGGCTTTGATAAGAAGAAATTGAAAGCGATGCAAATATTTCGCATTCAGCGTGCACTACAAGATTACAATATTCAAATTACAGAAGAACAAGCCATTCAATTTCAATTGGACTTTGAAGATTATCAAAATGAGATTCAATTATTTCCAAAAATGGAAGAACTTTTAGATTTATTGGTGAATGAACAGCAAATTATCGGAATTATTACTAACGGTACGATAAAAAAGCAATCTAAAAAAATCACTATGTTGAATTTGGATAAATGGTTCCCACAAAATCGCATGTTTATTTCTGAAAAGGTAGGGATTTCTAAGCCGGAAAAATTTATTTTTGAACAATTTGAGAAAAAATTAGATTTTCCAATAAATAAGCAACATTTTTATTATATAGGTGATAATTATCAAAATGATATTGTAGGACCAAAATCAGTAGGATGGCATACGATTTGGGTGAACTATCGAGGGTATAGAGAAGAAAAAGAATCTTTATCCGATTATATTGTACATTCGCCCGATGAATTATTATCTGTTGTTCAAAGACTTGTATATAAGTAAAAAACACTTCATTTGATTCGATCTATGCAAATTGTTTGCACTATGTTGATGCAATCAAATGTGGTGTTTATTTATATAGCTAGTAGTTATATTAGTAATAGGAAACGTTTTCTTTTTAAGGAGTAAAAATATGAATTCTAGACAAATAAAATTACTCAAAATATTGTGTGCTAATAAAGATTATGAAGCAGTAAATCAAATTGCTGAAAGACTCAACATTTCAAGAAGAACGGTATTCAATGATTTAAAAATAGTTGAGCAGTTTTTAATCACGAATCAAATTCCACTACTTAAAAAACAGGGGAAAGGGATCAAAGTGACTATCAATTATAAAGATACATGTAGAATTCAAGAACTTATTGATTATGAAGCGACTAGTTTTGAAATTACTGAAGTTGAAAGCCGATTTTTTGAAAATATTGAAACGCTGTTAAAAGGGAAAAAAGTCACGTATGAATCATTGGCTGCAACGTATTATATCAGTAATTCCTCTGTTGCCCAATTGTTTGAAAAAATAAAATTATTCTTCTCAGATAAAGCAGGATGTACCTTTTACTCTGGTTCACAAGGTAGTTATGTTACTGGTTCAGAATCTCAACTTCAATTTAGTTATACAAAGCTAATCTTTGAAAGATCTAAAAATACAAGTGAATCTTATGTTTCATCGGATAATCATATCCAATTTTTAAAGCAATCATTTGGTGAGAGAGCAGTCAATAGTTGTATGGACATGTTAAATGACGTACTAGAGCTGAATATATCACAATTTAATGTTATCTATTACCGAGAATTGCTCACTAAATTGGTCGTGATGATTCATAGAATCCAACAAGAGCATCATGTTGAAGATACTTTTATGAATTCAACATTAGTTTTACAGTTGGAATCTTACGCTGCAATGAAAGAATATTTGAACTTGGTAGGAGAAAAATTATCTATCATATTTACTGAAGCAGATATATTTTATATGAATCATCTGTTCATTGGTTATGGAATAAATGTTTCTGATAATAAGCAGGTATATCAGAAACAAGTGAAAGAAATCGTTCAACAACTTATTGTTAGAATGAGTGATGTTAGCTCTATTGATTTTAGCCAAGATGACGTTTTAAATAAACAATTACTTGCTCATGTTGAGCCAATGCTATATAGAGTCAAACGGAAAATTCATTTTAAAAATCCGATGTTGGAGACAATCAAAAAAGATTATCCCATTATTTTTCATCTTGTTGCATTGGTTGTAAGTGACCTTCAAACATCTATGGGATTAGTGATACCTGACGATGAAATTGCATTTTTAACGATTCATTTTCAAGTTTCAATTGAAAAAAATCATCGGATAAAACGTGTGCTAATTATTTGTTTAAATGGCGTAGCATCCTCTCAATTGTTAGCTTTAAAAATTCGGCGTTACTTACCTCCGCTAGACATTATGGAAGTTAGTTCATTGGAAGAGGCTAAAGATATTGATTTATCAAGGATTGATTTTATTGTTTCAACAGTTAAAGTCAAAATTGACACTGTCCCTGTTTTCTACGTATCGCCATTTATTTCTGATGAAGATTTATCTCAAATAAAAAACTATTATTCCAAATCTTTATTACAATCTGAACAAAAATTATTGTCAGGAAATTCTTCTAAGTCTATTGGAAGGCATTTTTTAGAGGGAGCATTGTTATATGAAACAAGTAATTTCTTAACTAAAGAAGAAGTATTACTCTTTCTAGCAACAGAAACCGAAAAACATGAGTTGACAATAGGGAATACGTATGAAAACTTAATGAAACGTGAACAGATTAGTTCGACAGCGTTTGTTAATGGCATAGCAGTTCCCCATCCATCACCAAAATTAGTGAAAAAAACACAGATATTAATTATTCGTAATACAACCCCTATAGAATGGGGGAATGGCAAAGCAAAATTAATTTTTTTGCTTTGTATGAATGAAAAAGACTTACACCAAGCTAAAAATATATTAACCATAATTATTGAAATTGCTAATTCGAAACAAAAATTGAGTCAGTTCATGGAATTAGACTCAATTGTTAATTTTTTTCAAAATAGGAGGAGTTAAAATGAAGGTTATCGGAATTTCTGCATGTCCAACTGGGATTGCACATACCTATATGGCAGCAGATTCAGTTGAGAACGCTGTAAAAAAGCGTAATGGTATCGTTAAAATGGAAACGCAAGGATCTATTGGGATAGAAAATAAACTTACTAAAGCAGATATTGAAAGTGCAGATTTAATTATTTTTACTGCCGCTGTCACCATTCGTGAAGAAGAGCGGTTTGAAGGTTTTGAAGATAAAATCATTGAAGTATCTTTACAAGATGCGATTGGAAAAATTGATCGTATTTTAGATGAATATTTTGAAGGAAGAAATTGATATGGGGGCCAAATTAAAACCTATTCTTAAAGAGTTGCAAAAGAATTTAATGACAGGTATTTCTTATATGATGCCTTTAATTATTATTGCTGGTGTAACTATGGGAGTCACATCTTTATTAGGCTCAGTTTTTTTTGATGTTAGTGTTTTTACAGAAGAAGTTTTGGCTGCACAAGGAAGTCCTATATTAGATTTTATTACGTGGTGTTATAATGCAGGCTCATTAATGTTTACTATTATGTATCCTGTATTCGCTGGATATATTTCTTTCGGTATTGCTGATAGACCAGGATTAGCTCCGGGATTCTTAGGTGGATTGTTAGTTGTTCAAATGGTAACAGGTTTTCTTGGCGCGATTTTAGCAGGATATGTGGCAGGTTATAGTATTTTATGTCTTAATAAATCCATTAAAATTAATCGAAAATATATTGGTGTAAAAACGTTATTTTTACTTCCGCTTTTAGGCTCAATTATCGTTTTATTGGCAAGTAAATTTGTTATTGCCTATATCGGTATTGGGTTTTCCAGTCTCAGTCAATGGTTAATCACTTCGATTGGTACAGAAGGTGGCGCATTACTTTCTGCCGGATTGGGTGCAGCTCGTGCCTTTGATTTTGGTGGTCCAGTAAATAAAATGGCTGGTACTATAGGAAAACAATTATATTTTGATACAGGATATTCGTATATAGCATTGGTTCTGGGTGCTCTTGTCGCTCCGATAGGTTTAGGATTGTCTCCTTATTTTGCAAGAATTTTTACGAAAAAAGAAATTTTCGATCCCCAATTAAAGCAAGGTGCTCTTTCTTGTTTAATATTAGGATTTTTAGGAATTTCAGAAGCAGTATTACCGTTCATCATCTTATATCCAGTAATTATTCCAATAAGCATGATTGGTACGGCTGTAGCAGGAGCAATTGGCTTTTCACTAGGTGCTTCAGTATTTCCAGGAGGGATTTATGGCTTTTATATGTGGCCGTTAATCGAAAATGTTTGGGGATTTCTAATTGCTTTAGCGGTTGGTGTATTAATTGT
Source organism: Enterococcus sp. DIV2402 (assembly GCF_017426705.2). Classification (NCBI taxonomy): domain Bacteria; kingdom Bacillati; phylum Bacillota; class Bacilli; order Lactobacillales; family Enterococcaceae; genus Enterococcus; species Candidatus Enterococcus lowellii. The sequence continues at coordinate 2,180,449 of NZ_CP147251.1, read as the reverse complement.
TTGTACATTAATGTTCTTCTATAGATTACGAGTATACAATAAAGAACAATTAGAACAAGAAGAACAGGTCAAAAGCGTAGAATAAACTATAATTAGTAGCGATAATTAGAGGAATGTCTTAAAATTTTTTGAATGCAAACAAAAGATTTCTGAGTTATCTCAATCATTTGTTGCAACAAATTATTCTTTTCAAGAAGAGAAAACTGATTTATTATGAATAATAAGAAATCTTCTCTTCTTCAGACTTAATTATAAAGGAGTTCGTTATGACAGCAATCTTATTTGATGTAGACGATACATTGTATGATCAGTTAGAACCATTCAAGCAAGCGTATCAAGAACATTTTAATTTTCCCAATGTGTCAGTTGAAAAGTTATATGTTTTAAGCCGGAAATACAGCGATGAAGTTTTTCATTTAACGGAAAATGGCGAAATGAGTATGACCAAAATGCATAGATATCGCATCGGTAAGGCGTTAGCTTATTACAGTCATGAAATTACTGATAGCCAAGCAGATAGTTTTCAAAAAACATATCAAGAATATCAACAGAAAATTGAACTTACGCCAGATATGAAAAATGCCTTGGATTTTTGTTTAGAAAAAGGAATAACCTTAGGAATCATTACTAATGGGCCAAAAGAACATCAAAAAAGAAAAATCCAACAGTTAAATTTGGAAAAATGGATTCCAAAAGAACAGATATTTATTTCTTCCATTGTTGAATTAGCTAAACCTGATCCGAAAATTTTTCACTTGGTGGAAGAAAAGCTGAACTTAAATAAAGAAAAAACGTATTATGTTGGAGATTCTTTTCAAAATGATATGGTAGGGGCAAAAGCGGTAGGCTGGAAAACAATTTGGAGTAATCGACGACAACATCCACAACCTGTTGGAACAATTATTCCAGATTATATTGTAACAGAAAAAGAATCGTTGCTAGATTTGTTGAAAGAAATTTTGTGAGTTAAGCATCTATGATCGATGACTAAAGAACTTCCGATTAACTGTGTTTAAAACAGCTAACCGGAAGTTCTTTATTTAATACCATCAATCATTTCTTTAACTAACTTCGTTTATTTCTTGCAAACTTGAATATTTTTCATATTGAATTATGGCGTCTGCAAAATATTCATCTGTAGGAGCTGTGACTTTTTCTAACCAATTAGTTGCTTCTTGGTAATAAATCTTAGCTTTCTCAATGTTTCCTAAAAGAAAGGAACAGTCGACAAGAAGTACATAAGCTTGAAATATGATGGAAGGTTGTTCGTTTTGCAAATTCTGTCTTTTTATTGCAGTTTCTAACATTTTTTTCGCTTCAATAGGACTCTCGTGAGAATAGGCGAGCGTATTGCTTTCCCAATATAATTTTTCAAATCGTGTTTTTATATGATGCTCATTCTTTTGTTCAAATACCTCCAAAAAAATGAAATTATTGCCATTCATATCCGTTAAACTAAATCTTCTATCAAAATTTAGACTTTTTGGTACGCCCATTCTAGGTAGTCCTGTTCGTGGAAGTTTTTTTCCTACTGCTTCCTTATATTGTGTCGCTAACATTGTGTGCAACGCATCGACATTGTTTACTTGATAAAGATACGTATTTGTCGGAGTAGGAATTTCTAATTTCTTATACGTATAGATATGAAATTCCAAATAATCATTTACCATCACTGCATATCCGTTTGAACGTATATTGTTCTCATAGATATTGGTAAAGCCTAAATTCTTGTAGAATGCGATTGTTTCTTTGAGATTTACAGCGGGTAATGCTGGGACAACTTTTTGAATTTTAATTTGACTCATAATAAATTCCTCCATTCTAAATATAGTTTAGCAAATTCATGCAAATGCTAAGGTTTTTAATAAGGAATCCATTATAATAAGCATTTAGTAAACATAAAGCTGTCATGTACTTTAAAGTTTATTTATAATTTAGCAAAGGAGGAATCACTTTGAGAGGAACTGACATTGCAAAACAATTAAATATTAGTACGAGTGCTTTGAGACACTATGAATCATGGGGAATTATTCCGAAAGTAGAGCGTCAAAATAATGGCTATCGTATTTATACCACGATTCATCAATCATACTTCACGTGTATTAGAGAAATGATGCCTGGTTTTGGCACAGATTTCATAAAAACTATTTTTCCGATGGTGATTTCTGGCGATATTATTTCGGCTATCTGGGAAATTAATAAAAAACAAGTCACATTGTATTCTGAAAAAGAGAGAATCGAATATACGATTGAAATTCTCGAACCTGACGTATTAGCTTCTATTCCAAAATATAAAAATAAAACAGTCTTTTCAATTGGTGAAGTGGCTAAAGAAGCAGGAGTTTCAACATCGGCTATCCGTCACTGGGAAAAAGAAGGACTGATCAACGCTAAGAGAAATTCTGATAGTAATTTTCGCCAATTCACTATTAACGATATTAGAAAAATTTACATCATCCGAACCGTTCAACGTACAGTCTTTTCTTTAGATACTGTACGATCAGTACTGGAAGAGGTAGAAAAAAATAATATCACGCAAACAAGAGAAATAGCAAACAAAGCTTTAGAAGAAGTCAACCGTGTTCTTTTGAATCAATTTAAAGGGATTGCTGCATTCCATAAGTTATTGGATACTTTATCAAGGTAAAGCTTGTTTGTGGGATACGATTGCTGGGAAGAAGACAAAATAAGCTCAATCTTTGTAATGAAAGAAGATTGAACTTATTTTATATTGATGTGTATCAATTGATGAACATCAGCATAATCGCTGACAGGATGTATCGATTAAGGTTTCATCAGTATTTTTAATTCTTCGCCATTCATAGCTAAACGAAACGCAGCTTCCCATTCATCAAGTGGAAGGATGGCAGTTACAATAGGAGACAAATCCATATTTGTATCTACTAGCCATTGGATTGCTGATTTCCAAGAGCTGGGTTTTTGCGTGCGTGAACCAACATAGCAGATTTCTTTATGAATTAAATCATCCATATTAATCTCATTCATTGTGGTAGCGAAAAGTCCTTCTTGAATAATCGTTCCTTTCTTTTTAATAATTTGCATCGCTTGATGAACAGCATGAATACTCCCTGAACATTCAAAAATTTGATCTGCACCGATTCCGTTCGTCCAAGTCTGAACGAACGCTTCAACATCATCCTTTTGCACAATCAGCGTGTGAGCAATACCTAATTCTTTAGCCAAAGCTAATCGTTTTGCATCTCTCGCTGTTCCTACTAATAAAACCTCAATATTTAGTGAAACTAACACTGTGGCAAGAAGAATACCTATTGGACCAGGTCCAAATACAACAATTTTTTCGTTAGGAGAGACTATTGTCTTTTCTTTGACGGCATGAATACAACATGCAAGTGGCTCCAACATTGCAGCTATCTTGTTGTCAATCTCTTTAGGAATAAGATGGCATCGTTTTTCTTTTACAAGAACAAACTCGGCAAAGCTACCGTCTACCTGTGTGCCAAGACCCTTTCGATCAGAACAAAGATTATATTCCTGTTCATTGCAATAGCTGCATTTTTCACAAGTTTCAAAAGTTGTTTCGCTAACGACAATATCTCCTACTTTATATAATGAAGAAGAATGTCCTATATCAACTACTTCCCCAACAAATTCATGACCTAATGTTAAAGGGATTTTTTTGTTATACTCTCCTTTAAAACCATGGATGTCAGAACCGCAAATCCCTGTATAGATAACTCGAAGCTTCAGCTCACCATCCGATGGAAAGACTTCATTTACCTCAACTAAAGCCATTTGGTTGTAGCCTTCCGCTAATTTACGTAAAGCTTTCATAATTAAGTTCCTTTCTATTTCATAAGTTCTTATTGTTATTTTTTCTTGTATTAGAGGTTGTATTGAATTATAGTAGTTAGTTTAGCATGACAGGTATCTTTTCACTATCACAATTCTTTTGAAAGCGATATCAAAATGATTGGTCTTGTGAAAAATATGAATATAGCGATAATTAGAAATGTAGAGGTGGTTGCATTGAATAGAAGAATCAATAAAATTTTATTAGATATACTTAGAGCAAAAAGTGAAACCTTACAAAGATATGCAGAACTATTTAACGTTTCAGAACAAACAATTCGAAATGATATCAAAGAAATCAATTTTTATTTAGAGAAAAAGCATGCAACTAAATTAATTATTGATGAAACAGGATTCCTAAGAATGGCGGAAGAAATTGATTTGAAATCAGTTTTGAAAGCGTATTCTAATTTTCAGAACTATCGTTTATGTCAAAATGAACGACGGACGATTTTAGCTTTAATTTTAGTGACAAGTAGCGATTATATCACCACGTATTATCTATCGGAATATGTTTTAGTTAGTCGTAACACCTTAGTTAGTGATATTGAAGAGTTAAAAAAATGGTTTGAACAAAATCAATTATCTTTAAGTTCATTCACTGGAAAAGGGTACAAAGTGATTGGCGACGAGAAAGGCATTAGAGCAGCAATGATGAAACTGATTATATCAAATGGTTTGTTTGACCAAGAATATGATTATGCAATGGGATTTGAAGATAATATTTTTCAGAACTTATTATTAGACATTATTGATAAAAAAGCGCGTTATCAAGAAATTGGTAAGCTATTATTGGAGGTTGAAAAACAACATCAAGTGCAACTTTCTGACTTTGCCTATCAAGAAGTTGTTTGTTATTTGCTGATTATGATTGAAAGACTACAACTAGGCTTTTCCATCCAAACGCTAGAAGATGGTGTTGATGTGAAGTCAAGTTCTAAATACAATTTTGCTTTGAGTTTAGCAAAAGAATTAGAACTTAAATATAATCAGAAAATTTCAGATAAAGAAATTGCATCACTTGTTTCTATTTTGCGCAGTAAAAGCTATATCAAAAATAATGGTCGAAAAATTGATTCGATTGAAATGCAAATTATGATCACTGAATTTATTTTCAATATTTCGAAAGAATTGAATATCAAGTATTACTTGAACAGTGAACTATTTGATTTACTTGAAAATCATCTAAAATTATTGATTTATCGCGTTAAAGCAAATATCAATGTTCGAAATGTCTTATTCGATGAAATTTATCAATCATATTCTGCGATTTTTCCATTAGTGAAAAAGTATTTACAGAAAATTGAAGACTATTTGCAGGCATCATTAACCCTTGATGAAATCTCTTTTGTTGTCATGTATATAATGGCAATATTTGAAACAAATGATGTTGCCACAAAGAATAAATCGTTGAAAGTCAGAGTTGTCTGTAACTCAGGACGTGGGACGGCACAATTGATTAAAGCTAAGTTGACAGCAACTTTTCCAAATATTGACATCATTTCAATTGATTCAACGCATATGTTAAGAAAAAATAATCCCACAAATCAAGATTTAATTATTACGACAGTACCTCTCCAATTTTCTTATTCACCAGTTGTTTTAATTAATCCAATTTTAATGGAAAAAGACATTATTAAAATTCAAAAAGCGATTTATCAAATCAAACCAAGAGAAATTATTGACCAAGAAATCAGTCATCAAAGCCGAGATATGTTTCAAACGTTACTTTCTCTTATGGATAAGTACGTAGAAAAAGAAGAACAGGACGAATTTTTGAAAGATATTGAAGCATTGTATTCTCCATCAATTACTCAATTAGAGCTGGAGGAAACTGAAGTGAAACGTTTATCTGATTTGCTTTCGATGGAACGTATTGCATTTAAAGTAGAAGTGAATGACTGGCGAGAAGCAATTAGCGAAGCAGGTAAACTATTACTAAAAAGTGAATTGATTGAAGAACGATATATTGAAGGTATGATAAAAGTCATTGAAGAGAACGGTTCCTACATTGTGATTTCACCTGGAGTAGCAATTCCACATGCAGATGCTTCTGATGGTGCAATTAAAATTGGCGCAAGTTTTATAAAGTTAAAAGAAGCTGTTCATTTTGGACATCCGGAAAATGATCCAGTGCAATATATCATTGCTTTTAGTATTCCAGAAGAAACATCAATAGGTAAGTGTTTATATTACTTTACTGAAATCCTAGCGAATGAAGATTTTCTTTTTAGGATGGATCAGCAAAAGACAGAAAGTGGCATGCTATTAGAAATGAGAAAAATGGAAAATAAAGTGATGGGGTTGACTTATGAAAAAAATATTAAACGATGAAACAAAAAAATATCTATATTACGTTTTTGATGAAACCAATCAAGAACAATTACTGAAACAGATGAGTACAGTGTTGATTCAAAAGAAATTTGTCAAAGAAAGTTATCAAGATGCAGTAATCGAACGTGAAAGAGAATTTCCCACAGGCTTACCCACAGGAGGAATTCATATTGCAATTCCGCATACGGATTGTGTTCATGTAGAAACAGAGGGGTTTTTGGTAGGGGTGCTAGAAACTCCAGTAGAGTTTGAAATTATGGCTACTAATAACGAATATGTGAATGTTGAGATTGTTTTTATGCTTGCAATTAAAAAACCTGAAAATCAAGTGTTTATGTTACAAAAACTCATTGCTCTTTGCCAAGACTCAGAAAAATTAATGTTATTAAAAAAAGGAGAAAAAATAGAAGAAATAGAAAAATTATTAGGCACAATCATTTAAAAGGAGGAAAAACGTATGTTAGAAATAATTAAAGGTGCTGTCAACTATGTGTTGGACTTAGGAGCAGCAGCAATGTTGCCATTGATTCTTACAATTTTTGGATTGATTTTAGGTCAATCGATTAGTAAGTCATTTCGCGCAGGTTTGACAGTAGGGATTGGATTTACTGGGTTAAATTTGGTTATTGGATTACTTTCCGATTCTATAGGTACTGCATCACAAGCAATGATTGAACGTCTAGGTTTGTCTTTAGATATTTTAGATGTTGGTTGGCCAATTGCAGCGGCAATCACATTTGCGACACCAATTGCTGTAATTTTAATTCCAATTATCTTTATTTTCAATATTATCTTATTGAGCTTGAATCAAACCAAAACAATGGATGTTGATTTATGGAATTACTGGCATTTAATTTTTCCAGGTGCGATGGTCTACTATGCGACAGATTCTATCGTGATTGCCATTGTTGCAACATTAGTAAATGCATATGTTGTTTTCAAACTTGCTGACTGGACTGCCCCAGCAGTTGAAAAGTTTTTCGGCTTACCAGGAATTTCACTACCACATGGTGAGACGGTTAACTTTGCACCAATTACTTATGCGTTAAATAAAATTTGGGATAAAATTCCAGGTATCAATAAAATTAATATCAATGCTGGAACATTGAAAGATAAATTAGGACTTTTTGGGGAACCTATGATGATTGGTTTAGTTTTAGGTTTAGGAATGGGTTTTCTTGCGGGCTATGATTCAAAAGAAATTATTCAGTTAGGTATTCAAATGTCAGCAGTTATGATTTTGATGCCAAGAATGGTAGCTCTGTTAATGGAAGGGTTATCTCCAATTGCAGATGCAGCGAAATCGTTCATTCAAAAACGATTCCCAGGAAAAAAAGTTTATATCGGTTTAGATGCAGCTGTAGTAACTGCTCATCCGGCAATCATTACAGTAGCACTACTTATGGTACCGATTACTATTTTATTAGCAGCTATCTTACCGTTTAATCGTTTGTTGCCATTTGCTGATTTAGCTGTTTTACCATTTACCGTTATTTGGTCAGTCGCAGCTTCAAAAGGGAATATTTTCCGTGGACTACTTAATGCGATTGTTTCTCTTTGTATTGTGTTCTTTATTGCAACAAACTTAGGCGCCTTAACAACCACATTGGCACATGCTGTTGGTTTTGCTTTTCCAGAAGGTGCAACAATGATTTCAGGTATTGATATGAGTTCACATATTACATTATGGATTATGCTGAAATTGATTGATCCAAGTAATGTTCCTGCCTTTGCAGCAGGTGTAATTGCGTTGCTACTTTATGGAGGTCTATGGTTCTGGACACGTAATGATATCAAAAAACAATTTGAAACCAAAGAATAAAAACATTAGATGACAGGAGACGGTTTATATGAATAAAAAACACATTTTAATTGCATGCGGTACAGGAGTAGCTACATCAACAGTGGTTAGCATGAGAGTTCAAGAAGAATTAGCGAAAAATAATATTCCAGCAACAGTAGAACAATGCAAAGTTTCAGAATTACCTTCAAAAGTTGGAAATGCTGATCTAGTGGTAACAACAACTTCTTATGAAAGTGACAGCATTCCTGTTATTCGTGCATTGTCTTTCCTAACAGGTATTGGGATTGAAGAGGATGTTCAAAAAATTGTTGAAATTCTAAAATAAGGATGTGACAGGTGTGCAAGACGATAAAAATCAAGTGGTCGTTATCACTGGTTCGGCTAAGGGTATAGGGAAATCAATTGCTGTTACTTTTGCAAAACAGGGATATAATCCAGTAATTGTGGATTTTAATGAACAAGCAGGTGAAGAAACTGCTGAGGAAATTAGTCGGAAATATCACGTTTCCTCATTTTTTGTCAAAGCAGATGTCTCGAACGCAGAAGATTTGATAAATGTTAGAAATCAAGTGATTGAGCGCTTCTCACGAATTGATGTGCTAATCATTAATGCTGGAATTAGTTATCTTCGTACGATTGATGAAATTAGTATAGATGAGTGGGAGCGTGTAATCAAAATCAATCTTCATGGCTCTTTTTATACATTGAAAGCATTTTACGAAGATTTTTTAACAAATAAGGGGAAAATTATCTTTATCACATCTGGATCAGCAATTACGGGAACTGGAGGAGGCGCTCATTACGCTTCTTCCAAAGCTGGTCAACATGGATTAATGCGAACTGTATCTAAAGAATTGGGACCAAAAGGGGTTAATGTCAATGCAATTGCTCCTCGTGTGATTCAAACCGAAATATTGGATCATTTATATCCTAATGAAGAAAGTAGAAAAGAATTACTTAAGAAGATTCCCATCAATCGTATCGGTCAACCAGAAGATATTGCTAATCTTGCGGTCTTTTTAGCAAGCCCAGAAAGCAGTTATATTCATGGGCAGATTATCTTAGCTGACGGTGGAAGAACGTATTAAAAGGAGAGATATAATGAAAACGATTTTAGTAGCATCAGGCACTTCAGACAATAAAAGAAAAGCTGCTGTTGAGTTCATTCAACATTACTTAACAGAAAAAGGCTTGGAAGTGGCTGTGATTGGGAAAAGTATTTATGAGGTTACGACTATTGAACCAGAAATAGATGCTGTGGTATCAATTGGACAGTTAAGCATTCAACCGAATGTTCCTGTGATTGACGGTACACCATTTATTACAAGTTTCGGCAGAGAAAACTGTTGTGACAGTTTGATTGAAGCTCTTTAAAATTTACTGATTTATAAAAGAGAGAAGGAGAACAAATGACAATTTCAATACCAAATAGTGCTGGCTTAACAGATGAAGATTTGAAGAACATTTATAGGGTGATGTGGGAAATCCGTTTTTTTGATGAAAAAGTAGATCAATTGTTTGCACAAGGGCTAATTCATGGAACAACTCATTTAGCAGTTGGTCAAGAAGCTACCGCTGCTGGTAGTGGCGCAGTTCTTCGAAAAACTGATTGGATTACTGCCACACATCGCGGTCACGGACAGACGATAGCCAAAGGAACAGATGTCAATGCAATGATGGCTGAATTATTTGGACGAACTACAGGCACCAATAAAGGAAAAGGTGGTTCGATGCATATTGCTGATCTTGATACTGGTAATTTAGGTGCCAATGGGATTGTGGGTGGTGGATTTCCAATTGCTGTTGGAGCTGGATTAACTGCTAAAATGAAAGGCTGGAATCGAGTTGCTTTGGCTTATGCTGGTGATGGTTCAACGAACGAAGGGAGTTTCCATGAGGCTGTTAATTTGGCAGCTATCTGGGATCTACCAGTGATTTTCTTTATTGAAAATAATCAATATGGCATGAGTGGTTCTGTGAAAAAAATGACTCGTGTCAAGCAGTTGTCAGATCGTGCGCAAGCCTACGGAATCGAAGGAGTGACCATTGACGGTAATGATTTGATGAGCGTTATAGAGACGACCCATCAAGCAGTTGAAAAAGCCCGTCGAGGAGAAGGCCCAACTTTAATTGAAGCTTTGACCTATCGTTGGAAAGGGCATTCGAAATCAGATGCGAAGAAATATCGTACAAAAGAAGAAGAAGAGAATTGGCGTAAAGAAAAGGACCCAATTCGTCGAGCGAAAGATAGGTTTATTGCAGCCGGTGTATTTACCGAAGAAGAAGCAGACGAAATTCGAAAAAAAGCGAAACAAGCAATTGAGGATGCAGTGAAATTTGGTGAAAAAAGTCCAGTAGTAGCTGTTGAAACCATGTACGAAGACGTATACGCAGAGTAGGAGGAACAACGATATGAGAGAAATTACGTATGCAGATGCAGTAAGAGAAGCTCTTTCTGAAGCAATGCGTGAAAATGAAGAAGTATTTATGTTAGGCGAAGATATCGGAGTTTATGGGGGAGCATTTGGTGTTAGTCGTGGTATGGTTGAAGAATTTGGAGAAGAACGCATACGTTCAACACCAATCTCTGAATCAGCCATCGCTGGCACAGCTGTGGGAGCTGCTATGACGGGCATGCGTCCAATTTTTGAACTTCAATTTTCAGATTTTATTACAATTGCTCTAGATCAAATTGTTAATCAAGCAGCTAAAATCCGTTATATGTATGGAGGAAAAGCAAAAATTCCTTTAGTAATGCGGACTCCAGGTGGTTCAGGTACTGGAGCTGCCGCTCAACATTCTCAAAGTTTAGAAAACTGGACAGCTCACATTCCTGGATTGAAAGTCATTCAACCAGCAACAGCTTATGATGCTAAAGGTCTCTTACATGCTGCAATTATAGATGACAATCCTGTGATGTTTTATGAACACAAATTGTGTTACCGAACAACGAGTGATGTTCCAGAAGGTAAATACGTGATTCCAATCGGAGTTGCTGATATCAAAAAAGTTGGTACCGACATTACAGTAATTGCAACTGGAATTATGGTACATAAAGCTTTGGAGGCAGCCGAAGTTTTATCTAAAGAGGACATTAATATTGAGGTTGTGGATCCACGAACATTGGTACCATTGGATAAAGAGACAATTATTCAATCGGTAATTAAAACCGGTAAGGCAGTCATTGTAACTGAAGCAGTTAAACGTAGTGGTTTTAGTGCTGAACTAGCTAGTGTAATTGTCGAAAATGAATCATTTGATTTCCTAGACGCCCCACTTGTACGGTTAGCTGGTGCAGAAATCCCAATGCCTTATCATCCTGAGTTAGAGAAAAAAGCAGTACCACAAGTTGAAAACATTGTAGAGGCTTGCCGTAACTTAATGTCGCATAATTAGGAGGAGAAAGAATGGCACACGAAGTCTTGATGCCGAAATTAAGTTCAACTATGTCTGAAGGAACAATCACTGTCTGGTTGAAAAATGTGGGAGAACCTGTTGAGATTGGTGAAGCAATTTTTGAAGTGATGACTGATAAAATTGCTATCGAAGTCGAAGCTTACGAAGAAGGTATTTTGCTAAAACGTTATATAGAAGATGGAGAGAGTGCACCTGTCAATGCAGTTATTGCTTATATTGGAGAAGCTGGTGAAGAAGTTCCTGAAGATATGCCAGGACAACAAATAGCGCCATCACAAGTGACATTAACTGAAGAGATAAAAGAACAATCAGAAGAATTAACTTCAGAATCAACTGTAGACTCAGATCACCATAAAAATGTAAGAGCGACTCCAGCCGCTAGACGAATGGCTCGTGAAAAAAAATTGGACTTAGCAGTAATTCATGGAACTGGTCCGAACGGGCGGATTCAAGCGCTAGATGTTAAAAAATATCAGATACCAGATAGAACGACCATGACATCCGCTGCGGAAGTTACAGTTGTCGAAGGGGAATTAGTTCCTTGGAGTAGTATGCGTCAAATAATTGCTAATCGGATGGTGGCTAGCAAATCAACAATTCCACATGTAACGATGACAGCGGAAGTAGACATGACACAATCCATTGAAATACGCAGACAGCTGTTGCCAATGATTGAAGAACAAGTGAATGAACGTCTGTCGTATTTAGAAATTATTGCTAGAGCAGCAATGATTGCTTTAAAAACTTATCCAATCTTCAATGCTCATGGTTTAGAAGAAGGTATCCAATTCCATAAGCATGTGAATTTAGGGATCGCAGTGGCAATTGAAGAGGGGCTCGTTGTTCCTGTCATCAAGCAGGCAGATCAGATGGGGTTAAGTGAATTAACAAAAGCAGTTAAAGAAAAGACAACAAAAGCTCGTAACAACCAACTATCTCCATCAGAGATGAGTGGTGGAACTTTCACAATTAGTTCATTGGGACGAAGTAAAGTTAAAACCTTTAATCCTATCATCAATGCACCAGAAGTGGCAATCTTAGGAGTAGGTGGTATGTATGAACAGTTAGTTCAAGATGCAACTAGTGGAGAAATAAGCAATCAATTCAAAATCAACCTGAATTTGTCGTTCGATCATCGAGTCATCGACGGAGCTCCTGCTGCAGCTTTCCTAAGTCAGATTGTTACACTTCTTGAAAATCCACTAGGCTTATTGTTATAGAAAAGTGAGGTCAAAAAATGGGAAAGAAAACAGAAACATTGGTCATTGGTTCTGGACCTGGTGGATATGTAGCCGCAATTCGGGCAGCGCAACTGGGGCAACAAGTTACAATCGTGGAAGGAAAACACATTGGTGGCGTTTGCTTAAATGTTGGTTGTATCCCATCTAAAGCTTTGATTCATGCTGGACATATTTACCAAGAGTCCTTACACGCTACTTATTTGGGCATTAAAAATAGTCAGACTGAATTGGATTTTGCAACAACACAAAAATGGAAAGATGAAAAAGTTGTACGTGTGTTGACTTCAGGAATCCGAATGTTGTTGCAAAAAAATAATGTGAAAATTGTTGAAGGGATGGCAAAATTTATTTCATCAAAACAAGTGTCTGTAAGCACGAATGAACAAGAAGAAGTCATCGATTTTCAACAAGCGATTATTGCTACTGGTAGTCAACCAATTGAGATACCTGGTTTTTCTTTTGGTGGACGAATAATTGATTCAACAGGAGGTCTTTCTTTAAAAGAATTACCAAAAAAATTGGTGATTATCGGTGGTGGAGTTATTGGTTCAGAGCTAGGAGGCGCATATGCCAATTTAGGTGTAGATGTAACAATTCTAGAAGGTTCGTCACAGCTATTACCAACTTATGAAAAAGATTTGATTCAAGTTGTCGAAACATCCTTCAAGAAAAAAGGAATTAAAGTGGTGACTAATGCGATCGCTCAATCAGCGGTTGACGATGGTTCACAAGTAAACGTACATTATACAGTCAATAATCAAAAAAATCATGTGTCTGCAGATTATGTGATGGTCACAGTTGGTCGTCGTGCCAATACAGCCAATCTTGAATTAGATAAAGCTGGTCTTGCAGTAAATGATATAGGTCTAATTCCAGTCAATAATCAGTATCAGACTAAACAATCGCATATTTATGCTATAGGAGATGTTATTGAAGGACCAGCGCTAGCACACAAAGCTAGTTACGAGGCGAAAGTTGCTGCTGAAGTGATCTGTGGTAAAAATGTCGCTAAAGATTATCGAGTCATTCCAGCAATTTGTTTTACCGACCCAGAAGTTGCAAGCGTAGGTTGGACTTTAGCAGAAGCTAAAGCGGCTGGCAAACAAGTTAGTAGGGCTGTCTTTCCTATGAAAGCGAATGGTCGAGCCTTGTCACTAAATGCAACTGAAGGATTTGTGCGCTTAATTTTTGAAAAAGAAACAGAATTGGTTATGGGCGGACAAATAGTTGGTGTAGGTGCTAGCGATTTGATTGCAGAACTCACTTTGGCAATCGAATCTTGCTTGACCTTAGAAGATATTGCATTAACCATCCATGGACATCCAACTCTTTCAGAAACAATTATGGATGTGTCCGAGATAGGCTTAGGTTTACCCATTCATATGTAAAAAATAGTCATAAAGTGAAAATTATCATAACTGGAAAAAAGTGCGTTCTCATACAAAGAATGCACTTTTTTAATGTAATTAGCATTAGTTGGTAACCAGATCATCCTTAAATATGTTGTTTCATTTCAGACAGATAAAGTGCCACGCGCAATTGCAGCGAGAGTTCTTCTGAATGGATAGGTGCATGAAAAATCGCTTCACATTTTTTTATGCGATATTTAACTGTATTCCGATGCACAAATAATTTTTCGGCAGTTTTTGTGATTTCGCATTGATTGTCCAGATAAGTTTTTAAAGTTTGACGCAAGTCTATGTCACTTTCATTCTTAGGATACGCGAGATGTTTCAAGACAGAAAGGCAAAAATATTGTATATCATCTTCTGGCGTATTTTTAGCAATATATTTGATACTTTTAATTTTATTAAATGAGAGATAAGTATCACCATTATTTTCTTTTAAAGCATAAAGACTTTCTTTATGCGAAAAACTAATAAGATCAATATCATTAACCGGATCACCAATCCCAAAGTGAGTATCTGTTTTTAAATAATCAACCACAAAATGATGGATTTCTTCTAAGAGGGGTAAAAAATCGACTTTTTCTTGTAAAAGTAAAATCCATTGTGTAGGTTCATTAGTTGGAAATAATAAAATAGATTGGTGCATGTCTTTCATTTTTTTAAGCAAATAATCCTCAATTAACAATAATATACTTTGTTTGTGAAAATACTTTTTTGAAGAGATAGTCGCTTCCATTGTCACAATTCGATAATAAGCAGAGGTTAATTTAGGAAAATGTTTTTTGTACTCTACCCAGTCATCATTTTTTGCATCTGATTGTGTTAAAAAATATTGAAGAACTGTTTTTCTTTCCGTTTGTTGTTGTGTTTGTAATGCCAATTCTTTGTGAACAGCTAGTGATAAAACATTGAGTGCTTGCTTAATCGCAAATTTAGAAAAAGGATACGGCAGTGGATCTGTTTCAAAAAGCACCAATACATAGGGAAAATAACGTTCTGTTTCTATTGGCAAAACACTAACCAATTTTTCTTCTTGTTCGAAAGTGAATAAAAATTGTTTTTCCTGTTTTTCCTTTTGCAATCTTTTTAAGAGTGATAAAAATTTTTGTCCATCTTCAGAAAATAAATCAAAAGTAGAATACTGAAGATTTGAATACCGAATATCTCCTAATGGGTCAACAAGTAGCATAGACTGTTTTAGCATAACACTCAATTCATCTAAAAGTTTTTCTAGGGGTACATTTCGAACGAGTAATTGAAGAAAATGTTGTTGAATTTCTAAAGAATAAAAAATTTGCTCCGTTTGTTCATCCCAAATATAGCCCAATAATTTTTGAGAAATATCTCCAAGCGTCATATGGATAGGGATTTGGATGAGAGGAAATTCTAATTGATCTGCTAAATCAAGGACTTGTGAATCAAGTGTTTCTACAAAGCGACCTAATTTAATTGCTAATCCAGTTGCAGGTAATTCCGATAATGTACTAATTAGTTCGCATAATTTTTCAGGTTGATTTTGATAAACCATACCTGTTGTAATCAATAGGGTATTTTTTTGAATGAATCTATGCATATCGGGTGTTTCGAAGACTTCCACTGTATCCAACGGGCGGTCCAAATTGGCGTGATTATTAAGAAGACTCAATTCGCTAAATCTTGGAATAGCTAGAATTTCTTTTAAAGTAGTCAAGGAAAACCCTCCATTATACAAAGTCAACAAGACTTAATATCAAAATATTTTTTGTTTAAATCTTAGCATAATTAAAATAATGATTCAATAAAGATAAACATCTGTAAATAAGGGAAACTTTCTCATTAGAAAAGCAAATATTCGATGATGATGGACGATTTTTCATAAATTTATAAAAAATACCTTTGTTCAAAACGGACAAATTAATAAATAAAATATGTTTCATTTGATTAATGATTGAAATATCCGATGCGATTACAATTAAATAGAAATTTGAAAGAAGAGTAAAAGAATGTAAAGGAGGAAGAATTATTTGTTAGAAGCTTATCAAATTTCAAATGACAAGTTTAAACTGTTTGAACAACCATGAAATTATTCGAACAATTTTTCATAGGCAATTGTTTCTAGGTAATCTGAGAGTTTTTTAGAAAAATTTTCTAATATGTTCATGGGGGGATGTAATTTGGAAAAAGAAGCACTAAAAAAAACAGTTCCTTATTGGAAACAAATTTTATTCATTTTGACTGCTGGCTGGGTAGTTATCTGGATTTATCGAGACGCATATCCTCCGATTTATCCAATCATTAAAGAATTTTTTGGTGGAGCAAGCGATGCACAAATTGGTTATATTTCTAGTTATTATTTTTTAGGTTATGCGTGTATGCAAATTCCATCAGGGATATTAGTCGATAAATTAGGGCGAAAGAAGATTCTTATTCCAGGATTTATTATTTTCGGTTTTGGTACATTGCTTGTAACGACAGCAACAACACTACCCGTGGTATATTTAGGAAGTGTGTTATCTGGACTGGGATGTGGAACCTATTATGGTGTTGCATATTCCTTAACAAATGAATTTGTTCCTCCAAAAAAACGCAGTATCGCAACAGCTATTGTGAATAGTGGCACAGCATTGGGGTGTGGAATAGGCTTGATTTCATCTAATATTTTAGTAGGTGGACGTATTATTCCATGGCAAGCTATTTTTTTACTTCCGATGTTTTTGATTATTGTGATGCTAGTTATTTTTACTAAATATATCCGACCAGAAGAAATAAAAGAAAGAACAATTTCAAAAGGTCAGTCAAAAAAAGTATCCATTAAAGAATTTTTTAAGCCGCAAATGGTTGCAGCGTATATCTTGTATTTTTCAACATTATATACATATTATTTAATTGATACATGGTTACCTAATTTTTTAGAAACCGAACGTGGAGTTCCCAACAATTTTGTAGGAATTATTTCAGCAATGGTCTTTTTTGTGGCAATTCCGGGAGCATTAATTTTTAGTCGTTTAGCAGATGAAATGCCGCAATACAAAGAACGATTTATTATTATTTTAGAGCTTTTGGCGGCAACTATTTTATTATTCACGTTGTCACCAATAACTGAGGGAAGACAAACATTACTAATCATAGGTTTTATTTTGTATGGTTTTTTTGGAAAATTAGCAGTCGAACCAATTATTATTTCTTGGTTAGGACAATTTGCTCCAAGAAAAAATATCGCAACAACTTATGGTGTGTTCAATTTCTTTGGAATGACCGCTTCAGTTCTCGTTCCTACAGTCACAGGCTTTATTTCAGATAAAACAGGTTCAAAAGTCTATGGTTTTTACCTAGCTATCTGTATTATTTTAGTTGGCACCTTATGTTTTTATTTGATTAATAAGTTCTTTCCAACTGAAAACCTGGAAAAAGTATAGCATAAGAGCAATCTTTTTCACGATATTTGTAATATAAAAGATAAAATAGACAAGTAGACTGCTTTGGCAGATGCTTGTTTTTTTATTTGTTGAACTTCTTGATTTAAAAATAAGTTCGCAGGCAACTTAAGTTCAGGTATTTTTTCTTCATTTATAACTTTTGGGAATGAATCCCCAATTAAAAAAGTCTACCAATGATTTTGATGGAAAAAATGGATTTATTGAAAACCCTGTTTGATAAAGGATTCTTTTACAGCAGGTGATGGTTCCACCGAGTATTCCCACTAAAATTGATTTTGATATTTTTCGTGGGATTGTTAAGGTGCATTGGGATTTTAAGAAAATAATTCTTAAAATATTAATTGTTGTTATGCTAACGAAAAAAGCTCTTATTGATTGTACTATAAGTGCTTTTTTTGCGCTTTATTAATGAAAAGAGTCATTTCTCGTAAATGTTCTTTCTTTGTCTACCGCGATTGCTGTTTCAGTTCCTGTATAACTTTTATAATAGTAATTCATATGGAGAGACTTTTTTTGCCTTTGTAATCATCATTGCAATTTCTTCAGGCGTTTCTAGCCCGCCTTTTTTTATCCATAAATGAATGATTCCAGCAATACTAGATAATAAAATTTCTTTGGCATAATCATCAGGCAGTTCTTTTTTTGAAAATTGTAGACTTTTTGACAAATTTAATTTTGAATGAATCAACTCATTAAGTATATCTTTAACCATTTGCATAAAATGAGGATCTCCCCCTTCACTTGCTAACGCTTGAATTAAGCTAAAATCATTTTTCACATAAATCAAGGCTTGAAGGATGGATTCATAAGGAATGAGTTGAAGTGGATCTTCAAGATTTTTCGGATTTTTATCCAATAGTAAAATTTGTTTAAGATTATAAATTGCTTCCATTTCTAATTTTTCCATCAAATCATATTTGTCTACATAATGAAGATAAAAGGTTCCTCGATTAATATTACACTGTCGAGCAATATCACTAACGGTCATCCCTTCTAATCCTTTTTCGTTGATTAAGTTGATAAAGGCTTCTTTTATTTTATCTTTTGTTTGTGTATTTCTTCTCATTTTTTCTCACCTTTCTTGTAAAATAAACACATTTGTAAAAAGTGTTTATTGCCATTGCTTGGGGTTAATTATATACTAGCCATGAGTTTAAATCAACACGTTGTTCATTTAAAGGAAGGAAGAGGATTATGAGTTATATCGAAGTTATTAACAGCTATAAACGTTATCACATGGGAAATACAGAAATTGTAGCGAACAATAATGTGTCATTTGAAGTAGAAAAAGGTGAGTTAGTCATCATTCTAGGTGCTTCTGGTGCTGGTAAATCAACCATGTTAAATATATTAGGTGGCATGGATACAAATGATGAAGGACAAATTATTATCGATGGAAATGATATTTCTGATTACAATTCAAAACAATTAACAAAATATCGTCGTGAAGACGTTGGATTTGTATTCCAATTCTATAATTTAGTACCCAATTTAACATCCAAAGAAAATGTTGAATTAGCCTCAGAGATTGTGAAAGAAGCTTCTGATCCAGTAGAAGTATTAAAGGAAGTTGGACTAGGCGAACGAATAGATAACTTCCCAGCTCAATTATCTGGCGGGGAACAACAAAGGGTTGCGATTGCTAGAGCTGTAGCAAAAAATCCAAAAATTTTACTTTGTGACGAACCTACAGGCGCACTTGATTACCAAACAGGGAAGCAAGTACTACAAATTTTGCAAGACATGAGTAGAGTCAAAGGTGCAACGGTAATTATTGTTACACATAACGGTGCCATTGCTCCTATTGCAGATCGTGTGGTTCGAATGAGAGATGCAACGGTTCAAAGTGTGGACATCAATCCTTCACCAAGTAAAATTTCAGATCTTGAATGGTAGGTGAGTAAAGTGAAAAAAATGTTATGGAAAGATATTTTCAAATCAATTTCTAAATCAAAAGGACGCTTCTTCTCTATTATGGGATTAATGCTGATTGGTTCCTTTGCACTTGTCGGATTGAAAGTGACTGGACCGAATATGCGTGCTACTGGGGAAAATTATTTTGATGAATTGAATGTATCCGATTTAACGATTATAGGAACATTGGGAATTGATGACAATGATGTTGAGGTAATTAATCAGGCAACCGGCATCGATTCTGTAGAGTATGGATATTTAAAAGACATGGTCATTAAAGAGACCAATTTGAGTATTAGAGTGTTTTCTAAAGGCGAACAAATTTCTGATTATCAAATTATAGAAGGAAAACTACCTGAAAAGGCAGAGGAAATCGCTCTTGATAACAAATATGTAGATCAATACAAAATTGGGGATACCATTGAATTTACAGAAGATGAAGACATCTCAGGAGAAACTATTTTAAAAAGACATAAATTTGAAATCGTTGGATTTGTCTACTCAGGTGAAATTCTATCCAGTATTAACCAAGGGGTCTCAACAGCAGGAACAGGATCATTAGAAGGTTACGCCGTGGTTCCTGAAAGTGCTTTTGACTCTGAAATCTATATGTTAGCTCGTGTAACATTTGAGGACTTAAACAATGTAGATCCTTATTCTGATCAATATACAGATTTACTGCAAACACATAAAGATAATTTGGATGAACTGCTAAAAGATCAACCGGATATCCGTTTAACAACGATTAAAGAAGAATATCAAAAACAAATTGATGACGGTCAAAAACAAATTGATGATGCGAAAAAACAATTAGAAGATACTGAAAAACAGTTAGAAGCCGCGAAAGAAAAATTAGCCTCTGGTGGCGAACAAATTGACGAAGCGCAAGAAGAATTAGCTTCTAAAGTTGCGGATGCCAATCAACAAATCAGTGATGGTGAAAACCAAATTGCAGATGCACAAGTAACCATTGCTGACGGAGAAAAACAACTATCTGCAGCCAAAGAGCAATTAAACAATGGTCAAGCGACATTAGATGAGAAATGGAATCAACTACAAAGTGCCAAAAGCCAATTAGAGCAAGCACGAGGATTATTGAATAATGCCGATGCGGAATTAACGACAGCAGCGAATTCATTAGCAACTGGGCGCCAACAAATTGCAAATGGTTACGGAAAAACTAATGAAAATCAAGCAAAGATTGCAATAGCAGAAAGTCAAATTGCAGCAGCAGAACAAGTTTTCTCAGAAAAACAACAAGAATACAATGCAAAAAACAATGAATACGAAACCGCACGTAATCGTTTCAATCAAAAACAACAAGAATACAACGCAGGCGTAGAGCAAGTTGAAGTAGCTCAAGCCAATTTAGACTCAAAACGCCAAGAATTAGAGTCAGGAAAACAGCAATATGAAGCAAACATTCAACGCTTAACAGCTGCTAAAAGTGAAGTGGAACAAGCACTCACAAACCCTGACCTAACAGAAGAAGAAACGGCTGAGCTATCGGCTAAACTTGAAGGTGTCAATCAAGACTTGAGTACGCTACAAAATGAGTACAATACATTTATCGAATCGACATACAACCCAGGTTTAGACCAAATAGCAACCGGTCAAAATGAAGTAGAGAGTAAAAGAGCAGAATTAGCTAATGCAAAAAGCCAACTAGACCCGATTGAACAAGAGTTAGCCAGTGCACAAAATGAGTTAAATGCCGCTTCTACAGAGCTTTCAAACGCAAAAGCAGAGCTAGACAGACAAAAACAAACGATTGCAAATTCAAAAAATCAATTGCAACAAGCACAAAATGAACTAGCTCAAAAAGAAGTACTCTTGAACCAAAAAGAAACAGAATATCAAAACGGATTAAATCAATACAATTCTGGTGTAGCAACGTACAATCAAAATTTAAATGCCTATTATGTAGGTTTAAATGAATGGTATGAAGGCGCATCTACCTTAGATAGTAAGTCTGAAGAATACCAAGCTACTGCTTCTAGATTAGCGCAAGCACAAAATGAGTTAGCCAATAAAGTAGACGAGCTAGAAACAGCCAAAAACACGCTTGCTGAAGAAAAAAGTGCGGGAGAACAACAGATAGAAGAGGCTAAACAAACACTCGCTGAAAACCAAAACGAATACGAGGAAAAGAACAAAGAGTTTCTATCGAAAAAAGAAGAAGCAGAAAAAGAAATTGCAGACAAACAAGAAGAACTTGATAAAGCCCAAGAAATGATTGATCACTTGTCCGTACCAACCTATTCATTGAATAGCCGTCGAGAAATGCCAGGTGGGGAAGGCTATAAAATTTATAGTAGCGTTTCTCAAATTGTCGATTCCTTAGCCAATGTTTTCCCTATTTTCCTTTATTTTGTGGCGGCATTGGTTACGTTGACTACTATGGCTCGATTTGTAGATGAAGAGAGAATCAAATCAGGAACATTAAAAGCATTGGGGTACGAAAATAAAGATGTTCTAAAGAAATTTGTGTTTTATGGGATGACTTCTAGTCTTTCAGGAACAATTTTAGGGATTATTTTAGGGCATACACTCTTGCCGCTAATTGTAAATAATGCCTATCATGCAGGATTTACCGTTCCAAACATAGAATTACATTTCTACTGGGGCATTTCATTAGTCGCTATCCTACTTGCTCTATTGAGTTCCGTTCTTCCTGCGTTTATTGCGGCTTCCAAAGAGTTAAAAGAAAAACCTGCACAACTCTTGCTACCGAAGCCACCTACAGCCGGTTCAAGAATTCTATTAGAACGAATCAAGCCTATTTGGAGTCAAATGAGTTTCACTCATAAAGTGACGGCGAGAAACATTTTCCGTTATAAACAAAGAATGATGATGACCATTTTTGGTGTTGCTGGCGCAGTGGCACTCTTATTTGCTGGATTTAGCGTACAGCATTCTATTGGTGGCATTAACGAGCGACAATTTGGTGACTTGATTCACTATAATATGATTGTTGCCCAAAATGATTATGTTTCAGATGAGCAAGAACAAAAAATCAACGATATGCTGCACTCTGATGAAGTAGCTCAAAATGAAGCCATTCACTACGAAGAGTTAACAAAAGTTGCAGGAGCAAATAAAGATACACAAGAGATAAAATTAATTGTTCCAGAAGAAGACGAAAATTTTTCAGATTATATCAACCTAATAAATAGAAAAAGCAAGGATTCCTTGTCATTGCCAGACGATGGCGTAATTATCTCTGAACGTTTAGCAACACTTCTAGATTTAAAAGTTGGAGATACTGTAGCATTAGAAGACAGCACCAACACCGAAAGAGAAATGAAAGTCACTGGAATTGCGGAAATTTATATGGGACACTTTGCTTTTGCAAATAAAGAAAGTTACGAATCCATTTTTGGAACACCATTCGAAACAAATGCCTATCTTGTAAACCTAAAAGACAATTCCACTGAAAATACGAAAGAACAATCTTCTAAGTTTATTACTTTAGATGGGGTAACCGGTGTTGTTCAAAATACAACACTGACCAACCAAATTGAAACCATTGTGCACTCACTAGATAAGATCATGACTGTCTTAATTCTTATTGCAGCATTGTTAGGCGTGGTTATTTTGTACAATTTGACGAATATCAATGTTTCAGAACGAATGCGTGAACTTTCAACAATTAAAGTACTCGGATTTTACGAAAAAGAAGTCACGCTTTATATTTATCGTGAGACGATCTTATTAACAATCTTGGGTATTATCACAGGATTTGGAATCGGAAGACTGTTGCATCAGTATATTATTACGGTCGTTCCACCAGATGACGTGATGTTTAACCCTTCATTAGCGGCAATCAGCTTTATTGTTCCAGCGCTGATTATCGCAGTGGTCACAACCATATTGGCATTTGTCATTAATAGTCGGTTGAAAAAAGTAGACATGTTGGAAGCCTTAAAATCTGTAGATTAAACAACTATTTATCTGAGTAGATTCCATAGATGTGTACTAAAACTAGACAAAAAGTGGCTCTCTTAACACTTGTTAAGGGAACCACTTTTTGGTTTTTTTTGATTGGTTTTATCAAATGATTGTAATTTATTGGTAATCAATATATTCGGCAACTATTGATTGTAATTAGTTTGGGATATGAAAGCACGTTAACTAAATTGAAAAAGATTGTGTAGACAGCATTGGAATTTCAAATAATGTGTTTGACTATACGATTGTTTTAATGGGTTTTGGAGTACCTTCTTAAAATATTTAAAATTGAATTTCAATCAAAAAGTATAAGAAATAATTTTATGGATGTCTACATCCTCATCAGCTAAGTCTTAGATTTGAGAACTAAAAAAATTACAGAAACGAATGCTTCATCTGATAACTTAAATTAATACTTAATTACTATGGATAACAATTGATATGGATTCTATCAGTTAGGAAGACTATCATTAGTGCTTACGATTTTTGGTATCAATGAGCCAGTTATTTTTGCAACGCCAATTGTAAGGAATCCTGTTATGGCTATTTCGTTTATTTTCCCCCCCTTTGTTTCAAGTTTATTGACTTATTCTGCATTGTATACAGAAATTGTTTCGTTATATACCGCAGTTCAGGTACCATGAGCTACATCACTTATTATTTATGGATTTTTATTAAATGGGCAAGACTCATTATTACAAGCGATAGTCCTGGGAATAAGTATATTGATATATATCCATTTGCACGAAAGATGGATCAAATAAATTTAAAAGTAAGATATTACTGAAATGTTTTAATTAAAGGTTACACTATGTCTTTTTTACTTTACTAAAAATGCGTCTGTTAGTGAGCACAATAGTAGAATGACTTTTTTCTAGAAAGAACGAATAGCTTGTTGTATGATAATAAGAAGAATATGGAGCAGAGGAGAGAAATGTGATGCCGACAATGAATGATGTAGCGAAATTAGCAGGAGTTTCACGAGGAACAGTCTCGAACTATGTTAATGGAGTGAAGGTAAAAGAAAGCTCTCAAAAAAAAATTCAATCGGCTATTGAGCAATTGAATTATATCCCCAATATAATGGCAAGAGAATTGAAAATGAATCGTTCGAATTTAGTTGTTTTTATTATTCCGTCGACACGAACCCCTTTCTTTGCGGAATTAACACATAAGATGCAGCAAGCGTTACGAGAAGAAAATTTCAAGATGTTGCTGTGCAATTCCAACAATGAAATTAAAGAAGAACTAGAGTATATTCAAATGGCGAAGGAACAGAAAGTGGCAGGAATTATCACCATTTCTTATAGTGATTTGGCACCGTATATAATGACTGAATTACCGATTGTCTCGATTGAAAAAAGGTTGTCAGAAACAATTCCTTGTATCTCAGCTGATAATTATAGTGGTGGTAAATTAGCTGCACAAAAGTTAGTGGAGAAGGGATCAAAAAATCTGTTAGTGATTACGAGAAGTACTTATAAAACAGAAGTCAATTATGGGCAACGAGTAACGGGGGTTATTGATTATTGTGAACAAGAAGGTGTATCGTACACACTTTTTGATTCAAGAACACATGAAGAAGAATTTTATCCAGAGCTAGCGGACTATATTGGAGGTTTAGCACGGAAAGGTTTTCCTTATGACGGTATTTTTGCAGTTGCCGATCAATACGCAGATTTTTGCTTAAATATTTTAGAAAGTGCGAAGTATGAAATACCAAAGGACATACAAATTATTGGTTTTGATGGAGGACGGATGTATCCTGAACAACAACGCTTTGTTTCATCCATTCGTCAACCGATTTCAGAGATTGTCCAACAAAGTGTTCATAGTTTACAGTTAATCTTACAAAATAAGGAAAAGAAAGTCTATCAGACCCAATATTTACCTGTTGATTACCTTGAAGGTATCACGACCCGAAGAATGTAGCAGATTATAAAGGAAACTCTGACACAGATGAAGTAGCCTGTATCAGAGTTTTTTTGATAAAAAAACCTTTGACAAGGGTTACATTTTATTTTATAGTAAAGATACAAATTTGGAACGTTCCAAAAATAGCGAGTTCCATATTTGTATTTTTAAAAATATTTTTTGGAACGTTCCAAAAAAAGGAGGAGCTTATGAAAAAGTTTGTAATCGCTTCACATGCAAAGATGGCACAAGGGATTCAAAGCACATTGGAATTATTTGTAGGAAGAGAATTAGATGTAACTTATATGTGTGCATACGTAGAAGGTGAGCTGGAGATTGAGAAGCAAATCGAAGTATTTTTTGCTGATTTGAAAGAAGACGATCAAGCGGTGATTTTTACGGATATGTTTGGCGGTAGTGTGAATCAGAAGATGACAGTGGCAGCACAAGGAAAAGAAAATGTCTTCATTGTAGCAGGATTTAATCTACCTGTAGTGATTGAAGTGATTTTTGGTGCAGAGGTTTATACAAAAGAAATTATTCAAGCGTTGGTTGAAAATGGAAAAAATGCGATGACGTTTGTTGGTGCACCGGAAGAAATAAAAGAAGAAGCACCGATTGCTACACAAGAAACAGCAAATGAATCGGTTGAAGAAGTAGTGGCATTTACTGGAACGTTACCAACAACCTTGCGCGTGGATGAGCGATTGATTCATGGACAAATTGCGATGGTTTGGTCAAGAGAGTTAAATTTACATGGGATTTTAGTTGCTAATGATGAGGTCGCAAAAAATGAAACACAACAAATGGCATTAAAAATGGCTGTACCAGCAGGAATCAATGTGTTGATTCGTTCGATTGATGATATAGCTACTATTTTGAAAGATCCTCGTGCACAATCGAAACGATTGTTGGTTTTAGTTCGTACAGTAGGAGATGCGCTAAGACTTGCAGAGAAAGTGCCAAATATGAAATACATCAATATTGGAAATGTTGGAAAATCAGTAGAAGGTAAAAAAGAAACGTTAACACAATTTGTTATGTTGACTGCTAAAGAAAAGGAAAGTCTTGTTGAATTGGTTAAAATTTATCCAGAGACTGCTTTACAAAATGTACCATCTGATAGAAAAGAATTAGCAACATCATTTATTAAGTAGAGGAGAAAAATATATGTTAATAGAAGCTATTATTGTGGCACTTATCGTTTTCCTGACGGTAGGTGGTCAAGAACTTTTAGGATTTACAATGTTGGGGCGTCCGATTGTCATTGGTCCATTATTAGGTTTATTACTTGGAGATATCGAAACAGGATTATTAATTGGAGCAGCGTTAGAAACTATTTTTATGGGTGTGATTAATATTGGTGGAGCAAGCTCCGCTGAACCTGGATTAGCAGCAGCACTTGCGACAGCTTTTGCCATCAATATGAATGCTGGTGTTGAAGTGGCTATTCCAATTGCTGTCCCACTAGGAATTATTGGTTTACAAGTCAAAACTTTATTGTACGTTGCTGTTGTAGGACCATTTGCGGCGAAATTCGATGCAATGGCAAAAGAAGGAAACAGTAAAGGAATTGCCCGTTTGCACTTTGGTTTGTGGGGATTGCAGTGGTTCATATATTCATTGATTCCATTTTTTGCTATTTTATTTGGTTCAACGGCTACACAACGCGTGCTAGAGCAAATACCTGAAGTGATTGTTCATGGGTTAAGTATTGCTGGAAATCTATTGCCTGCTGTGGGAATGGCTATGCTTTTGAATATTTTATGGGACAAGGGTGTGGCGGTTTATTACTTCTTAGGTTTTATTTTGATTGCTTACTTCCAAACACCACTGATTGCAGTGGCTGTAATCGCTTTAATTATTGCAATTGTGAGTGCAAGTCGTGACTTAGACTTGAAAGAAATCAAAAAGCAATTGAGCACAGCGCCAACAGGACCTTCTACTTCAAAAAATAAAGCGGATATTGAAGTGGATGAATTTTTCAAATAAGCAGGAGGATGGGAAAAATGACGAATCAAACATCACAAACAACCAATGAAAAGAAATTATTGAAACAATTGTACTGGCGTTCATTTACACTGTATGCAGCAGTTACTCCTTCTAAACAAGGGGCTTCAGGTTTTTCTTATGCAGTGCAACCATTCTTGGATACCTTCTATAAAGGGAACGAAGAGGGAAGAAAAGAAGCGATGGTGCGTCAAATGTCTTACTTTAATACTAACGTAGCGATGTATCCTTTTATTTTGGGAATTGTGGCTTCTATGGAGAAAGAAAACAGTGAAAAAGAAGACTTTAATGAAGAATCTATCAATGCAATTAAAACAAGTTTGATGGGACCTTTAGCAGGTATCGGAGATTCTGTTTTCTGGGGTGTCTTACGCACGTTATCTGCCGGGATTGCTGTAGGATTGGCACAGGCAGGCAATGTCTTTGCACCGATTGTGTTTTTGTTACTTTTCAATTTACCAGTACAAATTTTACGTTTTAAAGGTGGACAATTAGGCTATTCTCTAGGTTCTTCTTATATTTCTAGCCTGTATGAAAATGGCTTGATTAATATTTTAACAAAAGCAGCAAGTATTGTCGGTCTTGCGATGGTTGGTGCGATGACGAGTCAAATGGTCAATCTTGAAATTGTCTGGAATATGACAATGGATGGCGAAGTAGTCATGAATATTCAAGAGATGCTTGATCAAATTTTTGTAGGTCTTATTCCGTTGGTGATTACCTTATTTAGCTTTTACCTATTGAAGAAGAAAATTGTAAGTATCAACGTATTGATTTTTGGAATGATTATTTTAGGAATTGTTTTGGCACTCTTAGGAATTGCCTAGAACAGGAAAGGAAATATGATGCGAAGTACATGGTGGAAAGATGCAGTTATTTATCAAGTGTATCCGAAAAGTTTTAAAGACACAAACAATGACGGTATTGGAGATTTAAAAGGAATTCAAGAAAAGTTACCGTATCTAAAAGAATTAGGGATTGATGCGATTTGGATTAGTCCAGTGTACCTGTCTCCTCAAATTGACAATGGCTATGATATTGCAGATTATTATCAAATTGATCCAATGTTTGGATCAAATGAAGATATGGATGATTTGATTGCTGCGGCTCATGCACAAGAGATTAAAATTATTATGGATTTTGTGGCAAATCATACATCGGATCAATGTGTTTGGTTCCAAGAAAGCCGGAAGTCAAAAGACAATCCATATAGTGATTTTTATATGTGGAAAGATGCTGGACCAAACCGTGAGGTACCCAACAACTGGGGTTCTAGTTTTGGTGGACCTGCTTGGACTTGGGATGAGTCTCGTCAGCAATACTATCTACACTATTATGCGAAAGAACAACCAGATTTGAATTGGGAAAATCCCAAAGTTCGTGAAACAATTTATGAAATGATGCATTATTGGAAGAAAAAAGGAATTGATGGTTGGCGTATGGACGTGATTACATCTATTTCAAAAGATTTGGATTTTCCAGATAATGAAATTCCGTTTGCGAAGAACAATCAACATAACGGGCCACGTATGCATGAATTTATTCATGAAATGAACCAACGTGTGCTGACCCCCCTAGATATGATGAGTGTAGGGGAGGCACCCGCTGCTAAAGCATCGAATGCCCATTTATTAGTGGATCCAAAACGAGAAGAGTTGGATATGGTCTTTACCTTTGAACATATGCATATTGATCGTAAAAAAGGAGACGTGAACGGTCGGTGGGCACTGCAAGCCCCTGATATTGTGGCACTGAAGAACATCATGAGTGAATGGCAGGAGAACTTACGTGATCGTGGATGGAACGCTTTGTATTTTGCCAACCATGACCGTGCAAGAATTGTTTCTAGATGGGGGAATGATAGGGAATATCATTATGAATCAGCGACTGCTTATGCGACAATTCTTCACGGGCAACAAGGCACGCCTTATGTTTACCAAGGGGAAGAAATTGGGATGACCAATCCGAAATTTGAATTGGAAGAGTATGTAGATATTGAGCTGCGTGGTAATTATGAACATTTTGTAGAAGATCAACAGACGATTTCAAAAAAGGATTTTTTGGATGCGGTACACAAGGTGAGTCGTGACAATGCACGTACACCTATGCAATGGAATAATAAAAAAAATGCTGGGTTCTCAGAAGCAGATCCGTGGTTTAAAGTAAATCCAGATTATACAGAAATAAATGTAGAAAAAGATCTTACCTCAGAGAAATCTATTTTCCGCTACTATCAAAAATTGATTGCGTTGCGTCATCAAGAAGAAATCTTGAAAGAGGGAACGTATAGATTGTTACTCCCTGAACATCCAGCAATTTTTGCTTATGAACGTCAGCTGGATGAACAAAAATGGTTAGTGGTTGCAAACCTATCAGAATATACACATGATGTGGCAGAGCTTTTTGATGATGTGCAGGTCTATCGCTTTGTCATTCAAAATAAAGAAAGAGAAACAGTGACAGATGCTTTACGTCCATATGAAAGCTTTATTATACAAGTAGTAGAGTAAATAAAAACTGCCTGACCAATAGATGGTTAGGCAGTTTTAGACTGTATACAAAGTCTATATTTTGTATACAGTCTTTTTTATAATAATTGAAAACGAATACAAAGGTAGGGTATAACAGCAACAAAAAAATTAATATTCAAATAGAAATGATTTGAATATACTATTTCATTCTATAGAAAGCTTGAGACATATTTATTAATTTAATATGTCTCAAGCTTTTAGATAGTTAAAATGGCAATTGAATAATTTGGACTCCAAGTTTTTCTATCTCATCAAGCACTTTTTTATCAGAATAAATATCAGTAATCAATACATCAATGTCCGTGATATTACCAATTGTAAAATTTGATGATTTGCCAATTTTACGATAATCAGCAACTAAAATTAACTTACCTGAATTTTCAATCATTTTAGTATTAATTCGTGCTTCATGAATGACTGATGTAGAAATACCCGTTTTTAAATCTAAACCACTACATCCGATAATAGTTACGTCTGATCGGGCATTGCTAAAAGATTCCATCGCAATATCACCGAATAAAGCTTCTTTGGGGTAGCGAATTTCGCCACCGCTAAGAATAATCGTTGATTGAGGATGATGGTTCATATGGATAATTTTTGTGTTATTTGTCAGTACATTGATTGTTTTATCAGTAGTATATGACAGTGATTGAATGGCAGTGCTACTGGTATTGATGAAAACTGTGTCGTGATCAGAAATAAATGTAGCCGCTTCTTTTGCTAGACGAGCTTTGATGTGTGCCATAGAATCTGCATTGTCTTGGTCATACATTTCAGCATTTTGAATTTCAATCTTACCAAAAGATATCTTGATTTGATTCATTTCACTTAAAACTGTACAGTCTCTACGAATAGTCATCTCAGATACTGCAAATTCTTGACTAAGTGTTTTGGCATCAGTTATTTTCAATTCTTTAATTCGCTCTAATAGTTGATTTCTTCGTGCTTGAACTTCTTCATTGGATCGCTTCATTTCCACTACTCCTTGCTAAAGACAGGGTATTCCCAACTTCTTCTGCTTTTTTTCTATATTTCCCATAATGAGACAAGTCAGCTAATTCCTTATAACAATCAGCAATCATAAAATACAAATAAGCTTGTTCACGTAAATTTAATTGTTTGACTGCGACTTTCTTAAACTGGGTGATACTTTTTTTATTTCGTCCTGCTAAGGCATAACGAATACCGTCAATTTCTTCCCATGAAAATAAGGGACTGTATCTTTTTTGTTTCATTTTTTTGAAATCAGCTAATTTTTTTAGTTGATTAGTAGCGCGCTTATTATCTCTTAGGAAATAATAGCATATTAATGAATGATGGTAGTAGATAAAAAGATAATCAATCGTGGAACGGAAAAATCGTTGATGTTTTTCCATATGGTTTAGACATTCTTGATAGTTTCCTTCATCTATTAAAAGCAAGGAATCAAATAAAATTACAGAATTTTTAAAACCTTTAAATTTATCTTTTTCCAGCAATTGTTGGCGATATTTTTTAGCTAATAAAATATCTGTTTCCATAGTTAAAGAAGTAATCATTTTTTCATAAATAGTTTTTAGATACTCATAGTAGCAAGAAATACTTATTACTAAACTACCAATTGTGATAAAAGTAATTTTAGCTATAAGCATCTCTGTAGTGATACCTAAATAGATGACATAACCAATAAAAATTAAATAAATACCCCATGTATAGCTCTTTTTAAACATTTTTCTCACCTCGAAAGCATTATAACATAAAAAAACATCCGTTAACATTTTATATGTTTATTTAACGTTAAAAAAAGATTAATAAGTGGTTTTTCTAAAAAAAAAACGTAAATAAACATATAATTTTGTTAATTAACATAAAAACATGTTGAAAGCGCTTGATAAAATGTTAAACTCAAATTGTAAAATAAAACAAAGTGGAGGAAGTAAGTTTATGGCACATGTTGATAATGTAACAAGAGAAAGTTGGATTTTATCTACGTTTCCTGAATGGGGAACGTATCTAAATGAAGAGATTGAGCGTACGGTAGTTAAAGAAGGAACTGTTTCAATGTGGTGGTTAGGGTGTACGGGAATTTGGTTAAAAAGTGCGGGTACAACCAACATTTTATGTGACCTTTGGACTGGAACTGGGAAACAAACACATGGGAATGGCATGATGAAAAAAGGTCATCAAATGATGCGCATGAGTGGTGTACAAAATATGCAACCCAACTTACGTACCCAACCATTTGTAATTGATCCTTTTGCAGTGAAAGATGTTGATGCATTAGTAGTCACGCATATTCATTCTGATCATTTAGATATTAATACTGCAGCAGCTGTGCATCAGAATTGTCCAAAAGCCAAATTTATTGGTCCGCTAGAAGTAGTCAATACTTGGTTGAAATGGGGGATTCCCAAAGAAAAGACGATTATCGTAAAACCAAACGATAAAGTACAAATACAAGATATTACTATTGTAGCATTAGAAGCTTTTGACCGAACTGCATTAGTGACTGAATCAGATCCTAATGTATTGTTAAGTGGAAAAATGCCAAAAAATATGGACTTGATTGCAGTCAATTAT
The DNA here is from genome assembly GCF_017426705.2 of Enterococcus sp. DIV2402. Classification (NCBI taxonomy): domain Bacteria; kingdom Bacillati; phylum Bacillota; class Bacilli; order Lactobacillales; family Enterococcaceae; genus Enterococcus; species Candidatus Enterococcus lowellii. Next base: position 2,148,118 of record NZ_CP147251.1, on the reverse strand, counting down.
TTATTTGAAACATCAGGTGGGAATATCTACCATGCTGGGGATTCTCATTATTCCAACATGTTTGCAAAGCATGGTAACGAACATACTATTGACGTGTGTTTAGGTGCATATGGTGAAAATCCTCGTGGAATTACAGATAAAGTAACTTCAGTAGATATGTTACGCATGGCTGAATCATTAAATGCTAAAGTAGTCATTCCCGTACACTATGATATTTGGGCAAATTTTATGGCAGATCCTAAAGAAATAACTGAAATTTGGAAGTTAAAAAAAGATCGTTTGAAATATCAATTTAAACCGTACATTTGGCAAGTCGGTGGTCAATTTATTTATCCAACAAATAAAGATGATATGGAGTTTAATTTCTATCGTGGTTTTGATGATGTCTTTACGATTGAAAATGATACACCATTTCCATCGTTCTTATAGAAATAAAAGAAGAAAGGAGAATTTCTATGCTTCGTTACTTTTATGACAACCAATTAATCAAAATTATGGATAAGCAACCCAAAAATTGGGAAGAAGCTATTCGATTTAGTGGTGAGATTTTAAAGGAACATCATTTGATTACTGATCAATATATTGAAGATATTATTCGAGATTGTCATGAATATGGACCGTACATTGTCATTATTCCAGATGTAGCAATGCCACATTCTTCTGCTGAAAGTTCAGGGGTTCTTGGGACAGGAATTGGTTTTACAATCATGCAAAAACGAGTTTCTTTTGAGGAAGGCAATCCCGAAAAAGATGCTAAATTATTTTTCACACTAGCTGCTAAAGATGCTGATTCACATATGAAAAATATTGCGAATTTATCTGAACTTTTAATGATGGAGGATATGGTACCAGATTTGTTGACAATTGAAACACTTAGAGATTTTGAAAGAATCATGGAAAAACACGGAATGTAATTTTTTAGAAAAGAGGGAGATAAATGGATGCATTACTGAATTTTTTGTTAGGTATTTGGGATTATTTTGCACAAAATATTCTAACAAAACCAGCATTTCTAATTGGTTTTATTGTGTTACTTGGATATATTCTTTTGAAAAAGCCATTGTATGAAAGTGTTGCGGGTTTCTTGAAGGCTACTGTCGGATATTTAATTTTATCGGTTGGCTCTGGTGGGCTGGTAAATAACTTTCGACCAATTTTAGTTGGGTTAAAAGAACGCTTCAATTTAGATGCGATGGTTACTGATCCATATTTTGGGCAAAACGCAGTGACTGCAGGAATTGAAGAAACATTTGGACGTACTTTCGGGGATACGATGCTACTATTGCTGATTGCTTTTGTGTTTAATATCTTATTAGTTCGTTTTAAAAAATATACGAAATTACGTGCTGTATTTACAACAGGTAATGTACAAGTACAACAAGCTGCAACTGCATTTTGGTTATTATTATTTTGTTTTCCTGAATTAGGTAGAATTGAAGTTTTACTAGTGATGGGATTAATTTTAGGATGCTATTGGGCAGTCGGTTCGAATTTGACAGTAGGGATTTGTCAAGATTTAACAGAAGGGGCTGGCTTTGCAATTGCGCATCAACAAATGTTTGGCTTATATTTCTTTGCTCGTTTATCAGAGCGCTTTAAGAAGAATAAAAGTAATCGTAAATTAGAAGATGTTGAATTGCCAGGATTTTTATCGATATTCAATGAAAATATGGTTGCTACATCAGTATTAATGATTTTCTTCTTTGGTATTATCCTGTTGACATTGGGACAAAATTACTTAATTGATGCTGGTTTTATGGTTGAAGGTCAAAGTTTCTTATTTTATATATTAGAAACATCGCTAATGTTTGCAGTGTATTTAGCAATTTTGCAATTAGGTGTTCGAACCTTTGTATCGGAACTGACCGAGTCATTCCAAGGAATTTCCAATACAATTTTACCAGGTGCTGTTCCAGGAATTGATATCGCCGCAACGTTCGGTTTTGGCTCTCCTAATGCTGTAACAATTGGTTTCTTATTTGGTGCGTTAGGTCAATTTATCACAATTTTACTTTTGATTTTAATTAAATCACCAACAGTCGTTATTGCTGGATTTATTCCGTTGTTTTTTGATAACGCAGCGATTGCAGTGTTTGCCAATAATCGTGGAGGGATTAAAGCTGCTATTATCTTCCCGTTCATTTCAGGAATCATTCAAATTGCTGGTTCAGCTTTGATTGCAACTTGGGTAGGTTTGGCACCATATGGCGGTTATCTCGGCATGCTTGATTGGGCAACGGTATGGCCATTCTTTACAGTATTAATGAAGTTCTTAGGATTTATTGGTGTTGCATTAGTAGTAATTATTTTACTAGCTATACCACAGATTCAATATCGTGCCGATCCAAAAGGTTATTTCTTAAAAGTGGATGATTACGATGCGTATTTGGAACAAGAAAAAGCAAATTCATAAAAAATAAAATAGATGGAGGAATAAAAAATGCGAGTATTAGTATCATGTGCAAATGGTTCAGGAACAAGTTTAATGATGATGAGAAGTGTGGAGAAAGCGTTGAAAGCAGAGGGATTTCGTATTACGAATATCCATCACTGTGCTATTTCTGAAGGTAAGAGTACTGCTAAAAGTTATGATGTTGTTTTCACACCAATGAATTTTGTGAGTATGTTTGATTCTGCTAAAGAAAAAGGTGTAACTGTTATTGGTGTTAAAAATGTCATGTCACCAAAAGAGATTACAGAACGTGTGAATGAAAGTGACTTGAAAGAAAGATTTCTTAAATAAAAATGCTGAGACAACGGCGAAAAATAAAATTTCGCCGTTGTTACTATTAAGAAAGGAGCAGAATAGTAATGAGTTTACCTAATTTACAAATTGCCTGCGATCATTCAGATTTACCTACTGCACTAGCAGATATAACAAAAGTAGGTGATGTAGTTGATATTATTGAAGCTGGAACAATATTGATGCTTCAAGTTGGAGAGTATGCAGTTAAATGTTTTCGTGCATTATATCCAGATAAAAAAATTGTTGCTGATACAAAATGTGCAGATGCGGGTGGAACAGTTGCTAAAAATTGTTCTGAAGCCGGTGCTAACTGGATGACGTGTATCTGTTCAGCAACGATTCCTACGATGATTGCAGCAGCTAAGGAAATCGAAGAAATTCAAGTCGAATTATACGGAGATTGGACTTATGAAAATGCACAACAGTGGTTGGATGCGGGAATTACACAAGCCATTTATCATCAAAGTCGTGATGCATTATTTGCAGGTGAAACGTGGGGAGAAAAAGATTTAAAACGTGTAAAAAAACTAATCGATATGGGGATGAAGGTATCCGTTACAGGTGGTTTGAGTGTAGAAACACTGAAGCTCTTTGAAGGAATTGATGTGCATACGTTTATTACTGGACGTGGAATTACTGCAGCTTCAGATCCAAAAAAAGCTGCTTTAGATTTCAAAGCAGAGATTAAACGAATTTGGGGGTAAGACAGTATGAGTTTGCTTGGTTTGTATGAAAAAGCAACCCCTAAAGACATCGGTTGGTTGGAGCGATTGGAATTCGCAAAAAAATTAGGTTTTGATTTTGTTGAGATGTCGATTGATGAAACAGATACACGTTTGGCTAGATTAGATTGGACAAAAACAGAGCGTCAAGAAATCATCACAGCCATCTATCAAACAGAGGTAAAAATATTATCGATTTGTTTAAGTGGTCATCGTCGTTTTCCTTTTGGTTCTAAAGACCCAGAAATACGTGCAATAGCTAGAGAAATCATGATTAAAGCAATTGATTTAGCATCGGATTTAGGCGTACGTAGTATTCAATTAGCAGGTTACGATGTATATTATGAAGAAAAAACGGTCAGTAGTCGTGAATATTTTATCCAAAACTTACAAGAAGCTGTTGCACTAGCTTCTGAAAAAGGTGTTATATTGACAATTGAAATCATGGATGATTCCTTTATTTCTTCAATTTCTAAATATTTAGAAATCAAAGAACAAATTCCTTCTCCATATTTACAAGTTTATCCAGATCTGGGGAATCTTTCGGCATGGCCAGAAAATAACCCTTCCCATGAATTGGAAAAAGGGATTGCTGAGATTACACAGATTCATTTGAAAGATACGTTAGCAGTAACAAAAGATTTCCCAGGAAAATTTAAAGAAGTGCCTTTTGGTGAAGGATGCGTTGATTTTGATGGATGTTTGCGAACTTTAAAGCGATTAAATTACAATGGTTCATTTGTGATTGAAATGTGGAGTGAAAGTAGTGAACGGCCTGCGGAAGAAATTGAAAAAGCCAAAGCCTTTCTAATTCCTAAGTTAAAGGAGGTTGGATATTTTGAATAGAGAACAAATCATTTTAGAAATGAAGCAACGCGTATTTGAGGCAAATTTAACGTTACCAAAAGAAGGACTTATAAAATTAACTTGGGGAAATGTTAGTGAGATTAATCGTAAATTGGGAGTTATTGTCATCAAACCCAGTGGCGTATCATATGATACAATGTGTGCAGAGGAAATGGTTGTTACCGACTTGAATGGAAATCTGTTAGAGAAAGAGAGCCTCAATCCATCATCTGATTTGGCAACACATGTAGTTCTTTATAAAAGTTTTGAAAAGATTGGGGCAATTGTGCATACACATTCAACCAATGCTGTTAAATGGGCACAAGCACGCCGGGACATTCCTGCCTATGGGACAACTCATGCCGATACATTTTATGGATCAATTCCTTGTACACGTCAGCTCACACGCGAAGAAATTGAAAGTGAATACGAAAAAGAGACAGGCAAAGTAATTGTCGAAACTTTTAAAAAAAGAAATATAGAGCCACTTGCTTGCCCAGCGGTGATTGTCTATGGACATGGCCCATTTACATGGGGAGAAACGGTAGAGAAAGCAGTGCAAAATAGTGTAATTCTAGATGAAGTAGCTTCAATGGCTTTGGGAACTGAACAATTAAAACCAACAATTACAGCAATTGATAGTTATCTACTCGATAAACATTATTATCGAAAACATGGTGTAAATGCCTACTATGGCCAGAACTGATTAAAATAGGAGAGCTTTATTATCAGATGGTATTTTGTCACTAATTTTATAAGAAAGTGTTTAATTAATAAATTGATGGTAATTATCAGTTAATTAAAGCTATGTGAACTTTTTTTAAGATACCTAATATATTTTCAGAAAATACAGTTAAAAATGAAAGTAGCTTATTGAGCCCTTAATTAAAGGTGGTTCAATAAGTTTTTTTGATGATTTTCATTATATCTAAATCTACAAAATTGAATCTTCTAATCCTTTTTTTAGATTTTCTACCACTGCAATCTCCACATATGTAACCCCCATTCTTGTATCCATATAACCTTACTAAAGAAGAGTTACCATGTCGCTTGATGTAAAGGTATTATCACTATTTTCATTTGAGAGTATGACTTAAGTCCATACTCTCAGATTGTAGACAAAATAAAGCTGCTGTCTTCTTTTTTCATTTACTTAACTTATACATAGATGCTTACTAAAACTTTTTTTGCTTTTGTAATGTATTATACATTTCTCCCCATGTAACCATTTCATTGATTAAGGGAATAAGTGTTTTCTAAATTCTGACAGTCGATATTTTGTTTTTGGAGGCATTACTGGATAGACTGTTTTGTCAATGATTTTATCGAGTTCTAATTCATTTAGATGTAATGCTAGCATTCTTTTTGAACAATCAGGAATGAGTTTTTGTAATTCACCAAAACGACAAACATCATTTAGGGAAAATGAAAAAGAATCACACTTTTCTATTTTCCCTAAATAATTTGTAGAGTACTTCAACTGAACAGCCTTCCATATAATCAAATACATGTCTTTTCATATGTATGCTCCTTTTAGTTACGATTTTTTATCAGAATTATAATATTTACAAAATGGAAGTATTTCTGTAAATCAATGATGGAAAGAATACTATGCAAGAGAGGTGAAGGCAATAGAGCTATTTAAGTATTGCTTTTAAAAAGCTTTACTTTTCTCAATAATATAAAAATTATATTCTTCTGCCCTCTAGAATAGTTTGTTTTTCAAAATTTGACATTGTGGCCCTTAATGGATTATGGAGTCTGGTCATTAAACAGAGATATTTGGGATGATTTCATCTAATACTTTTTCTAATTCATCAAGTTCCAATTGATGATTCTGACTCATTTAATGTTAAGGCTAGAAGATGTAGAACTTGTTGTGCGCCATTAGTAATAAGAATTTAATTTAAAATATATTTGATCTTCTTCTAATACTTTTTTTAACTCTGGATTCCCATCGACTGAATTATAACGAAACAGTTCTAATCGACTCCCAGAGAATTCGATCAAAGTAAACTTCTAGATTATGATACAAAAGGTCTATTGATTAGCTTTTATACCAAGAAAATTTAAAGTGATTAAAGGTGGATTATACAGACAATCGAAAAAAATAAACCAAGCAGGAGAGAGGTATTATTCCATAAAGCTTGCATACTACAATTTAAAATATATACAAAAAAATTTTTTTATCAAAATACCTAATAAATCAGAATTTTTACATAGTACTTCAAATTTTCGTTTTATGAAACTGTTTACAATTATGTGTAGGTTGTTTTAAACTATTTTTAAGGATAACCTTAAAAATTAAAGAGGTGAGTTGGAATGAATTCTTTATCAGCAGAAAAAGAAGAGTATTTAAAATTGATTTATTATTACAATGGTCAAATAGAGTTAGTCGGAAATAACAAAATTGCCAAACATTTAAGCCTATCCAATTCTTCAGTCACCGAAATGTTTCAAAAGTTAGCCAATGATAAATTAGTAAAGTATTTCCCATATAAAGGTGTTCAATTAACTAAATATGGATTAAAAAAGGTGGAACAGTTACAAAGAAAACAAAGATTATTACGTATTTTTTTCGAACATCATTTGGAATGTACTGAAGAAGAAATAATGGATTTACTTAATCATTTAGAACATATTGATAATCAACTTTTCTTTAACAAGCTTGAACTGTTTTTGAATCTCACTTGATTATAATTAAAAACATATTTTTATGGCTTGCCTAAAAATATGTTGACACACACCTAAAATTTATAGTAAATTATAGCCAATAGGTAATAAATTATAAATTACAAATGAGAATTATTCTCATATGTAACAGAATGGAGAGATTTTTATGAAGAAATTTGTTGGTTTGTTAGTGACGGTAATGTCGTTGGGATTTTTAGTAGCTTGTAGTAATGGAGGTACTGAAACGATTGGAAGTGATAGTGATAATGATTCAGGAAAACCAGTGGTAACTGTCACAACATCTTTTTTACAGGATATGGTTGCACAACTAGCAGGAGATAAAGTTGAGATTCAACAAATTATACCGGCAGGGGAAGATCCACATTTATACGTTGCTGCTCCAAGTGATTTAGATAAATTAACTTCTGCAGATTTAGTTCTTTACCACGGATTACATTTTGAAGGACAAATGGTGGATGCGTTAGAAAATACAGGTACAGCTGTTGCAAAAGATTTTTCTGATTCAGATATCAATATGATGCAAGAAGATGGCGAAGAAGTAGTTGATCCTCATTTCTGGTTTGATATTCAGTTATATCAAAAAGCGGTTGATGTGGCAGCAGATGAATTAGCTACTTTGTTAAATGACGAGTCGGTCAAAGATAAAGCTACGGATTACAAAAAAGAATTAAATGAATTGGACACATATATTGCAGATGAAATTCAAGAAATCCCTGAAAGTGAACGCTATTTAATTACACCACATGATGCATTTAACTATTTTGCAAGAAGCTATGGTATAGAGGTTATTGCTCCTCAAGGTGTCAGCACTGAATCAGAAGCATCTAATGCGGATATTTCAGAAACCGTTGACTTTATTGTGGAACACAAAGTAAAAGCAGTGTTTGCAGAATCGACAACAGACCCAGCACGTATGGAAAGATTGAAAGAAGATGTCGAGGCTAAAGGTGGTACTGTCAAAGTTGTTAGTGGGCATGGTCAAGAATTATTCTCTGATTCATTAGCACCTATTGGCGAAGCTGGCGACACGTATATTGATATGTATAAACATAATGTTGATTTAATTGTTGAAAATCTGAAATAAAAGAAGGTGATGTCATGTCAAATGTAGTAGAAGTCAAAAATCTGAATATGGCGTATCATGACAGTCCTGTCTTATGGAATATCAATTTATCCATTGCCAACAATAGCAAAACAGCTATTGTTGGTCCTAATGGAGCAGGAAAGTCAACCTTAATCAAAGGAATTTTAGGATTGCTTAAGCCAATTTCAGGTGAAACCAAGATTTTAGGAAAAGATTATCAAAAAATTTATAAAAAAATTGCCTATGTGCCTCAATCAAGCAGCGTTCATTGGGATTTTCCAACAACAGTTTTTGATGTAGTATTGATGGGGCGCTATGTGTATAGTGGCATGCTGAAACGAGCTAACAAAAAAGACAAGGAACAGGCTTTAGCTTCGTTAAAACAAGTTGGGATGGAAGACTTTAAAGATCGTCAAATCTCGCAATTGTCTGGTGGGCAACGGCAACGCGTCTTTTTAGCTCGTGCTATTTGCCAAGATGCAGAAATCTATTTTTTGGATGAACCGATGCAAGGGGTAGATATTAAGACCGAGAAATTGATTATTGAAATTCTGAATGACTTTCAAGCGCAAGGGAAAACGATTATTGTCGTACACCATGATTTATCAACTGTTAAAGAGTACTTTGATCACGTCATTATTTTAAATAAAGAGCTTGTATCGACTGGCTCTTTGAGAGAGGCTTTTTTAGAAGAAAAAATTAATCAGGCATATGGTAGTAAGATAGGTGAGATTTATGGATATTAATATCTTAACAAACTACTCTTTTTTAGTAGTTGCAGCAGGAACCGTAATTTTGGCCATCGCTTCAGGCATGGTTGGGACAATTAGTGTATTGAAAGGTCAAAGTTTAATTGGTGATGCCATTGGACATTCGTCATTTGCTGGAATTGTTATTAGTTTTATGTTGTTTCAACAACGAAATCCAATTATTTTAGCATTAGGTGCATTGTTCTCAGGTATTATTGCCTTTTTTTCCATTCAATTGATTGGTAAGAATTCAAAAATAGAAATGGATAGTATCCTCGCTTTAGTTTTATCTTCTTTCTTTGGATTGGGAATGGTATTAAAAAGCTATATTCAAGGAAATCCACAGTATTCCAATGCTTCTCAAGCTGGATTGCAGAATTATATTTTTGGACAAGCTGCTTACTTGATGAGAAATGATGTTTATTTAATTATTTTGGCAGCGATTATTTCCATTTCGTTGTTATTACTATTTTATAAAGAAATAAAAATTTTTGTTTTTGATGAGCAATTTGCTCGGTCAGTGGGGATTAAAGCCTCCTTTTTAAATTGGTTGATTTTAATTATGTCGATGGTCTTGATTTCGGTTGGGCTAAAAGCAGTAGGAGCGATTTTGATTAGTAGTATGCTTATTGCTCCAGCTATCACTGGTTTACAGTGGAGCAATCGATTCCCTATTGTTTTACTTATTGCAGGAATAGTTGGTGGAGGTTCCGCATTTGTTGGAACTTATATTAGTTCAACCGTAAAAAATATGCCGACCGGGCCAATGATTATTCTTATGATGTCCATAGTTGCTATTTTTTCCATTCTTTTTTCACCAAAAGGTTTTATTGCAGGATCTTTACGTAAGAGAAAGGGTGTAAAATGATGGGTGCATTGTCAGTTTTAATTATCACAGCTATGTCTTGTAGTTTGGTAGGTGTATTTTTAGTTTTAAGAAATTTAGCAATGGTTTCAGATGCCATCTCCCACACTGTATTACTTGGTATTGTTGCTGGGTATTTCGTTGCGCATGATTTAGATTCTCCGTTCCTATTTCTAGGAGCTGCCTTATTCGGTGTATTCACAGTGTATGCAATTGAAGCATTGGTAAAAAAATTTAATTTAAAAAATGACGCTGCAACAGGTTTGGTTTTTCCGTTACTCTTTGCGATTGCCATCATTATTATTTCGAAGTTTGCGCGTAATGTCCATTTAGATATTGATGTCGTTCTTAGTGGAGAAGTGATTTTTGCTTCATTAAATACAGTCACTGTTTTCGGAATGACGTTCCCTCGAACTTTTGTTGAAATGTCCGTTGTTTTTCTTATCAATTTTTTATTTATCATTCTTTTTTACAATCAATTGAAAGTTTCCACATTTGATGGACAATATGCTGCGTCTATTGGTATTGCTGTATCGCTCCTTCATTTTGTATTAATGACACTGGTTTCAATTACTACGGTAGTCGCTTTTAATGCAGTAGGATCAATCTTAGTTATTTCTTTCATGGTCGCACCTGTTTTAAGCGCCTATTTATTATCTAAACGATTATATATTATGATTTTATTGTCTATGATATATGGTATTGGAAATAGCTTGCTGGGTTATTGGCTTGCGATACACTTTGATGTCTCAATGACAGGTATGAGCGCTACTCTAGCGTTCGTCACTTTTTTGTTAACTTTTATTTTTTACCCAAATGGATTAATTGGAAAGCAAATGAAACATCTTCAATTGAAAAAACGCTATCAGATGAATTTACTATTGGTTTATTTAGCTGAAGAAAAGGAACAGAACAAAGAAGAACTTAGTGATAAGCTTAATTGGAGTGAAACAAAAGTAGAAAAATTCATCAGAAAATTAGTGCAAAAAGAGTATATAGAAGTGACGGAGAATATTCTTTGTTTAACGACAAAAGGAATGCATTATAAAGAACAATTAAATTTACTAAGTGCTGAAACGAGTGATTAGATGAAAGTACTCTTTGTTTGTAAAGGAAACATTTGCCGTTCACCAGCAGGTCAATATTTATTGAAAAAAATGCTTAATGAAGCCAATATTCATACAATTAAGGTTGAGTCTGCAGGTTTATTGAAACGCACGCATGGTAAAAAAATCCATCCTAAAATCAGTAGATATTTGAAATGGTTTGGTTGTGATGCCAGTAAGTATCACGCTACTTTTATAGGAAGAAAAAAATTGGATGAGTATGACTATATTCTAGCGATGGATCAAGACATTTTTTATGAATTAAATGTTCAGTATGCCTCAGATGTTACAGAAAAAATTTACTTGTTTACGAGTATATCTGATAAGGAAATACTGTTAGATATTGAAGATCCTATCTACACAGGAAAATTTTTGTTTACTATACGCAGAATAAATCGTTTATGTAAACTTTGGTTATTTCGTTTGAAAGAGGAATTGTAAATGAAGATAGAAAATTTATTTTAAAAAGGAGGAGAGAAGATGCCCATTGATTTAGGAAGTGTTCAAGAAACGATGTTGATACCGCTTAGTATTAGAGCAAATGAGACACGACGAAACAATGCTAGATTAAGTGATTTTAAAGCTGTAAGTATTACTAAAGCGATGGACATTGATATTTATAAATATGATAAGTTTATGAGTCATGAAGGTGTTGTCGCGAGAACAATTATGTTTGATCAAGAAGTAGAATATTATGTTAAGCAATTTCCGACAGCGACTTTCTTGAACTTAGGGTGTGGTTTAGATGATCGTTTTTCTAGAGTGGATAACGGGAGAATTATGTGGTATAACATCGATTTGCCAGATGCAATTGCATTAAGGAAAAATTTTTTTGAACCTAGAAGAAGAGAAGTTATAGTTTCTTCTTCAGTATTGGATTCTGATTGGTTAAAACGAATCATAAAAAGAGGCAAAATAATTATTATAGCTGAAGGGTTATTAATGTATTTTAATACAGAAGAAATCATTCATTTATTTCACCTTCTTTCCAGTAGATTTGAAAACTATATTTTAATAACCGAGTTAATGTCCTCTTTTTTTGTTGAAAATGCTAAGTATCATGATGCTCTAAGGCATACTCAGGCTCAAATCAAATGGGGAACGAAAAATGGCCATGAACTAACTCACTTGTATCCCTATTTGAAGTTAATAAAAGAAGAGAGTTTCAACGCTGTCATGCGAAAATATTCATTGCTAGGCTGGCTGTTTTCTGTGTTACCGATAATTAAGCAAATGAACAATCGTTTAGCAATTTATCAATTGGAAAAATAATGTAATGAATCGAGGTGTGAAAATGTTTGTAGGACATATTATTTATAAAGTAAATAATTTGGATGCAGCAGTAAAAAAATTTAGAAGATTTGGTTTTAAAGTAGAATATGGTAGAAAAAACAAACCGTACAATGCATTGATTTATTTTTCTCAAGGAGCATACTTAGAGTTATTGGAGAATACTGGTTTACCTACGTATGCAAAAAAAATATTTTCAATTTTTATAAATAAACAATTTATTCAACGAGTGAATACTTGGGAAAATGGGCCTGAAGGATTACAAGATATTTGTTTAGAAGGATCGAAAAAAGAATTAAAATATGTAATTAAACAATTAGATGGCAAAGGTCAATTATTGAGAACTAGAAGAATTGATACAAATAATAGAAAATTAAACTATCAAGTGTTTTTTCCAGACGATTTTGAGTATCCATTTGTTATGAGTCACTTTTCTACGAATCCACGCCCCATTAAATATACTCATCCTAATGGAAGTACGAAGATTGATAGAATTAGCTATCCGGTTTCAAATAGGAAGATAAGGGATTTTTTAAAGGACAACGTGAAAGATAGTCGATTAATATTGCAAGAAAAAAATTTATATATAGAATTTGATAACGGAATGTCAATAATGGGAGATAAGGTGATTACAGGAAACCATAGTTACTACTTTTTGTAAAGTACTCTCATATGTATAGATAAAATTCAAAATAATGTTTTAGATGAAAAAAGCTGAGTGATTCGTACATTTATTGTATCATTGCTCGGCTTTTTATATAGAGGCAACGAACAGCTTCTTCAAGGGCAGTTAATTTCCCGAAGTATTTCCGATGAGTCCAACGATAATAGGTAGCTCGCGAAACTTCGAAAAGCTGACACAATGCAGTAATGGTTAATTTTCCTTTCATTCTTTTGACTAATTTTACAAATATTTCTGGCTCCACATTCTTTCCAATTCTTTGTACTTTTTTAGCACCTCAATGTGCATTTTTAAAAATTTATTTTCATTTTTGAGCTGTTGTTCATTTGATTGATCTTCTGGACCTTTTCCATAAGAATACTGTTTTCCAACCAGCTAAACCAGTCGGTGATTATCACCATTACGATACCAACGCCACCACGTTTCAATTTGTGTTTTGTTCTTAATTCCTAATTCTTCCATAATCATTTTTACAGGAATATTCTCTTTTTTCATCTGTATAGCCATTTCTTTGATGTGAATCAGATAAGACACTCGATTTCCCATTGAACAACCGACTTATGCTAATGGAGACTATTTTGACACCTATTTGGCCATGGATTTTGAATTGAAAGAGGCTAAAAATAAAGAATTATTTGCAGCAATTCATTTACCAACTAAAGCTGATTGGCAAGCATTAAAAGAAGCTGTTGCTAAGGATGGTTTATATCATCGCAATCGATTAGCAATTGCACCAAATGGATCGATTTCATATATCAACGAAACCAGTGCGTCTCTTCATCCAATAACACAATTAGTCGAGCAACGTCAAGAAAGTAATGTGGGTTCTATCTTTTATCCAGCACCGCTTTTAAGTGATCAGACCTTGCCATTTTATACGTCAGCTTATGATTTGGATCAACGAAGAATCATTGATACCTACGCAGTTGCACAAAAACATATTGATCAAGGGATGAGTTTAACCTTATTTATGCGGTCGGTTTTACCAGAAGGGCTCTATGAGTGGAAGAATCAAGGGACATCCCTAATGACCACGAGGGACTTAAATCGCTTACGTAATTATGCCTGGACTAAAGGAATTAAGTCGTTGTATTACGTTCGTACATTTACCGAAGATGATGAGATTCATACAGCCAATGAATGTACAGCTTGTATGATTTAACAATAATAGATAGCTGAAACAAAGGAGAGAATACAATGAACTTTTTATACTACAAAGCCGTCAATTGGGACGAACTTCAAGATACCTTAGATCAATATACCTGGGAAAAATTAACCAACAATTTCTGGTTGGATACACGTTTACCTTTAAAAGAAGATCTTTTCGTATGGGAAAACCTAGCAAAAAGAAAAAAGGAAAACTTGAACAAGATGATGGCTAGTTTGTCGTTAAATTATGCCTTGCAGTCAGAATATGGTGCCCCCAGTCTGAGAAGAGGAATTCAAACCCAACAAGAAGAAGCTGTCTTAAATATCACGACGTTTATGGAATCTGTTCATACAAAGGCCATGACCACTTTCTTTCGAGCCTTTTTAACAGAAGATCAAACGGCTGAATACTATGCCTTTGCTGACCGCCAAGTAGAATTAGCGTTGGAATTGACTATCATCGATGAAGTCTATCAATCAGGCAGTGAATTGCAAAAAAAAGTGGCTTTCTTGTTAGGTGAGACAGTTCTAGCTTATGGTAGATTATCCCCCATCTTAGTAGAAACTCAACTTGTTCAAACCAATCAATTAATTGGTAACATCTTACGAGGAGGCGGGATTTATTGCGCCTATATTGGGTATAAATTTCAATTAGCTTATCAAGAATTGCCTGTAGTAGAACAAGTTGCCGTAATGGAATGGGTCGTTGAATTGGTAGAAAAAATCTTGCCTCTTGAAGAAAAACTGATTTGTCGATACAGCACGGAAAGCGAGATTGCTAAAGAATTGGTTCACTATGCAACTAATTATTTCTTTCAACTAGTTGGATCTTCAGAAACGGTTTTCTTTGAATTACCTCAAATGATAGGAAGTAAACTAGATAGCTGGTTAACAAACATTGATGATTTACGAAAAGAGGCGCGACAAATATTAAGTAATCAAACAGAAGCGATGAATAATGAAGATTACGAATTTTAAAAAAAGGATAGGAGGATGAGCAATGGTAGAAACAGTCAACTGGAATGTCATTGAAGATGAATTTGATGAATATGTATGGGACAAAGCTACAGCTCAATTTTGGCTAGATACGCGAGTACCGGTGTCTAATGATCTGAAAGATTGGCATACCTTGTCCGCAATAGAGAAAAGCATCTTAAATAAAGTGGTAGGTGGGTTGGCCTTGTTAGACACCCTTCAGTCTGAAGAAGGGGTCAATGTGATGCGAGAAGATGCATTGACCCATAAAGAAATGGCGGTTATTAATAATTTTTTACTAATGGAATCAATCCATGCCAAAAGCTACGGCACTATTTTAACGTCTTTGAATGAAAAAGCAGTGACGCAAGAAACGTTTGCATGGATGAATAATGATCCTCGAATGCAGTATAAAGTAAAACGAATCAATGAGATCTATAAAAAGGAAGATCATTTGAAAAAGAAAGTGGCAAGTGTCTATTTGGAAGGAATTCTATACTACAATAATTTCTTCCTACCTCTTTGGTATCGGGGTCAAAATAAATTAGCTAATCTATCAGAAATCATTAAATTAGTCATTCGAGATGAATCGGTTCATGGAACGTATTTAGGGTATAAGTTCCAACTAAGTTTTAAGCAACTTTCCACAGAAGAGCAGACTACGTTTAAAGTCTGGATGGATGAATTACTGGATGATTTACTAGAAAATGAATTTCTTTTTACAGAAGAAATCTATGCACCAATCGGTTTAGCAGAGGAAGTCAAACAGTTTGTTCGATACAATGCTAATAAATCTTTACAAAATATGGGCTTTCCAGCAAGATTTGAACAAGCGACAATCGAAGACATTAACCCAATTGTCATGAATGGAATCTCAACCGAAACCGCCAATCATGATTTCTTTTCCCAAGTTGGTGCGGGTTATTTAATGGGTAGTGTGGAGGCGATGGACGAAGAGGATTATACCTTTTAAGTAGAAACACTACGCTATATGGATTTATGAAAAAATTATGCATTAGGATAAAAAACAAGCCAGGTGTCTCAAGATGCGTGGTTTGTTTTTGGACTATAAAGGAAGTATATAATTTTGACGGCGTTGGGAAGCTGGTGTAAGGGATTTTTTTATCCGCGAAATGATACAAAGTAGTGAAGAAAATAGGTAGACAGTGGTGAAGTAATATCCTCAAGAAGTACTTGCTCTTTATTGGGAAAAAGCCGATTACTATGCTAGGCAAGGAAAGAGAACAAACTATCGTCATGCGGTGAGTATTTTAGAAGACATTTATGAGATAATGAAGAATCTCCAGTCAGAAAAGAAATGGGAAGTGAGTTATCAGGAATTTATGACAGTTAATAAATGTAAGAGATTACTAATGGAAATGTTGGAGACATGGATACAGTATCATTAGAGAACCAGTAAAATCTGAGTTACGGAGCTATTTAAATCGTTTAAACTAGAGACGCTTAAGTCAGTTTGTTTGATAGATAGTAGTCAGTATTGTAGTTCAAATCTAATATTCGAAATCCACTTAAAACATAAAAATAATGAATTACACCAAACATTCTACAAGAAGGGGACCAAATATATCTGATACTAGGATGTGTCTGAAAACTTAACAGAAATATGGTATGCTCTAATAAAAACGAATGGAGCCTGATAAAGAATGGCATAATCCCGGCGATATGAATTGAGTGGTGAACAATGGAATCAAATTGTTGGACTATTTCCAAATTATCGTACAGGTATTTTTTTCGTTCATTGAATTTGCCAAGCGAACAGTTACGCCTCTGGTAAAATACGTACTTGAAGCTCTGTCAAATAGGCGACCTTGTTGTTAAGGATCGTTTCGTGGAGCGAACGTTCATAAAAGTAGTTATCGATTTTTCACTCATGATTGGCGATCAGCTGTTTGACTTTGTGATAAAACTGCTTCAATCTTTCATCATCACCTTGATAAATCGCAATCAAATAGTGTCCTGCTGGTTTAACAAACGAGGCTAGTTGCGGATTTTCCTGATTCGTTATTTGAAAAAAGGTAAGGCTGTGCCATCAAAAGATCGTAAGCTTGGCTGATTATCTCCGGTAAGCTGCTGCCGCATGGATAAATATTCTTTTTGCTGTTCAATCAAGGAAAAAGGGGAAGTTTTTCTGCAACCAACCGTAAATCCGCTACTTTTCGTTCGATGATTTTTTTGATGTTGGTCATCTGTTGGATTTTTTCATCGATGGTTTGACGCTTGGATTTCAACAGTTTTCTCATGATTTCTGCATCACCGGTAAGCACTGTTTGGATATCTTTTAAGGGCATCGAAAGTTCTTTCAATGACAGGATGAATCCGAGATCCAAAAGTTGATCAAGGGAATAATAACGGTGCCCGTTCTCGTCTTTGCTGTTCGGTTGAAACAGTCCAATTTCATCATAGTAGTGGAGTATCCGAGGATTGCTGAATCGATAAAGAAATCGAGTTTTATATCTATACATTATTTCTTTGCTAAGAGGAACTAGCAAAGAATATAGAAGACGCATGTAGATAATTTTCTATATTAAATTTTAGAAACCGCTTGCTTTTTTTTGTTTATTAGTATATCATATAGTCAATTGAATGGGTAGTTACTGGTAAAGCAGGCTATACCTTAGGATGCACGTATTAGAATTACGTGTGTGTTAAGGTATGGCCTTTTTTTTAGGAGGTGAAATCTTGTTTGAAAATTAAAAAGATACTGAACAATAATTCAGTGTTGGTAGGTGAAGGGTCAAAAGATTATATCTGGATTGGGACAGGCATTGGCTTTAAGACAAAGCCTGGACAAGAAGCAGATGAGAAGAAAATTGAGCGGGTTTTTGTGTTGCAGAAGCAATCAACAAAACGTTTGATGAATTTGTTACAGGATATGCCTGTCGAATATGCGACGTTAGCAGATGATATTATCAAATATGGGAAACAAAAAATCACGTATGAGTTGAGCGATTCTATTTATATTTCATTAACAGATCACCTTTTTAACACTGTGAGACTGCAAAAAGAAGGGCTACATTTGAATAATCAATTGTTTTGGGAAATTCGTAAGTTTTACCCAAATGAATTTTTGGTGGGAGAACATGCGGTTCAATTGATTAATCAAAAATTTAAAACAACACTAGATGATTCTGAAGCAAGTAATATTGCTATGCACTTTATTAATGCACAATTAAATAGTGACGAGCAAGTTGAAAACATTCAATCATTGACCCAAAAGATCCGAGATATTTTAGCTATTATTAGGATGCATAACCACGTGGATGTTGATGAAAAGAGTTTATCATTCGAACGGTTTGTGACACATTTAAGATTTTTCTTTAAACGATTGGAAACACGTACAACTGAAAATTCTAGTAATCCGTTATTGGTTCATGTGATTGAGAAATATCCAGAAGCATATGAAACAACCTTGCTGATTGGCAGGTATTTAGAAAAAGAATTAATCGATGAAGAACAATTATATTTAACGCTACATGTACAAAAATTAATAGAGAAATAATTCAAGGTGTTACTGGTCATGCAGGCAAGACTTGACGAAGTTGTTGTGAGACAACTTTGTTTAGTCTTGTTTTTTATTTTATAGAAATTATTGGAGAGGATAATTGTGATGGATTATAAAGAATTAAATGAACAAATATTAGAAAATATTGGGGGAAAAGAAAATATTAATGGTTTAGCACATTGTATGACTCGTTTGCGTTTTAAATTAAAAGATGAATCGAAAGCAAACACAGAGACTATTAAAAAGATTTCAGGTGTTGTAACGGTTGTACAAAGTGGTGGTCAGTATCAAATAGTCATTGGAAATCATGTTGCAGAAGTATATAAAGAATTTGTAGAGTTAGCTGGAATTCAAAATGCATCAACTTCACAAGACGATGTAGATAAGCCGAAAGGGATTTTAAATAATTTCATTGATATTGTATCTGGTGTATTTACCCCAGTTATTAATGTTTTGATGGCTGCCGGTATGATCAAAGGCTTATTAGCTTTACTAGCAGCTTTTGAATTAATTGACAAAGTATCAGGAACATATCTAATTTTGAATGCTACTGGTGACGGTCTCTTTTATTTCTTTCCATTATTCTTAGGTTATACAGCATCGAATAAATTTGGAGGAAAGCCATTTATTGGTATGGCTATTGGTGCTGCATTAGTGTATCCATCAGTTGTTGCAGCAAGTAGTGCTGGAGGGGAAGCGTTATTCACTTTATTTCAAGGAACAGTCATTGAATCCCCAGTCTATATCAAATTTTTGGGATTACCAGTTATTTTGATGAACTATGCCTCAAGTGTTATTCCTATCATTGCAGGAACTTATTTAGCTGCTAAATTTGAGGCTTTTTTTACAAGAGTTATTCCTCGTATGGTGCGTAGTTTCTTTGTTTCTTTTCTAACATTAATTATTACAGTACCCTTAGTATTTTTAATTGTAGGTCCTATTACAACTTGGGCGGGTTTGTTTATTGGACAAATATTATCAGCAGCAAATGATTTCAGTCCAATCATTGCAGGAACTGTGATTGGTGGCTTTTGGCAAGTCTTTATTATGTTTGGTCTGCATTGGGGATTTGTTCCAATTGCATTGAACAACTATGCAACTCTAGGATATGACGTAGTTATGATGGCTGGTCTTGCAACACCTTTGGCAATGGCTGGCGTAACGTTTGCAGTTTTCTTCAAAACCAAGAACAAAAAACTAAAAGAAATCGCTTTTCCTGCAGCTTTGTCAGCAGTATTCGGGATTACTGAACCAGCATTATATGGTGTAACATTGGCTAGAAAGAAAGTTTTCTATACTACTTCAGTAGCAGTTGCCATTCCTGGTGCAATTATGGGGATTTTCAAAACACGAGTGTACATTAATGGTGGAACAGGGATCTTTGCCTTGCCAAGGTTTATCAACCCTGAAGTTGGTTTTGACAACAGTTTTATTGGATTTACTATTGCTTGTGCAGTTGCATTTGTCGTAGGATTCTTAATTACTTATTTCTATTCTTATAATCCAAAATTGGATGAAGAAACAGACGAAGTTACTGAAAAAGAGAGTGTTTCTATTAATGAAACCTTAGGTCAAACAGTTTTATATGAACTGGATACACCAATTAAAGGTGAAGTGATACCGTTAAGTAAAGTATCTGATGCTGCCTTTTCGACAGGTTTACTTGGTCAAGGAGTAGCAATTTTGCCAACTGAAGGGAAAGTCTACGCACCAGCAGATGGCGAGGTGACAACGTTGTTTCCGACATACCATGCTCTTGGTTTAACAACAAATGAAGGTATTGAAATATTGATTCATATTGGTATGGATACAGTGAATCTACAAGGAAAATACTTTAATCCAGCTGTGAAACAAGGTGATACAGTGAGAAAAGGTCAATTACTAGTAACATTTGACATTGATGCGATTACAGCTGCAGGGTATTCATTGCAAACACCGATTATAATTACGAATTCTAAAAAATATTTAGAAATTGTGAATGTTGAAGTTTCATCTGTCAGTCATGAAGATAATTTATTAACAGTAATAGCTTAGGAGGGACAATTGATGAGTAAAAAGAATATTTTTCTATTTGTAGCAGATCAAATGAGAAATGACGCATTGGCACACATGGGAAATCCAGCATCTATCACACCTAATTTAGATGATTTAGTTTCGGAGGGTGTCTCTTTTGAGAATGCATACTGTCAAAATCCAGTATGTGTTCCTTCTAGAAATAGTTTTTTAACAGGGTTGTATCCACATGTGAGTGGACATCGAACAATGCATTATTTACAACGTGAAGACGAACCTAACATTTTAAAGGAAATGAAAAATAATGGATATGAAGTGATTTGGATTGGTCGGAATGATGTTGTTCCCGCGGATCGGCCTAAAACAGAATACTGTGACGAGTATTATGATGGTGTGAAAAATGAAAACACACGCGATGCTGAAAATAGTCAAATGGATCACTCTGTTGATATGAATGAAGATAGTAAAAAGTTATACGATAAAATGTTATCAGGAGATACTTATTACTCTTTTTATATGGGGAAATTACCAGATGGAGAAGGATATGGAAAAACAGATTGGAATTGTGTAGAAAAAGCATTGGAGTACATTGAACGTCGTCGTAAAGAATCTTCAGATAAACCGTTCTTCGTTTATTGTACTATTTCATTTCCACATCCACCATATGCGTGTGAAGACCCATGGTATTCAAATATTGATCGAAGTAAGCTACCACCTCGTCGTCCAAATATTCAAGAAGTTCCAAACAAGGCTTCGATGCTATATGGTATTAATGAACGACAAGAGTTAAACGATTGGTCAGAAGAGCGTTTTGATGAATTGAGAGGAACTTATTTAGCGATGGTTTCTCGTTTTGATCATCAAGTAGGATTGATTAAAGAAAAATTGAAAGAGTTTGGCTTATATGACGATACGAATTTGATTATTTATAGTGATCATGGTGATTATACAGGAGATTATACGATTACGGAAAAAGTTCAAAACTGTTTTGAAGATCCGATTTCGAATGTACCATTATTGATTAAGCCTGCAAAAGGAATAGTAGTAGAGCCACGTATTTCCAAAGCACAAGTTGAATTGCTGGATTTACCGGCAACGATTGCAGAAATGGCAGAAATAGACTTATCGTATACACAGTTTGGAAAGTCACTATTGCATGTGGTAGCTGGTGACGAAGAGCATAAAGATGCGGTCTTCTGTGAAGGGGGACGTATTCATGGTGAGAAACAGGCGATGGAATTAGGTCATGGACCAGAATCTCCTTACTGGCCACGACTAGCAACACAATATAGTGAAGGTCCGGAGCATACAAAAGCAGTCATGTGTAAAATGGGAGATTTTAAATACACGATGCGTCTATATGAAACAGATGAATTGTATAATACTATCGAAGATCCGATGGAAATTAATAATTTAGCTGTTTTAGATGAGTACCAGGATTTAGTTCAAAAAATGAAAAATCGAGTGACACAGTTTTATATGGAAACAACAGATTATGTACCTATGAAGCGTGATAAACGTTAATAATAATTCAAATAAACAACTGAAATGTGGAGAACAATGGGTAAATTTCTCAAGAATTTCTTATGGGATGGTGCAACAACTTCCAATCAATTAGAAAGAGCCTATAACGTAGATAGCGAAGGTTTGTCTGTAGACGATGTGCTGCCGGGGGGCGTAAGCGTCTAGCAATTTTAAGTAGTGAAGAATTTGACTGGTCACTAGATTATGACAAACTGGAATTGATCATTAGCATCATTTTAAAGAAGACATTGCGTTATTTGCGGATATGGGCTTTAAGTGCTATCGTTTCTCAATCGCTTGGTCAAGTAGTTTTCCAAATGGTGATGAATTAACACCGAATGAAGTATGACTAACGTTTTATGATACCTTGATTGACGAGTATTTGAAATATGAGATTGAATCAGTGATTACGATTTCTCACTATGAATTACCTTTAAATTTAGCGAAAACTTATGGCCATTGGAAAAATCGTACATTGCATTTTTAACTGCGATATTTAATGTTAGCTTTGTAAACGGTTGAATCAAAAATGGCATCTGATTTCATTACAGGACGCTTGCTATTATTGTAGGTAATATGCATGTTTAGATGAAATCAAAGAATGTACCTAATTGACTATTTGCGTTGACACATTGAAGTAATCGAAGATGGTATTGAATTGATGGGGTAACCATAGGGCTGTATCGATTTAGTCAGCGCATCAACAGGGAAATGAGCAAATGTTATGGTTTTTTTTATGTCGATTTAGATAATCAAGAAAATGGGACATTGAATCGTTCGAAGAAAAAATCATTTGATTGGTATAAAGAAGTAATTGTGATGAACGGTGAAAAAATATAGAAGAAAGTAGGGATATATCTTGAAACATATTTCCGTGTTAATCAAACCAGCTTCAGCACTTTGTAATTTACGATGCAAGTATTGTTTTTATGCTAATGTTAGTTCATTGCGTGAAGTACGTTCTTATGGGAAAATGAAAACAGATATTGCCGAGCAAATGATCGCGAATATTTACGAAGATTTAGAAGATGGCGATGAGTTAACGTTGGCGTTTCAAGGAGGAGAACCAACGTTAGCAGGATTATCCTATTTCCAAAACATAACTGAGTTGATTGAAAAACAAGTCAGACGTGTGCATGTCCATTATGCGATACAGACGAATGGTATAGTGATTAATGAGAAATGGTGTGTATTTTTTAAAGAACATAATTTTTTAGTGGGGTTGTCAATTGATGGACATCCCCTCTATCATGACTTGAATCGAGTGGATCCTAGAGGTCGAGGAACGTTTCAGCGTGTTCTTCAAACAAAGGCGCTGTTTGATCGTTACGAAATTGATTACAATGTCCTTTGCGTATTAACAAATCCGTTGGCGAAAGAAGCGAAGAAAGTGTTTCGATTTCTTAAAGAACAACAGATTGGTTATGTTCAATTTATTCCGTGTCTGGATGATTTAGACGCACTGGAGCGAAATAGCTATGCTTTGACACCTAAACGTTTTGCAAGTTTTTATCATCAAATCTTTCAATTGTGGTTCACTGAACTTCAGCAGGGGAATTACATAAGTATCAAACTATTTGATGATATCGTGAATTTATTGGTTCGCCGACAAGTAACAGCGTGTGGTATTTTAGGAAATTGTCAGGTGCAGTATGTTATTGAAGCGGATGGGAGTGTCTATCCTTGTGATTTTTATGTCTTGGACGAGTATCGCATGGGCTATATTCAAGAACAAACATTACGAGAATTATTTTCGCAAGATGTTTCTAAAAAATTTCGTTGTGAAAAAGCCCCCTTACCTGAAAAATGTCAAATCTGTCCATTTTTAAAAATGTGTCACGGTGGCTGTAAGCGAATGAAAGATGCTATGTATGTAGATGAACGTGATTTTTGTGGTTATGCACATCTGTTAAAAGAATTTGTTCCAAAAATAGATGAAATTTTAGAGACATTACAGGCGGTTCATGCATGATTATTGGAATCATTTATTTTTTGGTGATTGTACTAGCAAATACAGTTGGCGCTGTTTCTGGCATGGGTGGTGGTGTCTTAATTAAACCGATTTTTGATTTTATTGGAGCGCACACAGTGGCGGCGATTTCGTTCTATTCGTCGGTTGCTGTTTTTACGATGTCGATTGTTTCGACAAGTCGCCAATTAACGAGTGGGCGAAAAATTAATTGGAAGATTGTTGTCTGGGTATCCGCAGGTGCAGTATTAGGCGGAATTCTTGGTAATAGCGCGTTTGATTATTTCTTACGAATTTTTGCAAATGATGATGCCGTTCAGATGATTCAAATTATTTTGACGATAATTACACTCTTATTTGCTTTGTTCTATACAAAATACGATTGGAAAAACTTCCAATTAAGCCATAGTTTTTGGTATTTAGTTTGTGGTCTGATTTTAGGCTTTTTTGCTAGTCTGCTTGGTATTGGTGGAGGACCGATTAATGTTTCTTTACTAATGTTAATGTTCTCGATTCCTATAAAAGAAGCAACGATGTACTCGATTTGTACAATTTTCTTCTCCCAACTATCCAAATTAGTGACGATGGGAGTGTCTACCGGTTTTGGAGATTTCGATTTAACTATGTTGATATATATTGTACCTGCTGCGATTATCGGTGGGCTGTTAGGAGCGAAGTTGAGCACCATGCTATCTGAAAAAAAAGTAACAACGGTGTTCCAATTAGTTATTATGTGTGTCTTGTTGATTAATTGTTACAATAGTTTTCAGCTACTATAAGGAGTGACAACCATGATTAAAATACCTGGTGGAAGTTATATCATAGGAACAGATCACGCAGACGGATTTGAAGCAGATAATGAAGGACCTCGTCTAACGGTTGTAGTTCCAACCTTTTGGATGGATGAAACGACCGTAACGAATGCTGAATTTGCTAAATTTATTGAGGCAACAGGTTACGTAACTGAGGCTGAACGTTTTGGTTGGTCTTTTGTCTTTCACTATTTTTTGAGTGAAGAAACACGAATGAAAAGTCAATTAGTTCCCAATATGGCATGGTGGTACGCTGTAGCAGGTGCTGATTGGCGTCATCCAGAAGGTCCAGATTCAACGATTGAAATGCGGATGGATCATCCTGTCGTACAAGTCTCGCGTAACGATGCGATTGTTTATTGTAACTGGGTGGGCAAACGTTTGCCAAGTGAAGTAGAATGGGAAATTGCAGCTAAAGGTGGGACAAATAATGAGCGGTATCCATGGGGCGATGAAGAATTTATCTTAGCTGGTAAACATCGAGCGAATATTTGGCAAGGAGATTTTCCGGGAATGAATACAAAAGACGATGGTTTTATGAATACAGCACCAGCCAAATGGTACGAGCCGAATGGACTAGGGATGTATCAAGCGGTTGGCAATGTCTGGGAATGGTGTAGCAATCCAGCACGAATTGATTTGGAGAAGTTTCAAACAACAACGAGTGAAGAAATTTGGCAAACATACCAACAAGTGGATGATACCTATTACGCAACACGAGGAGGTTCTTTCCTCTGTCATTATTCATACTGTAAAAGGTATCGGATTGCAGCTCGTAATGGGAATTCAGGTATGTCTGCTGCGAATAATTTAGGATTCCGTTGTGTGAAATAGGATTATGAAAGAATTATTCAAATTCCAAATATTTTCATAAATAGCAACCTACGCTACATGATAACCTAGCTTTTATGCTTGAAGTATCGTGTAGCGTAGTTTTTTGATAAACATAATACGTACAATGAACGTATTGGAATGATTAAACAAAGGGATTTATCAAAGAAAATGATTGAATTAAATTGTTCCTAACACGGCCGCTATTAGTATGTTCTTAATGGGAAAAGGTGTAATTTTTACTTAGAAAATACCTGGAATTTAATACGAAAACTATTTTACACAATGAATCTTTGTAAGTATTTTCTTTCTTCTGAGAGGCAGTGAGAGTCACTTCGTTATAACTATTGACCTTTTCCGAAAGAGAAGCAAGTAGGTTAAAAGCACAAAAAAATGGATATATTGTGTGCTTTTGGGTTTTCCCTAAAGGTTATTATGCTCCAATAAAATTACGATCACTTTTCTAAAATGACATAAAAATTCGCAGATGTAAATGGGCATATATTAATTATACCAAAAGATCATTGCACAGATTTAAATGATATTACTGATGAAAATTTTATTGAACTACAAAAGACTTTACTAAAAATTAATAACCATATAATAAACAGCTGTGGATATACAGGAGTAAATATTTTAATGGCTAGCGGTGAAAGTGTGGGACAGTCAATTCGACATGTTCATTTCCATCTTATTCCGAGAAATTTTCATGATAATATCGTTGCATGGCCAGAGCTATCTAAAGAAAAAAAGAAACTTCTGATGGGCTTTATCAAAAATTAAAAATAACAAATTGAAGGGGGATAATTATGCTTAATAATTTATTTTTGTTAGTCGGTATACCTGGTTCTGGTAAAACAACTATTTCAAAAAAACTAGAAAAAGAAGGTGCTTTTTTAGTTTCATCAGACGAATATCGTAATATTTTTACTGAATTTAAAGATAATCATGAATTTATATTTTCAGTTATGAATTTAGTAAGGCTTCATGCACTAAAAACAAGAAATGTAGTTTATGACTCTACAAATTTAAATATTATTAATAGAAAAAATACTTATGAATATTTGAAAGGTACAAATGTCAGCGTTATAGCTATAGTTTTAGATTGTAGTGCAGAGTATTCAAAAAAATGTCAAAAAAAGACCAAATAAAACTTACGTAACAGATGATTTAGTAGATTTTTTTCAAGGATACTATAAAGAACCTATTGAAGGCATTGATTGTGATTCATTAATAAAATTATCTCTGACTCAAAGAGATAATGTAACTGATATCTTCAAAGAATTCTTGTAATCAGAATTAATTGTTTGCTCAAATGATTATGATCTAAATATTGGGCGGGTCGATTGTTACATTTGCTGTTGGTCAGGTATTATATAAATCGGAATTTTATTCCCAAAAAATATAATCTAGAATTTTAAAGAAAGTAACAATAACTATCAAATAGATTCATTGTACTTTTCCTGATTTATACTGGGTCATATAGGCAAAACAACTAGGTGTAGATATGATTATTTTAGATAAGCTGATTGTGAAATTAATTTGAAATATAATCATAAGTTAATCGCAATTAACTGTTAACCAATAGTTCTTATATTGATAGGACTGATTTGTTTATGTAGTATGTTAATTGAATAAAATTAAATAAAAATGCAGGGGACGTAATTGGCGTTGAGAAGGTTAAAACCTGACCCTTTGAACCTGTTGGTGGAGCGTGTCGGAACTATTTTGTATTGAGCTGTTTTAAGCATCTTCTCTATCTTGGAGAAGATGTTTTTTTGTAATTAAAAATAAGATATTTTGATAAAATTTGGAATTATATTTAGTAAGCATAAAAAAGAGATTCTTAATCATAGAGAGCTCCTGCCTAATTGTGTAAAAAATCAAAAAAACATTTAATAATGAAAATATTGACTGAATGGGTGGAACCATGAGGAAGTGTTAAAGCAACCGTTGTAAAAGTACTTACACGTTTTTACGATGCACACAACGGAAAGGTATACATTGGAGAGAAAGATATAAAAGAAGTCAAACCAGATAATACTTATTCCCATATTTCCATAGTTTTTCAGACAATCTATTTATTTAAAAATACATTACTAAATAATATTCGGATAGGGGATAAGACTGCTAGTTTTGACGAAATTGTAGAAGTGGTCAAAAAGCACACTGCCAAAAAGGATCTTTGACAATAAGGATTGATGAGTTGAATCAAATTAAATCTGTTACAGAATGAAAGGATCTCTGTAACAGATTTTTTTATTTCACTCAAAAATAACCTTGGCAAAATCAATATATTTGCACACATCAACAATCTAATCATCTATTCAGGTGATATCATTGTAGGAGATAGTGACGGTATAGTTTCGAAACATACCCATGAGGCAGAAGAAGTAGCGAAGCTGATAGGTGCAGTTTAAGCTAAATAACAAACTACGATGGATAGTATCTTAAAAGGCGAATCCTATCATCTATAGATCGACGAAACAAATATTAGAAAAACTGGATGGCTAGTATCCTTAAAAAATTCCATTATATGTAAGTTTGTTATCGTAAACATAAGTTTGTCGACTATAATCGCGTAAATAAAGGCTATTTTTTTATGAATACGGTCCCTCTTGACTTCTTAAAAATAGTTTGTTACGCTTATTTCTAACTTTAGAGGGGGTGGTAAACGAATGTCAAGCGACTCGAGTGACGGTGAGCAGAAACACTATTTTGACTTACCTTACTTTTTAATTGAATAGGAGACCAGCAGCAGCGCGTTATTTAGGAGCAGTTTCTAAATAAGGGGCTTATTTGTTTTATCCATCAATGAAAAAGAAAAGGAAGAAGAATAAATGAATAAAAAAGAGTTTCAGTTATCAGTGTCAGAAACAATCGAACATTATCAGGTGCCCTCAATCGAACAAGGATTGGATGAAGCACAAGTAACCGAGCGGTTAGGAATCTACGGATTGAACCAATTAGCGGTCAAAAAAACAGCTAAGTGGCGCTTGCTGCTGCGGCAATTCCATAACACGATCATCTACATTTTGATTTTCTCGGCCTGCTTGACACTCCTGATGGGGCATTTCTCTGATGCCGTGATCATCGGAATCGTGGTACTGGTCAATGCGTTGATCGGTTATTACCAAGAAGCTAATGCTTCCGATGCGTTAGAGCGGATCAAAGAGATGCTTTCGGCAGAAGCCACGGTCTATAGAGATGGGATTCGTCAAGATATTCCAGCCGCTGAAGTCGTTCCTGGCGATGTCGTATTCTTAGAATCCGGCGACAATATACCCGCAGATCTGCGGATCATCGAAGCGGACAACTTGCGTATCCAAGAATCCGCCTTGACTGGTGAATCCGATTCGGTGGAAAAAATAACAGATGCCTTAGTGGATGAAGCAACCCCATTAGCGGAACAATGGAATTTGGCGTTTGCTTCGACTTCCGTGACGTCAGGAAGCGGGAAAGGGATTGTGATCGCTACCGGCGCCACTACTGAGATCGGGAAAATCTCAGCAGAAGTCAATCAGACGGAAGAGCGAAAAACGCCGCTGATGAAAGAGATCGATGGACTGGGAAAAGGTATCACCTATGTGATCATGGGCGTGGCGGTCTTGCTATTTGTCGTCAGCTTGTTCCAGCAAACCTATGCGATTTCTGTCTTGTCCTTAGCTGTCGTCACCATGATCGTCGGTTCGATTCCAGAAGGATTGCCGGCAACGACATCGGTAGTTTTGGCGATGGGTGTCAGCGATATGGCAAAAAACAAGCACACCATCATCAAAACACTGCCTGCGGTTGAAACGCTTGGATCAGTGGATGTGATTGCGACGGATAAAACCGGTACTCTGACCAAAAATGAAATGACGGTCAAAGACATCGTATTGGCTCAGCAGGAATACGAAGTGACTGGTGACGGCTATGCGCCGTTGGGAGCGATCCATCTTAAGCAGGGGAACGACCGTGACCAAGACACCCTGCAGTTGTTTTTGGAAGCCGGCTACGAAGCCAATGATACAGTGCTAGTATCAGAAGGAAGCCAGTGGACGATCAATGGGGAACCAACGGATGGCTCCTTTTTGACGCTGTACCATAAGCAGTTTGCTTATCCACAAGTTCCTGCCTACCAAGAACTGGATATGCTACCTTTTGATTCCGACAACCGCTACATGGCGAAATTAGTGGCAAACTCTGCGGGGGAACGCTTGTTATTCGTCAAAGGGTCCCCAGATAAATTGTTTGAAATGGTGCAAAAACAGTCAGGGACTTTTGATGAAGACTACTGGACAGGACATGTCCGCCGCTTGTCGGCAGAAGGCAATCGGGTGGTAGCGGTGGGCTATCAGCCAGTTTCAATCGATCACATTGATGAAACGATTTTTGAGCAAGGACTGCAATTACTGGGGATCGCTGGGATCATTGATCCGCCGCGAGAAGAAGTGATTGCCTCCCTGAAGGAAATGAACCAAGCCGGTGTTCAGGTCAAAATGATCACTGGGGATCACCCCTTGACCGCTAAAGCGATTGGAGAAAAACTCGGCTTAGCTGACGAGATTCAAGTCGTGACTGGTACCAAGTTGGATCAGATGAGTGAAGCCGAATTTCAAGAAGCCGCCTTGGCTAATCAAGTCTTTGCACGTACGACGCCGAAAAATAAATTAGACATTATCAAAGCGCTGCAAGCTAAAGGCAAAGTCACTGCGATGACGGGTGACGGCGTCAACGATGCTCCTGCATTGAAACAGGCGGATATCGGTGTAGCGATGGGAATCAGCGGCACGGATGTAGCCAAAGATTCTGCTGATATGATCTTAACTGATGACAATTTTGGTACCATGTCCTTAGCGATTCGCGAAGGGCGGCGAATCTATGACAACATCAAAAAGAGTATTTTGTTTCTGTTACCGACGTCTTTTGCTGAAGGGCTGATCATTGCTTTTACCATCATGATGCAAAAAGAATTGCCGCTGCAGGCGACACAACTGCTGTGGATCAATATGGTTTCTGCTATTACGATCCAGTTTGCGTTTATCTTTGAACCAGCAGAGTCTGGAATCATGAGCCGTAAACCGCGAAAGACAGGTAATAAATTGTTGAATCGCCATGATATTTGGCAGATGGCGTACGTATCGATTTTGATGGCAGTCATCAGCTTGATCGCCCATGACTGGCTTTTGTTGCAAGGCATCAGCGAATCAGTTGCTAGTACCATGATGGTCAATATGGTGGTCTTGAGCAAGATTTTCTATTTGTTCAACATCCGTACCAGTGCATTAGCGTTTTCCAAAGCTTCCTTCACAAACCCCAAAGCGTTCTTGATTATTGGTGTGATGCTGGTTCTGCAACTGCTATTGACCTATGTTCCATTTATGCAGAGAACCTTTCATACCGAGGACATGTCCGTGATCGGCTGGGTCATCTCAGGGGCTTCCGGGATGGTCGTCTTACTCGTGACAGAGTTCGATAAATGGGTCCGTTCGATGAAAAGTATTTAACTTATCTTTTCTCACAATTTTTGGAAGAAATCATGAGTATAAAAAAGATTTTAAAAGACTCTTCGATAGTTAATGTTTATCATTCCCAACACTAAATAGTATAAAATCTGAATTTGTTAGTGATAATTTTTACGAACGGTGAAATCAGTTGTATTTTTGATAACTTTTTTGTGAGATCAACTTTAATTACTGAAGCCAATTATTTTACAGAGATTTGGGAAGGTTCCGAAAGTAAAAGAAGTGAGAGGTGCCTTCTCTTTTTGTCTGTACAAGTAAGAAACTTCCTAGCGATATGTATCTTACTTATGATAGTCAATTCCTGCGTGTATTTACTACTTTTGTACACTGGATATAAAGGATGAGGAGTATTATGAATCATTATACAATGTCAGAATAAGTCTATTTATTCATGTCTAAAAACGTGATAAAGTATCACCAAAAAAATTTGCCAGCAACAGTAGTTAGTAAAAATAAAGATGGTCTTGTAGTTATTTCGGAAGAAAGAATAACTATTATTCGAGAGAAACTTCCATAGATGTCTATGCGGAAGATTTAAAAAACAATACGCTTCGGCATTTAGATTTGAAAAGTTTGCTGTCTGGAGACAAACTCATAAAAAAATGCAGCAAAAAACACCCAATTTCTTGTTAGATCAAGTGAAAGCAAAGCGGCAATAAATTATCCGTCTTTTTCTTTTTGGTGTGTTGATAAAAAAATCTATGGTATTTGGATTTATTGTGAGAAAGATTTTATTAAACTAGTATATTTTCAGAGTATATAGAACATAAACAGGCTTAATTCGCGAATTAAGCCTGTTTATGTTCTATATTAGGTTTTAACAACTATTATTTACTTCCTCTTCTTTATACATATGATATTGTTGAACTATTTATGAAACGTATATTTGTATTTATCATAGTGTACATTAAAGTAATCCTGTATTTTCAAGATATTTTCGATTTAGCTTTTGATCAAGACCTGCCCAAACTATACCTCCTGTTTATCGACAAGGCAATTAGTACGAATATAAAACCAATTAGGAGTAAGACGAGAAACGTGTTCAACATATTCTGGACCATAATAATCAGTAGTAGTTTTCATAAATTGAACTCTCGATAAAATCAGAGTGATAAAAGGTCCAACGATACCTATAATTAAAAGAATCACTAAATAGATCGTTGGATTAAAACCTAAAAGTATAATATAACCTAACATAATAACAATATAAAGTTGATGTGCAACAGAAAATCTCGGATAAATATAATTTTTTGTATTCATTTTATTTTTATAGTGATCATTCCTCATTCTGGTTAATTTTTTAATTTAATTGAATTTTTCCATACAAACTAGAGTACACTCCTTGATTTTTCATTAATTCTTCATGTGTCCCTTGTTCATTCACTTTGCCATGATTGATGACCAGGATTTGATCTGCTGCTCAAATCGTATTCAAGCGATGTGCAATGATAAGCAAGATCTTATTTTTAACCAATTCAGCTGGATATAATATTCGTTATTCGCATCGACGCTGGCAGTTGTCTCATCTAAAATAACAATCGGTGCGTCCTTTAAAAATTGCGATAGAAATACGTTGGTGCTGTCCCCCAGAAAGACTTTCACCACCCTCACCAATGATCGTATCAAACCTTGAGGTAGGTTTTGAATAAAATCAAAACATCGTGCTTTTTTTGCTGCTGTAAAAATTTCTTCTTCTGTAGCATCCATTTTCCCCATCTTGATATTGTTATAAATCGAATCTTCAAATAAATAGGTTTGTTGGAAAACCATACTGATAGATTTCATCAATTCATTCAATGAAAGATCCTTTATTTGTGTCCCACGAATGCGGATAGCACCACTTTGAATATCCCAAAAACGTGCAAGTAAATTTGCAATTGTGGATTTACCTGAATCAGATGGACCGACCAATGCTGTCATCGTACTGGGGAGTAATTCAAAATTTACATCCTCTAAAACTAAACTTTTATCATACCCAAAGGATACCTGTTCAAAAACGACTTCTGGCTGTTTTTCGTCAAAACTATTCAAAGCGTTTTGACCAGCATCTTCTAAAACAGTAACGGAGAACAATTCTTCCATTCGATCCAAACAGCTATCCATAATAGCAAACATCGCTACCTCACCACTCAGTGTTTTTAAAGGAACAAAAAAAACCGAGGAAAAATAGTGAAAGAGCAATCAAGCTTTCGGAAGATAATGAGTTTGACTGATATAAGAACAAAGCAAGAATCAGAAGTAGAGAGGTAGAGATGGCTAATAATTGATGAATTTTACTTCACCAAACTGTCAACTTTTTCTCTAGTTGAATTGCAACAACTTTACTTTTTTTAAATGAATTTCGTAACCCTTTTGAACCCGATCCTAGGAGATTAAAGCTTTTGAAGAATATTTAAAGACACTTAGCGACTATCAATATCAAGTTTGTTACGATAGGTATTTTAGCGAATAAGATGAGTCTTACCAATGATTCTGGTCATAAATGTTTCAAAAATTAGCTAGAAAGTCTTGTGGTTTATATACTGTACAAAGGTATGGTATTGACAAAGAAAGGAATGCAACATTTATAGAGAAAGCAAAATTTGTTAAGTCAATTATCTAGACTGTTCTGATAAAGAAGTGACAGAATTATTAGATAAGCTTGAGTATATTAACTATTATAAGTATCGCTATTCAAAATATATCAACAGGACATATGATTGTTCTCGTGATATCAATTATCATAATTTTTTTAATTCTTTTCTCACCGAAAGGATTTATCGCAAATTTTTTGCGAAAAAGAAAGAGTGTGACAGATTAATCGGGTGTTATCGGTATTAATCATTACTGAATTATCTTGTAGTTTGGTAGGTTAGATTTTTAGTCTTAAGAAATTTAATCATGATATCAGATGCGATTTCTTATACAATTTTGTTAGGTATTGCTTCGGGAAATTTTCTTACTCATGATTTAGATTCTCCATTGATTTTTTTAGAACTATATTATTTGGTATTTTAATAGTTTATGCTATTGAATCTTTGGTATAGTAATTTATCAATTGGAAAAATAATGTAATGAATCGAGGTGTGGAAATGTTTGTAGGTCATGTTATTTATAAAGTAAATAATTTGGATGCAGCGGTAAAAAAATTTAGAAGGTTTGGTTTTAAAGTAGAATATGGTAGAAAAAACAAACCATACAATGCGTTGATTTATTTTTTATCAAGGAACATATTTAGAGTTGTTAGAGAATACTGGGTTACCCAAGTATGCAAAAAAATATTTTCAATTTTTATAAATAAACGATTCATTCAACGAGTGAATACTTGGGAAAATGGGCCTGAAGGATTACAAGATACTTGTTTAGAAGGATCGAAAAAGGAATTAAAACATGCAATTAAACAATTAGATGGCAAAGGTCAATTATTGAGGACTAGAAGAATTGATAACAAATCATAAAATGGTTATGATCTTTACTTGCTGGATAAAAATAGATAGTAGTGCCTACCATTATTTTGTTAATCATTTTTTCTTCCAATAATTTATTCATATTTCGACAAATAGTAGATAGATTTATCTTATTAGCAATCTTATAACCATTTTAGCATTTAAAGCATGATTAGGACGTTGCTCAAACAAGTCAATAAAGTTTTGTTATGCTTATCAATAGACCGCCTTTATCTATAAAATTTCAATTTCAGTATTAATTAATCGCAAATCATTTGCAATTAATGGTTGACGAATGATAGGGAGATAGTTTAGAATACTTGCAAATGATTCGCAATAAGGGGGATATAAATATCATTGATACCCGTTATGATTTTAATTTGCAGGAAAAACGACTTTACTGAACCATGTATGAACAATCTAGAGAGTCTAAAGGTTGCTGTCATTGTCAATAATATGAGTGAAGTCAATATTGATAGTGAATGTAATAGAAAACATTAAAGTAATTGCCAATAAGAATGGGTTTTAATTAATGTATAAATAGTTTATAATACCCTCAATTGATAATGATTCTCATTATCGATTATAAAGATTATTGTGTTTTATTGAGCAAAATGTAGTAACTAAATCATAAAGAAAGAGGAGATTGGATAGTGAAAAATGAATCGGTTCTTATAACATACTTATCACGAAAAAAACTGCTTCTGATAAGTTCAGGCATATTAGCAACAATAGCAACTATTATACAATTTTTCCCGTTTTATTGTATTTACAAAATTATTGAGCTTTTAATGGTGGGAAGTTATACAGCGCAAGAGATGATGCAGTGGGGGCTTCTATCTATTGGAAGTCTTATTATTAGCTTAGTTTTCTTATATATTTCAACAATGTGTTCGCATGTTGCGGCATTTAATATTTTATATGAAATTCGAATGGATTTACTCAATCATTTAACCAAAGTACCGATGGGATATTTTACACAACACTCTAGCGGACAAATGGTCAAAACGATTGACCAAGCAGTTGAAAAGATGGAGTCTTTTATTGCTCATCAAATCCCCGATATCGTTTCTGCTGTGATATTCCCCATTGTCTATATTGCTTTAATGATCGGAATTGATTGGAGATTAGGGTTGGTCTCTCTTATTCCAATTATTGTAGGAATTATCTTGTATGCAGTACTAATGGGAAAAACAATGAAAGATAATAAGGTAAAGCAATATCATGATTCGTTAGAAGAAATGAATAGTAATGGTGTGGAGTATGTAAGAGCAATGCCGGCAGTAAAAGTCTTTGATTTATCCGTGGATAATTTTAAAAGGTTCCACCAAAGTATTCAAGACTATCGTACATTGGTTGTTGCATGGACAAAAAACTTTAGAGGAGGGTATATCTGGTTCACAACTTTGGTTACTTCTGTGGTTCTATTCGTATTACCATTTGGTGCATATCTTTTAAATAAGGATCCTCAAAATGGCAGTCTTGCTTTAACAGTTATGCTGTTTGTTATTTTATCTTCAGGAACCAATGCACCGTTTATGAAGTTGATGTATGCTGCGTCCACATTCAGTAATGTGAATGAAGGAGTACAACGTGTAGATGAGATGTTTGCTGTAAAGGAAGTGGAAGAAGTACAGACAAATAAACTATTTAAAGACAATAGCATTCAGTATGAGAATGTCTCTTTTTCTTATACGAAAGATGCACCTGTTCTTAAAAATGTCACTTTTGAATTACAGCCAAACACAATGAATGCCCTTGTTGGTCCATCTGGTGGTGGGAAAAGTACGATTGCTCAACTATTATTAAGATTTTATGATGTTGATCAAGGCGCTATCAAAATCGGTGGTATTGATATTAGGAAGGTTTCAATCGATACATTAATGCAGCAAGTATCGTTTGTTTTTCAAGACGTGACTTTATTCAGTGACACCATAGAAGCAAACATTCGTATGGGAAATGACCAAGCGAGCTTAGACGAGATTAAATGGATTGCTCAATTAGCACGTTGTCATGAATTTATTGAAGAATTACCTAATGGCTATCAGACAAAAATTGGCGAAGATGGGGTATTTTTATCAAAGGGTGAAGCACAACGAATTTCGATTGCACGGGCATTATTAAAAAATTCGCCAATTCTTGTTCTTGATGAAGCAACCGCTTATGCAGATGCTGAAAATGAGGTGTATATTCAACAAGCAATTAATGAGCTGGTTGTTGGGAAAACAGTTTTAATTATTGCTCACCGTCTTTGGACAATTCAACATGTAGATCAAATTCTTGTCTGCAATCAAGGTGTAATCGAACAAGTTGGTACACATGAAGAATTGCTACAAAATAATCAATTATATGCCAAACTTTGGGCAATTAATGCAGAAACAAAAGATTGGGGGGCGGTTTCACATGTCTAAATTTTTATATAATATTTCATCGGGACAACCAAAAAGACTCTTTCCTGCTGTTTTTTGGGCAACTTTTGAATCGATTGCTCGATTGATACCAGCTGTGATTGCTTTTTATGGAATTAATGAATTATTTGAATCTTATCGTGCGCAGCGGGCATTAGATATGCGATTATTTCTTGTTTTAGGTTGTGCTAGTATTATTTGGTTTGTCATTCAACTGTTTATTTCTTCAATCACTTATGATAAAGAATATTTGACAGCTTATGATGTTTCTGCAGAAGGGAGAACGAAACTAGCTAATCATCTAAGAAAGTTATCTTTAGGTTTTTTGGATAAACGTGATCCTGGAGATTTAACAACGATGATGTTGGGTGATTATACCTTAGTTGAGTCAGCCGTTTCTCATATGATACCACAAGCTATTTCAGCCGCTTTTTTATTAATAATAGCCTTTTTTTCATTACTAACAATCAATTGGCAATTAACATTAAGTCTTTATGCATTATTACCGATTGTGTTATTGGTTGTTAGAGGTTCCAATCATTTAATGAAAAAAATGGGTGGACGACATATCAAAGCGAAAGTAGATAGTGCCTCTAGACTACAAGAATATTTACAAGGAATTAAAGAAATTAAAGCTTATTCTCTTGGTGGAGAAAAATTTTCACGGATTGAAGAAGCATTTAATCGTTTGCGAAAAGAATCAATAAAATTGGAAGGGGTTATAGGCCCAGTGGTTATGACTGCCATTTCAATTCTCCGCATTGGATTGCCTATTCTTATTTTCGTTGGTGGAAATTTACTGGTTAATAGAGAAATCGATGAGTCTATTCTGCTTGTTTTTATCATTGTTGCTAGTCGTATCTATGATCCATTTACTGCATTAATGATGAATTACACAGAAATGCGTTATGCAACGATTAGTGCTGAACGAATCATGGATATTCGAAATCAACCCGTGATGTCAGGAAATGAAGAACTAGGGAAGGATTATACGATTTATTTTGAAAACGTTGATTTTTCCTATAATAACGAAAAGGTACTTCATGATATCAATCTAATTATCCAACCAAAGACGTTGACAGCACTAGTAGGTCCTTCAGGAAGCGGTAAGTCAA
Organism: Enterococcus sp. DIV2402; assembly: GCF_017426705.2. NCBI lineage: Bacteria > Bacillati > Bacillota > Bacilli > Lactobacillales > Enterococcaceae > Enterococcus > Candidatus Enterococcus lowellii. The sequence goes on along the minus strand of NZ_CP147251.1, from coordinate 2,110,083 downwards.
CTATCGTAAAATTAATTGCACGTTTTTATGATGTGCAGAACGGACAGATACAGATTGGAGATAAAGATATAAAAGAGGTCAAACCAGATAATATTTATTCACATATTTCCATGGTTTTTCAGGATGTCTATTTATTTAAAGATACTTTACTAAATAATATTCGTGTAGGAAATCAGTCTGCTAGTTTTGAAGAAATTGTAGAAGCAGCCAAAAAAGCTCAGTGCCATCAATTTATTATGAGTCTTCCAAGTGGTTACGATACGTTGGTTGGAGAAGGTGGTTCGACACTTTCGGGAGGTGAAAAGCAACGGATAAGTATTGCCCGAGCCTTTTTGAAAAAATCTGAAATCATACTATTAGATGAAGCAACAGCAGCATTAGACCTTGAAAATGAATCAGCAGTTCAAAAAGCTATTACCAATCTGGTACAAGATAAAACAGTCATTGTGATTGCCCATCGTTTAAATACGGTTGTCAATGCAGACCAAATCATTGTATTAAATGAAGGTCGTATTCTATCTCAAGGAACACACGCTGAACTGTATAGTGAATGTTCTTTATATAAAAATTTAGTGGATATGCAGACAGAATCTAAAAATTGGAAATTTACGAAGAAAGAATCTATTAAAGGATAGGTGGAATTATGAAAAATAAAAATAAGTTAGTGTCTAAAGATTATCTAACCATTGGTTTATATACAGTTGTTAATCTAGTTATTTCGTTTGCTTTATCGATACTTACCACACCTTTTTTAGTTTGGGCGTATCCGTATGCAACTGCTTTTGTTCTATTTTTTACTTGTCCCATCTATATTTTATTGGCTTTTAAGGTTGGAAAACGAGGAACGTTATTAACCTTTGGAATTATCAATGGATTATTTTACACGATTATGGGCGCGCCCTTTGTTTTACCATTCACAATGTTAGGAGCATTGTTAGGAGAAATTGTTTTAGCCAAATTTGGTGGTTATAGAAGTCTGAGAGCGCAAACCATTGCCTATACTTTGTATAATCTGGTTTATGGTTTTTGTAACTATATCATCCTTGCGATTTCTGCAGAGTACTATTTTTCAACGATGCAGATTGAAGGTGTCTTGCGTGATGCATATGTAAAATATATGACGACACCATTCTGGATTGTTGTTGCTGTCTTGACATTGATTGTAGCCATTGTTCTAGGTTGCTTATTTGGCTATGGTTTGTTGAAAAAACATTTTATCAAGTCTGGGCTTGTCTCAAAGCAATAATACATTACATTTTATTGAAGGAGCTATGTAGAATTCATAGTTCCTTTCTTTTAAAAAAGGAGTATAGAGAGTGAAAAAAAGTATCGATCCACGTATTCAGTTTTTATTATTGATCTTCTTGGGAGTTATTATTTTGATAGCTACTATCGACCAATTGATTTTATTCAATTTACTGGCAATTGGTTATCTTTTATATAATCGTCATTACAAGCGTGCAGTCAAATCAATTCTTTTGGTTCTTATAGTCACAGCATTTCACTTCTATAGTTTAATAACTGACTATCAGTCGTTAAAATTTTTTGGTTTTTTTACATTCTTAATTTTAAGATTCGGCCCGGTAATAATGTTTGCTTCTATCTTGCAAGAAGTACCTAGTGGACAAATGATTTCTTCATTACAAAAACTAAAAATTCCGAAAAATATTTTGATTACACTAGTAGTTACTTTACGCTTCTTTCCTATCATTAAGATGGAAAATGATACTATTCAAATTTCAGCAAAATTAAGAGGACTTTCATTCAGCCAACCTAAAAATTGGCTACATCCATTAAATAGTTTTGAATATACCTTTGTTCCTTTAATGATGAGAACACTAAAAATTACAGACGAGTTAGCAGCTTCAGCAATGACGAAGGGAATTGACTATCCTAAAAAAAGAACGTCTATCTATGAAAGTCGATTAAGTAGAGACGATATACTTATCACATGTTTGGTTTTTAGCTGTAGTGTGATTATTTTATTTGTAAGATTTTGAGCAGAGGAGAAAGAAAATGGACATAGCAGTGCAATTACAAAATGTATCCTATTCCTATGATGGAGAAAATAATCAATTAAAAAATATTGATTTAAGGATTTCAAAAGGGGAATGTGTATTATTAACAGGAGGATCAGGTTGTGGGAAAACGACGATTACTCGCTTGATTAATGGGTTGATTCCTCATTATTTTGAAGGAAATATACAAGGGGAAATTTATATTGATGGCATGCATACCTCACTATTTGAATCCTGGGAATATGGAGAGCATGTGGGCAGTGTTTTTCAAGATGCCCGTTCTCAATTTTTTACCTCGCATATATTAGATGAACTGGCTTTTACTTCAGAAAATTATGGATATGATCCTGAAACTATCAAAAACCGAATAGATCATGTTACAAAAGCAAATAGAATTGTTGATTTAAAAAATCGAAAATTAGAAAATCTTTCAAGCGGTGAGAAACAAAAAGTAGCCATGAGTGTTGTACAGGTAAGTGATCCAGATATCTATGTACTTGATGAGCCATCAGCTAATCTGGATTTTGAATCGTGTCTGATTTTAGCGAAGTTATTAAAAAAATTGAAAAAGCAAGGAAAGACTATTTTAATTGCCGATCATCGTATTTATTATTTAATGAATTTGTTTGATCGAGTCGTTTATATGGAGGAAGGCACAATTAAAAATCAAGGGGATAGTGAACGATTCAATCGATTAGATGACGAGTATTTAAATTCACTTGGTATTAGAAGTAATCAAGCGATCACTCTTAATGAAATCATGAAGAAGCAACCCAAATTAGAAAGTAGACGACAAAAGGAGTCAGAACTCCATTTAAACAATCTTTCAGTTGGTTATGGTAGAAGAAATAAACCTTTATTAGAAAACATTGAATTTACTATGAGTAAAGGAGAAATCGTTGTTCTAACAGGAAAAAATGGTATTGGAAAAACTACATTAGCACAAACTCTTTGTGGTTTATTGAAAGAAAAAGCAGGTACAATTATGTTAAATAAGACCAAATTATCCATGAGAGAGAGGCGAAAAAAATTTTGGTTTGTTTTGCAAGATGCAGATTATCAATTGTTTTCTGATAGTGTAGTTAATGAATTACTATTAGGAATCAATAGAACCACAGAGAATATTGAGCGAGCAGAAAAAATAATGCAAGATTTGGGACTAGAAACACTTAAAGAACGACATCCAGCTTCATTATCAGGAGGACAGAAGCAACGATTAACTTTTGCAGTAGGATTGATGAGGCAACCGGATTATTTGATTTTGGACGAACCAACATCCGGTTTAGATGCACGTAATATGCAGCGAATGCATCGTTTGATTGATGAATACCGTGAAAAAGGAATTCGTTTTATCATTATTAGTCATGACTTTGAATTTGTTTCAAAGATGCAATGCCTAATAATAGATATGAATGAATATTGTTAAGCATTATTAACTACTGTTCCGAAAAATATTTATGAGGGTAAGTAGTATTTTTTGTCATAACTTTTCATGAAAAAAAGTAAAGGAAGGATTGTTTAAGTTTAGATTGGATCTTTGCTGAAAACCATTAGTTACAGAAGGATAGGTACTTTAGAATTAAATGTTCAATTGTAAATATCACATCATTTTTGCACAAAAATATAGAATGCGAGTGATTTATGGATAATACAAGAAAAGTATTCGGGAAATTATCCGATAATTGTGTAAAAGAAAAGACATTGAGATAATTCAAGCAAACGCTTGTCGAGATTATATTCATTTGTTAGTCAGTTTTCCAGCAAAAATTAAGTGTATCAAGTTTTATGGGATATATAAAATAGCCGTTTAAGGAAAGTTGATAGCTATGCCAATTTAAGAAGGTATCGGTATGAGAATATCCCATTTTGATATAGTGGGAGAGTATTATGTCGATATAGTTGGAAACAATAAACAGCAGATAGAAGTCTATATTTGAAAGCAAATACAAGAGGGTTATGTAGCAGATCAACTCACATTGTTTGAAGGATAAAGTCCGTTTATAGGACGAAAAAATAAAAAGAAGTGAAAAAAATTCTTTTATCAACGACATACTAGAAGCAAGTATATGAAATATATATGGGATATTAATATGGAAGTATACTGTCTGCACAAAATAATCAGTTTTTTAAGCGCAGAGCTTTGACGAATAAGTTTATTCATTTTACAATTAATGAAAGGTATATTTTATTGAAAAGTTTAGTAAATCAGAAAAATGAAGTTGCTGTCATCGTTAAATCTATATATATAATTAAATAATTGATTGAAAGAAATAGAGTTAGTTTTCCTTTATTTTTTGAAAGTAGGTGGACGCGATAATGGGGCAACGGATGACAAAGAGTGAAATAGAAGTGTTAAGTTACTTAACAATGGCAGCTACTTTTTTGATGGGATTTATTGATGCTTATACTTTTTTAGAAAAAGATGGTGTCTTTGTGAGCGCTCAAACTGGTAATATGATTGCTTTTAGCAGCAAACTTTTTACAGGACAATTTAGCCAAGCTGCAGGTCATATCACTGTTTTTATTGGTTTTTCATTAGGGGCTTTCATTGGAGAAGCTGTCCTTCAGAAAATGAAGAGGCATTTTCTCAAAAAATATCAAATTTTCTTACTCATTCAGGGAAGTCTGCTGCTGTTCTTTGCTCTTTTTCAGCAAACGATTAACGATTCATTGATGATCTTTCTCTTAGGTTTTCTGGCAGGCTACGAATTGACTATTTTTCGACAAATCGGTATGACGACGGTCAATGACGGTATTATGACAGGAAATACGAAAAATTTGATGACGAATCTTTTTAATTTTCTCTTTAAAAAAGACGAAACAGCTAAGAAAAATTTCATACATTTAAGTTTAACAATTCTGCTTTTTATGATTGGTGTAGGAAGTGGTAGTTTAGTGGTTCAAATTTTACCGTTTTTCTGCCTTTGGTTTGCGTTTTTATTAACTATTGGATTGTATTTCTTTATTTCAGCTTTGTTCAAAAAAAAATTTGAATTTAGTGATAAGAAAGATTAAAACAAAAGATAGACCTGCTTTTCCCTATGGTCTCAGAAAGTATTTAATTGGCAAGACGATTGAACAGAAGGCAGTGATATAACGAGACCATTTTTAAAATTACGTTTACGAGGAGGAAAAACAATGACAAATATTTTAGTAGCTGTTGATTTACCAACAGAAAGCAAACAACTTTTAGACGAACAGAACTTTCAAGTGAAGTATCTTAACGATACGGAAAAGCTGATCGATACTATCGCAGGAGTCGATATTCTGATCGCTGCAGTCAATGTTTCTGTGACAGAAGAGGTACTTGAAAAAGCCGATAAGCTTGCATTGATTGCCAATATTGGAGATGGTTATAGTAATATCGCAATCGAGACAGCTAGAAAGAAAAACATTTCAATTACAAATACGCCTACACATGATGCCATTCAATCGACTGCTGAAATGACGATGACTTTGTTGTTGGCTTTATCAAGAAACGTAAAAGAAGGACAAAAGATTTGTGATCAAAATGATTTTAGTGGCTGGTCTGTTACTGGCTATCTTGGGGGACATCAAGCATCTAATAAAAAAATTGGAATTATTGGATTTGGCAGAATTGGACAAAAAGTAGCTAAAATTGCGCATGCTTTAGAGATGGAAGTCTTGTTTGTCGATCCTAAAAAAATAGCAGCTCAAACGAAGCATGAACTGCATGCCAAAGAAGTTTCTTTGGAGGAAGTGTTAAAGTCCGCAGATTATATTACCTTAAATTGTTCCGCAAATGACGAGAATCACCATATGATTACGAAAAATGAAATACAAATGATGAAGAAAAGTGCTTATTTAATCAATTGTGCGAGAGGATCATTAATTAAGGAAGCAGATCTTGTCGAAGCACTTAATGAAAAAATGATTGCCGGAGCAGCTTTAGATGTACACGAATTTGAACCGCATTTTACAGAAGGTTTATTGAAATTGCCGAATGTAGTCCTTACGCCACACGTAGGCAATGATACGTATGAAGCTCGAAATGAAATGGCATACGAGGCTGTGACACAAGTAATTAAATTTTCTAAAGAAGAGCCAATCAGCCATTTAATTTAAGGTGTATGATAGTAGCGGAAATAAAAAACATGACTTTCTCTGATTAGGCACCTTATTTATTACTGTAGTATTGAATATTACAGATGATAATTTCACTACTGGGTTATGACTCACACAAAGTAAAAAATACGTTAGCAAATTTTATTCTCTCTTTTATAACTGTATAGCCTGCGATTTTAAGGTTCTATGTATATAATTGTCCGACAAATAAATGGTAAATATTTAAAATAGATTTAACTAATGAATGATTTCAATCTACAATGATTAATATTGAGTTGACGTTTAATTGATTTGGTGCTGATATGAAAACGTAATTAAAGAGAGTCACTCTTCGGAGGCTTCACCAATTATTCAATTTTAGGCACTAGTGTCTATTTTTGTATTTGTATAGTGGTTTCTGAAGAGTTTTTTTGTTGTCATCATGTAATAACTAGTTAACATGGGGTTAGAAATATGTTTAAACTCTTTCAAAGTAAGAAGAATATCCAAGTGGTTGCGCCAATAACAGGTAAATTAATTTTAGTGAATGATGTTCCAGATGATGAAGTCATCTTTAAGCTTCAATCGATTCACGGTTCGAGGGTTGAAGAAAGTTCGAAAGTAATCTGGTATCCTTATCATGGCCCACAATAGGATGAAATTAGCTACATTAAACAAAAATAATTACCAATATACATAGAAAACCAGAAGACCCACAAAAATCAAAGATGATTTTTGTGGGTCTTCTGGTTATAAATGAGGATGAGACATATTTACGTCACAGCCCCTTTGGTATCACTATTTTCTAGAGGGATAGCAATGGAGAAGATTGATCCTTTTGGTGAAGTTTCTAATTTTAAAAGCCAATTATTTTTCTTGATTAATGAAGAAACAATAAACAAGCCAAGACCTGTGCCACCATCAGAAGTTCGAGTGGTAAAAAAAGGAGTGAAAATTTTATTTTCAATTTCTTTAGGAATACCTGGTCCTGTATCTTGTATCTTGAGCAGTAGAAATTTATTATTTCTATATATTGAATGATAATTTTGGAAATTGATAATATCTGATTCAGTACATTTTTCAACCGAAACTATTATTTTTCCTGAAGAACCCATTGCTTGAAAAGCGTTAATAATGAGATTATACAAAATTCCTTGTAAATCATCTTTTTCAAAAATCGCTGGTCCTGTAGTTTTGATTTCGAGGTTGATAATATCTTCGTTTGGCAAGAGTAACTTCATGACTGAAATAGCATCAGATACAACAGAACCAATATCTAGTGTCTCTTTTGATTCGGGTGCAACTTTTGAGAAACGTAATACATTTTTAGAGAGTTTTTGACCTTTTTGGGCAGCTTGATAAATTTCTTTCAAGTCTTCGATAAGTTCAGGATTATCTTTGTGCTCATCCATAAGTAATTGGAGATTACCAATCAGAGGTGTCAAAAAATTATTCATATCATGAACAATGGATGTAGTTAATAAGCCAATCGTTTCTAATTTAGATTCTTGTAATAATGTTTTTTCTACGTTATGTTTTTCTTTCTGTAGTTCTTGAATTGCCAATAATCGTTGGTTTTCTTGATAGGCTTGATTACGTCTAATATAATTTCTGAAGTTGATTAATATGGATAAAATGATAGCTAATAGAATTGCTAATAAACCGATGACTATGAGACTTTCTTGTAATTTTAAACCGCTTACTTCTCTAAAGTCAGCATTACTAGCTACTATCCAACGAGTTTCACCGATAGTGATCCATTGAAACGCAGTCATTTTCAATACTTTTTCTAAATTTTTACTGGTCCACCAATAAGAATAATAAGCTACAGTTCCATGATCATTTGTTCGTTGCTGTTGTTCTAATTTTTCTAAATCTGAATAATCTAATTTAGGGAACTCTTTTTTTCTTCCATCAACAATAGATAAACCAATTTGGTCTGTAGAAGGATGCATAATAACTTCCATATTTTCATTTTTGACCATAGTATATCCTTGTAGAGAATCTTCTTTTTGAGCAATTTTTTCATTAAAGAATTGATTTAGATTAATAGGAACCATCAAGATAGATTCTATTTGCTGATTGTCATTAACAATGGGATAGTATATATTAATATAAGAACTATGATCATCAAAGTATTCTTTGCCACTTCCGAGAACTTCGCCTTGTAGCGCCTTATAGAAAAGCGAATCTTTAGTATATATTTCTGGTAAATAATCGAGAGTAGTCAATCCGTTTTTTGACTGCTTACGACCATCTAAAAATTTCCCATCAGGATTCAGCAAGTAAATTTTTCTGATAATGGAAGTTGGCGCATCAAAGAGCTTGTTTAAAATTTGATTATCGTCTAATAATTGTGTACGCTCTTTATTAGTAGCCATTTGCTTGCCCAGATCATTTAGCAAATCAGTTTGTGCATCTAACTCTAGGGTTAAAATCTTTATTACATAATCATTTACTTTATCTAGTTGTGTAAGCCCCATTTCCAAAGAATGTTGGTGTGTGTTACGATAACTAGTAGCAGTCACAATTATTCCTAAAATAGATAGTAATAGAATAATAAAAAAACTCAAATAAAGCCATTTGATTGAATGTTTCTTATACATAGGAAATCCTTTCTTTTACCACTAAATGTAACTTTCAAATTAGGAGGAAATAGGTATGCGTAACGAAAAAATCTTAGTTGTTGATGATGATTCATCAATAAGAAGATTAATATGGAAAGCTCTACAATCAACAGGAATTTTGATTTATCAAAGTGATTCAATTGAAAAAACATTAGATATTATGTCAAGAGTTACTTTCGATTTATTCCTGTTAGATGTTAGTTTAGAATATGAAAATGATGGCTATTATTTAGCACAAATAATCAGAGAACAAGATTCAATGGTACCGATTGTATTTCTTAGCGGAAAAAACAACGAACATGATATTGTAGCTGGTCTAGAGACTGGTGCCGATTTGTATTTGACGAAACCTTTTACCCCAGCAATATTAAAAGCACAAGTTATAGCAACGTTAAATCGTTCGAACGTTATTCGTAATCAACAACAAGAACTTCAAAGTAATGAATTGATTATTGGGGATTTTCGATTTGATTCTAATCGGTATCAATTATATAAAAAGGATAAATTGATACCACTTTCTTCAAAAGAAACACAACTCATGCAATTCTTTTTAAAAAATCCAGATCAGGTATTTTCTAAAGAACAGATTTATAGTAGTGTTTGGAATGATGGAGAAGTAGATGCGAATACAATTATGGTCTTTATCAACCATCTACGAAATAAAATTGAAGATAATCCTAAAAATCCCAAGAATTTAAAAACTGTTTGGGGAATAGGTTATGCATTTTTTCCAGCAGAAAGTTAAAAAATATTTTCTAAAAAAGCAAAGTAAAGCCCTAACCCTAATAAATCTGCAGCACCACCGGGACTCAAATTTTTTTGAGTCATTTTTTTATCATAATCTTGTAGAGTTTTTAAAAAATCATCGGCATCCAGTTCCATTTCAAAAAGCTGTTGACTTTCTTTTTGAACTTGTCGCCAAGCATCAAATCCACCTCTGTGTAAAATATTCCCATCTTCAACTGTACTCATCAACAAAATTAAGCCGCGCAGTAAGGTTATATTTTTGGATTCTTTAGTGGGTCGACGCAAAAAAGGTAGAAGCAAGGTAGATAGAGTAGGAAACCCCTTAGACACTTCCCCTCGAATACCCGTTATTTTTTTCTCTAGATAGAGTTTTTCACCATAAGAAAGTACTCTCTTTTGATGTAAATCCGTAAAATCTTTTTGAATAAGATCTTTTGTCATTTCAGTGACGATCATCAAAATATTTTTGCTGTCTTTCTCAGTTAATGGCAATTGATGATTTTGTAGATAAAATCCTGTAGCACCCAGCAATACAGCAAATGAAAAATTCGCTCCTTTATGAGTATTTACTTGATTTGTTGCTGCTAACATCGATTTTTCAGCCTGTATACCAACAGTTCGTAGTTTTGAAAAAAGAGAAGGCAACACGTCATTATGACGATAACCAATTAAGACGTATTCATTAAAAAAGGGAGCCAGACTTTGAATGCTATCAATAAAGGTGAAGAAGTCCATATCTTGATGTGCGCCATTGGAAAACCGATCCACTAGACCTGGTTTTGGTGAGAGACTTACTTCATAAAGTAAAGCTTTAATGGCAATTCCAGCAATTTGCTGTGATAAATATTCAGTCAATTTGACGACGCTCCATTTCTTTTAAAATAAATGTTAAGGAGCGATTAAGGTGTTCGTGCGTAATTAAAGTAATTTGTTCGCTATTCTGTGTTTTCATGCCTCTAAAAATTAACCAGTGCTCTTTTAATGCTCGGCTTCGTCGAGAGGATGATCGGATGGCAATATCCCTAAAATAAATTAAATAGGCTTGTAATTCAGTTACGATTGTTTTTAATCTAAGCATTTGACTTTTTTCATAGATGAAAGAATTAAAGTCAGAGAAATTTTGCAATAATTTATCAACTTGACCGGTTTCGTTTAAATACTCTCCTTGTATGAGCAGTGATTCCAATTCTTCAAAATCATCATCGGTCATTAAATTCATTGCTTTGATTGTCGCTAAAGTATCTAGTGATTTTCGAATTTCATAGATTTCGTGAGCGTCTTTAATGCTGATACCTTTGATGACGATTCCAATTTTAGGTACATGTGTAACCAATTGTTCTTTGACTAATTCTTGCAGTGCGAATCGAATAGGTGTACGGCTAATATTCAATACTTCTGAAAATTCTTTTTCATTTATACGTTCACCAGCAGGAATATCTCCTAAAATAATTGTTTTTCGGAAAGCTTCGTATATACAAGCTTTAAGTGGTTTATTTTGTGTTAGATCCAAATTTTTTTTCACGACTTCAATAATAGATGCCATGATTAGACCTCCTTTAATAGTATAACAGTGATTACTTTTGAGTACACTGATAAATTTAGATACCTCGTTTATGTTTAATTTACTATAAAACAATTATTGGACAAATCTAAGAATAATTTTCTTGGATTTGTCCATTATTTTAGTTTTGTGGGATAAAAATAGGCATATGTCCAAGTAAAACAATAGTTACAATGAAAATGATAAAGATTCCTAAAGCATACTTAGCTGATTCTTTTTGCCATTGCCCCATATCTAGGCCGGTTAAACGAAGCAATAAATAGATAAATGCCACTAAGGGACTTAATAAATGAAAAGCCTGTCCCATTAATGAAGCAAGAGCCATTGACATATTATCAAATCCATAAGAACGTCCTGCTTCTGCTAAAACAGGCATCACTCCAAAGTAAAATCCATCATTGGAAATAAAGAAGGTACCTGGTGCAGAAATGAAGGCAATAACTAATCCCCACGCTCCAGCAAGTTGTTCTGGAATAATATCGACAAAACTGTTCGCTAAAGCATTTGCCATACCTGAGCCCTGGAATAGACCCATGAATACACCAGCAGCAAATACAAGAATGACTACTTGAACGGCATCTCCTCCGTTAGCACCAATCCGAGCACTTTGATCTTTTAATACAGGATAGTTGACAATTAAAGCAATACAAGTACCAACTAAGAAAAGTAATAATGGAGGCATAGAAATCCATTCTGGGAGACCTAATTGGTTAACAAAAGAACTTAATACCAGCCATGCAATTAAGACAATTGTTAAAATACCATTGAATATAAAATTATTTGGACGACGAATTGTTAGAATTTCTGAATCAGTTACGCTAGTCATTTCTTCTATTTCAGCATCCGAAAAGCTTGTGACGCCCAAACGAGCACGTTCTTTTTTTCCCATACGATAAGCAACAAAGAAGATAACATATAAGATTGAAATAATCATACCTGGAGCTAGGTAAGACAGTATATCTGCATCAACCTCTAAAACCGCCATTGCACGGGCAGTAGGACCACCCCAAGGCAATAGATTCATAATAGTATTTTGTAAAATAATCAAAACACCTAGGTTCATCAATTTCATGTTCAGTTTTTTATAGATTGGAATAAACGCAGAACAACAAATCAAAGTGGTCGTTGTTCCATCACCATTTAGTGATACTGCGGCAGCCACGACTGCAGTTGCCATCAAAACTTTCATGGGGTCGCCTTTAGCAAAATAAATCATTTTTTTGGTAATTGGATCAAATAATCCTGCGTCCAGCATGATTGAGAAATAAAGAATGGCAAAGAGCAACATAATTCCTGTTGTTGCTGTTGTTGCGATACCTTCCATTACAAAATTGCCAATGTGTACTTCTGGAATACTGCCATCTGCTCCAGTTGGTGGACTTGCGACACCTGTGGCAATCGCAATCAAAGTGAACACAAGCGGAACAACTACTAATGAAGTAAATGGTGATAACTTTTTCTTCATGATGACGAACATGAAGATGATAATCATTGCGTAAGATAAAATAGTTAGTAACATTTTTTCTTCCTTTCTTCTAATTGAACGAATGTTTTTTTGAAAACGGTAACAATAACAAAGAAATAAAAAAGAAATTAATAATTTTAATTTCACAATCTATCTGTTTTTTTTATTATTATTTCCTGTTTACAAATTTAGAATAATCAAATTAACGAAAAGAATAAAGATGGTGACTAACAAAAGAACACAAAAAAAACAATCGTGGACTATAAATCTTATTCAGTACTTAATTAAATATTAATAGAATCTTAATTGTCTATAAATAGCTTTATACCAACGTTTTCAAGGTTTTGTAGGATGGTTTTAGAAATATGAACACGAAAAGAACAATTTAAGTTTGAATTTTTTCTACATCTTTTCGATGAGTTTTCTATAATGAGTCTGTGAAATAAATTTAAGAAAGGAGTAGTCAATGAATCTGATAAAGCGATTGTTCACAAAAAAACAAAATGGAGAAGAAAACGTTTTCGAAAATAACTTGGACAGCCAAAAAATATCCGAGAAGGAGTCTGACGGATGGGAAGCGATTCCGACATTTATAGAAATGAATCCAAAAGATTATGAACGAATTAGTGTTATTGTGACAGCCATAGCAGCTGGCGATCGTCCAGATAGTCAGTTTGTTATAAAACGGATTCTTCAAAGAAACCCAGAGGCAAGAACAGTTGCGATTATTTCTGCTAGTTTAGTCTCAGAGTTAGCTGATGATAGTCAGTTGTTTGTTAAGAGTATTGCCAAGAAAAAGATAGATAGCATATAGGAGGAGTATCGATGTTACGAAAATTTAAAATCTCAATTGATGGTACGGAATACTTAGTAGAAATGGAAGAAGTGGGGGCGGTACAACAGCCAGTAGCAGTTTCTGCACCGGCAGCACCAGCACCAGTTCCTGAACCAGAGCCTCAAGAAACACCGGCGCCAGTAGCAACATCACAAGCAGGAGTCGATGCAATGGTTGCACCTATGCCGGGTACAGTATTGAAAATTTTAGTAAAAACAGGAGATGCTGTACAAGCGAATCAACCACTATTGATTTTAGAAGCTATGAAAATGGAAAATGAAATCGTAGCAAACCAAGCAGGAACTGTTAATGGCATTCATGTTACACAAGGTCAAGTGGTTAATCCAGGTGAACCATTATTAACTATTAAATAAGTTTGATAAAAAGAGGAAGTGAAATTTGTGGAGACATTAATTCAAGGTATTTTAGGTATGGGACAAGAACCCGGAAGAATCGTTATGATGCTGATTGGTGGACTATTGATGTACTTAGGAATCAAGAAGGAATATGAACCAACTTTACTTGTACCTATGGGATTAGGAACAATTTTAGTCAACTTTCCAAATTCTGGGGTATTATTCGCTGGTGGAGAACCAGGACCTTTCAATGTGTTGTTCGATTTTGGAATTTCAACAGAATTATTCCCTTTACTGTTATTTATTGGAATAGGCGCAATGATTGATTTTGGACCATTACTACAAAATCCATTTATGCTCTTATTTGGAGCTGCTGCTCAATTTGGAATTTTCTTTACAATTATTATGGCTGTTCTATTAGGATTTGATTTATTCGATGCTGCGTCTATTGGAATTATTGGCGCTGCAGATGGTCCGACTTCTATTTTTGTGGCTAATACACTTAATTCTAAATATATGGGGGCAATCATGGTGGCGGCCTATTCATATATGTCATTAGTTCCAATTATCCAACCAGTGGCGATTAAAGCAGTTACAACTAAGGCAGAGCGTCGGATACGAATGACTTATCGTGCTGGAGAAGTATCACAAACAGCTAAAATCTTATTCCCAGTTGTCATTTCAATTGTTGCTGGGTTAATTGCACCAGTATCGTTACCGTTAGTCGGCTTTTTGATGTTTGGTAATTTGTTACGTGAATGTGGTGTATTAGACCGCTTATCTTTGACTGCTCAAAATGAATTAGTTAACATTATCAGTATTTTGCTAGGATTATCTATTTCAGTCAGTATGAATTATGAAGACTTTTTACAAGTAGATACGTTAATGGTTATTGGTTTAGGTTTGATTGCTTTTGTTATGGATTCTATTGGCGGTGTGTTGTTTGCGAAATTTATCAATCTGTTCCGCAAGGAGAAAGTAAACCCGATGATTGGTGCTGCAGGAATCTCAGCTTTTCCAATGTCTAGTCGAGTGATTCAAAAGATGGCGACTGATGAAGATCCGCAGAACTTCATTTTAATGCATGCTGCTGGTGCAAACGTTTCTGGTCAAATTGCTTCTGTTATTGCTGGCGGTTTATTGTTAGCGTTTTTAGCTTAAGAAAGGATGAATAATTATGTCAATTAATATAGAAGATTTAAAAACCTCCTTTGAACTGCTTGTTTTAGGTTGGGGCGGAGTTTTCTTGGTACTATTTATTATTTACTTGTCATCGAAACTTTTGACGAAACTATTTCCAGTTAAGAAAAAGTAAGGAGATCATCAGTTATGTACAACGTATATACAATGAAACGAATCTGGTTGGATGTTGATAAAAAGGGCTATAAGCAGTGGGCAGAACTAATGGCAAAAGCGAACCTTCATACAAACGAACGACTTGAGTACACGATTGGTATATGATGATGAACAATTGATCGCAACGGGTTCTTATGATGAAAATATCATCAAATGTGTAGCTGTTTGCAAAGATTATCAAGCTGAAAATCTTTTAACACAAGTGGTTACGCATTTGTTAGAAAAAATGCGCGAAAATGAGCAATTACATGTATTTCTTTATACAAAACCGCAGAGTAAAGCCATCTTTCATTCGTTAGGATTTAAAAAGATTGTAGCGAATGAAGATGTGTTGTTTATGGAGTTGGGTAAACCTAATTTTTCTGACTATCTACGTTTTTTGCTGGAAAAGAAAAAAATCGGAGAAGGTAGTGGAATTGTAATGAATGCGAATCCTTTTACGAAAGGACACCAGTACTTAGTAGAAACTGCTGCACAACATAGTCAACAAGTTTATGTTTTTGTTTTATCAGAGGATCATTCGACTTTTTCAACCGCAGATCGACTCGCCATGGTGAGACAAGGAGTTGCTCATTTAGGCAATGTGACAGTTATTCCGACAGATCAATATATGGTTTCCTCGGCTACTTTTCCAGCGTACTTTTTAAAAGATAAAGCGGAGTTGGATATTGCTAAAGTACAAGCTACTTTAGATGCACGACTGTTTATGGAAAGAATCGCTCCTCTATTAGAGATTCGAACTCGTTTTGTAGGTGACGAACCGTTTTCTAAAGTTACAGAAGTTTACAATCAAGCAATGCAAGAAGTTTTTGATGACAGATTACATTTGGTTATTCTGCCAAGATTGACCATTGATGGGGAGGCAATAAGTGCAACGAAAGTCCGTCAAGCCATCAAGGAAAAAAATGAGGATGTATTGCTAAAATTTTTACCAAAAACGACCTACGATTTTATAAAATACACAAACTGATTAATGAGGTGAACAAAGTGAAAATTATTAAAACCGCTGTTGCGGGAACCATGGAATCGAGTGATATCATGCTTACGATTCAGCCTATTGATTCACAGGGAATTCATATTGATCTAGAAAGTAGCGTAGAAAAACAATTTGGACGTCAGATTCGCAAAGTAATCACAGATACTTTAAGTCATTTAAATGTAACTGGAGTGGAAGTCATTGCTGTTGATAAAGGAGCTTTGGATTGTACGATCAAAGCTCGAACACTTACAGCTGTTCATCGTGCTGCTGAAAAGGACAATTATGACTGGGAGGAGATTGACTCATGGAACAATTGAGAAGAACAATGATGTTTGTACCTGGTGCAAATGCGGCAATGCTCCGAGATGCACCATTGTATGGTGCAGATTCCCTTATGTTTGATTTAGAAGATGCGGTTTCTTTAAAAGAAAAAGATTCTGCCAGAGTTCTAGTTCATTCAGCTTTAAAAACATTTGATTACAGCAAAGTGGAAACGGTTGTACGTATCAATAGCTTAGATTCAGGTGGAAAACAAGATGTTGCAGCTATGGTTTTGGCTGGTGTTGATGTTATCAGATTGCCGAAGACCGAAACAGCACAGGATATCATTGAGGTAGAAGAAGTTATTACAGAAGTTGAAAGTAAAGCAGGAATTGAAATCGGTAGAACAAAAATGATGGCCGCAATTGAATCTGCAGAAGGGGTACTAAATGCATCCGATATTGCGCAAAGCTCAACACGATTGATTGGTATTGCTTTAGGAGCTGAAGATTATGTAACCAATTTAAAGACACGTCGCTATTCGGATGGTCAAGAGTTGCTTTTTGCTCGCAGTATGATTTTACACGCTGCCCGAGTTGCTGGAATTTCAGCAATTGATACAGTTTATTCTGATGTTGACAATATCGAAGGTTTTCAAAACGAAGTACGAACGATTAAACAATTAGGATTTGATGGAAAATCAGTTATCAATCCACGACAAATTCCTTTGGTAAATCAAATTTACGCGCCAACTGAAAAAGAGATTCAATCTGCTAAAGAAGTTATTTGGGGGATCAGAGAAGCAGAAGCAAAAGGTTCTGGTGTTATTTCTGTTAATGGAAAAATGGTAGACAAACCTATTGTTGAACGTGCAGAACGAGTTATCGCATTAGCCATAGCAGCAAAATTGATTACAAAGGAGGAAGTTTAATATGGTATTAAATAAAGTGGGTAAAGAGATTCCTCAACAATATGCAGAACAATACGGTATCTATGAAGGAGAACTTGCTCATATTAATCAGTATAAAGAAACGAGCCGTAAAATTAATCCAGTTAAACCAAGAGATCAAAAATTGCTAGGCAGTATCCGAGAAGCAATCGAAAAAACTGGCTTAAAAGACGGTATGACAATCTCTTTTCATCATCATTTTCGTGAAGGAGACTACGTAATGAATATGGTGATGGAAGAAATTGATAAAATGGGTATTAAAAACCTTTCCATTGCGCCAAGTTCAATTGCCAATGTTCATGCACCGCTGATTGATCATATCAAGAATGGTGTTGTGACCAATATTACCTCTTCAGGATTAAGAGATAAAGTTGGGGCAGCAATTTCTTCTGGAATTATGGAGAATCCAGTTGTGATTCGTTCTCATGGTGGACGTGCTCGAGCAATTGCTGCGGGAGACATTCATATTGATGTTGCTTTTTTAGGTGCACCAAGTTCTGATGAATATGGTAATGCTAATGGAACAAAAGGAAAAGCGAATTGTGGTTCATTAGGTTATGCGATGGTGGATGCAGAATATGCAGACCAAGTCGTGATTATTACTGATACACTAGTGAGTTATCCCAATACTCCCATTAGTATTCCACAAACAAATGTTGATTATGTCGTTGAAGTGGATGCAATTGGTGATCCTCAGGGAATAGCCAAAGGAGCAACACGTTTTACAAAAAATCCTAAAGAGTTATTGATTGCAGAATATGCTGCGAAAGTAATTACCTCTTCACCGTATTATAAACAAGGTTTTTCTTTCCAAACAGGAACGGGTGGTTCATCTCTAGCAGTCACACGTTTCATCAGAGAAAAAATGCTTAAAGATGGTATTAAAGCAAGTTTTACATTGGGAGGGATTACAAATGCAATGATTGAACTTTTAGAGGAAGGATTGGTTGAAAAAATTATTGATGTACAGGATTTTGACTACCCTTCAGCTGTTTCTTTAGGAATAAATGCAGACCATTATGAGATTGATGCGAACATGTATGCCTCACCTTTGAGTAAAGGAGCGGTTATCAATCAGCTGGATACCTCTGTTTTATCAGCTTTGGAAATAGATACAGATTTTAATGTGAATGTCATTACAGGTTCGGATGGGGTAATTCGAGGCGCTTCAGGCGGACATTCAGATACTAGTATGGCCTGTAAAATGAGCTTAGTACTTTCACCATTAGTTCGTGGTAGAATTCCAACTTTCGTCGATCAAGTAAATACAGTTGTCACACCTGGTGATAGTATAGATGTGATTGTTACAGAAGTAGGAATAGCAATTAATCCGAATCGAAATGATTTAATTGAACACTTTAAGTTATTAGATGTACCGCAGTTTACAATTCAAGAATTAAAAGAAAAAGCTTATGCAATCGTAGGCACACCAGATTCAATCCAATATGGGGATAAGGTGGTAGCTTTAATCGAATATCGAGACGGTAGTTTGATTGATGTGGTTAAAAATGTCTGATGAACTATTTGATGGTGAAGAAATTACTTTAGAAGAGATACTAGATGCTAGAGAGAAACGAGTCAGTATGCAACAAAAAATATTGGAGACTTATCCAAATTCTTCTTTATTAGTAGCTACAATGAATATTCCAGGATCGATTAAAAACTCGATTGGCTTAATGGCTATTTTTGTGGAGGCTGTTGCATACATTGAACATCAGTTGGCTGATGTAGTTCCAAATGTTAGAATTTGCCATAGTAAAAAAACAGGTGCTGAATATTATCTATCTGTTAATCTATTGCCAGAAAAATTAAAGAAAAAAATGATTCAAATTGAAGAAACTTATAAATATGGACGGCTATTCGATTTAGATGTTATTTGGTTTGATGAAAAACTCAAAAATATTAGTCGACAAGTGCTCAAACATCCTAGTCGAAAATGCTTGATTTGTCAAAAGGATGCGAAGGAATGTGGCCGTTCTCGACAACACTCTATTGAAGAATTACAAAATAAAATTTACGAAATGGTAAGCATAGGAAAGGAGCAATAGAATGACTAAGAAAATTCGGTTCACGGAAACTGTTTTGCGTGATGGTCAGCAGAGTTTGATTGCAACACGCATGCCTACTTCAGATATGTTACCAATTATAAAAACAATGGATGAAGCAGGCTTCCGTGCTTTAGAAATGTGGGGAGGTGCTACTTTTGATTCTTGTGTGAGATATTTAAACGAGGATCCCTGGGAAAGATTACGCGCAATAAGAAAAGAAGTAAAAAATACTAAATTGCAGATGCTGCTTAGAGGACAAAATCTTTTAGGTTATCGTCACTATGCAGATGATGTGGTAAAAGCTTTTGTCGGAAAATCAATTGAAAATGGAATCGATGTGATTCGAATTTTTGATGCACTGAACGATGTGCGTAACCTACAAACAGCAATCCGTGCGACCAAAGAAGCTGGCGGTGAATGTCAAGCAGCAATCTCCTATACAACAAGTAAAGTTCACACGTTTGATTATTTTGTTGATTTAGCTAAAGAGCTAGCTAAAACAGGTGCAGATTCAATTTGTTTGAAAGATATGTCTGGAGTTTTAACGCCTTATGCTGCTTTTGAGTTAGTCAGTCGAATAAAAGATTCCGTGGCTTTGCCTTTAGAGGTGCACACACATGCAACAAGCGGAATTTCAGAAATGACCTATTTAAAAGCTGCTGAAGCGGGTGCCGATATCATTGATACCGCAATTTCCTCATTTGCAGGAGGTACAAGTCAGCCAGCAACGGAATCTATAGCTACTGCATTTGAAGAATTGGGATTTGATACAGGTTTAAACATGAATAAAGTAACAAAAATTGCAGAATATTTTAATCCAATTCGTGATCAGTTTAGAGAAGATGGCATCTTAAACCCAAAAGTGAAAGATGTTGAACCTAAGACCTTGATTTATCAAGTTCCTGGTGGAATGCTTTCTAATTTGTTAAGCCAATTAAAAGAACAAGGATTATCAGACAAGTATGATGAAGTTTTAGCCGAGGTACCGAAAGTCCGAGCTGATTTAGGGTTTCCTCCTTTAGTAACACCACTATCACAGATGGTCGGTACTCAGGCTTTAATGAATGTCATATCAGGGGAGCGTTATAAACTGATTCCTAATGAAATCAAAGATTATGTTCGAGGATACTACGGAAAATCTCCCGCACCAATCTCTGAAGAAATGAAGAAAAAAATCATTGGTGAAGATGAAGCCATCACTTGCCGTCCTGCTGATTTGATTAAACCAGAATTAGCAATTCTAGAAGAAGAAATTAAAAAGTATGCAAAATCGGAAGAAGATGTTTTGTTGTATGCGATGTTCCCACAACAAGGCAAAGATTTTCTGGGACGTAGAGAAGATCGTTTTTATGATGTACCTACACAATCGGTTTCGGTAAAATTTGCTATTGAATAATTAATGAAAACTTGCCACTTCTTTGATTTTTTTCTTGTCAATGTCAATGTCGAAGTAGAATCAGATTGAAAATTAGAGAGTCTAAAAGCAATAGAGTAAGGGAATGATATCAGTAAAAAGCGTCACAATTTCAAAAATTGTGACGCTTTTTGCTGATAGATTTGATAGAGAGTGACGATGTTTTGTCTAAAATTCAATTTTTACTAGGTGAATGTTTTACAATTCCACTTCTAGATGCGAAAGGTGATGTTCTAAACTACTTATCCAAATACCATTTCATCCCGTTTTTATACAGAATTTTCTCTACATCTTGTGCATTGAAAATTTCCTCCAATAAAAGAATATCATTTATAGAAAATCGATAATTTGCTCTGGTTGAAGGTAAATCTGTTCCAAAAATTAATCCTTCTGAATTTTCTGCATGTAGTTGCACTAATATAGATTTTAATTCATCTCTGTCATACTTAATTCTACCAAATCCTGTTACACGAATTGGAATATTATTTGAAAGATACTTTTTTAGTTTATCAATAGAATGTCTTCCCATACCAAGGTGATCAATAGATACTTTAGGAAGAGAATGAATTAACTTATCTAAATTTGTATCAACAGTATCCACATTCAAATAAAACTCAGTTTTCCAATTGCATAAATTATAAACACGTTTAGATAATCTCTCTATGTCATCTAAAGAAGTATCAATACCCCTATATAAATTGAAACGAATCCCTTTTATTCCTGTAGCATCAAGAAATCTAATCTCTTGGTCCGAGATATCTATTGGAAGTTGAGTAATACCTATAAAATTTTCACCTAATTCTGTTAAAGCAGCGTTAAAATAGTCTTGGTGATATCCTTGAAAAGAACCAGATACAACTGCACCCCCTATAACGTCTATGTTCATTCTTCTTAATTCTTCTCTATATTCTTTTATCACATAATAATCAGGTATAAAGCCATTGTTCTCAATTAATGGAAAAGCTGGATCAATGATATGGAAATGCCCATCAAATATCTTATACATAATTTTTTCTCCTTCTAGTAGATAAACATTAAAACTATCGTTGCAATCATCGCAAATAATAAACCTAGGAAGGTTGCTTTATATAATAAATCATTGTAAAACTTCTGTTGTTGTTTACCTTCAAGTCCACTTGACCCGAGAATAAGACTACCTCCAGTAGAGAAAGGAGCCACGGCTGTTGATTGCGCACCTATAATAATAGCTACTGCAATTAAAGAAGGGCTATAGCCGGAAGCGACGGCGATTCCAGTAATCATTGGAAACATTAAAGGTGCTACAACACCGAGTGTACTGCTAAAAATCGACATGATTCCGGCAATAATGCACACTGCTAGGGGGACTAAAGGAGTCGGGATTTTAGTAATCAATGAAGCAAGTAAATCAATTGTTCCAGCCTCTACAGCAACATCAATCAACATCCCAACTCCTGAAACCAACCAAATAGTATTCCAAGGAACTTTTTTTAGTACTTCATCAGAATTATCAACCAGTTTAAGGAAATAGCCAAAAATCGAAAAGACTATCGCTAACAAACTGATATCGATTCTTTGACTAATGTAGGAAATCTCTGGAACCAATTTTTCTATCATTGGAATAACCAAAACTAGCACCATTAATAAAAAAATCAACACTAAGTTTAATTTTTGCTTCGAATTAAATTTTTCTGGTAGTTGTATGTTTAGTTCTTTTTTCGAATGATTTTTACGAGAAATGAATATTAAAAATAAGATAACAACGATTGGATAAGTAAAGGATACAATAAAGATATCTTTTGTAAGAAGGCCAGCTTGTTCAGCTAATGGAGTCTCTAAAAACAAAGAATGAAATAATACGCCATGAGCACTGTACATAAAATTTGCTCCTGAAAGTGCTCCTAGGGAAACAGCTAATGAAGCATGGATACGATTCATGTTTGATGATTTACATAGCACCATTGCCATAGAACCCATGATTGCGATGGAAGTGAAAAAGCCAGCACCCATTCCCGACACCAATGCAGTGATAAAATATAAAATCAAAGGTAAGAATAAACTAAATCTTTTAAATTTATATAATAATAAATCGGCTAATTTATTTAGTGTACCATTTACCACAGCAAAGTTAAAAAACAATGATACGGAGAAAATTACAAGAAACAACTGCGTCGGCCAAGTTGCCAATAAATCTTTTACTGACATTCCCAGTACAAAACATCCAATAAGATAAGCAAAAGCTAACGCTATCAGTCCTGTATTTATATTGAATTTTTCACCAAGCAAAATAGACAATATAATGGCTAAGATAATGAGTAATGAAACAAACATATATAGACCCCTTTCTGTCACTTTATTTTTTCAAAAAACTTGTCATTTATCATCATATTTTAATCTTTTTGTTAATGTAATTCAATCTATATCACTGTTTTTTAAGTGTTCTTTTGACGGAATCAATCTATCTAATTTAAAAGAAGGGACATAAATCTTGTTTGTTGGCTATCTATCTGGTGCTGATAAGCAAGTATACAGAAGAAATATCAGAAGATGGTGGAAAATAAAATAAACTATTTACAAATAATCTTAATAACTATAGTAGAAAAGATACTATGTGTTCCTCTTCATTTTCTACAAAAAATAGGTTGAAATGGTTTTGTATAATATATAAAATGTTACTGATTATTTAGCGACACTATGAACTGGTTGTCCTTCAGAAAAGTCTTGTGTAGACTGTATTCATCAAGTTTTCTTTAGCTTCCTTTGTTGATCGTACCATACGTGGGATAAGAATAGTATTTGGCGTTTTTAGTAGAGGATTATCAGCACAAATTGGTTCAGTTGATACAACATCCAAAGTAGCAACACTAATTTTACCACTTTCAAGTGCATCTTTAAGATCCTCTTCTACAATTAAAAGACTTCGAGCACTGTTAAGAAGCAACACACCATTTTTCATTTTAGCAATCGAATTCTTATTAATTATTCCTTGAGTTGTTGGTAATAAGGGGACAAATAAAGCAATTACATCTGAGATTCAAAATAATGAGGTCGCACGTATCGTTAGAGGACTGAAAGATGCCAATGCAATGCAGAAAATTGGACTGTCAAACAGATGAAACGATTTCGAGTAAATTTAGAAACCAATTTGGAGAAGCTAGATAATGATGGTAAACGTGATGAAGTGATTACCTTTGAAAATTAAGGTGTTGATTTCTTATTTGTGGATGAAGCCCATGTCTACAAAAATCTATTTATTTACACAAAAATACAAAATGTTGCAGATGTCAGCGATGCACCAAGCCAAAGAGCCAATGATATGCGCTACATTTAAGGTGCATAAGATGGTAGCAATGTTGTCTTTACGACAGGAACACCTGTATTTAACTCAATGAGTGAATTATATGTTATGCAGTATTTCTTACAACCAGAAGCTTTACGCAGTCGTGGTTTAAATTCGTTTGATTCTTGGGCAGCAACATTTGGTCAAGTAGTGTCTTCTCTTGAGATTACACCAGAAGGAAGTGGTTAATCGAATGCGGAGTCGCTTCTCAAAATTCCATAATTTACCGGAGTTCATGAGTATGTTTATGCAGTAGCAGATATTCAAACAGCAGAAATGTTGCAATTGCTAGTCCTAGAATTAGAAACAGGAAAAGTTCAAACAATCGTCACGAAACGTACCCCTTTTCAAGAAGCGATGATGGATGAATTTGTTGTCTATTCTGAAGCTATTCGGAATAATCAAGTTGCCCTCTATGGAAGACAACATGTTGAAATTAATCAATGAAGTAAAACTCATTGCGATGGATGGTCGATTATTGAATGACTCACTTGAGTACAATCCAGAATCAAAATTAGGAACGTGTGTGGGAAAAATGTTCTCGATTTGGGACAAAACAAAAAATACCCAATTATTGTTATTAATAATGGATATCCAGATATACTGCCAACTAAAAATATAATCAAAGAGTTTTCGTCTGATGGTAACTCTGGATTAATTGACGATATTTAAATAACCCTTTTTGAAAGGAAAAAAATAAAAAGCTACACCCGTATCTGGGTAGTTGAAAAAGTCATTTATGAGATAAATGACTTTCAACTGGATTAGCTGCCTTTTCCTGTGACATTTAATCAAATGGCTTGGTTTGTTTTAACTTTGCTGTTTGTCATTTTATTTGCTCATGTGCCTCCACTATCGATGATAGAGGGGGCTTTTTTTAGGACTCGTTACGATCGATTGTTTGTAATATCGTGGAAGTCTTCTATTTTTTGAACATCTGTAGGTTTGAATAAAAAATTTACAGTGGCAATAAGAGCCTCAGATGTATAGCTGTTAGCCCACCAAGTTTCATCAATAACATGTCCAATCTCCATTGTTTTGCTTAATTTGTCATATTTGGTTACAACTATTGTTCCAATTAGTACATGTTCATTTTTAAGTTCAATTCCCCAATCAAAG
Organism: Enterococcus sp. DIV2402; assembly: GCF_017426705.2. Lineage (NCBI taxonomy): Bacteria > Bacillati > Bacillota > Bacilli > Lactobacillales > Enterococcaceae > Enterococcus > Candidatus Enterococcus lowellii. Next base: position 2,084,964 of record NZ_CP147251.1, on the reverse strand, counting down.
AAAGCTTGTTCCTTATACTTTTAAATTTTTTTAGCTATCGATGCTTTTACAGAATCAATGTCATAATGGGGACTCCAAGTGAGAAATTTAGTAACTTTTTCACTTGATACCAAGTTATTAAGCATTTGTTTTGAATCAATTATCTGTAATGGACGAAGTATTAATCTTTCAGTATCTATGTTTTCATTTTTCATTAAAATTTCTTCCTATAATCCAAGGATATTCCAATCAATCATGGCAAGCAGTAAAAATAAAGATTGCATATTGTATCACCTCACTACGAATTGTTGAAGTGAATTTTATAATACATTATTTTTAATTCATCACCATATTGCATTTATGCAACATCAATTAAGTAGCTTTTTACTCCAGTTTTTGAGCATAATTAATGTTTCGTCCATTTCCAGAACGCTTAATACATGAAAAGTATGATGGAGATCATTTTCAGGAGCTTGATTATATTTTATCTTAAAGATTGTATTAATCCATAAAATCATAATTCTAGAGTAAGCAGAGAACTCAGAGATTGAGAGTGTTGATACTTCGTTAAGTAATTTATGCGCTGCGACTTCAGCATTTTCTTCTAGGCAGTATGAAATAAGATTAATTAAGATCAATACATCTTCGTCAGAAATACTCTTAATCTTTTGCTTTTTTCTGAGACTAAGTACCAATCTATGTCCTAATAAAACAGCATCTTCGAGTGTAAATGTGAATAAAATATTATTAAATAGGGCTATTTCATAGTAATTCCAAGTGTCACATCGACCAAGATAATTTTGGATGTTTATTGGTTTATACAAATTTTTATCAGTGCTATTTTCTGTTTTAATGCGAGAGGCGAAAAGAAATGCCTCATCTGAAAGATGAAGATACTTTAATTTTTTTGTATCCTCATATTTCTTTTTTGATAGAAGACCAATCTCAGTACACACTTGTGCATTATCTGTTTTGGCTCCTTTAAGTAAGTCCGATTTTATTTTCTTTATTATAGTTAGCTCTTCCGTTGAATATAAATCAACAAACTCCTCAATATCAATATTTAGGTTATTCAGTATAGCTAAAAATTTTTCAGCCGATGTTGAAATTTGTCCATTTTCGAATCGCCAATAATTTGATCAATCCATTAGATTAGTTCTAATACTTTCGACTTTTATATTTTTATCTTCTCTTATTTGCCGTATTGTCCTTCCAATTCGGTACATCTATGCTTCACTTCTTTCGTGTTGTAAATATACAACGATTATAACATGTGATTGTTTTTTAAAGTATTCTAAGCAAAAAGGAAGTGTAAAAATGGAAAAGTTCCAAATTAAATCTTACCTAAAAGTACGAGATAATGATTCATCTTGTCTCATCAGAACCCTCCCGGCAATTGGGAAAATAACTGTTAGTGAATCAAAAATAGTATTTGAAAATTTACTAGTGGTGTTAGTATCTATGGAAAGTGGGTAGCTGATATCACATATATCCTAACAAAACAAAATGGTTGATGTTACCTATCTTCTATTATGGATTTACACGCGAAAAAGATTATTAACTATACTTTTTCAAGACGTATGATAGTTAATTGTGTTCTACAGACCTTAAATCAAGTCAAACAGCGTTATCAATTCTAGAAGGATGATTCAATATACCTCCTTAGAATGTAAGGAATGGTTAAATACAAATAAAATAAGGCATTCCTATAGTCGTAAAGGAACGCCTTATGATAATGCAGGGATTGAATCCTTTCCCGCTTCATTGAAGAAAGAAGAAGTATACACAACAACATATTTAAATTTTGAAGAAGCGAATCAAGCATTATTTAGTTATATTGATAGATTTTATAGTCGCAATCGAAACCATTGTTCAATTAACTATTTGACACCGCATGAATTTGAAATTCAAGAAAAAATAAAAATGGATTAATCGTCTCTAAAAAAATAGGTCTAAGATATTAACCCTAGGTCCATTAATATTCTTTTTATTGATAAATAAAATGGGAGGAAGCTTTTGAATAAAATAAAAAAAATATTGTTTTACTAATAAGTAGTAAATCTATTTCAAACTTAGGTAATTTGTTCTTTGATTATGGGAATAACACATGGATAGCTTCATTAGGAAAAAAGGGACAAAAGATATTAACTTATTATCAGATTAGTGAATCGATAATAGGCATTATTTTTAATATTTTCGGCGGCATTATTGCAGACAAGAGAAATAAAAAAAGAACTATAATTATTGCAGATATTAGTAGTTGTATTGTTTGTTTTATTTTGGCTTTGTGTTATCCTACTGTATTTTTTATTTATATTATGATTTTGGTTAATGCTCTATTAGCAGTCTTTTCTTCCCTAAAATCACCGTCATATAAATCTATAATTCCCAATATTGTAGATAAAAAAAACTTAAAAAACACAAATTCTTTACTTGAAATTTCAAACCAATTAATAAATATTTCCTCGCCTATTTTTTTAATAGTTTTTATGAAAGTTATAGGGATTCAAGGTGCATTATTTATAGATAGTATATCTTTTCTTATATCCGCAATTATCAATTACAATATTTCTATGTTGAACCCTATTTCTAACGAAAAAAAAGATTCTAAAAAAATTAAAGTTATTGAAGAATTAAAAATAGGACTAAACTATTTGATAAAAGATCCAAATTTAATAAATTTACTTATTGTTTCAGCGATAGTAAATCTTTTTCTCGCCGGCTACAATTTCTCAATTCCGTTTTCTAAAACAGCATTTGATACAACCGATAATACGTATGGGACACTATTAACTGCGCAGGCGATTGGAGGTATTTTGGGCGGAATCTTTAGTAGGAAATACATAAAAAATTCTTCGATGGATTACCTACTAAAAATACTTCTTTTTTGTGGTTTAGGGATAATGCTAATCTATATCTCATTCTTATTAACAAAAAATTTATTTGCCATCGCTTCATGTGTAGCTCTTTTCCATTTTTTATTAACCATATACAATGTGACTTTTTTTACAAACGTTCAATTAGAAGTTAATAAGGAATATTTAGGAAGAGTTTTTAGTGTTATCTTCACAATTTCTATTGTATTCATGCCTATCGGAACTCTTCTTTTTTCTATTTTTTTATCTGCCAGCAATCCATTTAACTATATCGTAGTCGGACTTGGCATCGTAATAACAAGTACTACTTTCTTACTAATTAATAAAAAAAGGTGGACTAAATAATGTTTAATGAGGATTATTATTTAAACGTGATTAAAGAATTTGGTTATAATTCATTTAAATTTAATAAAATTGACTTTACTTTACCCGGTATAAATACTAAATCAATGAGAAATTTATGGCTGTGTAGTTATAATATTGACCACAATTTTAATTCCAAAAGTAAGGTTTTATTTACAACAGGAATAGGATTATCTGGAACGCCACATTTAGGAACAATATCACAGATTACAAGAGCAATAAAACTTTCCGAATATAATGATGTTCAAATTGTTTTAGGCGATGTCGATGCTTATACTGGTAGAAAATCTTCTTGGGAAAGCACACAGTTATTAAACAGTAAATATAGAAACTTTATTAAAAATATGGGATTTAAGGGTATTGTTAGAGACCAAAGTACCTTTGATTCTAATGTATATGTAACTCATTCCAAAATCAGCAAGTATTTTTCACATGAAATTGCTACAAAATCAGAAGAAGATCTTCATGAACTATATGTTTCTAATGGAAAAGTCGAAAATGATATGACATTTAATCGAAAATACTCTCTTTCCTTAATGTGTGCGGACTTTATAGATCCACTTATTAATGATGATTATGATGAAATTGTAGTTTTTTTAGGCTTAGACGAACATAAATATGTTCAAGCTGCTAATAAAGTAATCAATTCTATGTCTAATGAATTTCCTCAAGTAAAAGAAAAGAATATAAGAGCAATGTACTCGCCCTTGATTTCTGGATTTAACGGTTTCCCCAAAATGTCAAAAAGTTTTCCTGAATCTTCAATTAATATTGAAGATAGTATGGTATCAATTGAACAAAAAATTATCAATGATAATTTTTTATTAAAAGATAATTCCACTGTGACAATTCAGCTTATGAAAGCTTTAGGCAATTATACAGACATTGAAATCGATAACTTTTTTCATATCATGGAATCTAATCCAAATGAGTGGAGAAAAGAAAAGGAAAAATTTATAAATAAACTAATGATTATTAAGGAGAGTTGGAGTAATGTATGAATCAATAAATGAATTTTCAACAGTAGATCAAATTAGTTGTATCCTTCAAAAAACACTGAAAAAAAAAGTATTTCTGAATATGACTTACGTAAAATAATTACTTTACTATTAGTAAATAATGATCTAAAAAATGTAGATAACTTCTTATCTGCATTTTTAACAGGAATATCCTATATTGATTTATCAGCCAGTAATATATCTTCTTTAGTTGATGAAATATTATTGCTAGATAATTATATTCCTTATGAAAATGATTTAAAAGATATAAAAAATATAATATGTGTAGCTGGTTCAGGAAAAAAATATCATAAAACCCTGAACATAACAACATTAGCAGCTATTTTAGCTTCCGGTCTAGGAGCCAAAGTTGTGAAGCCTGTTTCAAATGGAGTAACATCAAAGTTAGGTTCTGAAGAATTATTAACCAGCTTAAAAATCACTGCTTATAGTGACATTAATGATATATATGATCAATTAAGTAAATATAATATTTCTTTCGTATCAATAGAAAAAAATATCCCTACATTTGATGAAATATATGGTGGACGACAGCTAACTATTTCTCCTCTTAGTCATGTTTTACCAGGATTAATGTCCCCTATTAAATGCGACCATATTTATTATGGGTTAAGTTCTGATGAGCATTCAAAATCTTTTGAATTGTTCAAAAAATACGGAATACCTGGGAACATTTCCGTTGTTTGCTCGAATTATAGTGGTGGATTTATTGATGAATTAATTCTTAGTCCTAAAAGCAAGCTATCTATGATGAAGTCGGATAATAAAGTTGACGTTCTCAACATATTAGACCAAATTTCAGATAGAATGGATCCTATGAACATAAGATCTTTGTCTAACGAAAAAAAGAATATTAAATATATACTTCAGACCATAGACAGTGGAATTATTAATGATTATACGAAAACAATCGCATTAAATGCTGCAGGTATTTTAATTACCTCTAACATTTATAGTAATTTAGCAGAAGCCTATCTAATATCCTTAAATTATATTAAAGATTTAAATTTATCGAAAAAAATTAAAGATTTGCAAAAATAAAAAAATATTCCGGAGGTAAGTATGTCTATATTTCAGCAACTATTGAATATGAAAAACTCAACAGATGAATCATTGATAACAACTAAAGAAAAATTAAGCACTCATGATTTTTTATTGTTAGTAGGAAAAATACAACACATTCTTGAGAAGAATGATATACAACCAGGAAATAAAGTTATTATTATAATGACTCCCTCTATGGAAACTGTTGCAACTATTATGGCAGTTGGATTCATAGGTGCTACTTATATACCTATAGACATCAGTATGCCAAAAAGTCGAATAGATTATATTATAAAAGACACTAAAGCAAAAGTTGTATTAACAAACCAAAAATATTTACTATTACCTAATAGTTACGATATTAGAAAACTCTTAATAAAAGATATAGAATACAATGATGCTCCTATCCCCATGTTAAGAAAGAGACATATGGAGTCTACTGCCTATATTATATATACCTCTGGAAGCACTGGTAATCCAAAAGGTGTAGAAGTATCATTTTCAAATTTAGACTTCTTTATTAATACCTTTAATTGTACTTTTATCTCCAACAAGAATTCAGTTTTTTTGCTTAATACCGCCCTTCAATTTGATGTATCTATAGCAGAGTTATATGGTTGGATAGCTAATAATGCCTCATTATTCATTCTTGATGAAAAAGAAATTAAAGACATAAAAAAACTACCTTTAATTATAAAAGAACACAATATTACACACTTATCAATAGCCCCCTCTATTATGAATGCTTATAGCAATAACGAAATTAAGTATTTAAGTGAGGCAAAACTAGAATACGTTCTAATTGCAGGAGAAGAATTTCCAATTTCATTAGCAAAAAAATTGCGTGGATTAGTATTAGATTCCAAAGTTTATAATTGCTATGGACCCACGGAAGCGACTGTTTATGCCACCTATCATAGACTCTCTATCGAAGATTTAAACAATAAAAAAATACCGATTGGAAAATCTTTTGATAATATTGCTACACTGTTAATTCAAGCAAATAATTCATCCCATCATGAATTATATTTATCGGGCGATGGGATTGCGAAAGGCTATATTAATTTACAAAATAAGACAGATGAATCTTTTCCTTATATAGATGGAAAAAGGTATTATAAAACAGGCGATTTAGTATTTTTAGATAAAGATACAGGCGACTTTACATTTATAGGTAGAAAAGATTTTCAATTAGAGATAAACAGTATTCGTGTCGAACCTGGTGAAATAGAAAATGCTATTGCTACAGTATTGAATACTGATAAATGTATTGTATTCAAATGGAACAAAAAATTAGTTTGCTTTTATTTAAAAAATGAAAACATAAAAAACGTAGCTTCTACAAAAAATAAACTACTTGAAATTCTTCCTAGCTATATGATTCCATCTATATGGGAACCATTAGAATCATTTCCGATTAACATTAGTGGAAAAATTGATAGGATAAAACTAATTGAAATCTATTCGACAAAAAATATTACTAATTCCGATACTCAAAACAAATTACTGAATAATATTCGTCGAATTTCCGACATCCCCAACTTGGGATTGTATGATAATTTATTTGATTCTGGCCTGGATTCTCTTTCCGTGATAGAAATAGAAATATATTTAGAAACAGAATTTTCTAAAACTCTATCCCCAGGGTATATCTATTTGCATCCTACGGTTTTTGATATACAAAACGATATGGGCAAGAACAAAGAGCTCGATTTAAATACCTATCAAAAGATACAAAAGATACTAAATGGAAATCAAATTAATTTTAAATTAATTAAAAATAAAAATAATCACTTAAAATTAGAAATTAATGAATCAAATTTAACTACGCTTAAAATGGTTAATACTTATCATGAAATATTCTCTAAAATTCAAAGTGCTGTTTTTGAAAAAAATGGAACTTCTATATTTCATGAAGAAACTAACTATTCGAGTATTATAAAACTATTTGAAAAAAACAAATCCGACTCATATGAGTCGTCTATTTTTCAAAAGGTTTACTTTAATATTAAATTAAACAGCTTTACAGAAGTTGATTTTGAGTATCCAGATAATATATGTGCGGATGAGACCAAAAAATTAATCAAATATTTAGTTAACAATATAGAGGCTTTTAGGACTACAATCAGTAAAAATTCTAATCATAAGCTTTATAGTAATGTATATAACTATTCAGAAATAGAAACAAGGATAAAAGATTTAACTGAATTAAGTCAAAGTCAGAGAGAAAAAATAATAGAACAGGATAAAATAGATACCAAAAACTTAATAATGGATAATTTACTTGGAAACCCATTGTATCGCATACTTGCACATAGGACCTCCTTCAATAAAATTAAATTAAGTATTATTTTACATCATAGTGTTTCTGATGGCGCAAGTTCGGCAATCTTATCAAAATATGTAAGTAGTTATTTTCAAAAATCGGATATAGAATCATTGGGAATGAAAGTTTACTTAGATAAGCTGAGTACAAATTCAAAAGCTCCTCAGCTTTTGAAAGATAACTATATTAAAAAATTAGAAAATATAAAGAATAATGTTTCGAACAGCGGACTCAAAACTTCTATTTGGGAAAATGGATTTAAAATTATAAAAAAAGTCGGTGAACTAGACAAATGGAAAAAATTCCTACTAGTAGCTGATGAAGTGACTGATGACTATATTCGAAAAAATGAGTTAACTGAAATAACTTTCCAAATGCTTTTTGATTTTAGAAATGTCGGGGACTATAAATTCGATTTTCTAGTTAATGATTGCCACGAAACAGTTACTTTCTATAGACATAAAAATACAAATTCAGTAAACTTTATAAATAATTTTTATGATCATATAAATTATTTTCATTATAAAAAAGGCATAAGTTTAGGATTAGCAATTTATAGTAACTTTCCCACTTTCAGTGAAGAGCAACAAAAACTGCAAGAAATTGTTGAAACAACCCCATTAAATATAGACTATATTGGAGAGTTTTCTGAGAAAGATTTAAACAAAAAGATTCAAGAAATGGATATGCTGAAACATCAATTAAAAAATTTGAAAAAGCAAACACGTTTTACAGCATTTTCAAGTAGAGAAGATGTTTATATCTTTCAGGTGAGCAATTTATGAAAAATAAATCAAAGTTGATATCAATTTCTGTCGAAAAAGTTGGTGTTTGTGGGTCAGATAAACAAAAAATACTTCAGAATAGCCTAAGTGTCAAATATCTAGGTCACGAAATTATTGGAATTGACAATTCTTTAAAAAAATATGTTGCAGTAAATCCTAATATACATTGTGGAACGTGTTTTTATTGTAGAAGGAAAGAATTTAATTTATGCTCAAATGTTAAAGCAATTGGAAATAACATCGAAGGCGGTCTAAAAGGAACATTGCAGATTCCGATTGACAACTTATTATATCTTGAAAGTAATAATGTGAAATATACTTTGCTAGACCCATTAGCTGTTATTATTCATGGTTTAAGTTTAATTAATATTAAAGAAGAAGATAGTGTCCTAATAATAGGAAACGGTACTTTAGCAAAAATATTGATATGGATTTTAAATAAAAAAAACATTACTCCAAGTTTAGTAAATAGACGTGGATGTATTGAGAATCCTAAAGGAACCCTTAAGACAAATGAAACCTATAAATATACAAAAGTTATCTCGAAAAAATTTAAATATACTTTTGAAATAGTAGGGTATGAGCAGGTAGATTCTATAGAAACAGCTATTTCAAATACACAAAAAAATGGATATATTGTATGCTTTGGGGTTTTCCCTAAAGGTTATTATGCTCCAATAGAATTACGATCACTTTTCGAAAATGAAATAAAAATTCAAGGAGTTAGATCATTTAATCCAAAGGATTTTAAAATAGCTAAAAAAATTCTTGATGATACTCACGATGAAATTTTGGATGTTATTAACATTAAACACACGAAGTTTGTATCATACGAACAGTTGCTAATAGAATCTAAAATAAAAAATGTTGATAAATTAATAGTTGACTTAAAATAGAAAGGAACGATTTTATGACTACTTGTGTGTTTTGCGATATTATATCAAGAAAAATTCCTGGAAAAATAATATTTGAAAATGCAAAAACGTTAGCATTTTTATCAAATAAAGCAGATGTAAGTGGGCATATATTAATTATACCAAAAGATCATTGCACAGATTTAAATGATATTACTGATGAAAATTTTATTGAACTACAAAAGACTTTACTAAAAATTAATAACCATATAATAAACAGCTGTGGATATACAGGAGTAAATATTTTAATGGCTAGCGGTGAAAGTGCGGGACAGTCAATTCGACATGTTCATTTCCATCTTATTCCGAGAAATTTTCATGATAATATCGTTGCATGGCCAGAGCTATCTAAAGAAAAAAAAGAAACCTCTGATGAGCTTTATCAAAAATTAAAAATAACAAATTGATGGGGGGATAATTATGCCTAATAATTTATTTTTATTAGTCGGCCTACCTGGTTCTGGTAAAACCACTATTTCAAAAAAACTAGAAAAAGAAGGTACTTTTTTAGTTTCATCAGACGAATATCGTAATATTTTTACTGAATTTAAAGATAATCATGAATTTATATTTTCAGTTATGAATTTAGTAAGTCTTCATGCACTAAAAACAAGAAATGTAGTTTATGACTCTACAAATTTAAATATTATTAATAGAAAAAATACTTATGAATATTTGAAAGATATAGATACAGATATCAACGTTGTAGCTATAGTTTTAGATTGTAGTGCAGAGTATTCAAAAAAAATGTCAAAAAAAAGACCAAATAGAACTGACGTAACAGATGATTTAGTAGATTTTTTTCAAGGATACTATAAAGAACCTATTGAAGGCATTGATTGTGATTCATTAATAAAATTATCTCTGACTCAAAGAGATAATGTAACTGATATCCTCAAAGAATTCTTGTAATCAAAATTAATTGTTTACTCAAAAAAGTCGGATAGGATTAGAAAAGAGGAAGTATTCGACGCTTATCACGTCGGATATTTCCTCTTTTTTCTTTATCTTATGCTAATAAAGTTTTACGAACTATATTAATTACAGGCACTACTTTAGCGCAATACACAAAATATCTACTTCGCTCAAACGTCACACTATCATACACCTGTACAAATGACTGAATTTATTTACTTCTCGAATCTAAACAAGTGGTAGGTAAAATTAATCCCGCAACAATGCAGTTAGAAAGCAGCAATTTCTAGAATGGCAGCTAATGGAGATGTGTGGTCAATTACTAAATATAAAGCAAAAACAGTTGCTAGTTCAGCTTCTTTATTAAAAAAAGGGGGAAAACTCCTACTGGACCAGAAAGAGGTAAAGGTAAATCTGGATACTATATGCATTATCATACAAATCCTCGTTCAAAATCTAAGGATATTCCTTTTATGGGACACCTTCTTAAATCTGCAAAGAGCTTAATGGATTCATATAAATAAAGTTGTACTATTTACAAATTTGAGAACTCAAATTCGTAAATGAAAAGAACTAATTATGGAGCATCAAAAATAGTTATATTAGTACATAGTAAAAAATGTAAGGTACATTAAAGTAAAAAAGAGAAACCTTGTAAAAAGATTGCTCTTTTTAATATAATTTATGTTAAACTATAAGTGCTTGTTATGTAATTGGTGACAGAATATAATGTTTCAGACTTGCAAGCAAAGACTGCCTGAAATCTTCAGGTAAGTGTAGCTTTGAGTTAATATCAAGAATTATTAATACTTCTTGAATTAACATGATTGATAGGTTAAGAACTAGTGATAAAGATATATTCACTTGAATTTCTCCTTTCATGAACCAGTCAATAACATTATAACAGATTAGTTGAATCTGCTGATTTGCTGCTAATAAAAATGGCCGATATAGCAGTACATACGGCTCATGCTGCCGGAAGGGACATATGTCAGAAATCAGATCTGCTGTTCCTTTCAGCTCCAAAAAAGAGGTGCGAATATGTTAGACTCTAATAAATATAAAACAAAAACATATTTGCATTTTGATCATAGAGTGAAGATTGAGAATGCAGAAAACTATGTTACTAATCCTAAAAGGATTGCTAGACATAGTTTTTTGCCGTTGATTCATTATGTAGATTCTTTTGAGAAATACATTGGTGAAAGAAACTTGGAAAAAAATAGCAGACCCATCAAAGAAAAAAAACGAAAAATAATGTATGCTGGGCATTGGGATAATTTTATTTATAAGTTCTATGCTGATGAACTATTAAATCCAAAATACAATAACTATTGCTTTAATATGAATATTGATGATTGTGTAACAGCGTATAGAAATAACAGAAAAGGGCAATCTAATATTGATTTTGCAGCAGAGGTTATAAATAGTATTGTAGAATTTGAAGAAGCATATATTTTAGTAGGTGATTTCACTCATTTTTTTGATAGCTTGCAACATTCATTATTGAAACAAAGATTGGCCACAGTATTGGGTGTAACAATATTAAGTAAAGATTGGTTCAATGTTTTTAATTCTGTAACTAAATATGGCTATTATGAAAAACAATTACTTATTGATTTGTTCGGAACCGATAAACAAATAAAGAAATCAGGAAGAAAAAGCTACTTTAATCAATTGAGTGATTTTAGAAAATTTCAAAAAGTACACACGACTAAAACAAATCCTGATTCGATTAAAGGAATACCCCAGGGAACAGCAATTAGTGCTGTATTAGCAAATGTTTATACAATTGATTTTGACTTGGCGTTACAAAAAACGGCCAACGAATACTTAGGAATTTACAGAAGATATTCTGACGATTTTATTTTGATTATTCCAAAAAAGAATGTTAAAAAGGAAGAATTTGAATCAATTGAACAGCAAGTTAAAAGCTTGGCTGAAGATAATAAAATCAATCTTCATAAGGATAAGACCGAAATGTACTTCTATAAGGATAAACAAATCAAACTACTAGACAATAATAAAAAAGTAGTTTAGACTATTTAGGATTTACTTTCGATGGAAAAACTGTACAAATGCGCGGAAAAAGTACCTACAAATTTTATCGCAATGCTAAAAAACTTATTAATAGGGCTCATAAAACAAAAAGAAAGAAAGGATTAGATAAGATTCCTTATCGTAAAAAAATATACAAGCTTTACACAGATATTGGTGATAATAAAGGGAAACTTAGTAATTTTATTTCATACGCTAAACAGGCACAAATAAAATTTGACAGTATATCTCCAAACACTAATAATATAATGATGAATCAAATAAAAAACCGAAAAAAATATGTAGAAAAACGTTTAGGCATAAAAATTCATACGAAAATAAGAACTAGAGATATTTAATTCTCCAGTTCTTTTTTTATTCTATAAATGGTTTGTCTAGTGATTCCCAACTCTTTAGATATTTCTGAAATAGAAATCACCATTACTAGTTTTTCTACAATTTGACGATAAAGTGCCCTTTTTTGAGGATCTCTCATTCTTTCTTAATATAATTTGGGACGCCCATTATAAATTCCTTTCTCCTTGGCAATCTTAATTCCTTGAGCTTGCCGTCTTTTAGATTCCGTTCGTTCTTGCTCTGCAATCGTAGCTAAAATCTGAATGATCAAATCTTTGATAAAGTGATCGAGTACTGGGTTGCCAATTGCTTCGGCCATAAAAATATCAGACTCTCTCAAATCTAATGCTTCTTTAAAAATTGGATGCTGTTCGACAGTTGCTCCAGATTTTTTCTATATAAATATTTTTTCTGCACCTAGTTTTTCAAATTCTTGAATTTGTCTTTCCAAGCTTTGATCAATCGATGAAAATCTTGCATATGCAACCTTCAAAAAATCCATGAAAAAATTACGCAACGAGAAACCAAATCAAATTATTGGCAATGTTCGCTACAAAGATGCTGATATTTACTTGAATCAACTGAGCAATCAACAAATTAAAGCCATTGCAAAAATCAGCTATGAATACGATATTTTAAACGGGTCCAATACAATTTTTATTAGAAGGTATAACCTTAACTGCTAATTAAAGTAATTGATTCTTTTTGTATTTTATCTATAACTTAAATTCCATAAAATTTATTTCAAATTAATACGTATTTATAAAGTAGAACTATGTTGTTCTTTGAAAATTCTATAGTTTTTTTACGGCATTAAATGATTAATCGGGATGAGAAAAGGAAATTGATTCCAAAATTGTATTTATAGTTTTTTAGAACTTTTTGATCAGAAAACAAAAGAAAATATAATTTGAGATAGCTCTATATGCAAAATTTTCAACAAAACTCGATGCAATTGTGGTAACATTCATTTAAGTATATAGTATCTATTATTGCAATCGCACTTTTATTTTTATAATAGTTAGCGTACACATTTCAAAAGCGGGGTTGTTTCTTTAAAAAATTTGAAACTACCTCTTAAAAGGTAAACAAAAAAGCTATTTAAAGATAAAATTAGTTTAAATTAGAAATATACAATTAAGTGACTGAGTCAATCAATCATTATTTAAAGGAGTTTATAGATGAAAGAAAAAAATAGAAATACAAATAATGATTTAAATAAATCTTACGAACGTATCCCATGGAACCAATATTTTATGGCACAATCGGTTCTGTTATCGCTACGCAGTACTTGTACGCGTTTAGAGGTAGGGGCTACGTTAGTTAAAGATCGACGGATCATTGCTGGTGGCTATAATGGTTCGGTTAGTGGCGATCATCATTGTATTGATGATGGTTGTTATATAGTAGATGGCCATTGTATTCGGACGATTCATGCAGAAATGAATGCATTGTTACAATGTGCTAAATTAGGTATTTCTACAGAAGGTGCTGAAATTTACGTGACGCATTTTCCGTGTTTGCCTTGTACAAAAGCTATTTTGCAAGCTGGGGTAAAAAAAATCTATTATTTAAATGATTATCGCAATAACGAATATGCAATGGAATTAATTAAACATGTTGGGGTCGAAGTCGAACAGGTGCAATTGGAACCGAAATATTTTGAGAAACTTTCTTTTGGTGAATTGCATGACCAATAGTCACAAGTATGTTTGGAAGAACCAATTGATATTTCCTTTAATATGTATGGTTAGCTTTCTGCATGCGTGGTTATTAGATCAACCTCTTTTTTTAATAATAGGGTGCTATTTTCTAGGTATAATTTGCTGTAAAAAACAAGTAACATTAGTGTTACTCGCTGTTTTTTGCAGCTTTTTTGTATTATTGAGAGGACAACAAACAAAATTACCTCCAGTTCCTATTGAAAAAGAGCTAGTGACAGACGTTCAGATTTTTCCAGATACGATTCAGTTAAATGGCGATTTGGTTAACTTTGAAGGGATGACTGATCAAGGGGAAATTAAAGGCCAATATAAAGTTTCTAGCGAACAAGAAAAGGAACAGTGGCAAATTCGAAAAAACTGGTCCAAAATTATGAAAGTTCGAGGGTCTTTTCGAGAAATAGAACGACAACGGAATCAACATGGATTTGATGCACAATGGTTTTATTTCTCTACTAATCAATTAGGTGTTTTCGAAATTGAAGAGATTCTTTCTGAAAAAGAAGCATCAGGTTTTTCAGTCTTGCGTCAGATTCGAGCGAGTTGTATTGATTGGTTAGAAGAAAATTTTCCTGAAAAAGTTTCCACTTATTTTTTAGCATTACTAGTGGGATACAAAAGCCGTGATTTCCATGAAATTCAGGATATTTATAGTAGCAGTGGAATTCTACACTTTTTTACTATTTCCGGTACGCATGTGTATTTATTTTATGGTTGGTTTTTACGGCTCTTACGTCGTAGTCGATTGACATTTAATGAATTTAGCTTTATTAGTTGTTTGGGTATTTTCTTTGGTATTTTTTTATTTGGGCAAGAAGTGAGTGTATTGCGAGCTTCTTTGTTGTACCTGTTGAATTTATTTTTTAAAGAGAAACAATTTTATTTGTCTAGTATGGATCGATTTAGTATGGTGTTATTTTTATTATTGGTATTGGATCCTAAAACGTTATTACAACTTTCAGGCATCTTATCGCTTGGGATGTCATGGTTTATTTTGATTCAAGATGCCAAAGATAATCGCTTCGTTACTCAACTATGGCGATCTCAAGTGATTTCTGTTTTAGCAGCCCCGATTTTTATGTATTTTTTCTTTGAGATACCTTTACTGGGTGGCGTATTAACGACAATTTGTGGGCCGTTTTTTAATTTATTTTTGCCGTTTAGTTTGTTAATTTGTGGACTGGCACTAGTGGGAATACCTGTAGAGGGATTAACGAATCTTTTGCTTATTGTTATTCAGGCATTTGAAAGTTTGTTAAGTTTAACCAAATCTATGGTTTGGGTGACTGGAGAGCCGGCGATAATAAGTGTAATTGTCACTTTATTCGGGAGTTTATTCCTTTATTATCATCGTAAAAAGTGGTTAATTTTTATCCCTATGCTTGTTTTGATAGTCATTCAGTTCGGTTCATTTAAAACGTCTATTTCATTTGTGGATGTGGGGCAAGGGGATAGTACAGTTATTCAAAGCCTATTCAATCAGGAAGTATATGTTATTGATACAGGAGGCAGACTATCCTTTGAACAAGAAGAATGGCAACAACGAACATATCGTGCAGGAGCAGAGTATACCTTATTACCTTTTTTAAAAGGAGAAGGTGTGCGTCAAATAGATGGGTTATTTCTTACACATGGCGATGCAGATCATCTTGGAGACGCTGCAAAGGTTATCGAGAAAATTCCAGTAAAATGGGTGTATATTGGTAAAGGAAGCCTCCAGCATCCCAGTATTCAGCGCTTAGCCAAGCAACTACCCAAGAGGACCAAAATTCGAGAAGTAGAGATGAATGAAGTCATCGGAAAGCGTCTGCCGTTACAAGTATTAGCTCCTAAATACGGTAAAGGTGAAAATGAAGATTCGCTCGTATTAACTACTACGATTCGAGGTATGCGTTTTTTAATGACAGGAGATTTAGGCAAAGATGGGGAACGAAAACTCTTGAAAGACTATCCAAATTTAACTGTCGATGTTATGAAATTAGGTCATCACGGCAGCAAAACATCAACAGATAATCAATTTATTAAAAAAATCCAATTGAAACAGGGGATTATTTCGAGTGGTAAAAATAACCGGTTTAATCATCCACATCCAGAAGTACTGGAGACGTTGGCTGAAAATCAGGTTCGTGTTTTTAGAACGGATCAATCGGGAATGATTCGCTATTTATGGGGAATAAAAGAACAAGAGCCAACGGTGTGGTTAGCGAAAGAATACTAGCATTTAAGATTGCTTCATGGTAGGATAACCAATGAAAGATTGGAGAGGAAAATAGATGAATACCCAACAAGCCCTACAAGAGATTCGCTCACAAAAATTCCAATCACTCTATGTTGTCCTAGGAACGGAAGATTTTTTACAACAACAAATTCGAGATGTTTTTTTAGAGAGTTTGAATGTTGACCAAGATGACTTGAACTTTGCACAATTTGACTTAGAACAAGATTCCTTAGACATGGTATTGGATGAGGCACAATCGACGCCTTTTTTTGGAGACTACCGTTTGATATTTGTTGACAATCCTTTTTTTCTAACTGCAGAAAAAAAGAGCAATGCACCTGAACATAATATTGAAGGTTTATTAGAATATCTTAAAGACCCAAACGACACATCGATTGTTGTCTTTTTTGCCGCCTATGAAAAATTAGATGAGCGTAAAAAAATTACCAAACAGCTAAAAAAAGCAGCAACAGTCATCGATGTTCAACCAATGAAAGAAGCAGAGGTTCGTCGTTATTTGCAACAGACGTTGGATAATGACGAGTTAGTGATGGCACGAGATGCGTTTGAATTGTTTATCCGTTTAACAGATATGCGTTTATCCAAAGCCATGCAAGAGTTAGAGAAACTTCGCTTATATGCAGGAGAACAAAAAAGAATTTCAAAACAAGCTGTGGAACAACTTGTCCCTAAATCCTTAGAAGATAATGTTTTTGACTTAACAAATTATGTATTACAAGGAAAAACCGAAGCGGCTTTACGTTTGTATGATGACTTATATATTCAAGGAGAAGAGACGATTAAAATCAATGCAATTTTAATTAGTCAGATTCGTTTGTTACTGCAAACGGCAATTTTAATGAAAATTGGTTATCAACAAGGAAATATTGCAGAGACCTTAAAAGTGCATCCATATCGGGTAAAACTTGCGATGCAACAAGCAAAAAAACTGAATCAAAAAGATTTAGCACATCTTTATGATGAGCTAATTGAAAATGATTACTTAATAAAAAGTGGACGCATGGAAAAAGAGTTTTTATTCCAATTGTTTGTTTTGAAAACAGCTCATCGCTTACACGGAAAATAAAAAAAGAGGAGAAGCTTTACGCTTACCCTCTTTTTTTTAATTATTTAGCGATTTTTTTGCTTAGACGAGATTTGTCACGGCCAGCTTTGTTTTTATGGATTAATCCTTTTGACTCAGCCATATCGATTGCTTTGACAGCATCTTTAAATAACGCATCTACGTTATCAGCACCGGCTTCAACAGCTTGATCAAATTTTTTGATTGCTGTACGCATTGTGCTCAATTGAGATGAATTTTTAGCGTTAGCAATTTCGCTTGTACGCACACGTTTGATTGCAGATTCAATGTTTGGCATTTGTTTCACCTCCGAATAAAAAGTTATTATACGAAAAACGTATAAATCAACACTAGTCATTATACATAAACAAAGGGAGCAATGCAATAATAAGTTGTAAAGAAATTTTACTTAACACAAAAAATAGTGAATTTTACAAATAATTTACGAAAAAAACAGCTTTTGTTTTCAAAATTTACTTTTTTTATACAAAAGAAACCTTTCTTTAAAAAATTGCTTCCATCTAATGTTAGTTTTATGCTATGATGACAACGAAAAACGAAATGGTGGTGTAAATTTTGAGCATTGCATTAGTTATTACCATTACACTTGTAATGGGTGTAATCTTTGTAAACGGATGGACAGATGCCCCGAATGCAATTGCGACTGCAGTTTCGACACGTGTCTTAAGACCGAATGTGGCGATTGGTATTGCGGTAGTAATGAACTTTTTAGGTGCGTTAGTAATGACATTCTTTAATGCACAAGTAGCAGAAACAATTAGTAATATTGTTTCATTTGACTCTCAAGGAATTCAAGCAGCCCAAGTAGCGCTCGCAGCTTCGCTATTTTCTATTGTCGTTTGGGCAGTTGCTGCGTGGTATTTTGGTATTCCAACTAGTGAATCACATGCATTAATTGCTGGGTTAACTGGTTCAGCTATGGCATTAGGCGGTTTCAATGCTGTCAATGGACAAGAATGGACAAAAGTTCTTATTGGCTTGGTTGTTTCAACTGTCCTAGGATTTGGAGGCGGTTATTTAATCACAAAATTACTTGTGTTGATTTTCCGTGATGTACCAAGAAGAAAAGCGAATAAATTTTTCACGTGGGGCCAAGCAAGTGCAGCAGCGGCAAACGCTTTTTTGCATGGCGCACAAGATGGACAAAAATTTATGGGTGTATTTATGCTAGGATTATTTTATAATAACTTAGCTGAAAAAACAGGGAATGGATTTGTTATCCCTATTTGGGTGATGGCGTTATGTTCAATCACAATGGGAATTGGAACATCAGTAGGTGGTATGCGTATCATTAAATCAGTCGGAATGGACATGGTTAAATTAGAAACATACCAAGGATTTTCTGCGGACTTAAGTGCAGCAATTTGCTTGTTCTTAGCTTCTATTTTTGGAATCCCTGTTTCAACAACACATACAAAAACAACTGCAATTATGGGTGTCGGTGCATCTCGACGTTTATCAAGTGTCGATTGGCGGATCGTCAAAGAAATGGTTTTTGCGTGGGTAATGACTTTCCCAGGATGTGGAGTTATTGCATATGTGATGGCGAAACTGTTTGTTGCAATTTTTTAAGGAGAGAAAAACATGGCAAGAAAAAAACAATACAACTATTTTAATACAATGGAACTTTTAGCAGAAAATTCACACAAAGCAGCAGAAATTTTAGAAGATATTATAAATAATTATTCTGTTAGCACATTTGAGACAAAAGCTGAAGAAATTCATCGCTTGGAAAAAGAAAACGACCGTATGATTGATGAATTAACAAACGAATTATACGATGCGTTTATTACACCGATTGACCGTGAAGATATTTTGATTATTTCTGAATGTTTAGATGACATTATCGATGGTATCAATGGTATGACGTATTTATTTGAAAATTTAGTGATTACAGAAATGCGCCCAGAGACAGAGCATTTTGCTAGCTTAGTGAATAAAGCAGCTCGTGGCGTTCATACAGCGATGTTAGAATTTCCTAAGTTTAAAAATTCTAAAACTCTAAAAAATATGATTGTCGAAGTAAATGATGTTGAATCAGAAGGCGATTTGTTGTTTAGTAATTTGAAAAAACAACTATTTAGTGAAGAGACAAATGTTTTAGAAATCATAAAATGGAAAGAGATTTATGATCGTTTTGAATCTATCTTAAATGCAAGTGAAGAAGCCGTGGATATCATCGATGGTTTGATTATTAAAAATACGTAAAAAAAAGAGATGTCTGCATAAAAGCAGCATCTCTTTTTTTTACATCACAAATGCCCAATAGCCAATTAAGATAATACCAAGAATGATTCGATACCAACCAAATGCAGTAAAATCATTTTTCTTGATGTAGTTCATTAAGAATTTAATGGCAATAATTGAGACGATAAATGATACGACTGTACCAACAAGTAAGATGATAATACCATTCATATCAAATGAATTACCACCAGCGACGAATTTAACGATTTTTAGCAAGCTTGCACCAAACATCGTTGGAATACCTAAGAAAAAGGAGAACTCAGCTGAAACGAAGCGAGAGGCGCCAATTAGGATACCTCCTAAAATGGTTGCCCCTGAACGAGAAGTTCCAGGAATTAATGCAAGAACTTGGAACATACCAATAAGTAAGGCAAATTGATACGTAATTTGTGTTAAATCAGTAATCTTTGGTGTTTTTGATTTATTGCGTTTTTCAACCACAATAAAGGCAATCCCATAAACGATTAACATAATTGCAACTGGTAAAAAGCTATGGAAGTTTTCTTCTAACCAATCATCTAAAGGCAATCCGATAATGACCGATGGAATAATCGCTACAATTACTTTAAACCACAAAGACCAAGTCTCGCGATTCTGTTCAGTTGTCTTAGACGGAGAAAATGGATTGAGTTTATTAAAATAAAGAACGACAACCGCTAAAATTGCTCCTAATTGAATGACCACATTAAACATTGTCATAAAGGCTTCAGAAGCGTTGAGCTTAATAAACTCATCCGCTAAGATTAAATGCCCCGTGCTACTAATTGGCA
This sequence comes from Enterococcus sp. DIV2402, assembly GCF_017426705.2. Lineage (NCBI taxonomy): Bacteria > Bacillati > Bacillota > Bacilli > Lactobacillales > Enterococcaceae > Enterococcus > Candidatus Enterococcus lowellii. Next base: position 2,064,288 of record NZ_CP147251.1, on the reverse strand, counting down.
ACCATTCGGTAATTCCTTCGATAATACCCAAAATAATTGCTTTAATAATATTTTCGAAAAACATTTTTTCATTCCTTTCATTTCATAATGACATTGATAAGTATACCGTTTCTAAAAAAGATTACCAACTTTTTTTCAAAAAAAGCAGCAAACAAAAAATGTCTGCTGTTTTTAAAGTTGATTTATCAGTATTTTAAAAAATGAAAATTTCTTAGCTTAATAAATTTTTAGAAATTTCGATGCCTTTTTCAATATACTCTGTGGAACCTATCTCTTCGCAATTAAACGCGCCATTCTCATATACTAGGCGTGTAACAGATCCGTTGTCTAAATCCATTCGAACATTGTTTTCTTCGCGGACTAAATTTAATAAGAAAGCAATGGTTAAGCCGTGAGAAACAACTAACGCTTTGCCACCACCATTTTTTTCAACACGATGCGCAATATCTTCAAAGCCATTTAAGACACGTGTACTTAATTCGTCATAAGTTTCTGCCCAGTTTGCGGTGTCGGCATTGTAGACTGCCTCGCAAATTTCTTTAAAGGTAGTATCACGATCAATCATTTCATCATAATTTTTGAAATTTAAGACACGTGGAATGACGCCCCACATTTCGGCATCATACGCACCTTCTAATGAGCCAAAACACCATTCACGAATCCGTTTATCTACTCGATAGGGCAGTACGGGACCATCAGGATGTTCACTCAAAAGAATACGCATCGTTTCAATTGCACGTCCACTATCACTTGAAACGGCCTCTGAGAAATCGATGTCGCGTAAACCCAGTCCCAAGTACTGAATCCGTTCAACACCTATTTTAGTTAACGGCGTATCGCACCAGCCTTGTACACGTTGGAGGGTATTGAACATTGTTTTTCCATGTCTAACAATATAAAGCTCTGTTTTTGTCATAATTTTCGCTCCTATCTGTTTTTAAAAAATGGATTTGTTTGTTTTTCACGTTCAATTGTTGTAGCATCGCCATGCCCAGGATAAACAGGTAATTCATCTGGTAAAGTAAAGAGTTGCGTAGTAATACTCGTTAATAATTGTTCTAGGTTACCAGTGTATAAATCTGTTCGTCCAATGCTTCCACGAAACAGCGCATCCCCAGAAACGACAAAGTCATCAAAGACAAAGCTAACACTACCAATGGAATGCCCAGGAGTTGCACGAACATTAAAGGTGATTCCACCAATTGTATACTCTTTTAATGCTAGTTCATATTCTGCTGGACGTGCAGTGATATTTTGTCCCCCCGATAAATTTAAAACAGGGTCTTGCAACCAATCTTTTTCTAAAGGATGTACATAAACAGGAATTTGATATAAATCACGTAATTGATCTACCGCACCGATATGATCGTGATGGGTGTGGGTCAATAAAATAGCTACAGGTGTTGCAGCTGTCTTTTTTATTTGCTCCACAATGATCTCTGCATCAGCACCTGGATCGATGATTAAAAGAGTATCTGCTTGCCAAACCAAGTAACAATTTTCTTCAATACGTCCTGTTATAATACGTGTAATTTTCATAAAAGACCTCCTCATCTGAGTGTTATCAGGTATAAGTATAACGTAAATTATGACTTCTAACAAAAAAATATCCTTGTTTTTAGAAGGGAATTTTCTTCAAATCTGAGAAAGCTTCTAGAATCTGATTAAAAGAAAGGAGGTAATTTAAAAATTGAATGAAAAATGATTGGTTTTGAATTTTTTTAAAACGGCTCTTTGTTATACTACATGTAGATATTAATTAAGTGAGGGGGATGACGTTTGAAGAAGCTTCTTTTACTAACATATATGGCGACGCTCTGTTTATTAGGGGCTGCCTGTCAATCATCTCCAGAAGTCATTAATTCAGCAGATACATTAGTTGTTGAAAGTTTACCTGCTTTAGATGAAGAGACACCAAAAAATGTCTTATTAATGCAAGTAGATAACAATGGTTTTCCACAAAATCAAGGAGTATACGATTTTAGTCAAGGTACGTTGACTGTAGTAAAGCAATATGTACCAACGAACGAGGGAACACCAGAAACCGTTCATCATGATTTTGAAAAAACATTTTTACTTACTAATTGGGAAGAGGATCCTTATGAAGTTTATGAGGAGACTTTTAAACAAGTAGAATTATTTGTAAACAAAAAGCAAATTCGTTTACACAATGGCGATTTTGAAAAAAATTTCTATTTTGAACAAGACGATAAAACGTGTGTTCGTGACGAAAATAATGTAATTTATACTGTTCAATATGATATGACGCAATAAATGTAAAAGAAATTTTGTTTTTCGCAAAATTTCTTTTACATTTTTTCTTCTTTTTTCGTTTGTATGATTGAAAGGAGAGAAAAATATGATAGATGAATGGATAAATCAGTTAAAAGAACAACAAATTTTGTATTTGTTATCGATTTTAGCAGGAGCTATGATTGTGGATTTTTTTAGTGGGATTATTGCAGCAAAAATTAAGCAAGAAATCACTTCAAAAATAGGAATTAACGGTATCTTGCGAAAAATAGCTAGCATGATGCTTTTAGTTTTCTTTTTACCAGTGGCATTTTTATTGCCCGGTTTTACAGGAATTGTGATGTTATACGTCCTGTATGTTGGCTATTTGTGGTTAGAATTACAGTCTATTTTAGAAAATTATAAAAAAATGGGAATTGATACGACGCCATTTCGACATTTTTTAGAGTTATTGAAAGATTTTATGAGCAAAAAATAAAAGGTCTTTTTAAAGTTCGTTTTGTTCGCTATACATTTACCAGGAAATCGCTATAATAGTAGGTTGAAGAAGGTGACAAGATGAAACGAGGAAAGATTTCTGTTCGTAAATTGGTTGAATTTATTTTACGAAAAGGAAGCATTGATAATCGTAAAACCAGTAACCATACAGCACAAGAGGGCGCACGAATCCATCGTAAATTGCAAAAAGCAGCAGGAGAGGAATATCAAAAAGAAGTCTTTTTAAAAACTGAAGCTTTAGTGAATGGGGATGAGATTAGTGTCGAAGGTCGGGCTGATGGCATCTTTTTCCAAGAAAATCGTTGGATTGTAGATGAAATCAAAACATCAGAAGTTCAATTTGAAGACTTAAGTGAAGACCAAATTGAACTATTTTTTTATCAAGGAATGGTGTATGCCTATCTCTATAGTTTGCAAGAAGAACTTGATAAGATTTCAGTACAATTAACTTATTTTCAAACAACAGAAGAACTAATTACCCGTCAAAAAAGAGAGTATACTTTTGAGTTTTTAAAAAGTTTTTTTGAAGAGCTGTTGATAGAATACCACAAATGGTTACTTTTCCAAGAAGATTGGCGTCGCTTAAGAACCTCTACGCTTCAAGCGTTAGCATTTCCGTATGATTCGTATCGAAAAGGACAGCGAGAATTAGCCGTTGCTGCATATAAAACCTTACGTAATCAGCAACGCCTGTTTGTAGAAGCACCTACTGGGACAGGAAAGACAATTTCCACTCTTTTTCCAGCATTCAAAGCTTTAGGAGAAGAACGGGCAGACCGAATTTTTTATTTAACTGCTAAAACGATTACTCGTCAAGTTGCTGAAGATGCACTTAAAGCATTAGCTGATGTTGGTGCTGAAACGAAAAGTGTCACATTAACAGCCAAAGATAAAATTTGTTTTTTAGATGAGCGCAAATGTAATCCAGATGATTGTCCGTATGCAGATGGGTATTACAATCGTATTAATGAAGGCTTATGGGATTTATTACATCACGAAAATCAATTTACCCGTCCAGTTATTGAAGAATATGCCAAAAAGCACCGGTTATGTCCCTTTGAATTGTCTTTAGATGTTAGCTTGTTTTGTGATGTGATTGTAGGGGACTATAATTATTTGTTTGATCCAACTGTTTATTTGCGACGTTTTTTTGAGGAACCAGAAGAAAAATATTATTTTTTAGTAGATGAAGCACATAATTTAGTCAGTCGTTCACGTGAGATGTATTCAGCAACGATTACTCGTTCTGCGTTTAAACAAATAAAAGAGCAATTACCAAAAGACTTTAAAAAGATTCGTCGAGTGTTAAATAAAATTGACAAAGAATTTGCCGCTATGGAACAAATTGCCAAAGAAGACAATTGGACATTTCATCATCAAGCACCTCCAGTTGAAAGCTTATTAAATCAACTATTTAAGTTTAGTGAGTTAAGCAAAGAGTGGTTAGCAGCACATTCTGAACATCCAGCACAAGAAAAACTTTTAACAGTTTATTTTGATTGTTTGCATTTTCTAAAAATCAGTGAATTTTATGATGATCATTATGAGACAACCGTTGAAATAAATGCATACGACATGCGTATTCGTCAATTTTGTATTGAACCCGCTCCATTTTTGGAAAAAATGTTAGAAAAGGGAAGTGCGAGTATTTTATTTTCAGCGAGTTTTAGTCCTCTAAACTATTATCAAGAAATGTTAGGAGGAGGAAGCGATGCTTTACGATATCGCTTAACGAGTCCTTTTCCTATTGAGAATCAGAAAATTTGTTTGACAAACTATATTCAAACCACCTATAAGCAACGCCAAAATAGTTTGCCAAACATTGTTGAAGCAATTGCTACAATGGTTCAAGAAAAAACTGGAAATTATCTGGTCTTTTTTCCGTCATATAAATATCTTGATGACACTTACCAACTATTTAAAGAACTTTTTCCAACTGTTCAAACGATGGTCCAAGATACTGAGATGAATGAAGAAGAAAGAGAACAATTTTTAGCAAAGTTTGTTGCTAATCCTGCAGAAACATTGGTTGGCTTTTGTGTTTTAGGAGGAATTTTCTCTGAAGGTATCGATCTAAAAGGAACGCGCCTAATAGGTAGTGCAATTGTTGGGGTTGGATTACCACAAATTAATCATGAGCAAGAACTAATTCGTGAATATTTTGATGAGCACACCGATTCAGGATTTGAATATGCGTATCAATTACCAGGAATGAATAAGGTTTTACAAGCAGCGGGACGTGTTATCCGTGATTTAACAGATGTAGGTGTAGTTTTGTTACTTGACCAACGCTTCAATACACTGCGTTATCGCCAATTATTTCCACCACATTGGCAACCGACTGTGTGTTATCGTCCACAGGATTTAGTAAAGGAACTACGTACATTTTGGCAAAAAACCAGCAATTAATTTTGATTGCTGGTTTTTTCATTGAGCGCTAACCAATATTTATCTCCCCATTTACAAATCTCCTGAACAATTGTTGAAAGTTCGTTCCCAATTTCTGTTAATTCGTAGTCCACTTTTGGTGGGACGACTGGATAAATTGTTCGGTGAATAATTTGATCTCTTTCTAATTCTCGTAGTTGACGAATAATCATTCGTTGATTAATATCTGGTAGGATTTTGGTTAATTCACTAAGTCGTAATGTTCCGTGTTCTAAAAAAGCCCAGACAATGGCTATTTTATATTTTCCTCCTACAGCATACATGGCTAAATCTTTCGTATTATAAAATTCTTTTTCATTATAGTGAAACATCAACGTACTCCTTTTAAGTGACAAATTTGTCAGTATTAACGTCTTGTATTATATGATGTATACTATTAATTGTAAACATTAACTTGAAAGAAGGAATGAAGATGAAAAGTAAAGCAGCTGTTGCGTTTGCACCAGGAAAACCTTTAGAAATAGTTGAAATTGACGTGGAAGAACCAAAAGCTAAGGAAGTGATGGTGAAGATTTTATATACTTCAGTTTGCCACACGGATGCTTTTACCTTATCTGGAGATGATCCAGAAGGCGTTTTTCCAGCCGTTTTAGGACATGAAGGAGCAGGCGTAGTAGTCGCTGTAGGTGATGAAGTAACTTCTGTAAAACCTGGCGATCATGTTATTCCATTATACACAGCTGAATGTGGTGAATGTAAATTCTGTAAGTCAGGTAAAACAAATCTGTGCTCTGCTGTACGTGAAACTCAAGGAAAAGGTCTGATGCCTGATGGGACGACACGTTTTTCATATAATGGCGAACCCATTTATCATTACATGGGAACAAGTACATTCAGTGAATACACTGTTGTAAATGAAATTAATGTGGTAAAAATTGATGAAGAAGCACCTTTAGATAAAGTGGCTTTATTTGGATGTGGTGTCACAACTGGATTAGGCGCTGTTAAAAATACAGCAAAAGTAGAAGAAGGTGCTGTTGCAGCAGTATTTGGATTAGGTGCAATTGGATTAGCTGTTATTCAAGGATTGAAAAAAGCCAATGCTCAACGAATCATTGCGATTGACTTGAATCCCGAAAAATGGGAACTAGCTAAAAAAATGGGCGCGACAGATTTTGTTAATCCCAAAGATTATGACCGTCCGATTCAAGATGTATTGATTGAGATGACTGATGGAGGAGTCGATTATAGCTTTGAATGTATTGGCAATGTTCATGTGATGCGTTCGGCATTGGAAGCATGTCACAAAGGCTGGGGCGAAAGTATTATTATTGGTGTTGCTGGTGCTGGACAGGAAATTAGCACACGTCCATTTCAATTAGTAACCGGTCGTGTTTGGCGTGGCTCTGCATTTGGTGGTGTAAAAGGTCGTAGCGAATTACCAACAATGGTCAAAGAATTTATGAATGGCGAAATTGATTTGGAATCATTTATTTCTGGGCATTTAGATTTCACTGAAATTAATAAAGCATTTGATTTATTACATGAAGGCGAATCAATTCGTACAATTTTAACTTATGGAGAGTGAGTCTATGACGATTCAAACAGTGGAAACACATAAGACTTTTAATGGAAATCAAACGAAATACCGCCACTTCTCAAATAGATTGAATTGCGAAATGGTCTTTAGTGTATTTTTACCTCAAGTAACTGATAATCAGCAAATTCCAATTGTTTGGTGGTTATCTGGTTTAACCTGTACCGATGATAATTTTAGTCAAAAAGGACAATTTCAACAATATGCAGATCAATACAAGATTGCAGTGGTTATTCCAGACACTTCGCCTCGAGGGGAAACTGTTGCAGACGATGATAACTGGGATTTAGGACAAGGAGCGAGTTTCTATCTCAATGCTACGCAAAAACCTTGGCAGACGCATTATCAAATGTATGACTATTTAACCAAAGAATTACCATCAATTGTTTATGACTTAGTACCGAATTTTTCTGGACGTGAAAGTATTATGGGACATTCAATGGGAGGTCATGGAGCTTTAATCCTTGGATTGAAGAATCCCCAACGCTTTGCTGCGATTTCAGCATTTGCACCGATTAGCAATCCGCTAAATACACCATGGGGTAACAAAGCTTTTACAGCGTATTTAGGTACCGATAAAAAAGAATGGGAGAATTGGGACGCAACGGCATTAATCGCTAACGGCGATGTTGTGCCACCTATTTATATTACTCAAGGAACTGCAGATAATTTTTACGAAGAACAATTAAATGAGCAAGCTTTTTTAGAAGCAACAGAAAAGAGAAAAGTGAATGTTCGTTATCAAAAAGTTGATGGATACGACCATAGTTACTTTACGATTGCGACATTTATTGGTGAGCATTTTGCTTTTCATCAAAAACACTTAAAGTAATCTAATAGCTAACACAGGTCTTTGACATAAGGCAGTATACAAGTAAAATATCCGAACTAGAAGGTGATTGCTGAAGTAGCATTTCTCACTTTCTATGGTTCGGATATTTTTGCTTTGACTGCTATCGTAGTCTAAATGTTTATCTGTAATTGGTAAATTGAAGCTCAATTGGTAAATCTAATTTGCGTAATAATTGAATAACTTCTTGCAAATCGTCACGACTTTTTCCGGTAACACGAATTTGATCGTCTTGAATTTGAGCTTTTACTTTTAATTTCGCATTTTTAATTGCTGTAGTTACTTTTTTGGCATTTTCTTTATCAATCCCACTAATTAGTTCAGCATGTTGACGTGATTTTGCTCCTAGTGCGTGTTCTGTTTCTGAAAAGTGGATATTTTTAATAGGTACGCCACGTTTGACTAACTTTCCTAACAAAACATCTTTAATTTGTTCTAGCTTAAAATCATCGTCGCCTACGATAGTCAATTTTTGATTATCAAACGTAATATCTACAGTTGCCCCTTTAAAATCAAAGCGATTTTTCAATTCTTTCAATGTCATTTGAATCGCATTTTTAACTTCTTCCATATTCATTTCTGAGACTACATCAAAACTAGCATCTTTTGCCATTATTTTCCTCCTTATAAACTGGATTAATAGTTCATAACTATTATCTATAATTATATCAATTTTTTGGTAATTCTGTAATAGATGTTTAGATTTTTATAGTTGTTTATTGCCAACTACATTCGCCAGTATCAGCATATACTGTAATCACGCCAATTGCCATGGAATTCATTCCATTCCAACCATTTTGTCTGACACGAATTGAATAATAAGGTCTGCCCGAAGCATCGGCCATTACTCCTGCATCGTCACTAAATGTGTAATTATCAAATTGTGAACTATCACCGCCATCAGCCATAAAACTTTTGGCGCTTTCGATTGCTTCAAAAGAATTAGCGGTGCATCAGAGGAAGTAACATTTTCTGAATGTACGTGTTCTTGTTCCTCTATAAGAGCTTGATCTTCAGCTGCTTTTTTAGCTCGGAATTCGTCTAGAGTGTAGTTGCCTAGGTGGATATATGTTGCTCCTTCAATTGTTAGGGTGCCATCGGTTTCTAAAATTAGATCTGTTGTATTTTCCTTTTCATGGATGAGACTCATCATGGATTTACCATCTGGTGTAGTACTAAAAGAATAGCTTGGGTAAGAAGGAGTATCCCCATCAATCCCGCCAGTAGTAAAGGAACCGTCAGCGGCAATAAAAAATAAAGTGTCTGATTGAGGCAGTCCCCAACCACCAATGAAATCAGCTAATGTGACTTGAACAGAACGTGTTTCTTCTGTGAGTTCCGATTCAGTTGAGAAAGAAGTAGAGCGACTAGCAGACGAAATAGAGCTGGACTCCATGGTACTCTTTTCGGTTTTTGCATAAGGTTTGAGTAGTAAAGTTTCAGAGCTAGCGTCTTTTTTAGGTGTAAATACAATATTCTTATCTTCTCTGGTTACTGTAAATTCCGTATTATTGCTCTCATCTTCAATATCTTGTATAGTCATGACATTATTTTTTAAGGTATATTCTAATTTGAAGTCCAAATTATCTATTAAATTTTTTGCAAATTCCTCACCCAAAGCTTCCCATTCATTTTCCGTATTGGATGCTAGACCACCACTGTCTATTTTTATAGTCATCACATGATTAGAAAAAGACGCAATCATATTGGGTTCCTCTTGATTCGCTGATTCCACGAGCCAATCATTCGCTTTTAAATCTGCTGTTGTTACTTTTTTAGTACAACCTACTAAAAAGACTAGTAATATTGCTACCAACAAATTACTTTTAACTACTTTTTTCATTTTTAGACTCCATTCTTGAAATAATATTTTAGTATTACAATGTTTATTGTATCATCATTTAATATTGAATTCCCTCAAGGATAAGTTCATTTATTTACAAATGCCAAGAAACACGGTATTATTTCTATAGAATCAACAGGGGGGATGTAAGATGAGCGAACTAAGAACAGAGCAAGAAATTGAAGAAATTAAAGACCGCATTCTAACTGCCTTAGAAACAGTTATTGACCCAGAATTAGGAATCGATATTGTCAATTTAGGCTTAATATATGAAATCGAATTTGATGGTGAAACTGGCGAAGCTATTATCAAAATGACTTTAACAACCATGGGCTGCCCATTAGCAGACGTATTGACTGAGAATATTCATGACGCATTAGAAGATGTACCTGAAGTGCAAAAAATCGAAGTCAAATTGGTTTGGTATCCAGCATGGACGACTGATAAAATGAGTCGTTATGCACGGATTGCTTTGGGGATTCGTTAGGGTTGGTATAATAGGGTTTATGGATGATTTGGAGCCGAAAACTTTTAAGAAAATATCACATTCTATCAGTAATCCTAATGAATTAAAATAACATTGTTTAATAAGATTCTTTTATAAATCACAACTTTAAATTTATTGGTTTATAAGGGGGTCTTATTTGTTTTGTACAAAATTGATATTTTTACAGCTTTAAAGGAGCTAGAACTATCTGAAAAATCAAGAGGACTGACACAAGGGACAATTAAAAGAAATCAAGGTTTTGTAGGGCGATTTTTAAAACATACTTATAGCAACTTTAACATTAATTATGTAGATGAAATCCAGCTGAATCATGTTAAAAGCTTCCTTGTCTATGTTTTTGAACAAGGAAATAAAGCGGCATATGTCAATACTTACAGAAAGGCAATCAGCGCCTATTTTAACTATATTGAAGGAGAAGAATACATCCAATATTACAAAAACCCTATGTTAAGAGTTCCCAAAATGAAAGAACCAGAAGTATTAGTTTTTGCATGGTCGGATGACGATATCAAAAAAATAAAATCAAAGCAACTCGCTGGAATATGAGCAAAACGAGAGGAAAAGAAAACTATTTGTTGATGAAGGTATTCTTTTGATGATTATGCTTTTAGCTGATACGGGTATCCGCTTGGCGGAGTTACGGAATTTACGAGATGATAATTTTAGCAAAAACTCTATTTTATCAAAAACGGTAAGGGCGGAAAGGACAGAGTTGTTTTTTGTATCCCCTATTATTTTAAAACAAAAATTAAAATACGACAGAGCAAAAAGTAATTATTTTGAAGAATGGAATGAATATCAACAAAGCAATTTTGTTTTCCTTGGACAAAGGGGCAAGAAACTAAGCGCTGATATGGTGGTGCAACGGGATACAAGGCGACTATGGAAACTACGCAAGCAATGAACCGAATACGATACGGTTGTCCTGTTGTTCTATCAAACAACTTGAATCTGAAAAAATTTTTTCTACGGCTATTTTTGATTCTATTATAGTTCCAACTGAACAATTAAATGATACCCTTATTGAATGAGTACCATTTAGTTGTTCAGTTACCTTTTTAATTAAACTGTTTTAACAATTCGCTTATGATTGCCTTCAACAATAATCCCTTCATTGTTCTTAATAAAGCAGAAGTTTAATTGTTCTTTATATTGTTTTTCTATGTCTATAGTCACTTCACTAAATGGAATATCTTTGTAGTGTGGTAGTGTATAAAAATCAACTACATTTAGCCCCGAAAAAGAATTTAGACTTGAGGCCTTTTTAGGATCATCCATTGTTCTTACATATTCAATTGTTTCAGAAAGAACAATTGCTCCAGCAGATTCACCAATATAAATCTTTCCTTTTTGTATTTCTTCAATGATAACTTGATCCGCACCAGATTTCTTTAATTCCTGTAGTAGAAAGAAACTATTCCCACCTGTGACATAAATACAATCGTTTTCTTGTAACTTCTTCTTGATTTCTCCTAGTTTGGCAGTAGATACGTCTAGGTGATCCACTATTAATCCCATCTTTTCTAAAGCTTTTTGACCAGATTCAACATAAAAGGTTACCTTTTCTACGTTGCTAGCTGTAGGAATAAACGTAACTGTCTTTTCTACCAAATCTCTATTAAATGAACGTAACTCGGTAGAAACTTCTTCAAATGAGGATACTAAAAATAAATTTTTCATAAATACTTCCTTTCTTTTTTTATTCTTCTATAGCCTAGCATTCAAAGGTGCCAATTCATGACACCTTTAAGACAAATCTTTACTTAAACAAACTGAATCTGCCATGTCAGTATATGGAAGAAAGTTATCAATCTCTCGATAGTTCATTGATTTATACATGTTCACTGCTGCTCGATTGTTTTTACCAGTCTCTAAAATAAGTCGGTTAAATCCATCTTTTCTCACTTGCTTCTCAAGTTCGAACAACATAATTTTCGATAAGCCTTTCCCACGATATTCTTCACTAACAAAAACTCTCTTCACTTCAACTGTATTCGCTGCATATTTTTTAAATGCAGCGCATCCAATGGCAATTTCTTTATCATACAATACAAAGGCTTTAGTTATATTTGATAGTTCATTAAATGAGGCATACTTATTTCTTTCTTCTTCCGGTCGATCAGCGCTAATCCCATTTAAATTTTCATCCAGCACTTTAGTTAGTTTGATAAAATCCAAATTCGCTGCATCTGTAATTAATATTTCCATTTGAGTACCTCCAAAATTATAAATAGTTTTGTGACACCAACTATCTCTATATTTGATTCTATAAAGCAGTCATAAACTAATATTTGTTCAAAAATAATACAAAAAAACTAAACCGCAAGTTCTGTTATTATTAAACGTTGTTCTAATAAAAGTTTATGAATCAAGTTTTCGCCATGATTATTATTATCTAATGTTCTAGCATATTCTTTTAACATATTAGTTACAAGTTCAGATTGTTGCAATTGTAATTTTTCACTGGTCATTCTTTCATAAGGCTTGTAGTAGAAAATTAAAGTCACAGAGGAAGAATATATACCATAATAATCAAAAATAGATTGAAAATATGAATAATCCAAACTACTCAAGGAATTTAATACAATCTATTTTATCTTTGTTAGGCAATATCGTCTCTTTCCTATTTTTATGATTATTAGAAATCATTTGCCTAAAAGTTTTGGTGTACTTATATGCATAATCATTAAAATCAATATTTTTTTGATCAATTCCAAAAATTATATCGTGATTTTTTAAACTACCATGAACATTTTCAATTCTTTGATTTTTGTCATTTACAGGAATAGACGTATAATTAAAAGTGAGAATGCTTGCTTGTTTATTATTAACTGAATGATTCTCATTAATGATATTGCGTAATAAGTTCACTTGTTTATCAATATATGAAGTTCCGTTACTAATAACATTGTTATCTAAATATACATTGAAATCTTTTTCAAGCTGTTTTAATTCATTTAAAAGAAATTCTTCATTAGTTTTATCAGCGTATCTTTCTTTTGGAAAATATTTCTTTGCAATAGCCATAGCAAGTTTTATCATTCCTGCAGCTGTTATCTCGTTCATGTGAGTAGTCGATGATAGTTTAGTTAATCTAAAATTAGTATGGTCAGAACTCATCATAGTTATAATTGAATCTACATTATCTAAAGGAACCAGAAAATCATGTATTCGCTGTTCTATTAAATGCCATTCGCTTGCATTGGTTAATTTAGAATAGAAAAATACTATATTCCAAAAAGTTAAGTCACTTATATTATTATCAAGTATAGAGGTAGCTTTAAAAATAGAATTTAGATCAAAGGAATTTTCTACTAGAGTACAAGGACTATTAATATACAATGAATTATGGCTATATAAATGTTCAAATGTACGTCGTATAGAATCAAGTGATTGCTCAGTTATTAAATCAATTCTATCTGAATAAAAATCTCCATAACTAGATTTCAGATCACATGACAAATCAAAACCATTTCCTAAAATAATTAAATCTTCTTTAATGCATTAAGACACTTCCTAACTAATTATTTAGTATTACAACTATGATATGCATAAACCATAAAAAATACTAGTTTTTCTTTGTTATTTTTTAGGGTTCAGATTAAAGAAAATAATCGTATTATCAGTATTATGTGTTGGTTTAAAAACGATCAAATAGTATACTTATGATGTTAAAATGTTGATTTATAGAAGTTTCTAAAATGTAAAATAACAAAAAATAATTCCCTTCAACCTGGACAACCGATAAGATGAGCCGTTATGCACGGATTGCGTTGGGGATTCGTTAGGGTTGGTATAAATGATTTTTTATAATTAGAATATCAATGAAGTTGTTATTAAAAGTGTACGACAATTAAAGAACCGTTTTCTTTGGATTAAGCCATAAAATCTAAAGGAGGGGGTTCTTTTTCTATGCTTAAAAGACTTTTATGTAAATTGGAACCATAGAATGATACTCATAAATATGATAGTTAAGAAAATACATATAGATTTTTATACAATACATGAGATATGTCTAAATTATAAATGTAATAGATTTTCTTAACTTATGGGAAAGTATATACTGTATACACCATCAAAAACAGATATATGAGAAAGGAAATATTAGTTGGGTTCTAGGCAGAAGAAAATCAGAGGTTGGAAAAGAAAGAAACGAGCCGTTGTATATTGGAAAAACAGAAATTTACATTTAGTAGATAAAGAAACCCTGTAACTTGATGCTAGGGATTATGTTAAAGTCTGGATTTATCCTTTTTATTCTGTCAATCAGTATTCTTTGCCAAGTTGGTATAAAAAATTAATCATCGATTGTTTAATACAGATATATGATTGTTGGCAGAAAGAACTAGACTCATTAAATAAACATTATTACTTGAAAATTTGGGTATTTGAAAAAGAATTTATGCAGTCACAAGTTGTTGTTGCGGTGGATCAATTTGTCCATTCTTATGATAATTCTTTTGAAGGATTAAGCAAGATTGAAAAACTACCATTCAAGTTACAGACTGAAAAGAGTAAAGAATTTGAATGGAAACAAGGTTTTATGGTATCTACTTTTACCGAAAAAGAGCTGAGGAACTGTTTGAAAGAAAATAGTTATTCTCAAAAAGAAATCAATGAAATTAAAAAAAATGCGTATCTAATAAAAGAAGATCATAATGACAAAATCTATTTTATAAAAAGTGAAACTGTTTGGATAAATTAAAAATAAATCTATAATTTTTTTCGTATATTATTATGAAAAAATAAAATGGGATTACTCACTAGCTATTGCTTTTGTACCAACAAAAAGCTACACTAATGAGAGAAAAAGAAAGGGGAATAAATATACGATGTTACAAACAAACTTTGTTGATTATAATTTTGAAAATCCGTTGATGAATGCGTCAGGTATTCATTGTATGACAGTTGAAGAATTGGATGAATTAGCTCATTCTACTGCGGGTGCTTTTATTACTAAAAGTTCAACACTACAATTACGCGAAGGAAATCCTTCTCCACGTTATTATGATGTTCCATTAGGCAGTATCAATTCTATGGGGTTGCCTAATTTAGGCTTACAATATTATTTAGACTACGCAATAGATCGTCAAGATAGATTTGATACACCAATATTCTTTTCAATTGCTGGAATGAGTGTTGCTGAAAATATTGAGATGTTAGAAATCATCCAAGCAAGTGATTTTAATGGCATAACAGAATTGAACCTCTCTTGTCCAAATGTACCAGGCAAACCACAAGTAGCATACGATTTCCCATTAACAGAAGAAATTTTAACAAAAGTTTTTTCTTTCTTCACAAAACCTTTAGGGGTAAAATTACCGCCATATTTTGATTTGGCCCATTTTGATGAAATGGCGACAATTTTAAATAAGTTTCCTCTAACTTATGTTAATTCAATTAATTCTATTGGAAATGGTTTATATATAGATACAGAAAATGAATCAGTAGTGATTAAACCTAAAGATGGTTTTGGAGGAATTGGTGGAGAGTATGTTAAACCAACTGCTTTAGCAAATGTGCGTGCTTTTTATACACGCTTAAATCCAAGTATTAAAATTATTGGTACTGGTGGGATTCGTACAGGTCAAGATGCATTTGAACATTTGTTGTGTGGTGCAACAATGTTACAAATTGGTACTGAATTGCATAAAGAAGGAACAGCAATTTTTGATCGAATTACTAAAGAACTAGAAGAAATTATGCAAGCAAAAGGATATACAACCATCGATGAATTTCGAGGTAAGTTAAAATCTATTACTGACTAAGAGGCAAATGAATGAAATTTAGACAGGCAACGTTAGAAGATCTTCCTGCGTTAATGGAAATTGTTCAAGATGCCATCCAAATTCTTTGCCAGCAAGGCTCTCCTCAATGGCAAAATGGCTATGGACCCAATGAAGAAAAATTGCGCAATGATATTGAAGCAAAGGTAATGTTTGTTTTAGAAGACGTATCTATTTTAGCCATGGGAGCTTTAATTCCAGGTGTTGATCCAGTTTACACTGCGATTCAAGATGGTCAGTGGGAAGGCCATGCTTCTTACCTCTCCATCCATCGTATCGCTGTAGCTAAACAGTCATCCGGAAAAGGCTTAGCAAAGTCATTGCTGATCCACTTAGTCAATGAGGGACATAAGCAAGGAGTTCGTGATGTGCGAATTGACACACATGAGTTGAACATTGGCATGCAGAGAGCAATTTTAGCAACTGGTTTTCATTATCGAGGAATTGTTTATTTCCCTATTCCAGATGGAAAAAGATACGCATATCAAAAATTGGGATAAAAAAGATAGGAAAATCCCTGATTGGGGATATTTCCTTTTCTTTTTACGTACTTATTAGTGAAACGCTTTAAAAAACGGGGGATTTATTTTATAATAAATTTAATATAATAAAAAAATAAACATTACGAAAGGAACGCTTATGAAAAATAATTTGAAATTAAAACGTGCTTTAGCTGCGTTCAGTATTGCGCTTCTTTTGATGTCTAACACTGCGCCAGTTTTGTCTGACGTCACAGCAACAATCAGCAGTAGTGAGCAACCTTCTAGTACTGAGACAAGCTCAATGGAAGAAATAAACGATACAAGTATAGAAGAAACTACTAATATATTAGAATCTTCAGAATCAATAGTTGAATCTGAAGAGACAACTAGTTCTAGTTCTTTTGAAGGATCGACCTCTGAGGAAAGTACAACAACAGAAGAATCCACAACTGAAACAAGTTCTGAAAATGAGATAGAACAACCTGAAACTACGGAATCATCTATACCTGAAGTTCCAGAAGAAACAACAACACCAACTCAAGAATCAAAAGAACCTGATTCAAGTAGCCAAACAACTTCTTCAGAAACAACAGAGTCAAGTACATCAGAATCAAGTTCTAACAGCAATAATAGCGGAAATAGTAGTAAAGAAAATAGCGGAAATAAAAAACCTAAAGTACCAACAAGCGATAAGAAGCAACCGAATAGACAAAAAACACAACAACAAAATAACCAACAACCAAAAGAATCAACACCAACTACGCAAGAACAAAAAAATCAGGTGACAAATAATGTTGTCCAATCTAATCCAGTTACACCTAATACGCCATTATTTATTGGACCAAGTACTTCTGGTTCTGAAACTTCTTTAGATAATCGATTAGTAACAACAGACATTTCGTCTTCTGATTTAAATGGTTATGAGTTACCGTTATTAGATTCATTCAAAGATCAACGTTCTGCCGCTCTAGTTGTTGAAGCGTTATCACAATTACAAGCAGAATATAAGCAGGATGCAAAAGGACCAGATGCTTTTGACAATCTTCATTTACCAATTTATATTTATGATAAAGTATTCGGTCAAAAATTAGGAAATAGCTACGAAGATATTCGTCATTCAGGAACCGAAATTGCTGTTAAGGACGCGGTACCAGGTGATATTTTCTTGTGGGAAACAAATAAAAAAGTCACTCAAGTAGCGATTTATCTTGGTCAAGACCGTTTTATTATGGCTGATGAAGAGTTCAGTAAGAAACAAATAGCCTTACATTCTGATGAGGATGCAAAAGAGGAAAAAACTGAAAAAGATGCCAACGATAAAAAAGAAGAGAAAAAAGCTGAAAAAGAAATTATTCCAGGCGTAGGAGTCTTTAAACTCCAAACAGAAGAAGAAAAGGAATCAGCGACTGTTGGCCAATCTGCTAATATTTATAAAGAACAACCAACAACAGCAATTCATTTTTCTGAAAATAATCGGCTAACTGACCATGGAAAAGAGTTGATTAAAGGTTACGCGGCTTCTTTTGACTTTAGAGCAAATGCAGCAACGCAACGTTTTATTGAATCAATTGGTGAATCAGCTCGAGAATTGGGATTGAAATACGATGTGTTTGCTTCAGTTATGATTGCCCAAGCAATTTTAGAAAGTGGTTCAGGAACAAGTGGTTTATCAACGAGCCCTTATTATAATTTATTTGGAGTCAAAGGTAGCCACAATGGTTCATCAGTTACTCTTGCAACAAATGAAGATAACGGTAGTGGTCAATTATACCAAATCAATTCGGCATTCCGTGTGTATCCGAGCTATAAAGAATCCTTGGAAGATTACGTACAGTTGCTTCGAGGTGGAATTAGTGGGAACACTTCTTTCTACAAAAAAGTTTGGCGTTCGGAAGCCAAAAATTATTTACAAGCGACAACTGAATTAACAGGAAAATATGCGACAGATACATTTTATAATAATAAATTAAATTCAATTATTGCTGTGTATAATTTAACCCAATACGATGAAGCAAAAACATCGATGGATTTAAACTTTAGTAATGCGACTATTCAAGATTTTTCTGGCATACCAGAATCTTATCGTCATTTAGTAAAATATCCTAAGTATAATGGAGTCAATTACAATACATCGGGTTCATACGGCTCTGATCAATGTACTTGGTACGCCTTTAATCGTGTACATCAATTAGGTGGGACTGTCGGCGATTATATGGGAAATGGTGCTGATTGGGGAACTACTGGACAAAGAACAGGATACAAGGTTTCTTCAACACCAAAAGCTGGTGATGTAATTAGCTTTAAACAAGGAGTGGCAGGGTATCATCCATTATATGGACATGTTGCCTTCGTAGAAGCGGTTGGAGAAGATAGTATTTTAATTTCTGAAGGAGACATTTCGTACTTAAATTATCGTATCATTCCAAATGAAATTGCACTATCTAGTGGTGTAAGTTATATTACGCCTAAATAGTTCATTATTTTTAGATGAAAATTAGCGATAATGCTTGTCACGTAAAACAAGACTTGATAAGATATGTACGAAAAGGACGGTGTCGTTTATGAAAAAACGTTTAAAAAAAAAGCAAGCTTACAAACAATACATTAAAGATATTTTTGAAGGCTATGAATCAATGCTAGAAAATCCAGAGTTAGAAGAATTAAAATTCAATTATTTAAAAGAAGAAACGATTTTAAAAAGAGACGAGAATCGTCAAATTCGCTTTAAAACCCATGATATTATCTAAATAAACGATGAATGTTTACCATCAAAGACATCGAAATTACTCGATGTCTTTTTTGTTTACTTAATATTAGGTATTAAGTGAGCGTTAAGCTTAGTAAGTTAAATTAATTATATACTGAGCCAAAAAGAGTTTTTAATCCTAAGAAATTTACGAAAAAAATTTAAATAAAAAACAAAAAGAGAGGTTTTCATCCCCATTTTTCTAGTAAAAATGATAAACTATAATAGAGAAAATTTAGAGGAGGGCATTGTTATGTCTGAGGAAGTACTAGAAGAAACAGATCATCGAGAAACTTCTAATAAGTACCAAGACTTTAATAAAGTTAAAAAAGTTGCTTCGAAGAATATTGTTTCTATGCTAAAAGATTTACATGATTTTGAAGCAGCGATTGAGACTGAAAATATTCCTGAGATTTATCGGATTTATAAAGGGAAATTGCATAAAGAATTAAAAGAAACTTCAAATCAAAATCACGAAATTGATGAACTTTTATCTACGAAGCTACATGATAAGTTTGTTGAGCGTTTTCCATTTATGGAATATGTTGAAAAGATTTCGCCGACTATTTATTATTATAAAATCGGGACGTACTACCGTGAACGAGCAACAATTGGTTTTGATGCGAGTATTCCAGAAATTTTTGTGTTACCAAAAATTGATGATGAGTGGCAACATTATCGTCCCGACAATCGAGAATTATTAGAAGTGATTGAAAAACAAATTGATAACTTGGATGCTAAGATTATTGCAGCGGAAGAAGAGCTTAAAAATTTAGAAAAAGAAGCGCAAGATTTATCTGCTAAAAAAGAAGAACTTTCTAACAGTAAAAGCTTTTTCAATCGTGCAAAAACCGAAGAAGAAGTGGAACAGTTAAACAAACAAATTGCCGAAATTAATAAGAAAAAAACGGAATGGCTACCATTTATTCAAAATAAAAATAAATCCAATCAACAAAAAGAACAACTAATGCGTACTTACGAGGAAACTCGCTTAAAACGCGCAGTTGTGACTAAAGAGTATCGTTTTATTAATCAGTATTTTGGTTCAATGAAAGAAATGAATGAGCAAATTCAGCAATTTCTTGCCGATTATTTATCACCTAAGAAAGGAGAGCTAGATAAATGAGTAAATCAAAGAAAAAAGTTACACGAAACTCTCCAACTGCTGATAAATCACCCAAAAAAGATAATTATTATAGCTTGAAGGAAAAAGATCACCAAGCAATTATGCAACTCATTTCAGAACGAGAAGATGAGCTTGCCGATTTATACATGCGTAAGGCATTACTGGAAAGTAGCTTTGTAGAATTATTGGATGCTTATTGCCAATTTATTATGCCAAAGGTGCCGATTTCTAAAACTGCAAAAACAAACTTACTAGCTTATTTTTCTTATGAATTGCTAAAACCGTTAAAAACTATTGGCTTAACGCAAACAGATCGAGAAAATGTTTGGAAAAGCAAGCATTTTGACGTGGCATATGAACTAGATAAAAATAATGACTTAGAATTAAGCTTTAAGATGGAAACAGTAGATACTCGTTTTGAAGCTGCCTATATGCCACTTATTCTGATTCATCCCAAAGATATGACGGTCGAAGTGGATGAAAAACAAGTATTAAAGCTTATTCATTTGTGGCATAAAGACAAAATTTTCTCGCATAATCAATTATCATTAATTAACTATGATTTAAATCAACTGTTAGCATGGTTTAAAGAACTTGGTTTTGATGTTGCACCAAGCTTATTAGATAACACACGTGCATTAAAACGAGAATTTACCAGTGATTTGGTAGTAGATACTAAAGTTTTAGATGATATTTTCATCATTAGCATGGAATCTACTGAATATGATTTTGATAAATTCGATGATTACCATTACCAAGTAAAACTAAATCAAAGCCAAACAGTGGATATTTTTTCTGAGAAAGGTAAAACGCGATTGTTTATTGATTCGAATAATCGTCGACGCTCAATTTTGGATTTCTTTACCAATTATCCATTCTTAGTGCCTTTAATTGTCCGTAGTTAACTAGATATCCGTACTATAGAGAGGCGGTTCTTGTGATTTAACAAGTATTCTAATCATATATAGTTCGGATATTTTTATTTTTATAAAGGAGTCACGATGAGAAATTTAGAAGAGGCGCGTCTATTTTGGGATGATTTTGCAGAAGAATACGCTGAGATTCAAGAGGAATCGCAAGTGAGCATTCAAAGAGATGTGTCGAGTTTTTTATTAGCCAAAAAAATATTGCCTACGCATACTTTTTTGGATTTGGCGGGTGGGGTAGGCAAATATATTCCAGAAATAATTGAACATGTGGAGCAATATACACTAGTAGACTTTTCTGAAAAAATGCTAGAAATTACAAAAAGTAAATACAACTATCCTAATCTATGTCTTCTTCATGATGATCAAGAATCATTTTTGAAGCAAACCCCAAAACAGAGTTATGATCTTGTCTTTTCTGCAATGAATCCGGCTCTTACCACGCCAAATGAACTTAAAGAAATGATACGTATAGCAAATAAGTATGTTTGTCTTCTACGCGTGATTGAAGAAAAGGATACTATGTTTTCTTTATTGGAAACTCCTGATGAAGAATGGCAATGGATGGAAATGTACAAAACTTGGTTAAGTAAACCACATTGTACCCAGACGTTCACTTATACGTCGAAAGAAAAAATTTCGAAAGAATTTTTTGTAGATTACTTTTCTATTGATTTTCCAATTGCAAAAATTCAAACCTTAGCCGATGACTTATTTAAAGAAACAACAGAAAAAATCAATGAGACAACAATTACTTTTGAGTTGTTGATAATCGAAATATAAAGGAAGTTGCAACAATGAAGAAAAAAATAACCAGCTTTTTAACCGTACTCATTGTAGTAATTGTCGGAGTATGGCAATGGTTAAATCCAAGTGAATTTTTGGAAACAAACGAGCCCAAACAAGAACAAACAACCACAACTACTACAATTGCTGAAGAAACTGTTCAGGCGATTGACGAGATTGATTTAGAAAACCCACCACGATTTGAAAAAATCAGTGTGTCATCTTTACGTAGTGTGGATGGGGATACTTTTGCTTTTTATACAAAAGATGGTGTGGAACACAAATTACGCTTATTAATGGTTGATACACCTGAAAGTGTCAAAAAAGATACAGCGGTGCAACCTTATGGCAAGGAAGCAAGTGAGTTTACTAAAGAACAATTAGTAAATAACGATATTTCTCTTGTTTTTGACAAGGGAGAAGTCGTGGATAATTATGGACGATTTTTAGCTTATGTATATGTCGGAGAAAATTCATTGCAAGAGCTTTTATTAGAAAATGGACTAGGGATTGTTCGTTATGTTAATGCAGGTGGCGATAGTTTCGTAAATGAATTGTTATCAGCTCAGCAAAAAGCACAAGAAGAAAAACGAGGTGTTTGGAGCAAAGAGAATTATGTGGCGCAAATGAAAAACGGTTACTATCGTTACAATGAAGTTGAATAGAGTTGAGGTGATTCAATGAAATTAACTGAGTTGATGGATAAACATCAACAAGTACAAATGACAATTTTTCAACGGATAATAAAAAGTGATGGTGCAGTACGAATCAAGGATTTAGAACAAGAATTAGACGTTTCTGTGCCAACATTACAAAAAGAAATTCGATCACTAGAAACAGCCTTAGAATTATTCGATGAAGAATCGAAACTCGTGAGATTAGATAATGAATATTTAAGTGTGCAATTAGCCAATGAATTTTCTGTAAAAAAATTCGTTTATTCTTATTTAGAACAAGCTTTAGATTATCAAATTCTATTATTTGTTTTTCAACATAAAAAAGTGTCTATCACTAAAATGGCACTTGATTTACAAGTAAGTGAAGCTTCTTTATTTCGAAGGTTGAAATCAATCAATCAGCAGTTAGAGGAGTTTGAGATTCAATTTCGTAATAAGAAAATGGTTGGCGATGAGCTTCAAATTCGTGTGTTTTATTATTACTTTTTTTGGTCGAGTATACCTTTTACGCAATTGCAAAAAAAGTTTCGTAATCCTACCATCCAGAATTTGATACAAGTTATTGAAAAGCATTTCCATTTGGCTTTCACAAAAGAGCAATATTGGAAATTGTTGGTATGGCTAGGAATTATGCATAGTCGCTTTGATTATCGTGGAGAACAGAAGCACCGCTTAGATAAGGAAACTATTCATGCGATTGAACAAGATGTGTTTTATCAAGAATTAAAAAATATCTTAGCTCGTTATTTGAGTCGTTTTGCCTTCCAGGGATCAGATGAAGAATCAATCTATTTGTATTTTTTCATTTTATCAGAAGATTTACTGCCTTCAGATAAAAAATGGTTAACACAATCACCATTTATTGCTAAATTTTTAGCATTAAATAAAAAAATCTATCAAGAAATAGTTGAAGATAGCGATGTGTCTTCCTTTGATGTCTTTTTACTTGAGCTGCATGTTAAGATAGCTTTTTCAAAAGGATGGATCGACACTGAAGAAAACGATTTATTATTATTATCTGATTATGATGCAACCAAAATGTCTGCCTGTATGTCGATTATTGAGGACGAATTATCAAAAGATATTTCAAATTCGCAGTGGCGCATGTTAGATCAAGCATATGGATTGGTAGTAGACATTTATCAGAGAAGACAACAAAAAGAATTACTTGTTGGTATTGCTGTGGATGATTCATTACAATCAGAAGAAATCTATCAATTTATTCAACAGCATTTAGCAAGTGTACCCTCTGTAAGAGTGAAAAAAGCGAAACAGCGCGTATATTCGTTACTGATTGCTTCAGAGTATACGGACGTCTCACAATATACGTATGAAGAACTGTACCTTTTTAGTGGACGAGTTTCTTTATTTGAAGTTAATCGATTAAAACAAGCGATTCAAGAATTGCTATGAACAGGAGTGGAGAAGTTTTGCGAGTGGTAATTATTGGCGGTTCGCATGCAGGAATTGCTGCAGCGAGACACTTGAAAAAAATTGATGAAACGGTTGAAGTGGTTATTATCGAGCGTTCCAATGTGTTAGGGTACATTGGCAGTAGTCTAAACCTTTATTTAGAAGGATTTATTGATAAGCTAGAAGATGCACGGACAGTTACGCCAAGTCAATTATTGGTAGAACAAATTAACGTATTAATTAATAGTCGCGTGGTTGCTATTGATGAAAAAAACAAATCAGTCGATTTTACGACAGATAATGGCAATATTCATTTAACGGATACAGTAACTTATGATTATTTGGTTTTAGCGATGGGCTCTAGTCAATATCATACCGATTTTTCATCGGAAACAGAAGCAACAATGACGAATTTTAAGACATTAATGCAATCAAAAACAGCCTTAGACACCTTAATGGATGCTAAAAAAGTTGCGATTATTGGTGCAGGGTTAATCGGGTTTGAATTGGCTGAATCATTAAGTAAATACAATAAAGAAATTTATTTAATTGATCGGATGGATAGCGTATTATTTCGCTATTTTGATGAAGAAATTACGCATGAATTATTGCAGAAACTTCCTGAAAATGTTCATATTTTATTAAATAGTGATGTTCGGGAAATTACAATGACAGAAGATCAAGCGGTCACTGGAGTCATCTTAGCAAATGGACAAACAGTTGATGTTGAAGCAGCAGTTTATGCGATTAATCCTCGTCCAAATGTTGAATTAGTAACAGATATTTTAGATATTAATATGGATGGTACGATAGACACCAATGAATTTTTAGAAACATCTGATCCTTTCATCTATGCAGTCGGCGATTTAGTTTCGGTTTACTTCAATCATTCAGCTATGCCTATTTATATCCCGTTAGTTACGAATGCTTATCGTACAGGGATGATTGCAGCATCAAATATTTTATTAGAAGAAAAAATTCCTTTTCCAAAAGTACAACGAACGATTGTCAGTCAATTATTTGATACGTATTTGGCAAGTTGTGGCATTAATGAAGAAGAAGCACCTTATTATGGACTAGATGTTGCGTCAGTTACGAAAACATTCACTAAGGAAGCTTTATTTCAACTAGATGACTGTTTTGAATTAACGATTAAACTTGTCTATGACGTGGAAACAAAACAATTAATGGGCGGACAATTGATGACAAACTCTAAACGAACATTAGAAATTATTAATACCTTGTCAACCTTAGTTACGATGGAAACAACATTGAATCAGTTGGTAACGATGGACTTTTATTTTAATCCCAAACTATCGACACCATTACATTTTCTAAATGATTTAGCTTTAGAAGGAGTCATAAAACGTTAAAGAAATAAAAGAATTGTTGTTTCAGCAATTCTTTTATTTTTAAATTTTTAATAAACTAATTCAGGAGAATGAGAATCGTTCTCAACGGAATATGTATTAGAGAAAAATCCAGATGTTATTTTTGTTGTTGAACATACAAAAGCAATCGGTGGCGATACTTCTCAAAATAACGTAGCCGATAATGACTTGGTTAAAGAAACGAATGCTTGTAAAAATGGCAAAGTTATCGCGTTGGACCCACAAGTATGGTATTTATCAGGTTCTGGTTTAGAGTCTGTACAAATCATGTTGGATGACGTGAAAAAAGCTTTAGAATAAAATAATAAAAAGACTTCTAGATTCTTTGATTAAAAAGAACTAGAAGTCTTTTTATAGTTGTTCTGTTGAAAACGCTCTAAAAACAATTGAGAATAAGTAAGAGTTGTGTTACTCTTATCCTATTAATTAGAGAGAGAGAAGGTGCGTGCAATGTTAAATACACATAATCAACCGAAGCTAAATTGCAAACACTTTTTCTTAAACCGATAATTTGTCAGTTATTCTACGTTTAAAAATAAGTACTCTATGATTTTGCAATTAGCGGGTCATAGAGTTTTTTATTTGCAATTAAACAAAGAATAGGTGGAAAAAGAATGGAAACTAACATACAACGTGGTCGCGTAATAGCTGTCTATGGCAATTATTATCGATTACTTACAGAAAAAGAAGAAGTGTTGGCACAACTGTCAGGGAAATTGTTTGCACAAACAAAAGATGGAATAGGTTTACCAGCAGTCGGTGATTGGGTTGAATTTCAATTGCTAGATTATCAAAAAGGAATGATTCAGCAAATAGAACCACGAAAATCAAAATTTTCTAGAAAGATTGCGGGGAGTCAATCTGATGAGCAACTAATCGCAAGTAATATTGATTATTTATTTGTTGTGACCAGCTTGAATGATGAGTTTAATTTACGACGATTAGAACGTTATTTCGCAGCTAAACAAACGAATGTTGAAATAGTTGTCGTATTAACGAAAGCCGATTGTTGTTCTAATTTGGATTATTATTTAGTTCCATTGTATGAACTAACAACAAATATTATCGTTACGGGATTTGGTACGAATGAAGGGATTAAAAAGATTGCGGATTACCTAAAGTTTGGAAAAACTGGAGCGTTTGTTGGTTCATCTGGTGTTGGAAAATCAACTTTAGTGAATCGACTACTGCAGACAGAAAAAATGCTTGTTGCAGATATTCGATTAGAGGATAGTAAAGGACGACATACTACCACACATCGAGAATTAATTTCTTTACCAACGGGTGGTTATATCATCGATACTCCTGGAATGAGAGAATTCCAATTGTTTGAAAACAGTGAATTAGATAGCACCTTTCAAGATATTATTGAACTTTCGGCTACTTGTCGATTTAATGATTGTCGTCACGAATCAGAAAATGGCTGTGCCGTAAAAGCTGCGATTCAATCTGGGGAATTAGCAGAATCTCGGTTGTTGAATTATGTAAAATTACAACGCGAACTTGCATTTCAAGAAAGACGTCGGAAACAAAAAGAACGATTAAAAAATAAACGAAAAAATACCCGCTAATGGGGAATTAGCGGGAGGAGAAAAATGAAAAAGTGTTAGGGTTGTTTTAGTATGTATTAAATATAACCAGAAAATATGAAGAATTTACGATAAAAATTAGGATAGTTGCAGAATTTTTTACTAAGAAAATTTTTACTAAGAAAAGATGGTGGCGTAATGTTTGAAAAAATAGCAGAACAATTATTAGAAGTCGCTGATTCTAAAAAAGCTGAGAAAATGGCTGCATATATGCGTAATCAATTTACTTTTTTAGGGATTTCGGCGACCAATCGTAAATTAATTTGCAAAGATTTTTATAAGGCAACCAAAGGACAAGCTATTGACTGGAAGTTTGTTTTTGACTGCTGGGCCTGTCCTTATCGCGAATTGCAGTATGTTGCGATTGGTTATTTGACTGTTCTCAAGAAAAAGTTAACTCCAGCAGATATTTCGTCAATTCAACAATTAGCTCAAACTAAATCTTGGTGGGATACGATTGATGGCTTAGATAAATTAATGGGAGAAATAGCAAGCAACTATCCAGAAACCAAAGCAATTTTAATTCAATGGAGTATATCTGAAGATTTTTGGTTAAGAAGAATAGCCATTGATCATCAGTTGTTACGAAAACATGAAACAGATACAGAATTGTTGCAACTGATTTTGGAAAATAACTTGAATCAATCTGAATTTTTTATCAACAAAGCTATTGGTTGGAGTTTGCGAGATTATTCAAAAGTAAATCCTGAATGGGTGAAAAAATTCATCAACGAGCATCGTGAAGGATTATCTGCGTTAAGTATCCGAGAAGCAAGTAAATATCTTTAAAAACTATTATTGCATACGAGATATAAAAAAACGATACACATGACCATATTTTTTCTGATCATGCGTATCGTTTTATTCAGATAAATTTTTTAAGGCATAATCAGCTTGTTCTTCAGTAAAACCAGAAAAAATTAATTGATCGTATAATGCTTGATTGGAAAGTGGGGTAAAGGATTGTAATTGTCTGGCAGATTGAAGGGCTTGTTCTTCCCAGTTTACTTCAATATTTTCTAAAGCATAACGTATTTCATCTTCAGTATATTTATCAAACGTTAATTGTGATGATAAACTTTCTTGAGAAAAAGCAGAATAAGTAAGGTAGTTATTAGCGGAGCCTATTGCATGTTCTTTCCAATCAGCTTGAATGGTTTCTGTTGCATATTTTGCTGCTTCTTCTGGGTATTTATCAAAAATTAATTGGTTGTATAATCCTTCTTTTGATAAATTAGTAAATTTTAAATAATTTTTAGCACTCTCTAACGCATTTGTAAATTCTCTAGAAACATTATTATCAGATGTTGGTTCACTACTTACTGGTTCATTATAAGTTGATTCAGAAAAAGAAAAAGTCGTACTTTCTTGAGAAAATGTTGTCCTCGAATTTTTCTCTTTTTCCTCGTAAGTGTTCATCAAGGCACCACCTGACAACATAATTAGAAAACTACCTATAAAAATAAGAATCCCCGGTTTTTTCGGTGTTTTTTTGAAAAACGATCGAATGAACAACACAATTCCATAGATGCAACCCAATAACCCTAATAAAATTAATACATCTTCTAATTTCATAGTTTTCCTCCTTGTTTATTTCTTTAAAAATAGTATAGAGGTTTGAAGAAAAGGAAGCAAATTTATTTTTCACGGATAATCAGTTTTAATTTGCTTTATAAAAAGTAAGTCATTAATAAATATGAATTCGAATTAAATGCTATTCCATTATAATTGTTAAAATTATTTGATATACTTATTATAGACTTTATTTATAGGCTTTTTTTTGCTATAAATTATATAAAACCTAGGTATTTTTTATTATTTCCAACTATTATTGCATTTTAAATAATAATCTAAATAATTTTAAAACAGTTCAATCAAGAGGAGAGCAACTATCATGACCCTAAATTTAAAAAAAGACAATTATAATAAAATAATTGAGAGTGTATTAATTAATCCATTATTAGAAAATGAGCTAAATGATTCGATTTTAGTGGCACGAGGTATGGGAAGCCATCAATTAGTACAAATGACTTCGTGGAAGCAGAACCATGTTTATTATATGCAAGTTGAAGTTCATGTAACTGATCATGTTGCTGGAAGAATGGGATTACAAGCAAATGGACGCTTTGTAAGTAGCAATGCAATTAACTTGAGCATAGATAGAAATACAGTTGGTTGGGAGTGTTTATATACCAGTTTCAAAGCAACAAAAAACTATACTTTAGGTGTGTATTATGGCTCAATTAATGCGGCTAATTTAACTGGTTACGCTAAAAAGGCATATCTAATTGATTTAACGGAGATTTACGGAGAAGGGAATGAACCATCTGCAGCTGATTTTTATAATTTAAAACTACCCTTAATGAATAATGGAATTACAATGAGCAATACAGAGATATTAAAGAGGTTCGATAAAAAAATAAATACTATTACTAATTAACGGATAATTACCGCTACTGACGTTCAAGCTGAACAAGTGTTTATTCAAGAAATGAATAAAAAATGCAAATTGTGGAAGATGAATGATACAGTTTTTCAAAATGCTAGTGGTTTATCTAGAAAAGGACAATTATCTAATGCCCAAGATATGCTACGTTTGACATTACAAGCAGTTGGATCAGAACAAATAGTGAAAATTTGGGGAGCTAAGAAATATAGCGTTACTATAAAAGGAGAAACTCCTCGAACTATTAAGGTAAAGACCACTGTAACTAACCCAGCATTAGAAAACGCGTATTTATTATTAGGAGGAAAGTCAGGTACATTAGGTGCTGCTGTTAACAATGCAAGTATCTTAGCCCAAGTTAAGGACGGTACTTTTACATTTGTATCTATTGTCATGAAATCTAGTACTACGACTTCGAGATATGAGGATACAAAAAAATTGCTAGATGTCATCCTTAAAAAAATGGAGAATCCTCATTATATCCCGACAGAAACATTCACAGCAGTTTCGTTAGCAGGTGTGTTACTTCCTAATAATCCATTATTTTGGACTAATCTTGATAAGCTGCCCACATATAGTTATTACGGATTGAATGAAAGTCAGTTATTACAACAAGCCTCGTTAACTAAATTAATGACTAGTTTAATTATATTGGAAAATATATCAAATATATATGAAACATTTACCATTCAATCATCAGACTTAGTTGGCGGAAGTGGACCAAAAATGTATGATGGAGATCAAATTAATTTTATAGATGCATTATATTTCATGTTATTGCCATCATCTAATATTACAGCAAAAGCCATAGGGCGTGTTATTGGCCATAAAATCATACAGGCACGAGGCTATATTTAGAAATACTAGCTAATAAGCGATCAAATGTAAGGAGAAATTAAATGAATAAAACAATTAGAAGAGGAGAAATTTACTATATTGATTTGAAAGAAAGAATGATACCTGGAGAACAAAATGGTATTCGACCAGTAATCATATTGCAAAATGATATTGGAAACATACACTCTGGGACCACTATTGTAGCCTTTCTTACGACTAAAAATAAACCACTGCCAACACATGTTAAAATTAATTCCGTAAATTCAGGTTTGAGAAAAACGAGTTATGTTATGCTTGAGCAGATTCGTACAGTGAATAAGGATTTATTGAAATGGAAAATTGGGAAAATAAGCGAGGAAGAAACGAATTTAATTGAAAAAGCATTAAATATAAGCTTACACATCAATACAATAAAAGAAACGCATAGCTAATATATAAACGAATTTTAGAAAAAGAAGAGTGTGATAAAAAAGTCACAACTCTTTTTTTTTATGTCACTTGTAAACTTGAATAAATTTATGCACAACTATTATCGCATTTTAAATAATAAAAAAACTCAATAAACACATACAAGGAATAACTAACACCCCACTAGTAAAAACGAACAAGGACTGCCTAATCTATCTACGACTCTAGACCGATATTTCTGCAACTTGCTACTTTTACTTTACCTGTCGTAGTAATTAGAGGTATAATTACTATGACAGATGAAGTAATGCAAGGAGGGATGAAATGATTACAAGCGATGGTATTCGTGGATACAATGACGTGATCATTTTATCCATTCTAAAAGAAGGAGATTCCTACGGTTATGCGATTTCTAAACAGATTCGTGCAAGAAGCAATGATTTATATGTCATTAAAGAAACGACATTGTATTCTGCGTTCACACGTTTGGGAAAACAAGCATTTATTGAGGCTTATCCTGGTGAATTAACACATGGAAAAAAAAGAACCTATTATCGTATTACCGAAAAAGGAAAAAATTTTTTAGATTTGAAACAGCAAGAGTGGGAGCAAACGAAATTCGTAGTAGACGAGTTTTTAGAAGGGGGAACTGAAAATGAAAATTATTAAGGAATATTTAGATAGCTTATTCTTAACAGTACCGATTACACCAGAAACAAAAAAAGCCAAAGAAGATTTGTTGGCAATTATGGAAGATCACTATCATGAATTAATCGCAGAAGGAAAAAGTGAACATGAAGCAATTGGCGCAGTCATTAGTGAATTCGGCTCAATTGATGAAATTCTAGCAGAATTAGAATTGGAACAAGAAGAAGAGTATG
This sequence comes from Enterococcus sp. DIV2402, assembly GCF_017426705.2. Classification (NCBI taxonomy): domain Bacteria; kingdom Bacillati; phylum Bacillota; class Bacilli; order Lactobacillales; family Enterococcaceae; genus Enterococcus; species Candidatus Enterococcus lowellii. The sequence goes on along the minus strand of NZ_CP147251.1, from coordinate 2,032,857 downwards.
AGAGCTATGATGATGTGGAGTCAGTGACTTTAGATGAAGCATTTGATTTTTGGGCGGTTACGAGAAGATTCGCTTTTGAATTATCATTAGGTATTTTATTATTAGCGCTGTCGATGGCGTCAATTATGTTTATAGGTTTTTCAGAAATTTTTGCATTTCTAGGTCTCTTCGGCTTTGCTATTTTGGTAGCAGTTGGGATTGGTTTTATTATTTCGGGGTCAATGAAATACGTTCGGGAAAAACGAAAATTGGATGATCGACCCTTAGCAAGAGATGTGCATAAAGAAGCGTTTTTCCAATTAGAGAATTATGATAAAAGTTTTCGAATGGGCTTATCATTAGGAATTGGTTTATGCGTGTTATCAATCCCAACTCTTTTCTTTTTTGCAAGCATCGTTTACTCAGCAGAATTGGGGGTTAGTACTTTCTTTGCTACAGGAGGCGTAGGAGCTTTCTTAATCATTTATACTAGTATTGTCAGAAACGGCTTTAAAAAAATGACCAATGGACAATATTTTGTGTCTGATGAAGACCATCCTGGCCCTCGTGCAACAAAACATTCTTATGGTGCGGCTGCTCCGTTGATGATTACTATGAGAAAGTTTTATTGGCCACTGGTCTTCTTGTTCTATCTATTTTGGTCTAACCTTACTGGCTGGGAGAGTAGTTGGATTATCTTTGTAGTTGCTGGGATTTTTTATAGCCTGGTTAGCGAAACATTTAAAAGACATAAATAATAAAAAACTGGAAATCATGAAGATTTCCAGTTTTTATTTGATTCTTAGCTAATTGAGAATGTATAAAGTTAATTGAGAATAATAAATGCTGCTAGTATTTAGTTGTACAATTGTTATCAATAAGAAATTTTATGAAAAACAGCATGAAAACTAAGTATAATAAGGATGATAAATGAGTATTATCAAACACTTTTTATTAGATTAGAATTATTCAAAATAATTTAAGCAAAAGCATTGACCTTATTTCTGACTTTCTATATAGTTATTAATAGAGAGTATTCTCAAATAATTATTCTAATTGGAGGACGTATCATGTCATTAATCGGAAAAGAGATTGTAGAATTTAACGCAAATGCTTATCATAAAGGTGAATTCATCGAAGTTTCATCAGAAGATTTTAAAGGGAAATGGAATATTGTCTGTTTTTATCCAGCAGACTTCACGTTTGTATGCCCAACTGAATTAGAAGATTTACAAGAACAATATGCAACTTTACAAAGCTTAGATGTAGAAGTTTATTCTGTTTCAACAGATACACACTTTACTCATAAAGCTTGGCATGATCATTCAGATGCGATTGGTAAAATCGAATATATTATGATTGGTGATCCATCACATGTTATTTCTAAAGGATTTGATGTATTGGATGAGCAAGGTTTAGCTCAACGTGGTACATTCTTGATTGACCCAGATGGTGTTGTTCAAGCCGTAGAAATCAACGCAGATGGCATTGGCCGTGACGCAAGTAGCTTAATTGATAAAGTTCGTGCAGCGCAATATGTTCGGACACATCCAGGCGAAGTTTGTCCTGCGAAATGGAAAGAAGGAGCAGAAACGCTGAAACCTAGCCTAGATTTAGTAGGTAAAATTTAAGGAGGGTATTATGGCATTAGATAACGAAATTAAAGGACAACTTGCGCAATATTTAGAACTATTGGAATCAGATATTGTTTTTAAAGCAAGTCTAGGCGACGATGAAAATTCAACAAAAGTTAAAGAATTTTTAGAAGAAATCGCTGATATGTCTCCTAAATTATCCATTGAAGCAGTGACGCTTTCACGTACGCCTAGTTTTGCTTTAGCCCAACCAGGACAAGAAAGCCGTGTGGAGTTTGCTGGTTTGCCGCTAGGGCATGAATTTACCTCGTTTATCCTTGCTTTATTACAAGTAGCTGGCCGTGCACCAAAAGTGGATGATACGATTGCGAAACGTATTCGAGCAATTGATAAAAAATTACACTTTGAAACATATGTCAGCTTAACTTGTCATAACTGTCCGGATGTGGTTCAAGCATTGAATATCATGTCTGTATTGAATCCAAATATTTCTCATACGATGATTGAAGGTGGCATGTTCCAAGAGGAAGTTGAAGAGAAAAAAATCATGGCAGTTCCAACTGTTCTTTTAGATGATGTGGAATTTGCTAGTGGTCGTATGACAATTGAACAATTAGTGGAATTAGCTGCTGGGCCAACAAGTGCGGATGAATTCGCAGATAAGGACGTATTTGATGTTTTAGTGGTCGGTGGTGGTCCTGCTGGAAACAGTTCAGCAATTTATGCTGCTCGTAAAGGTATTAATACAGGAATGATCGTTGAAACTTATGGTGGACAAGTCATGGATACCGTTGGGATTGAAAATATGATTGGTACACCTTATACAGAAGGTCCTCGCTTAATGGCTCAAGTTGAAGAACATGTGAATCAATACAATGTTGACATCATGAAAAATCAACGTGCCAAATCAATCCGTAAAAACGATTTGATTGAAGTTGAACTAGAAAATGGTGCGGTTCTTAAAGCAAAATCTGCCATCTTATCTGTTGGTGCTGCTTGGAGAAATGTAAATGTACCAGGAGAAGAAGAATTCCGTACAAAAGGTGTAACTAATTGCCCGCACTGTGATGGTCCTTTATTTACAGGAAAAGATGTTGCTGTAATTGGCGGTGGGAATTCCGGTATTGAAGCAGCAATTGACTTAGCTGGTTTAGCAAAACACGTGTATGTTTTAGAATTTTTACCAGAATTAAAAGCCGATCAAGTCTTGCAAGATCGTGTAAATTCTTTACCAAACGTGACTGTTGTTAAAAACGTAGCAACGAAAGAAATTACAGGTACCGACCAAGTCAATGGTATTTCATATGTTGATCGTGATACGAATGAAGAACACCATATTGCTTTAGAAGGTGTATTTGTCCAAATTGGATTAGTTCCGAATACTGCATGGTTACGTGATTCTGAGGTAGCTTTAAATGAACGTGGCGAAATTATTGTTGACAACCATGGAATGACAAGTTTAGAAGGTGTATTTGCTGCAGGAGACTGTACAGATAGTATCTATAAACAAATTATTATTTCAATGGGTGCTGGAGCAACTGCAGCTTTAGGCGCGTTTGATTACTTGATTCGCCAATAATAAAAAATAGGTGGGAAATCATTATGATTTCCCACCTATTTTTGTTTTAAAAAGAATATACAGAGCAATAATCCAGGAAAACATCGAAAGAGCAATTGGAAAGATAATTTGCTGACTACCTCTAAATGTGATGGACAAACTATTTTTTCCTACTTGCTGTTTGACTGTGATAGACCCAATTTTAGTTAAGACGATATCTTTATCGGTTAATTTTTTGCCATTTAAAGTAAGTTCCGTTCGTGCATATTTAACAATAGGAACTTTTACCTTTGCAGCTTGATTGGCGTTCCACTCGACATAAAGCTTATGATTCTTCACATATTTTTTAAACTGGTGATTAATTGCTAGGATATGCTGTTCATATTGGCGATAATTATTTTTATGATTTTGCTGATAAATTGGTAAATAATCAGGTGTTGATTTTTCTACCAATGTCAAAAGCGTCGTAAAGTCTGAAGAATGAACAGCTTTTTTTAATTCTTTTTTGTCCGTTGTTTGAATAAATAAATGTTTTCTTCCAGTTTGCACCATGCGTTTTTCAGTATTCCATTCATTCATTGGCTCTTGAGTTTTTAACATCACTTGTCCAAGACTGAAAGCTAAAATAGCAGTAAGGATAGCCATGCTAAATAAATTTTTCTTTCCATAACATTGAAAAGTATAGCACGCTAACAAGAGTAGAAAGATGGTAACTGGAACGAAAAAACGAAATGGAAACTGAATTAAATCAACTATCAGCAACTCTTTTCCTTGTAATTGATTCCAAGGAACGATATTAGTGGATAAGATGAGAAAAAATAACATCGTTCCACTGCATAATCGAATGAATGGTGGATATTTTTTCCATAATAAGACACTAGTAAGTAATTGTCCAAATAATAATACAACTAAAAAGATGGGAGTTGTTAGCCAATAGCGCCCATTGCTAGTAATCGCACTACGGTCCATATGCTGATTAATAAATGGATCAGCAATAGTATTCGTACTATAAATCATATAAAAGCTAACCCAAATAGCTAAGGTCAACAAGAAGAACAAACCAATCGAACAAGCCAATTTTTTTAGTAGCTGGCTTTTTTTCGGATTTTTAATAAAGGCATAGCAGAAAAATGGAAGATAAATTAAGATTAAAATTAGACTTGTAAAAACATGTGTTTGAAACATAAGGGCTGTCAAAATACCTAATTCTAACCAATTAAACTCTTTTTTTTCAGCCATATCGACTATTGGTACTAAACATAGTGGTAAAATGGCGGCGCCCCAACTAGAAAAGCCTTGGCGCATTGTCCAATATTGAATCGAAAATGTTGTTAAATAAAAAATAGCCCCAGCGCAGCTCAGTGAAGAGCGAATATGAGCTTTATTCAAAAAAGTGTACATAGAAATGCCTGAAAGTACAAAAATCATGAATCGAGAGACCACTTGATAGCCAAACCATGAAGGGCTAATTAAGACTAACAACCCTTGGATGTAAGCAATTAAGGGACCGTATAGTGCATTAACGATACGACCGGATTGTTGAAATCCATACATTGAGATAAAATGTTGGAAATTTCCTTCTTTCATTTGCATTGCAGCATCATAAAAACGATTATAATGAAACACTGCATCTGAGCCTAAAACCATACCTTTTGTAATCAATTGTGGGAGAATAAGAATCAAGGAGACTAGAAAAATAACAAGAATAGCTAGTCCATGTGTGTGAATCACTTTTTTCATATGAAAACCTTCAACTTTCTAATTATTTTTTTGTAAGTATAGCATGAAAATTTTTTGGGAACGAATGAAATAGGAATCGACAACGTGTTTTCTAGATAAATTCTACGACTATTATAATGAAAATTTAAAAAATTGAATGGTTGTTCAAATCCATATTTTGTTTTATGCTTAAAAAATGGGGAGAAGGAGGTCGACATGAAGCGAAAAATAACTTTAGGAATAATAACTACGCTGATCTGCATTTTTGGTAGTTTATTCATTCAAAACTACAGTGGAAATTGGTATCAGCAACCCTTAGCAAAAATACAAAAAATAGAAATTAAAGATAATCAACAGCTTATTCAAGCAATCGTCGTGAATGGCGCAGCAAAGGGGAAGGAAATAGCACTAGTTGCTCCTTATCAAGAAAATGAAATTGAAAGTGTGCATTTAAAAAAAGGCAATCAAGTTTTTTATCAAGGTAATGAAGTAATGGAAAAAAAGCGAGATGGTTTTGTTTTCTTTATGGTTAGCTTATTGTTATTAACTTTATTATTTGTAGGGGGTAAGACTGGTTTAACAACGTTTATTAGTGCATTGTTAAATAGTAGTGCTCTTTTTTTCACGATTTGGTTCTATCGAGAGCACGCATCGCTTTCGTTGATTCCTATGACAATGGTTTACATGTTTTTTTCGGTAGCGATTACCTTATTTCTCATTGATGGGATTCAAAAAAATAGTCTACAAAAATTTGTAGCGACGATTGTCACTATTTTAACGGCATTCGGTATTTGTTATTTTACAATGGCGATATTACAAGATAAAGGCCTACGTTTTGAAGATATGGGTGTATTGACAAGACCATATCGTCCAATCTACTTAGCAAGTTTATTAATTGGCGCAATCGGTGCATCCTTGGATACGGTAGTCACTGTTATTTCAACGTTAGAGGAAATTGAATTACGCAATAATAAAGTGACCCTCAAACAATTAATACAATCGGGAAAAACCGTTGGAAATGATATTAGTGGCACAATGATTAATGTATTGATTTGTTCTTATTTCAGTAGTGCGATTCCGGTCATTTTATTGTATTTATTTAACGGCTGGTCATTTGGCCAAACAATCAACATGTTGTTATCGTTAGAAGCAGTACGCGTATTATGTGGTGGTTTTGGTATTCTATTATCTATTCCGATTTCATTATTCTTCTTTGCAATTGGAAGGAGGAGAATTCAATGAGCGTTTTAGGTGTTTTATTGATTTTATTTATCCTGTGTATGGGAGTTATTATAGGGAAATCTTCTTTTTATGTATTAAGTGGCTTATTTATGAATTTACTATTATTTTTATTGCTGATTTTCTTTTTAAATCAAGGATTTTCGGTTTATCTTATAAGCTTATTATATATTTTAGGCAATAGTTTGATTACATTAGCGTATGTCAATGGTTGGAATGAAAAAACGAAAGCTGCTTTTTATAGTATGTTACTATTTTTGGTGGTATTAGGCATTGTTTTTATTCCGTTGATCCAAAGCTTAGCTGTTCATGGCTTTCCTGCACAAGAAATGGAAGAATTAGCAGTGATGAATTTGGAGATTCCAATTCGTTTTTCTGAATTAAGTGTCTCCGTTTTATTTATTGGTGTTTCTGGTGCGTTAATAGATGGAAGCATGGCAATTGCTAGTGCGACAACAGAGCTTTATCATCGACGTGAAGGCACCATCGATTTCTCCCGTTTATTTCAATCAAGCATGGCTGTCGTGAAAAGTATTTTGAATTCGACAATTAACACCTTACTTTTTGCTTTTATTAGTAGTAGTTTAGCATTGATTTTTTGGTATCAAGATTTAAAAATTCCTTGGCAAGAAATGATTCATTCAAAAGCATTTGTTGATGAACTCGCAATTATTTTATTGTCGGGAGTGGGTGTTGCAGTAATATTACCTTTTACAAGTGTGGTAACTTGTTGGTATTTATTGAAACGAAAAACGAGGTGACTACACCTCGTTTTTTTATGCTTTGGGATACTGTTTGTACAATTTTAAAGCAAACGTTAGATTGAACGCTGTTGCTGGTGTAGTCAGTGAACATCCCAATAAATTTTCGATTTTTTCGATACGATAAAGCAGCGTATTCCGATGAATGAACAATAAACGAGACGTTGCAGCTAAATTTTGCTGTTGCTGCAAATAGACATCCAATGTCTCAATTAAATGACTATCTGTTTCACAATCATAGGTAAGTAATGGAGATAAATAATGTTCAATTAAATTGTTAGCATCAGGCTGATTAATATGTCGATAAAGAAAATTCTCTAAATAAAATTCTTTAGCAAAATATAACCGATTCTGAGTGTGTGTTTGATACGCAATCATTTGTTTGGCTTCTTGATAACTTTGATTTAATTCAGCAAGTTTTTGCACAGAGCCAATAAAGATAGTTACATGGGCATCGTTGGCTAAAAAAGAGAGCAAATACTGATGAAATTCAGTGAAAAATTTATGTTGTTGAGTTTCATTTGACATTACTTCATCGCGATGCCCTACTAAACCAATGACTTGTTGTCCCTGTTTAAACACATGTAAATCAAAATGGGAGGTTGTTTGATAGTGATTTACAGCATTTAAAATGGTTCGCATCAGCAAGTCTTCGTCGTATTTTTGCTGTAACAAATCATTGCTTTTGCTTGGCGTTTCAATGGACAGGATGAAGACAACATATGCAAGATCATAGTCGAATTCAATGTCAAACGAACGTAATTCTTCAATTGTTTTCGTACCAAATAATAATTCTCGATAAAAATCACGTAGCACTTTATTATTGATGCGTTCTTTTTCAGCTTGATGAACGATTTTTAATGCGATTGCAATCGAAGCATTTTCTAAAACGATATAATCTTTTTGCGAAAGGGGGCGCTGGTTAGGTAAGACAATAATATAGCCATAAGTCACTTCGTTGAAAAATATCGGTAATAAAACGCCGTTGACACCATCTTTAAAAACAAAATGTGTTGGATGTTTTAATTGAGATACATTTGTTGGAATACTTGAAAGCAAAGTTTGGTTAAAAAAAGCCGTCGATTTTTGCTGTCTAAGATAGGGATAAAAGGCACTGGCTGGTTTATTTGCTAAAAGGCTCCAATCTGCATTGGTGATAATAAGCGGGTTCCCTAAAAAACTTTCTAATTTCTGTTTCAGATAATCAATACCTTCACCTTGCAACCCGTATTCCATAAATTTTGAATTAATATCCAATGCCATTTGGGCAGTCTCACTCGCTGAATCAGCAAGTAAATTCATTACTGTGTGCATGATTTTTGAAAAAGCAACACCATAAGGAATTTCAATTAACGGAATGGCTAATTCATCGCATAATTCGATTAATTTTTTTGGAAGAGGATTTAAATAAATTTTTGGTTTGATACAGACTGCTGCGATATTCAAACGACTAAAGCTTTTTAAAAAATGTACTAAAGCTTCGGGACTTTCTTTAAAAAAATAACCAGAAGTCACAATTAATTCACCTGGAGACAACCAATCTGTCGCTTTAGGATTATCTAAAATATTTACACCAGTAATTTTATTAGTGATTCCTGATTCACCAGCTAAAAGTTTAAAATCTTCAAACATCGGTAGTTTTAGAAAAGCAGTGATATCCATAATTTATAATACCTCCAAAAAATTTAGTTGTATATTGTGTACAAATGAATGAAGGTATTTTCAATCAAATAGTACATATTAAAGCGATTACATTATCGTTATTATATAGATATAAGTTCATAAAATAAAGTGTTTTTAGTTAAAAAGGCCTATTTTATGATAATTGTATAAAATAAACAGTTAGCTATAAAAGTGAGGAGAACCTAAATGAAGAACTTAGTAGTAAAAGTATTAAAAAATCGCTACATTGATTCTGTTTCATTGATGGCATTGTCTACCAAAGCTAATCAAATCGAACATGTTTCACAGGCAATCGTTGCAATGGCGACGGATATGAACAAAGAAGTAATGCGGAATGCAGACTTAACCAATGAGGTGGTAGAACAAGCACAGGCGAGTGATTTAGTGATTACGATGAAAATTACCGATGAAGGGGAAGCACAAGCTGTTTTAGCTAAAGTTGAAGAACTGTTGACTAAAAAAGAAAAAGTCACAACGACCAACGTCAAACGTGTATATCATACGATTCAAGAAACTGTTCAAAATGAAAAAGCCCATCTAGCTTTAATTTCTGTGAACGGCCATTATGCGACCAGAGAAGCCTTGCAAGCTTTAAACAATAACCTAAATGTCATGATGTTCAGCGATAATGTGTCAGTTGCCGACGAAAAAATGTTAAAAGACTTAGCGAACGAAAAAGGACTTTTAATGATGGGTCCTGATTGTGGAACAGCAATTATTAATAATATTGGCTTAGGTTTTGCAAATAATGTACGAAGAGGAAATATTGGAATTATTGGAGCTTCTGGTACAGGTTCACAAGAAATTTCTGTACGTATTCATGAATTTGGTGGCGGTATTTCACAATTGTTGGGAACAGGTGGACGTGATTTAACTGCTGAAATTGGTGGGAAAATGATGTTAGCAGGTATCGATTTATTGGCACAAGATCCGGATACGGAAGTGATTGTTTTGATTTCCAAACCACCTGCAAAAAAGGTACAAGAAAAAATTATTGCTAAAGTCAAAACAATTAATAAACCAGTCGTCGTTTGGTTTGTGGGTGAAATGGAACAACGAGTAGATGGAAACATTTATTTTGAATCGATGTCCAAAAATACTGCCTTGAAAGCAGTTGAGTTAGCGGGTATTTCTACATCTAATTTAGATTTACATCCTTTAAACATTCCTTTGATTGAAGAAGTCAGACAGAAATTAGCACCTGAACAAAAATATATTCGTGGATTATTTACAGGTGGAACTTTAGCAGCGGAAGCTTATTATATTACGAAACAAAAATATGCAAATGTGTATAGCAACATTGCAAAAAATCCAGAAAACCAAGTAAATGAAAACTCAAGTGATGGACATATTTATATTGATTTTGGTGCTGATGAATATACAGATGGCAAACCGCATCCAATGATTGATCCGAGTAATCGTATCAATCAATTTAGAAAAGAAGCTCAAAATCCAAAAGTAGGTGTGATTTTACTCGATTTTGTTTTAGGTTATGGCGCACATCAAGATCCAGTTGGCGTCATGGTAGAAGAAATCATTCAAGCGAAGCAACAGGCTGAAAAAGATGGTCGTCATTTAGAGGTAATTGGCTATATATTAGGAACAGATTACGATACGCAAAATATTGAAGAACAATTAGCAAAACTGGAACGTACAGGGGCAATTTATGCAAGTAGTATGCAAAACGCCGCATTATTGGCCCGCGAATTTGTTGGAAAGGACGAATGAAATGAATCCATTATTTACCGAAGAATTAACTGTTGTTAATGTTGGTTTAGAAAAATTTACTGAAGATATTCAAACTCAGGGAGGAACAAGTATTCAATTAGATTGGGCGCCACCTGGATTAGGAAATGAAGCAGTTTTACAAGCGTTGACAATCCTTGAGAAGCCTGAAAATCTAGAAAAAATTCAGCAAGCTAACCAACGAGTGTTTGAAATCATTACTTCATCAAGTATTTATTTAACTGGATACGCCAAAGCAATTGATGTTGTTCCTGGGATGAAGAAAAATATGATTTTGCATGCGGGACCCCCGATTACTTGGGAGAAAATGAATGGTCCTATGCAAGGAGCAGTTTTAGGAGCGATTGTATTTGAAGGTTTTGCTGAAAATTTAGAAGAAGCCCAAAAAGTGGCACAATCAGGACAAATTGAATTTAGTCCGTGTCACGAACATAATACTGTAGGTTCAATGGCAGGTGTTACTTCCGCATCAATGTATGTGCATATAGTTGAAAATAAAACGTATGGCAACGTTGCATATACTAATTTGAGTGAACAATTATCTAAAATTTTAAGAATGGGTGCCAATGACGATTCGGTGATTGAACGTTTGATTTGGATGCGTGATGTATTCGGTCCTATCTTGGCAGAGGCTATGACGTGTTTAGAAGGAGGGATTGATTTACGCTTACTGGTTTCACAAGCATTGCATATGGGCGATGAGTTACACAATCGAAATGTTGCAGGCACAACGCTACTCATTCAAGCGTTAACTCCAGGTATTATTCAGACTGATTTTTCAGTAGCGGATCAAAAAGATGTGTTTGACTTTGTCGCAAGCAGTGATTATTTCTCTGGGCCAACATGGATGGCATTTTGTAAGGCAGCTTTAGATGCGGCTGTGGGTGTTGAAGAGTATAGCTCAGTTGTGACAACAATGGCGCGAAATGGAACAGAGTTTGGGATTCGCCTAGCAAGTACTGATCCTAAAGAATGGTTTGTCGGTCCGTCTCAAAAAGTTATCGGGCCAATGTTTGCTGGGTATACAGAAGAAGATTCCGGCTTAGACATCGGCGATAGTGCAATCACTGAAACATTTGGTTTAGGTGGTTTTTCAATGGCGGCAGCACCGGCAATTGTGGCATTAGTGGGCGGTACGGTAGCAGATGCAACAAATTATTCCTTATCAATGGAAGCTATTACAACAGGAGAAAATCCCAATGTTACCATTCCAGCACTTAACTTTATGGGAATTCCAACAGGGATTGATATTCTAAAAGTGATGCAAACCAATACTTTACCCGTAATTAATACAGCGATTGCTCATAAGGAAGCGGGAATTGGGATGATTGGTGCCGGTATTACCTATCCACCGGTAGAAGCCTTTCAAAAGGCCATTGTTAAGTTAAGCGAAAAATTTTAAGTGTGGTGGAATCAGATGACAAAAACAATTTTTGATAGCATTAAACAAAAGCAACTAGATGCCGTGTTGGATGAATTATCAACACACGCCATTGATGTACACTCTGTAAATGAAGAGGGACAAACTCCTCTTCATTTAGCAGTAGCAACTAACCAAGTAGCAATTGCTGCGGTTTTATTAAACAAGGGGTTTAGTCCTAATACAAAAGATCATACAATGCTGTCACCTTTTATTGCAGCAGCAGCTAATGGTTTTTCTGAAATGTTTCAGCTACTTCTGTGCTATTCACCAGATTTAACTCAAGTAAATCGTTTTGGAGGTTCAGCTTTGTTACCATCTAGTGAGAAGGGGTTTATTCGTGTCGTTCAGCAAGCCCTAGATGCTGGAGTGCCAGTCAATCATGTCAATCGTCTTGGTTGGACTGCACTTTTAGAAGCTGTTGTATTAGGCGATGATGGCTTTCTTTATCGAGATATCGTCGAAGAATTAGTTACTTCTCAAGCGGATATCTCGATTAAAGATTTCGATCAAAAAGATGCTTGTGAGTATGCGACAGAATTCAAAAAAGAAACGATTGAGTGTTTATTAAATGCAGCGTATCCCACAAGTCCCTTTACTGAAATTAAAACACTCATTCGCGCAAATAACTGTTATCAAAGTATCCAAAAATTGCTTAAAATGGATGAATCTTTAGAGCAATTGTATTATTTAGGTTTGAGCTATGAATGTTTGAATCAATTGGATGCTGCTCGGTATTATTATGCGAAAGGTTTTCAACAAGATACCCAATTTGCTTATTATTTAGCAAATCTTTATAAAAAAATAGGTGATCAAAAACAAGTAATCGCTTTCTTTGATAAAGGAGCACAAAAAGGCAATCGATCCTTTTTTATCTATCATAAATCAAATTACTTAAGAGAAATTGGTCGCCATCAAGAGGCAATTCTAATGATGGACGAATTGCTGAAACAAGCACCCAATCGAGTAGATTATTTGTTCCATAAAGCAAATAGTCTTCGTAGTTTAGGTAAACATCATGCAGCGTATGAGATAATGATTGAAGCAGACAAGCTTCAACCAGCGAATTCATTATTTAGTGAACATGCTGCACAATCACAAAAATTGATAGAAAAAAATGGAGGATAACCACAATGGCTGAAAATATTACGATGAACAACCAAGATCCATTTATTGAAGAATCAGTTGATTTTACTACTGTAGCAGAAGAGTTACGCCCAAAAAATCAAGAAGAGCGTGATTGGGGAATTATGCAGTTCACGACATTATGGATGGGCTCTGTTCACAACATTTTGTCTTATATGACTGTTGCCGGATTTTTTATGCTTGGTTTAAACTCCAAACAAGTTCTTGCTGCGGTGATGACTTCAGCAGTGATTGTTTCGTTCTTTTATGTCATTAACGGGATTGCTTCGGCGAAATATGGGATTCCGTTTACCATGGTTTTACGGTCCGTCTTTGGAGTGAAGGGGTCCATTATTCCAGCTTTAGCAAGAGGATTAATTGCTGGTGTTGTCTTTTTTGGAACGCAAAGCTTTGTTACTGCTCGGGCGATGGATGTCATATTTAATCGGATTTTTCCAGGTTATACATCCATTGGTGGAGAAGCTACATTCCTAGGGTTACCCATTTATACTGCGATTAGTTTTGTCCTTGTATGGGTGATAACAGTTGGTTTATTTATGGGTGGAACAAAAGTTATTGATAAATTAGGCACATATGCGTCTCCGATAGTGTATCTATTTATTATTGGTGCTGCTGTATGGGCGATTAATATTGCGGGTGGTATGGAGAACGTCATGAATTATGCACCTGCAAATGCGCAATTCAACACTGCTTTATTTATCGCTTGTGTGAGTGCATTAGTCTCTAACTGGGCGGGTCCGATTGTTAATATTGGAGACTTTACACAACGAGCAAAAGATTTAAAGTCAATGATTATTGGTTTACCCTTAGGCTTTATTTTTTCTTACATTTTATTTGCCATCACTTGTGTAAGTTTATTTGCAGGTACAGCAATTGCTTTTCCGGAAATGCAAAATTTTGATATCGTCATGGCTATTGATCAAATGGACAGCTCACTTGCGGTAATTGTCTTAATTATGGCGTTGAATTTAGGGGCAACTGCTTTTGTCGTATTTGGTAATTTGTTCCCAGCAGGTTTACAATTAACCTCTTTAGCACCTAACTTATTCAATGTCAAAACAGGTGGGATTGTAACTGGTATCATTGGTGTTTTAATCCTTCCTTGGAAAATTATTAATAACTTATTCTTATTTTATAGTTTCATTGGGTCAATGTTTGGACCGATTGCAGGTATTATGTTGTCAGATTTCTTTATCAATAAAAAAGGGCAGTTGAATTTGCAAGAGATTTATGCAGCTGAAAACAGTCCACTAAGTATGAAATACAATCGCCGTGCCGTAATTGTCTTAGCAATTAGTTTTACTCTTTCGATGGTAGGAGCCTTTTTCCCTAATGTTAGTTTATTAAAAATGATTAATGATTTTGCATTCTTTTCAGGATTAATTAGTTCGTTTGTTTTATATACACTGTTAACTTTTATCGATAAAAATAAATAAAATATCTAAGGAGCGAGAAAAATGAATAAATACTTTCAATTAGCAACCAAAGCGACACTTGAAGGAATGAAGCGTGGCGACGGAGGACCGTTTGGGGCAACGATTGTTCGCAATGGAGAAATTGTAGTAGCGGTTGGCAATACGATGATGCGCGATACCGATCCATCTGCGCATGCCGAAATGGTCGCCGTGCGAGAAGCATGTAAAAAATTAAATACGATGGATTTATCAGATTGTGAAGTTTATGCGACCTGTGAACCTTGTCCAATGTGTGTAGGCGTCATGATGTGGGCCAATATCAAAAAAGTATATTACAGTAACACGCGCGAGGATGCTGCAAAATACGGGTTCTCTGATATGCATCTGCGAAATTATTTAGATGGTAGTGATAAAACAGCTTTTGAGATGGAAGAAATTGGTCACCGCGAAGACTGCGATCATTTATGGCAGGCATTTCAAGAATTAAACCCTTAAAAACTTTACAGAGTTTAAAGGACTTGTTATAATTCAACTTGTAAAAACTCGTTTTCTGAAAGAGGGACTTTTTGTGAGTGTGCAAGGTATCTAATTAAGCAATTGAATACAAATAAACCAAAAATATGCTAGGTTTATTTGTTATGCCTAAAGATACCTATTGAATCAACGAATGATACGATAAGGTAATAGGGCTTCCTATTGCCTTTTTTATGCTTTTTGCATAACGAATATTTGAAAACGAGTAGATCACTCTGTTTTTTTCAAGGTATCTTTTGATAGTAGAAAGGAATACTCACATGAATAAAACCTTATTTCAAGCAACCGAATTTAATTTAATCAAAGAACAGATTATTCAGCGTTGTATTAGTGACTATGCAAAAGAATTATTAGCTGGCAAAGAACCGGCGACCAATTATCAAACCGTTCAAAAACGTTTAACAGAAACGAATGAAGCGATGTTAATTTTGGCATCCGGCCAACATGTACCATTTATGGGATTGAGTCAAATTAAACATTTGACGACTAAAATTGAAAAAGGTGCTATTTTAGAAGCCAGTGAATTAACAGAATACGGGGATTTTTTACGATCGTTTCGTCTGATTGCACGCTTTTTTGAGAAAAATCAGTACCAAACACCATTATTAAGAAGCTATACGAAAGACTTAACGGATTTTCATCACATCATTGATGCTATTTACGAAGCTATTGCCGGTAATCGGGTGAAATCCGAAGCCTCGCGTGAGTTAAAAAAGATTCGTGGAAAAATCATGAAACTAGAAAATGAACTTGAGAAAAAATGTGACAAAATCTTAAAACACGCATTAACTAACGGTTGGTTGCAAGATCGTTTAGTTGTAAAAAAAGAAGACCGTTATACCTTACCAATTAAAACAACTTTTCAGTCTAAAATTGCTGGTGAGATTATTGAACGGTCCAATCGTGGGACAACCGTATTTATTGAACCCGAAAGTTTGCGAAAATTAAATGACCAATTGATTTTCGCGAAAAGTGAAGAAACGGCAATTGTCTATCAGGTACTCGCATCTTTAACCGGGATGCTAGCTGAAGAAGCTGATGTAATTAGCTACTGTATGGATATTATCGTTGAATTGGACAGTATTTTTGCAAAAGCAAAATACAGTCAAAGTATTGGCGGAAAACGAGTAACGATTAATGAAGAAGAGACACTGCATTTTGATGGTGTCAAACATCCATTATTGACAAATCCAGTACCTTTAAGTTTAGAAATTGGAACAATGCGCGGTTTAATTATTACTGGTCCTAATGCTGGTGGGAAAACCGTAGTCTTAAAAACCATTGCGTTGGTGTGTTTGCTGACTTATTTTGGTGTTTGTGTCAATCATAATGGCAGTTCATCAATTGGACTGTTTAAAAAGATTTTTATCGATATTGGCGACCAACAAAGTCTCGAAAATTCGTTAAGTACGTTTTCAGGACATATGAAAAATATTAGCGAAATTCTACGTCACACGTCTAGGCAAACGTTGATTTTACTTGATGAGATTGGCAGTGGCACAGAACCGAATGAAGGAGCGGCCTTAGCAATTGCAGCAATGGAGTCCATGTATCAGCAAGGTGGAACAATTGTAGCAACGACGCATTATGGTGAAATAAAAGATTTTGCGTTACAACATGAAGATTTCCAAACGGCAGCGATGGCATTCGATTCAGAAACATTGACTCCGCAATATCGTTTATTACTTAATCAAGTCGGAGAGAGTAACGCCTTTTGGATTGCTCAAAAAATGGCGATTGATTCTAAAGTGCTAACACAAGCAAAAAAATATCTGCACAATAAGGATTATGCGACCAAAAAAATCGTGTATCAACGAAAAGCAACCGAAACAAGTAGTACGCAAATAGAGTTTCATAAAGGCGATCGTGTCTGGAGCAATGAGCATGAGCAGTACGGATTGTTTTATGAGTACCAAGATGAATATTCTGCTAAAATACTTATTGAAAAACAGCTGATTTCTGTTTCGCTTAAACGCTTGAAACTAGCTGTCCCAGCAAGCGAATTATACCCACAAGGTTATGATTTGGAACAATTATTTGTTGAGTATCATGAGCGGAAATTTAATCGAGATATTGATCGTGGCTCAAAAAAAGCACAAAAACAATTACGCAGACAAGCCGAACAAAGACAAAAGCATTGATAAGAATAAAAAAGCATGGTATTCTACTTTTATCAACCAAGTAAAGGGGAATGAAAGGTGACTACATCTATGAGATTACGTTTTTTACTTTTGAATCGTTAATTTAATACAAATTCAAAAGTCTTGTAACGAAATTCATGGGTGAAGTGTGCACTTTTTAAGTAGATACACATAGATAAAATGAACGTAGGGATAGTATAAGACTATCCCTTTTTTGTGTCCATTTTTTAATTAAATAGAAAAGTTACATGGAATCCCTGTTCGTTACAACAGGAAGGATCAAACCATGGAAGAACAAACTATTCAAATCAAAGACTTAGAGTTAATTTATTCAGGAAAAGAGATTGTAATCGTTCCTGAATTAAACGTTTATATGAATGAAAAAATTGGTATTATCGGAGAAAATGGTTCTGGGAAAACAAGTTTAATGAAATTAATTGCGCATCAATTGACTCCTACCAAAGGAACAATTCAGACAAGTATCGATTTTCAGTACTATGCTCAAATGGATGATGTGGTAGAAGAATCAATAACTGATTTAGACGGTGCATTATTAAGTCGCTTTACAGTGCCCACGACGGATGTCCAAAATTTAAGTGGGGGTGAGATGACGAAATATCGTTTAACGCAATTGCTTTCAACTTATCAATCAGGGATGTTATTGGATGAGCCAACAACTCATTTGGATCAGCGTGGAAAACAGCAATTAATTGAAGAATTGCGTTATTATTACGGTACGTTGTTGTTTATTAGTCATGACCGTTTCTTTTTAAATGAATTGGCTGAAAAAATTTGGGAAATAAAAGATGGCAAAATTACAGAATACAAAGGGAACTACGATGCCTATCTGCAACAAAAAGAACATGAAAAAAACAGTCAAGAACGTGCACACCAAGAGTATCAAAAAGAAATGCAACGATTAACAAAAGGTATTCAAGAGAAAAAACAAAAAGCAGAACAAGCCGGAAAAATTTCAGATAAAAAGAAAAAACAAAATGTTCGACCAGATCGACTGTCTTCTTCAAAACAAAAAGATACCGTTCAAAAAAATCTTTATAAACAAGCCAAAACCATGACAGCCCGCTTGGAACAATTAAAAGAAGTTCAAGGCTTGGAGCGAGAGACAAGCATTAAGTTCCCAAAACACGAGACAGCTGAAATTCATAATCCATATCCGCTACGCATTGAGAAACTAACAGTAACTTATGATCAAAAACGTATTTTAGATGAAGTGGACTTTCAATTGCCTTTAGGGAAAAAAGTAGCTATTGTGGGGTCAAATGGTGCCGGCAAGTCCACTTTATTTCAAGCAATTTTAGATGGTCATTCAAGTATTGTTTTATCACCAAAAGTAAAAATAGAGACGTATCGTCAAATGGACTATCAATTGTCTAGTCAACGGTCGTTATTACTTGAATTAATGACAGAAACAGATTGGCCAGAAAGTACTGTCCGTTCATTGCTACATCATTTAGGTTTTTCACAAGATGAAGTATTAAAACCATTATCCGTATTAAGTGGCGGCGAAGCGACACGTGTTGCGATTGCTCAATTATTTACACGACCATCCAATCTATTAATATTGGATGAACCTACAAATTTTATTGACTTAACAACCATTCAAGCACTAGAGACGTTCCTGAAAGAATACACAGGGACTGTGCTCTTCACATCGCACGATCCACATTTTATTGAATTAGCGGATGAAGTGTGGGAACTCAAAGATGGAAAGCTAGTGTAATAAAAGCCGAGATATCTTTAAGTTTCACTTGCAAAAAGTGAACGTATGTTCTATTCTGTAATTAACATAAAATAAGGAGAACGATTATGAAGACACCCTTAACCATTCAAATGGAAGAAAGTTTGTATTATTCCTGTCGAGAAAATGGCGATATTGTTATTGAAGAGGTCACAATG
Source organism: Enterococcus sp. DIV2402 (assembly GCF_017426705.2). Classification (NCBI taxonomy): domain Bacteria; kingdom Bacillati; phylum Bacillota; class Bacilli; order Lactobacillales; family Enterococcaceae; genus Enterococcus; species Candidatus Enterococcus lowellii. Next base: position 2,014,004 of record NZ_CP147251.1, on the reverse strand, counting down.
CCTGATGATCAAGGGATTGTCGATACACTAAGTTGCCGTTTAGATATCGCCAATCAGTTTGAATGGCGTTGTTATGAGCTAAAAGTTAGTAAAGCAGATTTTCGTTCAAAAGCAAAGTTATCGTTTGTCGGTCATTATAATTATTTTGTGTTACCTGAAAAATTGTATTTAGCAGTCCAAGATGAAATCCCCAGTCAGATTGGTGTATTAGTTTTTCATTCGTATATCAATGAAGAGATTGGGGTACCAGGGTATTTTACGACCGCTAAAAAACCGCAACGTCAAGAATTACAAGTCAATGAACAAGAGTTGCTTTATCGCTTAATCGCCTCGCAAGCGCGAGAAGTAGGCAAAGCGAAAAAAACAGCTCGTGGCTTGCGAGTATTTGGTACTGAACAATTATTTAAAGAGCTCAAACGTAGACAGCCAGAATACGATTTGTTTGGGGGCGGAGTGAACTATTACGATCGTTTTATTGAAGAGACACAATCGCAAGCAATAGAAGCTTTAAAAGAGGAACTAGAGGCGACGCGTGCTGCTTATTTTGAACTTGAAAATCGCTGGTTGGAGGAAAAGTAATGTATTATCCTTATTTTCGTGGCAAACAATTTGATTTGATTGCATTACGCACGTTGCTGGAAGAAAATCGTTTGTCAAAGCGAATTCAGCCAATTATCGAACCAGTAAAGAAAACGACTGCTTTTACAAAATTAATAGACACAAGTCAACAATTGGCGCACTCTTTTTATATTATTCAAAATCCACAAGTGGGGGCTTTTGCTACTGAAAATGGTTTAGAAACATTGCGCCAACTTCCTAATGAAAAAGCGTATCTATTAGATCAACCATTAGAAACCGTAGAGACTCCTTCAGAAATGATAATTATTAATCAAGCAGCACCTGCTCTAGCAAGTGAATGGAACAATTACCAAGCAAAAGTGTTAGTACCAGAAGAATTTCGTTTATTACAGAGAGTCAAAGGGCAACGGATTTTATCAGAAGATGCCTTTACCCGTTTGCCAAGAACGCATTTTTATCAAGAACAAATGGATGAACTTTTTTCAGTGACACATCAAACTTATCAGAAGAAAGGCTTTGTAGGTTTTAGCGATTTTTCAATAGATAGCCGCATCTATTATGAACATGGCTATCCCACACCTATTTTGAGTTTGCACCTTGTCTATTTTGCAAAAGATCAATTGCGCATCCATCATTTTTTATCACCAGAAGAATTACCTTCGCAAAAGGAAAAATTTTTAGCACTCATGATGGAAGTTGATCAATGGATGCCTCAGTTATGTGACAATCAACCAACAAAGGGGCTGGAATTATTGTTAGAAAAAGCAGCGAAAGAAAAATTCCCTGGGATGGGTGTGATGCGTAAAGCAGCTGTTATGCATCATTTGGAATTGATGAGTCGTTATTTAGATGGGAGATAATCAACTATTATAGGTAGTTATAAGGGAACTCATAAAATTGATTATTGGACCATTTGCTTTTTACTGAGTAATAATGTGGAAAAACATAAAGACAAAATGAGCTTGTAACAACACATTTCAACTGATACAATCTTTCCTAAAAGTGTCATTTTCCCTTTGATTTTGCTAGTATAAAGATAAAAGGAGGGCGAAAACAATGAAGAAATTAGTTATTTTTGGAGGTAGTGGTTTTTTAGGTCGTGAAATTATCAAAGCTGCTCGTGAGGATTATCATGTAATCAGTGTCTCACGTCATGGGCAACCAGCATTGGAAGAAGAATGGTTGTCAACTATTGAATGGGTAAAAGGAGACGTTTTTCAACCAGACGGCTGGCGCCATGTGCTTAAAGACGCCGATATTGTAATTGATGCGATTGGTTTGTTAGTTGAAAATCGTAAAAAAGGCTTAACGTACGAGCGTTTCAATATTGAACCAGCTAAAGTAACTGCTGATGAAGCACAAAAAATGAAGGTTCCTTATTTTGTTTATATTTCAGCGAACCGTTTTACGACTCTTTTCTTAAAACGTTATTTTCACTCAAAAGCGAGAGCTGAATCGATTGTTTTATCTTATTTTCCTCATGCGTTATTGGTTCGTCCAAGCTTTATGTATGGGAAACAGCGTAAACTGACTACGACACAAGCGAAAATGATTCACTTAGCCAAAAAAGTCCCCTTCATTTCACAACCAATTAAACAATTGCAGCCTCAAAAAGTTGAAGAAGTGGCACAAGCAATTGTCATTAAAATGAAAGAGATGACAGAAGAAAAATAGTTCTGTTGTTTAAAAGGAGTATAAAATGAAAGAAACTGAGTTTTCACTAGCGCATTGGCGTAGAAATTTTTATTTATTTTTAAGTGGGCAATTTCTATCAGGAATTACCAGTATGATTGTCCAATATTCTATTATTTGGTATTTAACTGAACTGACTGGTTCAGCCACAGTTTTAAGTTTTGCAACTATTTTAGGGATGTTGCCGATGGTTATACTCAGTCCCTTCGTGGGTCCTTTAATTGACCGCTGGAACAAAAAAACATTGTTGATAGTAACGGATGGAATTGTGGCAATTATCGCCTTGATTTTATCCTTAGTGGGAACATTTTCAGCAGAGTTTCCATTGTGGTTAGTATTTATTTCTCTATTAGTGCGTTCAATCGCGCAAACGTTCCAAATGCCAACCATTCAATCTATTTTACCAACCATGGTTCCTGAAGAGGAATTAACCAAAGTTAATGGACAGTTAGGGATGGTTCAATCTGCTAATTTTATTATCGCTCCTGCATTAGGTGCTTTCTTATTTGCGATTGTTCCTATGAATCAATTGATATTATTAGACGTATTAGGTGCTATTTTTGGAATCGGCTTACTAATTTTTGTAACGATTCCTAAAGTCGTGTCACAAGGAGAAAAAGTTCATCTATTAACAGATACTAAATTTGGTTTGCAACAGTTAATGGCTAATAAAGGTCTATGGTGGATTACGTTAATTGGTTCAGCATTTACTTTAATTTTCATGCCTGCTGCAAGTATGTATCCGTTAATGACGATGGAATATTTTAATCGTTCAGTAGGAGATGCCGGTTTAATTGAAATGATTTATGCTATTGGAATGTTAGCAGGTGGGGCGTTAATCGGGATTGCTGGGAACTGGAAAGATCGAATGAAACCTGTGTTATTAGCCTACGTTGTTATTGGCATCACAATTGGATTAAGTGGTATCTTACCAGCTACAAAGCAAGGGTTTATTCTCTTCATTATCTTAAATGCCTTAGCAGGATTTGCTACGCCGTATTTTAATACGCTGCTCATGGCAATGATTCAACAAAGTTATGATCCTAAATATTTAGGTCGGATTTTAGGAGTTCTTAATTCACTGATGAGTATTACTGGTCCAGTTGGTTTAATTTTTGCTGGTCCTTTAGCCGATAAAATTGGAGTAGAAAAAATGTTTCTCTTAGCAGGAATTGGTACATTACTCTGTGGAATCGTGACTTTTATCATTCCTGCTACACGCAATTATGACAAAGAATTACAAGCGAAGCTAAATAAAAAAGCCTAAAAGGAGGCGTTAGCGATGAGTAACTTATCTGAATATGTTGCCGCAGTAACCGATGATACAAAGCGTCAAAAACTTCAAGAATTATTCGATTGGCTTACTTCTGAATTTCCTCAACTTCAAATAAAATTCGGTTGGGGACAACCGATGTTTACTGACCATGGTACGTTTATTATTGCTTTTAAACATACAAAAAAACATATCACAGTTTCACCTGAAGTTGCAGGTATTCAAAAATTCGCAGATAAACTAGACATAGTTGGTTATGCGCATACAGAGAATACTTTTCGGATTACATGGGAACAAGAAGTACATTATGAATTGTTACGAGAAATGATTCAATTCAATATAGAAGATAAAGCTAATGAAACTAAATTTTGGCGTAAAGCGCCCAACTAGACGAAACAATCATTAAAACAAACCCGAACGGTACACTTTTGCTAGGCTAAAGCAAAAAAGACGTTCGGGTTTGTTTTGTTTAATCGAGATAAGTTTCAATGACAGCAAGTACGCCAGAATTATTGTTAGAAGGAGCTTGGTATGTTGCCGTTCTTTTAACTTGAGGGCTACTTTGTTCCATCGCATAACTGTGCTTAGTTAAACCAAGCATTTCTAAATCGTTGTTGGCATCTCCAAATGCTAAAAGCTCATCAGGCATTATCTGCCATTTTTTTAATAATTTTGCAATTGTGCTACCTTTTGTAATATCGGGAATAATAATGTCAATACTTCCATGACCACTAGCTACTGCTACTAACTGTCCATCAAATTGTACATTTAATTGCTTTACCACGCTGTTCGTCTTCTCAACTTCCACATCCAAAGCGATTTTTACAAAGACATCATCAGGTAGCGTATTAAATGAAGACACCTCTGTTAATTGATAATAATACTTCTTAGCGAACTCTTTGAACTGTTGACTAGCTGAAGATAACAGATAAGCGCTTTTTACGCCACATACGATAAATTCTAACGTATAATCATTCGTTAATAATACCGACAGAAGTGTTTGAACAAAGGTCGATGAAAACTGACTGACACTCTGTAAGTTTTGATTTTCCCCAATAATTGCTCCGTTCTCTGCAACATACACAATCTCAGCATCTTTTCCAGGAAAAAAAGATTTTAATTGATAATATTGATTCCCGCTAGCTACGATGAATTTGATTTGTTTTTTACATAATTGATGATAAATCCGTTCAAAGCGTTGAACATCATAGCGACTCGTTGTATCTAAAAAAGTTCCGTCCATATCTACAGCAATTGCTTTGATCATCATTATTTACCCCTTTAATAGTTGATTTAATCGTTCGGTACTAAAAAGCATTAATAAAGCGAAGAAGGCTAGGAAAAATGGATAAATGGCAAGAGAGGTAACTGACGCTAACCAACCAAAAAATGGCGGGACAAAAGTTGTTCCAACATAAGCAAATGCCATTTGAATACCGATGACGGACTGTGAATACTCCTTACCAAAATTAGTAGGTGTCGCATGGATAATCGATGGATAAATCGGAGCACAACCGACGCCAACAATAATTAATCCAGATAATGCCCAAAATGTTTGGCTACTTGGTAAAAGGATAAAAAGTAGACCAATTAGAATAATCCCTGTGCCTACACGAATTAATTGTTTGTCCCCTAAACGGTCAGCAATAAATCCACAAATGAACCGACCAAAAGTAATCCCTAAAAAGAAAAAGGCAGCAAAACGAGCAGCGATATCCGGATGAATATTTTTGGCCGTTACTAGAAAGGTGCTTGCCCATAACCCGGTTGTTTGTTCAACCGCTGAATAAGCAAAAAAGGCAATTAAAATAGCCCAAATTCCTTTGAGTTTTAATATTTCACTAAAACTTAACGCTTTTGTTGTCGAATCACTAGTATAAGTATCTTTTTGTCGTTTCCAGAGTGGTAGGCTGAAAAATAATACGGCAGTTAAAATCAGCTGTAAGATACCAATTGTTCGATAACCGTTATTCCATGATTGTCCGTTTGTTAAATAAAAACTCATAATATATGGACTAATCGCTGCTCCGACACCCCAGAAGCAATGCAGCCAATTCATATGACGAGAAGTATAATGCAAGGCAACATAGTTATTTAATGCTGCATCCACAGCACCAGCACCTAGACCATAAGGAATCGCCCACAACACTAATGCTAAGAAGTGAGTAGAAATAGAAAAGCCAAATAATGCAATTGCTGTTGTTAACACACTTAATGCAGTGACCAGACCAGCCCCAAATTTGCGTGTTAATTTATCCGAAAATAGACTAGAAACAATTGTTCCACCAGCGATGGTCATAGTAATAATCCCAGCATAGGACACTGAAACCTGCAGTTCTTGGTGCATGACAGGCCAGGCTGATCCGATTAAGGAATCCGGTAAACCTAAGCTGATAAAAGCAATATAAATAATGGCGAGTAGTAATGAATACATCTTGTTCTCCTTTAAAAGTAAGTTTTTAATTTATTGTTTTTACGATAATGCAGAGGGGTGACACCGTATAATTCTTTAAATTGTTTTCCGAAATAACTTGAAGTAGAAAAACCACATTTTTTGGTAATTTCTTCAATTGATAGTGTTGAAAGTTTTAATAGTTTGCTTGCTTGAAACAAACGATATTCGTTAATGTATTCCATCGGCTTTTTATTAGTAAATTTTTTAAAACAACGAAAACATTCTGATCGACTAATCCCAATTTGTTTACATAATTCATCAATGGTAAACTTATTTGCATAATTTTGATAAATGTAAGATAAAATCGCCTTGGTTTCTTGTTCTTTTGAACGATGAGGTGCCTGAATCATAGGATTTTGTGTATCCACATACTCCACAACTAATTTCCAAACTTTACTTGCTTGAGTAATCGCTTCTAATTCAAAATAAGGCATATTGGGTGTTAAGCGTTGCCCGCTTTGAATACTGTGAAGTAATTGTTTTTGACTAACCGTTGTGGGTTGTAGATGAAAACCTTGAATCGAACTTTCAATAATTGGTTGAAAATATTTTTCAAACAATTGAGGTGAGCCTTGTGTTAATAATGTATGGGGAAATAAAAAACCAAAAATTTGATTCTCTTTTTCTTGATTATCGGCAATGGCCATATGTAAGACGCGAGCATTAATAAAAAAACCATCTCCTTTTTTTAGCTTAAAATGGGTACCATTGATAAAATAATCAAATGAGCCAGACAGTACATAGCCAAATTCAAACGAATCGTGCCAATGACAATTTAATGTATCATCTTTTAATTCACTATAGTCATCCACCCAACAGTCATATAAAAAGTTGTTAACCGGATAATCAAATTGTTCTTCTAAATTCGGTGTTACTGGAATTTCACGATAGTTTTGCATACAGCCTCCTTTGATACTATTTTTATATTTAAACGAAAATTATTTTATAAATATGATATAATTGATACTATAATAATATTTTTGTTTTTCGTTTTTGTCAACGGAAATTGAGATAAAATATAAAATAGTAGAAAGAGGTGGCGTTAATGAATAAAAAAACGTATTTTATATTGAAAATCATCTATTTTCTAATCCTAATTGCTGCAATTTTTGTGTTTGGACTAAAAATATATTTAGGTAATAAGATATATATTGTTGTTTTAATATTGGTAATCTTTGGATTAACCAAAGATTTGTGGTTTTTTAAAAAGAAAATAAAAGAAAAAGATACTTAAAGCGAGGATGGTTTTCTAGTCTGTTTTATGTTACAACTAGGAGAGAAAATGGAGGGATACTAATGACATTTGAAGAAATTTTACCAAAGTTAAAACAAGGCAAAAAAATTATTCGTGAAGGCTGGGGTGGATTCGAATTATACGTCACGCTTGTTTCAGGAGAAGAATATGAGGGTTGTCCGGTCACGCCTTATTTTTTAATTAAAACATCCGATGAAGGCTTTTCGAGCTTTGCACCAACCGTTTGTGATATTTTGGCGGATGATTGGAAAGTCGTTGAAGAATGAGCGAATTTAAAAATAAAATAGTGTTTGTTACAGGTGCGGCTTCAGGTATTGGTTATGAACAAGCTAAAGCATTCTTAGAAGCTGGAAGTTTGGTTTTTGGTGTAGATATTCAGCATGATTTTGGCAACTTATCTGCCCATAGTCATTTCAAATCATTTTCAGGTGATTTAAGCCAGGATGAAATTTGTCAAGAAGCCGTTTCAGCTTGTCGGAATTCCTTTGGTGACGTGGATATTCTTTTGAATACTGCCGGAATTTTAGATGACTATCAAACAATTGAGGAAACCGATCTTGATTTATGGCAAAAGGTTTTAGCGACTAATTTGACAAGTATGTTTGTGATTACAAAAGAAGTTTTACCTCAGATGCTTAAAAAAGCTTCAGGTACTATTATTAATATGGCATCAGTAGCGAGTTTTGTTGGTGGTGGCGGTGGTATTGCTTATACGTCAGCAAAACATGCAGTGGCTGGTTTTACAAAACAATTAGCGTTAGATTATGCTGGAAAAGGAATCCATGTCAATGGACTGGCACCAGGAGCAATTCAAACACCGATGAATGCTGCTGATTTTGCTGGAGATGGTGCGATGGCAAAATGGGTAGCAGAAGAAACACCCATGAAACGTTGGGCTCAACCAGAAGAAGTTGCCGCTGTTACGCTCTTTTTAGCAAGTGAGCAAGCTCGTTACATGCAAGGAACAATTTTACCAATTGACGGAGGCTGGCTATTAAAATAAAAGCCTTGCAAACTGAACATTTTTCATTATCATGAATAATAGTGGTTTTCCACACTGCGACACTTCAATCCTTTGGTCGCAGTTATTTACCAAGGCACGTCCTTGCAAAGGAGAAAAGACATGAATAAAGAAAAAACACGTTCAGTTACTCATTGGACAACACAAGAAATAGCAAAAATGGCACTAGTTACGAGTTTATACGTCGTTGTAACGGTCGGATTATCCGTTATCAGTTTTGGTGCTGTACAAATTCGATTATCAGAGATGTTTAATTACTTCGCATTGTATAATAAACGCTATATTTGGGCGGTAACATTAGGCGTTGCGATTGCTAACTTCTCTTCACCGAATGGCTTAGTAGATGTTGTTGTTGGGAGTGTCGGTACGTTTTTGGTATTACTTGTAAGTGTTTATGCAACGAAACGAATTCAAACTATGAAATATAAAATGGTGATGACCGCCATTGTTTTTGCAGTATCTATGTTTACTGTAGCTGGACAATTAACCCTTTTATATGGCTTACCCTTTTTCTATAACTGGTTAATTATCGGTGTAGGAGAACTACTTTCGATGACTGTTGGTGGCATGATTGTTTATACCATCGGCCAAAAAATCGATTTAACAAACTAATTATAAACGCGTATCTAGGATTGAAGATACGCGTTTTTTTCTAGTATAATAAATGACAACACGCAAAGGAGGTTTTTCGATGAAAATTCAAGTGGAACATATTGATGCATTCAGTTCATTACCAAATAAAGGGAATCCTGCTGGTGTGGTACTCAATGGTGATGACTATACAGAGGCAGAAATGTTGAAAATTGCTGCAACTGTCGGCTTTAATGAAACTGCATTTGTTTGCCAGTCAGAAATTGCGGATTTTCAATTCCGTTATTTTACTCCTGGACATGAAATGAATTTATGCGGACATGGTACAATCGGCGCAGTCTACAGTTTGTATCGTCATAATCGGTTCGCGGCAAAAAAATTTACAATTGAAACAAAAGCTGGCGTTTTACCCATTCAAGCAACAGTTGAAAAAGAACAATTAGTTGTCACCATGCAGCAGACTACGCCAAAATTCCGAAAATTCAATGGATCAACGGCACTTTTAGCTAAGGGATTGGGTTTAACTGAAACTGCGATTGATTCACGCTATCCGATTGTTTATGGTAATACAGGAATTTGGACACTCGTAGTTCCAATCAAGGAATTAGCCAGCTTTCAACAAATGGTTCCAAATAATCAACAATTTCCTGAAATATTAACTGAAATTCCTACAACATCGATTCATCCATTTTGCTTTGAAACAGTCCATTCAGACAACGATTTACACGCACGCCATTTTTCTTCACCTTATTCAGGAACGGTGGAAGACCCCGTCACAGGGACAGCTTCAGGCGTGCTGGGTGCGTATTATCAAACATATGTCAAAAAACAGACATCACCACAGACTATTTTCGTAGAACAAGGGATAGAAATGAATCGAGATGGTCAGGTAGTCGTGCATGTAACTGGTGACGACCAATTACAGATAGCCATATCAGGAACTGCTGTGTATGTAGATACAATCGTTATTAACTTATAAGGAGCCAACGAGATGAAACAATATATTGTCGATGCCTTTACTCAAGAAGTATTTAAAGGAAATCCAGCTGCTGTGTGTATTCTGGATACTTGGTTATCAGATAGCCATCTACAAGCAATTGCCTTAGAAAATAATTTATCTGAAACAGCATTTGTTGTAAAAAAAGCGGGCCACTATCATTTACGTTGGTTTTCGTTAAATGGCGAAATTGATTTGTGTGGTCATGCAACATTGGCAGCAGCCTATGTAATTGCCAATTTCTACGAGCATACGGCAGAGTTGATTTTTCACACGATGAGTGGCGACATCGCTGTTAGTCAGCAAGAGGAACGTTTTGAAATCAGCTTTCCTTCATTTGATTTGGAAGAAGTTACGATTACAGATGAACTTGTTGCGGCAATAGGTTGTCAACCAACAGCAGTGTATCTGGGAAGAGATTTGTTGTGTATTCTTGATACAGCAGAAGATGTTTACCGTGTCACTCCAAATCAAGAAAAAATTGCTGCATTAGACGGATTATTATTGCATGTGACAGCTAAAAGCGAGGGAGAATATACCTGTGTTTCTCGAACCTTTGCGCCAAAATTAAATATCGCCGAAGATTCTGTATGTGGGAGTGGGCATTGTCATATTGTTCCTTATTGGGCAAAAAAATTGCAGACTGAGACAATCATTGCTTATCAAGCATCTGCAAGAGGAGGTATTTTATACGGTACTTATGCGGGTGATCGGACTAAATTAGCCGGGTATGCAACTTTGTTTGCAATAGCGGATATTTTCATTTCATAAAGGAGTTAAGATAATGAAAACAAATTTACAATGTGCGTATCACATAGCTGTTCCAACGGCTTTTTTCAAAGATGAAGAATTAAATGTTTCCGCAACAATTCAACATGTGTCTCACCTCCAAAGACAAGGAGTGTCTTCCGTTTTAATTTGTGGTTCAACTGGAGAACAGCACAGTCTTACTCTGGAAGAAAAATTAGCTTTAATTGAAGGCATTGAACAGACTGTTTTCCCTGAATCTTTTGAAATTCTGTTTGGTGTCGCCAGCATTCGTCAAAAAGAGGCAGAACTATTGGCTCAAGCAATTGCTCATTCAACAAAAATTGCAGGCGTATTGTTAGGTTTTCCACCTTATATTTTACCAACCCAGCAAGAAGCAAAAGCTTATGTTTTAGCAATAGCAAAAATCATTCAAAAACCAATTATTCTATATAATAACCCTAAACGAACGGGTTTTGATCTTGCCGTTGCAACGATGAATGAGTTAATGACCATTCCTCAACTTATTGGATTGAAAGAAGCCGGCGTGTATCAACGAATTTCGCAGTTTCATCTCCCTAAAAATCGTAGCTTTTATTTCTATGCAGGTGGTGAAGCGAATTTAGCTGAAAAAATTACGTTAGGCTTTACCAGACTATCTTCCATTGGTGGCAATCTCTATCCAAAAGAAATGGAACAATGGTTTCAAGAATTATTAGCCGGAAAAAACAGTCCTTTTTGTCATCAAGAAGCACTAGATGAATTATTTAGTGAGAGCGTACTACCTGCACTCAAGCAAGCCATCAGTGAGAATGAAGGCATTAAAATGGGAAGTGCCCGTTTACCGTTGGGCAATACTTAGGAACTAAAGACATCATATAAAAACAAAAACTATTCGAACGATAGCAAGTGAGGAACACTAATTCTGGTGAATTCGCAGACACTTATCGTTCGGATAGTTTTTATTGTTAATAGACGTGTTCATAGCCCCGTTATAATTGATAAATACTCTCCGAAGTTACTAACCAACGTAGGCCATAAGTCAAGGCCGTCTGAAAATCTTCTACAAAGAGTAAGTTGGGTTGATTGACTTGTTTCGCTAAAAGAGTGGATTGTTGGATTGCTTGGCGAATAGTTGCTTCTTCAACTGAATCCGCAGAGATGATAAAGGTATCTGGAGCAAGCACGGCATTATAGATGGCTAGAATTTCTAACAAACTGGTCATAAATGCTGCAGTAGTATCTGGCGTAGCCGCGTCAATGAGGTGGGGAAGGAATTTTGCTTCTCCTGCTAAATTATGACCACCTTCAATCAGTCCGTCGTTCGCATAAATGGTAATTCCTGGCATACTATTTTCGGGATAAAAAATACCCACAATAGTTTCTAACTTACTTAGTTTTTGTTGAATCGTGGTACCCACGGTTAATAAATGCGCATCATTTTGAACCAATAAAGGGATTGAAGAATGCTTGGACCATTCGTTTTCAAACTCCCAATAATCGAATAAACTTTCCCAGCTAGACAGAACAACGCCATTATAAATTTTTCCGGGAAAAGATAAACCGATTTTAGTTAAATCAAAACCTAAGTGGATAAAATGGGTGAGTTTCTCTATAAAAAATTCCATTGAGATATCGGTAAAATCAAATCTTGCGTCATATTTGACATCTCCCGCTAAATTGACAATTTTTCCAACGATACATAAGGAGCGTTTCGCATGGATTTGTTGTTCTTGGATACTAAGCAATAGAAAATGGCTCAAGTCATAATTGAAATGATAACAAATGGCAGGGCGTCCCAAAGGTGGTTGGACCATTTCGCCTTCGATGATAATATTTTCTGCAACTAATTCTTTGACTAAGGTATTGATTGTCACAACGCTAATTCCGGTTTCCTTAGCCATCTCAGCTTTTAAGGCTGTACCTTTTTGAAAAAGAAAGGATTTGAGGATTGCTAAGTTTTTATCTCTAATTAGATTTTTGTTTTTAGACATTGTTAGCCTCCAATTTAATTAAATAAGTTAATTAATAATAGCTTCAATATAATATAGATTCACGGAAAAGTAAAACGTTGACAGAAATCTTATTGACAAGTTTTATTATAATTAATATACTTAATTAATAAGTTTAACAAAAGGAAGAGGATAGCGATGATTAAATTAATTATTACCGATTTAGATGGAACTTTTTTAAATAATAAAGGAGAATTCGATAAAGCTTATTACAAAAAAGTGCGACAACAAATGAACGAGCAGGATGTTTATTTTGCTGCATGTACTGGAAAACAATGTGAGCGAGTGGAAGAACTTTTTGGCGATGAAACCAAAGATATTTGGATTTTAGGTGATAGTGCGACTCGTATCAAACATGAAGGTCAGTATGTCTATGAATCACTTCTTCCGAATCAATTGGGGCGTCGAATGATTGCTAAGTTGGCTACAATTGCTTCAGATCACGTGATTATCGCTTGTACACCAACTGCAGCATTTATTCAAGACTCTGTTCCAGAAAATGAAGCAAAAAAAGTGCGTGGTTCGTATGCTGTTGTAAAAACATTGGCTGATTTACAAAAAATCGAAGAAGATTTTGTTAAAATTACGATCTATGATCCGAAATTACGTTGTTTTGATAGTGTCTTAGAATTGGAGGAATTTAAGAATGAGGCGTATATTGTTGCTTCAGAAGCCGCGTGGATTGATATTTCAAATTACGGTGTGCATAAAGGAACAACAGTAAAAGAATTGCAACAGCTCTTAAATGTCACAGAAGCAGAAACAATGACTTTTGGCGATGGATTAAATGATGTTGAACTGATGCAAGCTGCGACATATAGTTTTGCGATGCGTAATGCTTTTGAAGAAACAAAAAAAGCGGCAGCATTTGTAACTACTTCGAATGATGAAAATGGTGTCTTATCAACAATTGAAAAGATATTAGCTTTACAAGCAAAATAAGCCAAAAACAAACATATCTATAATTTCATAGATACGTTTGTTTTTTAGATACAGTTGCATTTGCAACTGTATGTGGTAAAATAAACCCAACATTAATTAGTTAGGTTTATTTTTTGTAATAATTGATTGAGTAGTTGTTTTTCTTCCAAAGTCAATTGTTGTAATGCTTGCTGAATATAGTAGCTTTCAAGCGTATGTAATGTCTGATAAATTTCTTGTGCTTTTGGGGTAGGGAAGAGTTGATTAAATTTTTTATTCATAGGATTGGTTTTTCTAATTAAATAATTTTCAATCTCTAGTTTTTTTAATGCACGACTGAGTGTGGTTTTATCAATTTTGACTAGTTGTGCTAATTCAGACTGAGAGATACCTTCATTTTCTACAATACGAATTACATACAAAAATAAATTATTATCTAATTGATAAGTAGCCGCATATTGATTCATATCCGTTGTTGCTTGTCTGGAAATCGAACCAATTAATCGAAATAGTGCAATATCATTCATAATGAAACTCCTTTATGCTTGTTGTTCACTATTTTACAGGATTATTTAGAAAAGAGGAACTGCTATGTGGAAAGTGAAAGGCTTAAAAGAATTGACTAGTGAGGAATTGTTAGAGGTTTTACGTTTAAGGATTGATACATTTGTCGTGGAACAAACACGAATTTATCATGAAGTAGATGACTACGATAAAGTTGCTTATCACGTATTTTATCAAACTGAACAGGGAGTCGAGGCTTATGCCAGAGTATTTAACCTTGAAGATCATGTGACGTTTGGGAGAGTTGTGATTCAAAAAACTTTACGTGGAACTGGTCAAGGGAAAGAGTTAATGACACATATTTTAGAAACGTGTCAAACGTATTTTAAAGGACAAGAAATTGTGATTGAATCGCAAGAACAGGTAGTATCCTTTTATAAAAAATTTGGATTTGAAATTATTGGAGAAACCTTTATTTTTGAAGGCACACCGCATGTGGAAATGAAATTAGAAAAAGCTGTGCTATAATTATATTATAAGTAATAACTCTACAGAATGGAGGCAAAGGAGATGAAGAAAGACATTAAAAAACAACATCCAATTTTTGATGTAGGTGGGAACCTCAATCGTTTCATGACTGGCAATCATGGTGATCAGTATCATCAAAATAGTTGGAAAGATACCTTAATTATGATTGGGATTGTCATTGTTGGCTATATTGTGTATGTGACATTTTTTAAATAAGAAAGGGGCAGTAGTGATGGAAGAATCGATTTTTTTCAATAAAGGTAATGCAATTTCTTCAAATGTTGATTTGAAAAGTTTATATGAAACCGCGCAAATCGAAAAATATCGTGGAACGAATGAAAAATTTGTTATTGTACAGAAAAATCGTGACGGCGAGTATATTTTATTTAACAAAACGGATTTCGACCAGTTAACAGATCGCGAGGAATATCAAATTGTGGAACATATTTAATTTACACAAATAAAAGGAATGAGAAGACGAATCGTTGCTCATTCCTTTTTTGTCTAAAAAATTGGCTTTCGTTAAAAAAGGGTGCTATGATAAGGATAATTACTATTATTGCGTTCGCGATATACATAAAAAGGAGGCACATCAAACATGACAATCAATACTTATGTATACCCCCATCCAATCAATGTTTTTGTTATTCGTGACTTAGGTGTTTCATTAGATCGATTGTGCGAGATGCATGGTTTCAAGCAATCAACTGTTGCTTCTTGGATTCATCGAGATCGTCGCATTGAATCACTGCCCGTATCGTTTATTTATGCCTTATCTTTAGCATCCAGTCGTAGTATGAATACAGTATATAGTCGCTTACTAGCTTTACAAGATGACTATGATAAACAATTGGCACAGAATAAAAAGAAGGCAAAAGAGCGCCTAGAAGATGTAGCAGAAGCAATTCCTTTACAAGATACCATGGAGTAATTGGAGAAAATCCTCGTTTTCCGTGCATAATGAGGATTTTTTTTATGTCAGATAATACAAAAAATTCCTTCCAACCATATCACTCAAGCATTCACTTTACTCGATTCTTTTGTTCTCTACTCATTATTGCGTATATAATAAAATAAATATTACATGTAGCTAAACGTTATTGATTGTTGCTAACAAGTGATTTTTAAGGATTGTTGATTCCATTTTTTGGTGCACTGAAACCTAGGTTATATGTGCTACCAAAAACATTACATTTCTCAAATGTTCACCTTTTTTCAGAAAATTTTTTGTATGATAAGAGCACTCATATTAATGGAGGGATAATCATGCACAAAGATAGACAACAAGACCTCAAAAAAGCTGAAACCGGTGCAATTCTTAGCATCGTTTCCTATATTATTGTCACTGTACTAAAATTAATTGTCGGAAATTTCGCCAATTCTAAAGCACTTATTGCGGATGGATTAAACAATTCTACCGATATTATTGCCTCAATCGTCGTATTCATTGGGTTACGAATTGCTCGCAAACCCGCAGACAAAGATCATACGTATGGCCATTGGAAAGCTGAAAATGTTGCTAGTTTGATAACCTCTTTTATCATGCTATTGATTGGATTAGAGGTACTTTATTCATCGATACAAGCCATTTTGAAAAATGACATGCATAGCCCTGATAGTAGTGCCGCAATTGTGGGTGTAGTTTCTGCAGTTATCATGTATGGTGTCTACCTATACAATAAAAAATTATCTGAAAAGGTACGTAGCTCTGCACTATTAGCTGCTGCAAAAGACAATCGAAGTGATGCCTGGACCAGTATAGGAACATCTATTGCTATTTTTGCTGCTTCCTTCAATTTAGGTTGGTTAGATAGTTTAACTGCAGTCGTGGTTGCTTGTTTAATTCTAAAAACAGCTGTCGATATTTTTAGAGAAAGTGCTTTTTCGCTATCAGACGGTTTTGAAGAAGACTTGTTAGCGGAATATTCGGAAGCAGTGAAACAAGTTGCTGGCGTAGATGAACTGGTGTCCATTCGTGGTCGTTATTATGGCGCAAATATCTTTTTAGATGTTGTTATAAAGGTAGATAAAAATCTAACAGTCGAAAAAAGTCACGCCATCGCGGATGAAATTGAAACGATTTTATATGAAGAATTTCATGTATTTGATACCGATATTCATATTGAACCATTTAAACAGACTAGTTGAAAAACTAGCTGTTTTTTTTTTGACCTGACATTTGTAATTATTATATGAGAGGTAATTCTACAAGAAAAGTTTCATCAAGCTAATAAATAAGCTTTGCAGATTTCAAAAATTGTGATACGTCATGAAATGTTTTCGCATTGCAAATGGAAATAAGTTACAATCAATATATTGATAATCGTTTTTGGTGAAGAAGAAATTCAACAATAGAACACTTTTCTTTTTGAAATAGTCAAAATAAAATGAAACAAGGAGTAGTAGAGTGAATAAAGGAGTTGAATAAATGATTTTAGAAACCAACCGTTTACGTTTACGAGAATGGCGTGCCGGAGAAGAGACCATTTTAAAAACATTTTTAGGTTCTGATGAAGTAATGTATGCTTATGAAGGTGGATTTAATGACCAAAAAATCATGGATTGGCTATCTTGGAACCTCGCTTTATATCATGATAAAGGATATGGTCTTTGGGCAATTGAAAGAAAATCAGATGGGAAGGTTATTGGTGAGTGCGGATTAACCAATCAAACCATTGATGACACAACTTATTTAGAAATCGGTTATCATTTAATATCTAATGAGTGGCACAAGGGCTATATGAGTGAAGCTGTGCAAGCAGTTAAAACCTATGCATTTGAAGTACTAAAAGCAGAAGAGGTAGTATCGATTGTACGTGATACCAATCTATCATCAATGAATGTGGCTATTCGTAATGGTATGACAGTATTTAAACGTGTTACGAAACATTATAAAGGCATAGATATGCCACATTATATTTTTAAAGTCAAAAAAGGAGCTGATTTATCTTGTTATTAACTGTTTTATCAGAAGAATTCTCAGTCATTCAAGTATCCGACATATCAATGATTGATTTGGCAATCTCACCACTTTTTATTGGACAAACTACAGATGAAATTTCTGTTGTTTTACCCACGAAAGCTATCACGGTTTCTACATTAAATCGTGAAGATTATTGGAAAGTTTTTAAAATTGACGGAGTTTTGGATTTTAGCTTAGTAGGAATTTTAGCTAAATTAGCAAC
The DNA here is from genome assembly GCF_017426705.2 of Enterococcus sp. DIV2402. NCBI lineage: Bacteria > Bacillati > Bacillota > Bacilli > Lactobacillales > Enterococcaceae > Enterococcus > Candidatus Enterococcus lowellii. The sequence continues at coordinate 1,996,244 of NZ_CP147251.1, read as the reverse complement.
TATCTTAGCTGAACAGTCAATCAGTATATTTGCCCTATCAACATTTAATACCGATTATATTTTAGTTAAAACCGCTGATTTTGAAGAGGCTAAGAAAGTCTTGCTTCATCAGGACTATCAGATTCAGGAATAAAGGGAGGTATTCATGGAAAATCCCCAAATTATTTTACGTCAAACAATAGATGTACAACTTTATCAGAAAATTAAAGAGTTAGAAACAATTTGCCTTCAGAATGAGGAAGTTGATTCGTATAAACTAGAACTAGATTATAAATTAAAGAATAGTATGTCTCATGAAAATAATCAGAAAATCAATGAATTTTTATATTTTATAAATAACAACTTAATTGGTTATCTTGGCATTTGCGATTTTGATAACGAAGTATTAGAAGCTACTGGAATGGTTCATCCCAATTTTCGGAATCAAGGTATTTTTACTCAATTATACACTCTTGTTCAAGATGAATTTAATAAACGACCAGCCAAAGAATTATTGTTTATTTGCCCCAAAGATTCAAACACCGGTATTCAGTTTATCGAAAAGAAGCAAGCAGCGTATCATCATGCTGAATATGACATGTACTTAAATAGTCATTCATTTATTCCTATGAATAATTATCATTTAGAGCTAAAAGAAATCGACACTCAAAAACATCTTTTTAATGGGCGAATAGGAGATACAGTGGTCGGTCAAGTTCGTATCGAAGTAGTGGGGGAACTTGGAGGAATTTACGGCTTAGAAATATATCCTAGTTTTCGTAGACAAGGATATGGGCGTGAATTATTAATGCAAACCATCGAAAAACTATTAACTTTGGGAATCAAGAACGTATTCTTACAAGTTGACACTATTAACGAAAATGCGCTATCTCTCTATCAATCTTGTGGATTTATTGAAAAAAATGTCATGAATTATTATTCGATTTCTAAAAAATAAGTTACTACTGCAAAGTTGATAGCATATAAAAGAGGAGAAACTATGAAAACCATTATTACCATTCAACACACGGAATCCATTCATCACTCCAATGGTATGATTGGCTCTTGGACAGATTGGGAATTATCAGAAAAAGGGCATCAACAAGCCAAACGACTTGCTGAGAGACTGGCACCCACCATCGCTTCTCAAAAATGGCTACTGTACAGCTCTGATTTAAAAAGAGCGCAGCAAACAGCACGCTATCTTGCAAAAAGTTTGGAAATAGAACTTCATTTGAGGGAAGAATTACGTGAAAGAAATTTAGGAGAAGCTGTTGGAAAATCGGTGAAGTGGTTTCAAGATCGCTTAATTCCCGAAGAAACAGTTTACGATCGTCTCATTCCGTCTGCTGAATCTCGTAGCGAATTATGGGAACGTCTAGTACCGATTGTCCATGAAATTGATGAATCCGAACAAGAAAATTTTATTTTAGTTTCCCACGGTGACTGTCTTAGTGTTTTCAATGCCGTATGGTTAGGTCTTGAAAAGGAAACATTAAATACAATGGATTTCTACGGTCAAGCAGGCGGTGTATCTTTTTTGTATGATGAGGGTAGAAAAAAGAGAATTCGTAGATTAAGTGATATGTCATTTGTAACTGAGTTTATTGAGCATTAAAAAGAGAGAGTGAAAAGAAACAAAATTGGAGATATTATGCAGATTTTATAGACTTGGACGGCCATTTATGAGAAGTACTTTTGAATAACTTTAACCAGCTCCATCACTCCTGTCTCTGAATGTAGCTGGTTACTATTTTCTAATAAAAATCTTTATATTGTTTTGGTGGGTAACCAAATTGTTTTTTAAATGCTTTGATAAAGTGACTTGATTGATTAAACCCTACCTTTAAAGCTATTTCTGAAATAGACGAATCTTCCTTTAATAGCAAATCTAAACTTCTCTTAATTCGGTAATTAATCAAGTAGTTATATGGTGTAGTGTGTGTAAATTTTTTAAACGTACGTGTACATTCAGAGATACTGATATTGGTAATTTCAGCAATGTCATTTAATGAGGTATCTTCAAAATAGTGTTCATGGATAAATTGAAGCATGATTTGCATCCGTTCATAATGCAGATAAGATTTAGTTGAAATTTCTTTGTTTGGAATCTCTTTGATTGCTCGGATAAGGATCAACCAAGACTCTACAAGTAAAATTGAAATCTGATACTGCCACGCAAAGTCTCTTTCTTGAATCGTTAAATAAATTTCTTCTATTTCTAATAAGTTAGCAAGGATTCTATTTTGCCAAGAACTGTCCAAATGAAGTGTTAGGTAAGGAAGGACTAACTTTTCTGTATACGGATTTACATAATTTATTTCTAGTCTACTATTAGGAGAAAATCCCAATAATTCTTTTGGAAAATTGATGCTATGATACTTCGAATTTGTTTCCATTTCAATCATTTGATGAAGGACGCCACTATTTATAAATATACCTTCATTTTCTTGAAGTATAAGATCCTCACCATTTATTTGAATCGAAATCTTTCCTTTTTTTATAAGTGTAAACTGTAATTCCTCATGCCAGTGTAAGTCATTAAAGCCACGCCCTTGAGGAATAGTTCCAGTCATATCCGTTTGATAGATTTCAAAGGGGAAGCGAGGGTCATTGTATTGATTTTTTTCATATAAAATAGTCATTTAAATCACCTTTTGACGATATTTTGTTATAATTACGCAGAAATTTTGCTATAAATATTCTTTTTTTGATGATATTATTATATCATTAAATTCATAGGAGTGAAATGATGACTATTTTATTTTCAGCATATAAGCAGGAACATTTAAAACAAATGACCGATATGTGGAATGCAGTATTATTGGACGGAAATGCTTTTCCTGGAGAAGAATATTATTCAAAAGCTAGTTTTGATAATTATTTACGAGAACAATCTTTAGTGACTTGTGTCTGGCTAAACGGAGAGTTAGCAGGTTTCTTTGTGATTCATCCCAATAATATTGGACGGTGTGCGCATGTGGCAAATGCAAGTTATGTAATAGATAAGAAATTTCGAGGTAAAGGAATTTTTAATCATATGGTTGGGCAGTCGTTGATTCAATCTAAAGAATTAGGATTTTTAGGCATGCAATTTAATGCTGTTGTGTCCACAAACTATGCTGCGATTAAAACATATATTAATCATGGATTTGAGATAGTCGGTACTATTAGAAATGGATTTCGTATGAAAGATAATAGTTTCTCAAATATGTATGTGATGTATCGAGATTTGGAGAACAAATGTAGTTAGATGACTACATTTTATTTTTAGGAATAGTTATAACTTTTTACGATAATCAATAACTTCATTTACAAAAAACGCTCAGTATAATATTTATATTATTGGGCATAAGTAAACAAAATTTATTAAACACATGGAGAAGAAAAATTATGAACAATTGGAAAATTGAAGTAGGGAACACACCATCTTTACTAGCCTCTAATTTGTATGTTCGAATGGAAGTTTTTGTTCTTGAAAGAAAGTACAGAAATTATGCGCATTGGACGTGTTGCTACTTTAAAAGAGTATCGAGGACAACAGTGTGGTAAAAAAGTGTTGCAAAGTCTAGAAAATTTAGCTGTTTCCCAAAATTATAAAAAAATTCTAATCCATGCTGAAATAACAGCTGCAAGATTTTATGAAAAACTAGGTTATATTCAAATAGGCGATATTTATGAGGAAGATCAGATTCTTTGTATCACATTATTTAAAAACATTTAACTGGTAGCTCAATAAAGTCGCAGCAAAATTGGATGCAAAATAATCTATCAAAAGGAGTTTTGACAATGAATAGAATTAATTTAATATGCTTAGGTGTTAAAGATTTAGAAAAATCTTTATTATTTTATAAAAATATTGGCTTTCAAACTCAAGCGAAAGAAGATGCGGGGATTGTCTTTTTTAATAATCAAGGAACTAAATTAGAATTGTTTCCAATTGAAGAACTAGTGAAAGATATCAACGCAGATAATCCACCAGAAATTAATCAATATAAATTCTCGGGTATAACACTAGCTTGTAATATGAAATCAAAGCAAGAAGTGGATGATTTGTTTTTGCGTGTAAAAGAAATTGATGGAGTAATTGTAAAAGAACCACAAGTAGTTGAATGGGGTGGGTACAGTGGATATTTTCAAGATCCAGATGGATACTATTGGGAAGTTGCATATGCTGATTCTTGGGAATTTGACGAAAATGATATGTTAGTTATAAATTTTTAAAAACTACCATTGGCACAAATTTGGTACATTCGTATTATAAAAGAATAGCAGTTGTTGAACCTATAATTAATGCTTTTTCATTTCTTAAAGAGGAATATAGCGTAATCGATGAAATAAATGTTCTGTTGAGGAACCAAGTTAATCAATGTCCATTATTGGGAATTCCTTATGGTGTTAAAGATTTAGTTCAAGTTGAAGGATTGCCTTTAGAAGCTGGATCAAAAATTTTAAAAGGTAATATAGCAACTAAAAATGCAACAGTTATTAACAGATTAAATAGAGCTGGTGCTGCTTTGATTGGAAAAACTACAACTGCTGAATTTGCAAGTGGTGGTGGCGCGCCAAGTACTAAGAATCCTTGGAATTTATCACATACCCCTGGTGGTTCAAGTTCTGGCTCTGCAGCCTCTGTAGCTTCAGAGATGGTAATGTTTGCTCTAGGAACTCAAACTTCAGGATCAGTAATCAGACCAGCTTCATATAGTGGAGTAGTCGCTCTTAAACCAACTTTTGGACAAATTAGTAAATCTGGAATAATCCCAGCTAGTTGGAGTATTGATTGCATAGGTATCTTTACTAAAAATGTAAAAGATTTAAAATATATTTACAACGAGATAGCAGGTTTTGATATTAAAGATCAATACACTTATCCTTATAAAAATAAAGTTTTACATTTGACAAATGGTAATCTATCAAAAAAATTTAAAATAGCAGTTTTAACTGATGATTATTTTATGGCTACTATCGATATTATGGATAATTTTCAAAAAGTTATGGAGAAATTAAGAGATATGGGGCACGAGATTATCTCTATAAAAATGCCTGCACTTTTTGAAAAAGCAAACGCTGCACATAGCGTTGTTGTAGATTCTGAAACAGCTTTTTATCATTCTTCTTATTTCAATAAAAAGAGAGAATTATTTAGCACAGAGCTAAGAACTGATATTGAAGAAGGTTTATCTTATTCTGCTCATGATTATTTAGAAGCCCAAGAAATGAGATATGAATATCAGAAAGAATTTGTAAAGATTTTTTCTGATATAGATTTAATAATTACGCCTGCTACTCCAGAAACTGCACCAGAAGGGCTTAAAAGTACAGGCTCTCCTAAGTTTAACAAACCTTTTTCCAACGCCGGTTTGCCGGTCATTACTATCCCAATAGCCTTATCTGATAAAACAAATTTACCTATTGCTGTTCAAATTATTTCCGATTTTGATTGTGAGCAACGTTTGATAGATATTGGAGAGCAACTTCAATTTTATTACAAACTACCAGATTATATGCCCAATTTAATTTAGCAATTTAAAAAAGCATTCAATTTATTGGGTGCTTTTTAGAGAGTTGCAAATTTGATTTATAATTTAACTGGCTTAAAAATGTCTATTGGATTACAACTAGAGAAATATCAAAACTATATAAATATGTATCTATGTTTGCTGATTTTATATTGGTGCATCGGATATTAAAAGTGGAAATTTGATTTCGTGTATTATGTACAAAGTCATTTGAAACTAGGGGAGGACCAATGAGTTTAAAGGATTAAAAACATTCATTTCAAATATCATTAAAAAAATATATATTTTAGTTTACATAATATATATTATACAAAGTTATATCGGGAATTTAAGTAGTGAATAAGCTAATAATTTTACAATTTTAGCCTCTCTTTTGTTGATTATTAACTAACAATCTATGTGTTTACATCTTTATTCGTTATTTTTATTTACAGTTATTTAAAAATAATAATTATTTTATTTTCATTATCCCAGTATCTATTCATCTATTCAATAGTTATTTCTCCATAAACATTCATAGATTCAAATTTAACATTATAAATTATATTCAAATTATTGCTATACAGTCATATTTAATTTCATAGTTTCAAAATTTATATATCAAAAACCACTCATGAAGAAAAATAATTCCATGAGTGGTTTTTGATCATTTTGCATAGATTCTTCAACTGCATATTAGTTATTTATCTGAATAACTAATAATATTCAAATTACTCTAAAATAGATTTAAAAAAGAAAAAACAGTTTACATAACAAAATGATTTACATAATTTATATATAATAAACTAGACTCTTTGGAATTCAAAACCCTAAATGAAATCCTTCTAAAGAGTTTCCAATTTCGTCTGCGTTGATTCCTATATACTTTTTAGTCACGCGTTCGCTGCTGTGATTAAACAATTCCATTAAAGTAGCAACATCTCTAGTTTTCTTGTAGTAGTGATAACCAAACGTCTTTCTAAGTGTATGCGTGCCAATATCTTCTCTATCTAAGGTGTTTGCAACGCTTTGAAATATTTTGTATACAGCATTAACTGTTAGATGCCCACCCTTTTTAGACGGAAATAGAAATTCGTCGTCTTCACGTCCATCAATATATTTTCCAATCAATTCTTGCATATTATCTAAATAGAGAATTTTCCTTTTGCCTGTTTTTTGTTCGATAATAACCGGGCGTGCTGAATAGCGAATGGTTTTTACTTGCAGTTTTACGATGTCTGACATTCTTAATCCGGTATTAATTCCTAACAAAAAAAGAAAAGAATCTCTTTCTGGATTTGCTGTTCGTCGTAAGCAAAATAAAAAATCATCTATTTCTATTTTCGTACGTAATGGTTCAACATTATACGGCATAAAATCCCTCCAAATCAACTATTCATTATTTTTATATTATATTAACATAATAAGGAATTAAAATAAATATTTTTAAGAAAATCAATAAAATCAATAATTCTTATTCATGAAAATCATACAAATAGTGAATAAGATCGCAAAATAACTTCAAAAAGCAATCAATAAATAACGTGTGTTAGAAACGCATTCTAAGAGCTTTTCAAAATATTAATATGAATTTCTATCTAATCCAATGAACGAAAAAACACAGATGAAAAATTATTCTTCATCTGTGTTTAAATTACTATTATTTATAGGGATAACTGTAATAAATACTCATCAAAATAGTTTTGGCCATCAAACAATGCTTTGGGTTCTTTACCATAGACAACAAATCCTAATTTCTCATAAAATTGCTTTGCTCGATTATTTTCAGATACGACACTCAAATTCAATACAATCAGGTCTGGTATTTTTCGGACTTCTGTGATTAAGGTTTCCATAACTATCGTTGCAATTTTCTTTTTACGATATTCAGGTAAACAATACACAGCGACGACATTTCCTTTATGTTTGCTCTTCTCTCTTGTCTCTCTAAAAAAAGCGGCTACACAACTAAGATCGTTATTATCCAAGGCGCCTATCGTAAACTGATTATCAGTGATTTTTAATCGATTAGCGAAAACTTCTTCTTGTAAATCACACTCTTTTTGATAAGCTGATGCAAATGCTTCAGGAACCTCTTTTAAAACTTTTAATCGTAAATCAATAAATTGACTTAAATCATTTAAATCTAATTTCCTTACAGTTATCATGCATTTTCCTCTAAAGATTCTAAGACAATTTGTACATTGTCTTCAATCGAAGCTGTACCCTCTAGGATAATATCTGCTGTTTCAGATACATAAGCTTCATGATTGACAAAAATAGGTCTAGCAAAATTCAAATATGTTGCTGCCCATTCTAAAATCTCTTTCTGCGTTTTAGCCGAAAAATCACGCAAAATTTGTCGAGCAAGAGCAATATCTAAAGGCGTTTGAATGTAAAATGTGGTGTCAATATATGGCGCCAATACTTCATGACGATTACCAAAAGGAAAATCAATTAATACAATTTCTGTTTCATCCGGAATATTAAGAAAATCATCCATCAACTGTTGCAGTTCATATTGATTGATCGCGTCTTCTATCGGTGTATCTAATGGTGGCGCTGAAGGCAATGCATCAATGCTATAATCATCAAATGAAATCACGACACAGTTTTCTATTCTTACAGCTAATTTTTGAATCAAGGTCGTTTTTCCACCACCAGTAATGCTACTAAAAACTAAAACTTTTTTCATTAGTTATCGCTCCTCATTGATGTAATAAAGCGATTATCTCAATAAAAAATATTTTCGTCTACAAAAAGCAGACATATCTGAAAGATACATCTGCTTAGCCTTATTTTGTTTCTCTAAAAAGAGCTTTTCTTCTTAGTTTTGGTGAATATTTTTTTAATTCTAAACGATCTGGTGTATTGCGTTTATTTTTGCTCGTTAGATAAATTCGTTCCTTCGTTTCCACACACTCTAAAATAATATTTTGTCTCATATTTGTCTCTCCTATTTAGGTAAAATGGTTAATAGATATCCAGCCGTATTAGTTGATTATCGATCTGCTAGATATTCTTCTATCTGTATTTTTTCATCGTAATTAACATTCTCAGAAGCTAAAGCTTGTAAGAGTTCTTCTTTCAATGTAATTGGAATCTCCCAAAAGCCATCTACTAATTTAAACAACTCTTGATCGTATTCTTCAAAAATTGGATAGATAGCTAGAAATTCATCAAACGATAAATTTTCTTTTTCATAAAAATCCTTAATCCAACCATTTTCCAATGCGTATTCAGTTGGCAAGCCATTTTCTGTAATGATTCCTTTCTCGACCATCGAACGATACATATCTGCTTTACTGATGTGTTGAGTAGCATGATAAGTCACACTTTGTTCAACGAGTGGCGGATAAACTATTTTCATTTCATTCACCTCTTATTCAATCACTTTTTTCCCTTTATAATATCCTTTTAACGATACCCGATGACTACGACGATAATCGCCTATTGTTTCATCATAAGCAATTTCAGGTTTAGTAACCTTTTGATGTGTACGACGTAATCGTTTCTTTGCTTTGGATGTTTTTCTTGCTGGTACGGCCATTTCATTCACTCCTTTTAATCTGTAAATCGTAATAATTACGATTTAATGTAGTTACTTTATCATTATATAAACAATCTGTCAACAAAAAAATAACATGATTTCTCATTCAAATGAAGAAGAAATCATGTTATTTCATATTACGTATTCTACTTGAAAGTTTCAGCAATCGCTAACACTTTGGATAAAGTATTAAAATTACGCGTCGTCGCTACTAGTTTCCACGACTTTTCTAATGTGATGTTACTCAGTTTACTTCTAGCAGCACTACCTGGAATATACATATAGGCTGTATCTCCAGAAACGATTAAACGTTCCGTCGTTTCTTTAATTTTTTCTTGGACAACCTGTACAGCTTCTTTTGTTGGACTATGACTAAGCATACTGAAAAAAACACGTTTTAATTCATCTTCCGGCTGTTGAAAAGGATTATTTATCAATATTTGTTGAACGGCTTCAGGCGTTCGTACTAGAACACCTAAATCTGGCCCAATATTTGTTAGAATCAGTTGATAAATATGTTTTGCTAATTCATTAGGATTCTTTTCAGACGTAAGAATAATATTTCCCGTGTGCAGGTATGTTCGTGCATTAGGATAGCCATTTTCTTGAAGCAACTCTTGCAATTGTTTCATTGGGACTCTATTTTTACCAGAAGGCATCACACCACGTAAGAATACGAGTTGAATCATCGCTCTCCCCTCTTTTCTCTAAGATTACAATAAGAATTTATTTGAAGAATACGTATAACGTTCGATTGTTGTCCAATCTAATTTTACACCAATCCCCTCGCCTTTGGGAACCTTCAATGTTCCAGCCACGACTTTTGCTGGATTCATAATGATATCCTCATAGTAATACCGATCTGAACCGGAAATATCGCCAGGAAATTGGAAAATTGATTGGCTAGCAAATTGAAGGTTTAACGCCCGTCCAACTCCCGATTCAAACATGCCACCTAGCCACACAATGAGCCCTTTTTCTTTGCAGAAATCAACGATACGTAACGCCTCTGTAATTCCACCCACACGAGGAATTTTTAAATTAATGCTTCGACAACTGCCCAAAGCGTACGCTGTCTGTACATCTTCTAAACTACGAATATTTTCATCCAAGCAAATTGGTGTGTGTAATCTTTTTTGTAATTGCTGATGCATAACAAAATCTCGTTGATGAAAAGGTTGCTCAATCATCGCTAAGTTTAACGTATCTATTCTTTGAAGCAAAGGTAAATCTTCCCAAGAATAAGCTGAATTAGCATCCGCCATCAACAATAACTCAGGAAACTGTTGCCGAATAGCTGTCAATGGTTCGTAATCTTGATTTGGTTTAATTTTTAACTTAATCCGCTGGTACCCTTGTGCCACATAGTCTTGAACGATCTTTAGTAACTGTGAGATAGACGGCTGGATTCCGATGCTTACACCCACTGGAAGGACTTGGCGTGTTTCCTCAAAATAAGTCACCAATGATCGCTTCTGGCGTTTCGCATATAAATCCCATACCGCTGTTTCTAATGCCGATTTAGCCATATAGTTACCTTGAATTCCTTGAAATAATTGCCAAACGTCTTTCGGATGGTAAATGTCAGTCTGTCCTAATAAAGGGAATAAAAAATTGTGAATAACGTGGCGGGAGTTTTCAATAGTCTCTTCAATATAATCAGGTACTTCAAAAGATACCAGTTCACCAATTCCTTGATTGCCAGCTTCATCATATAAAAGATATAAATCAAGGGCTTTCTCCTTTAAAACGCCGTAACTTGTTACAAATGGAGATTTCAATGGTAAGCGTAATTGTACATGTTTCACTTCAACAATCTTCATTTAGCATTCTCCTTTAACCAATCTTCGACAATCTGACAATAGGCTGCAGGTTGTTCAATATGCACACAATGACCAGCACCAGATACTTCCTGAATTTGTATGCTTGGATTTTTTTTGCGCATGTTATATGCAATTTGTTGAAATTTTTGATCCCATTCACCAGTAATTAAAAGCATTGGCGTAGTAGTCTCTAAGTATTGCCAATAGCTCGGCTGTTGGCCGGTCCCCATCATATAGAGACTCATCGCTAAACCATATGCCTGTTGACTCATTCGTTCAGCACGAATCGTGGCTTGAGTAGATGCTGGCAACTGTTTTTGCGAGGCGAATAAGGGCAACTCTTGCCAAAAATCAACAAATTCGATTAGCGATTCTGTTAATAAACGTCGTGCAAGTTTATTATCGCTTGCTATTCGCTGGTTTCTTTCTTCTTGGCTGGCTAATCCTGGAGAAGCACTTTCTAAAACAATCCCTTGAACATTCGTATCTTGCAATCCCCAAGCTAATGCCACACGTCCACCCATCGAATAACCTACTAAATAATAGGTCGAAATATCTAGTTGCTGCACGAGTGATTGCAATTTATTAACGACCTGCTCCATTTGGTACTCATCGGGATGGACAAAGACACTACTGTTGCCATGACCAATCAAATCAATCCCTAAGTAGTTATACTCTGCTGAAAATGTTAAGGATCGAAAGGTATTCGACGTCCCTGTAAAACCGTGTAAACAAATAATTGTCGGTCGGTGCGCTTGATAAGGGGTAAACCATTGATAAAAGTAATTAACCATCTTGCTCACCTAGTGCCGTTTGATACTGCTGACAAATTTGTTGCCATAAATTAACGGGTTCTTTTTGTGTACCACAGACTTCAATAATTTGGAAAATCGGCTGTTGTTGTGCCTCGCTAATTAATTGTTCGAATGCTGCTAATGTTTTAGGTTGATGATAAACCGCCCCATATAATTTTGCTACATGCTGAAAATCCATATTTAGAGGTGTACCAAATAGCGGTTCAAAGTCTTCTGGTTGTAGTTGGTTTTGCGATAAAAATGAAAAAATGCCACCCCCATTATTATTTAACAAAACAATTGTTACAGGGAGTTGGTAGTGTTTCATCATCTGTAAGCCATTCATATCATGGAAGAAAGCTAAATCGCCAATTAATAAAAAGGTAGGTTGAGCTTGATTGGCAGCAATTCCTGCTGTAGTAGAAATTAAACCATCAATTCCGTTGACGCCACGATTTCCATGAATGGTCACATTATTGGCATTCACTGCAGTCAATCGATCGACAAAACGAATCGCATTACTGTTGGCCACAAATAATTGACTGTTTTTTAACTGCTCGACTAACGCCACCGTTGCAGCAGATTCATTGAATTCAGTTAACAGCGCTTGTTTTGTTAAAGTTGTTGTTGCAATGGTTTGTTGCACTTGCCATGAAGTTACCCATTGCGTAGCTATTGGCTGAAATGTCCTCTTCTTTATGCTTGTCAATAGCTCATCAATTGTCGCTTCAATAAAATAATTGGTCGTTTGTAATTGATCTTGCCAAGATAAAGTTTCTTCCACAAAAATTGTTGGTGCCGTTAATTTTTGTAAATACAATAAAACATTTTTGGTTACTGGCAAACGTCCAAAACGCAGAATAACTTCTGGTTCTAACGTTGTTTGACTAAAGATCAAATCCGCTTGTTTCAAATAATACGGTGATGACTGACAAGTTGCTAAATTGGTTAACGGATCACCTACAATGGGCCAATTCAATAAAGCAGCTAATTCTAGATAACGTTTTGCTTCTTGGGTAGTGTGTTGTTCTCCCACAATAATTAACCCTTTTTTAGTGAAAAAAGGCATTAACTCACTTAAATCGACGATACGTTGACTTGGAAGAATCATTGAGTTTAGAAATTCAGGTGCTTTTAGCGTCAAATCAGGTAATAATGGTTCACGTAGTGGTAAGTTTACATGCACAGGACCTTTTGGAGCTTGTTGCGCATGTAAGCTATTGGTTAATCCTTGCCAATGACTATATCGTAACAATTCTTCACTATCTTCTGGAACCGTCATTTCTGTAAATCGTTTTACATGACTAGCATAAAGTTGTTGCTGATCCATTGCTTGAGGTGCACCGACATTTCGTAGTTCTGGTGGCCGATCTGTTGTTAAGACAACTAATGGCAAATTGGTTGCATCTGCTTCACAAATCGCTGGATAATAATTCGCCGCAGCTGTTCCAGAAGTACAAACCAATGCAACAGGTTCTTTAGAAGCTTTGATTAACCCTAAGGCAAAAAAACCAGCTGATCGTTCATCGACATCAATAAAACAAGTTAACTCTGTATCCCGATGCAATAATAATGCTAGTGGGGTCGAACGAGAACCGGGACTAATCACTACTTGTTTAATCCCTGCTGTTTTTAATCCTGCAATAAACGCTAATAAATAGCTAGTCATCGTTTTTTGGTGACTCAATACCTTTCACTCCTCGCAACATCGGTTGGAATTTAATCCGTGTTTCTTTTTCTTCTTCTTCAGGGATGGATTCTCCTACAATACCACAACCTGCATACAACAAACCTTCATCCTGACTAAAAACACCCGAACGAATGCCTACTGCAAATTCGCCAATATCTTCTTTTAAGCTTAACCAACCAATCGGGGCACCGTATAGTCCACGACCAGCTGCTTCATGTTTGGCTAACCACTGCATGGCGGCTTGTCTAGGTTCGCCCCCTAATGCAGGAGTTGGATGTAAGGCTTGAATACACTGTAGCAAATAAACCTCTTTTTTTCGTTTACCAAATAATGGTAAATAAATATGTTGAATATCTCTATTTTTTAACAGTCGGCGAGGGCCTAACGTTAGTTCATCAATAAAAGGAGCTAACTCTTGTTCAATTCGATTGACGACTAAACCATGTTCATGAGAATTCTTTGGATCGGTTAGTAACGATTGTCCCAGTTGCTCATCTTCTGTCTCTGTTGCTCCCCGTCTAATCGAACCCGCTACACTTGCTGTAGCAAAATAATCGGGTGTTCCTTCAATTAATCGTTCAGGCGTTGCACCAATAAACGTTCTTGTAGCCCCTTCTAATAAAAAGACATACGTATTTGGTTGTTGCGATAATAGATTTTTTAAAATAGCTGCTAAATGAAACGTGCCTTGTGTAGTGACCTTCATTTGACGAGACAACACGACTTTTTTTAGTTTGCCTGCATGAATCGCAGAGACACTTTTGTTGACTAAGGCTAACCATTCAGGAACGCCTAATTCCTGCTCTTGAAGTGGTGTTGATATCATTTTAGGAAGTGGTGCTGCTAAGAGGTTTTCAACTTGCTGCTCTAGTTTTGCAAAAGTTTGCGCCACTTCTTTTTGATTGCGAACGGTTAACGTCGCGAATAGCTGTTTTTCTTGTTGGCTAAATAAGATAGTTGGGACTTGAAAAGAGCCTTGTTCTAATTCTTGCCAAAATGGGGCGGATTTTCCATTTAAATCAAATGCAAATCCACCAAATAAAAGCGGTTCTTGATAGACTTCTGTTGGCAAAATCGTACAGTTCTCAAAAAAATTCGTTTGAAACGCACGAATTTCTTCAACTGTTTTACCATATAAAATTTCCAACTGACCTAACCCTAGAAAGACTACTTTTTTATCTGCTGATTGCCAAAAGAAACGTGTTCCTTGATACGCATCACTTTTGGCAAATAAATCTTCTAAAGCAACTGATGCAATCGGATAAGAATAACTAATATATTCTGTTTGAATAGCTGCTAGTTGCTCATGTAAGTTGGTACACAATATAGTTCACTCTTTCTTCTGTTAGAAATTTTCGTTTTAGTGGTTTCCCACTAGCCGTTTTAGGAATGCTCGAAACGATAAAATAAGCTTTTGGATGTTTATATTTTGCTAATCCTGTTAAATAGGAAGGGATAGTCCGTGCTTGTAAGGAATCATTTATCACTAGATAGGCGACAGGGACTTGCCCCCACGTTGGATCTTCTGTTCCAACGACAATCGCTTCTTTGATTTGTGGATGCTGCATCAAAGCGTACTCAATTTCTGCTGGATAAATGTTTTCACCACCAGAGATAATTAATTCACTCATCCGACTGAGCACATATAAATAACCTTCTTCATCCAGATAACCTAAATCACCTGTATGAAACCAGTTCTCCTCATCCATACTTGTATGCTGATTCAAATAAGAGGACACAATACTAGGACCTTTTAATAAAATCTCTCCCTTTTCAATCTTCAATTCGACATTTTTCAACGGAAGTCCAGCTGAACCAAGCTTTTGGCTCGCTTTTTCAGGAGGTAAGGCGATAACCTGAGAACAAGTTTCTGTCATACCAAACGATTGAATGACTGAAAACCGTTGTGCTTCCGATTGTTGTAATACTTCTTTGGAAATCGGACCTCCACCTAATAAAAAGTGACGAAACGAAGTAGGACATTCAGGTAATAAAGGTAATAGCTCCATCAACATTTTGCTGACTACAGAGGCAATTGTTCCGTATCCTTCACGAATATCACTAGCTAATTTTTCAACCTCATATTTTTCATACAAACGTACACTCATCCCTAACACTAACGAACGTAGCAAAACAGATAAACCACTAATATGATATAAGGTTGTAGGACACAGCCAACAATCATTGGCTGCAATCTGCATATTTTCTTGTGTGGCTATTGCGCTTGCGTGATGATGTGCAAAAGTTTGGGGAACGCCTTTTGGTTTGCCTGTTGTTCCTGAAGTATACATGATTGATGCAGTAGCAGTCGCTTGATACCCGTAATCAACGAAATTGTTTGGTTGAACCGATGGAATTTCGTTTGGAAAAGCTAAAGACATCACAATCGTAAGTGGTTTTTCGCTAATCACCACTTGTGTGTCAGCATCTTGTAATTGAAAGGTAATTTCCTCATCTGTTAAACGAGTATTTAACAATTGAATCTCAATTCCTAATTCCCAAAGTGCTAAAATCGTCAAATACATCTCCTGAGAATTGCTACTAAAAATTGCGACACGTGAGCAATTTTTAGGAAGATGTTGTTGAAAATACTGCGCGTACCCTTGGACGTCTTGATTTAACGCATGAAAAGACCAGCTTTTATCTTTCCAATAAAAAGCTGGTCTTTCTGGATAAAATTGCGCTTGTCGCTGTAACCAACTATTTGGTCTCATTATGGGAATTTAGGGAACTGATCAAAATCAGGTTCACGTTTTTCTTTGAAGGCGTCGCGACCTTCTTTAGCTTCATCCATTGTATAATACAATAATGTTGCATCCCCTGCTAATTGTTGAATACCGGCTAAGCCGTCAGTATCTGCATTCATCGCTGCCTTAATCATACGTAAAGCTAATGGACTCTTCTTCAACATTTCTCCTGCCCATTCCATTGTCACATCTTCTACTTCTTCTAAAGGAACAACAGTGTTAATCCAATTCATTGCTAGGGCTTCTTCTGCCGTATATTGTTTTGTCATAAACCAAACTTCCTTGGCTTTTTTATGTCCAACAACACGTGCCAAATAACCAGAGCCATAACCACCATCGAAACTACCAACATTCGGACCAGTTTGACCAAATTTAGCATTATCTGCGGCGATAGTAATGTCACACACTAATTGAAGGACATTTCCGCCACCAATAGACCAGCCTTTAACCATCGCAATGACCGGTTTAGGAATAACTCGGATTAAACGTTGTAAATCTAAAACGTTGAGACGAGGAACTTGATCTTCGCCAACATAGCCACCATGTCCACGGACTTTTTGGTCACCACCAGAACAAAAGGCTTTATCGCCAGCACCCGTTAAGATAATTACACCAATATCTTGTCGATCACGACTAATGTTAAACGCCTCAATCATTTCCGCTACTGTTTTAGGCGTAAATGCATTGTGTCTTTCTGGACGATTAATTGTTATTTTTGCCACTTTTTCGTATTGTTCAAAAAGAATTTCATCGTATTCTTTAATTGTTTGCCATTCTCTCATGGATTTAATTCCTCCTTTATTGCATCACTTACTCATTATACAGTAAGATAGCAAAAAAAGAGAGAGTTTATGCTTAATAAAAAGCAGCTAGCCAATTTTTTCACTCTGCGCTATACTAAACAAAACGAAGGAGTAAGAGAATGAATTTATTAGAGCATTTAGCAATACACACAGAGCAAGTAACAAAAGAAAAAGTTATTTTATCTTTAGAAGTAGCAGCAATCCATAAACAGCCATTTGGTTATTTGCATGGCGGTGTAAGTGGTGTCTTGATTGAAACTGCTTGTAGTCTGGGTGCTAATCAGCACCTTACAGATGGATTTGCGGTAGGTGTGGATTTACAAATCAGCCATCTTAATACTGTACAGTCAGGCAAGATCCAAGTTATCGCTTCCCCAGAAAAAGTAGGCGGACGTTTACAATTTTGGCACGCAGAGATTTATTTAGCAGAAACATTAATAGCAACCGGTAAATGTACATTAATGGTGAACAAAAAAAACGAGTAACTCTACGAGTTGCTCGTTTTTTGAATGAATTCCCCTACGCGCTCGCCTTCTAAGACAATTGGATAGCAATTGGGGATCTGTAAGCGTAATGTTTCGGCTTCCGTTAAATTCATCAGATGCATCATAATCGTACGGATACAACCTTGATGTGAGAATACAGCCATTTCATCATGCCAATAATCACTAAAAAAAGCATGCATTCGTTGCAGAACATCCGTATAACTTTCGCCTCCTGGTGCTTTCGTGTGAAAACTATGAGTGAAATCTTGTGGTAATGTGGCACAAAAATCAGTTAAGTCAGCTAATGACTGTCCTTCTAGTTCGCCTAACGATCGCTCTTTCAAACGCTCATCAAGCAAGATATCCTTTCTATTTGTTGCTAACTGAGCAGTTTCAAAAGCACGAGATAGCGTAGATGCATAGACCGTTTCAATCGTTCTCAATTCTTGAAATTGTTGTAATTGCAATGCTTGTTGGCGACCCATATCTGTTAAAGGGGTATCGAATTGTCCGGTAAAGACGCGTTTTTGTGGATTCTCACGATTAAATTTATTATAAGTCGATTCGCCATGTCGAATTAAAATTAGTTTCACACTATTCCTCCTAATAAGTTCGTTAATTTTGTCAGTGAAAGTGGCTGCTGTGGTACGTATTGATTATCCCAAAAAGCATCGTTTGGGTAACGCGGGACAACATGGACATGAAAATGAGTCCCCTCATCCATCACTTTTCCGTTATTTTGCAGAATCGATACTCCTTGAATATCAAAATGAGTTTCTAATAATTCTGTTAGTTCTTGTTCTAACTCAATTAATTCATATAAGCTATGTCTCGGAAGACTCCGTAAATTCGTATAATGTTCTTTAGAGATGATTAACAAATGGCCTTGTTGGATAGGATCGATATCGTAGACGACATAAAAGTGAGCGGTGGTTTTTAAGTAATTATGCGAGGAAATCGCATGACAAAATTGACAAAGCATCTGCTACCGCCTCCTGATAAATAGTTGATGCGTTTATTATTCCAAGAAAAAGTCAATTCGTCTAGATTAAAGCTCATCGAATATAAGTTTACATAATTTTATTATGGTTTTCTCAGGCAAAAAAAAACTCGTACCTATGCACGAGTTTTTCAATTATTGCGCAGAAATCGCTAAACCAATTGCTTTTTCTCCTAAATGAGTGCCGATAACTGGTCCGAAATAACCAATTTCAACTGATACATCGGGATAACGTTCTTGTAATTTTTTTTGTTCTTCTAAAGCCATTTCTGGATTATTCGCATGAATAACATATAATTTTAAAGGACGATTGATTTCCTGTTTATGTTGGCCAATTATTTCTTCAGCACGATTGAAAGCCTTCTTACTGGAACGAATTTTTTCAAATAATACAATTTTTCCATTTTCAAAAGTTAATATTGGTTTGATTTTTAGAAGCCCCGCAATAGCTGCTGCCCCATTGGTTAGACGTCCACCACGCACTAAATTATTTAAATCATCAATAATTAAATACGCATAGGTATTGTCACGAATGACATCTAAATGAGTTAAAATAGCTTCTAAACTTTTACCTTGATCGGCTAAGTCAAGAGCTGCTTCCACCATATGGCCCATGGGCATACTCGTAATTTTCGAATCATAAGGGACTATTTTCACACCATCAATGGCCTCTTCAATTGTGTGCAAATTATGAACAAATCCTGAAATACCCGAAGATAAATGAATACTAATAATGGTATCATAACCTTTTGCAGCGATACTTTCATATAGTTCAAGAGCTTCGCCTAATGCCGGTTGTGAAGTTGTTGGAAATTCCTTGCTGTTTTTTAGTAATCCATAATATTCCTCTGCTTCAATATCGATTCCTTCGTTATAAATTTTCCCATCTAAAATAACAGGGATTGGGATAACGAATAAATCAGAATGTTTTTGAATGCGTTCAGGTAAAAATGCCGTACTATCTGTAACAATTGCTAATTTCATTTTCTATCCTCGTTTCAAACAATTTTCAAACGTTAGTACTAATATAGCATAAACCTATCCGTTTTTAAAAGTGCTTCTAATTATTTTGACAGAAACTGTTGAATAGCTTGACGATTCATCTCAGTATCAACGACTAATACACTACCTGCTTCATAGGTTTCACCATAAGACCATGAGCCTTCAACAGGAACACTTAAACGATCGACACCAGCCGCTCCTTTAGCAATCGACAAGGTATTTTTCAATAAAAAGCCCATCGATAAATCTGTTGACGCATATCCCATGACTTTCCCAGCTGCATAAGGCAATTTTAATAAAGAAATAGGATTTTTTAATTGACTAAATACGGCGTTCATCACTTGTTGCTGACGACGAACGCGACCAAAGTCCCCTTCTTCATCCATTCTAAACCGAGCATATTGTAAAAGGGTCAAGCCATCCATTTTTTGTGGACCTTGTTTAATGGCTACTTCTAAATTTTTACTCATGTCTTTTTCGGCATCAATTTTTACACCGCTTGGAAAAAGAGTATCAATCACTTTTTCGAATGTCTGGAAATCAACTGTTGTATAATAGCTAGTTTCAATACCAAAATTTTGTGATAACGTTATTCGGACTAATTCTGCTCCTCCATAGGCATACGCAGCATTAATTTTATTATCGCCTACACCAGGAATAGTCACAAGAGTATCGCGCATGAAAGAAATAAGTTTAGGTTTCTTGGCAGGTCCATCTAATTGCAAGACCATAATCGTATCAGCACGTGCTGTTTCTCCTTCACGACTGTCATTTCCTATCAATAGAATATTGTGACTCCCGTCTGCTGCGGTCATTCCGTTAAAGGTTTCTGGTTGGACAGAAGCACTATCACTTTTAGCGACTAGTTGCCCGACAAAAAATGAAATACCCGAATACCCAATACATACAATTAAAAAGGTAATCAAACATCGGACAAAGCGATGTTTTTTTTGTTTTTTGGGCTTCTTTTTAAAAAAGCTTGATTTAGGTGGAGGTGCACTAGGTGGTAGCTTATTCCCACTCTCAACGTCCTCCCAATCTTCTTCCCAGTCTGTTTGTTTTTCAATCGTTTTACGAGCAAAAATTTGTTCTGTTGATTTTTGTTTTTTATGACGATCCATTCGACTCATAATTTGTTCCTCCAAAGATATATTCTCTTATAGCATACATGACCCTTACAATAAAGCAAATTAAAATAAGAAAACTTAACCTTTTTCTACAAAAAAACCTATGCCAAAAGCATAGGTTACTGAATGATTTTTACAGGATAACTCCCGATGTTTCTGGTACGTCCATTTAAAAGCTCAATTTCTTCAATTGCATTTTTAATTAAAGCTTGATTATCTTCCAAAGTTAAATCAACGATAAAGAAATATTCACCTAAACTTGTTTTTAAAGGACGCGACTCAATTTTACTCAAATCGATATTTCGCCACGCAAAACAAGACAAGACCTTATGCAAAGCTCCGGGTAAATTATCTGGTAACGTAATAAATAAGGTGTTGCGAGCCGGTTTTCCTAAGGTATCTAACGTTTCACCTTTCGTAGCAGTTAATATCCAAAAACGTGTTTGATTTAAAGCATTATCTTGAATACCATGTGCTAAAATGTTTAATCCATATTCACTTGCTGCTTTTTCCGAAGCAATAGCAGCAACTTGTTCTTCTGGATGATTTGCGACATATTCTGCTGCAAAGGTGGTCGATGCTACTGCTTCCAACGGAGTCAAGGGATAGTTCGTTTCTAAAAAGCGTTGCGACTGCGCAAGAGCTTGCGGGTGCGAAAGGATTTTAGTAATTGGTTGTTCATTGGAATAGCCTAATAATTGTTGTCGAATCGGTAAGACAATTTCTCCGGCAACAAACAGCTTATCTTGATGGAAAATGCGATCCACACTGGCATGAACTGAACCTTCCAATGAATTTTCAATAGGAACTACTGCAAAACTAATTTGATGTTCTTCTAAAGCTTGAATACAAAAAGGAATAGACGGATATGCGACAAGTTCTGTTTCGTCTGCGATGGTACTTGCTGCTTGGAAGGTAAAGGAATTTTTAGGTCCTAAATAACCAACTTTCATTTACTCACCTACTTGTTTCAAAATTTCTGTGACGATTTCTTGCGGCGTTTTACCTGTAGTTTCAATAATAATTTGTGCACTTTCTTCATATAAAGGCACTCTTGGACGATAGATAGCTTCAATTTCTTGCGGCGTTTTTGAATCTGCTAGCGGACGGATATTCTCTTCATCTTGCGTTACTCGTTGAATTAATTCTGTTAAGTCAGCTTTTAAATAGACCACATTCGCCATTTTTTTGAGTAATTCACGATTTTCTGCTTTTAAAACAATCCCGCCACCCGTTGACAGAATACCGTCTAACGCGTCAACTTCAGCTAAAACAGTTGTTTCAATTTCACGAAAGGCTACATCGCCATATTGTTCAAAATAATCGGCAATACTCATACCGATTTTTTCTACGATAAGTTGATCAAAATCATATTGCTGACTATTCAGTTTTTCAGCTAAAAGATTTCCGACAGTTGTTTTACCCGCACCCATAAAACCAATCAAAACAATTTGATTCATTTTATTTTGCGCCTCCTTGAATTAACGATTGAACATCATCAAAAAAGGCTGGATAAGAGATAGCCACCGCTTCTGGGCGTTCTAATTCAACATCCCCTTCGCTAATTAATGCAGCAACCTGCAACATCATACCAATACGGTGATCGCCTAGACTAGAAACGGTTGCACCATGCAATGGTGTTGGACCGTTAATGATTAGACCGTCTTCTGTTGCTGTAATATCAGCGCCCATTTTGCGTAATTGGTCAGCTGTTGCATCGATACGATTGGTTTCTTTAACTTTTAGCTCTTCAGCGTCTTTAATTACCGTTGTTCCTTGCGCCTGAGTTGCTAATAACGCAATTACTGGTAGTTCATCAATTAAACGAGGGATTAAATCTCCTTCAATCGTTGTGGCTTTTAAATGAGAGGTACGAATCACCATATCTGCTGCTTGATTTTTTGTATCTTCATTTAATATTTCTAAATCAGCTCCCATATCCGTTAAAACATCCACAATTCCTGTACGTGTGGGATTAATCCCTACGTTTGTTAAGGTAATTTCGCTATTTGGTGTGATTGCACCCGCAACTAAGAAAAATGCTGCAGAAGAAATATCTCCAGGAACTGTTACAGCTTGACCGGTTAATGTTTGTGGACCTGTGATTGAAATTTCTTTGCCAGAAACATTAATTTCGCCACCAAATTGACGAATCATTTCTTCTGTGTGGTTGCGTGATACTTCTTTTTCTAGAATAGTTGAAGTGCCATTTGCTTGCATAGCAGCAAAAATAATCGCTGATTTAACTTGCGCACTCGCCATCGGCATCACATAATTAATTGGCTGTAGCTCATCCACGCCTTCAATTGTAATTGGCGGAAATTCAGAATCATTGTCTCCGTGCATTTGAGCATTCATTTCACACAATGGCAACATCACACGGTTCATGGGACGTTTATTTAAAGAGTCATCACCAAATAACGTAGTTTTAAACCCAGAACCTGCTAAGATACCCATCATTAAACGAATCGTTGTCCCAGAATTTCCAATATCAATTGGCGAATCTGTTGGTTTTAAACCGTCAAACCCTTGCCCATCAATCGTAATTGTTTCGCCGTCGTCCGCAATTGGTACACCTAGGGCTTGAAAGGCATGAAGCGTACTCATACAGTCTTCCGCACGTAGAAAATTTTTCACGGTCGTTCTTCCACTTGCTAACGCCCCAAACATGATACTGCGATGTGAGATTGATTTATCTGCTGGAACCCGTAACGTCCCTTTTAATTGATTTGCCTGTGATAATTTCATAGTTTCCTCCTATTTCAGACGACAAGGATAGTCGGTCTTCTCTTCAATACATTGTTTACCGGCAAGTAAATCGCCTTGATTTTTAAAGGTTAACTGTAAGACACCGATAATGTCTTCTCGTGTCTCTAAAATCTTAATATTAATAACAGAAAGCTCGGCCTGTCCTAAAATACTCGTGATTTCAGCAATTACCCCTGGACGGTCTGGAACATCCACCATTAAATCATAAAAAGCCGGAATCGCCCCATTACTATGAACGGGTAAGCTATCACGTGTATCTTTCGCATTTTCAAAAAACTCAAAAATTTTCGTACGATCGCCTGCTTTTAACCAGTCAGAAATTTCTGTCATTTGTTCTTGCCAAGTGATCATTAATGAAAGCAAGGCTTCCCGATTGCTTAACAAAATATCCGTCCACATTTGTGGATCAGCAGAAGCGATTCGTGTAATATCTCGAAAACCACCTGCAGCTAATTGTTTAGCGCGTGGGTGTAATTGATTAAAAACATCGGCTTGATTGACTAATCCAGATGCAATAATATGTGGTAAATGCGATAACATACCTGTAATTTGGTCGTGTTCATCAGCAGTCAATATGACATACTTGGCACGAGCACCTTGGAACAACTCTTGTAATTCAGCTACCCGTTTGGCTACTTGTTCATCTTGTGGGACAGTAAAAATATAGTAGGCATTTTCAAAAAGATTCCCATCAGCGGCTGACACACCTGATTTATGCGAACCGGCCATTGGATGTCCACCGATAAAATCAAAGGGCAGTTGCTCTGCAAGCAGCATAATTTCCTGTTTCGTACTGCCTGCATCGGTTACAAGGACCGTTGATTTTAATGGAAGTTTGGCTAATTCTTTTAAATAAGTTAACGACGTTTTAATTGGAACAGCTAATAAAATAATATCTGCTTTAAGTGCTCCTTCTTCAAACGTAGTTGGAATTTCGTCTACGATTTTTTGATTTTTGGCAATCATACGTGTTTCTTCAAAGTAATCCCAACCAATCAATTGCACATCGGGATGTTCTTTTTTAATAGCAATAGCTAATGACGCACCGATTAAACCTAAACCAATGATTAATACATTTTGTTTCATGCCTACCTCCCCAACATCTTAGTAATTTTTCAAGTATTCACGGTATTCTTTGACAGCTTGAACCAACTCTTCAAATGAATCGCTAGAAAATTTTTCTAAAATTTCATTTGCCACAACTGTTGCAACTACACTTTCAGCAACTACACTAGCTGCTGGCACAGCAGTACTATCCGAGCGTTCTACACTAGCTTTATACGGTTGTTTTGTATCCATATCTACACTTTGTAATGGTTTGTATAATGTCGGGATTGGTTTCATTACCCCACGGACAACAATCGGCTCACCATTTGTCATTCCACCTTCAAAACCACCTAAATTATTACTGCGACGTGTGTAGCCATCTTCTTCGTTCCATAAAATTTCATCCATCACTTTTGAACCAGGTAAGACACCAGCTTCAAACCCAACACCGAATTCAGCACCTTTAAAGGCGTTAATGCTGACTACTGCTTGTGCAATTTTGGCATCTAATTTTTTATCCCATTGTACGTAACTTCCAAGTCCTGCTGGTACACCACCAACTAAAACTTCAACAACACCACCGATAGTATCACCATTACGTTTGGTTTGATCAATCAATTGACGAATGTCGCTTTCGACTGTTGGATCCACAACACGAACATCCGAAGCTTCGGAAATAGCTTTTACTTCACTGACCGTAATCCCTTCTGGAATTGTTGCTTTAATGCCACCAAGCATCGTAACATGGCCAGCTACTTCGATTCCTAGTTCAGATAAGATTTTTTTCGCAACTGCACCAATAGCAACACGCATCGTTGTTTCACGAGCAGAAGAGCGCTCCAAAACATTACGTAAATCATCATGATGATATTTCATACCACCTACTAAATCTGCATGTCCTGGTCTTGGACGAGCAACACGACGTAATTTTTTTTGTTTTTCTTCCACTTCTTCAATACTCATGACTTTGGTCCAGTTTTTCCAGTCTTTGTTTTCAACAACCATTGTCACTGGTGAGCCAAGTGTTTTGCCGTGACGAACACCAGAAGTGATACGTACTTGGTCTGTTTCGATTAACATGCGGCCTCCACGACCATAACCGGCTTGACGACGTGCTAATTCATGATTAATATCTTCTGCGGACAAAGGCATTCCTGCTGGTAGTCCTTCAATAATTGCTGTTAGTTCTGGTCCATGTGATTCTCCTGCTGTAATATAACGCATATAAGTTCCCCCTATTGTAAGTAATCTTTCATCGTTTCAATTGGAATTGACACAATTTTTGCTTGGCCAATTTTTTCAAGTAAAATAATCTTTAATTGCGAGCCTCGTGCTTTTTTATCATGCGTAATCGCTTGATAAACAGCTTGTGAGTCGATTTCTAGCTGTGTTGGCAAATGGAATTTCTCAATCATTTGAATTAATTGTTCTGTGGTACCTGGAAGCATTTCACCAATTGCTTCGGCGTGTTTTGAAATCATTACCATTCCGACAGCAACACCTTCCCCATGGCTGACAACACCATAACCTGCAGTATTTTCGATTCCATGACCGATTGTATGACCAAAATTCAAGGTCAAACGGCTACCATTATCAAATTCGTCTTCTTCAACGACTGTGCGCTTCACCTTTAATGAAGGAATAATCACTTCTTCTGCACGTTCAAGTAATTCAAACTCATCTTTCATCGAAGCTAATAAATCCCAAAGATTTTCATCTGCAATTGCAGCAGATTTAATAATTTCAGCAATACCTTCACGCAGGCGGCGGTCATCTAGGGTATTTAATACTTCTGGATCAATTAACACGCCATCGGGTTGGGAAAAAGTTCCCACCAAATTTTTTGCATTTTTCGTATTGACGGCTGTTTTGCCTCCAATACTTGAATCGACCTGTGAGACTAAAGTAGTTGGAATTTGCAAGAAATGTAAGCCACGCATGTATGTGGAAGCAACAAAACCGACTAAATCACCGATAACGCCGCCACCTAATGCGATGATACCATCGCTACGTGTGAACCCATCTTCTGCTAATAAATCATATAAGTTTGCTGCTTGTTCTAATGACTTACTTTGCTCACCGGCTGGTACAACAAAGAGGCTTACTTGAAAATCACAGGCTTCAAGTGACTCTGTTACCATTTTACCGTAAAGTGGGGCAACATTGCTATCAGTAATCACTGCGATTCGCTGTGGTTTCCATAAAGTTTGTACCCATTGTCCACATTTTTTTAGCAAATGACGTTCAATTTGAATATCATATTGATGATTGGTTAAATTTACCCTTAGCATTTCTTGACACATCCCTTAAGTTAATTATTTTTACATTTCACGAATTTGTTTCATCGCATTGAAAATAACATCGACTTCTTTCATCATTTTCAAGTAGTTTTTCTCGTTTAATGATTGTGGACCATCTGACCAAGCATTCGCTGGATCTGGATGGATTTCAACAATCATTCCATCTGCTCCTGCAGCAACGCCGGCACGTGCCATTGGTGGAACTAAATCCCAGACACCTGTACCATGGCTTGGGTCAACAATAACTGGAAAATGGCTTAATTTTTTCATGATTGGAACAGCACTTAAGTCAAACGTATTGCGGGTAGCTGTTTCGTACGTACGAATTCCACGTTCAATGAAAATAACTGGGCTTTTTTCTGAAATAGCAATGTATTCTGCTGCATTTAACCATTCATCAATGGTTCCAGAAATTCCACGTTTCAAGCCAATTGGTTTTCCTGTTTGGCCAACAGCCGCTAATAATTTGAAGTTTTGCATGTTACGCGCACCAATTTGGATAATGTCACTGTATTTTGCAACAACATCAATATGTGCTTCATCCATCACTTCAGTAATGACTTTCATATCGTATTCATCGGCAGCTTGGCGAATGTATTTTAAGCCTTCTTCTTCTAAACCTTGGAAAGCGTATGGAGATGTACGTGGTTTGTAAGCTCCGCCACGTAAAATTTTTGCACCACCAGCTTTGGCCATACGAGCTGTTTCACGGATTTGGTCTAAACCTTCGATGGAACATGGACCAGCCATTGTTACAAAGCTACCATCCCCAATTTTTACTCCATCCACATCAACAACTGTATCTTGTGGGTGGAATTCACGAGAAGTTAATTTGTACGTATTACTGATACGTACTGTTTTATCGACACCTTGGTAGCTACGGAAAGCGACATCTTGAATGTTGCGTGTATCTCCGATTAAACCTAATACAACTTGTTCACTCCCTTGGTTAATTTGGACATCTAAGCCACTATCTTTAATACGCTTAATAACGACATCTACTTGCTCTTGTGTTGCACCTGGTTTCATAATTACGATCATTTGTTTATCCTTCTTTCATTTGTCTTTTTAATGTTAACTATTTTCAATAATTGGTTTAATTTGTTCCACAGGCATTTTTTTGCCTGTCCAACATTCAAATGCAGCGGCACCTTGGTACACAAGCATTCCTAAACCGTTAATGGTTTTAGCACCCGCTGTTTTGGCTTGTTTTAATAAATACGTTTCGCGTGGATTGTAAATAGCATCATAGACGGTTAAGTCTTTACGCAGCAACGATGTGTCGCTAATTGGCGATGTATCGTCTGACATTCCAACACTTGTCGCATTTACTAATAAACTTGATTGTGCTAAAGCAGTTGCTAATTTATTTTGATCACTTAGTTCTGTTAGCGTAATCACACAATTGGTTTTTGCAGTAATTTCTTTGATTTTTTCTTGCATCCGTTCATAGCGTGGGCTTTTACGACTAAAAATATGGATGGTTTTCATCCCGTCAAGAGCCGCTTGGCAAATCATTGCGGTTGCTGCTCCCCCTGCGCCGAGTAACGTCATGGTTTCATTTTTGATGAGTACCTGATTTTCTCGTAAGCTTTCACAAAAACCAATACCATCCGTATTATGCCCAATTAATTTACCTTCACGATGAATAATGGTATTGATCGCCCCAATTAGCTCGGCAGCTTCTGTTAATTCATCCATATGAGAAACGGCGGCAATTTTGTGAGGCATTGAGACGTTTGCTCCTAACATATCAAAGGTTCGAATCGCTTGTATGCCGTGTTCCAATTCGTCTTTTGATACATCGAAAGCAAGATAAACTGCATCGGTATTTGTTTCTTTAAAAGCTAAATTATGCATTTTGGGAGAAATACTGTGTTTAGCTGGACTAGCTAAAAAACCAACTAAACGAGTATAGCCACTAATTGCTGTTTTTTCCACTTGCTTCCTCCTTACAATAAAAATGTCCACTAGTAGGCTGAAAAATCTACTAGTGGACATTTTAATACTCAAAAAAAGTATGAAAATTTATACTTAGCCACCATAGATTTTCCCTGATCTACGTGGCTTAAAATCAATACGAATCGCTCTAGCCATCATAGATACAAACTGTCTGTTTGTACCCATGGTTTCATGAATACAAACCTATCTAAAATAGCTAAAGTAGTAATTATT
Organism: Enterococcus sp. DIV2402; assembly: GCF_017426705.2. Classification (NCBI taxonomy): domain Bacteria; kingdom Bacillati; phylum Bacillota; class Bacilli; order Lactobacillales; family Enterococcaceae; genus Enterococcus; species Candidatus Enterococcus lowellii. Next base: position 1,967,452 of record NZ_CP147251.1, on the reverse strand, counting down.
CAGTTTTGGTTGTCGTGTATTTTTCATAAAAAATCGCTCCAAACTGATGTAAGATTGAGTTTAGTATATGGTTTTAATTAGAATCTGTCAACAGTAAAATTAAAAATTGTCTAATTTTTGTCCTGTTACACAATTTCTTCGAAGAATTGCAACAAGTCCGGTAAGGTTAATTTAGCTTTTTCTTCTGCATTTAAGTCTTTAACAATTTCACCTTTTTGCAAGACAATCATTCGATTCCCATATTTCAATGCATCTTCCATGCGATGAGTAATCATTAAACAAGTTAACTGTTGCTCTTCGACACGGCGAGCAGTAATTTCCATTAATTGTTTAGACGTCTTAGGATCCAATGCTGCAGTATGTTCATCCAGTAAAAGTAATTCGGGGGTTTGAATAGTTGCCATCAATAAACTTAACGCTTGTCGTTGTCCCCCTGAAAGATTACCAGCAGGTGTTTCCAAATGATTTTCTAGTCCATTTCCGATTTCAGCACATAAAGAATAGAACAACTCACGATTTTGTTTAAGTTGACGTAATTTTAAGCCTCGTTTTTGCCCACGATTTTTTGCTAACAATAAGTTTTCTGCCACACTCATCCGTGGTGCGGTTCCCATCTTTGGGTCTTGGAAAACACGTGAAATGTACTGGGCACGACGTTCTTCTGAAAAATTCGTCACCTCTTGATCATGAATAAATAGTTGTCCTTTAGTTAATGGGATTGTGCCAGAGATGCTATTAAACAACGTGCTTTTTCCTGCTCCATTTCCACCTAAAACTGTGATAAACTCGCCTTGATTAATCGAGAGGTTCACATTGTTTAGCAGAATTTTTTGTTCGCTAGGACCATTATTAACAATTTTTGTTCCATTTTTTAATTCTAAAATAGCCATTATTTTTCCTCTCTTTCAAAATCAGTTTTAAGATGTAACGCTTGTTTAAATTGTGGAATTAATAGACACATCGTTAACACGATTGCTGAGAAAATTTTCAAGTAAGTCGTATCAAACCCTAAACGAATAACTAACAAGATGAGCAATTGATAGATAATACTTCCGACTACAATGGCTATTAAACGTTCTGTAAAAGTTAATTCACCATATAAAACTTCTCCGATAATAATTGATGCCAGACCGATAACGATAACCCCAGTTCCTTTACTTACATCGGCATAACCGTCATTTTGAGCAATCAATGCCCCAGCTAAAGCGATGACGCCATTGGATAAGACTAAACCAATAATTTTCATACGATCCGTTTTAATCCCCATAGAACGGGCCATGTATTCGTTATCTCCAGTTGCGATATATGCTTGTCCAAAATCTGTATTAAAGAAATATACCAGACAAGCAATTAATAAGAAAATGACAATGAGACCAACAAAAACCGTGTCGTAATGATTTGGTAGATTTAATTTTGTAAAAAAGTCTAAAATTCGTGGTTGATTTAATAGTGATAAGTTAGGGGTCTGCATGACAAACAACATCACCGAATTCAAAGCAGACATGACCAGAATCCCTGATAAAATGACTGGTATTTTTCCTTTAGTATATAACAAACCAGTCACCAACCCTGCACACATGCCAGCTAAAACACCTAGAAAAGTTGCAATAATTGGCGGAATACCTTGAACAATGGCTGCCACACATACTGCTCCTCCTAAAGGAAATGATCCTTCCGTTGTCATATCTGGAAAATTTAAAATTCGATAGGTCATAAAAATTCCTAAACCTAAAACACCCCATAATAACCCTTGTCCAATAGAAGAAATAATCATTCTTCGTCACCTCCAACAAATTTTGCTTGTTCTCTTAATTCTTTGGGAATGTTAATTCCTAAAAATTCAGCTTGTTTTTCATTTAAAATGACATCCCCTTGTTTAAATGTGTAGATTGGTGTAGTGGCCGGATCTGCTCCTTCTAAAATCGAAACCACCATTTCTCCAGTTTTTCTACCTAAAGTATATTGGTCAATTCCAATAGTTCCTAATCCGCCTTGTTCAACCATCGTATCAACTGACGTAATAATCGGTACTTTTTTCTTGTTAGCTTCACCGACAACTGTTGGCATCGCATTGGCAATAGTGTTATCGAGTGGAATATAGATGAAATCAACGGCATTGCTCATTACTTGCACGGTTTGTGTAATTTCATTTGTGGATGGAATTGGATACGTTTTGACTTCTAGCCCTAATTCTTTAGCTGCTTGAGCGGCTTCTTCCACTTGATATTTAGAATTGTCTTCGGTTGAGGAATACAGCATACCCACCGTCTTAGCATCGGGCATCAATTCTTTTCCTAAACGAATTTGTTCATCTGCGGGTGCTTTGTCTGAAACACCAGTGATATTGCCACCTGGGCGTTCGATATTTGCAACAAGGTTAGCACCGACTGGGTCAGTAACTGCCCCTAAAACAATTGGGATATCTTGTGTGGCATTTGCTAATGCTTGAGCAGCTGGTGTGGCAATACCTACAATAACATCTGACTTCTTATTGACAAGTTGTTCACTCATCGTCGCTAACTTGCTTTGATCGGCTTGACCATTTTGATATTCTATCGTTAGATTTTCACCTTCGATATAACCCGCCTCTTTTAAAGAATCCTCGATGCCATCACGAATAGCATCAAGTGCGGGATGACTAACAAATTGCAAAATTCCGACAATTTTGTTTTCCGAGTTGTCTGCTCCTTTTGGTTTTTCTGCACTTGCTTTTCCATATTGGAAAGCAAATGTGCCAATTAAAACGACAAAAATGACAATTAATGTTGCAATTAACCCTTTATTTTTCATTTTTTCTCCCCATTTCTATTTTGTTATACATTTTTAAAAGTAAAAAAAGCAATTGCGCGTGGCAATTGCTTCAACAAAAAAGCCACACAGATTTATTCCTCTATGCGGCGATATTTACAAGTTCATTTACCGACATAGATACACACTTTAGAATGTTCTCTAAAAAGTTGTATCTATGGATTAAAGCATCCACTAATACAACTATCTACGCCAGTTTTGCCATGTTTTTGGTTGATACGCGTAAAATAGTTTCATGAATACTTCCTCCTTTAGTAATGTTGAAATTAGAATACCGTAATCTTTAGTATCCGTCAACTAGTAAATTAGCTTTTTATTTTAATTGTCTTCTTTTTCTGCAGCTTGAATATTAAACATTGGCAAACGATTTAATTCAGGAACCAAGTCTTGTTCAGCATCTTCTAGCGAATCCAGCGTAAAACGATTTTTTTCAACACCATTTTGAAAGAAAATAAACGTAACTTTGTCTGGCTCTACATTGTATTGCTGTTTCAATACGTCTGCATCATAAACAATAGGATAATAATAAAATTTCCGATTCAATTCATCGCTTTTTTCACTCAACAAAGCCATCACGTCATCGTATTGTTCGCCATTAGGTTTGGTAAACATGACTGAAATAGCTGCTTTATTCTTAATTTCTCGATCGCCTTGCTCATAAGAAAAAGGAATAATTTGTTCTGTTGGTAATTCATTAATAATCAGTTGATCGATTTGCGCTTTCCGAATCATAGGACTTGCTGTCAGCATGGCTAAGGTTAATGCGCCCATTAAAACTGCCGTAATCACTATTCGGATAAGAGTTTTCTTACGATTGGCATTGACTGCATAGCCAAATTCTATCCATGATTCTTGCAGTTGGAACAAGATCGTTTCTGCTATCATTTTAATCGTTTTCAATGGATACACCCGCTTTAGTAAATTATCTTTTAACTATACTAAAATACTAGCAATTAAACAACACAATCGTCAAGTAAGTTCCTAAATCACTTGTTTTTTTCTAATATTTTTTGAATTTTCCTCACGCTATCTTCCTCTTTGTTTTCTGAAGTATTTTAGCTATAATGGAGAAAGACTATTTAAGAAATGAGGGATAAACGATGTCTTTTGATGGTGTATTTACCCATTTAATGGTAAAAGAGTTATCCGAAGAACTGATTCATGGAAGAATCAATAAAATTCAACAACCCTATGAGAATGAAATCGTCTTAATCATTCGTTCAAAAGGAAAAAATCATAAATTGTTATTATCAGCTCATCCAAATTATGCACGTGTTCAATTAACTTCGATGAACTACTTAAATCCAGACACTCCACCTAATTTTGTTATGATGCTTCGTAAATATTTAGACGGTGCTATTTTAGAACAAATTGAACAGTTGGATAATGATCGTGTATTACATTTTAATTTTAAAAAACGAGATGAATTAGGTGATTTGCAGCAAATTGTTTTAGTTGTGGAGCTAATGGGACGCCATAGCACAGTCTTACTCTTAAATAAAGAGACTGGTAAAATTTTAGATGCGATTAAGCATATCGGTAGTGCACATAACACCTATCGTTCATTGCTGCCTGGTGCGGAATATATCGCTCCTCCTAAGCAAGATACCTTAAATCCATTTACAGCCAGCGATACGCAAATTTTTGAAAAGCTATCTACACTTCCTGAACTAAATGGCAAAGCTTTACAGCAACGGTTCCAAGGATTAGGAAAAGATACTGCTGACGAATTAGCCGCTCGTTTAAACGAAAAACCTAATGAAAAACTTCCAGTATGGCAAGCATTTTTTAACGAGTTGCAAGCGCCAGTACCAACCTATATTCAAACCGAACAAAAAGAATTCTTCACACCGATTCTTTATCCTTCTTTACATGGTATTGAACTGACAACGTATCCTTCTTTAAGCACACTCTTAGATGCTTTTTACCATGAAAAAGCTGAGCGTGATCGAGTCAAACAACAAGGCAGTGAGCTGTTAAAAAAAGTTGAAAATGAATACAAACGAAACCAATTAAAATTAAAAAAACGACAACAAACACTTGCCGATTCAGAAAATGCTGAAGAATTTCGTCAAAAAGGCGAACTGCTAACCACATTTATGACGCAAGTTCCTAGAGGTGCTACTGCTGTTCAATTAGAAAACTATTATGACGAGAACCGTTTAATAGAAATTGCACTTGATCCAGCATTAACACCCAATCAAAATGCCCAAAAATATTTTCAACGTTACCAAAAATTACGTAATGCTGTAAAATTAATCGGAGAACAAATCCGTGAGACCAAAGAAGAATTAACTTATTTAGAATCGATTTTATCGCAACTGGAATTAGCAGGACCTATGGATATTCATGTGATTCGTGAAGAGTTAGTTGAGCAAGGCTATTTAAAAAATCGCAATCTGAAAACAAGGAAAAAAGAGAAAAAATCACAACCTGAACACTTTCTATCTTCGGATGGTACAGAAATTCTAGTTGGGAAAAATAATTTACAAAATGACCAATTAACTTTACGTACTGCGCGTAAAACCGATTATTGGTTACATGCAAAAGATATTCCTGGATCACATGTCATTATTCGTAGCAATGAACCATCCGAAACAACAATTTTAGAAGCTGCCGAAATCGCAGCTTATTACTCAAAATATCGTTATTCAGCACAAGTTCCCGTTGATTTCGTTCAAGTGAAACATATTCGTAAACCAAATGGTGCCAAACCTGGTTATGTGATTTATGAAAATCAAACGACTTATTATGTCACTCCATATGAAGAAAATGTACTAAAATTGAAAAAATAGCTATTACCTCTTATTACGATGTGTAATGAGAGGTTTTTTTACGTATTTAGAATCTGAAGGATGTTTGTTGATGTTGTTGCTGGGTGGGTTTTATTGAAGTGCAATTTTTGCTAAATTTGGTGAGGGTGGATTGATTTTGATAGGATTATTTTAAATGCAATAATAGTTCGAATAGGCGATTTGTATGTATTAATTCTCTTTATTTCTATATCGCGTATGCGATAATAGTTTCTTTCCTTCTAAAAAAAAGAAACAGCCAACTTAATGACTGTTTCTTCTCTTTATTTACTGTAGTAAATCGGACGATCTTTTTTATTTTGTAGCGGACGATTATTGTTTTCTAACACTTCTTCACGAAACTCTTCAATAAACAAGCGGCTCATCTCTCCGATTGTATCAAAGACAAACCAATTCACAGGTCCTTTGGTTGGAGGCGTTGTTAACGAGCCTACATAATGGAAATGACTGTGTTTTTCTGGTAAGAAAATTGATGGATCGAACCATTGGATATGATGATCAAAATCCCAGATACTATCATCTTGATCGTTACAAATCCAATTTAATTTGTCTGTTAAATTAAACAAGACTCCTACTACTAAGTTTTCTTGGTTTGCATTTGTATGCACTAAATGAAATTCTAATTCTGTTTGTGTGTCATCAATGACATGTTCGCTAGGCATATGGAAATGAATATCTGTCAAATGATATTCGACGCCTTTGAAAACAACATAACTTTCTGTGTTGTAGGGTACAAAATGGATAGTGTTTTTGAATTCTTTTTCGGTAAATTTTTCTTTTTTATAGTGGAAAGAAAGAATTTCATCGCCAATGTCTTGTGTTTCATCATGAATCAGATGAATTGGTGATTGATAAGGATATTTCGCTCCTTCAGCGTACCAATCACATAAGGTGTGCCAATGTTCTGGACCATTAGCTCCAGAGTAGCTCCATTCCACGTCCATATTCCTTTTTTTCTTCAATGAATTTCCTCCTTTAATGAGTGTTATAATCACTCATTTTTTTATGCTAGCAAATTTCAAATAAAAAGAAAATCATTTTGCACTTGAATTTATGTGCATTTCTTGTGTATTTTTATACAAACAAACTTGATTTCGTCCTTTTGTTTTAGCTTCGTATAATGCCACATCTGCTTGTAAAAGTAAGTCTTCTAATGATATTTTTTCTTTTTCATTGGAAACACTAATACCAATGCTAACTGTGACTTCAATTTTTTGATTTACCCATGTAAAATCAGTTTCAGAAATTTTTTGTCGAAGCATTTCAGCTATTACTTTTGCTTGTTCAATATCAATCGAAGTGAATAAAAAAGAAAATTCTTCCCCTCCATATCGACCGAACACAGCCTGCTGAAATCCTTGCATACTTTGACGCATTTCATAAGATAAAATTTGCAATATTTTATCTCCACAGGGATGTCCATAACGATCATTAATCTGTTTGAAATTATCAATATCCAAAAGTAATGCTATATTTCCTGTATCTTCTTGATTTTTTATCAGTAATTGCTCTGCCTTGTCAAAAAATGCTCTTCGATTATAAATATCTGTTAAGTAATCCATCGTCGCTTGTACGTGTAATTCCTTTAGTAATTGTTCTTTTTCTGTAACATCATGTAATACAATATAATATCCGCCTTGTTTAAAATTGGTAATTTCTTGAATTTGCGAGACTTCATAAATGTGTTCAATCTCATCAACAAAAACGACGATTTGTTTATTGGTTAAGAGCTGTTCTAAGAGTGGAATACTTTCTCCTGCACTCACTTTATTTAATTCTGGAAAAATGTGTTTCGCAGAAGTATTCGCATCAATATAGTGTTTTTTCTTATTAAATACGATAAATCCATCTGCCATTGTATCAATCACTTGATCTTTAACAATAGGCATGACTCGTAAAAGATTATGACTGTTCGAAGAATAAATCAACATGACAATCGTAACAAGTGTCGCTAAAGGCGTATAATCAAAACGCACCTTATCTGTTTCAGCCATCACATAAATGACTGAGGTAAAAATTGGTAAAGAAAAACCAATTAATAAAGGCACACTTTGTTTTTTCATTAAAGAATTGTCGCCAAAAAACGCTTCAAATAATAAGCCTAAAATACAAACTGTAACACAATATTGATAGACAACATGAATGTGGTACAGTGGTCCTGGTGTGATTTGCGCGTTTGCAATAATAGTATTCGAAACATACTGTACATCTTCGTAAAAAAGACGTTGATACGGATATGTTTGCATTCCTATAGAGCTTATCATGGGAAAAATAAACAAAATAAACAACTGAAACTTCGTAACTTTTTTTTGCCCAAAAATATCTCTTAAAAATAAATAACTATTTGATAGAATGAATGGAAATCCCATATACTGCATACGAACGCTGTAAAAGGCTTCATAGAAGTTATCTGACACCAATTCTAAGAAATAACCAAATATATAAAGAAATAATTGTAGAGACAATAAAATAAAAAAATACGAATTTTCTGCTTTTCGATATTTCAACGAATATAAAAGCATACCTATCGAAATAAAAATTGAAATAAAACTGACTAATACGGGGAATTCAGATAACCCCATCATTGATCTTCACTTTCCTTTATAGGCTAAAATCGCGCTTAATATTCTACTTAAGCGCGATTTTCCAACTATTCTTATTTGTTTTCTTATTTATTCCAGTTTTCTGGGTCTTGTTTCCAAGCTTTTAATAATTCTACATCATCTTCTTTAATGTAGTTTGAAGCTAATGCAGCTTCGATTAAAGTAGAATAGTTTGTTAACGTTGTTAAAGCAATTCCAGCTTTTTCGAAATTCGCTACACCTTTTGGTAATTCATAAGTAAAGATAGCTGAAACACCTACAACATCTGCACCTTCACGTTTCGCTGCTTCACAAGCTTCTAAAACACTACCACCTGTTGAAATTAAATCTTCAATAACAACCATTTTTTGACCTTCTGTAATACGGCCTTCAATTTGGTTGCCTTTACCATGGTCTTTTGCTTTGCTGCGAATATAAACCATTGGTAAATCTAAAATATCTGCTACCCAAGCTGCATGAGGGATCCCAGCAGTTGCGGTTCCGGCAATTACTTCAACATTTGGATACGTCGCTTTAATTTTATCAGCTAATCCTTGTGCAATTGCTTTACGAACTTTTGGATAACTCATTGTAATGCGGTTATCACAATAAATTGGGCTTTTAATCCCACTTGCCCAAGTAAATGGGTCATTAGGGTTTAAGAATACTGCTTCAATATCTAATAAGTCTTTTGCGATTGTCGTTTCAATTGTTGTCATTAATTATTTTTCTCCATTCCATTCATTTTTAATAGCATGATATGCTGCTACTGGATCATCTGCTTGGGTAATTGGTCGACCAACAACAATTACACTTGAACCAATTTCTCGTGCTAATGCTGGTGTAACCACGCGTTTTTGATCTCCTACAGCCGCTCCACTTGGACGAATACCAGGTGTTAAACACATAAATTCGTCAGAAGTTGCTTCATGAATTTTCGCAGCTTCTAGTGCAGAACAAACCACACCGTCAAGTCCAGCTTTTTCAGCACATTTCGCATAATTTAACACACTTTCTTCCAATGTTGCTGAGATTAATTGTTCTTTTTGCATTTGTTCCTCCCCAGTTGAGGTTAATTGCGTCACTGCAATTAGTTGCGGAACAGGCTCGCCAGATTTTGTTCCACTAGCTAGGCCACGTTTAGCTGCTGCCATCATTTCGATTCCACCAGCCGCATGAACATTGGTGATTGTTACACCTAATTTTGCTAATCCCTTCATTGCATGCTCAACTGTATTGGGAATGTCATGCAATTTTAAATCTAGGAAAATATCATGACCTAAGTCTTTTAACCAGCGTACAATTGCTGGCCCTTCTTGATAAAAAATCTCCATACCTACTTTGACAAATAATTTTTCGTCAGCAGGAAATTTGGCTAAAAAGCTTTCAATTTCTTTTTTTGATGGAAAATCTAAAGCAATAATTGGTCTTTCGATCATTGATTTCTGCCCTCTCTCACTTCTTTAATTAATGTTTCTAGTGATGAAATTCCCAGTTCGGCCATTCGTTTTGGTAATTCATCAATTAATTTTGGACAAATATACGGATCCGTAAAGTTTGCCGTCCCTACACCAACTGCACTGGCTCCTGCTAGATACATTTCTAACACGTCATCCACCGTCATCACACCACCCATTCCGATAATTGGCAGTGTTGATACATTAGCAACTTGATTAATTAAACGAATGGCCACTGGTTTGATTGCTGGTCCAGATAAACCACCTGTTTGATTTGCTAAAATTGGCTTACGTGTTTTCAAATCAATACGCATGCCTAACAATGTATTAATCATCGTAAAACCATCGGCTCCACCATTTTCAATAGCTTTAGCGATGGGGACAATATCGGTTACATTTGGTGATAATTTGACATAAATAGGCACTTGAGAAACAGCTTTAACTGCCTTTGTTAATTCATATGCTACATCTGGATCAGTTCCAAATGTGATACCACCATGCTTTACATTCGGACAAGAAACATTTAATTCAATCGCTTTGACATTTGGTGCTTTGGATATTTCACGACATACTTCAACATAATCTTGTTGGCTAGAACCTGCGACATTCGCAATAATCGGTAAATCTGGATGTTTGATTTGCAAATCAGGTAAAATTTCCGTCATCACAGTTTCTAATCCAGGATTTTGTAATCCGATTGCATTAAGCATTCCACTAGGCGTTTCCGCAATACGCGGTGTCGGATTTCCAAAACGAATTTCAGGAGTTGTTGCTTTAATCATAACAGCACCTAGTTTATCAATATTATAATACGTATCATATTCTTTTCCAAAGCCAAAACAGCCACTTGCGGGCATAATTGGATTGGTTAGTTCCAAACCAGGTAAACGGATAGCTAGGGGGTTGGACATTATAATACCACCTTTCCAGCTGGGAAGATAGGTCCTTCATCACAAATTTTCACACTTTTCTGACCACTTTCATCTTCTTGTAAATGACAAACACAGGCATAACAAGCACCCATTCCACATGCCATTCTTGCTTCTAAGGATAATTGGACGTTCGCTATCTTACCTAAATAACGACTTTCCACGGCACGTAACATCCCATTTGCACCACAAGAAAAAACAGCATTGGGTTGTTCCATCATCTGTGCTAATAAATGCCCGACATGTCCATGCGTTCCATAACTACCATCGTCTGTGGCAATATACGTGTCACCTAATGCCAAAAATTCTTCTTCATAATACATTACTTCTTTTGAAGCAAAGCCTAAAAAATGAACAGGTGTGACACCTTTTGCGATTAATTGCTTAGACAGCTCGTAAAGTGGAGGAATTCCGATTCCTCCACCTACGATAAATGCTGTATCTCCTGCATGAAGTTCAGAAAGTTGGAAACCATTGCCTAAAGGCCCCATTACATCAAGTTTATCTCCTACTTTCATTTCAGAAAATACTCGTGTGCCATCACCTTCTACCCGATAAATAATGCGACAAGTTCCTTCTTCATGATTGATATCATTGATACTAATTGGTCTGCGTAACAACAAATCATTTTGTGGTACACGAAGATGTAAAAATTGACCAGGAACTTCCATCTGTTCAACCAGTGCCCCTTTTAAAGTCATTTCATAAATTCGTGGTGCTAATAATCGTTGTGCAGTAATTTCCATTAACTCCTGTTTCATGTGCTGATTTTCCCTTCTGTTTTAAATCGCTTTAGTTGAAAAGGCGCGCGACTCCATCACTTTTAAAATGGCATCTGCCGTATCTAACGAAGTAAATAACGGTACCCCATGTTCAACCGCTTCACGACGAATCATAAAGCCATCTTGAGACGCATCTTGGCGATTTTTATCCATTGTATTAATTACTGCTTGCGTATTTCCATTACGGATTTTATCTAAGACCGTTTCTTCATTTGTTTCAGTAATTTTCGCAACTTGTTTTACATGTAAACCGTGTTCCTCGAAATAGGTAGCCGTCCCACTAGTTGCAGTTAAGCTAAAGCCAATATCTGCAAAACGTTTGGCTAAATCTAGTGCCTCTTCCTTCGTTTCATCAGCAATCGTAAATAATACTGAGCCAAATTTTGGAATGTGTAAACCTGACGCTTCAAATGCTTTATACAAGGCTTTTTCCAAATTATTGTCAGACCCCATAACCTCTCCTGTTGATTTCATTTCAGGGCCTAAATAAGTGTCTACTTTTAATAGTTTTGTAAATGAGAAGACCGGTGCTTTCACGTGAACTTCATTTGTCGTTGGATACAAGCCATCTTCATAACCTAATTCCGTTAAACTTTCGCCTAAAATAGCTTTGGTTGCTACCTGTGCCATTGGAATACCCGTTACTTTACTCAAGAAAGGAACGGTACGGCTAGCACGTGGATTAACTTCAATAACATACACTTGGTTATCATGGATAACGAACTGAATATTCATCATACCGACACAATTCAAGCCTAATGCTAAACGTTTTGTATAGTCTTCAATCGTTGCAATAATTTCATCTGATAGATTTTGTGGTGGGTAAACGGCCATTGAGTCGCCTGAGTGAACTCCTGCACGCTCAATATGTTCCATGATACCTGGAATTAAGACTGTTTGACCATCACAAATCGCATCGACTTCACATTCTTTCCCAATTAAGTATCGATCGACTAAAACTGGGTGTTCTGGTGAAGCTTTTACGGCATGTTTCATATAATCTTCTAAATCACTTTGATTTTCTACAATTTCCATTGCACGTCCACCTAAGACATAACTTGGTCGTACAAGAACAGGATACCCGATACGCGCTGCAATTACTACTGCTTCTTGCGCATTTGTTGCTGTATCACCTGGTGGTTGTGGAATATCTAACTCTTTTAAGGCATGTTCAAATAAATCACGATTTTCAGCGCGATCAAGATCCTCAATACTAGTTCCTAAAATTTTCACACCAGCTTTAACAAGTGGTTCCGCTAGGTTAATAGCAGTTTGTCCACCGAATTGGACAATAACTCCCACTGGTTTTTCAAGGTCAATCACATTCAACACATCTTCTAAAGTTAACGGCTCAAAGTATAATTTATCAGAAATTGAAAAGTCAGTAGAGACTGTTTCTGGGTTGCTATTCATAATAACTGCTTCATAACCAGCGGCTTGAATGGCTTTTACTGAATGCACTGTGGCATAATCAAACTCTACGCCTTGACCAATTCGGATGGGTCCTGAACCTAATACTAGAACCGAAGCTTTTTCACTTCGAATACTTTCATTTTCAAACTCATACGTGCTATAGAAATACGGTGTTGCAGATTCAAATTCAGCTGCACAAGTATCTACCATTTTGTAAACTGGCAAAATACCCTTTTCTGTACGTAACTGACGGATTTCAACCGCTTCAGTTTGCCAAAGTTCGGCAATTTTGCGATCTGTAAAGCCGTTTTGTTTCGCTGTTTTTAAGGTTTCTAAATCATTTGGTTTTTGTTGTAAGGCCTGTTCAATTTCAATAATGTGTAATAATTTATCTAAAAAGAAAATATCGATTTTTGTTAAATCTGCTAATTCTTCAATGGTGTATCCACGACGAATCGCTTCTGCTAAGTAGAACAAACGATCATCTTGTGCTTTTATTATTTTTTCAGTTAAAACTTCATCTGAAACTTCTGAAAACTCAGAAATTTCTAGGTGGTGACTACCAATTTCTAGCGAACGCACAGCTTTCAGCAAGGCCTCTTCAATATTACGGCCAATAGACATGACTTCCCCTGTCGCCTTCATTTGTGTTCCCAAAATACGTTCACCAGATTCAAACTTATCAAATGGCCAACGAGGGATTTTAGCTACAACATAGTCTAATGCTGGTTCGAATTCAGCATACGTGGTTTCAGTCACTGGATTTTTCATTTCATCTAATGTTAAGCCCACTGCAATTTTAGCCGCTAATTTTGCAATTGGATAACCTGTAGCTTTACTTGCCAAAGCCGATGAACGAGAAACACGCGGATTTACTTCAATGACATAATAGTTAAAACTATGTGGATCCAAGGCTAGCTGAACATTACAACCACCTTCAATTTTCAAAGCACGAATAATTGATAGAGAGGCATCACGTAACATTTGATATTCATAATCAGACAATGTTTGACTTGGAGCAAAAACAATCGAATCACCCGTATGAATCCCCACTGGATCGAAGTTTTCCATGTTACACACTACAATCGCATTATCAGCAGAGTCGCGCATGACTTCATATTCAATTTCTTTGAACCCTGCAATACTACGTTCAATCAAACATTGGGTTACTGGTGAAAGTTTTAACCCATTTTCTGCGATATGGCGTAATTCTTCTTCGTTAGCACACATACCGCCACCAGTTCCGCCTAACGTGAATGCTGGACGTACAATAATTGGGTATCCAATTTCATTGGCAAAATCAACAGCCTCTTCAACAGTTGTTACAATGACTGATTCAGGAATTGGTTGATTTAATTCTTCCATTAACTGTTTGAATAGATCACGATCTTCCGCTTGATCAATCGCTGAAAGTTTTGTTCCAAGTAATTCGATATCTAATTCTTCCAAGATACCTGATTTAGCAAGTTCCATCGCCATATTTAGTCCTGTTTGCCCGCCTAATGTCGGTAAAATAGCGTCTGGTTGCTCTTTTCTTAAAATTCTTGAAACAAATTCGAATGTGATTGGTTCAATATACACTTTATCAGCAATTTCTTTATCCGTCATAATTGTCGCTGGGTTGGAGTTAACTAAAATAACTTCGTACCCTTCTTCTCTTAATGCAAGACAGGCTTGTGTTCCTGCATAATCAAATTCTGCGGCTTGTCCAATGACAATTGGTCCAGAACCGATAACCATAATTTTTTTAATATCTGTACGTTTTGGCAATTTAGTTCTGCTCCTTCCATGCATCCATCATTTCTAAAAATTCATCAAATAAGTGTACTGCGTCATGCGGACCAGGTGCTGCGTCTGGATGATATTGCACGCTAAATGCTGGATAGTCTCGGTGACGAACACCTTCAATAGTCCCATCGTTTACTTCCACATGAGTTACAATTAGTTTTTCTGTGTCAACAGATTGTTCATCTACAGCATAGCCATGATTTTGAGAAGTAAAATCAATTCGTCCAGTTGCAATCTCACGGACTGGATGATTTAATCCTCGATGACCAAACTTCATTTTATAAGTGTCTGCACCATTGGCGAGAGAAAATAGTTGGTGACCTAAGCAAATCCCGAAAATTGGTACTTTCCCTTGAATTCCCTGAATCATTTCAATGGCTTCAGGAACACTTTTAGGATCACCAGGACCATTTGTTAACATTACGCCATCTGGAGATAATTCTAAAATTTCTTCGGCTGTCGTATTATAAGGCAAAACCGTCAAATTACAATTGCGTTTTGATAGTTCGCGCATAATACTGTGTTTCAAACCAAAGTCAATTACTACCACATTGTGACCTGTTCCAGGACTTGGATAAGGCTTCATTGTAGAGACTTGTTCCACTTGGTTTGTTGGTAATACTGCTGCTTTTAATTGATCATATGCGTGACTGAACTCGTCGCCACTATCAACGATGCTTGCTTTCATCGTTCCATGTTGACGAATTTTACGAGTTAGTGCACGTGTATCAATTCCAGAAATCCCTGGAATTCCTTTACGTTTTAAAAACTCGTCTAATGCCATTTGATTTCTCCAATTGCTTGCTCGGCGCGCATGCTCTTTTACAACAACACCTTTACAAGTTGGTGCAATTGATTCGTAATCATCACGATTGACACCGTAGTTTCCAACCATTGGATACGTAAAAGTAATAATTTGTCCATTGAAACTTTGATCGGTAATCGTTTCTTGATATCCGGTCATACTTGTTGTAAAAACAACTTCTCCATAAACATTTACTTCGGCGCCAAATCCTTCGCCTTCAAAATAGGTTCCATCTTCTAAGATCAGCCAACGCTTCATGATTATTTACCGTCCTTTTGCCATACAAGTTTTCCATCCACAAAAGTGAATAAAGTATCTCCGTACAATTTCCATCCTACAAATGGTGTATTAACAGATTTTGATAAGAATTGTTTGTCGTCAACGATATATTCTGTATCTAAATCAAAGACTGCTAAGTCAGCAGGCGCTCCGATTGTTAATCGTCCAGTTGCTTCTAAACCAAAAATTTCTGCTGGTTTAACTGCCATCCAGTCAATAACTTGTTCTAAAGTAAAGATACCTGTTTTAACAAAGTGGGTGTAAACCATTTGGAAAGCATATTCTGAACCAACAATACCGAATGGTGATTTTAAGAATGTTTGACACTTTTCTTCTAAGCCATGTGGCGCGTGGTCTGTTGAAATACAATCAATTGTGCCATCTAATAAGCCTTCAATTAACGCCTTTTGATCTTCATTCGCACGTAAAGGGGGGTTCATTTTCCAAAAACCATTATCTTCTGGAATATCTTCATCGATTAACACTAAGTGATGTGGGCAAACTTCAGCAGTTACATGTACACCAGCTTTTTTCGCTTCACGGATAACACGAACACTCTCTTTAGTAGACACATGGCAGACGTGATAATGTACGCCAGTTTCTTCAGCCAATAACAAATCGCGAGCAATCTGTGATGATTCTGTTGCACTTATAATCCCTGGTAATCCTAATTCTTCTGAACGTTTTCCTGCATGCATTACCCCGCCAAATAATAGTGATTCATCTTCTGTGTGAGCCACAATTGCCATGTTATTTTTCGCAGCTTCTTTCATCGCAAGATACATGGTACCAGCTGTTTGAACACCCACACCGTCATTAGTAAAGGCAAAAGCACCTGCCTTTTTCAAACCGACTTGGTCAACTAGCGTTTCACTACGTAATTCTTCAGTAATTGGTGCATATTGTAAAACTTTCACTACTGCATCGCGATCGATAATCGCTTGTACTTGATTGAATTTTTCAACAGTATCTGGTACTGGATCAAGATTGGGCATTGCACAAACAGTTGTAAAACCACCACGTGCCGCTGCCTTACTACCTGTCTCAATCGTTTCTTTATAGGTAAACCCTGGTTCTCTAAAATGAACATGAACATCGACCAAACCTGGTGTAATCAATTGGCCTTTTGCATCAACAATTTGATCAAATGATTCATTAGTAAAGTCCTCACCAACAGCATGGATTCTGCCATCTTTAATCCAAACTGACACAGGTGTTAATTGATTGTCGTGGGAAATAATTTTCCCGTTTTTAATTAATGTATTCATTTAAATTCCTCCTTATGATTTACCTTCTAAAATAGCTTCCAAAATTGCCATACGAACAAAGACACCGTTTGACATTTGTGTAACAATTCTTGATTTATAGCTTTCAACTAATGAATCCGCAATTTCGACATCGCGATTAACTGGGGCAGGGTGCATAATAATTGCTTTTTCTTTCATTTTAGCAGCACGTTCGATTGTTAGTCCATACTGTTGATGATATTCTTCTTTTGAAAAACTTTCGTGTTCATCATGACGTTCATGTTGCACACGTAATAACATCATAACATCGACTTCTTCTATCAACTCATCTAAGGGCATATAGTGTCCATAAACTTCAAAGGATTGATCATACCATGTTTCAGGTCCTGAGAAAAATACTTGTGCCCCTAAACGTTTTAACATTTGCATATTCGATTTCGCTACTCGTGAATGGGTAATATCCCCAACAATAGCTACTTTTAAGTTTTCAAAAGAACCAAACTCTTCATAGATAGTTAGTAAATCTAATAGACATTGGGTTGGATGTTGACCGCTACCATCGCCGCCATTAATAATGCTACATTGAATCGTACGACTTTGGATTAATTCATCATAGTAATTTTCATCTCCATGTCGAATTACGGCAGCATCCACGCCAATAGCTGACATGGTTAAAACCGTATCGTATAAGGTTTCCCCTTTTTGTACTGAACTTTTATCTGTATCGAATTCAATCACATCGACGCCTAGTTTCTTCTCTGCTATTTCAAAACTTTTATGTGTTCGTGTACTATTTTCAAAAAATAAGTTAGTTACAAAGTACTGATCTTTTGCAGGTGTCCATTTCGCTCCGCGTTTGAACTCCTGTCCGCGACGAATTAGTCCCATCACTTCTTGATCTGTTAATGCTTCCACTGTTAATAAATGTTTTAAACTAACTCGTTCTGATTTGATAATCATTCCTTTTGCCCCCTACTTTTCTTCGTTGCGTGCTGTATTTGGTAAAATTAAATTAAGAACTATTCCTAAGACGGTTGCCAGTGCCATCGCTGATAATGTGAAGGCACCTGCTTCAACTACTAAACCACCGATTCCTGTTACTAATATAACGGAGGCAATTAATAAATTTTTCTTTCGGTCAAAATCAATTTGATTTTCAATTAAAATTTTCAACCCGCTAGCGGCGATAACCCCGAACAAGACAAAACTGATACCAGAAATAACTGGTCCAGGGATACTTAAGATGACTGCACTAACCTTGCCAACAAAGCCAAGTGCGATAGCAAACACTGCAGCACCGCCAATGACAAACACGCTGTGAACACGTGTAATCGCAAGTACACCAATGTTTTCGCCATAACTTGTTACTGGTGGACCGCCGATTAGTCCAGCGACGATTTGAGCGGCACCATCACCGGCCAACGTTTTATGCAAGCCTGGGTCTTCAAAAAAGTTACGTTTAGTTAATTTATTTAAAACCATTAAATGACCAATATGTTCAGTCATTGTTACAAACGCAATTGGTGCCATCGTAATTATCGCTCCGATTTCTAAGGTCGGTGTATATTGGACGAACGGAATTTCAAAATTCGGTAAGCCAACCCACGGTGCTTGTTGGATAATACTAACATCCACAATCCCGAATGCTAGAGCAAGTACATACCCACTAATGATTCCTAGTAAAATTGGAATTAATCCTAAGAATCCTTTGAACCACATGTTGAAAAAAATCGTTAAAGCCAATGTCAATAAAGCAACTACTACATATTTGAAATCATATTTTCCAGCTTCATTGAACATGGCGCTATTAGCAGCATTACTAGCTAATCCTAAACCAATAACCATTACTACTGGACCAACAACAATCGGTGGTAAAATTTTATTTAACCAATCTGTTCCACTGCGTTTGACAATCATCGAAACAATAAAATAAACAACTCCAGTAGTAATTGCACCTTGAGCAATCGCGCCGTAGCCTTTTGTTTCTAGGAGCATTTTCATCGCAGCTATAAAAGCAAAGCTACTTCCTAGATAAGCAGGAATTTTCCCTTTTGTAATCATTAAGTAGACAATGGTACCTATTCCTGAACTCACCAGCGCAATACCTGGATCTAGTCCCACTAATTTAGGAACTAAAACTGTCGCACCAAACATGGTAAACAAATGCTGTAAACTTAATCCTATCCATGGTAAGACAGCTGGTTTATCTTGAATATCAAGAACCGCCTCAGGATTTCTAAAGGTCTTATCCTTCATGTTACGCCTCCTCACGATCGATTAAAATTCGATCGGCTCCATCCGTTTCTTCCATTTCTACAATAATTTCTTCAGTTAAGGCTGTTGGAATGTTCTTACCAACAAAATCTGCGCGAATCGGTAATTCGCGGTGTCCTCTATCAACTAAAACAGCTAGCGAGATACGTTTCGGACGTCCATAATCCATTACAGCATCCAAGGCTGCGCGAATTGTTCGTCCTGTATATAATACATCATCGACCAAGATAACTTCTTTGCCTTCTAAAGAAACCGGAATATCAGAAGAATGCAATTCTGCTTCGCCAACTTCTTTATGATCGTCTCTATATAAGGTAATATCTAGTTCACCAACAGGCACTTCTACATTTTCTAATTGTTGTAGACGTTGGGCGATGCGTTGAGCAATGTAAATGCCTCTAGTTTTGATTCCGACTAATACCACATTCTCGATCCCACGATTTCTCTCAATAATCTCATACGTGATACGAGTTAACGCGCGTTTCATTGTCACTGCATCAATGACTTCTTTTTTTGACATATGTCATCCTCCCTAGAATTTAAAACATAAAAAAACTCCTGCCCGAATAAGGCAGGAGTGAAGGTTCAACTATACACGCGTCCTATAAAAAGACACACTTCGTCTCTTCAAATAGTATTTCGTTTATCCGCAGATAACGAATCTATTTGCTCACTTCCTTCTTAGCCTCACGGGACTAACTTAAAGGATCATTTTAAGTTTTGTTATTTTTCTTAAAGACAACTATACCTTTGTTGAGAGAAAAAATCAAACCTTTTCACGTAGTTTTTTTAAATTTTTTTCAAAAATCTCTGGTAAAGGTGCTTCAAAGACCATTTGTTGGTTTGTTCTAGGATGAGTAAACCCTAGTAATTTTGCATGAAGAAATTGGCCGTTGCCTTTTAATGTTTTTTTCGGACCGTAGATTGGGTCACCAGCTACAGGAAAACCGATATATTGCATATGCACACGAATTTGGTGGGTTCTTCCAGTTTCTAATTGCAATTCAACTAAAGTGAAATCACCAAAGCGTTCTAAAACTGTAAAATGCGTCACTGCAGGTTTCCCTTCTTCAATGACTGCTTGCATTTTGCGATTCGTTTTAGATCGACCAATTGGTGCATTGATGGTTCCTTTTTCATGAGAAATATTTCCATGCACCAAAGCAATATATTTTCGTAAAGAGGTTTTGTCTTTTAATTGCTTTGCAAGAGATTCATGAGCCGCATCATTTTTGGCAACCATTAATAAGCCCGATGTATCCTTATCAATCCGATGAACAATCCCAGGGCGTACTACATCATTAATACTGGATAAATCTTTTAAATGATATAACAATGCGTTAACTAGTGTGCCGTTAGGATGTCCCGCAGAAGGATGAACAACCATTCCTTGAGGTTTATTAATCACTGCAACGTCTTCATCTTGATACACAATATCTAATGGGATATCTTCTGCTACTAAATCTAAAGTAACTGGTTCAGGAATCGTAATAGTAAAATGATTCCCTTCTTTCACTTTATAGTTGGCTTTAACTGGTTGATTGTCCAAAGTCACTGCATCTTCTTTTAGCCATTGTTGGACTTGTGAACGGCTATAATCTGTTAACTTCTCTGCCAATACTTTGTCTAAACGACCTTTTTCATCCGTAATTGTTACTTCTAATTGTGTCATTTTACTTTCCTTTCATCTTTTCATCGAAAATTGTATAAATAAAAATTAAACCTACTCCGATGCATAAAGCCATATCTGCCACATTGAAAATCGGAAAGTTCATAAAATCAGTTTGGAACATATCTACCACATATCCTAAGCGTATACGGTCAATAAAATTCCCTAAAGCTCCTGCTAACACGAAGGATAAACCGAGGATAAATAATTTGTTTTCGTTACGGTAACGAATCATTAAATACGTTACTACTGCCACTGCAATTAGCGTAATGACTGTAAAAAAGCCCATTTGTCCTTCAAAAATACTCCAAGCAGCACCTGTATTTTGAACGTACGTAAAGGAAAGAATATTAGGGATAATAGATTGGGCGTCACCTAAAGCAAAGTTAGAGACAATCCAAAATTTCACCCATTGATCCAGTCCAATAATAATCGCACTTAATAGAAAATAAAAAGCTAACAATTTTTTCAACTCTTTTCTTATAGTTTAAAAATATCTCGTGGACGAATAATCCCTAATAAACGCCCATTAGGATTTCCGTCTTTAGTAATCAAAATTGAATCCAACATGCCATTATCATGAAACATTCGTTCAATTTCATTAATCGAAGTATATTGTGAAACAAATGTATAGTTCGTCGGTTTACCATCTTTGATAATTAAGTCTTTGGCTGTTCGATTGTCTATTTGAATATCACCTTTTAGACTTTCTTTTGCAAACCAATATCCCAACGCTTTTAAAGTAATCAACCCTTCAAAATGTCCTTGGTTATATAAGGGGAACTGTGAGTAACGTTTTTTAGCAACGATTTGTAATAATTCTCGAATCGAAATGTCTTGTTCAAAACCAGTGACATGTTTGGCAAAACGCGGCAAAACTAATTCCGGTTGAAGCAAATCCATCTCAATTTTCCGAATACGATTGACTAACCATTGATTTGGTTCAGCAATAACAAAATTCTCACCAATTTTCTCGTGTACAATTGCATTACGCAACTGTGAAATTTGAAGTAAATCATTTTCATATTTTTTTATTGGTAAATCAGGGCGGTTAGAAAGTTTGCGCACCATTTGACTAAAGCCCATATTTTTCGGATTACCAAGTTCATCTTTCAGCCATTTTTCAATACGATTGAAACTACTTAAAAATACATCTGCCGCTTCACCCATGAAAATCCTCCTTCAACTACCTATCCATAGACTTTCTTAGTATAGCGTAGAAATGTCTAGAGTGGAATCACTTATTCATTTATTATAACGAATTTGTTCAAAAAAGAAAAATTCTGCTTGAAGTTAATCCGTTATTTCTTCTAATAAACGATAAAGTTGTGTCAACTCATTAAAAACCTGGATGATTTGTCCTTCAACATCGGGCAGTTCTGCGCGGAAAAAAAGTTTGCCCAATTGAAAGGTTTGTTGGTTCACTTCATCTTGAAATCTCTGCTGAACCTGCGCATCCGCTAAATAATTTTTCAAAGGTAAATGGTCCGTCAACTCATGTTCTTGCTGAGGCCAAATATAATAATCGCTCACATCCACTTGTTCACTCCATTTTGGTAAATACGCTAATAGTTGATTGTATTGCTCTTTTGTTCCTTGACGTGTCTCACTTTTATATTCTTGAAACATCAAATAAACTTGTAATTGTTTTTTGTTCAACAAAACACCGATACACGCATTCTCGTTTTGTCTATGCGCTCCTCGATAGGCACTCCAATAATGCGAGCGAAGATTCCAACCATTTGTCCAACTTTCAACTTTGGGCTGTGCAAAATAATTAGAAGCAAGTTCTTGATAGATGTTTTGCTGCAGGTGTTTCCATTTGTCCCAAACATCTTTAAAAGATGCTTTTACCTGTGAAAGCTCTTCTTCTGTATGGGTTTCTTTTAATTGTTTAAACGCAAATTGTTTTCTATCAAAAATAGCAAAATCTTTCTCATATAAAGTTGTCATTTCAAGCTCCCTCCTTAAAAAGACTTTAAAAAAACTCCTAGACATGATGAATAGTTAACTACAATAATCCATATCAAAAAACTTTTAAAAGTTTTTTTACAAAAGAAGAGGAACAGCTAGACTGTTCCCCCTTTTTTAAAATAGACCGATTGCACGACCATTTTCATCAATATCCATATTCAATGCTGCAGGTTGTTTTGGTAATCCAGGCATCGTCATAACATCGCCCGTCAAGGCAACGATAAAACCAGCTCCTAGTTTTGGAACAAACTCACGGATAGTCACAGTAAAATCAGTTGGTGCTCCTAATAATGTAGGATTATCAGAAAATGAGTATTGCGTTTTTGCCATACAAACTGGTAAATTGTCCCAGCCTTGTTGCGCAAAAGTTTTTAATTGGGTTTGTGCTTTCGCACCAAATGACACATCTTTCCCACCATAAATCTTAGAAACGATTGTTTTCACTTTTTCCTCAATAGACAATGAGTCTTCATATAAACGTTGATAGTTCGCTTCTTTCGTTTCAATAGCGTCCACGACGGCTTCTGCTAAGTCTTTTCCACCAAGACCTCCATTTGCCCAAACAGACGCACGACGGATGGTCACATTTTCTTGTTGACACAATGCTTCTAATTGTAAAAACTCGGCTTCTGTGTCAGTGATAAATTCATTAATTGCTACTACAACTGGTAAGCCGTAGTGTTGAATGTTTTGAATGTGACGTTGTAGATTTGCAAAACCTTTAATAACGGCTTCTACATTCTCTTGACCTAAATCTGTTTTTGTAACGCCACCATGCATTTTTAATGCTCGAATAGTTGCTACAATTACTACCGCATCGGGCGCTTTTCCTAGATTAGGTACTTTGATGTCTAAAAATTTTTCAGCACCTAAGTCGGCACCAAAGCCTGCTTCTGTTACAACATAATCACCTAGGCTTAAAGCCGTTTTAGTAGCAATCACGCTATTACAACCATGTGCAATATTGGCAAATGGTCCACCATGGACAATAGCAGGTGTCCCTTCAATAGTTTGAACCAAATTAGGTTTAATGGCATCTTTCAGTAGCAACGCTAACGCACCTTCGATTTTCAAATCACCTACTGTCACAGGTTCTCTTTGGTAAGTATAGCCAATTAAAATCTGACTTAAGCGCTCTTTTAAGTTATGAATATCTGTTGCTAAACATAATATTGCCATAATTTCGCTTGCTACAGTAATATCAAATCCATCTTCTCTTGGAACACCTTGAAGTGGACCACCTAGTCCTACTACAACTTGACGTAACGCACGATCGTTTAAGTCAACAACTCGTTTCCAAATTAATCTTCTTGGATCAATATTTAATTGATTTCCTTGATGAATATGGTTATCAATCAAAGCAGAAAGCGCATTGTTGGCTGTCGTAATTGCGTGCATATCGCCTGTAAAATGTAAGTTAATATCTTCCATTGGTAAAACTTGCGCATAACCGCCACCTGTTGCGCCACCTTTCATTCCCATGACTGGGCCTAATGAAGGTTCGCGTAAAGCAATGACCGCATTTTTATTAATTTGATTTAAACCATCTGCTAAACCAATCGAAATAGTTGATTTACCTTCCCCAGCTGGCGTGGGATTAATTGCTGTGACTAAAATTAACTTTCCTAAATCAGCATTGTTATTTAACTTAGTAATATCAATTTTTGCTTTATATTTACCATATAATTCTAAATCATCTTCTGTAAGCTTCACCTTTTTAGCAATTTCTTGAATTGGTTTTAATTCTATTTCCTGAGCAATTTCAATATCTGACTTCATACATAAACTCCTTTTTTAAACCTTTTTTCCATTTATTATAACTAAACTTGTCGTAAAAAGCATCTTAAATTTAAAGAAGGTTAAAAGCCTAAGCTCCTAACCTTCTTTTTGTAGCTGAATGGGAATAATCTGTTTACTCTCTTCTTTAAATAATGGCAACATTTTTCTATTCACCCTAAATTCAAGGGTTTGTTTTGGTAATTCTATTTCAATTTTATTTTCTAAAAAACGAAATTGCTTAATATCTTGATAAGCAAAAGTCTCATTTTTCCAAAAACGCGCATAGGTCACTTGAACACCTTTGTTATCTATCATTAGCCAGCGCTTTCGCGATAGATAAACTAATAGCAAAAACAAAAGTAGAAATAGGAAACTCTTAAAATGAATTTCTGCTTTTTCTAAAGCAAAAATCAAACTAAAAAATAATGCAATTAATGCAATTGACCAATAAATAACTGCCAAGGCATGTTCTAATTGCCAACGAATCTTGTATTTCATTCTTTTCCCCTTTCCACATGAATCATCAATGCGTATAATAAAGTTGGAGCACTAACCAAGAAGGAGTTTTGTTCATGATTAAAGCCTATATTGATGCAGCAACTAAAGGAAACCCTGGACCTAGTGGCGGTGGATTTATGCTCACAGGAGAACAATTATATATCCAGGAATCATTTGCTTTACCAAAATTAAGTAATCATCAAGCAGAATTTGCGAGTTTTTGCGCCTTATTAGATTATTTATTGGCGAACAACTACCAAACCCAAACGATTATGGTTTACACCGATAGTAAGATTTTAGCGCAAACTGTTGATAAAAACTATACGAATAATTCAGATTTCCAAGATTATTTACACAATATTCAAGAAAAACTACCATATTTCCCTTTGCTAATATTACAGTGGATTCCGGAAAGTAAAAACAAAGGGGCTGATAATTTAGCACGACAAGGATTACAAAAAGCGTTAAAACTACAAAATCGGCGAAAGTAAGCGTGAGAAGTTTTGCTTAAATCGTAGCCAATAAGATTGTTCTTTAATCATTCGATCAGTTAATAAACTTGACTGTTTCATATCTTCCTCAAAGATTTCTGCTAACTCTTCCGCAACTTCGCGATTATAAGCAAAGGCGCTCACTTCAAAGTTTAATGCATAGCTACGAATGTCTTGGTTGGTCGTACCAAAAGCTGCAATTGTATCATCCATGACAATCGTTTTTGCATGAATAAAGCCACCTTCGTAAATATAAATTTTAACTCCTCGACGTTGTAAATAGTTCGCATAATACTGTGTTGCACGATAAATAAAAGGATGGTCTGGCATTGAAGGAATCATCACTCGGACATCCACACCAGAACGAACCGCAACTAAAAAGGCATTAATCATTGCATCGTCTGGAATTAAATACGGCGTTTGTAACCACACACGTTTTTCTGCAGCTAACAACATTTTAGTAAAGCCACCTTTTAAAACTTGCTCTTCGGTTTCTGGACCATCAGCAACAACTTGCATACTCACATTTCCCGCTTGCTCAATAGGTGGTACCACAAAATAGCGATCTTCGTATTCTAACACATCTTCTTCTTTCAAAATAGACGCATTCCAATCACGAATAAAAACTTCTTGCAACGTAAATGAAGCTGTTCCTACAATTCGAGCATGAGTATCACGCCAATAACCGAACTTTTTCGTTTCTTCAAGATATTGGTCCCCTACGTTAAAGCCACCCGTCCAGCCAATCATACCATCAATTACCACAATTTTGCGATGTAAGTGATAATTCAGTCTTGTTTTACGAATTAAATTACGTGAAGTGATAAATGGAGCCACTTTCCCACCAACTTTCAGTAATGGACGGAAAAATTTTTCATTGGTTTTTCCACCCCAAGGATCGAAAACCACACGCACTTCTACGCCCTCTTTTGCTTTTTCAACGAGGAGGTCTAAAAAACGATTTCCAATTTTATCATCGAAAAAAGCATAATATTCAACATGAACGTTATCTTTGGCATGACGTATATCTTCAAACAACGCATCAAATTTCTCTTTACCATCTGTATAAAAAGTGACGGCATTCCCTTTGGTTAGTGGTGATTCTTCCATGTTTCTAAAATAATTTTTTAATAGTTCAGATTCTTTTGTTTTCACTGTTTGATGAAAATAACGATTGTTTTCTTCAATAATTTCGTTTATCTCGGCAATTCTATTTTGATGACCTTCGCTAAAGCGATAAATGATTTCTCCGTCGATTCCTCTTCCACAAAAAGCATATAAAATAAAGCCAACACCTGGAAGAAAGACCAATGTCATCATCCATGCCAGCACACTGGCAATTGATCGTGGTTTTCGAAAAACGGTTATAAACGCCCCAATCGTATTAATCACGATTAGTCCCCACACTACTTGATAGGCAATTGCCATATCCATTGTAAATTCCATCTTATTCTCCTTATAATAAATAATTATGATCTAACGTTACATCTAACCCGTACATACCAATTTTCTCATGGACTGCCTGTTGAAGCAAGTCTATTAATTCCGTATCAGTTAAATGAAAATCATCAGGTATGACTAAATCAAACTGTAAAATTTGTTCACTTTTCAAACGAAAATCATGCATTCGTAATTTTTCATCAATTTGTAACACAATGGAACGCATACGATGAAAAATAGCAATATAATTTGCATCGCGAATATTTACAGGATCTAAATGGCACACTAGTTCGACATCCAATTTATTATGAAAGTCTTTTTCAATTTCATCAATAATATGGTGCGCTTTGGTTAAGGTCATCCCCGCGTCCACTTCAATATGAACGGAAGCAAATCGTTTTTGAGGTCCATAGTCATGAACCAATAAGTCATGATAACCTAAAATCGAACCATAGGAGGATAATTTCTTTTCCATCTCTTGAATCTCTTTATCTGTTGGACGACTTCCTAATAATTCATTAATAAAATCTTTGACCATCGTATATCCACTATACAAAATATATAGTGCCAATAAAAATCCAACATAACCATCGATTCGTAAATTTGTTGCCCACTCAAACAATGCTGAAACTAAAACAGCAAGTGTTGTGTAGACGTCATTTAAGCTATCCTTGCTAGTAGCCTTTAACGTTTGTGAGTCAATTTTTTTCGATAAAGTAAGGTACATTCTTCCTTGCAAGACCTTAATAACAATCGAAGCAATTAAGACAATGAATAATGCCAATGATAATTTAATTGGTTCAGGATTCAAAATTTTTTCAAAAGAAGATTTTAAAAATTGAAAACCAACCAATGCAATAATTAATGAGATGAGTAAACCACTAATATATTCAAAGCGCTCATGCCCATAAGGATGCTCACTGTCTGCCGGTTTAGCGGCTACTTTGAAACCTATTAACGTTAGTACTGATGAGATAGTATCCGATAAACTGTTCATCGCATCAGCCATAATGGAAACTGACCCTGCCGCAAAACCTATTAAAAATTTCCCAATAAACAGAACTAAATTTGAAAGTAGACCTAAAACACCTGCTAGTTGGCCTACTTTTGTCCTTTGAGTCTCTTTATTTTCCTTCTCAATTTTTTTTAACAAAAAATTCAACATTCTCAAAGAACCCCTTTTCAATACACTTGTTGTTATTTTACCTTGAAACCCCCATTTTCGCCAAATGAAATAGTAAAAATTCACGAAAAGAACGACAATTTAACACGATTGGCATAAAAAGAACCTTATGTTCTGATTTCCATCAAAACATAAGGTATTTATTTTATTTATTTGCTAACCAAGTTGCTACTTCAGCTAAGGCTGCTGGAATACCTTCTGGATTTTTACCACCAGCTTGAGCCATATCTGGGCGTCCACCACCGCCACCGCCTACTTTTGGAGCGATTGCTTTGATTAAATCACCAGCTTTTAGACCTTTTTCCAACCCATCTGGATTAACTGCAGCTAATAAGTTTACTTTTTCGTTAGCAACAGTTGCTAGAACCAATACTTCTGAAGTGGCTTTTTGCTTCCACTGATCGGCTAATTGGCGTAATTGATTCATGTCTTTTACATTCACTTGAGCAGCAATATACGTCAAGCCATTGCTTTCTTTTACGTCTTTGAAAATATCACCAGCTTGTTGATTGGCTAATTTACTTGCTAATGCTTCATTTTCTTTTTGTACTTCACGTAATTGTGTTTGCAATTGTTCTACACGAGAAACCGTTTCTTTCAATTGTGGTGCTTTCACAATTTGCGCAATTCCACGTAAACGTAGTTCTTCCTGATGCAACAATTCATAAGCTTCTTTGCTTGTTACAGCTTCAATACGACGTACACCTGCACCAATCCCTGACTCAGAAACGATTTTGAAAATACCAATATCTTCTGTATTAATTACGTGATTTCCACCACACAATTCAATTGACCAATCAGCGATATTTACTACACGCACATCATGTCCATATTTTTCACCAAACAATGCCATAGCACCCATTGATTTTGCAGTATCAATATCTGTTTCAACGGTCACAACAGGTAATGCAGCCCAGATTTTTTCATTCACAATTTGTTCCATTTGTTGCAATTCTTCGGTTGTTACTTGACCAAAATGAGTAAAGTCAAAACGTAAATGTCCTGGAGTTACTAATGACCCTGCTTGGTTTGCATGTGAACCGAGAATTTCTTTTAACGCTTTATGCAACAAGTGAGTTGCTGTATGGTTTTTAATGATACGATTATGACGTGCCACATCTACGACTAATGAATAGTTTACACCTTCTGTAATCGCTTCTTTTATTTCTACATGATGTAAAAATTGGCCATTTGGTGCTTTTTTCACATTTTCTACAGTAGCAACCAATGTTCCATGTTCATCTAAAATAGAACCAGTATCCGCAATTTGTCCACCCATTTCTGCATAGAATGGTGTTTCAGCAAAAATTAATTGTGCTTGACCAGCAGATGTTTCAGAAACTAAACTATCTTCTTGAACAATCACCAACAATTGACTTTCTGCTTGTAAACGTTCATAACCAACATAGTTACTATCCACTTTAATATCTGTTAATAAAGCAGATTGTTCGCCCATTGAAAGCTCATTGCTACGAGCTGCACGGGCACGTTCGCGTTGTGCATTCATTTCTTTTTCAAAACCTGCATGGTCGACTTTCAAACCAGCTTCTTCAGCTACTTCTTCAGTTAATTCTACTGGGAAACCGTACGTATCATATAATTTGAAGATGTCTTTTCCGTTCAATGTATCCATGTCATCTGCTTTCACTTGAGCGATAACTTGATCTAAAATAGCTAGACCTTCATTAATTGTTTCATGGAAACGTTCTTCTTCTGTACGAATAACTTTCTCAATGAATGCTTGTTTTTCTAAAACTTCTGGATAATAGCTTTCCATAATTTCACCGACAACTGGTACCAATTTATATAAGAACGAATCTTGAATTTGTAATTTTTGTCCATGCATAACTGCGCGACGTAATAAACGACGTAAAACGTACCCACGTCCTTCATTTGAAGGTAATGCACCATCACCAATCGCAAATGATAAGGCACGAATATGGTCCGCAATTACTTTAAATGACACATCAGTTACTGGATTTTCGCCATATTTCACTGCGCCACTGATTTCTTCAATAGCATGAATAATCGGTAAGAATAAATCTGTTTCAAAATTGGTTGGTGCACCTTGAATAATTGAAACCATCCGTTCTAAACCCATACCCGTATCAATATTTTTATGAGGTAATGGCTCATATGTGTCATCTGGTTTATGGTTAAATTCTGAAAAGACCAAATTCCAGATTTCCAAATAACGCTCATTTTCGCCACCAGGATAATTTTCTGGGTCATCTGCTGCTAAGTCGTTAAACTCTTCGCCACGATCATAGAAAATCTCACTATCTGGACCACTTGGACCAGCTCCAATATCCCAGAAATTATCTTCCACTTCAACAACATGGTCTGCTGACAAGCCAACTTCTTCTAGCCAAATGCGTTTTGCTTCTGTATCTTTTGGATAAACCGTTACATATAATTTTTCAGGGTCGAAACCAATCCATTCTGGTGATGTTAAAAATTCCCATGCCCAGTGAATAGCTTCTTTTTTGAAATAATCACCGATTGAAAAGTTTCCCAACATTTCAAACATGGTATGGTGACGAGCGGTGCGTCCCACATTTTCAATATCGTTCGTACGAATTGATTTTTGTGCATTTGTGATTCGGGGATTTTCAGGAACAATTGATCCATCAAAATATTTCTTTAGCGTTGCCACCCCTGAGTTAATCCATAATAAAGTTGGATCGTCTACAGGAACAAGTGATGCACTTGGTTCTACTGAATGTCCTTTTGATTTGAAGAAATCTAAAAACATTTGACGTACTTCTGCACTAGTTAATTGTTTCATCTTTTTTCTCTCCTTATCTCTTTGAAGCAAACAAAAAGACACCTTGCAAGACAAGGACGTTTACACGCGGTACCACCTTGTTTGCAATGATGTCATATCATTACCTCTTAAACTCGATAACGCTGAGTTGCGTTGATATTTCTATCAATTCATCTAAAGGGAGCAACCACAAGTAGCCTTACTTTTCTCTCAGCTATGAAAAGTTTTCTGTGAAGTGCGTAGCTTATGACCATATCCTTCTCCTCACAAAGTATATGCAAACTTTCTGAAA
Organism: Enterococcus sp. DIV2402; assembly: GCF_017426705.2. NCBI lineage: Bacteria > Bacillati > Bacillota > Bacilli > Lactobacillales > Enterococcaceae > Enterococcus > Candidatus Enterococcus lowellii. The sequence goes on along the minus strand of NZ_CP147251.1, from coordinate 1,936,182 downwards.
AAGTCAATTATATTTTATTGGTGTGCGATGACAATCACTTTACGATATAAAAAGTCACACGGGTCTAAGATTTCATCTTCAGCTAAAATTTTTCGTGAGCGATAATACGAAGATAAGGGTAGTTTATCAAGTAGTGAAATCCCCACATCTTTTTGCTTTTCTAATTTCAAACGATTGGAATCTGTAATTTCCCATCGCGTGCGACTTACATCAAAAAATAAACCAAACATGTTTTCTTGATGCATTTTTTTCGTGACTTGTTTACCATAGTAATTAACTTTTTCGTCTAATTCCATTCCCCAGCGAAATAATTTACGTGTTCCTGCGCCAACAGCATATTCCCATTGATTTTCATCAAGCAGGTCAAACATCTGTTGATGGAGATACTGGCGCAGTGTCGTTAATGTACAAGTTTGATGACGATAAATACGATAAGTTTCATCAGTAGGATTTAATAAGGCATAAAATGAATCTTTTTCAAAGATTTGTGTTGGTAACTGCCACATTAAACTCTCTTCAAAATTAGTCGGCTGTTTGAAATGTTGGCGCAATTTTTCTTCAATCGGTGTGAATTCTTCCACCAAGCCTTGAAATTCACCAGTGATGGTATCCAATTGCCCGATAAATTTTGTTCCAGCAGGTAGCGCATCTTTTTGAACGAGCATTGGTGATATCGAAACCTTTCTTAACGCACTAGTTGATTCATTAACAAAAATATCCCAATCTTCAGCGTTTTCCAATCCATAATTTTGTACAATCGTTTTAAAATGCGAATCAGGTTGCTCTACTTTGGTATCCCATACAGTTACAGGCAAGCCTTGTATTCCTGAATCCCAGCCTAAAATAACTTCTTTACTTCCAGGAACCAAAACAAAACGTTCACCATCAATTGAACATTCAAAGGTACCACACTTCACTCCTGCTAATTCAAATTCTTTGTATTCCACATCAGAGATTCGTTTTAATGGACTTACAAAATACATAAGTACTTGATTAATCACTTGATTTTTGACTTCGATGGATAAATTTTTCCAATTACTCCACTCTAAGGCTTCAAAGAGATGCACATTCTTCTCCCCTTTTCCAATCCATATTTGTTACAATCAGTATAGCACTAAATGAAAGCAGGTGACTAGAATGAACCAAGGTTTGCCTCCATTTTATGATGAACATACCGAAATTTTAATTGTTGGTAGTGCGCCCAGTCAGCAATCTTTGGTAGCGCAACAATATTATGCCAACAAAGGAAATCAATTTTGGCGTGTGCTTTTCCAGGCGCTTGGTGTCCATGATCCTCAAAAATATACCGAGCGATTGCGCATATTAAAAGCGTATGGAATAGGTTTATGGGATGTATATGGCAGTTTTCATCGGACAGGTAGTATGGACCATCAATTCCAAGAAACCACTATAAATGATTTTTCATCCCTATTGGCTGATGCGCCGATTAAGAAAATTATTGCTAATGGCAAAAAAGCGGCTGAAGAAATTCAAATTCACCGCTTGTTCACTGACTTAACCGTCATAAATTGCCTATCTACCAGTGGCGCAAATAATGGCCGAATGACTGAACGTCTATCTGAATGGCAACAGGCCCTTTCAATCAACTTTGCCTTGTATTATGGCAGTGATGCTTGGTTACAAGCAGCATCTTTCCATTTACGTTATCAAGTCTTCGTTGAAGAACAAAACATTCCTCCTCACTGGGAGTTTGATGAAATTGATGCGCAACAACCAAATTATTTTGTTTTATTTGAACGTACTATTCCTGTTGCGACCATTCGTTATCAAGCTTATTCGCACGATACGATTCAACCGGACCGTTTTTGTGTTGCCAAAACACATCGCAAGCGCGGGCTTGGTAAACAATTGCTGCAACGTTTTGAAGAACAAGCGCTGAAAGACGGCTATCACTATGCGCTTCTATCCGCCGAAACAACAGCGATTGCTTTTTATGAAAAATTAGCGTATCAACGCATATCTGAACCATTTGAAGAAGATGGTATCTTATGTGTGACTATGCGAAAACGATTAACTAAATAAAAAATCGGCTATGCACGATGCATAACCGATTTTTTATTTAGTTATTTGAGCTTTTTTTATTTTTTCTAGCAGTACGTGTTTGTTGGCGACGCTCAATTTTACGTTTTGCTTTATTACTCTTATCAATTTCCCATTGGATTTTCTTCTTATATCCAGGTTTGATTTTTTTCTTTTTCTTCTTCACTAATCCGATTAATGTTGGATCAAGTTCGTCACGGCTTTTTTCACGTTTTTTACGACGGTTACGATCATAAGTATCCACGATTTCACCTTGTTTAATTTCTTTAGGTTTAAACGTTACTCCTAACGCTTCAATTTCAGTGATAGCTTGTTCATCACTTGGCTCATACAAAGTAATCGCCGTTCCAGAAAGTTGATTACGCCCTGTACGCCCAACACGATGGATAAAGAAATCTAAATCTTCTGGTACTTCTGCATTAATTACATGTGATACGCCTTCAATATCAATTCCACGTGCAGCTAAATCAGTTGCTACGACATATTGATATTCCAAATTTTGTACTTGGCGCATCACTCGTTTGCGTTCACGAGGTGTAATATCTCCATGGATTTTCGCCACTCGTAATCCTTGTTCACGTAAATATTCTGTAATTTCATCAACACGCGTTTTTGTATTTGCAAATACGATGGCCAAATACGGATGACCCGTTGTTAACAAGTCATAAATTAAAGCATTGGTATTTTTTCCTTTGGTTGAAATTAACCAGTTGTCAATTGTTTCAGAAATAACTGCTTGCGGGCGAATTTCTTCAATTAATGGATTTTCCATATATTTTTTTAAGAATGGGCGTAGTTTTTCAGGAATCGTCGCTGAAAAGACTAACATTTGTAGTTTATCCGGCAAACGTCCAGCGATTTGATCAACTTCTGCTAAGAAGCCCATATCTAATGTCATATCTGCTTCATCAACAACAAATGCCAATGCTGTATGAACCGATAAAGCTTGTTCATTCATCATATCTAAAATACGTCCAGGCGTTCCGATAACCACATGTGGTTGTTGGTTTTTTAAACGATCTAACTGACGCTGTTTGTCTGTTCCGCCAACAAAATTGGTCACTCGAATTTCGGGTATTGAAAATTGAGCAATTTGTTTAGCCGCTTGATAAATTTGTGTTGCTAATTCACGACTTGGCGCTGTAATTACTATTTGAACTTCATCTTTTGAAGGATCAATTTTATCCATTAAAGGAAGTAAAAACGTATGCGTTTTTCCGCTTCCTGTTTGTGATTGTCCAACAACACTTTTTCCTTTTTTAATAACAGGAATTAATTTTTCCTGTACTTCGGTTGGCTCCGAGAATTTTTTATCCTCTAAAGCTTGATAAATAAATGGCTGAAATGCAAATCGTTTGAATGACATTTTAGCACCTTCTTTCCTTTTAGAATCTTTCAAAGTATAGCATATTGCTTTGGATAATCCTATGCTGATCTCTTTTTAATCGTACTAATAATATGTGTGTGGCTAATTTTTTCGTAGAATAGTCGACGATTTTTTCTAATAATCGCCCAACTAATATTAATAACAAACATTGCTTGAATAGCAAAAATCATTAAAGACAATAGCACAGAAACTACGATTTGAAAATAATCATCGCTTTGAATTCCTGGAACTAATGCTAAACTAATGCGACTCAAGGCAAAATATATCATATAAAGTAAACCATATCGCTGAAATAAGGCTTTGAATGAAAGCCTTGTCGTATCGTCACCAATTACACGAATTCGAACAATCTTTTTACCCAGTGTTTGCCCATTTGTTAGATATGGTAAACAGATAAAATAAAGAAAAATTTGGACAAAATAAACAATTAAATTGTTGTCTAACGTAATCGTATAATCATTTGTAAATAGACGTAAAACAATCGTGATGAGCGTCGTTAAAAATCCTATAAAAAGCCAATCAATTCCCCACGCAACACCTCGGCGAATATACGTAACTTCGGTTCCTTTTGCGTAAGAACGCCCATCGATTTCTTCTCTAGTTGGCAATAAGAAAGTGAAAATCGGTGTAATGAAATAACCTAATATGCCACCAAGAGTATTGTGCAACAAGTCGTTGACATCAAACAATCGATAGGAACGAGGATAAATAAAATACAAACCTGTTAATTGCGTCAATTCAAAAAATAAGGACAGACAAAACGTTAATAGTACCGTTTGTTTGAATGATTTTTTAAAGTAATAACGCAAATAAATTCCAAAAGGCAAAGTTAGCAATACATTAAAGACCGGTTCCAAAAAAACCGATTGTTTCATAGCTGCTAGATACGTTTGTGGACGGTGAATGTCTAATACCGTCTCTTTTAAAAAATTTTGTACAGATGCTCCTAAAGTCAACTCCATTGATGGGCCTGTTAATTTAGCAACTTCCTCAATGGATGGTAACGGTAATATCACTAAAAAATAAGCACAAAGTAAATAAAAAATAAATGAATATAAAATAAGAGCACGTGATACAACAAAACGACCGTAACGGCGATATTGAATGATAAAGAAAATTGCAGAAATAGCTAGTGCTAAAAATGGAAAGACTAGCACGGCAATCTTAATGGGTTCGATATATACAGATATAGCTTCCACCTCAATTCTTTATACTTTTTTTTCGTAAATATTTTTCAAACAATTTATTTTGCAGTATCATAGGATTAGGAGGTGTTCTCTATGTTAAATAGTTTTTTTGCTTTTGGTGTCCCTATCTTTCTTTTAATCTTATACATTGGGTTTGCCATTTTTAGAAAAAACTCGCAGATACCCTATCTTGAATTTGCATTATTCATCATTGCGTCTTTTCTAACTGTGTTTAGTTTCCAAGTAATTCAACAAGCATTTACTGAGCTACAAACAACTTCTCAAAAAGTTATTGAGCAAACATATGGCTATCCTTTATATTTATTGGCAATCCCTATTGCATTAGGATTATTGTTAATCTTTTTAAATGCTTATCGAGGTTACCAACATATCAAAGATTTTCGTCTACGTACAAAATAATTTATTTCATGAAAAAGCAGGATAAATGGCTAGTTAATTAAGCAATTCATCCTGCTTTTTGTTATACATCAATAAATTCGTAGTAGTGTGCATTAATTTTACTCGGTTGGTCTACATGAGCTAAAATATCCAAATCCAAACGCACATAATTTTCATGTACTATGGAATATAAATTATCTTCCATCGCTTCTTCAATATAAGGTAATAATTCTTCTTCGTCCCCTTGTCTTTCTTCACAGAGCCCTTCAACTTGTTCAAAAATACGTGCGTCACTTAAAACGAAATATTCCCCATTATACTTGTAAACGGCCACGTGATAATTGCGTGTTTCGAGTTTTGCTGAGATAACAAAAAAGCATTCTTTAACATTCGTAATCACTTTAGATAATTCTTTTGGTTTTAAACTATGCTGAAAAAACATTTGCTCGTCGCGCCCCCTTCTCTTTCATTATAAGAAAACTCCTAAAAAATGGAAAATATACGCACAAAAGATTAAAATTGTCTAAATATTCCATTCTTGATAAAACTCTGTTAAAAAGTCTTCCATAAATTTCTTCCGTCGATTCGCTTCTTTTTTTCCAGCTTGCGTGTTCATCTTTTCTGGTAATAAAAATAATTTCTCATAAAAATGATTAATCACCGTTGTTCCTTTACGATAATCTACTTTTGAAGTAAATACTTGCGGGGGCAATTCCGGATTATGAATAGGATGATTATGTCCGCCACCATAGTAGGCAGTACGCAAGATTCCAATTGCACCTAATGCTTCTAAGCGATCCGCATCTTGTACGATTTGCCCTTCCAAAGACAGGAGTTGTTTTCCCGATTCTACTTCTTTTGAAAAGGATAGATTTTGAATAATGGCTAAAATTTCTTGAACCCTTGCTGATGAAAAATCAATTGATAGCAGAAATTGGGTTAATTCATCAATTTCTCGGGCAACATCTACAACCACTTTATCATCAATCACATCATGTAAATAAGCACTACTTAATACTACTTCCCGATTGACAGCTAACTTGTCTTGTTCAATGATAAAATCAGCAAGATGTGCTACTCGTTGAACATGTAAAAAATCATGTCCTGTTTGTTCATGTGCCAGTTTTTCTTTTGTATAGGTAATAACTTGTGACAATCGTTTCATAATCTATCCTTTCGTAAAAATGAGGCGGTAACATAAATAAAGACAAGGAAAAACTATTCGAACTATATAAAATAAGAGGCGCGTAAATTTGCGACAACAACCTGTCGGATTGCAGAAACAATCTCTATATAGTTTGAATAGTTTATTTATGTCACAACCTCACGTTCTATTCGTTGACTTGATAAACAGTATAATAAATTGTCCGTAAATAATCTAATAAGTAGGTTGGATTTAACGGCTCATTTGTAGCTTCTAAAATTAATTGATTTGGTTTTTTAGACGCACCAAAACGATGAATATGCTCTGTTAACCAATTTTTAATAGGCGTGTAGTCCTCAGAAGCTAATACTTGATCAACATCTAGCTCTTTTTGCATCGCATGATACAATTGCGCCGCATACATGTAACCTAATGCATACGACGGGAAGTAACCAAAACTACCGCCAGACCAATGCACGTCTTGCAAAATACCTTCCAAGTCATTTTCTGGACGAATTCCCAAATATTCTTCGTATTTATCATTCCAAATTTGTGGCAATTCATCAACTGAAACATTATCATTAAAAATCATTTTTTCTATTTCATAACGAATAATAATATGCAACACATAGGTCAAACTATCTGCTTCAATTCGAATTAAACTAGCTTGAGTTCGTTTTAACGCTTTATAAAATTCGTCAAATGAAATATCATCAAATGTTCCTTCTGCACATTCTTGGAAATAGGGATATTGTTTTTGCCAAAAAGCCTGATTACTTCCAATAATGATTTCGTTAAACAAGGATTGAGATTCATGAATCCCCATCGAAGCACCTTCATGTACAGGGGTATATTCAAATTTTTCATCAATATTTTGTTCATACATCCCATGACCTGCTTCATGAATCACTCCGAAAATCCCCATCGAAAAATCATGTTCATTCCAACGAGTCGTTAATCGTACATCACGATGATTAATTCCCGTAGCAAACGGATGAATCGTATTATCTAAACGACCGCGGTCCATATCGTAACCCAGTTCTTGAATTACTTTACTAATAAACTTACGTTGTTGTGCTTCAGGCATCTTACGCGCAAGAAAATCAACACGAGGTTCTTGCCCATTTTCTAATAACGTTTGACGAATTTGAATAATTCCATCACGAACTTCAGCAAACACTTGATCTAAAATGGCAGTCGTCATGTTAGGTTCATACTGATTTAACAAAACATCATAGGCTGTTTTTTCCTCTTTTTGCCAATAAGGAATGAGTGCCTTCGTTAAACGAATATTTTCTGCTAGAGCATCACGAAATAGCTTAAAATCTTTCTGTGCACGGGACTTTTGCCAAGCACTATGCGCTTTTGACGTTGCCCGTGAATATTCAGTCATCAATTCATTAGGAACAGCATGATTTAGCTCATATTCTTCCTTCACTACTTGGAATGCAGCAGCACCCACTTCTGATAATTCTTCTGGATGATTGTCAAAATAAGTAATCGCTTCTGCTATTTTTGGTCCGACTTTTTTTTCAAAATATTGACCATATAAATAACTTGTCACCTCACTACGATAATCATTGGCATTATCAGGCATCCCTGTTTGTGAATCCCACTCTAAAATCGCTAAAGCTTGCTGTAACAAATCAATTTCTTTTAATTCTTGTAAAAATTCCTGTTCCTGCATGACATAAGCTCCTTTTATTCCTCAATTCTTGGTTTTCTTGGAGGTCTTGTTCCCCAATATTGGAATAAGTCCGTTCTTAACGCACCGTTATATAGCTTACGTTTTTTGGTTGCTTTCTCACCATAGAATTCTTCAAACAATAAATCACTTGTTAAAATATATTTGCTCCATGTTTTTAAAGGTCGGAAAACTTCACCCATCTCTTTGTATAATTGACGGACGCTCTCTTCTTCACCTAGACGTTCACCATAAGGCGGATTGGCTAAGATAACGCCATATTCTTTTTCTGTTTTAAAATCTTTCAAAGCTTGTTGTTTGAAAGTAATTGAATCACCTAAACCGATTTCTTCAGCGTTAGCACGAGCGATGTCAATCATTCGACCATTAATGTCCGTTCCCATAATATCTAATTCAACGTCATAGTCTGCTGCTGCATCTGCTTCAGCTCGCACCTTCTCAAAAGTTTCTGCTGGGAACCAATCCCATGCTTCACAAGCAAATTCACGATTAAACCCTGGCGCAATGTTATGTCCAATAAGTGCTGCCTCAATACAAATCGTTCCTGAACCACATACAGGATCAACAAATGGACGATCCGTATGCCAATTAGTCAATTGAACTAAAGCTGCTGCCATATTTTCTTTTAGCGGTGCTCCCCCTTTTTCCAAACGGTATCCTCGTTTAAATAAACTAGGACCTGTTGTATCTAAGGTCACCATCACATGGTCTTTTAATAAAGCAACTTCTAATTTAAACAAAGCGCCTGTTTCAGCCAATGGCACACTAGCAGGACGATGATAATATTCACGCAAACGATTAACGATTGCTTTTTTTGTAATAGCTTGACAATCCGGCGTACTATATAATTTTGACTTGATTGATTTTCCAGCAACTGGGAACTCCGCATCCAATGGTAGATAGTCTTCCCATGGCAAAGCTTTTACTTTTTCAAATAATTCATCAAAACTATAGGCATCAAATTCGCCAACAACAATTTTAATACGATCAGCTGTGCGCAACCATAAATTAGCCTTAGCAATCGTTTCCACTGTGCCTTTGAAACGAGCCCGGCCATTTTCAACTTGACATTCAATCCCTAAGTTACGTAACTCTTTTCCAACTAATGCTTCTAAACCACTTGCCGCTGTAGCTACTAGCTCAAAGGTTTTTTCTTTCATAATCTACTCCTTGTAATTTCGTTTGTTATTTTCATAATTTTTTCATAAATAGTGATAAAAAAAACCTCCCATATGGAAGGATTCCCTGATTAACTGTGATTTTCTATAAGCCATGTTTTGTCCAATTATTTTACAGGGAGCAAAATAATTTGGATAATCATCTATCTGCAATAAAAATTGCCTCATTGTCCCGTTCATTTCCGTTACAAAAAGCGCCCCTACCATTGTTTGGGTTGCTCGCTCGAGGGGTTTACCGCGTTCCACCAACAAAGTTTCCCTTGTTGCTTCGTCACTGTGGCACTTTCAAGGATACTTGGGCATAGCAAAAAGCCTTAGCCGTTTTTTCCTGCCGTTACTCTAATTATAAAGTACCCTAGCTTATGGTTTCGCTAGGCACGAACACTACAAGCATCGCAGCTTGTGCGAGCATGGACTTTCCTCAGCTTGATCTAACTCAAACCGCGATTATCTGAAAATCACAGAGTTTATGACTGTTTTAATTAAAATTGACGTGTTTTCTCTAAATCGTCGTCATCATTTTTTGTTTGTGTATAGTTTTCATTGACTACTTTAGTTGTCGCAACAACTGGGATTTCTTGATCTAATTTTTTACCAAACACTTCTTTTTCAAGATTTGATAAACGTTTTAGAATATCAAAATTAGTTACAGTTTGGCTTTTTGGTGCTTCGGTCTGCGTACGTGTTGCTTTAATTTCTTGTGTCTTACTTAATTGTGCGATTTTTGCATGTAAACGATCATTTTCCTCTTGTAATGCTAAAATCTCTTGATTGTATGTTTCATAATCTTTGATGATACCATCTAAAAATTCATCCACTTCAACAGGATCATACCCACGCATTTTCGTTTTGAATTCTTGTTGTAAAATATCTGTTGGACTGTATGTTAAATCTGCCATATTTACACCTCATTAATTTAGATTCCGCTAGTTTTAGCTCTTCTTTTCTATTCTATCCAAAAAACCCGAATAAATCAAACACTATCGTCTTCAAAAAAAGTGTTTTGTAAATCATCCATAGTAACTTGATGAATGATAAAGGCATTTTCAGTAGCATATTCTTGTGCTTCTTTTAATAAAAACTGCGTCTTGCCAGGATATTCATCATCGTACACTAGGATTAGCCCGCCTGCATGGGTTAATAAAAAGTGTGAATGATTTTTTAATTGTCCTGGATGTTGGTACGGGTGGTGACTAACGGCATTGACATAGTTTGCTTGCGTCTTTAATTCAGTTAACACTTGCTGATTCGTTTCATTCCAATTGTTTCCAAATTCTTCAAAAGGAAAAATAATTCCTAGTTTTAATTCCGAATATTCTTTTTGCAATTCAATCACGACTTGCCCTGCCCAAACCTCAACACCTAAATTCCCACCAATCAAAATCCACTCTAAACCTTCTTCAATATATTGTTGAATCGTTGTTTTTAGAACTTTCTTAATAACTTTAATTTTTGGGTCTTTCTCTTGAAAAACGCCCAATTCAAAGCTTCGATAACCGGAAACAACCATTGTTTGCATTCTTTTCACACACTTCCCTTTTCTTTCTTTTTCTCTTTTTGGTATAATGTGCCCTAGGAGTGTGAATATTATGGTTTTTCGATACCCCAATGGCCATCCTATATCCTATGATGGAACGATGAAACAAAAAATGCAAGCAAAAGAAAAAACAACCAATTTTGCAAATCGTGGCATGCGATTTGAAGAAGCTATCAATGTAAGTAATGACTATTATCTCAATCGTGGACAAGCTGTTATTCATAAAAAACCTACCCCTGTTCAAATTGTTCACGTAGATTATCCTCGTCGAAGCGCTGCTGTAATTAAAGAAGCGTACTTTAAAGAAGCCTCTACGACAGATTATAATGGCGTTTATCAAGGATATTATCTTGATTTTGAAGCGAAAGAAACGAAAAATAAAACCTCGTTTCCGTTAAAAAATTTCCACGAGCATCAGATTATTCATATGAGAAATTGTTTGAAACAAAATGGCATTTGTTTTGTATTATTATGGTTCTCAACGCTAGAACGTTGTTTTTTTCTTGATAGTCAGCATCTTATTCATTATTGGGATTCGCAACATACAGCAAAGAAATCATTATCTCTTTCATTAATTGAAGAAATTGGGATTGAAATTCAACCAAGAATTGCCCCGCGTATCCCATATCTAGAAGCTGTAAACCACTATTTACAAGAAAAGGAGAAAAATTAGTTATGGCAAATAAACAAAATTCCCGCGCTTCACGCCATAGTACCAAGGCACCTAAATCTAGCAAGCAGAAAACACCCAAGAAAAAGAAATCATTTGGTTCTATTTTCTTAAAAGTAATCATAGGACTGGTCTTTCTTGCTTGCATTGGTATTTTATCAGGTATGGGACTATTTTGGTATTATGCTAAAGATGCACCAGAATTAACAGATGCAGAACTTGAATCCGCCAATTCCATCCAATTCTTTGCTGCAAACGGCGAAGCATTTCAGGATTTTGGAATTGAACGACGTGAAACAATTTCTGCAACCGAAATCCCTAAAAAATTAGAAGACGCCATTGTTTCAGTGGAAGACCGTCGTTTTTATAATCATATTGGTGTTGACCCTGTTCGTATTATCGGTTCAGCTGTTTCCAATTTGATTAATGGTGGGAAACAAGGTGGGAGTACTTTAACCCAACAATTGATTAAGCTATCTTACTTCTCAACAAAAGTAGAGGATCAAAATTTACGCCGAAAAGCACAAGAAGCTTGGATGGCAGTTCAATTAGAACAAGAAAAATCAAAGCAAGAAATTTTAACGTATTATATCAACAAAGTGTATATGTCTAACGGTGTCTATGGAATGGAAACAGCTTCTGAAATCTTCTATGGTAAACCTTTAGACGAACTTTCAACTGCACAAACTGCTTTGATTGCTGGTATGCCAAATGCACCAAACTATTACGATCCCTATGTCAATCCAGAAGCTGCGAAACAACGACGTGACACCGTCTTAATGACTATGTTAGATAATGAAAAACTCTCTCAACAAGAATACGATGAAGCAGTCGCAACACCAATCGATGATGGATTACAAGAACTTACAGAATCAGAAAATGATTGGCGTTATTATGATAATTATTTAAAAGAAGTCTTGGCTGAAGTCGAAGAAAAAGTCGGTAAAGACAGTATGCAAAATGGTTTAGATATTTATACAAATATTGATTTACCTGCGCAAAAACGTTTATTTGATATTGTTAACAGCGATCAATACGTTCAATACCCTGATGATGAAATGCAAGTAGCCGCTACTCTAATTGATGCAGAAACTGGCAAAGTAACTGCACAACTTGGCGGTCGTAATGTTGAAGAAGGTGTCGTTTGGGGATCCAACTATGCAGTAAATACTGGACGTGATTTTGGCTCAACTGTCAAACCACTCGTTGATTACGGTCCTGCTTTTGAATATTTAGATTATTCAACAGGAAAAACAATTGTTGATGAGCCTTACAAATATGAAGGTACCGACATCAGTATTAACAACTGGGATAATCAATATATGGGTACGATGACCTTGCGAAAAGCCTTAGCTTTGTCACGTAACGTTCCAGCTGCAAAACTTTTCGCAGAAGTCGGTACAGAAAATATTGAAAAATTCCTTGAAGGTTTAGGCATTCAATATGATACTTTAGAACAATCTAATGCGATTTCTAGTAATACAAGTGTTCAAGAAGGGACAAAATACGGTGTATCCAGTCTTAAGATGGCTGCCGCATATGCTGCTTTTGCTAACGGTGGTACGTATTATGAACCACAATATGTAAATAAAATTGTTTATCAAGATGGCACAGAAGAAGTTGATGCCTTCCATCCAGAAGGCTCACAAGCAATGAAAGACACGACTGCCTATATGATTACTGACATTCTAAAAGATGTTATTACAGATGGCACAGGCACAAATGCTGCGATTTCTGGTTTATATCAGGCTGGGAAAACAGGAACTTCAAACTATACAGATAGCGAGATTGCTCAAGTAGGACCAGTGAACTCACCTTCTCCAGACATTAGTTTTGTTGGTTACACACCGCATTATTCTTTAGCTGTTTGGACTGGTTATGAAGATAAATTAACACCCGTCACTAGCGAATCATCCCAAGTTGCCACAGATGTGTATCGTAACTTAATGCAATTTGTTTCAGCATCAATAGAAAATAAAGATTGGGAAATGCCGGATGGTTTAGTGAGAGTTGGGAATGAACTCTATCTAAAAGATGCCATAGAAAGTCAGACAACACCGTCTTCAGTTAAAACAACGCCATCTTCTAAAGAAGTGATTGAAACCACTCAATCAGAAGAACCTAAGCCAACAACTGAAAGCTCTAAGAAAACTGAGTCAAGTTCTACGTCTGAATCAACGATCGAATCAACCGTTGAATCTGTTCCGGAAACGTCGTCTTCTGTGATTGAAACGGTACCTGAAACAGAACCTACTGAAAGTAGTACACCAGTCGAAACGACGCCTTCTGAAACGACTCCAGAACCTGAGTCAAGTGTACCGATACCGTCTTCAGAAGAACCACCTGTATCATCAGTACCAGTCGAAACAACACCACCTGTTACCTCGACACCTACAGAAACACCCGGAACAAGTCAATAGAAAAAAGACTTAACTATTTACCTCTTGTTAGAGAAATAGTTAAGTCTTTTATTTTTTCTTCATTCGTGTTTTACCTTCTCGACACATATCTAATAACGGACACACTTCACATTTCGGAGCTCGTGCTGTACAGTGGTAGCGTCCAAAGAAAATCATGGTATGGTGTGTTTTTACCCATAACTCCTTTGGTACTTTTTTCATTAAAGTTGCTTCTACTTCTAAAACATTCGCATCTAATTTACAAATGCGTAAACGCTTCGCAATTCTCTCCACATGCGTATCTACTGCAAATGCTGGAATCCCAAACGCTTCTCCCAAAACTACATTTGCCGTTTTTCGTCCAACGCCGGGTAAGCTTACTAATTCTTCTCGTGTCTGAGGTACCTGACCATCGAAACGCTCTAAAATTTGTTCAGCACATGCTTTAATATTCTTAGCTTTCATACGATATAATCCTATCGTACGAATTTTATCAATAATCTCATCAATTGATGCTGCGGCTAATGCTTCAGGAGTTGGGAATGCTTCAAATAATGCTGGAGTTGCTTTATTAACGGAAACATCGGTTGCTTGCGCACTCAAAGCGACCGCAATAACTAATTGAAAAGGTGTTTCGTAATTTAACTCACAATGCGCATCAGGAAACATTTCGTACATTTTATTTAATGCAATCATCGTTTTCTCTTTGCTAATCATGTCTATTCCTCTTCTAGCCAATTATGCATAGATACACGAGGTAATTGTCGTGCAGCTGTTGGCGTTTCTTTTTGTAGCATCTGTCTTTTACGACGTTTTTGTTCTTCTTCGACTTGCATTTTCGAAGTAATATTTTTCCGTTCCCATGAAAGTAAAATACGATCAATATAATTTAAGCTGTACGCTTGATTCAAAACAGCTTCTTTTAACGCCAATTGAATCAATTCAGGATGATAACGATCTTCTTCAATCCATTGGCCAATTCGTTGATATTCAATAGGTGACAACGCACGCCCGAATTCTGATTCAAACATTTGATAAACAGACTGCACTTGCTTCTCAAATGTTTGTGTTTCAACCTCTTGCTTTTGCTGTTTTTGTAAAAGTTCAAGTTTTTCAAAAATAACATTAAACTCATAATAATCATTCATTCTACCATTCAAATCTTTTTTCGAATCAATGACTAATAATTTTTTTTGCACTAATTGATTTAACAAAAGATACAACTCGTTTTGTGAATACCCCATATTAGCTGCAATAGGTGCTAAATCAGGAAAAACATCCCCTGCTTCGTGATAACGATATAATTGAACCCATAACAGAAATTCATCGTTAGACATCCCTAATCGACGATAATTATCCACTAGCAGATTGGACAAAGTCGTTTGTCCATTATTTAAATATTCTTGTAATGAAAGCATATAAAATCCCTTCTTTTAATAAGTTATCATATAAAAAAGCTGTCTCTAAAAAATAGAAACAGCTCCATGTCCTTAAGCTTCAGTCACAGAAGCAATAATTTCGATCTCTACTAATACATCTTTTGGAAGACGTGCTACTTCAACTGCTGAACGAGCAGGTAATGCTTCATTAAATAAAGTGCTATATACTTCATTAAATGCCACGAAGTCATCCATGTTTTTTAAAAAGCAAGTTGTTTTCACAATATGATCGGCAGTAATTCCTGCTTCTTCTAAAATTGCTGAAATATTTTTTAGTACTTGAGTTGTTTGTTCTTGAATTGTTGTACCCACAACCTCACCATTTTCTGGATTCAATGGTACTTGACCAGATGCAAATAAAAATCCATTAGCAATACGACCTTGAACATATGGGCCAATTGCTTGAGGTGCTTTGTTCGTTTGAATAATACGCATATTTAATTATTTCCTCCTTTTTGACAATCAGGACACAATCCATAAACTTCTAAACGATGTGAACTAATTGTATAACCAGTCAATTGTTGAGCAGCCATCTCAACGTCTTCAAGTCCTGGATAATGAAAATCTGCAATTTTTCCGCATTGTTTGCAAATAGCATGATAATGAGGATCTGTATGAAAATCAAAACGACTAGAAGCGTCACCATAATTCATTTCTTTAACAAAGCCGATTTCTGTAAATAATCGTAAATTATTATAAACAGTTGCAACACTCATACCAGGAAATTTCACAGCAATTGCTTGATAAATATCTTCAGCAGTTGGATGAGTTTTGGCATTTGCTAAAAATTCTAAAATGGCGATCCGTTGTGGTGTGATGCGAATATTTTCTTCTTTTAAATGGTTCAATGCATCATCAAAAGTCGTCACAGGATTCCCTCCATTCTTCTATCTTTTTTTATCATACTATGACTTTCTCTTTTTTTCTAGCAATTTATATCAAAAAAACCTATTCTTGCGCCAACAAGAATAGGTTTCTTTTTTTATCTAACAATTAAGCTTCATCAAACTGATATAATGCCGTTGATAAGTACCGTTCGCCATTATCAGGAACAATCGCTAAAACTTTTTTGCCTGCTCCTAGTGCTTGAGCGACACGTAATGCCGCATTGATAGCGGCTCCTGATGAAATTCCGACAAGAATACCTTCTTTCACGCCAACTTCACGAGCGGTTGCCATGGCATCATCACTTGAAACTGCCAAAACCTCATCAAATATTTCCACATCTAAAACAGCAGGTACAAAACCTGTCCCGATTCCTTGAATTTTATGTGGCCCTGGCTGGTTTCCACTCAAAATTGCTGATTCCGCTGGTTCAACGCCATAAATTTTAATTTCTTGATACGCATCTTTTAATGCACGACCTGCTCCTGTAATTGTTCCTCCTGTCCCAATTCCAGCAACAAAAGCATCTAATCCTTGTTCGCCAAATGCTTGAATAATTTCTTTACCAGTAGTTGCTTCGTGAATAGCTGGATTTGCTGGATTATCAAATTGTAATGGCATGAAATAGCCATTTTCAGCTGCTAATTCTTTCGCTTTGTTAATAGATCCAGAAATACCTTCTGTACCTGGAGTAAGAATTAATTCTGCTCCATATGCTTGCATTAGTTTACGTCGTTCAATACTCATTGTTTCTGGCATCACTAACACCACACGATACCCTTTGGCCGCTCCAATCATTGCTAAACCAATACCTGTATTACCAGACGTTGGTTCGATAATTGTATCGCCAGCTTTTAGAAGACCATCTTTTTCTGCTTGCTCAATCATACTTAAAGAAATACGATCTTTGACACTGCTACCTGGGTTAAATGATTCCAGCTTCACATAAATATCCGCTGCTCCTTCAGGTACAATATTATTTAATTTTACGATAGGGGTATTGCCAACAAGTTCTGTAATCGATTGATAAATCTCACTCATTTCGACTCTCCTCCTTTATTTATAACTCATTGTAGCGAATTCATGACTTGATAGCAAATTCTTTTAAGAACAATAAAAATACAAATCATCAATTTATCGATAGTGATAGCTAGCATCTATCATTTTTTAATCTTATTAGCTAAACAAAAAAACAATTTAAGGGGAGCGAAAGGCTCCTCTTAAATTGTTATGATTGTTTTTATTGTTCACCTAAGAATTAAACAACTAATTGTTGTCCTACGACAATTAGTCCATCAGTCAATCCATTATTAGCCATTAATTGATCTACAGAAGTACCATAAGCATTTGCAATGTCCCATAATGTATCTCCTGCAACCACAGTATGCGTGCCACTACTTGCATAAGCTGGTTCAGTATACGCTGTTTCTGTATAACCAGTTTCTGCGGTAGCTGTCTCAGTTACATAACTAGTTTGTTCAGGTTCTACATAAGTAGTTACTACTTGTGAAGGAGTATCAAAGCTAGTTAAATTATATGTTTCAATTAACCAATTCAATTTTTGGTTATATGTTGGGTCTGTAGCATAACGACCAGTCAAATATGCTGTAGCATCGTAAAAACTAGTAGTTTGACTTTTCCATGTACCACTATAATTAGAAACGCCTGTGGAATAGCTTGTACTTCTTAATAATGCGGCATGATCTTGTAGAGATTCCCAATAAGAGCCATATACTCTAAATGGTTCATTCATAGAGACCCATTGCCCATTAATATATTCTTGTGTTCCTAACCAAATAGATGGTTCAGAACCATACGCTTTAATACCAAACAAATTGTAATGTGGAGCTGAAGATAACAGTGATGTTCCATTGCCACTTTCTAATAAAGCTTGAGCAATCATTACAGATGCATATAAATCGTTGCTTGCTGCAATTTGTTGAGCAGTTGCACCAATCTGGTTGATTAACCCTTGCGCCCCATTTTCAGTAGCATATTCTTGTGCTTCCACTTGCTGAGGAACCATTGCCATAGTAGTCGGAGCTAACACTAATCCTGTGCCTAATAAAGGTAATACTGCTTTTCGATTTAAAGTATATTTCCTTTGTATTTTTTGATGGCGCTCACTACGTGTTTTGTAAGTCATAACATCCTCCTAAAAAGCTTTTCGAAAACTATATGAAAAAAACCATACAATCTAATGATAAAGCCATTGTATGACAAAATGCCAATGAAAACAATTTTTTTGTTCAAGTCTTTTAAAAAAAACGAACATAAAGTCTGATTTATCAACTTCCACATTACAAAAAGTTTTTAAAAAAACTTTCAATAAAATGTATAATATTTCTCCATAAAACAAAAAAAGAGGGCGAATCTGCCCTCTTTTTTATTAAATTGATTTAAATGTATTTACAACATTTTCAACAGTGAAGCCAAATTCAGCTAAGACTTTATCACCAGGGGCAGATGCACCAAAATGATCAATCGTAATGGTTTTTCCATGGCACTTCACATATTTTGCCCAACCAAATGAGGAACCTGCTTCAATTGCCACACGTTTTTTCACGCCTGGAACTAAAACAGAAGCTTTGTACTCATCTGATTGTGCATCAAACAAATCAAAACTTGGTAAAGAAACAACCGATACGTCAATTCCTTCTTCAGCTAGCACTTTTTGTGCTTCCACAGCTAAGTTGACTTCTGAACCAGTCGCAATTAAAATACCTTCTGGTTTGTCTCCTTTTTGAGCCGAAATGACATACCCACCTTTGGCTACATTTTCATCGGCATTTTCTTTTGTCCCTTCAATGACTGGTAAGTTTTGACGACTTAATACTAAAACAGTTGGTTTATCCGCTGATGTCATGGCTAATTTCCAAGCGGCACGTGTTTCATTCCCATCCGCTGGACGAATCACTTGCACATTTGGCATACTACGTAAGCTAGATAATTGTTCTACTGGTTCATGGGTTGGTCCATCTTCCCCAACTGCTACAGAGTCGTGTGTTAACACGTAAGTAACGGGAATATTTTGAATCGCTGACAAACGTACCGCTGGACGTAAGTAATCAACGAAAACGAAGAATGTTCCGCCATAAACACGTGTGCCACCATGTAATTGAATCCCGTTCATCGCAGCTGCCATTGCGAATTCACGTACACCAAACCAAATATTACGGCCTTCGTATTGTCCGGGTTCGAAATCTTTTTCAGCAGCGACCATCGTATTGTTTGAGGCAGATAGATCGGCTGAACCACCCCATAAACTAGGGACAGCTTTTGATAACGCTTGAATCATGTCTTTACTTGACACACGGCTAGCTTGACTTGATCCCACTTCATAAGTTGGTAATTCTGCTTCCCAATTTTCTGGCAATTCTCCGGCAAAAGCTTGGTTGAATTGGTTGGCTAATTCTGGATAAGCGGTTTCGTATGCTGCAAATAATTCATTCCAAGCGGCTTCATACTCAGCACCTTTGTCGACCATTGTTTCTTTAAAACGTGCTGCAACTTCTTCAGGTACAGCAAATTCAGGATACTCCCAGCCGTAGGCTTTTTTCGCTGCTTGAATGCCTTCTGCTCCTAACGGTGCGCCGTGTACAGAAGAGGTCCCTGCATTTGGTGCGCCAAACCCGATGACAGTTTTCACTTCAATCAGTGTTGGTTTGTCTGTTTCTGCTTGCGCTTCTTCAATCGCTTTAGAAATCGCTTCTAAATCTGTTCCTTCTTCTACAAGGATATGTTGCCAACCGTAAGCTTCAAAACGTTGTCCGACATTTTCTGTGAATGCTTTTGATGTTGGACCATCTAAGGAAATATCATTTGAATCATATAATACAATTAATTTTCCTAATTTCATATGACCTGCCATTGAAGCTGCTTCTTGAGAAACACCTTCCATTAAATCACCATCTCCACAAAGTCCATAGGTGTAATGATCAATCACGTTAAATTTCTCACGATTGTAGGTAGCAGCTAAATGAGCTTCAGCCATTGCCATTCCGACTGCCATGGCAATCCCTTGTCCCAGTGGTCCAGTCGTTGCTTCGACGCCATCTGTATGGCCAACTTCTGGATGCCCTGGTGTACGGCTATCCCATTGACGGAAGTTTTTCAAATCATCGGTCGTTACATCATAACCTGCGCAATGCAATAAGCTATATAATAACGCTGAACCATGTCCTGCCGAAAGCACAAAACGATCACGATCGACCCAATTACGAGAAGTTTTTGGATTTACTTTCAAATGTTTTGTCCATAATGCGTAGGCCATTGGAGCAGCCCCCATTGGTAGTCCTGGATGTCCCGAATTTGCTTTTTGTACCGCATCAATACTTAATGTACGTAGCGTATCAACACCAAGTTGATCAATTTTATCAAACAATACTAACGCCTCCTATTTAGGTTTTTTTTACCTATATTACATATCTATTATAAAAGATACCTCTGCAATTATCAATACTTTTTGCATCGGTATCTTTTATTTTACTTTCTATTGTGTAAACCTTTCGCTTTTTGAATTTGTTTTAGTTTTTCCGGCGTCACATCATTGCCTTCTGGATCGACTACTTTCATCCCTTCAATATGGTGCTTCATCCCACCACGAAAAGCTGTAATATACTCTTGTCTTAATGTTTGCTGTTCTGCTTGTTCCTTTTCAGTAAGTCCTTCTGTTTTTTTCTTTTTAGCTAACTCATTAATTCTATCTAATTTTTCTTTGGATAACATGATATCAAGCTCCTTTCTTTTCCATCTTATACAAAACAATCAAAAAAAACAATCAAAACAGAAACCGAACGTTTGTTTGATTTTTTTCAGAGCATATGTTACACTACGTTTAATAAAACTAGTCATATTTTTCATTTTATAATGATTCAAATAAAGGAAAGAAGGTGTTCGTTTTGGCAAAACGTACAGAAAACCGACAACTTGAAGTTTTAAAATTTATTCATACTCGAGTCAGTGAAAAAGGGTATCCACCTACAGTGAGAGAAATTGGTGAAGCTGTGCAACTTTCCTCTACATCAACTGTTCATGGTCATTTATCACGTTTAGAAAAAAAAGGCTTAATCCAAAGAGACCCTACAAAACCTCGAGCCATTGAATTAACCACACTGGGCTTAGAAACAATCGGTGCTCAACAACAAAAAATCCCTTTGTTAGGTGTAGTAACTGCTGGTGAACCCATTTTAGCAGTAGAAGAGGCTTCTGATTTTTTCCCAATCCCTCCTAATCTAGTTGAAGATAGTGGCCAATTATTTATGTTAACCATTCGCGGCGAAAGCATGATTAATGCTGGCATTCTAGATGGTGATCAAGTAATTGTAAGAAAACAAGACATTGCTGGAAATGGCGATATTGTTATTGCTATGACTGATGAAGATGAAGCAACTTGTAAAAGATTTTATAAAGAAAAAACTTATATTCGATTACAACCGGAAAATGATTATATGGAACCAATTATTTTACCAAGTGTTAAAATTTTAGGGCTAGTTGTCGGTTTGTATCGTCACTTTTAAAAATTCTTCATATCTATAACGAAGAGCACCCAAAATGTTAACCTAAATTTTGAGTGCTCTTCATTTTTGTTTAATTTGAAAGAATTTCTGCTGCTAAACCGCTAATAAAATCGGGATGAGTATTCGGCATATCTAAGCGACGGTACTCTCCATCTAATTCTTCTACTAATTCTTTACACTCAATATCATTATCATAGAGTGTTTCTAAATTATCTGCAACAAAACCAAATGGTAGATAAATAATCTCTTCATAACCTTCTTTTAACAATTCTTCGGTCACATCTTCAACACGTGGACCAATCCATTTATCCGCTGTACGTCCAGCACTTTGCCACGCATGACCAAAGTCCAATGAACCTGCTACACGTTGCGCAATTGCTTTAGCGGCACCGGTTATTTCATCAACATACGGATCGCCATTTAGCAATAGACGCTCAGGCAAACTATGTGCCGTGAACAAAAATTTCTGCTTTTTCTCAGAATTCAATGCTGCTTGAATTTGGTTAGCCCAAAATACTTGAAATCCTTCATGTTGCCAAAAGTGACGATGTGCTGTATAGGAAATTTCTGGATAAACTTCCAATTCTTTTTCAACACGATCATGATATTGCTTAATAAAACTAGAATCATGTGGTGCTAGTACCATTCCATGAATCGTTTGAAATCCTTGCGCTACAATATCTGCCACTGCATCTTCAATAAATGGACGAATATGACGTAAACCAGTAAACACATGATACTCTACTGCGCTAGTCACATTTAATTTTTCCTCAACAGCTAAACGTTGCGCCTCTGTGATACGAGCTAAGGGTGAAACCCCACCAATTTCTTCATAACGACCAGCTAATTCATCATAAAGTTCTTGGGAAGGTTCTTTCCCATGACGAATATGGGTATAATAATCCCAAATTTCTTCTGTATTGTTTGGTGTCCCATAACTCATTAGTAAAACTGCTTGTTTTTGCATGACAAATTATGCCTTCTTTCTCATATAAAAAATAAAAATTAGTGTGACAACCATTAAACCAATTAACATTTGGGAAAAACCAAGCGAACCAGTCGCATGTGCCAAGACACCGATTATGGTAATACCAATTGTCATACCTAATTTTTTACAAACCGATAATAAACTCAAAGAAGCATTACGATCTCTAGGCGAAGCTTCTACCACTAATACTTGTAACGGAACAGTCATTAATGCCCCAATCGCAATACCAAAGAACAACAGTGCAATCAAGAACATTTTAAACGAAACAACCGAGAAGTACATCGTAACTAAGCTAATAAAAACTAGCATCATTGTGCCTGTTGTAGAATGTGTTGCCCCTTTTCTATCTGTCCAAATTCCCGCAATTTTCGAACCAATAAAAGTTCCTACAGCCATTACTGTCATTAATGATCCTGCTTTTCTTGCATCAAGATGGAATGTCATTTCAATAAATGATGGTAAGAAAGCAAATAAAGACATCACTAAACCTGTTGTAATTCCTCCAAGTAAACTTGTACGATACGCAGGTACTTGCCATAATTTTCGTGAAAATAGTACAGCTAATTTTTCATTTTCTCGTGCTGTTTCTACCTTCATAAATAAAGTGCTAGCGATAATTAAAATTGCTGCATAAACAACTAATTCTACGATATGACCACGAGAAAACCCTCTTGTTAATAATAAATTAAATGCTAGTAAAGCTAATACAAACAAACTGTTTCCTTTGATATCAAACGATTTTGTTTCTGAGTTTGTTACTTTTGGCACAATGAAGAATGCAAGTAAGAAAATAATCGCAATTAAACATGCCATAACAAAATAAATATTACGCCAATCATGGGTTTTGGCTAAACTAACTACACTGATAATAGGTGCGACAATTGTCGATAAGGCAACTAATGCCCCGATATTCCCAACTCTTCCACCAATTTTCCTTTCTGTCTTGGCAAAAACCAAAGAAAGTGTCAACGTTAATAGCGAACTACTACCAAAAGCTTGCAGCGCACGAAAGACTAGTAACATTGGGAACGATTGACTTAAAGCAATCCCTAATACACCAACGAAATAAAACGCTAATTCTGTTAAAAAGACCATACGATAACCAAAACGGTCGATCATACTTCCCATAACAGGCGTAGCAAATAATAAACCTAATGTATAAATAGAAACAATCCAACTTTTTTCAGCAGGTGTTAACATTAATCCTCTAGCCATTGAAGATAAATTAGTACTAATAATTCCCGAATCTAATTGTGTGATAAATAAACTAATAACTAATAATGGGGCAAACCATCTTTCTGATTTTGTGGCACGTAACTCCATTGAACAAATCCTCCTAAAGCAACCCTAAATATGTTTGTAATTGTTGTGTTGTATTTAATGACGTTCCGACCATAAAATATGGAAAATCAGAATATACACTGCTGGCTTCTGAAAAGCGCATTTCATAAATAATTTTTTTAAATTCTAATGGATCTTCGGCAAATAAAGTTACGCCCCATTCATGATCATCAAAACCAATTGATCCTGTGATAAATTGACGAATTTTCCCTGCATATTTACGACCAATTAATCCATGTTCTTTCATTAGCTCACGTCTTTGGTCATAAGATAACGTATACCAGTTGACATCGCCTGAACGGACTTTGTTCATCGGATAAAAACAGATATACTCTTCTTTCGGTAATTCTGGATAAAGATTTTTATTTGTTCTTGCCCAAGCTGTCTCTGTTTTTGGCATTCCACTATATGTGCCAAGTTCAATTACGGAAACATAGCTGTGAACTGGTTGTAGGTATTGATAGATTGCCAAACTATGCCATGCGTTTTCAGCAGCATTGAGTTCTTTTAATTCTGGTCGCAACAGCATAAAACCAAAATCACCCTTGTGACCGGTCACATTCCACAAATAATGACTGCCTTTTTGTGCATCCTCAATTTCTTGCCATTCGTTCACTAACTCAGACAATTCGTTGATTGCTGCTTGCTTTGTTTCATTTGTTTCTTTTTGCCATGCTGCCCAATTCATTTGAAAAACAAGATGCAAGCAATACCATCCATCTAAGGTTTCCACCTTTTCTGTAATCATGTGTATCCTCCCTAAAAAATTAATTATATGTGTTACCGTTATTCGTTATATCATATTAAATAAATTTAAGCAGAGCTTTTGCTTGTGAAATTTTCAAAACCATCAGCACATAATAAAAACAGCATGTACAACAATGGTACATGCTGTTTGTTATCATGTAGATTCCTTTAATAATAAAAATAAAAAGTAAGGCGCACCAATGATGGCAACGACTGTTCCAGCAGGAATTTCGCCACTACCAGGTGACAAACGACCAATGGTATCGCTCAATAATAACAATAAACTGCCGATTATAGCTGCTATGGGTAGTAATTGCCAATGCTTTTTAAAGCCTAATCGCTTGGCAATATGAGGAGCAATTAATCCTAAAAATCCAATGCCTCCCGTCACAGACACTGCGGCACCAGTTAAAGCAACTGCTGCAACAATCAATTTTATCCTTTCTTTTTGAATATTAACACCTAAAGAAATTGCAGTGGCATCGCCAAATTGTAAAATATCTAATTCGCGATGCTTAAAGAAAAACCATGGTACTAAAATCAAGAGCCATGGTAATAACGCACACACAAAAAACCAATTGCTGCCCCAAATACTACCTGCCTGCCACATTGTTACAAATCGATAATTCTCGCTATCAAGTTTTGTAACTAACAATAATGTTAAGGCAGAGATTCCTGTGCCAACGACTACCCCTGTTAATATTAATCTTACTGGCATAATACCGATTCTTTTTTTATAAGCAAAAGCAAAGATAATAACAGCTGTCAACAACGCACCCACTAAGGCAATCAATGGCAACAAAAAGGTTGTTACGGTCGTCGATTGGACAAAACTGATAAAAAGCAAAACAAATAGACCTGCACCAGCATTGATGCCTAAAATCCCTGAGTCTGCCAATGGATTTTGGGTTGTACTCTGTAGTACTGCCCCACCGACTGCCAATGCAGCTCCAGCTAAAATAGCTAAAACAATCCGTGGCAAACGAAAATCAACTAATAATAAACGTTTAGCAGACGTTCCACCACCACGCATAATTTCCCAGATTTCACTCCAAGTTAAAGCTAATTTGCCATGAGTCAATGCAAATAACACTAATAGAACAATTAAAAGAAGCAATATAGGAAAAATATATCTTTTTTTCATAAACGCAGTCCACCCTTTCTTGAGAGATACAAAAAGAACGGAATGCCAATTAGCGCTGTGATAATTCCAAACGGCGTTTCAAAAGGTGGGTTGACTGAGCGGGCAATTAAATCGGCCCAAACAACTAATAAAGCTCCCCCTAATCCCGATAATGGAATTAAATAGCGATAGTTTTCTCCGACAAAATAGCGTAATACATGCGGTACGATTAAACCAACAAAACTAATTGAACCCACGACTGCTACTGATAGCCCCGATAATACTAAGACAATAATTGAAGCAACAATCCGTGTTCGTTGAGGTTTCTTCCCTAAACTAATGGCTGTGTCATCACCAAATCGCAAAATAGTAATGGCTGGACTATTAATTATCGCCAATAATAATGCCAACAGAAAAAATGGCGTGATTAAACGTAGTTGGCTCCAAGAAATCGCACTAATTCCGCCAATTGACCAAAATGTAATATCTTGACTCAAATTAAACTGTAGCGCAATTGCTTGACTTGCTGCAATAAACAGCGCGCTAATCCCCGCACCTGCTAAAGTTAAGCGCAACGAAGTCATTACCTGTTTATTTGAGCTAGTAATTAAATAGATGACACCTACACTAATTGCAGCACCCATGAAACAAGCAACTAAAATAAACCGATAGCTAGTATCTGGGAAAAATGCAAACATCACAGCCAATCCTAAACCAGCTCCTGCATTAATTCCTAATAAACCAGAGTCAGCTAATGGATTTTGCGTTATTCCTTGCATTAATGCACCACTAATGGCTAAGCTTGTTCCGACAATTGCGGCGCCTAAAATTCTCGGCAAACGAACATTCATTAATACCTGATGTAGTTGATTACTTTTATCAAAATTTAACCACGCATCGATAAATGTTTGCAGAGGAATGCTCACTGCGCCTATCACCAATGACACCATCATACTAGCAATTAAAAATAAAAACATTAGACTACCTATTACCCAAATATTGTATATTTTTGTATTATTCATAAGCGTTCCCCATTTTTAATACTTCGTAAGAGAGAATCAATGGTCGTTGCGTTTTTGGATGAATTATAATTTCAGCATCAATTTGAAAGACTTCTTTCAGAACAGCGGGCGTAATCACTTCTTCTGGTGTTCCTTCCTTCAAAATCTTGCCATCTTTCATCGCAAGAATACTGTCTGAAAAACGTGAAGATAAATTAATATCATGACTCGTCATAATAATCGTCTTACCTTTCGTTTGGTTAATCTCTTTTAAGACGTTTAATACTTCCAGTTGATGTGCAGGATCTAAATAAGTGGTTGGTTCATCTAAAATCACAATATCTGTGTCTTGAACAAGAGCCATCGCAATCCAAACTCTTTGACGCTGTCCACCAGATAAGGTAATGACGGATTGTCTAGCTAATTCCGTTAACCCTGTAATTTCCAAAGCCCATTGAATAATCTGCTGATCCTCTCCAGATAAGCTTCCCCATCCTTTTTGATATGGATAACGCCC
The DNA here is from genome assembly GCF_017426705.2 of Enterococcus sp. DIV2402. Classification (NCBI taxonomy): domain Bacteria; kingdom Bacillati; phylum Bacillota; class Bacilli; order Lactobacillales; family Enterococcaceae; genus Enterococcus; species Candidatus Enterococcus lowellii. The sequence goes on along the minus strand of NZ_CP147251.1, from coordinate 1,908,955 downwards.
ATAAGAAACAACATCAAATACCGATAAATCAATTTGGGCTTCGGAAGTTTGTGCTAACATCGCTAATTCTTTTGCGATTTCTTTACTACTGTATTGATTTAGTGCTTTACTATTTAATAAAACCGTGCCTCCTTGATTGGGTAACACTCGTGCCAAAGTTTTTAAAAAAGTTGATTTACCACAGCCATTAGGCCCAATAATATTGGTAATTGTCCCTTCACGAAACGTATAATTTAAATTTTCACTAATTAAATATTCACCATAACCAGTGGATAGTTGTTCTGCTACTAAAATTCCCATTTTCTTCATCCCTTATATCTACTTCAAAGCTAGCTATTCAATGAGAATCATTCTCATTGGATTTATTATAGGTTAGCCTCTTAGGTTTTGCAATTCTTTCTTTCACAAAATTGCTTGATATAAAAAGATCTATATTGACTTTTTCCATTTTTTAATTGATAATGATTATCATTATCGTGATATTTTTTTAGGAGGAAACATTATGCAAAAAAGAAGGAAATTAGTAGGAGCTGCATTAGCTTTAAGTAGTCTTTTATTGTTAGGTGCTTGTGGAAATACCAATAATCAAAACACTGGCGAATCGACTACCACTTCAAGCGTAGCTAAAGACCGTGTTTTAACAGATACCTTAGGAAATGAAGTGACGATTCCTGCTAAACCAGAACGAATCATCGCTAGCTATCTAGAAGATTATCTAGTTGCCTTAGATACAATTCCTGTTGCCCAATGGACAGTCAATGATTCGAGTATTCAAACCTATTTACAAGATGAATTAAAAGACATCCCAACGATTGATTTTTCTTTACCTTACGAAGAAGTTCTTGGCTTTGAACCTGATTTATTATTAATTAGCTCTTCTTCAACTGTTGAAGGTGGTAAATATGCAGAGTACGCAAAAATTGCTCCTACTTATGTTGTTAAAAACGGCGAAGATGTCAATTGGCGCGACCAATTAGCTGATATTGCTACTGTTTTGAATAAAGAGGACTTAGCTAACGAAGTAGTAGATGAATATGAAACCTTAGCAGAGAATACGAAAAAAGAACTAGACAACCAAGTAAAAGATCAATCCGTTGCCGTTTTATGGGTAGTCAATAATTCAATCTTTATGGTAACAGAGGGACGTTCAAGCGGTGCAGTATTATATGGAGATTTAGGTTTAGATAAACCGACTCTTGTTGAAGAAGTTTCTAAAGAAGCCACTGCTGACTGGAATCCTGTTTCTTTAGAAAAACTAGCAGAACTTGATGCTGATTCAATTTTCTTAATTAATAGTGATACGTCAGCCCCTTTATTCCAAGAAGATATTTGGAAAAACTTAAAAGCTGTTAAAAATGACCATGTTCATGAATTCGATGGTGACTCTAGCTGGTTGTATAATGGCCCAATTGCTAACACTAAAATTATTGAAGATGTCAAAGCTTCTTTAATTGAAACAAACTAAAAAAAGATGCCTCACCCTAAAACTTTTAGGACGAGGCATTTTTCTATATCTCAACTTGCCATTGTTCTGCTCGTTGACGTTCTTGCCAAAATTGTTTATAGCGACCATTTTTAGTAAATAATTCTTCATGGGACCCTGATTCCACAACGTTCCCATCTTCAATTACGGCAATTTTTGTTGCGTTGCGAATGGTATGCAAGCGATGCGCCACCATAATAACTGTTTTATGTTGCGCTAGTACTTGTAACGCTTCACGGATATATAATTCATTCTCTGGATCAACACTTGCCGTTGCTTCATCTAATAAAACAATCGGTGCATCTTTAAGCAACGCTCGAGCAATACTAATCCGTTGCTTCTGACCACCGGATAAGTTTGCACCCCCATCACTAATTTGAGTATCATATCCTTCTGGAAACTCCATGATAAATTCATGACAACATGCCAACTTAGCAGCCGCTACCACCTCTTCAAAACTAGCATGTGGATTGCCAAATTTCAAATTATTCATAATCGTATCTGGCATCAAATACACATCTTGAAAAACAAAACTAATATGTTGCATCAAAGTATCATGACGCATGTCTCGAATATCCACATTTCCTATTTTAATGCTCCCTGACGCGATATCATAAAAACGTGCAATCAGATTCAATGTGGTTGTTTTCCCACCTCCAGAGGGTCCTACAAGCGCTGTAATACCATTTTCAGGAATCGTTAGATTAAGCTTGTGTAAAATCTCTTGATTCGTATAGCCAAAAGAAATGTTTTCTAACGTTACGCCAAATGTTGCTGGTAATTTTTCTTGACCAATTTCTGGTTGTAGTAAATCTTCTTCTTGAATGACATCATCAAGACTATCTAATGTCGTCTTCATTAGACGTTTATACACCACATAATCCATGATTGGTAAAGTCTCATACAATGCAGCCGTCAAAATTAAGAAACAAATTAACGACACCCCATCAATTGTTCCTGCTGTATATTTTAGCCCACCGACAACCAAAACAATGACATAACCTATTTCAAACATGATAACATTTAAGGCCGTATACGGTGATAATTTTTTATTTAACTGAATGCTACTCTTACGAAATTCATCCATTGTTTCTTGATAACCTAATAATTTACTACCAGCTAAACCAAACGAGCGAATAACTGAAATACCACGAATGAAATCAAGAATACGACGATTGGCTTGTTTTCGAGCAGTTTGTAGTCGATTCATCACTTTTTGTAGCTGTTGATCGGCTAGCTTTGTTATGAATAAACACATGGGAATTCCTGCGATAGCAATAAGTGCTAACGTCCAATCAATCCATGCTAATACCAGCAATGTCATAACTGGCGTAATAACGCCTTTGATAATCCCAATGACGATGGCTGGCGTAAATCCTAAAAACATCGCATCTTGTTTGACATTCATTTCTAATAAAGCAGCATCTTGTTTTGAAAAATATCCTAACGGTAAATTTTTTAAACGTCTTCCCAAGTATAGTCGAATACTTGCTGTCATCTTATAATAAATCAAAAACATAATCCGGTTGGAATAGTAATACGTTAGTCCTTGTAAAAGCAACGCAAGGAACATGCCGCCAACTACTTTCCAGACATCCGTCACACTATCTGTAAAGAGCAAATAAACAATATACGCAACTACAATTAAAGGAATACTGATAAAGAAACTCTCAATAAAAGTCCGACGATACCCTTCTTTTAGTTCTTTTTTATTTTCTGAACTTCCAGCAACAACTAGCGATTGTTTATACACTGAATATTCACTTAAATGACGATAGGCTTCATCTTCTATTTTATTTTCCTCAGAAATTTTCGTCAGTAATTTTACTTTGAAAGGAAGTGGTTTAGTGGTTGTCTCAGCTTTAGATAATAATGCATTACCTTCGCCACGGTAAGCTTCCCACTGAGTTTGATAGGAAGCATGAGTAGCTAACAACTCTTGATGTGTACCTTTCGCAGCAATTTGTCCATCTTCAATAACTAGGATTTGATCTGCTTTTACAATAGTATGCAAACGGTGAGCAATCATAATAATTGTTTTCGGTTGTCCATTTACAGGGTGCATCAATTCATTGATCGCATCTTGAATATAGGCTTCATTTTCAGCATCAATCAAAGCGGTTGCTTCATCTAAGACTAAAATAGGTGCTTGTTTCAAAAAAGCTCGAACAATACTGATTCGTTGGCGTTGTCCGCCACTTAGTTTTCCACCACCATCTCCGACTACTGTTTGATAGCCGTCTTCTAATTGCATAATAAAATGATGACAATAGGCTTGTTTAGCAGCAGCAATCACTTCTTCGTCTGTTGCTTCTGGTCGTCCCATGCGAATGTTGTCCATGATGGTTCCTTCAAATAAATAAACATCTTGAAAAACATAAGAAACGAAATTCATTAAATCTTGACTGCCGATATTTCTAACATCTACTCCACCAATGCTGACTTGTCCGCTTGTTGCATCCCAAAAACGTGGCACTAAACGAGCAATCGTAGTTTTACCAGCTCCCGATTCTCCAACAAGAGCGGTCAAGGTTCCTTCTGGTACAGTAAAAGTAACATTCCTTAATACATCACGTTCTTCATTATAAGCAAAGGATACATTTTCAAAAGTAATCGTTGCTTCTTGTGGTTGTACCGCCTGTGTTGGTTGGGTTAATTCTGGCTCATCTAACATTGCTGTAATTTTACGTGTGACACCAGCTAAACGAAAAGATACTTGACCATTCGAACGAAATGCCTTAACCAATGTATTGCCAATTCCAATCGTTAACATGATAAATAAAACAAATAAAGACAGTGAAATTTCACCTGCACTGTATAACCAAACACCCATTGGAATCACAATTAATAACGGCATTTGAGCGACAGCTGCAAAAATTGTTTTCCCCTCAAGCGTTTCTTTTTCAATTTCAACGCTTAAATCTGCGGCTTTTTTAACAACAGTGGCATATTCTTCAAAGGCTTTTTCTGATTGTGAGAACACACGAATAACTTTCATTCCATAAACATAACGTAAAACAGCATTAGTGATTAAACCGCCTACCTCAATTTGTTTCGGAATTAACGGCTTCATTTTTTTCATGACATTCGCATAAAAAAGACCCAACAACGGAATAATCAATAATGCTGCCATTGCCATGCGCCAATCTAAAATAAACATGGCTAAGAACGTCAAAAGTGGTATCGAAACTCCCGTGGTAATATCTGGAATTAAATGAGCAATGCCTTCTTCTAGTTGCTCTACATCTTCATTCATCGTAACTTTAATTTTTCCTGTATCATGCGTATCAAAATAGCCCAAAGGTAATTTGGTCAACTTCTCTGCTAAAGTGATACGAATATCATATAAAATATCAAACGCCGCTTGGTGGGCAAAATCACTCGATAATTTATAACAAATGCCTTTTAAAACAATTGCTAAAAATGCAATTCCTGCATATAAAATAAAAATATTAGGATTATTTGCTGGTCTTTCTAAAATTTCAACAGAAAATAAATAAACAATACCATATGGTACTAAACCAAAAAGTGCAGCCAAAATAGACATTACCATTGAACTATAAATAAACAACTTGCGCTTCCCTAAAAAAGGTTGTAATTTCTTCAATACAGAAGGCTGTTTTTTCTTTTTACTCATAAACGCTCCCCTTTCAATTGAGAATGATTCTCAACGTCAATTATAGCTATTCATTGAATAATTGCAATATATTTAGAATATTTTGTCCTTTTGCCTAATTAGAATAACCTCTTCTATTTTAATTAGGAACATTTTGTGAAATCCCTCTTGACTATCCGTGTAAGATATACTATCATTTGATACACTTAGAAAAATCAAAATTTTCTGAATATTACTCATTAAGAGCATAAGAAAATGTTAGTTAAGGAAGGATTGGATTACATGAGTCAAGATAAATACATTTCATGGACAGGTGCCCCTACACAAGAGGCCATTGATTTACTACAAAGCGGAGGCAAAGTGGTTGTTTGTCCAACAAAAGTTGGCTACATCATCACTGTAGCAGATAAAGCCGGATTAGAAAGAAAATTCTCTGCAAAAAATCGTAAAAGAAATAAACCTGGAGTCGTATTATGTGGATCACTTGAACAACTTTTTGAACTAGCTGATATGAACGAAGAAATGGCTGCTGTTTATAAAAAATGTTGGGAAGAAGATGTTCTTTTTGGCGCAATCCTTCCTTGGAAAGAATCTGGAAAACAATACATTCCAAATGATGGTTCTGACGAATTAATGACAGATACACGTGGAACAAGCTGTTTTGTATTAAAATTCGGTGTACCTGGTGAACAAATCGCACAAGAACTTTGGGCAAAAGATAAAACATTATTATTTGCAAGTTCTGCAAATCCTTCAGGAAAAGGAAATCGCGGTCTTGTCGAAGGTATTGGTGAACAAATTGAAAATGAAGCTGATTTAATCATCGAAGGTAACGATTATGTCGCATCCATTCAACCAGATAAAACAATTGAAACTCGTTACGAACAAGGGGTAATGGTATCATTTGTAGATAAAGATGGTAACTTGGTTCCGGAACAAGGAACTGAACGCTCCATCTCTCCTGCACCGATTGTTATTCGTAAAGGTTTGGATATTGATAAAATCATGATGTATTTATCAGAACAATTCAACTCTTGGGACTATCGTCAAGGGGAATACTATTAAAATAACAACAAAGAACTCGACTATTTGCAAATAGTCGAGTTCTTTGTTGTTATAAACTCCATTCAGAAGCCGCATGCATTGTCTGGAACATTTGATAATATTTTCCTTGTTGCTTCAATAAATCGTCATGTGAACCAGCTTCAATAATCCGGCCATTTTCCAACAAAATGATTTTTGACGCTTTACGGATAGTGTTTAGGCGATGAGCAATGACCATTACGGTTTTATTCGTAACCAATTGTTGAATTGATTGCTGAACAATCGCTTCGTTATCTATGTCTAAAGACGCCGTTGCTTCATCTAATAAAATAATCGGTGCATCTTTTAAAAAGGCGCGAGCAATTGATATTCGTTGTTTTTCTCCACCTGAAAGACCCGCTCCTCCTTCATGTAACATGGTCTCATAACCATCCGGTAAGGCACGAATGAATTCATGACAATTCGCCATTTGAGCTGCTTGGATTACTTCTTCTACCGTTGCCTTAGGATTACCAATGCGAATATTTTCAAAAATAGTATCTTGTAATAAATACACATCTTGAAATACCATACTAATTTTACTTAATAACGAATCTGGATAAATTGTTTTGATATCTTGATTACCTATCAAAATTTCTCCACGTGTTGGATCCCAAAATCGAGCAAGTAGATTTAAAACAGTCGATTTTCCCGAACCAGAAGCGCCGATTAAAGCGACCATCTCCCCTTGTTTTACTTCAAAATTTAATTCTTCAAGAACCGCTTTATCCGCAAGATAACCAAAAGCCACATCTTGAAAACGAATTGCATAATCACTTGGTTCAAAAGTAGTCGTTTCATAGGAAATTTCTGGCAAATCAAGGATGTTCAATAACTTTTGTACAGCTGTTTGATAATATGCAGATTCTAAAGACAACACCGCCCAACTAATCGCTACATTCATAAATGAAATAGAAGCTACTAAATAAATCAATAATTCATTCATTGATAGTTGATTATTAAAAAATTGTTGCGTTGCTAGATAAGCAGATAGTGGGAAAGAAAGCATGAGAATCACTTGAACAGGTAAAATATACGGAATTGCAGATAATTCAACTTTGATTGATTCTTTTTTTACTTCTGATAAGCTTTTATTTAAACGTTCAAATTGACTACCCATCATATTATACGATTTAAATACACTAATTCCATTGACGTATTCGATAATATTAGATAACATACCTGAACGCACTTTTTTTGAGTTAATCGTTACTTTTTTCAACTGTTTTCGGCCTAATTTCAAAATAAAATAAGTGAGGATAACTGACAACATTTGGAGCCAGCCAATCATTGGGTTAATAAAAAGCAAACAAACTGCTAGATAAATCGTTAGAATGAAATATTTGATAAAATCAGACACCATGTGCGTAATCAATGTTTCGAAATCATTTAAATCATTTGTGAGGGTATTTGTTAGCTCACCAATATTATTTTTATTGAAAAATCCCATGTTTAACTTGCGAATATAATCTCCCATTTTAATTCGTAAATGAGCCACAATTCGCGCACCATCAGCTTGTGCTGCATAATAACCTTTATTTAAAACAAAAAAACGCACAATCATCATGACAAAAGTAATGACTGTATAGGAACTAATCTTAACAGAGGTTAACGAATCATTTACCAAGTCCAATAAAACTAGAAACAACATGCTATAAATAACTGCATGAAACAAGGCATCGGCCACTAACAATTTCACAGCTTTTAAAAATAAACGGTAATCGGCTTCTCCTATCAATCGTTTGATTTCTTTTATCATGCGCCTTTTCCTCCTTTTTGCCACAATCGTTGGTAAAGACCTTCTTTAGCGAGTAATTCTCGATGTGTTCCTTGTTCCACCAACTGACCCTCATCTAAAACTAAAATTTGATCTACGTTTTGAATAGTATAGAGACGATGAGCAATAATTAATCCCGTACGATTTAACAAAAGATTCCTTAATGCTAATTGGATATTTTTTTCATTTTCAATATCAGAGTATGCTGTCACCTCATCTAATATCACAATTTGAGCATCTTTTAATAATGCTCTAGCAATTGCAATTCGTTGTTTCTCACCACCAGATAATTTAATGCCTGATTTCTCTCCAATAACCGTGCCATAGCCATTTGGCAAAGTTAAAATGAAATCATGTATTTGAGCTTTTTGACACGCAACAAAAACTTCTTCTTCCGTTTTACCCATCCCCAAACGAATGTTATTTAGAATCGTGTCATTCAGCATAAAAACATCTTGAAAAACAAAAGCTGTTTTTTCCATCAGTGAGTCCAACGCAAGTGCTTGTAGCTCTTTGCCATCAATTGTAATACTTCCTTGCGAAATATCCCAAAAACGCCCCAGTAACATTCCTACTGTTGTTTTTCCTGATCCTGAAGGCCCGACTAAAGCAGTTACTGTATTTGGTTTTAAAGTAAATGAGAGATTTTCCAAAACGTTTTTTTCATCATATGCAAAAGTTACTTTTTGGAACGCCACTTCTCCTATGGCATCCTCTAAATATTCGTCCCCATTGGTTAAAGCAGGAACTTCCATCATCTCTCTAATATTATCGGCTCCTGTTAACAATCGTGCTAAATTCCCACCCATCGATAAAATCTTCAAAAAAGCTGTTAAAAATACCGTAGATAGTAATAAAAACATCACAAAACCAGAAAAATCTAATTTTCCTGATAAATATAGCAATCCACCTACTGGAATAGTTAATAATAATCCCGAGGTGTCAATAATTGTTAAACCTATCGTATAGCTTTTAATTGTATCGTCACAAATTTTAATCCAATATTTTAAATATTCATCTACCGTTCGTGTATATTTCTTAAAGTTAGTAGCACTTAAATTAAAAGCTTTAAACACGCGCATTCCATGAATATATTCTACAATTGTTCCATACATAATTTTCAATACTTGATTATAATTCGTCATTGTTTCTTCGTATCCTTTAAAAATCCAAGCTTGTAATAGCAAAGAAAGAAGAAAAGGAATGAATAAAATAAGTGCCAACCAAAAATTAATTTGCATCAAATAAATAATAACGACTAACGGTGTAATAATCGATTCTGCCAAGTCAGGAATTTGATGAGCAATAAATAATTCTAGCTTTTCAATATCTTCATCCAATGCTTTTTTTATTTGCCCTGATGAACGTTCTTGAAAAAAACCTAAACCTAGTTTTCCCATATGGTCAATCGCATTTTCCCTAATTTTAAATAAAATAGAAAAAGCGGCAATATGTGAAAAGGCTAATCCTAATGCTAAAAATAAAATATTAATACCCACGGTTCCAAAACAAATAAATATATACAGCTGAATTTTTTCTTTATCTGGACTGGCAGACAACAACTCTACAATAATAACTTGCAACAAAATATAGGGGAAAATCTTACATAAACCAGAAACGACACTAAAAAAAACTGATAAATACATTTTGTACTTTTGTGAACCCGCTTCTTTTAAAATAAACGCAATATTTGTTTTTCTCTTGGTTTCCATGCTATACCCTCCTAGCTCTCGTGAGTAATGTAACAAATATTTCGATACACTATTAAAGTCGTTAGAATAATCGCAACAACTTCAATTGAGAATGATTATCATTACCAATTATATTCTTTCATACAAAAAAAGCAACTACAAATTCGCGACAATCTTAGGAGAATCATTTTAGGGCTTGACAATTTACTTATTTAGTCGCTATTATAGATATATAAAGTCGTTAATCAAAAAGAGGGAACAGTTATGAAATATTCAAAAGCTACCGACTATGCGCTCCACACCATGGTTTTATTAGCCGAAAAACATCAAGAACCACCGATTAGTGTCGTGGAATTAGCTGAATATCAAACTATCTCACCCACTTATCTATCAAAGATATTGACTAAACTGTCTAAGGAAGGCTTAGTTAAAGCTATTTCAGGTGCTAATGGTGGTTATTCTATTCGAAATGATTGGGAATCCATTTCTTTTCTAGATATTATTCAAGCGATTGAAGGAAAACAATCAATTTTCGAATGTTATGTACATGATAATCCAAAATGTGTTGTAAAAAATATCATGTATCAAGCAGAAGACTTGATGGAAGATTATTTAAAAAATCAATGTTTGGTGTCCATTGTTCAGCAAAAAAAAGCTGTTTTTGGATAAAAGAAAGAGAAACTAAAAGTGTTTCTCTTTCTTTTATCCAATGATTAGAGATATAATATATCTTTAATAACTCTTTTTAAATACTTCTAAAAATGAAATGAGGTGTGATGAATGCTCAGCTATTTGATTGGTGTTCTTTTTTTAGGTTTTTTCGTAGGTTTAGTCTCTGGTATGTTTGGTTTAGGTGGTGGTGGTATTATCGTCCCTGCGCTCTTAATTTTTCTCCCAATGATTCACGTTCCTCAAACCCATGTAATATTTATGGCGATGGGAACTGCTTTTGCTACTATGATTATTAGTACCAGCGCTTCAGCCTATACGCATTATAAGAATCAAAATATCGATTTTAAACGGATTCGTTTATTCTTACCAATTTTATTATTGACTACATTACTCGTTAGTCAATTTGTAACATCAATTAATCCAAACTTTTTAAAAATAGCTTTTTCAATTTTTTTAATTTATCTAGGTGGTAAAATGCTTTTACAAAGAAAAAAAACAGCAGTTGACAGTCAACAAACAAGTAAATTAAAAGATGTCCTCTATGCTCTTTCTATCGGAACAATCGCAACTTTAGGTAGTATTTCTGGGTCGGGTTTAATCATCACTTATTTGAACAAAACTGGTCTTTCTTTGAAAAAAGCAATCGGCACAGCATCGTTTTGTGGCGTCTTTTTAACCACATTTGCTTCGTTAGGCTTTATTTTTAGTGGTCTTTCTCAAACAAATTTACCTCCCTACTCTTTGGGTTATATCCACTTACCGACAGTGCTTATTCTAGCACTGCTATCTATCCCCACAGCAAAAATTGGTGTTCAATTGATGCTTAAATTACCTGAAAGAAAAGTAAAAACTCTATTTGCACTCTTTTTAATCAGTTTGAGTGTTTATATGTTATTCAATACGCTATTTAATTAAATGATATAGATAAAGGAGCTTATTAAAAATGTTATATGATTGTATTATTGTTGGCGGAGGCCCTGCTGGCTTAAGTGCTGCCTTAGTATTAGGCAGAGCAAAACTAAAGGTTTTAGTAATTGATGATAACAATGCCCGAAACAAGGTAACTCATGAAGCACATGGCTTTATCACTAATGATCGTTTGGCACCTTCTGAAATAAAAAAACGAGCCTTGAATGATTTATCGTATTATTCGACGATTCACACAGTGATAGATCGTGTTGAAACCATTGATGAGCAGAATCAAATTTTTAATGTTACAACTAAAAGCCAAACATTTACAGCTAGTCGACTCCTCTTAGCCACTGGTTTAAAGGAAACATTACCTGAAATTTCTGGTCTAACTAATGTATATGGTCAGTCATTTTTCAATTGCCCATTTTGTGATGGTTGGGAAATGAAAGATAAATCTTTAGGTGTAATCGTTGAACAAGAAGAAATGATTCTCCATTTTGCCGCAATGATTTTTCACTGGAGTAACGAATTAACGCTCTTTACAAATGGCTTATCTGTAAATGAAAAAATCAAAGCTAAATTAAAGGCTAAAAAAATTACCTTAATAGAACAAAAAATAATCACTATCGAGAAAAAAAACAACACGTGTCACCTGTCTTTAGAGAATGGGGAAGAAAAGCAAGTTGCTGGTGGTTTTGTCATACCTAAATTCAACTTAAATATTTCTTTTCTTCGGGAAATTCCATTAGCCTTAAACGAATTTGGCCGAATTGCTACCGATGAAACGGGTAAAACTTCCTATCCTAATATCTACGCAGCTGGTGATAGCCATGTTGCATTTGCTGAACAATTAGTTCACGCCGCAAGTTCAGGTAGCCGAGTTGCTTCTGAAATTGTTAAAGAAATTGCCTTTGCGAACTTCGGCTCCTTCGAGTAAAATAGAATTGTATTTATCTCATAATGAAAGGAGCGTAGATAATGAAAAAATTAATTGGCGTTTTTTCTATCTTATTAGTATTAATTGCATGTAATGTCTTTGTTTTATTTAATAAACACAAGGTAGTACCTGAGCAAATTATCTATGCAAAAGAAGTAGAAAAAGTTGCGGTGGCAACGACTTCCATCGAGACAACAGAAACAACCACCTCTGAGACAACGACTCAAAAACAAGAACAAGTCGAAAAAATTGATTGGCAACGCTCTTCTGAAGATAAACCCTATCCTACCTTAAAAAATAGCGATGTCTTATTAGTTAATACACAAAAACAACGGGTCTTTATTCAACGAGATGGCCAAACGATATATACAATGTATTGCTCAACTGGTGCTGAGGAAACACCTACTCCCAAAGGTGAATTTGTTATCGAACCAGAAAAAGGTGAAACGTTTTTTAACGCCGATTCTGGCGAAGGTGCAAATTATTATGTTTCTTTCAAAGATCACGGAATCTATTTATTCCATAGCGTTCCTATCGATAAATCTGGTGAATATATTATAGAAGAAGCTGAAGAATTAGGTCATAAAGCGAACTCACACGGTTGCGTACGTCTTTCTGTGCCTGATGCACAATGGTTCTATGAAAACTCACTTGTGGGAATGAAAGTAAAAATTGTATAAAAAAGGGCCTATGATATAAGTCTTTTAAACAGTAAACGATTCGACCGATATACTACTCTATCGGTCGAATCGTTTTATTTTATCTTATATCACAGGCTTTTTGTTTATCATAAGAAAACACCAATCATTTGTGTAGCTAATACAATAGTAATTAAGGCAATTGGATACGTTGAAGCATACGGAACTGCCACTTCATCGGTTCCAGAAGAAGAAATTAAAACTCCTAGTGCTGGTGTGCTTGTTAACCCGCCACAAACTGCACCCAAAGCCAGTAACAAATCTAATTTAAAGACTTTACGTGCAATAAAATAACCAACAATAATTGGTACTAAGGTCATAATCGCACCTAATAAGAATAAGATGACTCCATATTTTTGCAAGGTTTCGACAAATCCGACACCCGCACTCGTTCCTGCTCCCATTAAAAAGAACATCAAACCAAATTCACGCATCACATTCAATGTGTTTTGAGGAACAGTAATCGATACACGTCCAACAAAACGAAAATGGCCTAAAATTAACCCAGCCAACAACGGACCTCCTGAGATACCCAGTGAGAACGTTGCACCTCCAGGCAATGGAATAGCAATTGCTCCAATTACTAAACCTAATAAAACAGCTAACGAAAAGGAAAAGAACCCAATTTGATCTATTTGGATAAACTTTCGATTTTCTCGTTTGGTTTCTTTCGGAGGTTTTAGATTTTCGGCTAGTTTTTCTCTTTCAGCCTTCATATCTGTTCTTAAAATTTTAGGAATCATTTGAATGGCAATTACTTTTCCAATAACTGCAAACGGGTAAGCAATTCCATAACCAATCGATGCTAGATGATCTTTGGTTGCTTCTAATGCTGCCGCTAGCCCTGGTGTACTGGTGATTGCTCCAGTATATAATCCCAAAGCTAATGCTGTTGGCAAGTGAAATAATTGTAAAAATAATAGACAGCTTAATACCCCTGCTAAAACGGTCAATAGGCCTAATAAAATATACACCCAAGCTTTTTGCTTAAAGTTTCTAAAAAATACTGGTCCTGCTGTATAACCTACAGACGTAACGAAAAAAATCAAACCAATATTACGAATAATTTCTGAAATCTCATGACCAAAATGACCGAAAACCAAGGCGATTAATAACACACCTGAACTACCTAAACGAATTCCCCAAAAACTAATACTACCAAATGCATAACCTAATACTAAAATACTAAAAATCGTAAATAATTCTTCCATTTTCACTCTCCCACTCATTGAGTCATATAAACTGGCTCAGTTGTTTATACTAAAGCAAGATGAATCTTCTCATCTATCGAAAGACAAGAAGATTCCATTACTTATACCACACTATGATTTAGTTTAACTCAATTGAAGAATGAGTCAATCGTTTATTTTAAAACATTCAAAACAAGTGCTTCAAAATATTTTACTGCTGGGAATAATGCTGTATCGTCCACTTTAAATTTCGGATGATGCAATTCATAAGGACCACCTGATCCAATCATTACAAAAGAACCAGGAATTTTTTCTTGATAATAGGCAAAATCTTCACCAATTGCTGATTCTTTAACAATACGCGTGTCATAACCTACTGATTCTGCTACTTCCAAAGAAACAGCCGTCCATTTTTCATCGTTGGTTACAGAAGGACAACTAGCATGCCAAACTAATTCAATCTCAATTTCATTAGCTAAAGCAATTCCTTCTAAAATTTTACGAATCCGTTGTTCAACTTTTTCACGGTTTTCTGCGCTAAAATTACGAACAGTTCCTTCTAAATAGGCACTTTCAGGAATTACATTCCAAGTTTCACCACTGTGCACTTGCGTAATACTCAAAACAGCATGTGAATCTGGTGCTAAATTGCGACTAATAATCGGTTGAAAAGCTTGAATGACTTGTGCCAAAACGATTAAGGGATCCACCCCTTCATGAGGTTTCGCACCGTGGGCTCCTTCTGCTTTAACTATAATTTCGAAACGATCAACTGCTGCCGTTAATTCGCCTACCTTAGTTCCTAATGTTCCAACAGGTAAGGATGGGTCATTATGAAAGCCAAAAACTGCTTCCACTTCATCAAGTACACCCGTTGCTAACACTTTAGCAGCTCCTTGGGCAACTTCTTCTGCTGCTTGGAAAATGACTAACACATTTCCTTTTAGTTGTTCTTTTTGTTGATTTAATAAAATGGTCGCTCCTAAAATAACGGATGTATGGAAATCATGCCCACAAGCGTGCATGACGCCATTATTTTCAGAAACAAAAGGCACACCGGACTGTTCAACAATCGGCAATGCATCGATATCTGCTCGTAAAGCAATTGTTGGTCCAGCTTCGGCTCCTTCTATTTGAGCAATTAAACCTGTTTCTAACGGTGTATCAATAATTGTCACTCCATGAGACAATAATAATTGACGGATATTTTCTGTCGTTTGATATTCTTGATGCGACAATTCAGGATGACGATGCATATTGCGTCGATATTCAATTAAAAAAGTTTCTAGTTCTTGTAAGTCTACCACGTTATCGCTCCTTTAATTAATACTATTTAAGAATTGATTCATTCGTACATTATTGGTTGAAGAAAGTACTTCTTCGGCTGTTCCTTCATGTAAAATCTCGCCATCTTCCATAAACACTACTCGATTAGCGACTTCTTTTGCAAATTGCATCTCGTGTGTAACAATCACCATAGTCGTTTCTTGTGTGGCCAATTCACGAATAACTTGTAATACTTCACCAACCAACTCTGGATCTAAAGCGGAGGTTGGTTCATCAAATAATAACGCATGTGGTTTAACTGCTAAGGCGCGTGCAATACTTACACGTTGTTGTTGTCCACCTGATAAGGTGACTGGGTATTGTTTGGCCTGCGCCGATAAGCCCACTCGGTTTAATAAGGAGAGTCCATACGTTTCAGCTTCCTTCTTAGACATTTTCTTGTTGGCGATCAGTGATTCTGTGACATTTTCTAATGCAGTTTTATTCCGAAATAAATTATAATTTTGAAAAACCATCGCCGTTTGTTGGCGTAGTTGGTACTCTTCTTTCTTAGTAAAGTTATTCGTATCTAATGTTACCTCACCAATCGTAATCGTACCTGAATCTGGTTGCTCTAATAAATTCAGACATCTTAAAAGGGTTGATTTTCCTGATCCAGAAGGGCCGATAATAGCAACAACTTCACCTTTTTGAATGTCTAAAGCAATATTTTTCAAAACTTTTTTTGAACCAAAGCTTTTTTCTAAGGCTTCTACTTTAATCATATATCTTACCTCCTATAGGGCACATTTAATTTCGCTTCAATTAATTTTTGGATATACGCGTAAATTAAAATCAATAACCAATAAATTAATCCAACGACTAAATAGGTTTCGAAAAAGCGTAAAGTAGATGCAGCAATCATTTTTCCTTCAGCAAATAATTCAGTAATTCCTAACGTAAATGCCAACGAACTTTCTTTAATCAAGGAAATAAAGGTATTACCTGTTGCTGGTAAAGCATTAATCGTTGCTTGTGGCAAAATAATTCGACGATAAATTGCCACTTTTTTCATGCCCACAGATAAACCAGCTTCCAATTGTCCTTTATCCACTGAAGCCAAGCCTGCTCGGAAAATTTCAGCTAAATAAGAACTTTCTTTTAAACTAAGACCAATGATTGCCGCTTGACTAGCTTCCAAATTAGTCATTGAAGGGAACAATTGTGGTAAACCATAATAAATGATGAACAATTGAACCAAGGTAGGCATTCCGCGGAATAAGGAAATATATAAAGAAGCTAGTTGGGGTAATATCGGTAATTGACTACGCTTAATTAAAGCAACGATTAATCCGATAATTATCGCAAAAAACATTGAGACAACCGATAGAAAAAGCGTCGTTGGTACAAATTTCAAGATAGACGGAACTATCTCAAACATATACGCGATATCAAAATTCATAAAGCAACTCCTTATTCGTTGGTTTTTACAGTAATATCTTCATCAAAGTATTTTTCTGATAATTTTTTTAATTCACCGGATTCTTTCAAGGCTTCAATCTCTTTTGAAAATTCGTCCGCTAATTTTTCGCCTTCTTCAGTTTTTGAAAATGGGAAGCTGATATCCTCATACACAATTGGATCACCGACAAATTTTAAAGGCAAATCACTCTTTTTGATTTCTGCAGCTAAAATCGGACGAGAATTTACATACCCATCTACACGATTATTCACAGCATCTTGTTGAGCGCCATCACGAGTTTCATACGTACGAATCGTGATTTCTTTATTCGTATCAAATTTTTCTAAGTTTTTAACATTATTTGATCCTAAAACACCAGAAACCGTTTTGCCTTTTAAATCTTCAGGTGTATTAATGTCTTCGTTCTCTGTGTTAGTCACTAATTGCACACCATAGAAGCTATATGGAACTGCAAAGTTATATTGCTCTGAACGTTCTTCAGTGATTGCTACTGCATTGGCTACCGTATCAATACGACCTGATTCTAATTGGGCCATTAAACCACTAAAATCAGTAGTCACCCATTCGATTTTGTAACCTAGATTTCCGGCAATTTTTTCCGCTAATTCCACATCAAAGCCGACTAATTTATCGCCTTCTTTATAGCCATTTGGAAAACTTTGTCCAGTTGAACCAACTTTAAGCACTTTTTCTGATGCTACGGAATCACTTGAAGCCGATGAGTTCGTTTCTTGATTCCCACATGCACTTAAAATCCCTAACCCCGCTAATGCAACTAATGTAATGTTTAATTTTTTCATTTTATGACACTCCTTTATAAGTCTTTTTGATAATAGATTGTAATATGTTGTTTACCTGTTAATTGCTTTCGTGCAATTTCATGAAAGCCAAAACGCTGATACATCTCATTTAACCAAGGATGCGATGCAGCGGTTCCTAATGTAACAAAGGGTGTTCGTAACTGCTTTTTTAAGATTTCTTGTTCAACTTGCTGATAAAGCTGTCTCCCATACCCTTTGCCACTGTAATTAGGATGGGTTGTAAAATGACCGATATGTGGCACACCATAGGGGCCTGGTTCAGCTCCCCAAGGCATTCTTAGAGAAAGAACACTGGTCAACTCTTCATCAAACCAACCATATGTCGGATGAGCTTCTAGCCACTTCAAACTATCTTCTTTGCTATAATCAGCAGCTTCAAATGAAATAGGAAATTCTTTGGTCTGTTGGTAACCATGATGAAGTACAAAATGATAACTTTCTAAATCTGCTTTCGTTAATAGACGTAAACTCATTACTGTTCCAACAACCTTTTTTCTTTTAGATGATTAATGACTTCATCCACTTTTTCTGCAGCTAAACCAATATAATTTTCAGCTACTAACCATTCTGAAATTTCTTCTTTACTATACGTTGCAGTGATTTCTGGTTGCTCCAACAATACATCCAAAAATGATTTTTGTTCTTCAAAAGCTTTCATTGAACATTCATAAACAACATGATGCGCTGTTTGTTTTCCTAGTTTTTTGCCAACTTCAAACATAACTTTTTCCGAAAGCAATAGGCCTTGTTGTCGTTCAAGATTGTCTTTCATGCCTTGTTCATTGACACGAAGATCATTTAAAATAACTTTAAAGTTAGCCAATTGAGCCGCAATATAACTATTGATTTCTGGTAACGCAATCCATTCTAGTCGCCAACTCATCGCATCTCTTTCATGCTCAACGTGCATGGATTCATGGATCAGCGCAACACTTTTTAAGACTGCTGGAGTTAAGCTAGCAAGACCTTCAAAAGCTGCAGGATTTCTTTTATGCGGCATCGTAGACGAACCAATTTTCCCTTTAGAAAAACCCTCTTCTAATTCGTTAATTTCTGTACGCATTAAGTTATAAAACTCATTGCCAATTTTCCCTAACGTGCCACTAATTAAAGCAATCACTGAAGCATATTCAGAAAAACGATCACGAGCAGATTGCCAACTAATGACAGGTGTACCTAAACCTAAAATGTCTAAAGTACGACGCTCAATTTCTGTTCCTTTTGGTCCAAAAGAAGCATACGAACCAATCGCTCCATTTATGTTTCCTACAAAAACGCGCTCTTTTATTTCTTGCAATCGTTCTTGATGACGTCCAAACTCATCTAACCAGACAGCTAATTTATAACCAAATGTGGTTGGCAATGCCTGCATGCCATGAGTCCGACCTACCATTGTTGTGTATTGATACTTTTTAGCTAGTTCTGCTAATTTTTCCGTAATTGCTTGTATATCACGTAAAATAATTTCATAGGATTCTTTCAGCTGTAGCATTGCCCCTGTATCAACGATATCTTGAGTAGTTGCGCCATAGTGAACAAATTCCCCTGCTTCCCCTGCTTGATTTTGAATGGCATTAATGGTTGCCATAAATGAATGTTTAATTTTAGCAGCTTCGGCAGCAATTTCTTCAACTGTATATTTTTCTACCGTTACAACTGCACGTATTTTTTCAGCAGCTTCTATAGGAATAATGCCCAATTCACCTTCTGCTTGTGCTAACGCTGCTTCAATTTTTAAGTGTTGTTGCAAACGATTTTTATCGTCCCATACTTTCCGCATTTCTTCTGTCCCGAAATTATTTCGCAACATGACTAAATCAATAACATGTGACCCCATGCGTTGCTTCGCCTCCGTTTAATCTTTTTCTTGTAAAAGAGCTTTTAATTCCTTGCCATGTTTCGTTTCAAAGTTCATAAGTGTTTGTTCTATTAAATTTGCCCGAGTTCCCGTCACTGTCTGATAAAATTTCCGCTGTTGTTCAGTGAAAGTCAACGGATTGTCAGGTGAACCTTTGGGTGTGGTGATGTTTTGGGATACTTGTTGCCCATTTTTTAAAGTAACCACTACTCTCGTATATGGAGCAGTTGGCTCATCAATATAGTATCGTCTAACTTTACGAAGTTCTTGTCGTGTTATTTCTGTTAGTGTTTTGGTAGAAAATTTTTCTAGAGAATACTCCTGTCCAGTTATTCCTAACCAAACAATGTATTCAATCGAAAAACGTCCTTCTTCTCCAGTCAAAGGATCTCGATTGACTAAGGCTTGATCTTTACCATAAAAGAAACTAACTTCAACTTGTTTAATTTGTTCAGCTGTTAACTGATATTTTTGATACAACGCTTGTGCCGCATCTGCTCCCGCCATAGCTGCTGAACAAAAAGGATATTGCTTAAACCACAAACCAGGAGATACAATTTGCCATGTCTTTCCCCAGTTTTCGAATAAGGCTCCTTGCTTAATTTCCTCTGCATAAACAGAGAAAAAACCACGCTTGGCAAATAAAAAATCTTGCTTAGCTGAAAGACCAGCACTGGCTAGTCGAATTGATTCTACTGCTTGTTTTGCCGCCAAACCAGCATGTAGTGGTTTAATTGGCGTTCCAAATTGCATTTGTAGCCCTGCTGCTTGACTTGTGGCAATACTCATTGCCGTTAATGTCTGTTCTTCTGATAGTTTTTTTAAACGGGCTAATGCTCCTGTTGCCGCAAGCCCTCCTAATGTCCCAGTATTATGCCAACCATGCAAATAGTGATGTGGGTTAATAGCTAGTCCTAGACGAGCCATAATTTCAAGTCCAATCACATAAGCTTCTACTATTTCTTTCCCAGTATAGTTTTCTAACTCTGTCAGTAGAGCAGAAAAAATGACCGCACTGGGATGACCTCGAACGCTTCCATGAGTATCATCAATATCTAATAAATGTGCTTGAAAGCCATTATATAATGCTGAAAAAGAAGCAGTGGCAGCAGTAGTGTCTCCAAGCAATAAACAATTGCCTGACAGCTGTTCCTGATAGGCTGTTTTCAACTGAATAAGTTCAGGTGAATGTTTTGCCAATAAAGAAGAAGACATATAATCAACGAAAGCTTGTTTCGCTAATTGAATCGCTTCTGTAGAAATTTCTACTGTTAAAAAATTATGCACAAATTGTTGCGAAGTCACTTCTCTCCCTCCGTTCGAATGAAAAAGTCCTTCCAGAAATCACTTTCTGGAAGGACGAAATAATCGCGGTACCACCTTCATTTATCCTTTGATTATTCAAAGAATCACTTGACCATGCATGCAAACATGAATGGATGTGATAACGAACATCCTCCGTTGACTGTTTATCGTTTAGACTCGCAATCAAAAGCTCAAAGACCATTTTCCATGATTTATCATTCCTCTTTTTCACCAACCAGAGTTCTCTACCTAATGATGCCTGCATGTACTTATCTTATCTACGCAACTTCTATTACTTAATTAGCAAAAGAATAGCTTTCCTTATTCGTAAAGTCAACGAGCCAAGCGATAGAAATTTCTAATCACTTATACTTACTTTCAAAAAATAAGTTAACAAAAATGACAATAAACACAATAAAAACACATTATTTTCTAATTTTAACCTCATAGATAAAAACATTCACACATCTAACTAGGATGAAACAAAGAGAAAGTTTTACAGAAAAAAGCCGATGATTTACTCATCAGCTTTTACATGTCTATATATGATTTTCGAAACCCTCTAACATCTTCTGCAAATCCTACATTCTCATAAAATTGATGAGCAACGGTTCGATGTCCTGAAGAAACCAAAATAGCATACGCACAATTACTCCCTATCGCAAATTCATCCAATGCTGCCATCAACTTACGACCAATGCCTTTGCCTCTTGTGTCTTCTTTGACAATCACATCTTCAATAACTAAAAAAGGAACCGTGACAGCTTGACAGCAAATTCCTAATGCGGTACCTAATACTTCGTCCTCCTCTTTAGCCACTACTAAAAAATAATTTTTATCGTTGATTAATTTTAATGTCGTCTGTTCGGCTTCTTTTGGTGACAATTTAATTGGAATCAATTCTTGATATAATGCTAACAATTGTGGATCATCAACTATTTCTGCTTCTCTAATAATAATCATTTTCTCACCTCATAGAACCATTGTATCATAGTCAACTTGGCTTGTTAGTTGTCTGATAATTTTCAAAAAAATATTACATTTGCGATAATAGTTACTTATTTTACCTAAAAAAATAATCTATTAACTGACAGATTATTTCTCTCGTGCTTATTCTACTAATTGAGATTTAATCACCATTAATTCGCTATCTTCTAAAGCATACAAACTATGTGGTTCTTTAGGTGACATACGTATGATCGCTCCAGGATAAATCTCTTCTCTAAAATTGATACCGGAAAAAATAATCTTTCCTTTAACAGGAACTACAACTACTGTATAAGGTGAATCATGCGTTGGAATCTCTTTGCCTTTTTCTAATACTAAATTCGTCACCACTTGTTGCTCTGACTCAAAAATATGACGAATTGTTCCATTCCCTTCGTATTTAAACATCGTTATTTTCCCCCTTCTTTTGACTAACGGTTACAATATAACCAATTTCTTTCTTATGATTTCTAAAAAAGACAAACATTTTTTTGAATTGCTCCTTATTTTCTTTCTTCAAACCATTTCTTATGATTTTAAACGCGCCAGAAAAACCTTCATCTCGTATCATACCTATTGGATCCATTAATGACATTTTTCCATATTTTTGTGTAACATGAAATCCATTGTCTACAAATTTTTTATCCCACTCTTCAACAGTTAATGGTTCTACCTTCACATGAATCGTATCCCGTAAGCCAGTTAAAATTTCTATCCGCTTATCTGTATTTAACAAACAGACATCATGCGTTAATAATACGCCATTGGGTTTTAAAACACGGAAATATTCTTTGATGGCTTTATCTTTTGCTTTGCCAACAAGCATCGTTAACATTGCTTCGTTAATTACCACATCAAAACTTTGATCTTCAAAGGGCAATTTTAACGCATTTCCTTGAACCACTGATAACTTTTTTTCTAGGTGTTCTTTAGCAATATTGTGGCGTGCTTTTTCTAATGCTTGTTGACTTTGATCTAAGCCAATTACCTGACACTGATATGTTTTAGCCAAATAAATCATGGTGGTTCCCATATTACAAGCAACTTCCAATATTTGTGAATCCGCATTAAGTTGTGCCTGCTCGATTAACCAATTTGTTGCTTCTATTCCACCAGGACGTAATTTGGTTTTTCCTAAGCGTGCTAAAAAATTGTGACCTACCTCTTTATTTTTCATAAGACTCCTTTCTTCAAATCTAATCAATAGCAAAAAGACAATGAGAATGATTCTCATTTATAAAATAAGCGCATAAACACACAATGTCAAGCGCATAAATAAAAAAAAGCATAATTTCTCGAAAGAAATTATGCTTAAAAACTTAACTTATTTTGTGAAATAAGTGACACAACGGATAAATGCTCCCACTAATAACACTAACAATACAAACATTGCTATTTGTGAACCTTTAATCGTTGAATCAACTATATTCGTTCCGTTTTGTTGGAAAATCCCGATAATGGTGGCCACAACGGCTGTCGAAACCGCACCAGAAAATTGTTGCAGCGTATTAAAAATAGTATTGCCATCGCCGTATTCACTACGTTTTAATTGATTCATACCAGTTGTCATCATATTACTATAGCATAAACCAATACCAATCATATAAACGACATGCCCCACGACAAGCGAGAGTAACAGTGGTTGCTTCAATAATATAGTTAAACCAGTCCAACCAATTATCGCAAAGACTAAACCAATCAGTATTGGTTTTTTACTACCAAAACGATCCAATAAATTACCAGAGATGGGTGCCAAAATCGCTCCGACTGACGCTCCTGGTAACATTAATAACCCCGCCACAAAAGCATCTTCACCTAATACAATCTGTACAAAATTCGGTAAAACAAAAGAAACACCTAATAACAATGCCTGACAAACCAAAAAGCCCATTAAAAATACTCGAAATTGTTGTTGCTTTAAGATACCTAACTCCACAAGAGGTTCTTTCGCGTGTTTTGATTGATAATAAAATAAAGCTAAACCAATGATACCCATCAGTAACCAAATGAAGGCTTGCCATTGATGAATCTGATTAAGAAACATTAAAAATCCGGTGAACAATAACGTTACTCCCAATAATCCTAAAACATCTAAGCGACTATTTCCTTGTGGTTTGGATTCAGGAATAGCGATTATTCCCATAACAAGGGAAATTGCCAAAATTGGAACTAATAATAAAAAGATATAATGCCAAGATAAATGAGCAGTTAAAATTCCCCCATAGGTTGGGCCTAATGCAGGTGCAATGGAAGTTGTCATGGTTCCAATTCCCATCATTGTGCCACGCTTTTCTGGTGAACTAAACGTTAATATAATATAGAACATTAATGGTAACGCAATCCCCGTACTCATCCCTTGTAAAAAACGCCCCACTAATAATATTGGGAAGTTCATCGCTAAGAAATCAATTAAAAGGCCCGCAATAAATAAGAGATTAGCAATCACAAATAATTTACGAATCGACATAGTCTTTAACAAATAATTAGAAAAAGGAACAAATATTGAAATAACAAGTAAATAAATAGTTGTCACCCACTGAACTTGTCCAGTCGTTATTCCAAATTCGTTAATTAGTGTTGGGAATGTAACATTCATTGCCGTTTCAATTAAAACACCTGCAAATGACAGCATTCCCGTGGCAATAATTGCTGGTAATAGTTTGATATTTTTTTCTTGCATATACGCTTTCTCCTCCAATTTCAAACAAAAAAAGAGAGTCAGTTTCTAAATGAATAGAAACCGCCTCTCTTTCGACACATCTATGATAAGTAGATGTGTTATCTGTACGATTTATTGAACTTAATCATAAAATAGATTACGTCTATCGTCAAGTCTCTCTAATTATTTTTTTCAAAAAAATCAAATCCTTGGTGTTTTAAAAAATGAATCACTTCTGGACGACGATTAATCTTGAAGTGTTCTTGAACTTTTTCACTCCAATTTGCTTGTTGCGCATGATTGGTCCGTTCTTGATAATAACTGTTCATCACGTCATCGTATCTTTGTAAAGTTAATGGGTCCATTTCCTGATACTCATCAATTTTAACAATTTCTTCTTGGAAAAGACGCGGTTTTACTTCATTTTTTATGTTTGGATACCCGATAATTAAACCAAATAACGGAATTGTAAGCTTAGGTAACGCAAATAATTCAGCTATTCGAAATAGATCATTACGAATACCACCAATATAGCAAATTCCTAAGTCTTGTGACTCTGCAAATAAAGCCATATTTTGGGCAGCAATTGTTGTATCAACGACTGAAACCAACAAAGATTCCATTGAAGAAAATGCTTCTAAATTGTTATTACTGTGGCTAGCAATTTGATAGTTACGATTTAAGTCAGCAACAAAAAGATAAAACACGCCATGTTCTGCGCCATAACCTTTAAAATTAGCGATAGCTTCTACTTCTGTTAGTTTCTCTTGATTTCTAACTTCAATAATCGAATATGCCTGTACGAAATTAGACGATGAGCCACTTTGAGCGGCTTGTATTAATTGTTTTTTTAATTGTTCAGATAATTGTTTTTCTTGAAATGAACGCACTGATGTATGACTGGTGAACCATTCTAAAATATCCATGCTTTTCCTCCTTATAAATGTTAGGAGTTATTTTAACGTCAATGTTCTTCTTTTTCAAATAGCAAGCATTACTGATACGCACCAAAATTTATTTTTTTGTCGTTTATGCGTGAATTTCCATCTAAATCATCGTCTCCTACCCATTGACTAATGATACCTGTATTACGAGCGGATGAATCTTTACGCAAATGAAAATTATGCTTCTTTTCATCCACAAATTTAGGCTGTTGATAAAAGTTTGGTGTATGTTTAATCTGAGTTAAATCACCTTCATAAGCTTCCCCTAAATAGAAGATATTATTGATAATTTCATTGGACGTAACTTGCGCATGCTCTTGCACGAAAATATGAGCTGCGTTATTGACTAACGTATTATTGTAAATTTTAATTTCGGTGGCACTCCCTTTTTGTTCGTCATAACCTCCAAAGGCAATACCGGCTATTTCTAAGCAATCATAAATCAGATTATTTCGAATCACAATCTGCTTGGTTGTTTTATTTTGGTGTTCACTCGCTGCTTCGACTCCAATATCTGAGGCCCAAATCACATTACGTTGAATCACAATATTCCGCCCACCATCTACATAAATACTTGCCGCAGAAGCTTCATTGTAAGAAGGATTGTTGGTGGTCGAATTGTTCCAAAGTTCATTCTCTTCACAAAAACCATCTCTAGCAAAATCATTTTGACTAGCCGTTCCTTCAAAACCAATCATATCAATGCCGATGTTATCATTGTCATGAATTTTATTGCGAGCGATGTTGAAGTTTTCTACATTTCCATTTAGCACGACTGTTTCGCTTAATCCTAAAATATTTTGGGAAATTTCACAATTAGTAATTTCTATATGGTGTATAGCTTGTACGCTATCTGTCCCATAAACAGCCAAAGCATGCGCATTCGCTTGTTCAGGATTAGGATTTTTCGTCGTAATATTCGAAATTCGACACTGATTGACGATTATGTGATGACTAGTCCCTGTAAGAAGCACACCGGTTGGAACATTTTCATTATCCGAAGAAAAATTTACAAATGATAGACCATCAAGAGTTATATATTGTTGGTTTTTAATAATCAATAAGCCGTCTAACTCTTTGGTCGTTTTTTGCTGACTGCCATCAATTACTACAGTTTCTTGTTGATAGTTTCGTAATGTTATTGGTTGATTCTTTTTACCAGAATTTTTGATAATAATTTTTTCATGATAACTTCCACCACGAATATAAATCGTATCGCCAGCTTGAGCTACATCTACCGCTTCTTGAATCGTACGATAGGGATGTTCAAAAGAACCGTTCCCATGATAACCGTTAGTAGCGACATAAATTTCTTGTGATTCAGGTTGAGTAAGGACACTAGCACATCCAGTTAATAAAACAAAAAACAAACAACTTATTATTGTTTTCATTTGTGAGACTCCTTTGTATCGACTGAACTAAAAACACACATGACAAAAAATGACATGCGTGTTTATTCATTAATCTAATCGAAAATCTATTTCTGGTCCTTTTGGTACAATTTGTGTCGGATTGATAAAGTCGTGGCTAATATAATAATGCTGTTTAATATGCGACATATTAACAGTTTGAGCAATTTTCGGCCAATTATATAATTCTCTTGTATAACGCCACAAGTTTTTGTACTCTCTAATTTGTCGTAAATTACATTTAAAATGTCCAACATAGACTGAATCAAAACGTACTAAAGTTGGAAATAAACGCCAATCTGCTTCAGTAGGTTCATCACTAATCAAAAAGCGTTGATTTTCTAAAACGCCCTCAATTTCATCCAAGCGTTTAAATAATTTTATTACTGTTTGTTCGTAAACTTCTTGTTTTGTAGCAAAACCTGCTTTATAAACACCATTATTAATGTCATGGTAAATCTTCTCATTCCACGCATCAATTTGTGCTAGTTTAGCTTCAGGCAGATAATTTCCTGGGGTTGCACCAACATTATCAAACGCACTATTGAACATACGAATAATCTCCGCAGATTCGTTACTAACGATCTTATTTTGTTTTTTGTCATATAATACTGGAACGGTCACACGACCACTATACTCTGGGTCAACCTGAGCATAAATTTCATAGAGAAATTTTGCATCAAAAATTGGATCAGAGATGACGCCCTCTGCTTCCTCAAACGTCCAGCCATTTTTAAGCATTAATGGATTAACAACTGATAATGAAATCATATCTTCTAAGCCTTTTAAGTTGCGAAATATTAAAGTGCGAGATGCCCAAGGACAAGCATACGAAACGTATAGATGATAACGATTCGGTTCTGCTTGAAAACCTCCTTCTCCAGTTGGTCCAGCACTACCATCTGATGTAATCCAATTGCGAAATTGTGAATCTTTGCGAATGAATTCCCCTTTTTCATTAGCATAACGATTGTCTTGCGTCCATTTTCCATTGACTAACATTCCCATAATTCCACGTCCTTTTTAAGTTATTCAAACTAATTTTTAGTTACTTGTTTAAACACTGAGAGAGTTTCTCTTGTCTCTTTTTCTTAAACAGTCACTAATTCAATCTTTTTTTCCACTAGAAATTTTGCATGAGCTTCAGAAATTCCATTATCTGTGTAAATTTTCGAAATATCTTCAAAAGAAAATCCCGAGACTACACCCATTTGATTAAACTTGCTTGAATCAGTCAAAACAATGGTCTGATTCGCTACAGTCATCATCGCATTGGCAGTATCACAACGATTAATATTACTACCTGTAAAACCTCTTTGTGCATCAAACCCATCAATTCCTACAAATAATTTATCAATGCGAAATTCAGTAATGACCTTCTTCACTAACGGTCCAACATTGACTTGCGAATCTTTTTGATATTCGCCTCCAAGCAATATCACTTTAACCGATTCAGCTTTTCTAATATAGGAAGCAATAAAGCAAGAATTAGTGATAATCGTGACATCGTTTTTGTTAAAGGCTAGTTCTTCTGCCAATAAGGCACAAGTAGAACCCGATTCAATCATCACTGTTTCACCATTGTTAATTAATTTTGCAGCTTCTCTAGCAATTTTTCGTTTTAAATCATAATTATACGCCAAACGATAATTCAAATCATCTTGATTATTTAAGACCGCAAAGCCATGTTGTCGATGAAGAATCCCTCGATTTTCGAGCTTATCTAAATCTTTACGAATAGTTACTCGTGATACGTTCAACAGTTCCGCTAGTTGATTCACTTCTATTTTTTTATTTTTACTTACGATAGAAATAATTTCTTCTTCTCTTGCCATTACGATCCCTCGCTTTTAATTTAGCTTATCATACTTATTATTCCTATACAATTTTCTACTTTTTTCTTTCTTGATTCAATTTCAAAATTTCTTAAATAACTATTTTACTTTCATATGAAACCTAAATTATTGACATTCGAAAATAATTATGGTTAACTAGATTAAAAGATGTAAACTGACAAAGCACTATAAAAGAGAGGTTAGTGAAAATAATGAAACGTACAATTTTCTTGCAATTGAAGTCTATCGCAAAAGAATTTATTTCGTCGTTATCGTTTTTTCCAAGTGCACAGCTTCCCCAGCAAGTGGATATTACTTTTGATAATACAAAAACACATGTCTCACTATTCGCTCCCGCAACAGGTAAATTAAAATGTTTAAATGACGTTATTGATAAAGTGTACTCTACTAAAACTTTAGGTGATGGTTTTGCTATTACGCCAACTAATGGTAAGGTTTGCGCACCTATCAATGGAGAAATTGTTAGTGTCTTTCCAACTAAACATGCAATTGGTATCAGAGATGAACATGAAAATGACTACCTATTGCATATGGGTATTGGTACGGTAGATTTGAACGGACATGGTTTTAAATCATTTATAAAACCACACCAAAAAATCCGTGTAGGTGATGTCCTTGCAATTATGGATTTACCTTATATTTTGCAGCACAATAAAATTACCGATATCGTCTTTGTTGCTTTATCCAAAGAGAATATCGATTCGATTGAATTAAAAGAATCCGCACCTGTAGCAATAAATGATGAAATTGCAAAAATAATCATAAAGTAGTTCATATAATAGCTAAAAAGGTTGCTAACCAAACTGGTTAACAACCTTTTATTTTTAAAATAAATTGATATTATTTAAAACGTATGCTACTCCATGATCATCATTTGATGGTACTATATGAGAACATACAGCTTTGACCTCTTCACTAGCATTTTCTACAGCAAAAGATAAATCGGCAACACTCATCATCGGTAAATCATTCGGACTATCTCCAATCGCAACTTTCTTTGCAGCAGGCACTCCAAAATAAGCCATCATTATATCATATGTTTTCCCTTTATCTACTCCTAAAGGCAATAATTCATAATCATTCAGACCCGATGATGTAATAGGTAATTGAAATTCCTTTTTGATTTTCTGATAAAAATTTTGACTAAATGTACTTTCAGGCAGATAAATCGCAATCTTATAAACTTCTAATTCCTCATCATCAAATAGTTTTTCTGTATATTCTTTGGAATCCGTACTTTTTTCATAAGCAATTAAATAGTTTAAATTGTTGGTTTCTTTTTCTTTATTGACTGATTCACCATATTTTTTGAAAAATTTACGCATTCGATCCATGTAAAATGGCGCATTATATGTCCCTTTATTGGTAAATAATTTAAAAGGTAGTTCCTCAATATATTGAAATATTGCGAATACTTCAGCTTTGGTAAAGGGATTTGAAAAGATTTTAGTTTCTCCATCCAGAATAAATGAACCGTTTAATGAAGCCACAGGAATTTGCAGATTACTTCTTTCTAAAATAGTACAAATATCAAAGAAATCTCTTCCTGAACAAATATAAACTAAATCTTCCTTCGATCGCTGTTTGATTGCTTCTCTATTTTCTGGAGAAATTTGTTGTTTTTCATTTAATAACGTACCATCCATATCAATGGCAATTAAATTTTTTGTCATAGTTTCTCTCCTTTATGACAAGTATATCATATCACCTATAGTGTAGATTGACTGAACAATAAAATATCCGAATCAGATAGAGTCGGTTCCTACATTCTAGTAGTTTCGTGACACAAAACTACTAAAATTAATCACTTTATTCTATATAAATCGGATATTTTTACTTTGAATTATTTATTAAAAATCTTAGGGCCTTTACGCATATTTTTACGATCATTTTTGGGCGTTTCCATTTGTTTTGCTTTGCCGCCACCTTGTTTCTTTTTAATTAATTCTAGCATTTTTTCTTTTGAATTCATTGTTTCCACCGCCTTTATTTGCACGACTACATAAAATAGTACGCTTCCCATCATAACTGCCTACGATAACTTTTTCAAGAATTCTTTACTTAATTTGATAAATCTTCGCTATTATAGCAATATTTTTTTAATTCCTGCAATTAGTTCATTCATCATTCAAAGTCTAGCAGTGTGAAAATTCAAAATAGTCGTGTAAACTATAAGGCATAGTCACTGTTTAGTGAAGAAAACTAGTTATTCATTTATAAAAAATCAAATATAACAATAAGAAGGTAAAAAAAATGACAAAAACCGAAGTAGAAACCTATTTACTCTCAAAAAATATTCCTTTTGAACCTTATTTCTTTTCTGAAGAACTTGACCCAGCAAAAACACCCATTTTTAAAACATTAGTCTTAAAAGGAAACAAAACCGGTCCTGTAATTGCCCTCATCCCCTTAAATCAGCGCTTAGATTACAAAAAAACAGCAAAACTTACTGGAAATCGTAAAATAGGTTTGCCACCCGTTGAAATCGCTTTTGAATTGACGGGTTATCCTCACGGTGCCAATACGCCAATCGGTATTTTTTTGCATTCACCCGATTATGTATTTTTATTCGATGAAAGTATCTATCGTTTTAAAGAAATCGCCATTTCTGCTGGAGAACTTCATAAAGGAATAATCATTTCTGTCGATAGACTAGTTGACTTAATCACCCCGACTATGGCAGACTTATTGCAATAAAATTGAATACTATTAAGCTATTAAGAGACAAGATATAATAATTATTTTGTCTCTTTTTATTTATTAAGAATCTTTAAACCTTTAATATATTGGTAAGAATTCAAATATTTTTGCGTCTAATAAGTAGGAGGTGAAAAAGTGAAAGAGCTTGAAGAAATCTATGCAGTGTATTTTAACGATATTTATCGCTTTTTATATCGTCTTTGTGGAGAAGAACATCTTGCAGAAGATTTAACATCTGAAACTTTCTTCAAAGTCATGCAATCTCTAGATTCTTTTAAAGGAGAGAGTGATGTCAAAACTTGGTTGTTTCAAATTGCCAAAAACACTTATTTTTCTTACGCTAGAAAACATAAAATCTTTATCGATATTGATGAAATCACTACAAAATCCAGTATAAACATTGAACAAAACTTATTATTACAAGAGAAATCCGAGATGATTATCTATGCAATTCAACAACTTCCAGAACCATACAAAGAAGTATTTTATTTACGGATATTTGCGGAATTAAATTTTCAGCAGATTGGTAAGTTGTTTGGTAAAACAAGCAATTGGGCTTGTGTCACTTTTCATCGTGCTAGAAAAAAAATTATTGAAGAAATGAGGGAAGAATATTGATGGTTACTTGTGATATGATAAAAGATTTATTACCTTTATATGTAGAAAATATGTTAAGTAAAGATTCTCAATTACTTGTTGAATCACATCTTAAAACATGTCCTGAATGCCAAAAAGAACTGGAATTATTAAAGAGCGCAATTACAGTTCCCATAGAAACAAATACTGCACCCCTGCTTCATGCGCAAAAAAAGATTCAAAAGAATAAGTGGCAGATTGGCATTTTTTCTACCATACTTACATTGATAATTGCGACTATTTCTATAAGCTTTTTAACTTCTCCTCAGTATTTACCCTATAATCAAGAGAAAATACTCGTTTCAACCACAGAAAATGACTTAGTCGTTGTTCAATTTGATGATTCACTAGCAGATTATCATCTGAATCGTCAGAGAGCTCCCGATGGCTCAGGTTATATCTATCATCTAACCACTTGGAACAATAGTTGGCATCATTTTTGGAAGTCAAAAGAAAGAAAAAATACGATTGTTAATCCTAATGGTGAAAAAGTGACAGCTGTTTATTATTATCCAGGAAACAACCAAACAGATCAATTAATCTACGGAGAAAATATTTTTCCAGATGGCGGTATGATGACTTTACCTCGATTAGTACTAAATTATTATTTAATTTTTTCATGCTTATTAATGATCATTGGTGGAATTGGCTGGCTTATTTTCCATCGTAAACAATTAGGGGGCATTTTTAAACAACTTTCTTTAATCAGTTTTTTCTATATATTAAGTCATGTATTTATTAAAGGAATGACTACTATTTCATACAACGTCATACGTGATTTTTCTATTATTTGTTTACTGACACTTTTATTGTATAGTGGTTTTTTGCTTGGAAACCACTTATTTTATACGACAAAACAAAGGGCAAAGTAAATCGTGCCCTTTGTTTTTCACCTTTAACAACTACTATTTTTACAATTTAATAATCTTTTATCACTGTGTCTCCACGCCATGCAGACATGCCGCCCATGACATTCGTCACATGATATGTTTCTCCTAACAATTGACAAGCTCTTTCCGAACGGGCACCTGCTTGACAGATTACATAATACGTTTCTTCTTTTTTTAATGAAAGTTTTCCACTTCCTAATTGACTTAATGGAAGATTTTCTGCAGTAGGAATATGACCTCTTTGAAATTCATCTACTTCACGAACATCAAGAATTGAGAGCTGTTTTCGTTTAGTTAATTGTTCGAATTCATTTATCCCAATTGAATTATACATAACTTACTTCCTCCGGCTTGACTACTTGATAAAGAGCAAAGGCACCATCTAGATTTTTCGCTTTAAACCCATGCTGTTTTAAAATCCGCTCTGCCAGATAGCTGCGTAAGCCACTTTGACAACTAACAATATATTCTTTATTTATATCTAGTTGCGCCAATTGATGACGTAACTCATTGAGAGGTATATGCAAGCCTAAACCTATGTTAAATTTTCCTCGACTCAACTCATCAGCAGTGCGCACATCTAACAAGATTTTTCCCTTAGCTAATTCGTCTGCTAATTCATACCATTGAACGGATTCACTTAAGCCTTCCGCAAGATTCATAGCTGCATATCCCAACATATTAACCGGATCTTTCGCAGAACCAAAAGGTGGCGCATAGGTCAATTCTAACTCAGGTAAATCAAAAATAGTCATCTTGGCTTTAATTGCTGTTGCTAAAATATCTATTCGTTTATCTACACCTTTTTCACCAATTCCTTGAGCACCATAAATTTCTCCGGTCTGAGGATTAAAAATTAGTTTCAATGTAAGTTCAGTAGCTCCTGGAAAATATCCAGCATGGTCTTTTCCACTAACATGTACCACTGCTAGCGGTAATTGAGCCAATTTAGCAACACGTTCACTTAAGCCTGTTGAAGCAGCAACTAAATCAAACACACGAACAATTGCAGTTCCAATACTGCCTTGATTCTGGCGCGCCATTCCTGCAATGACATCTGCTACTTGTCTACCTTGACGATTTGCTGGAGAAGCCAGTGAAATTAAAGCTTCTTCTCCTGTAATTTGTTGGCGAACGATAATTGCATCGCCAACTGCATAAATGTCCGGGGCACTTGTTTGATACGCTTCATTCACCAGAATGCCACCACGCAAACCTGTTGCCAAACCAGCCTCAAGTGCTAAATGATTCTCTGGTTGCACACCAACTGACAATAACGTTAAATCTGATATTAGCTTTTGTCCATTTTCTAAAGTGATGCTTTTGCCAGCTTCCTCAAAGAGAGTAGCTGCTTGAGAAGTGATGACCGTTATCCCTTGACGACGTAATTCTTTTTCAACGAAAGCGGCCATTTCTTCATCCAGTGTTGGTAAAACTTGCGATGCTTTCTCAACAATTGTTACATGTAATCCACGTCTTTGTAGGTTTTCTGCCATTTCTAAACCAATAAATCCAGCACCAATAATGACAGCATGTTTAGTTTGTCCGGTTAGATTCTCCATGATTTTATCTAAATCTGGAATATTTCTTAAACTGTATACATTTTGCGCCTCTTTTAAACCTTCAATGGGTGGAATAAAAGGTCTTGCTCCCGGAGATAAAATTAATTTATCATAAGTTTCAACTATTTCCTGGTTCTTTGTACGGATTGTTACCGTATGATTTTCTGGCGAGATAGCCGTTACTTCATGAAACGGACGCACATCAAGATTAAATCGATCTTTCAATGCTTCAGGCGTTTTTACGACAAGCTGCTCTCTTTCAGCAATCTCACCAGATACATAATAAGGTAAACCGCAGTTTGCAAAAGAAACAAACGGACCTTTCTCTAATACAATAATTTCAGCATCTTCCATCAAACGACGTAAACGGGTTGCTGCTGACATTCCACCAGCAACGCCTCCAATAATAATAATTTTCATTTTATTTTCCTTCCTTTACTTTTCCTGACCATTGATTCATTCCACCACGAACATTGATTGCATCATACCCTTTTTTTCGTAATTTTTTAGTTGCTTGACGACTTCTCACACCTGATTGACAAATAACATAGATTGTTTGATTACTACCCTGATAGGTATCTATCTTTTTTAAAGGAATATTTTTAGAAAACGGAATATGCCCTGCGCGGTATTCACTTGGTGTTCTGACATCTAAAACCAAGTTATTTCTTGCTATATCTTGTGTTAATTCAAAAATACTAATAGATGGAATTTGCCTGAAAATATGTTTAAACACGGATTATCACCTCTTTTTTATACCTTATGGGGTATATTAAACTACGGTTATAACTGATTGTCAACTATTTTTTCTAACATTTCACATTTGACCATAATACCCATAAGAGGTATATTAAAGAAAATATACTTTTTAAAGGTGGAGATATTTATGGAAGAAGATAAAAAGAAAGTCATTCATCGCTTAAGGAGAACGGAAGGACAAATACGAGGAATTCAAAAAATGATTGAAGAAGACAAAGAATGTATCGATGTTATGACTCAATTAAGTGCCGTACGTTCTAGTATTGACCGTGTAATGGGCATGATCGTTGCAGAAAATCTTAAAAATTGTTTTGTCTCTCCCGAAAACGACCCTGAAGAACAAGCAAAAAAATTGGAACAAGCAATCAATATGATTATAAAAAAATAACAAAAAATCGTTAGATTCGTATCTAGAAATAAATGAGATACGAACCCAACAATTAATATGGAGTTAGCTATTTACTTTTTGTTCTTTCTTTAATAAAGACGAATCATACACTTTATAGAAAACAGTATAAATTAAATTATTTCATCTAGTATAAACGAAAATACATGACAAAAAAACAACAATCTTATTGAAGAAATCCTCCAAAGTTAGACTAAAAAATCTAACTTTGAGAGATCCCTTCATAGTTAATCAAGATTGTTGTTTTTTGATAGTTGTTATTTATTTTCTCCATATAAATGATCGCCTAGCATTTCAAGAGTATCAAAAATACGCACACCATAATCCATAAAATCATCATAAGTTGTTGTATAGATACGATTTTCTTTCACTGCATTGACTTCTTTAAGCAGCGGTTCGTTTTTGATGCTTTCTACTGCATTGGCATCCAAATCTGCATTACGATCAGCCGTTACATATAAAATAATATCTGGATTTGTATTAATGATAGTTTCTAAGGATGGATCAGCAACACTGCCTTCAACTGCAGGTTTAACATTTAATTGTTTCAATAAATCACTTTGTAGTCCCCCAGAAATATTAAAAACTGCAAACGAAGATTTTGAAGCATCATATGCAACAATCGGCAATAGGGTTAGTGTTTCATCGCCTTCTTGAGCTTGTACCTTCTCCACTACGGTTTGATAACGTGTTTCAAGTTCTTTCGCGTATTCTTCTGCACGCTCATTCACATTAAAGATTTTTCCTAATGCTAAAACATCGTCAATTACATTGGTTAATGGTGGATTAGAGGTCATGCTACTTGCTGTTTGAATATAGGTTTGAATACCTAAATCATTTAACGTTGCTACAGAACCAATCGATTCATCATTAAAAGCCATTTCTCGTCCGACAACAATATCCGGTGTATAACCTGCAATCGTTTCTTTTGAAACAGTCATTTTATCCCCGATAACATCTAAATCTTTCACATCATCTGCAAATTCACCCGTGACTTCATTATCTGGTTGGGTAATACCCACAATTTTATCTTTCAAACCTAATTCTAATAAAATTTCAATCGAAGACAAATTATTTGTCACAATACGCTCTGGTGCTTGTTCAAATGTTTGGATATGTGTGTTTCCTTCTGAATCAGTCACTTCAATCTCTAATGGATAAACAGTTTCGTTTGATTCAGTCTGTACCGCAGTTGTAGATGTAGTTGTTTCAGTGCTTCCTTCCTCTTTTGGACTGCAAGCTGTTAATAAAAATAAGGTGGCGAATGTAGCTGTCGTAATACCTAATATTCGTTTGTTCATTGTATTCTCTCCTTTTTTATGATGTGTAATAACTTATCAATATATTGTGCGTTTTTGAGTCTTCATAAACCTCACAATCAACTTCATAAATATCTTTAATAATTTCTTTGGTTATCACTTCCTTAGGGCTCCCATGATATTTAATTTCTCCTTCCTTAATAAAATAAATATAATCACAAAATTGAGCAGCTAATGAAATATCATGTAACGCTGCTAGTGCATTCACTCCAAGTTTCTTAATTACTCGAAGAATTTCTAGTTGATATTTGATATCTAAATGATTACTAGGTTCATCTAAAATCATCAATGTCGGATTTTGAACAATCGCTCGCGCCAGTGAGACTCGTTGCTTTTCTCCTCCAGATAGTTTTGAAATGGTTCGATCCTTTAAGTCATATAATCCAGTTTTTTCTAAAGCTTCATCCACCAGTTGGTAATCCAAAGAACTTTCTTTTTCTAATGCTCGTAGATGTGGCGTCCGTCCCATCAACACAATTTCCTTCACAGTGAAATCAAAACTATTACTTTGAAATTGAGAAACTACAGACATCCGCTGGGCAATTTCTTTGGTAGGTATTTGTTTCAGTTTTAAATCATCTAAATAAATCGTTCCACTTTTAGGTTCTAAAACACGGTACACTGACTTTAATAACGTAGATTTGCCACTCCCATTTGGACCAAGCAAAGCGGTAAAAGAATGATTTGCCACTTGTAAATCAATACCGTTGATAATTTTTTTAGTGCCTAGAAAAACTTCTATATTTTCAACTGTTAAATCCATTCATTTATCCCTCATTCTTTGAATTGGTAATCTTTACGAATGATAATAAACGCAAAAAAAGGCGCTCCAACAATCGCTGTAAAAATTCCAATTGGCAATTCATTGTTTTCAATCAATGTTCTAGCTAAAATATCCACTGCAACTAAAAAGGTACTCCCGATTAAAACCGCGACTGGAATTAATTTTCGATGGTCCGGCCCTACTAAAGCTCTGGAAATGTGAGGGATGACTAAACCAACAAAACCAATAATTCCACAAGTAGCCACTAAAATACCTGTTAAGAGTGCGACTAAAATCGTATATACTTTCCGATAAAAATTCAAACGAATTCCTAACGTTATGGCAATTTCTTCTCCTTGCAACATCGCATTGAGGGTACGATATTGTGTTGAAAAATAAATAGTCACTAGGCAAACTGCAATTGCTGGCAGCAATAGATTGTCCCATTTCGCCGAAGATAACGAACCCATCGTCCAGTACGTTACACGAGCAATGGTATTATCTGTTCCTGAAAAAACGATAATGAAGTTCGCAATCGCTGTAAACAACGCATTGACAATCGTTCCCGATAAAATCAATTTTGTAGTCGTCATACTGCTTCTAAAGGAAGACAGAAACAATACACAAATCGCTGCACTCAATGCGCCGATAAATGCTGTAAAAGCTAAGCCAAAGCCACTGACTATTCCCAAAATTCCACTACCTAAAATAATAAACATAGTTGCCCCTAAATAACCACCAGCCGAAATTCCTAATAAAAACGGCTCTGCTAAAGGATTTTGAACCACCGCTTGCATGATAATACCGCAAAGAGATAATCCTGCGCCCACGACAACTCCCATCAAAACACGTGGCATGCGGATTTTCCAGACAACACCAGAATAAGTTACATTAGTTGGTTCTAGATTCAATAGTTTTTCAACAAAAATCGTATAGGTTTGCTCAAAAGGTATTCGTAATGTTCCTACACTCACACCAATTACAATTGTAAAAAATAATAAAACAACTAATCCAATTAATACAAAATAAATACTTAATTTTTTCATGCTCTTTCCTCAAAATCATGATTGTTCAATGATTAATGATTTATTTGGCCCTTTCTTTTTTTATTTTTTGTATTACAATTTTAATCAAGAACGATTCTCATTATCAATTATACCTGAAAGAAATTCTTTTTATCAAGGGTAAATTGAAAACGAATAGCATAGGAGGTATTCGATTGATACAAATTAAAACTGAAAAAATCCATGGGTATCATGTGACCATTGTCTTACCGACGGATTATGATGAAACAAAAAAATATCCCACAATTTATATGCACGATGGTGGCAATGCTGCAAAACAGGCATTAAATTATATTGACCATTTAATTATTACTGAAAAAATAGAACCAATAATTATTGTAGGAATTGATCCAATTGACCGAAATGATGACTATACACCATGGACAATGGCTCCTCTTTTCCCTAATCAACCAACACCTGGTGGTAAAGCAAAAGAGTATCTACATACGTTAGTGCATAAAATCAAACCATTTATCGATACAACCTATGCAACAAACCCAATCCCTGAATACACAGCGATTGCTGGCTGTTCATTTGGAGGTTTAGTTTCTGTTTTTGCTTCTTATTATTATCCTGAAACATTTCATAAATATATTATTTTATCTGCATCATTTTGGTATGAAGATGTTTTACGATATCTGCAAGGTGAAACAATAACTCGCTTAGAAAATAACTATCAAAAACCAGCAATCTCTCGTGAAAAACATCAAATGTATCTTTATGTAGGCGCATTAGAAGGAATCTATCGTGACAGTGCGCAAAAACACATGGTTGCTTACACTAACCAAGCGTATAATGCGTTAAAAAAAGAAGGCTTTCCACCTTCTCAATTATTATTAGAAACTCATCCAGAAGGCACACACGATGTCTATTTCTTTAGCCCACATTTTATCAGCGCCTTACACTGGCTTTATGGAAAAATTGAACAATCAAAGGAGACGAACTAATGCAAATTTATTGGACAAAAATTAATCAAATTATTGAAGAAACGCCCGAAGTAAAAACATTCCTATTAGATTGCCCGAAAGATTATACTTGGCAGGAAGGATCACATCTACATCTAGCATTAAAAGGATTTAATATTGGAGAAAAACCAAATCGTAGTCTCGTACGTCATATGTCAATCTCTACATTACCAAATGAACAAGGCGTTGGTATTACCACTCGTATTAAAGAACAAGCTTCAGAATTTAAAACTATTTTGAAACATATTACTGTTGGCGAAGAAGTTGCTCTTTTTAAAACACATACACATGTTCCCTTAAAAAGAGAAAATAAAAATATTTATCTTCTTTCAGCGGGCGTTGGTATCGCTACTTTTCGTCCTCTTGTTTTAGATTATCTTGCAGATACAGATCAAGTAGCCCAAATCCATTCTTTAAATATTGATTCTTCTGGTGATTATTTATTTACAGATATCTTCCATACAAATCCAGATAAAAATTTCCATGCAGAATTCGTAAACAACCGTCCAGCCTATTATGAGCAAGTAAAAGAATTAGCCACAGATAAAACTGGACTGTATTATGTAGTAGGTAGTGATGAATTTCTTGTACAAACAATTGCTGTATTACAGGAACAAGGAATTACATCTGAACAAATTATGTTAGATAAACATGCACATCAGTTGCCTGATTTTTTGCCAGTTGGTGAAAATGCTAAATAAATTTAAACAGGTGTATTCAAAATTTTGAATACACCTGTTTTTTTATTTTAAATTGATTTAAATGTATTTACAACATTTTCAACAGTGAAGCCAAATTCAGCTAAGACTTTATCACCAGGGGCAGATGCACCAAAATGATCAATCGTAATGGTTTTTCCATGGCATTTCACATATTTTGCCCAACCAAATGAAGAACCTGCTTCAATTGCCACACGTTTTTTCACGCCTGGAACTAAAACAGAAGCTTTGTACTCATCTGATTGTGCGTCAAACAAATCAAAACTTGGTAAAGAAACAACCGATACGTCAATTCCTTCTTCAGCTAGCACTTTTTGTGCTTCCACAGCTAAGTTGACTTCTGAACCAGTCGCAATTAAAATACCTTCTGGTTTGTCTCCTTTTTGAGCCGAAATGACATACCCACCTTTGGCTACATTTTCATCGGCATTTTCTTTTGTCCCTTCAATGACTGGTAAGTTTTGACGACTTAATACTAAAACAGTTGGTTTATCCGCTGATGTCATGGCTAATTTCCAAGCGGCACGTGTTTCATTCCCATCCGCTGGACGAATCACTTGCACATTTGGCATACTACGTAAGCTAGATAATTGTTCTACTGGTTCATGGGTTGGTCCATCTTCCCCAACTGCTACAGAGTCGTGTGTTAACACGTAAGTAACGGGAATATTTTGAATCGCTGACAAACGTACCGCTGGACGTAAGTAATCAACGAAAACGAAGAATGTTCCGCCATAGACATGTGTGCCACCATGTAATTGAATCCCGTTCATCGCAGCTGCCATCGCAAATTCACGAACACCAAACCAAATATTACGGCCTTCGTATTGTCCGGGTTCGAAATCTTTTTCAGCAGCGACCATCGTATTGTTTGAGGCAGATAGATCGGCTGAACCACCCCATAAACTAGGGACAGCTTTTGATAACGCTTGAATCATGTCTTTACTTGACACACGGCTAGCTTGACTTGATCCCACTTCATAAGTTGGTAATTCTGCTTCCCAATTTTCTGGCAATTCTCCGGCAAAAGCTTGGTTGAATTGGTTGGCTAATTCTGGATAAGCGGTTTCGTATGCTGCAAATAATTCATTCCAAGCGGCTTCATACTCAGCACCTTTGTCGACCATTGTTTCTTTAAAACGTGCTGCAACTTCTTCAGGTACAGCAAATTCAGGATACTCCCAGCCGTAGGCTTTTTTCGCTGCTTGAATGCCTTCTACTCCTAACGGTGCACCGTGTACAGAAGAGGTACCAGCATTTGGTGCACCAAAACCGATAACTGTTTTCACTTCAATCAGTGTTGGTTTGTCTGTTTCTGCTTGCGCTTCTTCAATCGCTTTAGAAATCACTTCTAAATCTGTTCCTTCTTCTACTAAAATATGTTGCCAACCGTAAGCTTCAAAACGTTGTCCGACGTTTTCAGTGAAGGCTTTAGAAGTTGGTCCGTCTAAGGAAATATCATTTGAATCATATAATACAATTAATTTATCTAATTTCATGTGACCAGCCATTGATGCCGCTTCTTGAGAAACACCCTCCATCAAATCACCGTCACCACAAAGAGCATAAGTATAATGATCCACCACGTTGAATTGGTCACGATTATAAGTTGCAGCTAAATGAGCTTCAGCCATTGCCATTCCGACTGCCATGGCAATCCCTTGTCCCAGTGGTCCAGTCGTTGCTTCGACGCCATCTGTATGGCCAACTTCTGGATGCCCTGGTGTACGGCTATCCCATTGACGGAAGTTTTTCAAATCATCGGTCGTTACATCATAACCTGCGCAATGCAATAAGCTATATAATAACGCTGAACCATGTCCTGCCGAAAGCAAAAAACGATCACGATCGACCCAATTACGAGAAGTTTTTGGATTTACTTTCAAATATTTTGTCCATAATGCGTAGGCCATTGGTGCAGCCCCCATTGGTAGTCCTGGATGTCCCGAATTTGCTTTTTGTACCGCATCAATACTCAATGTACGTAGCGTATCAACACCAAGTTGATCAATTTTATCAAACATTGCATTTACCTCCAGAAAAGAGGCTTGAATTTACTATCTCAGCCTCTTTTATTTTTTATTTATGAAATCACTTTTCCAGTCATATCTTTATAATCTTTGCTCATGATTTCCCAAGATTTTTCAATACTTTCATCTAATCCAAATAACCCGCTTCGTCCCACAATATAAACATCTGGCCCTGCAGCATCAATACGCTTAAATGATTTTCTATTTGAAGAACCATCCATTTCAATTAGATACTGATAACCTTTTTCTTCACGTAATTTTCTTAAATCAACAATTTTATCTAACGTACTTTCAATAAAACGTTGTCCAGCAAATCCTGGGTCAATCGTCATGATAGTGATTTTATCAACTAATTCAATATACGGGAAAATAGCTTCAATCGGTGTTTCTGGATTTAAAACAACTCCTGCTTTTAAACCAGCATCATGAATTTGATCAATTAGACGAAAAGCTAAACCATCTAATAATTCAGCATGCATACAAATCCATTCGCACTTCATATCAATTAATTGTTGCACCCAAAAGCTTTGATCTTTAACCATTAGATGAGCCGACATTGGTAAATCACTAATTTTACGAACTTCTTCAATAAACCAAGGAGATAAAGTAATATTGGGAACATAGTGTCCATCCATAATATCAATATGATACGAATCTACATGATTGTTTAAAAAAGTAATTTGTTCTTTAAATTTGTCTAAATCCATTGTCATTAATGACGGTGAAAATTCTACTTTATTCAAAATAATTCTTCCCTTCTACTTCTGTTACTCTTAAAAAATTTGAATATCATCTAAATCAATTTCTTCTTCTTCAAGCTCCATTTGTACATCTGCTTCTTCTGCTGGCACGTCTTTTTTTATTACTGCTAACACAACTGCTGTTACTACTACATTCACCAATATTGCAACAGCACCTGTCCAAGGACGCGACATCGTTGGCAGCATTAAGACACCACCAAATGGAACTGTTGCATCTGCGCCTAAAATCATAGTTGTGGCACCACCTGCTGCACCACCAATAGCTGTAGCAATTAAGCAACGAACAATGTCATTCATTACAATAGGAATAACACCTTCTACAATATTGATAACGCCCATTGGTACGGCTGATTTCAATGTCTCAACTTCTAATGTTGTATAGATATTTTTTCTAAATAACTTCGCAATGAAAAACGCTAGACCAAAACCGATTGGCGTAGCTGTATTCACTAATTGCAAAGCCGTAATCGGACCATTCAACCCTTCTGCTTGCATCGTTAAAACAAACGCGAAAACTGTTTTATTGATAGGACCACCATAATCGACACCACTTAATAAACCAATAACTGCACCAAATACTAGTAATGAAGATGAGCCTAGGCCATTAAGAAATCCTGTTAACATATCTGTAAAGGCAGTAATCGGTGCACCAATAATATAAACCATAATTAATCCGCCAATAATCGAAGCAAAGAATGGAATAATTAAAGTAGGCATTAACCCTTTCGCCCATTTAGGAACTTTGAAATATTTTAAAATAAATCCAACTAGATAACCTGCGATGAAACCACCAATGATCCCACCAATAAATCCTGCACCAATAGCATTGGCTGTTAATCCGACAATGAAACCTGGCGCAATTCCCGGTTTAGCGGCAATTGAATAAGAAATTCCTGTTGCAATAACAACTGGTAACAGTCCTAAACCTGCACCACCCATCGTTGCTAATGCATCCCAAATCGTAAATTCTCCTAGTACCAATTGCCCTTGGCTAGTACCACCGAATCCCATTCCAATAGCAATTAGAAAACCTGCTCCACACACAATTGGAATCAAATAAGAGATTGCTGTTAACAAATGCCCTTTAAGATTTAATGCTTTGATTTTTTCCATTATCCTTCCTCCTATACACTTTGTTCAACAACTTCGACAGCTTTTTCAATTAATTTACTAGGTGATTTGACAGCCACTTCTGTTGGCACTTGAATAATCCGTTTTCCATCAAAACGTTCACGTCCTGAAATTTTTACATCCACAGCTAGAATGACGATGTCTGCAGCGGCAATTTGTTCAGGTGTTAGTTCATTCTCAACACCAATCGTTCCTTGTGTTTCTACAGCCATTTCATGTCCCGCTTTTTTCGCTGCATTTTCTAATTTTTCTTGTGCAATATACGTATGGGCAATTCCAACTGTACATGCAGCAACGCCTACTATTTTCATATGATTTCCTCCTCTTTATTTAATTACCAAAAGCT
Organism: Enterococcus sp. DIV2402; assembly: GCF_017426705.2. Taxonomy (NCBI): domain Bacteria; kingdom Bacillati; phylum Bacillota; class Bacilli; order Lactobacillales; family Enterococcaceae; genus Enterococcus; species Candidatus Enterococcus lowellii. The sequence goes on along the minus strand of NZ_CP147251.1, from coordinate 1,864,257 downwards.
GCTTTTACTTCTGCTGCTGTTTTTGCCTGCAATAGATTTTCGACCACTTCATCATTACCTAATTTTCGTGCAAATAAAGATAACAATTTCAAATGATTTTGAGCCCCATCGTTGTCATTTCCTACAGCAAATAAAATAATTCCTTTAACACCTTTGCCATCCAAAGTTTCCCATGGGATTTCTGTGTCATTAATACCAATCGCAACGCCAATCTTTTTAACAGCCGCGCTTTTACCATGAGGAATCGCAATGTAATTTCCAATACCTGTTTGTCCTTCTGCTTCGCGTGCATAAATATCTTTAATAAAACTAGGAATATCAGTAATATATCCACTCTCTAATAAAAGATTAGCTAATTCCGTTAACGCTTCATCCTTACTTTTAGCCTGCATATGTGTTTTTACGGTTTTTAAATCAATAATTTCTTTTACTTCCATGAAACTCACTCCACCTTTGTTTATTTTTGATTCACAACTTCGACAGCTTTTTCAATTAATTTACTAGGTGATTTGACAGCCACTTCTGTTGGTACTTGAATAATTCGTTTTCCATCAAAACGTTCACGTCCTGAAATTTTTACATCCACAGCTAGAATGACGATGTCTGCAGCGGCAATTTGTTCAGGTGTTAGTTCATTCTCAACACCAATCGTTCCTTGTGTTTCTACAGCCATTTCATGTCCCGCTTTTTTCGCTGCATTTTCTAATTTTTCTTGTGCAATATACGTATGGGCAATTCCAACTGTACATGCAGCAACCCCTACTATTTTCATATGATTTCCTCCTATAATTTTACTTTCCTTTTAAATTCGTTTTCATCGCTTACCAATAAATTATCAAGATATTCCTCATCTGCTAGTGTTCTAGTAAATGAAGCTAATTGTTTCTTTACTTCATTTACTTCATTTTTTTTCAATAGAATAACGATTAATAGTTGGATATCTGTGGTTTTTAGGTCCCAAAATAAAATAGGTTCAGCTAAACGAATGAATACTATTTTACTCGTCTCAACAAATTCACTTTCGATATGTGGCAAAAGGACGTGTTCAGAAATTTGCATACTCCCTACAGCTTCTCGTTCTTTTAATTGTTTCATTATTTCGTATTGCACTGAACTATCGGCAGGACATATTTCCTTTGAAATAAAGTGATACACTTCTTCTTTATTTTGTAACGGACTATTAAAAAAAACTTGACGATATAAATTAGTGTCCATAATATATCTCCTCAATCTTTCCTTGCACTCGCTTTTGATCATCCATCGTAAACATGGCGCTTACCAATAAATAATCAATAGCTATTTCTTCAGAAATGGCAATCGTGCTTAAAATTAATTCAATATCTGCATATTTATCTTTGAAATTTTTAGCATTTCGAGATGCAATAACATCAATAATTTCTAGCTCTGGAAATTTTTTAGCAACCTTGGCGCGCAATAATTCAGAGGTGCCGATACCTGTTGTACACATAATTAATGTTTTTATTGGTTGCTGATTTTGACTTAATTCGATAAATTTTGCAAAATACAATGTAATGAAGCCATTTTCATCATCATTTATGATAGGTAAATCAAACGTTTGACTTACTAGATAAGAAACTTCTTGAACATAAGCGAATATTTGCTCATAAGTTGCCTTAATTTGTCCCAAAAGACTATTTTTTATTCTAATTTTGTGTTCCAATCGATTTAGCATTGGTTTAATATGATTCGCAAGATCGACAAAAATAGTTTCATTTTCAATTTCAATCCCTAATCTACTGCTCATTTCTTCAATATAAAGTTTAGTTACTTGAATAACTTCTATAGAAAATGTGGTTGATCTTGTAAAATTCCCTTGCATCCTAGAAGAAACTAAATACTGATAAATAAAGTAGCTTTCAATATCTGGTAAAATGATATTTAAGTACTTTTCGATATTATTGACGCTACTTTTTGCAACACTATACAAAATTTCATTTTCTTCCATTCTTCTAAGTTCTTCTTGGGAAATCTCATCATTAGCTAGTTGAGAAGAGCCTTTTCTTGCCCGATTTAACAAAATATAGAGATGTGAAAAAATATTGATGTTGTATGGATAGGGAATTGTAATATCCAATTTTTTCTCAATGCCTCGTATTTGATCTAAAACAAACAAAACGTCATATTTGTTAAAATTCAACTCTTGATTATGTTTTAAATCATCTAAATCAATAATATTAAGAATTTCAATGCTATCTTTAATTGCCTTACGAATATTTACTTCTTTTCCTAAAATAGTTAATGTTCTATTTTTTCTTTCTAAAATCAAATCATACTTTTTAAGTTCTTCGCTCATTATTTGTTCATCTCTAAAAATAACGGAATCTCCTACAAAGTATTTTTCGAATAGTTGGCGAATATTAATTGGTGTTGGTGATGAAAGTAACAATTGTTCCATCACATGTTTCCGTCGTTCATTCGGTGAAAAGTTGTCTAGTGTATTTCTGCTTCTTCTTTGGTAATTGATATATTTTTCGTAGTCTAGCCTATACCCCTTTCCTTTTTCAGATACAATTAATGGTCCTTCTTGATAGGTTTCATTAATCTTTTTTATCAAGCGATAAATCGTTTTTTGTGAAAGATCAAGAACTCTTGCAAGACTATCAGCTGTAACATACTCTTGTTTTTTTGAAAGAAACAGCAACAGTTGTTGTTCACGATTATTTTTTGAACTCACAGCCACCCCTCCTTGTTATAATCATCATAACTTATTTTTTAGAAAACGCTTCACCATTTATTGACCGTTGCAACGGTCAAATTTTTGATAGCCTCTAGAATAAGAATAGAGACAAGATGTGTTTTCTTGTCTCTACTCACAACTTTATTGTAAAAGTAACTTTTTGATTGATACAATTTGTTTTTCTGATACACCTAAATTTTGTAAAAACTGTTCCGGCCCTTTTTTTGTTTTTTGCACATATTCAATAAAATTCCTCATATTTTTAGGTGGAGATAAATAGTAGGAAGTTCTAGGAACCTTCTCATCAAATTCGAATCTTTTTCTATTTAAAGTATATGAGATTTCATAATCTGCAATAATGTCGTCTTCAGGGACTCCACATAACATCAATAACAGTGCACTAATCATTCCTGTTCGATCCTTACCAGCCTTACAATTGATCAATATGGCCCCTTCTGTATGGTTAGCAATGACAGTAAACACTTCTAAAAGCGCTTCTTCATGCAATTCGGCTAATGTTTCATATGAATTCACATTATGATTAGTATTGATTTTTTCTAATTCTTTAAAGCCACCTAACATAGGTATATTATAGAAATCAACATCTTCTTTTTTGCTAAAATCATTTATTTCTTGTTCAAAATGTGTTTTTCCTCTTAAATCAATTACCGTTTTTATATTATATTCCTCTAAAATTGTTTTATCATGTTCAGTAAGTTCATTCGGTACATCTGACCTTAAAACTACACCAAAATTGGTTACTTCACCATTAACAGTCATGTATCCGCCTAAATCTCTTGTATTCAACGTACTATCTAAAACTAATCTTCTTACTTGTTTTCTTAATCCCAAAATTAAAACTCCCTCCTAATAGCTAAACCAAAAGACTAATTTATTTAATTAAATAAAAAATCATTTATAAACGTTGATAGATATCAATGATTTCTTTTGCCAAATCCGTAAAGGCAATAGCTGTCATCAAATGATCCTGCGAATGAACTGCTAATAAACTAACAGTCATTGAATTCCCTTGGGCTTCTTGTGTTAGAAGACCCGTTTGCGAATGATGCGCTTCAACTAAAGAGTGTTCTGCATCTTTGATTTTTTGATCAGCTATTTTGAACTCACCTTGCTTTGCGGCAGCAATTGCCTCCATTGCATCACTTTTAGCATTTCCACCATACATGATTAAGCCCATGATGGCTTCTAAATTTTTATCTTCCACGTTCATACTCCTTTATTAATTTTTCGGCATCTGTTAAAACGTTCGCGCCATTCATCATGCCATAGTCTGACATATTGATAACTGCCACTGGGATACCTAGTGGTGTTAATTTTTCTTTAAATTGCTTTTCCATAAAACGTACTTGTGGGCCTAACAATAAAATATCTATTTTTTTATTTTTGATATGATTATCTGCATCAGAAGCTGATACCGCAAAAATTTCAGAATCTAAATTCTTTGCCTTTGCTGCATCTTGCATTTTAGTCACTAACATACTTGTACTCATTCCTGCTGAACAAACGAGCATAATAACTTTTTTTGTCATTTGATACACCTCTTTATTCTTTATTTTATAAATTCAAAATTTAGCTTTGGATAGTTTCTGTTGCTTGTACTTTCTTTAATTCATATTTTTCATACGCTCGGAAAAATGGCCAATAAACTAAAATACCAATTAAGAAACTGACCAGAACGATGACAACTCCACGCCAATCACCACCGGTTGAAACAAATCCCAAAATTGGAGGTGGCGTAACAAATGGCATATCAATAAAGGTTGGATTTACAAAACCTAACATAGTAGCTAAATAAGCAACAAAACCGGCAATTGCAGGAGCCAAGATACACGGAATCATTAGAAACGGATTTAACATGACCGGCAAACTAAAAATTAGTGGTTCCGCAATCGAAAAGAAAGCTGATGGAGCTGACGCAATTCCTACTACTTTATGATATTTCACTTTAGAAATAAATAACCAGAAAATTAATCCCCAAGCGGCAGATGTCCAAGTGACCATACGATTAAATGGCGTTGTCCAAATATGCGGTAAATCGGCAATTGGTGTTCCTGAAGCAAATGCATTGGCATTATCTAATAACCATTGTGCTTCCAATGGTTTAAAAATACCACCTAACATTCCAGAACCATTCACTCCAAAACTCCATAAAAAATTATTTGCAGCTTTATATAATGTGAAGGCAAAAATATTATCACCAGCATCAATCACTGGTTTTAATAGCGAGTTAAATACTTCTACTAAATTAATATCTAATACACTGCGCACAGTCCAAAAGAATAACATAATTAGAAATAATGGAAGGAGTGAAGAAAATGCATTTCCAACAGCTGGTGGTACGCTAGAAGGCATTTTAATTCGAATATTTTTAACTAAACAAAAACGATAAAAAGACATTGCAGCAAATACAGATACAATCGCTACAAACATTCCGCTTGAACTAAACGAAGAAACATCTATTTTTTTATCTTCAATAGAATTGATACATAATAATAAAAACGAACTAAGTCCAATCACTGAAGCTGCCATTTGATCGAGTTTATACATATTTGCATACGCTAATCCTACTGTGACACAAACATAAAGGGCAATTAAATTCATCGTTAATCCATAAGCAACATCTAACTTTCCGGATAAACCACTCATAGCCGGAATTAACGGACCATTACCTGATAAATCCTGTCCTAAAGTTGAAAATAGTAAGAACATACTACCAATAATAATTACTGGCATTACAGCCATGAAACTATCTCTCATAATTAGCAAAAATTTATTGTTGGCAAATTTACCAAGAGGTTCAATTAATTTTTCTGCCAATTTTTCCATTTTTCCTGAAGAATTTGTATTATTTTCCATTTTTTCTCCTCACAATCTTAAAAATTATATTATTAGATTTTAGGTAAACGATTACCTTTTGAATAAATTTATATAATCTTTGAATAGTCAAAGATTATATAGTTGTCTGTCTATTGATTAAACTAACTGGGATTGTAATATCATACGATTTTTCTGCTTTATTTTCGATTCGATAAAGTAATTCATTTACCGATTCTCTAGCTAAATGCAGATAATCTTGCCTGATACTGCTTAGACTTGGCGTAAAATATTTTGCAATGGGATCATTGCCATAACCAATAACTTTAACCTCTTCTGGTACTTTTTTATTATGTGCTTGTAAAGCTAAAATTACTCCTATTGCTAATCGATCATCAGTACATATTACCCCATCATAGTCGAAGTTATTTTCTTTAATTAATCCTGATATAATTGAGTTTGATGCACCCGTTTTAGAAAATTTATCATCTGAAGTAATGAGAATACTATTACTTTCATCAAATTTTATGCTTTGTTTTTTTGTTGTTTGTAAAACGCCTTCAAAAATTTTCTGTGTAATTTGTACATCCTCTTGAGTAACGAAAGCAATTTTTTTACAACCATTAGCTATCAATTTCTGACAAGCTATCTTCCCACCATAACGATGGTCAGAGTGAACACTTGAAATATTATTTTCACTAGAGTTGTCTCTATCTATAAAAACAACTCCCTTATTTTTAATAAAAACAGGATTTAGTGAACTATTGTTTCCAGAAATCATAATAATACCATCTACCATTTTTCCTTCTAACATCTTTAAATATTGAACTTCTTTTTCTTTTTCTTGATTCGTTGTACAGATAATTAGAGTCATCCCCTTTGAAGAAAGCAATGTTTCAATTTCTTGTACTAAGCGAGCAAAGAATGCATTACTTAAATCTGGTAAAATTACTCCCACCGTATTGGTCCTCTGCATCCTTAAACTTTTAGCAATAGAATTTGTTTCATAGTTTGTTTCCTCAATAACAGCTAGAATTTTTTCTCTAGTTTTTTCTGAAAATTTCCCTTCTTTGTTATTTAAGACACGAGAAACTGTAGCTACTGAGTATCCCGTGATTTTTGCTAACTCTTTAATCGACATTCTTTTTTCAGTCATTAGTATCACTCCATAAAAGGTAAACGTTTTCCTTATGGATGAATAATAGCAAAAGTTTTATCTTCTGTCAATTCTAATTTTTAAAAAAATAGTAAATAATAAATAGATACAATGGATTCAGTCCCCTTGTCTGTAATGGAATCAGTTGTATTTGTTGATTCTGTATTCTTATCACAAGCTACTAATCCTGTAAGAGATACTCCTAAAGTTAACGACAAAAGCGTTTTCATTTTATTGTTCTTCATATATATCTCCCATCCTATTTTATTTGAGTTCATTCATCCTATTTTCAAGTGAATCATTAGATGATTATACTCACCAATATAATGTAACTGCCCATCAAAAAGGAATGGGCAGTTACATTATTTATATAAATCAGCTACTCAGATCCTCACCGTTTGTAGCAATCACTTTTTTATACCAATCAAAAGATTTTTTCTTGGTACGATTTAAAGTACCTTTTCCTTCGTCATCTCGATCCACATAAATAAATCCGTAACGTTTACTCATTTGACCGGTGCTTGCAGCGACTAAATCGACACAGCCCCAAGTGGTATATCCTAATAGTTCAACACCGTCAATTTCTACAGCATCTTTAAAGGCTTCAATATGTTGACGTAAATAATCAATTCGATATTCATCATCGACATAACCATTTTCATCAGGAACGTCTACCGCCCCTAACCCGTTTTCTACGATAAATAATGGTTTTTGATAACGATCATACATTTGATTCAAGGCATTTCTTAGTCCTAGAGGGTCAATTTGCCAGCCCCATTCAGAAGATTTTAAGTTAGGATTTTTAATTGTTGCAAAAATATTTCCAGTTGTTTGTTCATAATCTTCTGCATAGGCACTAACAGTACGTGACGAATAATACGAGAACGAAACAAAATCAACTGGTGCAGCGGCTAAAATGTCTTTGTCCTCTGGTTCCATCTCAATCACAATTTCTTCACGTTCAAAACGTTTTAATGCATAATTAGGGTATTTCCCACGTGCTTGGACATCAATAAAGAAATAACCTTCACGATCACGAGTAATCGCTTCAAAATAATCTTCTGGTCGACAAGTATAGGGATAATGATTCCCTCCAGCTAACATACAACCGACTTGATTTTCTGGATCAATTTCATGGGCAATTTTCGTTGCTAAAGCACTGGCAACTAGTTGATGATGCGCAGCTTGATACTTCACTTGTTCACGATTTTCATTTTCTTGAAAGATAATTCCTCCGCCAACAAATGGCGAATGCAACAAAATATTAATTTCATTAATAGTTAACCAGTATTTTACTAAGCCTTTGTAACGATTTAAGACTGTTTCAGCATAATGCACATAAAAGTCAATCATTTTTCGATTACGCCACGAACCATATTTTTTAATTAAATTTAATGGCACATCAAAATGAGCAATCGTTACTAACGGTTCAATATCATATTTCTTTAACTCTTTAAAAATAGTTTCGTAAAATTGTAATCCTTCTTCATTTGGTTCAGCATTATCTCCATCCGGAAAAATTCTAGACCACGATAAAGACATACGATAAACTTTGAAGCCCATTTCTGCAAACAATTTAATATCTTCCATGTAACGATGATACATATCAATGGCTTCTTTCGCAGGATAGTAGTAATCTTCCTTCCATTCCAACATTTCCATATCACCAGCCGCAATTTTTTTACGATCTGGTCCAGTTGGCAGCATGTCAATATTTGCTAATTTTCTACCACCTTCAAGTGCGCCGCCTTCCGCTTGATTCGCAGCTGTGGCACCTCCCCAAAGAAAATCTTTGCTTAATCCAGTCATTTCATTCACTCCAAATTTATATAGTTTGTTGTAACATTTATAGTCAAAAACTTGTTGTGTTCTAAATAGAATGATTGAGAAATAAAGAATACGTCCTATTCTCAATCACTCTATACGTTATACTTGAACTCTTAAAACATCTACATTTTCTGTTACTTTACCTTGTTTAATGACTTCAACTGATGCGTATTGATGTGTATTCGTCACAACAATGGGAACTTGTGTGACAAATCCTTTTTCTTCTAATTTATCTAATTCAAAATCAACTAATAATTGGCCTTTTTTCACTTTATCACCTGTCTGAACATAAGCTTCAAAGTGTTCACCATTTAATTGCACGGTATCTAACCCAACATGAATTAAGACTTCGGCACCTGCATTTGAAACTAAGCCAATTGCATGTTTTGAAGGGAAAATCGTTACTATTTCACCATCAAAAGGGGCAACTACGCGTCCATTACTTGGTTGAATTGCAAATCCTTTACCTAACGCTTCAGACGAGAAAGCTTCATCTTTCACAGCGCTTAAAGGCAAAATCTCTCCATTAAGCGGACTACCTACGAATGTATCTTCCAAAACAACTTCTTTTTCTTCGACAACTAATTCATTTTCTTCTACTTTAGTACCTTTTTTCTCAAATCGTGTACTTAAAATAAATGTTGCTGCAGCAGAAACAATCATAGTAATCACAATTGCAATTAAAATATTGTAGAGATTACGAATATCTTCTCCCAAATATAATGGAATTGCAGGGATTCCTGAATGCCCTACACCATAACGAGCCACATGATTTAGTCCAGCATATAAACCACCAGCAGCAGAACCAATCATTCCTCCAATCAATGGATATTTTTTAGGTAAGTTCACACCATAAATAACTGGTTCTGTGATTCCCATTAGTGCTGTAAACCCCGTTGATAAAGCTAGTTGTCTATCTTTCCCTTTATTCATTCGGAAACCAGCCACCAATGCAGCAGTTCCTTGAGAAATATTACTTACCATTGCACCTGGTCCAATATTTGTTTCATAACCAACCGATGCAAATTGAATGGGTGAAATCGTTGCAATGGTTGGATGAATACCAAACATCACAAAAATCGGCCAAAATGTAGCTAAAATGAATGGTAAGACCCACGGACCGTATTGACTAATAAAATTAAAGAAGGTTAAGAAAATTTGACCAATAAATGAACCGACTGGGCCCAATACAGTCAGACCTAGGAACCCAGTAATTAAAATTGTGACCATAGGAACAATGATTAGCTTAATCGAATTTGGCGTAACTTTATTCATAAATTTTTCGATATATGATTGGCACAACACAATTAATACAATTGGAAACATCGATGTTCCATAATTAACCAAAGTCATCGGTGCACCAAAAATATGAACTGGTTCGCCTGCTGTCACTAAAGCAATCAATGTTGGATGCAACAATACGCCAGCTAAGCCCATCGCGATAGCTGGATTAGCTTTTAATCTTCTAGCAGTGGTACTGGCTAATAGGAATGGTAAGAAATAAAACATGGCATCAGCCATCATATTGATAATGACATAGGTTTGGGAATCAGCTGCTACTAATTTCGTCACGCTTAAAATAGCCAATACAGCTTTGATCATTCCTGAACCAGCAATTACTGGTAAGATAGGTTGAAAAATAGATGTAATAAATTCAACAAATAGGTTCAAAGGATTGGTCTTCTTGCCAGATTCTCCACCTGAAGAATCTGCGGAAGGAATACCAACAATTTTTTCTACTTCTTCATACACTTCTGCAACATGCATTCCAATAACGACTTGAAATTGTCCTCCCTTTTCAACAATATCTAATACACCATCTGTATTTTTCAGCGCTTGACGCTGAGCTTTCGTATCATCTCTTAATGTAAAACGCAATCTGGTTTGGCAATGAACAGCATTGCTAACATTGTCTTTTCCACCAACGAATTCAACAATTTCTTTTGCCAAATTTTCATATTTTTTACTCATGTGTTTTTTCCTCTCTATAAGTTCATTCAACGAACGACTGTTGGTTCTAAAAAAATTAGTAAAACATTGATATCAACAAACAGAAAATACCAAAAAAATAAAGCGCATTCAATCTCTTTCAAAGTAAAAAAATAAAGACGAAACACTATTTCATCAAAATCCTGAAATTTGACAAAAAAAATAAAACAATGTGAAATAATCATTGTTTTATTCTTGAATATTTTTTAAATGAGTAAATCGTTTTTTTGATTCAATTTTGATTGTTTTAGCAATTTTATTTTTTAAATTCTCTTCATAATTTTGGCCAAAATAGCAAGAAAACAATGTATTCAGAATATAATTAATCGATTCTTCTGTAGAAAAATTAGCAATTTTACTATATAGCTTTTCTCTTGAAGAAATCGTAAATGTCACATTAGCATTATTTCTTAACGTATTTTCTCCTCCACTCGTTAGTCCAATTAGAGAAACATTATTTTCTTTCAAATCTTTAATATGTGATAATGGGTCAATTGTATCATTTGTTCCTGAATAAGAGATAATAATGGCGCAATCTTTTTCTGTTAGCGATTGAGCGGCAATCGATGCTTCTAACGGATTGGTAACAATAATGTGTTTGCCAATTGTCAGCATCTTCCTTCTAAAAATATCTGCTAAATAAATATACGGACTAATACAAAAAAACATGATTGTATCCGCTTGAAGAAGAATTTGTGTTGCTTTAAAAAGTGTACTCTTATCCAGCTGGTTCAAGGTGTCTTCTAATGCTTCGGTTTGTAAGGTTTTTATATTACGTGCAATTTGCATATAGTCATCTTCTTTGTTAAACGGTATATTCGGATTGATTTCACCAGTATATTTTTGTTCATAAATGACTTCTTCTCTAAAAGCTAAAACAAACTCTCTCCAACCAGAATAGCCTAATTTTTTAGCAAAACGAACAAGACTTGCCTTAGAAGTATACGTTTCTTGCGCAATTTTTTCCATAGGTAGCTCACTGATTTGTTCCGCATTTGCTAATATAAATTCACCAATTATTTTTCGACTATCATTATAATTAAAAATAGTTTCTTCAATTTGTTGAAATAGATACATCTTTCTCACCTTTATTCTATCTGTTAACTATCTTTGTAATATTTCAGCATGTTTTGCAAGTTTTTTATACATAACTACCTGTAGTTTACGCTACATCTATTTTATCGTCCAATGCCTCAAAGACAGATAACTATGCTTTACAGGCATTTTATATACGATTACATTTTGACATAGCGGTGGTGTTTTAAATTGGTCATTCATTCAAGCTGGTTTATGCGATGAAATTAGTCTTGTCATTTCTCCAATTGCTAATGGTTCGATTACAACACCCTCTTTATTTGATACAAAAGAAGGTTTAACGATAGATTCTCCTGTTGCATCTAATTTAAAAAATGTCCAAACAATGACAGATAATGTTGTTTGGCTAACTTATATTGTAAATAATGTCTGTTAAGTATAAAAAATACCGTTACAACTTTTTCACAAGAAATGTAACGGTGTTTTTATTATTATGACTCAAATGCCTTTTTTATTCGATCAATAAAATTATAAATTGTCGGCGTTAACAAATTATTTTTTTTCCAAATAAGAACACAATTCGTTTGAATCTCAGGAATAATAGGTAAAAATTTCATATTTTCATTTTTTCGATTTGTAATTGCTCCTTCAATGGTCAATGCCGAGCCAACTTTATTTTCAACTAATGAAAACACATTAAAAATAAGATTGAACGTTCCTACAATATTTAACTTTTGGTTTTCTAAAGGTAACCATGATTGAATCATTGTTTGAATTTCCAAACGCGAAGAACAAAGCAGAGGAATGTCTATGAGTTCATTCACAGAAATAGTTGTTTTTTCTGCTAATAGTGATTCAGATGATACCAACAATCCCCATCTTTCTTTTCTAGGAAAAATAATTTTTTCATATTTTTCCGCTGAGATGGGTTCTAATAATAGTGCGATATCTAATAATCCTTTATCTAACCGCTCTATAATAGTGTCACTTGTACCACTAAAAATTGAAAAACGAACATTTGGATATTGCCTGATCATTTCTTCTAAAAACATTGCGATAGTATCTGAATTATCAGCTTCGACGCAACCAATCATAATTGTGCCGTCTAGTACAGTCTCTTTTCTATTTAAAAACTCTTGTTCCATACGATCACTGAGAAAAACAATTTCTTCTGCTTTGCTTTTTAATAATTGGCCTGATTCAGTTAAACGCATTTTATTTTTTTCTCTATAAAATAATTTCATACCTAACGATTTCTCGAATTGTTTTAGTTGACGACTCAAGGTTGGCTGAGTAATATCTAATAATTTTGCTGCTTTTGAGATATTTTCTTCTGAAGCAATTGCTAAAAAATATCGTAATAGTCTGATCTCCATTATTTATCTCCTTATTTTCATTCCATCCACATCCTACGCATACCTATTATACGCTTTTTAGTAAACTATTGTGAAAATAAAAAAGCCTCGATTCTTCATCGAAGCATTTTTAATAAAAAAAATACAATTATTATTTGATAATTTTCTATAATGCACCATAAAAATATGCCGCAGTTGCACCTCCATCAATCAAAAAATCAGCTCCTGTGATAAAGCTTCCTCTTTCACTCATTAACAATTCTGCCATATTTGCTACTTCATCTGCTGTTCCTGGCCTTTTTGCTGGGCTTTTAGCAAACATATTTTTATAAAACTCTCCTCTCTCACCATTAAACTCATCTATTGCTAAAGGAGTAACGATTATTCCTGGTGAAATAGAATTAATTCTGGCATTTTTTGCTCCCCACTTGATTGCTTCTGCCATAACGCGTTTGACATTACAGCGCTTAGCTAACTGATAAGCATGTAAGCTATCACTAATAACAGCTGGCTGTAAAAAATCCAAATCTAAAAGTTCTTCCGTAGGCGTAAGTGCCAATTTCTGATCTATGGCTTCACCTAATGCAGGCATTCGATAACCAGATTGGCTAGAAATGGTGACACCGACGCCATTTTTTTTGATAACTTTGCCTACTTCTTCTAATAATACTGCTGTTCCATATAAATCAACATTTAAAATAGTCTCAATGGATGCCTGGCTTGGTGATACTCCTGCCGCATTAATCAGCATAGTAATTTCACCATATGTTTGTGCATGAACAATCAATTTTTGAATTGACTTTCTTGAAGCAATATCAGTTGTCCAAACTTCAACATCAAAACCGGCATTCCTCATCGTTTCACCAATTAGCTTTGCATTCTCAATGTTTTTATCTGCAATGACAATTTTTTTACCATAACCTACTCTTCTAGCTATTGCCATTCCAATTTGACCAGCACCTGTTAAAAGAACTACATCTTTCATTTTTAATTACCTCCTTTTTAATTTACTATAATCGTTAAAGTGCACTCGAGGTCAAGTTTTTTTGATAATAGGAGCGCGTTTAATATTTGTCTATTTCATTGCTTGAATCACCGCTTGACTGTCGCTCTATCGTTCAAATAAACAATATTTAGTTTTTCCATCACTTGAGTTCATATAGAAAATCACCCGAAATAATTCGTTCTCGATAAAGATTAATCAGTTTTATTCACTGTTTAGCCTTACGAGCAAACAAAATCAGTTTATTCTCAAGCGTAAAGAAAAATGTTCCGCTACACCCAGAATTAAAATTTCCAACAATATTCACTTCCTTTGCTATTGATTAAGTTTCACTTTACACATTTAACTAAACTCTAAGACAAATAAAAAGTTAACAACTGTAAAGAATAACAATGAAAAATATGATAAGATATTTGGACAAGCAACAATACAGATAGGTTAAAAACTGAAAAGAGGAAAAAATATGAGAAACATTATTGTCACTGGAGGCAATCGTGGATTAGGTTATGAAATCGCCAAAACATTTGCTAATCAAAACAATCATATCATTATAGCTTGTAGAGATGTAGAACATGGTACTTACATGGCAAAAAAACTGCCCGGTAGTTCAGAAGTGATTGCTTTAGATCTATGTTCCGAACAATCTATTTATTCATTTACAAAACAATTAGCAGAGCGGCATTCAAAAATCGATGTTCTTATGAATAATGCTGGCATTTTTGATAATTCTGGTCAGAAAGTAACTTTTATGAAGCAATCGTTTAGTAATGTTTGGGTGACTAATACCTTAGGCCCTTATTTATTAACCAAACAAATGACTCCTCTGTTAAATAAATCCACTAACCCTAAATGTGTTTTTATGAGTAGTGTTGTTGGTCATCATAAACGTTTAAATCTCAAGATAATAACTGAACAACCCAGCATAGAAGTCTATAGTCAAAGCAAATATGCTGATTTATTACTCACCGAATTATTTGCGAAAGAACATCCAAGCTGGCAAGTTCTAGCTGCTCATCCTGGTTATTCAAATACAGCAATTTTTGACGGAAGAATTTCCGGATGGAAAAAGCAAGTAATACGACAAATGACAAATGTTTTTGGTCAATCCCCTAAAAAAGGAGCTCAATCAGCTATTTTAGCGATAAATGAAGATTTTTCTTCAGGTAGTTATATTGGTCCAAAATATTTAAAAGAATTATATGGCGCACCTCGCATACAACATATTCAAAAATATTATCACCCAGAAGATTTAGCCATATTTAGCCATTTTCTCACAGAGATACAAAAATAAAGTATAAAAACTGGCGACAAAAACTTAAATTCAGTTTTTTGTTACCAGTTTTTATTGAACTTAAATTGTCTTTCGCGTAATTTATTACTGATTTTTTAGTAAGATATAAAGCATGTTTTACTTTTTAAATTGATAGAAAACACTTCGCCATTTACTCGATAAAATTTAACTTTGTCGGTTTCATAACTACGGAAAATTTCCGATTGTTTTTCAATTGAGTAAAAAAATCGATCTCCGCTTTATTACAAATTCCTCGAATCTTGCGTATAATCCACAAAAATACTACTCATGATACAGCTGGAAACAATTAAAATAAATTTATCATTGCTCCAATTAATAACATATAGCAAACCAGTCCCATTTTTTATTCTTCAATTAAATAATAATAAATTGCGAAACTAGTGTGGATTATCTACTTTCTTTCATTTTCATTGTCACATAGATATTTCAGTTAGTTCGTCAAAAATAAGTTGAAATTCATAAAAATCGAACTTGGTTTCTTCCAGAATTTTTCACCTGATAAAGTGCTTTATCAGCTTTCTTAAATAGTTCATGGTAAGAAGAATCTACACTAGGAATTATTACTGAGCCACCTATACTGACTGTTACAAAACGATTCACTTTTGATGTTGCATGAGGAATTGAAAGTTCTTCTATTTTTTGTTTTAGATTTAATGCACTTTCCATTGCTACTTCTTGACTTACCTCTGTCATAATAATAACGAACTCTTCACCACCATAGCGCATTAACATATCCATTTCTCTCAATAAATTTTTTTGGAGAGTCTTGCCGACTTTAATAAGACATTTATCGCCTTCTTGATGTCCATAATAATCATTAAATCCCTTAAAATCATCAATATCTATAATTAAAAGTGCCATTGATGTTTGCTCATGCAAACAGCGACTCCATTCAGAATCAATCATCAAATTATATTTTCTTCGATTACCAATTCCTATCAAGTAATCGCTAAAAGAAAATTGTTGTAAAATTTCATTTTTTCTTTCCAATTCTAAATTTTGCTGCTCTATTTTTTCTCTTATCTGAAGTAATTCTTCTGTCCGTTCCCTTACAATTTCATCTAAATTAGCATTTACTTGGATTAATTCCTCTGATGTTTCCTCTTCTTTTTTTAGCGCACTGGCAAAGCGTTTCCCAATTACTAACGAATTAGCTAACGCAAAAATAAATAACCCGATTGGTGTAAGGTTTCCTCCTACTATTATTGATTTAAAAAAGGCCTGACTATTGTCGTTTATCCAAGGTGTAAAAAATAAAATATCGTTCATACTACTAATTAGTAAAGCTGCCATACCGCCACCAATTAACCAACTGTTTTTTTCTCTATGAATGAGTATCTTCATAAAAATAAATAAAACATACAAAATAACCAAGATGCTCCAAATCTGATAGCCGATTCTAATTACAGTAAATATTCTGGTAGGTGTTAAAATAACACTTAAAGAAAAAATAACTGCCATTATTTTGGAAACATTAATCCATTTATTTTTAAAATATCTAGGGAAAATCGATTGAAAGAACATTAATGCTAATGGAACACTAATATAATAAGTTAGAGTAAGAATTTTTTGAGCAATTTCCCAATTCATCTCCGGGAAAAAAACATATAAATAGCCATTTCCACTCAACAAAATTCTAGCGCCTATTAATAAACAAAATAAGCCAAAATAAAGTGCAGAACTATTTCCTTCTCTTCGGAAAAAGAACAAAATAAAGTGATAAACACCTAAACAAACTAATGCACCAAACAAAGCAAATCCTTTAGCTAATCTTTCAAATTCTAATCTTGAGACTTGTTTGACACTACCTAATTCAATTCTATCCACTAAACCCCCACTACGATGATGAAAATTTGCTACTTGAATTAAAAGTTCATTTTCGCCTTGATGCCCTTCAAAGAAAACAACTTGTGAGAAAGTTTGGGGAGTAGCGGTTTCTATAGATTCTCCAACATTGCCTGCTGAAGCAATCAATGTATCATTCACCCATAATTTATATGCAGTGCTGATTCTTGGAATCTTTAATGCAAAATCGCCATCATTTGGTAATTTAAAAGTTAAACGATAACTAGCATACCCATTTCCAGTATGACTATTTTTTATGGGATGTCTATTCCATGAACTAGGAACATCAATATATGTTTTATCTTGTTCATCTAGCAATTCATTTGGGGAAACTAATTGATTCCATTAGTTGTAAATAGCCGGATACATTTGCAAGTGACCCCTTCTTTTTACTTGTTTTTTGAAAAAACATTTAGTTTATCCTTTCACAAACTCCCAATGAATATTTTCTTTAAAATATTCATTGGAATAAATATTTTTATGATTACTATCAATATACCACTTTTTATCATTTGAAATCATTTTTAATGAACATTAAAAAATAGTTCTTAGTAAAGTTTATTTTTTAATTTAATAGGTTAAGACACAATATAAAATTTATTCCTCATATTTAAAGCAAAAACATTCCGATACAATGACTCATGTATCGGAATGTTTTTACTTAATTGAAATTTTTTTCGAAAGTACCATAAACTAAAACTTCTTTGTTTTGAACCATAGTTTGCCCCCTAGCAATAACTGTATCAATAGCTAAGTCTTGGTTAAGTAAGCAAAAATCAGCATCTTTTCCTATTGTGATGTGTCCTTTATTCTCCAATTTCAAAATATCTGCTGGATTTTTTGTAATGGCACGAATTGCGATTTCTAATGGAATATTTTCTTTTAAAACTGCTTCTTGAATATTAATTAAAAGTGACTGAGAACTCCCAACACCTAAACCAATAAATTCCCGTTTTTCGTTGAAATAAGGTAAACTACCCTGACCATCTGAAGTCATTGTAAAACGATCATTAGAAACACCTTCGTCTAATAGACGTTTCAATCCTTTGCTAAAGCGAACTTCGCCATCGGTTTCTTCCCAAAAATCAGGATTTTCACTACCAGTAAAGTCAATGTAGCCTCCACGCTTGGCATAAGCTACACAAGCCTCAAATACTTCCGGTGTCCGATTGGCATGAGTTGGCCAAAACTGGCTCATTGGAATTTCTGTATGATTCACGGTTTCTTCAATAAGCTTCAATCGATCTTTTCCATCACCTAAATGAACATTAATAATCCCTGCTTTTCCTGAAAGCATGCCACCAACACGAGCGTCGGCTGCGGCACGAGTAAATTCTTCAAAAGAAGGCTGTGAAGAGCGATGATCAGAAATAGCAATTTCGCCAATCCCAATAATTTTGTCAATTGTTAAAAAGTCTTTAATAATTGAGCCCGTCACGGTTTTAACAGGCAAACGATAAGAACCGACATAAACGTAAGTCGAAATCCCTTCTGCTTCCAAACCGCGTGCTTTGCTGATTAAAGCGGTCATGTCGCGTCCTTCACCATCGGTTCCTAGACACCCAACAACTGAAGTGACTCCGGCTGTCGTCAATTGTGTTAAAGTGACTTCTGGTGTCCGGTTTTGAAACCCACCTTCACCACCGCCACCTAAAATGTGAAAATGTCCGTCAATAAAACCTGGAGTCAAGATCTTGTTACGACCATCGATTTCTTCTACTTTGCAACCAGTGACTTGCAAATCAATCTGATTATCTATTGCTAAAATTTTATTTTCTGTATAAAGCACGTCTTTGATTCCTAAATCATCGGGTGCATATACGTGCGCTTGACGTATAATTTTCAACATACAAAAATCCTCCTTACTGTAAACCAATCATAACAGCAATCACAATGAAAATTGAACCTAAGATAAATAAAAATCCTTGCATCTTGATTTGGAATTTTGCCCATTTAATCCAATCAATACGTGCAACTCCTAACACACCAATTAAACTTGCAGAAACAGGAGTAAAAGCATCCATAAATCCTGAACCTAATTGATACGCTAATACAGCAATTTGTCGAGAAATTCCTAATAAATCCGCTAAAGGTGCCATAATCGGCATAGTTAAGGCTGCTTGACCAGAGTTTGAAGTAACAACTAAGTTAAATAAACTTTGGAAAATGTACA
Source organism: Enterococcus sp. DIV2402 (assembly GCF_017426705.2). NCBI lineage: Bacteria > Bacillati > Bacillota > Bacilli > Lactobacillales > Enterococcaceae > Enterococcus > Candidatus Enterococcus lowellii. The sequence goes on along the minus strand of NZ_CP147251.1, from coordinate 1,845,029 downwards.
TAGCCCATGCTCCAACAACTGCCGGAACACCTGTTAATGCAGAACCAATACTATGAAGAACAGTATTCAAAGTAGAATATTGACTTGCATCTGCTCCACCTAACACTAATAAAATTCCTTTTGCCATCCCTACAACCACTGCTGTACCAGCTAAATCTGCTGCACCACTTTGGAAAGAGGTCGCAATATCATTGATGCCCATATCGTTTACTTTGAAAATTACAGCAAAAATACCTGCTAATAAACCCATCACAAAGAATTGAGAAGCAATTTCTGGAATGTAATAGCCTTTTTGTGTGACACCCCAAACAATCCAAATTAAAACAACTAACATTTCAAGTAAAATCACCTTGTGTCCTAATTTAAATTCATTACTTTCATTCACATTATTTTCAATGTGTTTGCGAAAATACGCATCTGACTTATAAACAATTGAAGACTCTGGATTTTTACGAATTTTTTCAGCATAAACCATCAAGTAAGCCGCAGCTAAAGCGGTCACTACACCCCACATAATCAAACGGAAAGTGGCACCAGATAAAACAGGTATTCCTGCAATTCCTTGTGCTACCGCAACACTAAATGGACTCATCCAAGAAGTTGCATTTCCGACTTGTGAAGCAACGTAAGTCACAGTGACAGCGACAATCGAATCATATCCTAAAGCAATCACAAATGGCACCATAATCATCGAGAAGGGAATAACTTCTTCGGCCATCCCGAATGTAGCACCACCAAATGAAAACGCAAAGAATAATAACGGCAAAGCTAATCGTTCTAATCCTTTTGTGCGATTGATAAACGCATAAATCCCTGCGTCAATCGCTCCCGTTCGCATGATAATCCCAAATGCTCCACCAACTACTAAAATTAATGCAACAATTCCAACTGCCGAACCATATTTATCACCTGACACTAACCCTTCAAAGATAAAATTCAAGAAACCAAATCCACCAAAATCGTCGGTTCCCCAAATTTTAGCTGTTTTATGCAACTTTTCAGAAGTGTCATAAATCGCATCGCCATATTCTTCATAAAGTACATCATCTGTTAAAGCAATCTCGTCTAGTTTTTCTTGCGAAAGATTTTTTTCACCTTCCGTTAAAACAGCTTCTAATTGCTCTTTTTCTACACCTAATGTATCTAAAGCTTCAGGATTATCCACTAATTCTTCTAGTTGGTCAAATACAAATTGAGTGTCTAAATTATACGCATACCGAAAAGAGTCCTGTTCTAAAACGGTTCTCGAAGCTACACCGCCACTCGCATCCTCATATTGAATTTCTTTTGTGCTGAATTTCCCAGCAGGAACTAAAAACGTGAGCAACCATGCAAAAATAACGACACAAAAAATAATGACATATGTATGCGGTGTTTTTAGTTTTGTTAAATCTGTTTTGCCTTTCTTCATCCTAATCCTCCTACATATTCTATGAATAAATAATCATAAACGAATAACATTATACATTAAATACTCAAGATTGAAAGCTTGTATTAAAGAAGTTTTAGATTCAGGGAAAAATAAGCGTTGCCTTAACAAACAAGCCATAGCTCTGCGAACTAGCTATGGTTGCTTTTGCTTATTCGATTGTATTAAGTAATTCAATAAACGCATCTGGACTGATGAATTTTATATCGATATCACTCATATAAAGTTTTAAATCAGTTGCTGAAAGTTTTTTATTTTTTGAAACAACATAAATTTTTTTCTTTAAAGCACTTGCGATTCCTAATTCAAAATAACTCGTTTCGTCTAAATTTCCTAAAGTAAAGATAAAGGCTGCTTTTAGCATGAAATATTTAATGTCTTCCAAGTGATGATACATCCCTGTTTGAATACAATTTATGGGAATAGCCACTGCTGCAACTCTTCCCTTCTCATCTTCAAACAGTTTAGGATTGACTAATAATTGACTTTCCTGTCTTGGATTAGTTGTTATTTGATAGATAGTATTTGACATTTTTTTGCACCTCTCTTTGATAGTATCAGCTAATCACTTCTTCCAACATACATTTTTCTAAGCTTTTCAACACCTAGATAACCTCCTACGCCCAACCACAAAACAACCACTACTATAAATAAATAGTTATAGTTTTTAGTAGCTGGATAAGTTACTTCTAAATGATTGAGGCCTTTTTGAGAAAGAAGAATTGGGGCACCAATTGGGCTGAATGTTACATCTGCTATTTCTAACTTTGTTTGGTTAAAGTTTAGTTCGGTTCCCTTATAAGCGACAATCGGAACCATAGTTTCTTCTTCCAAAGCAAACCATTCAATAATTAATTTTCTATCCTTTACCTTTTTATCAAACCCTTTTGCTTCAATGATTTCTTGGCGATACAGTTCATACTTATTGTCAGCAGTTTTTTGATAAATGGGAACATAATCTGGCGTAGACTTGTTAACCAATTGTAACAATTCGGATAGATTATGGGAATGGAAACTATCGACCACCTCTTCTACCACTGCTCCTGTGAATCGGGCATGTTTTCCTAAATAAGTTGCTGGCGATTGTTGATACTGCATAAATAAGTGAAAACTACTCACCAAAATCGTCTGTATTATACTAATAATTACTACGCCTTTTTCAACTTTTTTATTCCTTTTTTGTGTTTTTTGCTGGATTAATCCCCAATAAAGACCACATAAAACGATAAACGGCATAAAAAAGCGAAACGGAAATTGAATGAGTTCAATGATTTTAAATGATTGCTCAGAAAGTAGTTTCCAAGGAATCAAATTAGTGGAGAAAAGCAAATATACTAAAGAAATACCTCCAATAAACAAGGTCGGTTTCGGTAATTTTTTTCGATACACGCTTGTTTCTTTGATTAGCCAAAATATCACGCCCAAAAAGCTTATCGGGGTCAACAACCAGTAAGCACTTTGATAATTGATAGTACTCAAATATATTTCTTTATTAACAAAAGGTGCAACCAATTGATTATCAGTATAGAGCTGATACAGCACCAACCAAATATTCATTGAAAAAATGCCACACACAATCATGCTACTTGCTAGCTGTTTGAATAACATTATTTTCTGATTAGACATTATCCATACATAGATAAATACTAGAAAATAGATGCTAACTAACAGTAAGCTCGTAAACAAATGTGTCTGAACCATGGCAGCTACACTCAATCCGACTGTTACAATTGGCAAACGTCGCTTATCAATTAATTCTTTCATCGGAATTAAACATATTGGCAATAACGCTATCCCCCAACTGCTAAACCCTTGCCGAAGGACCCAATATTGAATAGCATAGGTCGTCACAAAAAAGAAACTAATTGGGTAACGAAAGTATTGATCAATTTGGTAGTGCTTTAACAATTGATTCATTGAAAAAAAAGCCAAAAAAGCAAGCAACAAATTACTACTAAGCTGATAACGAAACCATGTTCCAGTTAGTAATAATAAGCCTCCCTGAAAGTACGCAATCAGCGGACCATATAACGCATTGACAATTCTTCCTGATTCATGAAATCCATACATCGAAATAAAATACTGCCAATTTTGTTCTTTCATTTGCATCGCAGTATCATAAAAGCGATTAAAATGAAAAAGACTATCTGAACCTAATATAACTTGTTGCGAAAATATCTGGGGCCCAAATAATAAACAAATAGCACCTAGATAGCCAATTAATCGCCTATTTTTCAAAAAAAAGTTCATTCTATCACCTCGAACAAAGCTTAGGTGAATGCCAATTATTTATAAAGCAATAAAAGGAAACATCCTATTAAATCAACATGTTCGATATTGTTGCGAGGAAAAATACTCAAATTTAGCGAGAAAAAAATAGGAGTTTGCTATACTTAAAAGGAGAAAATAATAGCTAGGTGAAGAAATGAAAATCGGAAAAATTATTAAAGACGAACGCTTAAAGCGAGACCTGACACAAGAGCAATTGGCTCAAGAATTTTTTGTTACCAGACAGCTCGTATCCAAATGGGAGAATGGTAAAAGTTATCCTGATTTAGATCAAGTTGTTAAAATGAGTGAATGGTTTGAATTACCACTAGATTACTTGTTGAAAGAAGATACCAAAATGCTTGATGAATTAAATTTTGATACGAAGTTAAAAAAGCGCATTAAATTAACTAGTATTATTCTCGGCTTGGTTTTAGTAGGTGTTATGCTTGGAGGATTTATTTTCTTTGTACTCATTGACCAACCATTTTTGCAAGCATCTGATATCGAGATAACCAAAGTAGAAAAAATAATATTACCAAAAGAAACCATCATAAATTCTGAGACAAACGAAACGTGGACCCTACCTGAAGATGTCGAATATAAAATCCATTTTAAAACAGCCAAACCTTTCGTAAACCTTACAAAATATACAGGCTTTGTTAATATATCAAATGATCATAGCTTGCAAATTTTATTAGGTGGTGGCAATTGGTCACTAGTTGGTGGAAAAAAAGAATCCATTATTTATATCCAGTCCGAAAGAAAAAATTTAACTACCCCTCGATTAAATAGCGGTAAAGACATTTATTTAATGAGCAGAAGAAAAGTCGATTCAGAAAAACTACATCAATTGGAATTATGGTCTGACAAAATTTTAGATTGGAATGAATTGAAAAATCTTCCCAATAACCATTAAAACAGACGGATTCGTTTTTTTGATAGTTAGACCCTTCTAAAAAACTTTTAAAAGTTTTTTTGCGATGGATTTAAATTCCCTTCCTTTTATATAGAATCCCATCTATATTTAGAGTCTTTTAAAAGTTTCAAAGCTAATAACCTCTCGTTTTAGTTATGAATTGACCCTTTTTAAAAAGAGCCGTATGCTTACAGTAGAAAGGATGTGTATCTGTGTATTCATTAGTCAAAAAGATTATTACTGAAAAAGATATTCAGCGCCAAGTTTCCTTATTGGAGCAATTACTCAATCATCCCAACATTACTGTTAAAGAGCTAGCGCGACAAATCAAAACCACTGAACGTACAATTTTTTCTGATTTACAACTGATTCGAGAACAATTACCCAATGGCTGGCAAATTGATTCGAGTAGCCAAGGTATTCAATTAATAAACAAAAAAAGACAATTAACTAATGATTTATGGACCTTATTTTTGCCACAATCGATTAGTGTTCAATTTATCAAAGCTCTTTTTTTTACTAAGGAATTAACTACAGCAAACTTTCTCCAAGAAAATGGGCTTTCTTTGGAAACACTTCGACGACATACAAATAAGATGAATCGCTATTTACAGACCTATCATATTAAAATTAAGCTAACAACAAAAACTGCACAGCTTTTAGGGAATGAAAGTGCGATTCGAATCTTTTTTCATCGGTTGTTATTACCTTTTACTCATAATAATTATTTTTTTGAAAATTATGCTATTCATGAAGAACATTATTATCATTATTTAAAGCAGATAAATCAATCTTCTTTAGCCGTTGAAACAGAGCATATTTTTGGCACATGTTGGTTTTTTATTAACACGATTCGAATGAAAGTCAATTGTCGAATTGACAAGTTTCCTTTTGAAGAAGACGATTATTTGTACCAACTGTATAAGCAACCCTTAAAGGATTTATACGAAAAAGAAGGTATTTATCTACGTGAAGATGAAAGTTTTTTTGCTTTTTTTTGTTTTCTAGAAAGCTGGAATTATAATAATTCTTTTGGTGACGCGATTGCACTAGCCAAACATTATCCTGTATTAATGGCAGTGGCTGATAAACTCACCGAGCAAGTGACCAAGCAAACGCAGATTTCTTTACAACAATCCTCATTAGCAGAAAATCTATTACTACTTCTATTAAAATATAGTGAATCAACATGGTTATCTGAACAATTCCAATTAGAATACCATGAATTACTTACAGAACGAAAAGACAGTGAACGTTATCAAAGTGATGCTGAAATTTTACCCATTCTTCAGCCAATTATTCAATTAGATGACCCTACGTATTTATTGAATCTCATTTCATTGTTAGAACAACAAGCTTTGTTTGCTAATCAACCACAAATGATGACCGTCTATTTTATTTTTCAAGGCGAACCTGCATGGAAAGCTTTTTTACAACAAGAATTAACCGATTTGCTAGGTCGTAGAGTGCACCTAACAAATCTGGAAGTTTCACAAATAGAACAAACACTATTTGAAAAACAGGATATTATTGTTTCGAATGTTCCTTTAGACTTTGTTCCTGTAAAACATCTCTACATTTCAACCATACCCACAAAAAATGAGCTACGGCAATTAACCGAGCTCACTTTAGAACACTATTTATAGTTTACTTAAGCTCCTTGGATATCTGGCTCTGCCGATGCGTAATTCGTTTCGTCAGAGCTTTTTCGATTTCAACAATTAGGAAGAGTAACGCAACATTCGCAAAAATAATCATGTGTTGACTGCTAGTTAAGGTAGTTGTTCCAATCCATTGTTGCATAAGTGGGACAAACAAAACCGTTGCTTGTAAAAGTGTCAAAATTCCTAATGAAAGAAAGAGTGGTCGATTTTGGAATAAGCCTTTATTAATTGAAGGATTAGTTAATTCACGACAATTAATCATGTAAACAGCTTGGGCTAATACAATATTTTGTAATAGAATTGTCTGCTGTAGTGCTTGACCCTCAAATTGCATAGCCAAAACGTAAGCTGGAATCATAATTAATAATGAAACATATATGACTCTAAACAAACTATAGCCAGATAAGATGCTCTCATCAGCAGTTCTCGGCGGACGATTCATAATATCTTTGCCAGCTTTTTCGAAACCTAACGCATATGAAAGTGTGATAGTCGTAACCATGTTTACCCATAAAATTTGAATTGGTGTCAACGGCAAGGGATGGTTCATTAAGAGTGCGAAAATTACCACTAGACCTTGAGCTAACGCAGTTGGTAAAAAGAAGTTAATGGTCTTCTTTAAATTATCAAAAATCTTGCGTCCTTCTTTTACTGCTTTAGCAATTGTATGGAAATTATCATCTGCTAATACCATATCTGCTGCTTGTTTACTGACTTCGCTTCCTTTAATTCCCATAGCGATTCCTATATCGGCTTTTTTTAGTGCCGGAGCATCATTTACACCATCGCCTGTCATACCAACGATTTCCCCATTGGCTTGTAACGCACTTACAATTCTCAGTTTGTGTTCAGGTGTCGTTCTAGCAAAGATATCTACTTTTTGTACTTGCTCTGCTAATTCTTTTTCACTTAATTGATCAATTTCAATTCCTTCTAAAACAACAGCTGTATGCTTCAAACCAATTTCTTTACCTATTGCTTGAGCAGTATCTTTATGATCACCCGTAATCATCTTCACTGCAATCCCTGCTGTTTGACATTCTTTGACCGCTTGAATGGCGCTTTCTTTTGGTGGATCAATAATACCTACTAAGCCAGCAAAAGTTAATTCTTTCAGTTCTTCGTGGGTTAATTCTTGATGCTGTGCCACTTTTTTAAAGGCGAACCCTAATACTCGTTGACCTTGTTGGGCAAAGGACATTGCTTGTTCTTGCCAGTTATTTCGCTCTTCTTTACTTAAATTCGTTTTATCCAGCAAAACTTCTGGTGCTCCTTTGACAAAAATGATTGCTTGCTCCCCTTCTGGATGTAGCGTCGCCATATATTTATAACTAGAGCTAAATGGTATTTTGCTTTGAATTGTTTTTAACGTTGCTTTGGGAGTCTGCTCCTCTACATAATGTAGCAAAGCCAATTCGGTCGGATTTCCTTTTAACTCAGAAGTTTTTTGATTATCTGATAACTTTAATTCCTGACAGTTGTTCATAATTTCTAAAATACGCTCGTCATGCTGGGCAGCAATATTGACTACCGTCATTTCATTTTTAGTTAAAGTGCCCGTTTTATCTGAACAAATGACCGTCATGGAACCTAATGTTTCAACAGAAGGCATACTCTTAATAATCGCATTTTCTTCAGACATCTCCTTCACACCCATTGACAAAATCATGGTTAAAACAGCTGGCAAGCCTTCTGGAATCATCGCTACAATTAATGCAATCATTGCTGAAAAGATTAATTGCCATTCCATCCCATAGTGTAATGTCGTAAAGAATAAGAGAAATACAACTAAAACCATGATGCCTCGGAAAATTTGTTGGTTCAATTGATGAATCTTTCTCACTAAAGGCGTTGTTTGCTGCTTAACAGCTTGTAACGCTTGATTTATTTTTCCAATTTCTGTTGTATCACCCGTTTCAACCACAATTCCAAGTGCCGAACCTGCTTGAACCAAGGTTCCTGAAAAAGCCATATTTTTTTGATCACCTGCAGGAGCCTCTTCTGTTAATACCAAGGTAGCTTTTTCTGCAGCCTCTGACTCACCTGTTAAAATGGATTCTTCAATTAATAACTCATGGACTTCAAGTAAACGAAGATCTGCTGGTACAACATCGCCAGCTTTTAATGCCACTATATCGCCTTGAACTAATTCTTCAGTTGAAACACTTTGCTTCATTCCATCAATTAAAATGACCGCTTCTTGACTCATCATTTGCTTCAAACCATCCAATGACTCTTCTGCTTTACGCTCTTGCCAATAGCCAACTAAACCATTTACGACAACGACTAAAAAGATAATCCCGCCTTCGACATATTCGCCTGTTACAAATTTTAAAATTGCAGCTGCCAATAGAACCAGCATCAGTAAATCTGTAAAATGCTTTAAAATTTTCTGCCATGTTTTTAACTGCTTTCGTTCTGCCATTTTATTAGAGCCGTTTTCGACTAAACGCTTCTTACGTTCTGTTGTAGACAAACCCGTTTCTTTTGTCTTAATTTGTTTCATGATTTCTTGATTTTCTAATTGATACCACTTCATGAAATATTCCCCCTCTTTTCTTGATAGCTTAATTATAGGTGGAATTATCACCTATTATTGGTCGATAATTTCAGTCAGGTCTGAAAAAAATGAAGTGAAAAGTGATTAGCAAAAGACATTACTTATGAAATAGTCATATACAAGCAATATTCTATAACCTTTGATATAAAACAAAACTATGGTAAAATCGTTTTCATAAGGAGGGATTTTTTTGACTAGAAAAATTATTACAGGAAAACAAGTAACTTCATCCGGACCGTATTCGCATGCTGTTGATGCTGGAGACTATTTATTTTTTTCAGGGCAAACAGCCTATAATGCACTTGATTATGATGGCAAGAAGTTGGACATTACCACCCAAACTCACAAGTGTTTCGCACATTTACAAGATGTGATGACAGAAGCTGGTGTTAGTTTAGATGATGTCGTAAAGGTGAATGTCTATTTAACTGGCATGAAATATTTCGCTGAAATGAATGCCGTCTATGAAAAGCAATTTACAGCCCCTTATCCAGCAAGAACCTGCGTAGCTGTACTTGAATTACCTTTGGAAGCCGATGTTGAAATTGAATGTATCGTTAAAAAGAAGCTGTGACAAACAATTTTCATTGTTGTCACAGCTTCTTTTAGTTATCATCTATTTTATACTGTTAATTCAATTAAATTTCCTTCTGGATCTTGAACAACAGCTTCATAATAACCATCTCCAGTTGTACGAGGTCCATTTAATAATGGATAACCATCTTCTAAAAAGCGTTCAACAAAATCATCCACATTCTGCTTACTACCAACTGAAATGGCGATATGGGTATATCCTAATGTATCTACGCTCCGATCAGATAGAAAATTTTTCGTTGTTAATTCTATTCTACTTCCCGTTTCAAAAGTTAAAAAATAGGATTGAAAGCCTGTTTTCTTATTATGGTAACGTTCACTAGGTTGCGCTTTAAAATAATTCATATAAAATTCTTTCATTTTCTCTAAATCCTTTGTCCAAATTGCCACATGTTCTATATGCATTCTACTTCTCTCCTTGTCTATAAATAATAAAAGCTAACTTTATGAATAAAGTTTAAAAACTTCGCAAAAAATTATACATGCGCCTTCCAAAGGCACTCTGTAATTTCAAATTCTGAAAATACTGCTTGAAATGATGATTGTTCCGGACTACAAGCATAGATGCCGAATGAAATTTTTTGTTTTCCTTGATGCAAATGACAAATACGCATCTGCTTAAATTCCACACCATCTAATGAATAATCTAAACGATAGTCGGCTTTTCTTCTACTAAGTCGATACCAAATTGTATCTATTTTTGAAGAAATATCCATCGTTGCCCAGTCAGAATAACCTAAGTTTGTAACGACACTTCCTAAACGTTGCGTTTCATTATTTTTGTACTCTGATGAAGCTTTTAACCAATTATCAGAATCTAGATAGACGATAATTCCACATTGATCAAATCTTGTTTGGGTATTAAAACGAGTTTTTACAGTAAAAGAAAAATATTCTTCCTCAGTGTCTAGTTGTAAAGCAGGTGCGTTATCATTCCGAAACCCATAAAATGTTCGTTGCCAAAAATCAGTGTGCGGTTCAGTTGTAATTGAAATGCGATTATCAGCTATTTCGTATTCTTTAGGTTGATTGGTCCACCTTAAGTTTTCATTACTAAACTTCACATAACCTCCCCTTTCTTATAAGTTACTGTAATTCTAATGGATGTTCTTCATAAAATCAATGATGAATAAAAAGGTTATCGTACTTACTAGATTAGTGGCGTTTTTCAATCATGCAAATACTGCTTCTTTATCATTTTAAATAGTTTTTTAATATAAAAAGAAGCAACTTAAAATATATATGTTAGCAATATTAATACATACCCTCTACTTCTGTGAGTAAAATTGTTGGAATCCAAAAATAAGTATCGAATAAAAACCATTTAAACGATACTTACTTAAGGATATAAGATAAAACACTCAATTTTCAGACAGAAAGTTCTCTTTTATTTTTTGTTTTTTTTCTCTAGTTAAATGTAAATATTGCTCTAGATAATCATCAATACTACCCGCCATTCTTTTCATTTCCTTGATTGCTGCATCGTAATACATTTCTTTAGTCGACATTAAACCTGATAAATATTCAAGCACAGTATCATTATCTGTATACTTCCGATATTCACTCATGCGCTTCTCATTTCTGAATTCCATCATTTTTTTTGTCAGCATATAGTCCTTTTTAACTTCTTCTTCACTTACATCAAGAGCAAATAATGTAATCATTGCTCCAAAACCTGTTCTATCCTTTCCTCCTTTGCAATGATGTAATATACCTAAATTACTTTCATCGCTTAGTAAGTTCAAAAACTGTGTATATTGCTTGTTCGCATATTCTGTATTCACAAGCTCTTTCATTTGTTCTGCCATTTCATCCGTGCGCTTACGTAGGGAGTTACGACCGTCTTCAGTAGCTGCTTCTTTCAACAAAGCATCGATCTTTTTTTGATCATCAATTATATTACCACTGGCAACAGCTGCAATCGGTGCATTTGGAGAAAGATTAATTTCTCGGACACCCCCAATTTTTTTATCTGGAGCTTTTATAACCTCATCAATACCTCTGAAATCTACAACAGTCTTGACACCATAATCTTCAAGAAATTTAACATCACTATCTGTTAACTTACCTAATGCATCAGAACGAATCATTTTTCCATATTTTACAGTTTTTCCTTCTTTATTTTTTATCCCTCCTATATCACGAGTATTAAATGTTCCTTCTAGATTTAAAATTTTTGTCATTAAGCAATCACCTCTATTTATTTTCCCTTTACTGTGTTCTCTTGAAGTTCCTCTTCCGAAACATAACGCCGGTCTAAGTATTTAAAGAACGGAATGTATAGTGTAAAAATAGCAAACATTTGAATTATTTGAACAACAGCACCTTGCCAGCCTGCTACAAGAAATCCAGACAATATAGGAGGCATTGTCCACGGAACTGCAATAGATACAATTCTCATAAATCCTATTTTAATTGCAAAATAGGCGATTAATAATGATACCACAGGAGCAAGTGACATTGGAACAAGAAGAACAGGATTTAATACCATAGGAATACCAAACTTCATAGGTTCACTAATTCCAAACATACCAGGAACCACAGCAACTTTTCCAATTGCTTTCAATCGTTTTGATTTGGGTAAGAAAAATAACATTACCGATAATACTGTGTGTCGTGGACCTTTAAAAGCTTCCAAGAAATAGGAGTTAACAACTTTTGTTGCTGGCAACCCTGACGCCACATTAGAAGCGTTTTCAATAGCACTTGGCATAAATAATGTATTGTTCACTGCGCTTGTAACGTTGCTTCCATGAATTCCAAAAAACCAAAAAAATTCTCCTAATAAAGCCAAAAATACCATAGTCCAGATAGATCCCCCAAGCCCTTCTAACGGTGCCTGTAAAAGTGCATAAATCATTGTGTGTACATCTACCCATTGTGTCATACCAACTAAGACATTTAAAATAACAAATAGAGTAACTGTTCCAACAGCTGGAATCAGCGCTTCAAATGAAGCAGAAATTGCTGGTGGGACTGCTGATGGCATTTTAATTTTAAGTCCTTTTTCAGAAATAATATAGAAAAGATACGTCGCAAGTAGCGAAATTACAATTCCTACAAACATTCCTCTCGAACCCAAGTAAGTAGTGGTAAATACATTTATAGTAGATTCGCCGACTAAAGCTGGTGTCATTGGTGTCACTACAAAAAATGATACAATGGCTACTAATATCGAATTAATCTGATTTGACTTTATTAATCTTGACATATCGTAAGCTAATACAACCACTAGATAAATCGAGATGATGTCATTAGTCATTTGAGACCCTACACTAAAAATGTTAATTAAACCAGTATTAGTAATAAATTCTGTCCATGGTTCAAATGGAAAACTAATTAGCAACGTCGCAAGTGATCCAATCATTGTGACTGGTAAAAGCCTTGCCATACCAGCTGCAATTGTTTTTACAATAATGTTACTTGAGAATTTTGTTACTCCTTTATTTAGATTTTCTGCAAAACTCCCACTCATAACTATATCCCTCCTATGTTAACTTTTTCTAATGTTTCTTTTAGCACTTTTTCTCCATTCATCAATCCATAATCTGCCATATTAATTACAAATACAGGAAATTCTAGTTCCTTAGTTAAATCTTCTAATTTATGTCCAATTTGAGGACCTAATAATAGGACATCTGAGTCCAAATGATTCTCAATATTCTCCTCGGCAACAGCTATAATTTCAATATCCATATTTTTCTTTTCAGCTGCTTCAACCATTTTTTGCACAAGCATACTGGTTGAAAATCCTCCAGAACATGCCAATAATATTTTTTTTACCATTTTATTTAAGCTCCTTTTTCAATTTGTTTAAATCTTTTGCGTATTCGATCATTTCTAATACCATGTCTTTAATTGTCATTGCAGTCATTAAATGATCCTGAGCATGAATCATTAATAACGACAATTCTTGTTTCTCTCCTCGTACTTCTGCTTGAATCAGGTCAGTTTGCACTTTATGTGCCAATATCATAGATTCAGAAGCTGCCTTTAATTGTTCCTCTGCTTTTTCAAAATCTCCTTTCCTTGCAGTTCTTAGGGCAACTAAACATTTTGCTTTGGCATCACCTGCGTTTAAAATGATATTCATAATTTCTTGTTCCATTATTTTCTCCTTATATATAGTCTTTTATAAACGCCTTAAAGTTTGGGTATGTTTCAGATAATTGTAGTAATTTCACTTTATTTATATCTTTCATTATTCGAACAATAAAATCACTTATTTCTTGATGTAATAATAAATGACCTTTTTGTACATTTAACACAAAAATACAGCGCACATCTTTACCTAAATGATAAATACTATTCTTTAATAAAATAACACCTATACTATCTATATTTGCCATTTGCGTTAAACTATGAGGCGCAGCTATTCCATTTTCATAAATAGTGGAAAACCGCATTTCTCTTTCAATGACAGAATTTGTAAATCCTTCTTTTGCATAACCTTTCAAAACCATTTTTTCACACATTTCTTGAATAAGATTCAAATACTCCCCATCTTCTTTAACAAGAAACAATTCCTTATAAAATAAATTTTTAACAGTAAGTGTTTTTGCAGTATAGTCAAGATCCCCAAATAATACTTTATCTTTAAGTTTTTTTAGCTCTTTATCGGTTAAGGATTCATTTATTAAAATCAGTTTATTTTTATAGCTAATTTGATTCAATGGGCGTGTAGATATAACAAGTTCCACATCCTCCCACGAATGCTTGTTAATTGCCGCAAAAGGAACAACTACGATATTTGCATATGGAAACATATAGTGAAGTTTTGTCTTTGCAAGAGTTGTCGAACCTCTCATATGATCAACAATAAACGCAATTGTTTTAATACTTTGTAATTTTTCTTGGTTTTCTTTTTCAATATGAGTAGCAAAATGTAATGCCAAATATCCAATTTCATCTCGTGATAATTCATAATTTTTCAATTCATCATAATAGTCAATAAATCGAAGTGCTATTAAAAATGCGCTCATATATTGAATCGATACAAATCCAACTAATGGATCAGATAATGTTAATCCATAAGAAACACGCATAATCAATGGCGCAATGTGTAACAATAAATTATCAAGTAAGCTTTCATCTTGACTGAATGTAGTCGCAAAATCTTGATCTATTTTATTAAGTACTTCTTTAATCGATGTTTCTAACTCTAATTTTTGTTTACTTGGTACATTCTCAGAACTAGCCTTTCCAAATATTTGCGAGGCAACTAAATCGATTTCTTCATCTGAAATAGTAATATCATACTTTTTTTCAATAAATGAAATTATTTTTTTCGTAATAGTATATAAACTTTCATCAATCATACTTCGATTAATTTCAATTTCATTAAGATAGTTTCCTTGCATAACTCGATAAACTAATATTTTTATATGAAATAATATGGATTCAATAGCATTATTTGACATAACAATATGATAGTCATTTAATAGAGTGACGAAATAATCTGTTTCTGCTGTAAAGTCCAATTCTTTTATGAAATCAAAAAACTCCAAAGGTAAAAATTCACTTGCTACAATTTCTCCGCTAATTTTCGATAGTAATTGTCTAATGTCTTTTTCATTCCCTATGACTTTCGTTCCATAATGAACTTTGGAATCTAATTCAAGATGGTGTTGATTCAGTTGTTTACGAACATCTTCCATATCATTAATAACTGTTGATCTGCTAACATCAATAATTTCAGCAATTTGATCGAGTGAAATATAACCAGTATTTTGTAATAACAAAAACAATATTAATGAAATTCGATAATTCTTTCGATTCATATTCTGTTGAAAATTATTTGTTTGATCTACTATATATTTTTCGAACACCTCCTCATTAGAAACTTGTAGAAAATACCCTCGTTTACTGACTGTCACAATCGAAAAACCATTTTTTTCTCCATCTTTTCTTAACTCTTTTAACAATTCTCGAATTTTACTTTCTGAAAAGAGAAGTATTTCTTTCAGCTGTTCCATGGAAGTTATGTTACCTGACTGAAGTGCTTTTAATAATTCTATATTCATGATATTAATCACCTACATTTATTATTTCATTCAATAACCTATCTGAAAAGATGAAAAAAAGTAACTTTTTTTCTTTTATTTATACTATTGTAAGAATGTTACTATGTCATTTCTTATTTCTAAAGATAAAAGATAAAAAATAGAACTAGCATAAAAAAGTTCTAGTATAAGAAAACTGTAACCAGACAAAACTAAAAATCCTAATAATTCTATTTATTCTTAATGATTACATAAATTGTATGTATAAGTTAATTTATAAATTCTTTCTAGAAACGGTTTTATGCAAACTGCTAAATACTTGTATTCACAAAAAACTCCTGTACTATAAGAATAAAGGGATGATTTACAATAAGGAATAATGAAACAATTCAGTTAGAAAGGATAGATTATGAAAAAAACACTAATTACGCTAGCAATCTCTGTGGTGACTTCGCTTATTCCTTCAATATTGATCAATTACAATCTTTTAGAAGAAGCAAAACAAAGTGAGTTCTTGGTGACATATTTTATCGTTTGGACAATTGGTTTTATTTTTGCTTTACTCATTATTACTGATGTTTTATCTATCAAAGAAACGTTTTTCTTTTAATCAGAAAAAAATACATTTCTACAACGGCTATTATTAGAAAAGAACGGCTCACCAATGTTAGTTACAATACGACTGAAGGCGGTTATGGTGGGTTTCGTCAAAAACAATACAAGCTAGAATATCACGACAAGCAAGGAAATCGCTATACGCCTACTTACACAACTGGTCGATCTGAATCACAATTTGCTAGTCTCTTAGGTTGGAAAGTTGGAACCAGCCTTAAAATCTTCTACTCTCCGAAAAAACCAATAAAAGCAGTTATTGATAAAGACTACTATAAAAAAAGAGTGAAACAAAAACGGCAACAAATAAAAGATGATTGGAATAAAAATTACTAAAAAAACATTCACATAAATCAAATCTAAACAAAACAATCCGCACGATAGAGTGAGCTGATGTCGCCAATTCACCAGAATTAGCGATCCTCACCCGCTATCGTGCGGATTGTTTAATATTATATTATACAATTCTTATTCTTAAATACGTTCTAATTCATCAATAATTTTATGAGCCAGTGACTGCATTGTTTTATACGGAATCGAATAACTAATTATTTCTTCACAACAAAACAAGCTATCGCTGAATTTTCCATTTTTCTCCACATATATCTACGTATACTTCAATTGATGAAAATATGACTTTTTCTAATTCTTTACTCAATTTATTTGGTGTAAATACAGTCTCCCAAATATAGAATTCTTTGTAATTATTCGCATACAAAAGTAGACGTTGCTCTAAATAAATAGTAGAAAGCGAAAACAGTTCAACTTTTAGTAGTGCATCTGACGATGATTTAGAAGAACTCTTCTTAATAGTAGAACTTTAACCACTCCAAATAAATTGCTTTATCATACAACAACTTTTTACGAAGAGATGAAACAGTTTTTCGAAGATTGAATAGCCACTTTAGAATTAGAAGATGATCGAAAAGTAATCAACGATGAACGTGAATCTAATGGTAACAAGCTTCTTCATCACCTCTCTCCCAATGATGAAGAAGGTATCCAAAATGTTGTGGTGGTTGTCACAAAAAATTAAATTATCAGTATTATAAAAAAGCTTATTTCCTCTATCTTGGGAAATAAGCTTTTTCTTATTAGTCTTTTACGGTAAATGCCATGCCATTGGTTACAATAACAGGGGTTTCAATTGTATAACCACTGTCTATGATTTTATTAATATCAAATTCCATTAATAAATCACCTGTTTTGATTGGATCGCCTGCTTTGACTTTGGGTGTAAATCCTTCACCTTTTAAATTAACCGTATCAATACCAATATGAATCAATAATTCAGTACCTGTCGTTGATTTCAAGCCAATTGCATGATACGTATCAAAAATCATTTCCACTGTTCCATCAAATGGTGCATAAACTTTTCCTTCTGTTGGACGAACGGCAAAACCATCACCTAATAATTTTTGGGAAAACATTTCATCTGGTACTTCGCTTAAATCAATACGCGATCCTGGAATTGGTACATAAATTTCTTGAACTTCTGTAGCCACTACATCATTGTTTGTATCTACAGTAGTTGCTGTTTCAGTAGCTACAACTTCTTCTTGGTTTCCAATTCCTAAGATCATTGTTAAAACAAATGCACCTACGACAGCAATGACTACGCCAATGATAATGTGAATGAAGCTTGTTGCCGTGTAAGTAGATACTGCTAAAATTCCTGGAAGTGCA
Organism: Enterococcus sp. DIV2402; assembly: GCF_017426705.2. NCBI lineage: Bacteria > Bacillati > Bacillota > Bacilli > Lactobacillales > Enterococcaceae > Enterococcus > Candidatus Enterococcus lowellii. Next base: position 1,827,295 of record NZ_CP147251.1, on the reverse strand, counting down.
ACCGCATTGCTATACGCTTTGAAAATACTCATGTATGCTGCCGCAACCCCAGCAGAAAGTAAGGCTGCATAAAAAGGTTTTTTATATTTTAAATTATATCCATACATTGCCGGTTCTGTAATTCCTAAAAATGCTGTAGTTGCAGCTGTGAATGCACCCGTTTTTTCTACTTTGTTTTTCAATTTGAAAGCAACCGCAAATGCTGCACCTGCTTGGGCTAGGTTTCCTGCTAATAAAGCTGGAATGATGACTGTTTTTCCAGTCTCTGCAACTTCTTGTACCATGATTGGCGTAATTGCATAGTGCATCCCAAACATAACCAGTACAGGACGCATTGCTCCAAGTAAGAAGGCTCCAACGAATCCACCGGTGTTATATAACCAATTCACACCTTGCGCAATATAAATACCTAAATAAGAACCAATTGGACCTAAAGCACCTAATTGTAATGGAACCATGATTAATAATGTCAAAAGTGGTACTAATAAAATTTTCAACATATCTGGGATAGCTTTTTCAATCCATCTACTAATATAACTCATAATCCATACAGCAATAATGATTGGGAAAACTGTTGATTTATAATTAACGAACAACAATGGTAACCCAAAGAAATCTAACGCACGAATTCCAGTTTCTGCTGCTTGTAACGCACCATTTTGAATGGTTGGGTACATATATGCAGCTGCTAACGCAATAGCCATATATTCATTTGTTTTGAATTTTTTAGCCGCACTTACCGCTAGGAAGAATGGTAAGAAGTAGAAAATTAAATCACCAGTCATTTGCAACAATTTAACGATATCTGAGTCTGGTGAAACTAATTGAAAACTAGTTAAAATAGCATTGACAGATTGAACCATACCACAACCAATCAAGATTGGTAAGGTTGGACTAAAAATTCCCGCAATTGTTTCAATCAGTAGGCCAAATGATAATTTTTTCTTTTCAGTTGGTTCTTCGCTGTCACCACCGTTTTCTGGTAGCATTTCTTGAAATTCTTTGTACACTGCCGCCACTTTGCCACCTAAAACAACTTGTAATTGTCCACTACTAAATTGAGCACGAATCACATCCGGTAGTTTATCCAATGCTGTTAAGTCAGCTTTCTTATCATTTTTCAAGTTAACTCTTAAACGTGTAGCACAATGGGTGGCTGTACTTACATTCTCTTTGCCACCGATGAGTTTTAATATTTCTTTTGCTAGGTCTTGATTATTCACAGTGATTCGCCTCTCTCTTCAATAATCGTTTGATACCAATAAAAACTTTTCTTTTTAATTCTACGCATATCTTTTAAATCGTCATTATCACGATTCACATAAATAAATCCATATCGTTTATCCATTCCTTCACGACCACTTACCAAATCAATAAATGACCATGCACAATAACCAATTACAGGATATCCTAAACCAATACAATCTTTAATTTGTGCTAAATGATTATGAATGTACTCAATGCGATAATCATCTTCCACTTGTTCATCCTTCAATTCATCATGTGCACCTAGCCCATTTTCTGTAATTAACACTGGTAATTGATAACGATTATAAAAATCCATAATTGCCAATTTCATTCCTTCTGGACAAATATTCCAGCCCCAGTCTGTTTGAACAATATTCGGATTATCTGTTACTGTGTAAACACCTGGTTCTTCTACGATAAAAACAGATTTTTCATGGTACGCAATTGCATCTTGTTGACTTGCTGCTACTGTTTGATTTAAGTAATAATTCATACCTAGAAAATCTGGTTTATTCGCTTTCATCAATTCTAAATCTTCTTCAAAAATTTCTGGTACTACATCGCGATCTTCCATATATTTCCAATGAATTGGAGAAAAACGTCCACGACAGTGTAATTCAGTAATGTAGAAAGTAGACAATTCATTAAATTCCATAGTTGCAATCACATCTTCTGGTTTATTGCTATTTGGGATACCATACATTGGATTGATAACTGGACCGATCTGTGCATGCGGTAAAACTTCGTGACAAAGTTTAATCACTCGTGCTGTTGCGACACACATATTGTAGTTGACTTGCTCAGCTAGTTTTAAATATTCTTTGCCATCTATCTCTTCTGGAAAACCTAGGCGACTTGGAATTTTTAACAAGTGATCTTGTTCGTTAATAGTTAACCAATAGTTCACTCGATCGCCGAAATTCTCAAATAAAACCGCCGCAAATTTTTCAAAATCTTCAATCGCTTCTCTTGAAGACCAACCACCGTAAGCATCTACTAACGCTTGTGGGTATTCAAAGTGATAAATTGTGACAATTGGTTCCATGTCATTATCCACAACTTCTTGAAGTAATCGATCATAAAATTCGATTCCTTTTGGATTAACATTTTTTCCATCAGGCATGATTCTAACCCATGAAAGAGAAAGACGATATGCTTTTAATCCTAATTCTTTCATTAGGGCAATATCTTCTTTGTAATGATGGTAATGATCGCTGGCAACTGAGAAATCAGTAATGCCTTCTTTTTTAGGTTGTAAATCATGAACCGCTACTCCGCGACCGTCTATATCAGCTGCTCCTTCTACTTGAAAAGCAGATGTGGCTGCACCAAATAAGAAGTCCTCTGGAAATTGTTTGATTCGCTTATGATACATTTGTATTCCTCCTGCTTTTTATTAAAGTAGTTTTCAACGACTACCTCTAACTATCCATCTGATTGATTTTCCAAATGAAAACAGTTTCTTTATATGTATAATAAAGCACGACAAAAAAAAGAACCATTCACTCTTTTTCCAAAAAAAATGGAAAAAGAGTGAACGGCTACGCTTCAAGTAAAAGTGGACGTACGACTTCAAAAAAAGAATGTAAATTTTTATCTTGGACACAATAATTCGCCACAACAATTTTTTTCAAAAAATGATCTTTGTAAAAAACAGGATGGGTCAATGTATAGACATGAATGCTACTTTTTTGAGTAAATGCCGCAAAATAGCCGACATTTTTATCCATAACTAAATCATACACGTGATAATTACCCAGTTCTTCTTTTTGAAGAATCTCAAACAACGCTTTCTTTTCTGTCACTTGGGTAATCGGTAAAAGGTATTTTTTTTCGTTTGCTGCTAATCTTCTTTGTCGTTCTTTATTTAAACATCCTGATAAATAAAGCTTTACCAATTCTAAATCAGTATCGACAAGTATTTTTGAAAGCAATAACGCTTTAGAATTTTTGACAACAATCGGTAATTCTGTAGTCAATACCATCAGCACATCTTTTTGTAATTCTGATTTATGCGCTTCATAATAATATTGTGGATACACCTTCCATGATATCTTAACATCTAAGGGCAACTGTTCCAATTTTCGCAAGCTATCATGAATTAAACTTGGGGTACTATCACTTATATATAAGATGTCTTGTTCCTCAGGTTTTTCTTCTATAAAGCCGGCAAAATATGGAATAATGTAAGAAATTTCAGACTCTGGTATATCTAATTGAAAGATTGGTAAAAAGTAATCACGAATTAACTGCGCAGTGAGCGGATAACTCGTGTTAATCATTCGTTTTTCAAAATTAGCCACGTCATTATCATTCTCTTTTCGAATTTTCAATTTGTGCATGTGTAAAACAAAGCTTTCTTCTTGTTTCTCACTCATCTCCACTCGAATACCAAACTCGTCTAATAGTGTTTGACAGAAACGTTGAAGTTGCTGCTTCAATTGCTCGTTGTAAACAACTTCTCGGTCAGTATCTAACACATTCAATTCATTTAATTTACTTTGACAACTCCATAAATCCGCTTCTGTTAAAACAACTTATAACTCTTTTTGGATGGTAAGTGCGATTTCATTCATCAGATTGGACACAGGTAAGGGACTTGCTTCATCTTCTAACGTAAAACCTTGCTGTTGACGAATAATCGTAATCAATAAATAGTGATAAAACGTCGTAAAAGCTAAGCCCGATACATAATAATGATGTTCTACCATTAATGTTTGCAAAATATAATACAACTTTTGCATAAGCTTTTCCAAATCGATTTTTTCATTTAATAAGGGTAACGTACTTGTATTTAAAAAGAAATATTTCGCTAAAAAGTTTCTTTTTTGTCGTTCACTCCACGGAATTTTTAACCCTTTGACTGGTGATACTTCAATATATTTTCGCAAACGCCATGATTTATCCATATGTCGATTTAACATTGATTTTGAAAGAAACAAGCGATTCGCCAACGTTTCCATGCTGATATAATCTTTTTCATACAATAAAATCATCAAAATTTGATTCGTTCGGTCTTTATCGATGTATTCTTCTAAATTATTTTGAAAAGACGCTTCAATTAATTCTTGGGTTTCTGAACTAACGAGCGAAAGCCAATAACCTCTTCTAGCTGAATATTCAATCTGTTCCTTAATCGGAAGAATCTGATTAATTTCTCTGATTTCTTTTTTTAATGTTTTTTCCGAAATATGTAATGCTTGCATTAAAAAAGACGCTTGAATGCCACCTTCTATACTGGAAATATAAGACAAAATCAATAGTTGACGATACGTTAACATCTATCATCCTCCTTTCTTTCCAAAGAAACGTTGAAAAAAACCGCCCTTTGTTTCTTCAGCTACAGATGTTAATTCAGCACTAGCATCGGTGAGCTGTTTTTGAAAAATCAAATTATCTTGTAGTAACAGTTCATTCAACTCTAAAATCCCCTGTAATCCAATCAAGGTGCGTCGGAGTTCGCCTTCTTTTTGACCAAAAAAATCGCCATCTTCTGCCTCTAACTGTTGTATGTTATGAATCAGTGTTCGAATGAATTGATTTTGCTCACTTAATAACACCGAAATTGCGGTTGATTCAACTGACCTAGGCGTTGTTTTTTCCACATAATCTGTTACGAGAGATAAACTATCTACATAGTCACGAAGCTCAAAAATAAATAGTTGGTTCTCTTCTTTTTTCATCAATGCTGTCTGCTGACTTAATTGGTTTTGCACTTGACGTAAGCACCTTTGTGAGTCACTAAGATTCTGTACTTGTTCTTTTAAGGTCATATTTTTTCTCCTATATTTTAGCTAAGTTCATGATAGTCATTCTGTGATGGTTCCATGTGTGTGTTAAATCGTTTTCAAGAATAGATTATCCTCTTTTACAACTAATTGCAAGAAAGCTCTCAATCAAATAGACTTATTTTAACACAACAAAAATAACTTTAAAAATCTTGTATATAAACAAAATTTTTAAAGTTATTTATCTGAACTGAATGGTTTTCAAAATGAAAAAAACTGACGACTAGCTATTCTTGACCTAATGTTTGTAAAATAGTCATCTTTCCATATAATTTTTCTAAACGAGCAAATTCTGTTTCGTCATAGAAATAACATTTTCCTTGAGTAAATTCTTTGGCTACTTCCAATACAAAACGTACCGCTCCTGCAATATCAATTTCATGATTAGCTCCTGTGCCACAACCAGGAACTGCTGATTCAGCTGTTAAAGCTAATCCAACTACTGGTGCATTCGTAGCAATGGCTGGTTGCAAGATACTATTGATATGATACACATCGTTACCATAAGGTGTGATGTCTTGCATTGTAATAGGGAATGTAACAGGTGCCTGACCTGTCGTCATACTCATTAAACGAAGTAAATCATCCGAGATCCGTAAAATATAGCCTTCTTTAACCGTTGGTGAAATAGCAAAACCACGATGATTAATCACGTTGTTGCCTTTTGTTGCATCAATCGAGATAATCGCATCCATTTCTGGTAAAATCTCGTATTCATTCATATCGGACATTTCAACAGGAGAACCCATAAAATCCACGGGTTCATGTGGTTGAGTTGGTGCATCTGGACAAATATGCGTTGTCACGATAATATCACCGGCTACTTGATTGCCTTTTTGATACATGTCCGTCAATTTTAATGCTGAAGCTAAAGCACCAATAGCTCCGTCGGCATCAGAAACTAATCCAATTCGGCTTGGATGGGCGGCAATGCCACCTAACCGACCAATAATTCCTAATGTTGGAGCGGTTCCACCTGTACTTTTTCCATCGGAACCTTCAATGAAGATCTTTACAAAGTCCGTTGACCCTTCTGCTCCTTGAAGAGTCGTGCTAGTAGCAGTAATTCCTTCAATTCCTTGAAACGCCTGCAACGCCTTTTCTCCAGTAATTTTAGGATCATCTAATAAATCAATGATTTCCATCACTTGTTTTAACATGTTGCTCCTCCTTTTTGTATGAATACAACCTGGTTTAAAATGTATGTTGAACATATTCAAATAGTAATTCGTTACTTTGATATACCGGCAGTCCGGTTACCTGAATCACAAAGTCACTCATGTATCGACTATAGCCCATACAATCTAGAATAATTGCTTCAGCACCAGCTTTTTGCAAATAATTTCCTGCCTTTGCAAATGTCTCTTCTGAAAAGTCATAAGGTGAAGCAACAGCAAAAATCGGATTTAATTGATTGGTTTGCCATTTCTTCCCTGCTGCTTCTATTTGAAGTGCAAGCGGAAGCATTACTCCCAGTTGTTGTTTGCCAAATTTTTGCTGAATATACGGTAATAAAATTCGCTCAGGTTCAACTAAAATAGCTTTTTTAGTAGTTAGTTTTTCAAACTCAGCGGTACACAATACGACAATCACGTCGACTCCTTGGGTTTCCAAATCGTCAATTTTTTGTTGCATTCGCGTTTGTACTTTTTCTTTTGACATGCGAATACTCTGTCCATTGCAAAAAGTGCTAACAACGACTTCTTCATTGCCTTGTGGAGACAATAAATTTTCTGCCCCTGTCATAGTTAAGCCATTTAACAATCCATCTTGTTTGACGTTTGCAGACTTTTGAAAAAATGTAGCAAACGAATCAGCAATATCCAAACGTGGTGCTTCACCGATTGTGACAAATACAATTTTTTTCATCGAATCGCTTCCTTATGCTTTTTGGATGATATCTTGAACATAGGGTAAAATTTCAATGCCTAAGGTTTGTTCAATCCGTTCATAACCAGAGGCTTCATACATACCTGCTCCTAAAGCCAATTTTTGGTAAGGCACTTGCAGGACAAAAATTTCTTGCTCTGCTTTTAATTCAGCTGTAGTAATCGGTAAGCCTGTTGCTTGGTCAAAAGACATCAATAAATCAGGGAATGTACTGGTACGTTGGCCATTTTTATCTAATGCCATATATTCGTTCCAAATATACAATACATAGTTATCCTCTTGTTCTTGAACCGTGAATTTCCCTATATCTAAACCACCAGACATAGTTAGTTCAAAATCTTGCACCTTGCCTTGGCATACGATAGTTCCACCAAGATAATTAGCGGCATTTTCTACTTTTTCCAATGGTGTCGTTCCTTGTAAAAAAGCATTTCCAACTTCATACGATTGCGTTAAGGTATTCAACGCAGCATTTTTTAAAATAAATTCTTTACTAACAGGATTTCTCGCAACAACGACTAGTCCCCCTGCTTCGACTGCTGCTTGCCGAACTAAAGTTGATGTGGCATTAACTGAACCTTGTGTGACTAATTGGACTGCTTTATTAGTTGTCGGATTTCCACCAACAGCTGATTGCTGAGTCACATATCCTGGTGTTTCAGCTAATCCCATCGCCCCCATCGTTCCCAATGGATGTGCTCGTCCATTGCAAGAGGCATCCACCATTGGTATTCCTTTCAAAGCGGCTGGGATAAAAGCGTTAAAACTAGAACCGCCACCCATTTCATTGGTAATTAAAGCATCCACTTTAAGGCCATAATTTTTTTCTAAAAGGTCGACGATTTCTACATAATTTTCTACAACGACATATTGTTCAGTTGCAGAAGGAGCTCCTACAGCGGAAATTGTCAACACTGTGGCATTTTCTGGTAAGTCTTCCACTGCAATCACTTCTGGTGTATGCCCATCCGCTAAAGAACTTTGTGCGTTTTCAATTCCGTGGGCCATACCACCACCACCGCCACCACCTAAAATCAGACCACCAATGGCAAGTGCTTCAATTTTTGATTCATCTATTTTTAAAACCATGTCAACCTCCTACTTACTTTGTGTTATGGTAGTTCATTTTTCAATCGATTAACTCCTTAATCGATTTAGCCAAACGATCTTAAATCACAATACTATCTAAATATTCTTGTTCCGCTGGTTCAACTACAGGAATTGATTTTAATAATTTTTTCGTATAGGTTTCTTGGGCGTGGTAAAAAATTTCTTCCACATTGCCTTGCTCAACTAGGTTTCCTAATTGCATGACAATGACATCATCAGAAAAGTTTTTCACCAAGGCTAAGTCATGAGTGATGAATAAATACGAAAGCTGATATTTTTCCTGTAATTCTTCTAGCAAACGAATAATCTTTGCTTGCACAGAAACATCCAGTGCAGATGTGGGTTCGTCTAAAATAATCAATTCAGAATCTAAAGCTATCGCTCGCGCAATTCCCACCCGTTGTTTTTGACCTCCGCTTAACATATGAGGATAGCGATCTAAAAAGTCCAAGGGTAATTCTACCACTTGAATCAATTCTCTGACTTTCTCTAATCGCTGCTTTGCATCTCCATATTTATGCACAAGTAAAGGTTCTTCGATAATTTGGCGAATAGTCTTACTTGGATTTAAAGAAGATGTGGGATCCTGATGAACCATTTGTATTTGTTTATGAAAAGCTTTAATAGCCTCTTTTCCTTTAATTTGGCTAATATCGGTTCCATTGAAAAGAATTTTTCCAGCCGTAATGCTCTCAAAACGCATAATCATTTTTGCTAATGTCGTTTTTCCGCTTCCTGATTCACCTACCACCGCCAATGTAGAACCACGTTTCATCGTAAAAGAGATATCATTCACAGCATGAACGATTTTCTTTTCTCCACGATTTTTCGTTTTGACGATAAATTCTTTTTTCAATCCTTGAACTTCTAAAATTGGTTGATTATCCACTAGCTTGTCTCCTTTCCTAAACAAGTTTTGGCAACGCCGCTAATAAATCTTTCGTATAGGTTTCTTTTGGTCGTAAGAAGACATCTTCTGTATTGCCTTCTTCAACAACTTTTCCATACTGCATGACGTAAGTTCGTTCACCCATTTCTTTAGCGACACCCAAATTATGTGTAATGTACAACATCGAGATTCCTTCTTCTTTGACTAAACGCTGTAATTCTTTATTGATACTATTTTGAACCGTTACATCTAAAGCTGTCCCTGGTTCATCAGCAATTAATAGCTTAGGTGTATGGATAAGTGCAAGCGCAATTACTATACGTTGACGCATCCCACCGCTAAGTTCAAAAGGATAACGCTCCAACAACCCTTCTGGATCAGGCAAACTCATTTTATTAAGTAACTCAATTGCCCGTTCTCGAGCTGCTTGTTTTTCTTCTTTTGAAGGTTTACCAAACCAACGGCGGGCGCGTTTTTTCCCTTGATATAAATAAACATTCATCATCTGCTCACCAATGGTAAACACAGGGTTTAATGCTGTCATTGGATCTTGAAAGACCATCGAAATTTCTTTTCCTCGAATCTCACGCCAATCTTTTTTCTTATTCTTCAACAAATCTTTTCCTTTATAAAGGATACTGCCACCTGTATAGAGTGTTGGTGGCGTTTTAAGTAATCCTAAAATGGAACGAACCGTGATTGTTTTGCCACTGCCAGATTCACCAACAATGGTGACCAATTCGCCAGGTTTTAAAGAAATATTGATATTGTGTAATGTTGGCACCTCTTCTGGTCCATTTTTAAAACTTATTGATAAGTTTTTGATTTCTAATAAATTCTCTGTTGTCATGTTTACTCCCCCTTAGTCTACTCTTACGTCGAAGAAGTCTCTTAATCCATCGCCTAAAAGATTGAATCCTAGCACTGTTACTAAAATTGCTAAACCAGGAAATGTTGTTTGCCACCACATTGTCGGCAAATAAACTCGCCCTTCAGCCACCATTGTTCCCCATTCAGGAGCGGGTGGTTGTGCACCTAACCCTAAAAACCCTAAACTCGCACCAGTCAGAATAACAAATCCAATATCTGTAGAGGCTTTAACGATAATTGTAGATAAACAGTTTGGTAAAATTTCAATAAAGGCGATGCGCCATTTACTAGCACCTATTCCTTCTGAAGCTAAAATAAATTGTTCATTTTTTATCTTTAACGTTTCTGCTTGAACTAATCGTGTAAACCATGGCCACCAACCAAAAGAGATAGCTACCATTGAGTTAAATAAAGAGGGTTCCATAATTGCTGCCACAGCCATCGCTAAGATAATTGATGGAATTGATAAAAAAATGTCTGTCAAACGCATGATGACAGCATTAACTTTTCCACCCCAAAATCCAGCAATTAAGCCTAACGGGACACCAATCCCAATCGCCACAGTTAAAACAACCACACCCATGATTAAAGAATAACGTGCACCAAATAATACACGACTAAAAATATCTCTTCCTGCTTCATCTGTCCCAAAAATATATTGACTACTAGGCGGTTGATTCATTAATGAAAAATCAATCGAACCAGTGACATCGCTTGGATGAGGAGCGATAAAATCTGCAAAAATCGCAGCAAAGACTACTAATGCTACAATAATCAATCCAACAAGCGTCAATTTATTTTTTAGGAGTTTCCGGATTTTCCCAGGAGCTTTTCTTTCTTTTACATTTGCTTCCATATGAACCTCCTATTGTTTTTTCATTTATTACGCATCTAATTTAATTTTTGGATCAAAGAATCCATAAAGTAAATCAACAATGACATTAATTAAGACGAAGAACAAACCAATAACCAATGTCACACCAATGATTGCGTTGTAATCTTTATACAAGATTCCTTGAATGGCATATTGTGCCATTCCTGGCCAACCGAACACAGCTTCTACAAGAAATGCATTCCCAATCAATGATCCAAACTGCATTCCGACTGTTGTCAATACCGAGATGAACGCATTTTTCAACATATATCGTTGATACACTAGATTTTCTGGCAAGCCATAAGACTCCGCAGCTAACACATAATCTTTGTTCATTTGATCGATCATATTTGTACGTGTCATTCGAATAATCTGAGCAGCAGTTGCAATCGATAAAGCAATAGCAGGTAATAAAATATGAATAAAACTATCTGTGAAACCCGCAAAATTCCCTGTAAGCAAACTATCTAACAAACGTAAGCCTGTAATCGACTCAACCGCAACATTCCCTCGACCAATAACTGGAAAAATGCCTAACCAATAAGAAAAAATCAATTGCAATAAAATTGCTAACCAAAAACGTGGCAACGCAATTCCTGATAAAGAGACAATACGAATAATGTGGTCAGAAATTTTATTATTCTTCACCGCAGAATAAATACCTAAAGGAATTCCTACTGCTACTGAAATAATCATTGAGACTAAAGATAATTCAAAAGTCGCTGGAAAGGTGTCTTTAATATCCAACCAAACATTACGACCGGAGCGTAAAGACAACCCCATATCTCCGACAAATAATCCTTTAATGTAATTAAAAAATTGTACCGGCAGTGGATCATGTAACCCTAATTGATTTTCCATTGCCACAATCTGTTCTTGCGTTGCTTCAGGCCCTAATGCCAATCGAACAGAATCTCCGGGCATAATTCTTGATAATAAAAAGATAAGCAAAATCAATCCTAGTATTGTTGGAATTAAGCCAAGAATTCTTTTTCCTATAAATCGTCCCATCTAATCTGCTCCTCCCATAGTAGTGAAAAGAAAGGGAGACAGAATGCTTTTATCATAGGTAACTGATAAAAAACCTTTCTGTCTCAACTTTCTTATTTCATGCTCAAATTGTAAAAGGCAATATCATAACCCATCAATCCAACAAAAGTATAGCCATCAACATAATTTGCATAAGCAATATTATGTGTAGGATTCGCTACATAAATTGATGGTGCTTTTGCTGTAATAATTTCTTGTGCTTTCTTATATAGCTCAAGTTGTTTATCTATATCAATCTCTTTTCTTGCTTCATCCAAAATATTTGTCGTTTCTTCATCATCATACCAACTCATTGTACGGAAGCTCCCTTGTGTAGAAGGATGATAAATACCATAAGTGTGGCTATCTACATGAGGATATTTCAATGAATCAGAAATTAAAGTTAAGTTTGGTGTTTTTTCAGCCGAAGTAGCCGCTTCAGTAATTTGTGGCCATGTTGCATTTACAATATTTACTTTAATCCCAATTTTCGATAAATTATCTGATACCAGTTGTCCAAATTGACGTTGCTCTGGATTTTCACCCATAATCATAAAGTCTACTGAAATATCTTGTCCTGCGTATTTAGAAGCAGCTAAGTATTCTTTCGCTTGTTCCAAATCTTGTTTAAAGACTGTCACATCAGGATTGTTTCCAGTAACAACAATTGGAACTGGACCAACTGCTTGTGTTGAATCTCCTAAAATATCCTTGTTCGCTGAATCATAATCAAATGCCGCTGCGATTGCTTTACGAACATTCTCATCATCAGTTGGTGCTTTTTGCATATTCATTGGAATATGTTGAAGTTTTGCACTTGGATCTTTTTGAACGACTAGTTTGTCATTGCTTTCAAATTCTTTATAGGCTGAAACATTCAACCATTGATGAACCATATCTGCTTGTCCAGAAACAAGCAATGTTTTAACAGTTGCTTCTTCTGTAATAATTTTCATTTGAACATCTTTGTATTGATTGTCTTTCCAACCTTTCCAATAATCTTCATACGCTTTATAATCGATTTGTGATTCACGATCCCATTTTGACAATGTATAAGGTCCTGAACCAGCCTCATTATTTTCTAAATAAGCTTGTCCGTAATCATCGCCTGTGGTATTTTCTTCTAACAGTTTACTATCCACAATAAATAATTGTGTCATTGAAGAGATAAATGGCGCATACGCATTGTTTAAGGTAAATTCAACGGTATAATCATCAATTTTCTTCACATTTTCAGCATCTAATACATTGTTCCACAACCAAGAATTTCCTTGACCTATCGCCAACATACGCTGCATTGTATACACTACATCATCTGCTGTAAATGGATTTCCTGAATGGAAGGTTACATCATCTCTTAATTTCACCGTATACACCAAACCATCCTCTGATACTTCATATTCTGAAGCTAGATGTGGCACTGGATCCATTTTGCCATTAGCCGTATCGGGATAGAATAAAGGATCATATAAATTGACTGCCGCAATAATTTCTGTTTCATCAATTACTTTTGCAGGATCAATTGACCCTACCACTTGCTGTGCTACATAGACAAATGGTCGATCAAGTGTGTTTGTGCCCTTGCTTGCTTCTGTTCCTGAATCTTTACCGCCACCACATGCCGCCAATAGCGCTGTTGCTGCAAAGCAAAGCATCAATGCTTTAAAATTCTTTTTCATTTGTACTCCCTCTTTCTTTTCTTAAAAATAGATATTGGATCGTTTTAAAATATGTTCAATCTTGCCCTGAGTGACCTTACCTATGTTCAATGCGTCCTGTTGTTTTTCCTCTGAAATTCGATAAAGGGGACCAGAAATGGTTAAAGATGCCCGAACTTCTGAACTTGCATCTCTAATTGGAAAGGCAATAGCACAAACATCTCGTGTATATTCCCCATAAGAAATGGCATAGCCTTGCTTTCTGATTTCTGCCAATTTTTCATAATGGACTTCTTTATCTAAAATCGTCTTTTCTGTATAAGGAAACATTTCTTCTGACAATACTTCTTGAATAAATTCTGGACTCTGATATGCCAAAATTGCTCGATAAGAAGCTCCTGCATATAAAGGTTCTGAACTTCCTTCAAATGCCGTAAATTTGACACCTTGTTGTGAATCGACAGCAATCAGAGTTTTCCCCTGGCGCTGATTGATAACAGTGAAAAATATCGATTCATCTAACGCATCTCGAAGTTCAATCATACATGGACGCAACTCTTCTTCCACATTAAACTGTTTCTTCACTAAGTTACCTAACTCAATATAGGGAGTTCCTAAACTATATTTTTTCGTTTCAGGATTTTGAACCGCAAAACCTTCTTCTTTCATTGTCTCTAATATTCTGAAAATTTTCGTATGACTTTGATCAAGCTCACGCGCTAGTTCCCTAATACCCCATACCGGTTTTTCAACGGTAAAACATTTCATTACTTGTAATGAAAGCTGTACACTACTTAAAATTTTAGGTCCCTCCTCTAAAATGGTTCTCATAACGAACCACCGTTTCATTTATTTAATTTTCTGAATATTATCATAATTTACTCATCAAGTAAACCTATTTGATGTGAAAAAACTTCACATTATTTAACATAACTATCATAATCATTTTAGAAACCTAGTTATATCAACATTCCTAACAATAAATTTTTTTAGTAATAATCAGTGCATATATAAAAAATAGTCAAGCAGTTGTCCGCTTTTATAACAAACTAAAAAGCAACAACGACTTTTAATCAAGTTCGTTGTTGCCTTATCTTTTTATTCTAAATTTTCTCCATTACTAGAAATAACTTTTTGATACCACTCAAAACTATCTTTTTTCAAACGTTTGCCACTCCCATTACCGTAATCATCGATATCTACATAAATAAATCCATATCTTTTACTCATTTCACTGGAAGAACAACTAACAATATCAATCGGTCCCCAAGCATAGTAGCCTCGTAAATCGACACCATCTTTAATTGCCTCTTTCATTTCTGCGATGTGCATTCTAAGATAATCAATTCGATAGTCGTCATGAATTTGGCCATCTTCTAATTTATCAAAATAGCCAATCCCATTTTCAGTAATATAAATTGGACATTGATAACGATCATAAAATTCATTCAATAGAATTCGAAGTCCAATTGGGTCAATCGTCCACCCCCAAGGATTTGCTGGCAACTCTTTGTTACGATGAGGTCCTAAATCTTTGTCATAAGAATCTTGATCGACAATTTGTGTGTAGTAATACGAAAATGACATAAAATCAGCCGTATTTTTTAATGCTTCTTCATCGCCTTCTCCAAATTCAACTTGAATCCCTTTATCAGCAAAATAACGAAACGCATAGCCGGGATAATAGCCACGAAGTAAGACATCTGCATAAAAATATTCCATTTGATTTAATTTTAATGTTGCCAATACATCGGTCGCTTTACTGGATGCTGCGTAAGAAGGACCACCGCAAAGCATCATACCAATTTCATTATCAGGATAATTTTCGTGAGCATATTTAGTAATCAGAGCACTTGCTACCATCTCATTGTGCACACCTTGATATTTAGCCGAAAGTAAATCATCTACTTTATCTTCAGCAATTCCTAAATGATTAAACGATTCATGAATAATTAAATTAATTTGATTCACAATAATCCATTTTTTAACTTTTTCATGATATCGATCTAACAATACTTTTCCGTATTTAACAAAAAAATCGATGACTTCTCTTGAATACCACCCTGAATATTCAGTTGTTAAGTGAATAGGAATTTCATAATGAGACATTGTAATCATTGGTTCCATCCCATTATGAATAATTTCATCAAATAAATCATCATAAAATTTTAGCCCCGCTTCATTCGGCTCTTCTTCCACTCCATTAGGAAAGATACGTGACCAATTAATGGATGTTCGGAATGTTTTTAACCCTAATTCTGAAAGTAGTTTTAAATCTTCTTTATACGTATGATAAAAATCAATACCTTTTCGTTTAGGGAATATGCGGTCATTACTAGACATCGCTGTTTTAATATATTCACTTGTTATTTCCATATTGTTCTTTTTATCTAAGGCAACATCTGGTACAAACTCATTAATATCAGCAACACACCATCCTTTGCCGTCAACATCCCAAGCACCTTCCGCTTGATTTGCTGCAATGGCTCCTCCCCATAAAAAGTCTTTCGGAAATCCATTAGGTATTTTATTCATTATTTTCCCTACCTTCCATCTTCTTTTCTAATCGCTGAATACGTTCTTCATACGTTTCAAAAATTTGTATCATTCGTTTTGCTATATTAATTTCGCTATAGATTGTCATTAATGTATCTTGGGCATGAGCAAACAAAACAGAATACTCACCCGCTTCTCCAGAAGTCTCAGCCGAAATCGCATCCGTCTGCACGCGATGCGCTTGCACAATTTGTTCATTAGCTGCCTGCATTTTAGCTTTAGCTAAAACAAAATCACTCACTTCTATCGCTTTTAATGCTTCCATGCAGTTTTTTCTTGCATCGCCAGAGAATAAAATAATCTGCATTGCTTTTTGAACAGTACCTTCACTTACCATATCTCTCACCTCTAAATTAATTAATTTCTTTCAATTCTTTTTCACATTCTTGTTTCTCATACGTTTTGAAAAATGGATACCAAATTGCTGCTGAAATAATAAATATGATCAGCATTAACAAAATCCCTGAGATACTTCCTGTAGTTAACCAAGTCGAGATAGGAAATGGACAATACCACATTTGAAAATTAATCATAGGTATCGGTGCAAATGCGATAACTTTAGTAAAGAACCATACAACTAGGGGTAAAATAATTCCTTGTAACCACATTGGAATCATTAACAACGGATTCCATGCAATGGCTCCAAATACAATCGGTTCATTAATGTTAAAAAATGTTGGTAAAATAGACGCTGTTCCTAAGGCTTTTAATTTCTTTGACTTCGAACGAATCAACATAAAGACCAAGGGCATTGTACAACCAATCCCACCAATCCATAAATAAGCAGAATAAATTGTTGGATCAGTTACTAGATTTTGTGAAGTACCGTCTATATTTGCTTGAATCGCAGTCAATAACACTGGATTTATTACAGGTGTCAACACCCAAGTAGAAATCCCTAAAGAATAGAGGAAACACACAATAAACATCATTAATGAGAAGCCCCAAGGTGTTTCGACAACATTTTGCAATGGCATAAAAATAGCCAATATTGAATTATAAACGTCAAATTTAAGCAAATCGACTAACAACCAACCTATAATGATTACAATGCCAATTGGTAACATTGCATCAAACCAAGCTCTAACAAAATCTGGGATAACAGATTCTTCTTTAAAGAACGAGAACTTACCAAACATATTTAAAACAAACCCTGCAAATAGTCCTGAGATAATCGCAACAAACATTCCTCCAGCACCTAATGCACTATGGGAAAATCCAGGTTGACCATCTGCGATTACCTGTGGCGAAATAATAATTAAAAACAAAATCACTCCTGACATACCCGCATTGATTCGTTGTTTTCTCAATCTTTTTTTCTCCATCAAGTTAAATGGAATTAAAAATGAAATAATTAAAGAAATCATTCCCATTGTCCAACCATACAATACCCAAAAATTAGGTAAACTAGGAAAATAATCATTTAAAATAGCTAACATTGCAAATAACGAACCTAAAAAAATCAGTGGTAAAGCTTGCATGATAGAATCTTTTAAAGTAACAATCCATGTATTATGATTAATTTTATTCATTCGAGGAGTAAAACTCCCCTCAAGCCAATTAATAAATGGTTTCATATTTCTTCCTCCATCCTTATTTCATTTCTTCTAGTAGATGTGTTAATGCTTGCTCGCCATTCAATGTAGCATAGTACTCTGGTTTCATTAAAATAACTTTGACTGGTGCGTCTCCAATGTACTCCTCCACCTCATCAAGAATATAAGCTAGATGCGGACCAACCATCAACGCATCAATCTCATCAATGTAGTTTTCAATTTCACTTTCTCCTCTAGCTGTAATCTTGATATCTAAACCTTGTGAAGAAACAGCCTTACGAATATTAGCCGCCATAAAACCTGAACTTGCACCTGATCCACAAACTAATAAGACATTCATTTTTTTCATTGTAATTCCTCTTTCCATCCTTTTATTGATAACGCTATCATTTATAGGTATACTATAAGAAATTCTCCAAGGTGAAACAAATATTTTTTTGCACCATAGGGGTGAAAGAAAGAAGGATGTTAATTGAAAACAAGATATATCAAACTTTTGCAATATATAAATGAACAACATACTTGGGTCTCTTCTAATCAATTAGCTGCTCAATTCGCGTTGTCTAAGCGAACGATTAAATCTTATGTAGCAGATATCCAACTATTAGCACCACAAATAGTCGTTTCATCCAATAAAGGGTATCGAGTAAATTCTAATAAGTTGGCAGCATTCTTGGATAATACCGAAGTGAATGTTCCTGAAACACGAGCAGAGAGAATTTCTTATTTATTATTGAAACTTATTTCCATTGAACAACCAATTTCGATATACGAATTGACTGAAGAGTTATTTATTAGTGAATCAACATTATTAAATGATATAAAGCTGTTGAAAAAGAAATGCTCTAGTCACTCGCTTGAAATCAAATATACTAAGAATACCTTACAGCTTTTAGGTACAGAAAAAGCTAAACGCCAACTAATCCATACAACTTTGTTGGCCGAATTAGATAATAATTTTGGAGATATTACCAAATTGCAGGAAAGTTTTTCTGATTTTGATTTGGACTACATTAAAGAAATTGTGGCAGAAATTTTTTCTAATGACGCCTTTTTTACGAATGATTATGCGTTAACAAATATAGTTATTCATTTGGCAATCGCAATCGATCGAATGAAAAATAATTTTCAATTTCCTAAATCAGAGATGATTTCTTCTCAATCTATTCCTATATCTATTCTTGAAATCGCGGAGAAAATCGCTGAAAATGTTTCTTTACACTACGATATTTATTTTTCTAAAGAAGAAATAAGAGATCTCTCGTTATTGATTGCTGCCAATGGAACAAACATCAATTTTACACAAATTTCGATTGAAGAGTTAAAACGAATTATAGACGAACGCTGTTTAAATTTAGTAGAAAAAATTTTAACTAAAGTGCGTGAATTGTATTTTATTGATAATACAGAGCCTGAATTTTATATTCGTTTTGCTTTGCATATGAAAAATTTACTTTATCGATTAAACAATGACTATACAATTAGAAATCCAATGACGGAAACATTAAAAAAAGAATGTCCGCTCATTTATGATTGTGCGGTTCAAGTCTCCCACATGATTCAAGAAGAATTAGCTTACACTATTAATGAAGATGAAATTGCTTATATCGCCTTTCATTTAGGTTATGCTTTGGAAGTACAAAAACAGCGAACGACAAAAATAAAATGTGTCGTTTTAGTTCCTCTTTACTATAATATGAATATTCAAGTCTTAGAAAAATTACAAAAAAACTTTGCTGATGATTTAGATATCCAAAATATTCTTACAAATGAAAAAGAATTGCAGTTTATTGATACAGAGCTAATTATTTCTGCCGTAAAATTAAAACAAGTAGTCACTATACCTTATGTCATCATTAATCCTTTTTTTACTTTAGAAAACAGACAGCAAATTACAGAAAAAATATTTGACATCAAACAGCAAAAACGCAAAGATATTTTCTCCAAAAATTTTCTATCCATAGCTAGTAAAGAACACTTTTTATACACGACCGAAAATTTAGCCTTTGATGAATTATTACAACAATTATGTAAAAAAATGGAGGCTGACGGTATGGTAGATGAATCCTTTTTTTCACAAGTAATGGCAAGAGAACAACTATCATCCACCGCATACGGAGCTGTTGCAATTCCGCATTCCTTGACTATGAATGCAAAACAAACTTGTATTTCAATTGTTGCAAATCCCAACGGCATACAATGGCATGATAACCGAGTCACTCTTATTTTTTTGATATCAATTAATTACTTGAATCGACATGTTTTTAGAGAAATTTTTGATAATTTAGCTATGATTTGTTCCGAAGAAAACAATATACAAAAATTGAGTCAAATCACTTCTTTCGATTCCTTCACTAAAGAATTGATTGAATGCTGTACATCTAATTAAACCAAAAAGCTAAACGAATTTTTTTATCGTTTAGCTTTTTGGTTATTTTATTTGAAGTCAATTGTTTTCGTATGGATTAAGAGTAATCAATCACTCCACTAATCAAAAGAAGTTAAAAATTTTTCTTTTACCACTTTAAAGTTGGTAATTGTTTCTTCACACCAGCTGTCAAATTCTTCATCTACTTCTTTTAATTCAGGATGTGCATCCATATGCTCTAAATATTTTTGCAAGCCTTCTTTTAAAGATATCTTGCATGTAAAGGTTGGATTTATTGAGAGCAATTTAGAAATATCAAATATATTGGACCATCTTTTATCTCCTTGAATGCTTTCAGAAAAGTTATAACGTGTAGATTCTTTTAGAAAATCAGTTGGTATATAGATAGGTTTATACTCAACTGCTAATTCATCGGCTAAATATTGATACACCATATCCCAAGTATGCGGTTCAGGATTCATAATCTGATAAATTTCACCAATCGTTTGTGTGTTACCTATTATAGGATAAATTCCTTCCGCAAAATCGGACGCATGCGTACTTGCCCAAACAGATTGTCCTTCTCCATGAACAATTACTTCTTTTCCTGCAATCATTCGTTGCACAACACTCCAACAATTCTTCCCTTTAATACTGAGGGGAATTCTATCTTCTGAATACGTTTGAGTTGGTCGAACAATCGTAATCGGGAAATTATTGGTATGAAATTCCTCTAAAAAAAGTGCTTCTGCTGCAGCTTTATTTTTCCCATAGTTGGAAAATTCATTGCCATAAGTAGACTCCTCGTTCACAAGACAATTATTCTGATGATTGAGAGCAGCAACTGTGCTAATATAGACAAATTGATTGGTGTGCTCTTTAAAAAGTTGACTATTTTTTTGGGCAGACTCTGGATTAAAAATAACAAAATTAATAATCGAGTCAAAATGTTTATCGGCTAACCATTCTTGAATTTCATCAGGCTTGTTAATGTCACCTTTGACTACTGTTATATTTGAAGGTAACTGATCATTTTTTGATCCTCTATTGATAACTGTCACTCTATTTTGTGGATTTTCAGATAACTTCAAGGTTGTCGGTAAAGAAATCGTTCCTGTTCCCCCGATAATAAGAATATTCTGCATCTTTTTCCTCCTTATACTTCAGATTTCAAACTAGCTTGCGCTTCTTCAACTACTTGCATGACAATTTTTGAATGTTCCATCCGTTTGTTAGCTTCATCAAAATCATTTTTCTCTATTATTTTGACAAAATGTAAAAATTCTTCCATCATTCGATGGTTATGTTTGTTCTTATTCATTAGTTGCGAGACTTGATCTCGTTGTGTCACTTTATAATTTTCTACCGTATTTGCAGGACTTTCTACAGTAATGATGCCTTTCGTCCCTTGTATGACTGATTTAGACGGTGTCCAAGAATCTTTCGCTCCGATACATACCGCTTTCGTATGCGGATAGTCTAAAATTAAGACACCTGAAGTATCAACTTGTCGTTCACTATTGGCAAAATAGGTTACTTTTTTAGGTTTTCCCATTATTCCCACAACAAAATGAATGTTATAAATATTGATATCCATCAACGCGCCTCCGCCCATTTGCGGATCAAATGCTGGCAAAATAATGCCTTGTTTAAACGAGTCATATCTAGAAGAATATTGTGAATAGTTACATTCTATTAATTTAATCTCACCAATTGAAGCTAAGTTTTCTTTGATTTCTTGATAGTTTGATAAATATTGATTGGTTATCGCTTCGATTAAGATTAAATTTTTACGCTTAGCTAGTTGCTCTAACTCAATTAATTGAGCAAGTGTTAACGTAAAAGGTTTCTCACAAATAACATGTTTGCCATTTTCTAAAGCTTTTTTAGCAAATGAATAATGCAGATGGTTTGGTAAGGCAATATAAACCGTATCTACTTCATCATCTAATAAATTTTTGTCAACATCTGTATAGAATGTCTGAATGCCGTATTGTTTTGCTAATTCTTTGATTTTCGGTAATGAACGCTCTGTTCCTAAAATTGAGTGCAGTTCTAAATGAGGTATTTCCTTTGCTATTGTTAAAAAATCTTGTACAATCATCCCGGAGCCAAATATAGCTAATTTCATTGTCTTCCTCCACTTTCACTGTTTCTTATAGAATATATATGTAGTATATCTAGGTCTTCTATGCTTTAAAAGTTCTTCTCAATTAATTGGTCAAAACTTTCATAAAAATTGGACTTTTATATATATTTAGTGAACAATTTGTTCATCTAAAGAAATATTGCCATGAATGAATAGAAAAAATAGTATATGATAGTTTTATAGAAGGAGGTTACTGCGATGTTAATCATTGAACAGTTAACAAATCAAGAAAATTTCACTAGTAACGAACAAAAAATTGCCGACTATATTTTAGAAAATCTAACGCAAATTCCTACTATCGACATAAAAAAAATTGCCAAACAAACCTATACCTCACATTCTGCTGTCGTCAGATTAGCTAAAAAACTAGACTTTAAAGGTTTTAGAGATTTTAAAATTGCACTATCTGAAGCCGCTTATAGTAAACTCTACACACAAGAGCAAGTGGATGTGAATTTTCCATTCGAACCAAATGATTCTCCAGATCAAATTGCTAAAAAGATGGCCGATTTAACAATTGAAACCATCAAATTAACGCAATTTCAAGTGAATGGAGCAGTTTTAGAAGAAGTAGCTGATATGTTAACAAAAGCGAATCGTATTTTTCTCTTTGCTAAAGGCGATTCTCAAATTCGTGCCCGCAGCTTTCAAAATAAAATGATTAAAATAAATAAGTTTTTAATTGTAGCTGATGAGTATGCAGATGAAGCATGGACTGCAGCAAATCTTAATAGTACAGATTGTGCGTTGTTTGTTACTTATGGGGCCAAATCAACTCAGCATTTTAAAATTCTTACTTATTTCAAAGAAAAACGAATTCCTTCAATCCTATTAACTGGTAATCCTCATTCAGAACTCAATGATTTAGCCACTCTTTCTATTGGTATCAGTCAAAATGAATATGATTTTTTAAAAATAGGCACGTTTTCTTCGCAAATTGCCTTTCAATATCTATTAGATACTATTTTTTTCAATTTTATATGCGAAAGAATTTAAAAAAAATCTTGTCAATTTAAAAAGAAAACATGCGCTTTTAGAGCAGGGAATTCTTTCAGAAAATACTGTTA
Organism: Enterococcus sp. DIV2402; assembly: GCF_017426705.2. Classification (NCBI taxonomy): domain Bacteria; kingdom Bacillati; phylum Bacillota; class Bacilli; order Lactobacillales; family Enterococcaceae; genus Enterococcus; species Candidatus Enterococcus lowellii. The sequence goes on along the minus strand of NZ_CP147251.1, from coordinate 1,804,243 downwards.
GTGATTAAATCACTAAAAAATTCGCATCGAAAAAACGCTGATTATCAAGAGATACTTTCTTGGAGCTATCATACTTTTATTCTTAATACAACAGTGCAAAAATTAGATTATCGCTGTTTGAATTTTTAAAAGTTATTATCGAAAATTCTTACTAGCTAGTGCAGACTAAGTAACTACTTCAGTTATTTAGTCTTTTTTCTTTAATTTTGTGAGATTTATTTTATCTAACTCCTTTAGGGTATCATTCCATCACTTTTTTTAAATGTTACATCCTCTTTTCCTTCAAATAATTATCTAATAAAATTACATTTTTCATCGTAATTAATCCTCCATTATTTTCTTTAATCCTCTTTTTACAATTAGAAAAAGAATGAATTCTATTATTACGTTCTACATAATATCAAAGGATTTATAACCATTTTCCCAACTTTTCTAGAAACAAGTACTTATTAAGTATAACAGAGTCAATCTTTCTTACTAACTATTTTACGAGGTAAAAAAATAACAGTAATAAACAAAATAAATCTCTATCTTTTTAATAAAAAGCAGATAATTTACTATCTAATTATATTTGTGCTAGAATCTACTTATCAACTGATAAGTAGAAAGGAGAATTTGATGTTTTTAGCTCTAAGAGAAATTAAGCATTCCAAGTTACGTTATTTTTTAGTGATAGGTGTCATGTTTTTAATCGCCTATCTTGTCTTTTTTTTGACTGGCTTAGCATACGGATTAGCACAAGATAATCGAAACGCAGTAGACCAGTGGAAAGCAGATAATATTTTAATTGCCGAAGACGCTAACGATAATTTAAATATGTCAATGTTTCCTATCAAAACTTACGAGGAAGTCAACGCAGAAGAAAAAGCGATTCTTGCACAACTCCCTGCTGTCGTTTCAAAAAAAGGAACAAAAGAGACAATTAACACTATCTTTTTTGGCATTTCACCTGACCAATTTTTAGTTCCTAAAATTGAAACAGGAAGAATGTTTGAAACAAAAAATGAATCAGTCGTTGATGACAGTCTAAGAAATCAATATGGTTTACAGATTGGCGATCAATTAAAGGTATCTGGAAGTAATACAGAATTAACAATAGTTGGGTTTATAGAAAATGCTAAATTCAATGTTGCACCAGTCTTCTATATTTCTATGGAGACATACCAAGAAATTCGTTTTGAAAACGGAAATCAGTCCGAAGATGTACCAATTAACGCAATTGTAACGAAAGGTAAAGTCAGCAATCTGCCTGATAACTTAGAGAAAATATCTATTGCTACATTTATCAATAATTTGCCTGGCTATAACGCACAAGTGCTAACATTTGGTTTTATGATTGGTTTTTTAATTATCATTGCTGCCATTGTAATCGGCATTTTTATTTATGTTTTAACGATGCAAAAAACAGATATTTTCGGGGTGATGAAAGCACAAGGAATTTCGAGTACGTATATTGCTAGATCAGTCATTTCACAGACATTTATATTAGCATTTTTAGGTGTAGGAATAGGATTATTGGCTACTACTGGCACGTCTTATCTCCTACCAGCTCAAGTACCTTTTGAAACAAATAGTAGTTTTTTAGCAGCAATTAGTAGTTTAATGGTACTCTTTGCTATCTTAGGTGCCTTCTTTTCTGTGCGAGCAGTAGTAAAAATTGATCCTTTAAAAGCTATTGGATAGGAGTGAAAATATGAGTGAAATTGAATTTCAGCAAGTGAAAAAAATTTTTAAAGATGGAGCAAATACAATCGAAGCTTTAAAAGAAACCAATTTTTCTGTTGAAAAAGGTGAATTTGTTGCGATAATTGGTCCATCAGGATCAGGAAAAAGTACTTTTCTAACGATTGCGGGCGGATTACAATCTCCTAGTAAAGGACAAGTATTAATTAACAATCAATCTTTTAGTGATAAAAAAGAAAAAGAACGTGCAAAAATACGATTTAAAGAAATTGGTTTTATTTTACAAGCTTCAAACTTGATACCTTTTTTAACAGTACAAGATCAATTAGTTTTAGTAGACAAAGTTCGCAAAAAAAAATATACAGAAAATCAATTATTTCAAGATTTAGGTATTGAAAAATTAGTTAATAAATACCCTGAAGAATTATCTGGAGGTGAACGGCAACGAGTGGCAATTGCTCGTGCACTGTATCATGATCCTTCTATTATCTTAGCAGATGAACCAACAGCCAGTTTGGATACAGAAAAAGCATACGAAGTAGTAGAAATACTGGCGAACGAAACGAAACAAAAACAAAAAGCCACCATCATGGTCACGCATGATTTAAGAATGACTGACTTTTGTGACCGTGTGTTTATTATGAAAGATGGTGTATTAACCAGAAGGGAAAAACTATGAAAAAAATAATCGTTATAGGAGCTGGCGTAGCAGGCCTCTCTGCTGCAGTTCGTTTACAAAAATTAGGATACAATGTTCATCTATACGAAAAAGAACATCAACCTGGTGGGAAAATGAATCAAATCAAACAAGGTGGCTTTACGTTTGATGTTGGACCAACCATTGTGATGATGCCTGAAATTTATCGCGAAATTTTTGAATTTTGTGGAGAAAATCCCGATCACTATATTCCGATGGAAAAAGTAGATCCTATGTTGAAATTATTCTTTCGCAATGAAGATCCGTTAGCTTTTTCTAACGATTTAGTAGAATTAACGCAATCATTAGAATCTATATCCGAGGAGGACGCAAAAGGTTACTTTGCTTTTTTAGCAAGTATTTATCAAAGATATTTGATTGCCAAAAAGCATTTTATTACACGGTCCTTTCGAAATTTTTGGGATTTTTACAATCCAAAGTCGTTATATGCAGGTCTACGCTTGAAAACATTTAGTGATGCTTATTCGTCTATTTCAAAATTTGTTAAAGACGAGCGTTTAAGAAAAACTTTGGCGTTTCAAACTTTATATATTGGTGTTTCACCTTACCAAGGTCCCTCTTTATATACAATTATTCCTATGATTGAGTTATTTTATGGAGTTTATTTTATTAAGGGTGGTATGTATACCTTAGCAACTTCAATGAATCAATTATTTAAAAAACTTGGAGGTGTTTGTCATTATGGGGAACCTATTGATGAGATAGTTATTGAAAATAAAACAGCAATAGGAGTTAAAGTGGCTGACCATTTTATTGAAGCAGATTCCATCGTTTGCGGTGCTGATTTTCCTTATGCTATGCAACATTTGATTCCAAATGAAAAGCAACGCGGAAAATATACGAATAAAAAAATTGCTAATATGGATTATTCTTGCTCCTGCTTTTTGCTTTACTTAGGGTTAGATAAGAAGTATCCCGACAATACATTGCATAGTATCTATTTTGCAGATGATTTCAAAAAAAATATTGATGATTTATTTGAAGATGGCATCTTACCCGATGACCCATCATTTTATTTGTATCGACCATCTTTAATGGATGATACGTTGGCTCCAGAAAATCAAGAAGGCTTATATGTTTTAGTACCAGTGCCAGAACTATCTAAATATCAAGACTGGTCAGAAGATAGTATACAATTATTCCGTAATCGAATGATTGAATTAATAAAGGAACGTTCGGTATTTAAAGACATTGATGAGCATATTGTCATGGAAACCTATTATACGCCAAAAGAATTTGAAAAAAATTTCAATGCCTATTATGGTGCAACATTTGGTTTAAAACCAACATTAGCTCAAAGTAATTACTATCGTCCGCATAACAAATTTAATTATGCTAACAATCTTTATTTTTGTGGTAGTAGTACCCATCCAGGAGCCGGTGTTCCTATTGTTATGCAAAGTGCAAAACTTGCAGTAGAGGAGTTAGTTAGAGATGAAACTTAATCAGCAAAATATTTTTGAAGACCGCAAACAAGCATTTAAAATTTGCGAACAAACTATCAAACAACATTCAAAGTCTTTCTATGCAGCTTTTTCTCAACTACCAAAAAAGAAAGCTCAAAGTATTTATGCCATTTATACATTCTGTCGATTAGCTGATGATATAGTAGACGAAGAGAAAGATGCTCAAAAATTACAACAACTTTTTCAAGAATTAGAATTATTTGAAGCTGGATCAGTTCCCAATCATCCAATGTGGCTAGCTTTAGAGGCCGTTTTTAGTGAATTTCCAATGGATATCCGCCCCTTTTATGATATGTTAATAGGGCAACGAATGGATTTGAATTTTCAACAACCAAAAACACAACAAGAACTATTAGATTATGCCTATTATGTAGCTGGTAGTGTAGGCTTAATGCTTCTACCTGTGCTATCTCCTACCCCAACTAAAATTATCACACCCGCAAAAAAATTAGGCGAAGCAATGCAGCTGACAAATATTTTGCGAGATATTGGCGAAGATTATCGTTTAGGTAGAATTTATCTTCCGAAAGAAGATATGCTTCGTTACCAAATTACAACAACACATTTAGAAAAACAAATTATATCAGACAATTTTATTAATCTTTGGGAAGCACTAGCAAAAAAAGCAGAAAAACTGTATAATGAATCCTTAGAAATGATTCCTTTTATTGCAAATGACGCACGTCACGCACTCTTAAGTGCACTTATGATTTACAAAGAATTACTCCCTGAAATTAGAAGAAACCACTATAATATTTATGAAAAGAAACACGTGGTTAGTACTCGTAGAAAGATTGAGTTAATTCATGCATTAAAAGGAAACATGTAGAATTAAGAATTCAGGTGATTTTATGTATGAAGAAATTTTAGATGTAGCCGAACAGCTGTTTATGACTCAAGGATATCAAGCTACATCTACCAGACAAATCACACAAATTTTGGGCGTAACACAACCGACAATTTACTATCACTTTAAAAAAAAGGAAGATATTTACTATCAAGTTATGTTGCGTTTATCAAATGACGTAGAGATTAACTTAAAAAAAATTGCAAACGCATCAAATTCTACCTTAGAGATAAAATTATTAGATATGGTTGAATTTTTAAAAGCCAAGCATCCTTTTAATTTATTTGTAATGATGCATGATATACAGCATACAGTATCTACAGAAACTTCTATGAAACTGTATCAATTGTTTTTAAAGTCGTATAAATCTCCGTTTATCCAGCTACTACAAGAAAATAAAAATCATCTACGACATTCAGTGGATATTGATTTTGCAGTAAGCCAATTATTTATATTGATGGCAGCATATTTAGATAGCACGGATAGAAGTGAAGATTTCTCTAAAAGAATCTATTTATACTTACATGGGATATACCAGTCTGAATAATAAATCCAAATAAGAGGCTATGTACATATAACCTCTTATTTGGATTTATCTTTGTTTCCCAATTAAACAGAATTTTCAGTAAGTATAAATAGTTGAAAAAAACTTATCACACTATTTAATCAAGTTCTTCAAAAAAAGGCTGATAGCTGTCATCAACAATATATTCTACGTATTCTTTAGTTAAGACTTCTTTCTTTTGAGAATCATTTGTAAATACGTCAACTTCAAACCATTTTTCTGGATTTTTAATGTGAATATGCCGAACATCTTCCCAAAATATTTTTTGATTATCCATGATAAGATAATCGTCAGACACTTCACCTAAAAAGAAACCCGTAACATTGTCTAAAAGACGTCCAAATTCATCCCTGCTATTTAGCTGAATCTCCACTTCTTTCGAATAGGTGAATGATTCAACTAACAACAAGTCAATCTCTTCTTGAGACATTTGTTCCAAAGGTTGATTGTCCTTTACAGCAAATTCTTCGTTTGTATGAATACTGGTCATCAACTCTTCCATTGCAAAAGCTGTGCCCCATTTTAAACCAAATGGACGATCATGATAGTCGTTGTATTCATGAAATTCCTTTTTCGTTCGTTTTTGATTGACTATCATGTGTATTCACTCCTTCAATACCTGCCAAACCTCCTGCGTGTCCCCCAACCAGATTAGAACGTGCAATAGCACGACCTCCTTCTAATAATGAATGCGCATGAACGATAGAACCAAATCCAAATTTATGACGAATCGTATCTACGACTAAATCAGTTTTTATTTGACGTTCTTGTTGTTCTGGTTCTTCAAATAAGTTGAGTTGCAAAGAAGTTGTATAGATTAAATCACTGCAATTCACACTTATATTGCGAACATCTTGATTTTTATAATATTTCTCAAAAATGGTTAATAGACAAGTTACTAACTCTTTTGTTGTATTTGTCGCAGGTATACGAACTTGCTGATGAAAGCCACCTTTACCCGTCCAATCTGTGTAGCCTAAACTGAAACCAACCCATAAAGAAACAAGTTGTGCTTTTGCCCCTTCTCGACGTAAACGAGTTCCTAATTGGTCAGCCATTTCTTTGATAACTACTTCAAGCTGTTTTTTTTGTGTGTAATCTCGTGGAAGCACTTGCGAGTTTCCGATAGACTTACTTTTTGGCTGATACGTTTGACCTAAAAAACTCCGATCAATTCCCCAACTATGAGCGTACAGTTGCGTTCCTAAAATTCCCATTTTTTCTTTTAATTGATAATAATTACTATGTGCCAAATCATCTACTGTTTTAATCCCCATTTTTCGTAACTTCATAGCTGTTCGTCTACCAATCCCCCACATCTCTTCTAAAGATGCAATTTTCCAAACAGTTTTAGGCACTGATGCATAACGCCATTCAGCTTTCATATCGCTGTTGTGTTTGCTTTCATTATCTAGCGCAAGTTTAGCTAATAAAGGGTTATCGCCAATACCAATCGCTGTGTACAATCCCATCTGTTCATGAACATCCAATTGAATCAATCGTGCCAGTTCATAAGCACTCGATACATCGTACATTTTTAACCCATCAGTAACATCAATAAATGATTCATCCACACTGTATACATGATGGTTTGCTTCGTCTGCATATTTTTTATAGATATTATTAATCTCCATATTTTTGCGCATGTATAAAGCCATTCTTGGGGGTGCAATTACAAGATCATCTGGATAAGGAAAAGGCAAATCTCTAGCTCTTGAAACGTTCGTAATACCATAAGCTTCTTTAGCTTTTGGACTACTAGCTAATATTAACCCACTGCCTCTTTCTGTTAAACTATCACTCGGATAACTCATTACAACTAACTTCGCTTTAATCGGATTTAGACCACGTTCTACACATTCCACCGAACTATAAAAAGATTTACAATCAATACACAAAATATCTCTCGAAGGTTCTTTAGCATAATTAAATTCAGGATTCTTTCCAAATTTCATACTTCTCACCTCGTAAAACAAACGTATGTTCGTGTATATTATAACCATTTGTTCGTATGTTTTGTCAAGATATTTTCTCATTGAAAAACTATCAATGCACGGTCTTATGTAATTAGTATCTCTATCTGCTTGAACAGTCTCTATGGAGTATTTTCTCTATAAATTCGTTTGAACATCTAAAAAAAGAAGAACCGACCAGCCATTTCCTAAGTAATTCATTTAATTTCATGAACCATCTATAAAAAAATAATCTCATAACGTATTTACGGTTACGAGATTATTTTTTATTTAGTTTCTAATTATTCCGTAACAAGCCAAATGACTTGTTGGGTATTTTCTAAGAACTCATCAATAATTAAGCGTTCTTGTAGCTCGTGTCCATTTGCTCCACCTGCTGCTAGGACAATGGCATCAATACCATTAAAAGTCAGACCGCTAACATCTGTACCTCCACGCATTACTAGTCCTTGATAGTTAAGATTATGCCGTTTGCACATTTCTTTAAAACGTTTAATTACCGGATTATCGTCTTCATGATGATATGCATATAAGCTTTGATCGACGTCATATTCTAACTTCGCGTCAAATTTATCTGCTGCTTTTTGAAGCGTTTCAATAACGTGATTTAACTGTTTTTTACCACTCTCATGATCAAGACTTCGTATTTCCATGGCAAATGTTGTAATCTCAGGAACAACATTTGTTGGATAGTCACAAATTACTTTTCCGATATTTGTTGTTGTATTTTCATCAATCTTCAAAAGATTCATATTTGAAATTGCCTCTGCCATCACTTGGATAGATGAAATACCTGAATCCGGCGCTATCCCAGCATGAGCGGCTTTACCAATAATTTTTCCAGAAACATCATAATAATCTGGTCCACCAATAATAGCTGTTCCTGGTCCGCCTTTTCCATCTAAAACAAACGCAACTTTTCCTGCTAATAATTCTGTATCAACTGCAAAAGCACCCAAAATACCTACTTCTTCACAGATGGTAAATAAAAACTCTAAGGGAGGATGTGACAAGTCATTCTCACGCAAAACTGCTTCAACTTCTAGTATTTGAGCAATCCCCGCCTTGTCATCTGCACCAAGAATAGTCGTACCATCAGAAACAACATATTTCCCGTCTTCTGTAATAGAAGGTTTTATCCCATTTCCAGGTTCCACGGTATCCATATGAGCTTCAAGAATCAATGTTTCTTGATTGGCTAAAGCACCCTTCCCAGGTATTTTAACAATCACATTTCCTGCATTTGATAAGGGAACTTTTTCATTTGATAGTTTATCTTCAAGAACTTCATAACCTAATTCACTAAAATAGTTAATCAAATAATCAGCCACACCACGTTCATGGTAGCTAACACTATCAATTTGAACAAGTTCTAAAAATTTATTGATTGCTCTTTCTTTATTAATCATCGTATTCCTCCTCATGATTAAACGTTCATCAAATTTTTTTCAATCAGTCTAAAGCAATTTCGAGTAATAGTGGTGTGTGATCTTGTCGTACTCCTGAATCAATCATTTCAGAAGTAACTACTTTATCTGCTCCACGATCACTGACTAACCAATAGTCGATTCTCCAACCAGAATTGTTGATTTTACTTGTTTTTACTCGCTGATTCCACCAACTGTACTGACCAGTTACATCTCCATTCAAATAACGAAATGTATCTGTGAAGCCTAATGACAACAGGTTTGAGAAACCTTGGCGTTCTTCATCTGTGAAACCAGCTGAAAGACGATTTCTATCCGGATGAGCTAAATCAATTTCTTTATGTGCCACATTAAAATCGCCCGTTGCTAAAACAATTTTTTCTTTGTCTAAAGAAGCTAAATATGCAGCATATTTCTCGTCCCAAGTTTGTCTTTCTTTCAAACGAACTAATTCATTTCCAGAATTCGGTGTATACACTTGTGTTAAATAAAATTGATCAAATTCAAGGGTAATAATCCGCCCCTCTGAATCCATCGTACTTGGCGCACCAATTTCAGGAAAATGCAGTTTTGGTTCTAAATGATTTTTATATAAAAACATTGTACCTGCATAACTTTTTCTTGCCGGTTCTTGGGAACTTCTCCATACTATTTGGTATTCAGGAAAATTTTCCTTTAAAATTTCGATATGTTTTTTTGTCGGACCTTTAGCAGATAATTTTGTTTCTTGAATCGCAATAACCGCTGGATCCAAATTGATAATTGTATCCATTACCCCTCGTGATAATACTGCTCTTGCAGAATCACTTGTTAATGCCGCATTTAATGAATCAATATTCCATGAAATAAGTTTCAATGTCATTCTCCTCGCTATATAAAAAATTATGTTCTCTAGTTAGCATACGTTAATAGTCATTTTTCTACAAGATTTCTACACTAATGTTATCAGTTAATCTTCTACTATCGCAATCGCTCTGACAGGAGACCCATCTCCTGATTGTATTTTTAGGGGGAATCCATAGAACATAAAGTTGCTTTCTTTCGGCAAACTTTCTAAATTAACTAATCCTGTATAAGTAATGATTTTTTTACCTAATAAAGCACGTTCCAATTCTTCTGTAATATTTCCACCAATGAATTTTGGATTGGAGGCTACAATTCTATTTACTTCTTCTACGCCCACTTCTTCCATAAAAAACAATCCTATTTTCTGAGGCCACATCTGATTTATACTAACGAGTTGTGCTTCTCCACAAAAGTTTTCAAGAGGTATCTCATCTAAATTTTCTGCTCCCTCATGCATATGTGAAAATGCATCAACATGCGTTCCTGTATGTGACCCCATACTTAGATGTCGTAGTTCCCACGTTTCATTGTCGTGCGTATGTATGACCTCAATTTTCACTGCTGGATCTCCTGAAAAATAGTCATATTTGTAAATAACGGGGTGGATAAATCAATGATTTTCATACTAGTCACCTACTTATCTGATAGATGTTATTATACTTATGAAAGTTGTACAGAATCAATACTTATGTACGTATTCATTATAAAATTTCATAATGAACACTATCAAAATTGTTTAACTGTAAAAGTATAAGGATTATTGAAATTTTCTATTAGTAAAATATACTGGTGGAATTATTTTACCGGAATCCAAAGCTCTACTTCTGCATTTTGAGGATTCCCATTTAATAAAACTTCCAAAATTATTCCATTATTATACGCTATACTCTCATGAATGCCATTTTTAAAATAAGAATCTTCTAGCTGGTCAAATAGTACTCTTGATTTGTCGCTACTAGCCTCAGTAACATAATATTTTTGCTCTGGAACTTCTACTAATTCATAACCATCAATTTTCGTTTCTGATATCACTCCTGCATAATATTGAATTCCTTTATCATGAGGAATTATAAGAGCATAACCTTTTTTATCTAACGAATAAGGCATAAGATTCTTTAGCATCCCTTCTTCGAACAATTGAGTATAAAATTCTGTTTTTTGTTCTGAGTAAGATGGCTCATGAACTTTTTGTCCTTTAATTAATACACTTCTTCCAACTAACTTAAATGAATTTCTTTTTTGATTTCTCATAATAAATTCTCTCCTTTTCATTTTATGATACAATCATATCAGTGTTAATATGACAACTGTATGACATGTTTTGGAGGTGTTTTATGAAAATTGACCGACACATGGGAATAATCTCTTATTTGATTGATAAACAAAAAGCAACTGCTAAAGAATTAGCCTCTTTATTCAATGTGAGTGTTAGGACTATAATGAGAGATATAGACGATTTGACACTAGCAGGAATCCCGTTGTATGTAGCACAAGGAAAAAATGGTGGAATTTTTATGATGGAAAATTTCAAGTCAGACAAACCTCCATTAACTACTATAGAATTAAGCTCTATAGAAACTAGCTTAAAGAGTAGATATCAAGTCTTAGGAGATAATTCAACATTTAATGCTATACTAAAACTAAACAAAACAAAATTAAATTCAGACTTTGAAATTGATTTATCTTTATCCCAAGGAAACTTGGAACTGCGTAAAATTGTATTTCAATTACTTAATTCAATCAGAAAAAATATAAGGATTACTTTTGAGTATATCAATTCTAAAGGGGAGCCATCAAAAAGAAATTGTGAACCCTATCGAATAGTTTATAAAGATAGAAGTTGGTATTTAGATGCGTATGATAACAATAAAAAGCGATTTAGTGTTTATAAAATAGCTAGAATATCTGGTATAGTTTTTCATGAGGTCTTTGAAAAGAGAGATTTTACTCCTATACCTTATGATGGTGGAACATGGGTGAATAAAGACAAAATTCCTGTTACTCTCTACGTAAATAAAATAGTGATTGATAGATTTATAGAATTAATAGGGAATAATTCTATTAAAAAAATTGATAATGACATTTATGAGGTTATCTATCCATTACATGACAACGAATGGGGATATAATGTCTTGTTAGGATATGGAAAATACGTTAAAGTAATTTTACCTGAAATTTTTAAAAATAATTTCGTTCTATATATTGATAATATTAGAGAACAGTATTCGAAATAACACAAAATCTCTAATTATATCTATTTCACAGCCACTTTAGAGGCAGCTAAATGGGGCTCAGAATTAGCTGCCGATACTGGACAAGAGAGAATCTATCTTGTTGAACCGTTAGGTAATTTTGAAAATGATCCAAATCTAACAGATAAACGATTCCCCAGCAACCCTACTCGTTCCTATCGCTCTAAGAGTCCGTTAAAAATTGTAGGAGAACTTGCTGTTTGAGAACAGCATTCAGAAGAAATGATTCAAACCATACTTACTCATTTATCCGAACTAAAGAAAAATGGAACTTCCGAATTAGAGGATTAAAAAATGCCACGCTTCTCAATCTACATTACTTGAGAAATATGGCATTTCTTTATTTTTCGTGCCCTATCAAGATATGTTTAAAAATCTCAGCGGATATCATTTCATCAACCGTTAGAACATCTACCCTTTCTTTGGCACAAACCATTGGGTAAAAGATATTCCTCTGAATAGCCAAAAAGTTGTTCGACTGCGACTTGTATCTCCTTGTTTATGAGCTTGCAAAGCTGAAACACTCGCATCTAAAAATAAAATTCTTTGAGGCATACATTCTCGTAATTTGATCAAATGATCCTTCAAAACTTCTTCTACATCCCATTCCCTGCGAAGAGTTTACTGATAATGTACTTGATTAACATTCTTTATATACTTATCGAAAATAATTCAGCAGTGACTTCTCTTCTTCTTCAGTTAACGATTATTCTATCCTTCTAAGAAAGTTTTTTTTCAATTGGAATCTCCGTATAGTATTCTATCTGTTCTTCAGATGGAGTACTAAAAAAGCTTTTTGTATCGCTAAAATACCGCATTGTTTAGAATCTGAGAACGTGCCATCAAAATCAAAAATATACGTTATAAAAGTCATGCTCCTGCTCAATTTTTATCATTTATTAAAGATAGAATACACGAACCTTTCTTTTTAACTACAAAAAAATCCAGTAGATAGCCTACTAGATTCTTTTGTAGTTTTAACTTCCTATTTATTGAATTTTTTAGATCCTAATTTCATATGAAATTTTGGATCTTTTGGTGTAGAGGGGTCAACGCCTCGTAAAGTCGAAATCTTTGCACAGATTAATTGTAAAGGGATGATAAAATTAAACGTCAAGAAATCTTTATTCTGAGTTGTTGGTAAAACTAAATCAGCGTCTTTCGTCTCATAATTGGTTACAAGGAAGATACTATCTGACCAATCAGAAAGAACTTCCTTCATTTTTTTCGATCGTGATTCACTGCCATCATCTAAAATAAAAACTGTTGATTTCTCGTTGATTGCATTATAGATACCGTGAATAAATTCTTCAAACTCATACCCTGTCACAGGACAACGCATTGTCTCTAATAATTTCAATGCACTTTCTAAAATATCACCGTATGAATTGGCTGGACCAGTGATTCTGATTTCTTGTGCATTTGCCAATGTTTCTTTATGTTCTTCAATCCATTGTTCGGAAACATCATAGACTTCCTTAAAATACGCAGCAGCCTTTTTCACTTCTTCGATTTTCTCATCAAACACAGACAAACTGACACGATCCTGCTCTACACCAATATATAAAGCTAAAAGCAATAGATTCAGTTTCGTACAGTAAAAGCCTTTTGTTTTAGCACCAGCCAATTCTTCACCACAATAGACTGTCAATACATAATCAGCTACCTCATCAATAAATGCATCCGGACCGCCTGCCATAGAAGCAGTCAAGCAGCCTTTACTTTTTGCCAGTTTCATAGCATTGTACGTAGAATAACTGCTTCCACCTTGTGAAATTCCAACGACTAAGGTTTGTTCATTGTCTTGTAAAAATGTATCTTCTGTAATCGCAAATGGATAGATTGCATAAACTTCCATTTGTAACAGGTGCTGTAATTGTTTACTCATTTGTAAAGCAGAATGATAACTCGTTCCAGAACCTGTAATTACGATTTTTTTGATTGCTGCTTTCTTTACTTCCGCAAAAAGTTCTGCTGATCGGTCAATGATCTCCAGCATTCTTTCTGGTGTTTCTAGCATATAATTTTCAATGGTAGACATTTTATTCCTCCTAAAATGATTTTTATAAGATATTGAAAAAATGCATCACAATTCCAAAAATAATGATGCCTAAGGTTAGCCAAGTCACACTGACTTTTTTCAATAAGCGATAGATAACAAATGTAAAAATTAATGGTAGCATCTTTGGCAGAATTTGGTCCAAAATATCTTGAACAATGATCTCAGCCCCGCTAAGGTTCCATTGTAACGGTGTCGTGATATTTAGCATCGTAGCAACCATTCCACCTACCACAGATAGCCCAATAATCGTTGCTACTGACATGATTTTATCCATCAACCCCTCTTTTTGGATACGTTCTAATGAGTTGATTCCGACCTGATATCCCAGCTTCAATCCAAAAATACGAATAGCAAAGTTTGGAATGTTGAAAATCAAGAAGAAGAGCAGCGGACCAAACAAGTTTCCTTCAGAAGCAAGAGATACGCCAATTCCTGCCGCAATAATCCGTAAAGTCCCCCAAAAAATCGAATCACCAATCCCAGCTAAAGGACCCATCAGAGACGCTTTTACTGCGCTGATTGATTGTTCATCAAATTCAGGATTATTAGAATTTTCTTCTTCCATCGCTGATGAGATTCCCATGATGAGCGGTACAACAGCCGGTGTCGTGTTAAATATCTCTAAATGGCGATTCAAGGACTGCACTTGATCTTCTTTTTTAGTATATAATTTTTTGATAATCGGAAGCATAGAGTATGCATAACCGATATTTTGCATACGTTCGTAGTTAAAAGCACCTTGTAAAGCAAATGAACGCCAGAAAACACTCCGTAATTCTTTATTCGTTACTTTATTCAAAATCGATTTCTCCTTCCGTTAAATTATCGGATTCTTTAACATCTTCCACTTTTTTTGGTTCAATATAAAAATGTAAAATCAATGAGATGCATGCTGCAAACAAAGCAATTGCTGTGATATTGATTCCTAAAAATGCAGCTGCTAGAAATCCCAAGAAGAAAAATGGTGCCATCTTTCTAGAAAACAACATATCCATCAACAATGCAAACCCGATAGCTGGCAAGAGTCTCCCAGCTACTGCCATCCCATCTAAAAGAACTTTGGGTACCGATTCGATTAAATTAGATACTTGATCTGCCCCCAGTAAAATAGCTAAAAAGGTTGGAATGAAGGTACTTAAAAAGAATAAAACTACTGGTATCCACATAGAAATAGCAATCCCTTTAAAGTTAGCTTCTTGTGCATATTTGTCTGCTTTATGAGCAAAATACGTATTGATGATGCGAACCAGAACCCCTAAAGATTGAGCTAGAACTGCTATTGGTACCGCTAAAGCCAATGCGACCTCCACGCCGCTGCCGGAAATAATGGCAAATGCTGTACCTAAAATTCCCCCAGTAACAATATCTGGCGGTGTCGCTGCTCCAATCCCTGCAATCCCCATCCAAATCAATTCTAATTGTGCACCTATAATAATTCCTTGCTTCATATCTCCTAAAATCAAACCAACAAATAATCCCATGATCAATGGCCGATCAAACATCATTTGTCCAAAAATACGGCCATCTAAAATTCCTACGCCTGCAAGTAAACCTAACATCAATGCTTGTGCCAACATCTTTGAACCTCCCTTCTTTTATTTAAATATCGAAATCACTTAACACCCGCCGCTTGTCTCTTGGCAACATTCTAAATTCGACTTCCACTCCCATCTCACGAATAGCTGTTAGGTTTTCGATATCTTGTTTATCCACCGCTACTAAATCAGTCAGTTTTTTCTTGCCTTCAGAGTACCTCAAGCCACCAATATTGATTTCCTTGACCACGCCTCCAGCATTTTCCAGCAGCTTACGTGTGTCTTCGGTGTTCTTTGTCAATACCAATACGTTGCTTTTTTTGGATGTGTTGAATTTTTGCAAAATTTCTCCAGATTCTTCTACGCCACGAATATATAAATTAACATTGCTGGGTTTAGCTAAATTCAGTGCCATTGCTTTCATCTGATCATTTTTTGCTTCGTCATTTACAACTAAAATCGTATTGACACCTAAAGATGATGTCCATCCAAACGCAACTTGTCCATGAATTAAGCGATCATCAATCCTCAATAATGATATCGTCATTGTTTATTCCCCCTTGATCAACTAGTAGCTCATTTACATAAATAATGCCTTTTTTTGCTTCTTCAATCCCTGAGGCAACAATAGTTTCACTGTCGGTTTCCCCAGACATCAACATTGTTAAAATCATTGGAAGATTTACTCCAGTCACTAACTGAAATGAATAATTTTCCAGCAATAAATTGGTAAATAGGTTGGCTACACTACCTCCAAATACATCGGTCAATACAATCAGCTCTTGACCATCTTTTTGTTTTAAATATTCCTTAGCCTCTATCTCAGCTTCGTCTGCTGATTTTGACTGTGTCATTGAATAATAATCAATCTGGATATCTTCTCCAGCAATCAATTTGATAGCATTGATAATCCCTTTGGAAAATTCTCCATGGGTTGCGATTAAATAATTCATTGTCTCCCTCCTTTATATAAATAAAAGCAAAAAGCGTGCCAACTAGTGACACGCTAATCAAAATACAGAATATTATGGATATAACAAATTTCTTCTAGAGGAACTGTCACACTATATACAGGTTCTAGCACACTAAACACATCTTGTATCACACGAATTTCTTTCTGATGCTCAAAAGAAAATTGTTCTAATTCAGGAAATTCTGTAATCTCTGAGTGACGAATCAAACGTTCCACCATGCAGCTGACATGTACAAACATCGCTACTTTGCGTGCATTTGATAATGTTAAATCAAGACGCTCTTCCAATGCATGAATGCAGGTTTCAACTAACTCCATGATTTTTTTCGTATCTAGAATCGTTAACGAATCAATCACTCGTATCAGTGAGAAATTCTTTACAAGCCGATTGTTAACCTCTCGTATTTCCTGCTCTGACAACATATTTTCAAAGAGTCTATTCAGTTTTCCATCACCAGAAATAATTTCTTCTAGATACAGAAATTTTACCTTTGGAAGTTGTAAATTATTCGTCCCGATGATCGACAAAACATCATATTTCGTTTTTAAAGCATCTGTGATTCCTTTTGCTCTCAATTCATTGAACTCAATAGGAATGATATCAATATCTAAAATTCCTTCCAAACAATCATAAAGCAATTTTTGAATTTGAATGGCAATTCCTAAACCAGAAAAACATGTCGTGATGACCGCTTTTCGTTTACTTTGCTCTGGTTGAAAAATATGCACATTCGGCATAATGACCTCTTGCATACTTTCTGCGATTTCGACCAAAGATTTACCTTGCTGCATCAAATTACCAACTTCCAAAGCCATTGGTGTGCTTAGTTGATCAATGAATAGAATCGGGACTGTCACGCTTTGTTTCAATTCCTCATAAATCATATTCAATGATCCCATATCAATCATCAAGATCAAGCCTTGATCCACCTGATTACTTTCAATATACGATTCAACTTTTTCCGAGATGTCATGGATCGTGGCCTCAATCGGCATATCGATTCCTGCAAATGTCACTTCGCCTAACATTCGATTGCATACATTGGCAATACTGCTGGCTGTTGCATATCCATGTGCAAGAATGATCGCATCTAACTCCATCCCTTTACTAGTATTTTTCAACGTTGCAAAAAAGAGAGCAAACAATACTCGATCTGCTTTAGTAAACACAATATCTAATCTTTTTTCAATTTCTGGTAATAGTTTAATAAGAGCATTCATTTCTAATTTATAATTTCTTTGAACAAATAGCAGCAATTCTGGATCAATCGCTTTGACAATATTGACTCCTTTTAATACGTAACTATAAATGTAATGGGACAGGAACAGAACAACATTGCCATCATATTGAAATTTTGTTTGATGCTCGATTTCTCTAAAAATATCTTGCATGGTAGATAAAATAAATTTTTCCAGTGCCACCTGATTCGTCTGCATTTCTTGAAAAATCAGTTCATCCATAAACTTTACTGCTTGCTGATATAACTGTTGCTTTATTTCATAATGAGTTTGCTGTTGAAATTGGTCAAGTATAATATTTAGGTGCTGAATAAATTTTTGTAGTTCTTTAACTGCATTAGAAGTTTCTGTTACTTTTCCTTCTTTTGAAAAGAATAAATTTTCACCCTCCACATTGACCAATAAATGTTGCTCCTCAATCGCGGCATAAATTTTTTGAGGAATATCCCGAATTTTGATTTGGATAGTTTCTTCTGAACTGCTTTGCGATATGGCACTACCACAAGCATATTTGATTGTATTTTCCAATTC
The DNA here is from genome assembly GCF_017426705.2 of Enterococcus sp. DIV2402. NCBI lineage: Bacteria > Bacillati > Bacillota > Bacilli > Lactobacillales > Enterococcaceae > Enterococcus > Candidatus Enterococcus lowellii. The sequence continues at coordinate 1,786,126 of NZ_CP147251.1, read as the reverse complement.
ACCAATATTTCCCGTATAGATAGTTTGCAACAAGATATTCATGACACGTGGGGTAATCTCAATTGACTTTTGAATCATTCCACTTTCCTTTTTGAACAAGTACTCAATAATTTGGCGCTTTTCCAAAATACTTCGTTCATTGATTGTCGGAATATAGATTTGAATCGGAATTCTTCTTAAAAATGTTTGTAAAAATACATCTGTTTTTTCTGTCGTAGCAAATACTAAACGGACTTTTGCACTTCGATTCTTCGTTTCACCAATCCTTGAAAAGGTTCCTTTGTCCATAAATGTAAACAGCTTTTCCTGTCCTTCGGCATTCAACCGATGAACTTCGTCTAAAAATAGTAACCCCTTATCAGCTTCCTCCAATAAACCTTTCCGATTTTCATAAGCGCCTGTAAATGCCCCCTTTGCATAACCAAATAACAAACCTGATAACAATTCTGGATTATTATAATATTGCGCACAATTAAGTGTGATAAAGGGGGCATTTTCATTTAGCAAACTACTTTTAACAATATATTCGTACATAATCTGCACAAAGTAACTCTTACCAACCCCTGTCTCTCCCATCAACATGATTGGCAGTCCATTCTCCGGATAATAAACTGCTGTTTTCAATTGCTCGATTGCTTCAGATAAACTACCGTCATATCCAATCATCTTTTCAAAAATTGTTTCACTAGGCAATTCTAGGATTTCTTGTTGCAACTGAAACAAACTTTCATATTCTGGTTTAACAGAAATCATGTACTTTTCTTCAAAAATTCCGACAAAAGAAAAAAGAACCGGACGAGTATTGATTTTAAAAAGAAGCTGTTGACTCACTAATTTATTTGCAGCACGACTTGCTTGTGTTCGACTAATAGCAAAGTTCTTTTCTAAATCAGTTGTTGTAAAAAAAGCAGGCTCTAAATCTTCGATCGTGATTTCCTCACATTTGTCTTTTGCAAAAAACAATATTTTATCTTCTAAGTGACTCATCGTTTCCCTCCCTTTGTTCATTTATTGTAGTGGGAAATGAGAACACTTTCAACCCTATGCATAAATAAACAAAAATGCATTTCTTAACCCTTATTCTAAATTCAAATAGTTTTTTGCAATAAAAAAGCATGGAGTAAAAATATTGATTATCTTTACTCCATGCTGGGGTTAACATATTTAGTTTCGTAAATAAAACATCTGTAACATAACAGAATCAAACTAAAAAATCTTTACTAAAACTCGCTATACAATTTGAATTTCCAACACACTCTTAATCGAAATATTGTTTATCCCTTGGGTTACTGTTAAAAAAATTATGTTACAGCTTTTTCACTAGTGTTGCATTAAAATCTTCCTCTATTCCATGACACAAAAAAATCCTTTATACTAGCACTTGGATGACTTATCCAAGACCAATACAAAGGACCAATGTATGGATAAGTATAAAATAAATTCAGCTTTTAATAAATGGTTTTCTGCCATAAATTTAGAAAATCTTTCTGTTTACTCAAAACGAGTCATTCAGGACTACAATTCGTATCGTAAAAAATTATTCTTTAAATCGGTCTTGAAGCTTTTTCTTTACGGCATTAACGAAGAAAAAATATGACGATATTTTTCTAATAAGCCTTGGTATCTTTTTCTTTGCTCGGCTGTCGCTAACTGCCAACGTTTTTCAAATAATTCTTTCTCACTCGTATCTTCAATTCTCCTCTAACGTTGATAATTTCATTTTTCCTAGTATGAATGAATTGCTTCATTTTGTCTAGTCTTCATCAAAAAAGAATTGGTACGTTTCATCTCCAATCCCTATTTTTCGAGAGTGTCATACTTTAATTTTCTATTTCTTTATGAAACAATAGACCGTTCTCAATTTCATAAGTTTTTTTTACTATAACCGAAGTAGCTTCGCCTAACAAAAATAACAGTTTTGTCCATTAGAGAAATTCTTTCCATTCTCCACACCATTGTGTTTAATTAATTTGACAATTTTTCAATACTATTACTCATTTTGAATACTTGATTCACTTCATAAAAAACAGCTAATCATTAGAAATACCTAATAATCAGCTGTTGTTATTTTGAATAAAAAATCTTATTATAATTTTTTTCCGTTTGTTTCGATTACTTTCTGATACCAATAAAAAGAATCTTTTTTCAAACGACGACCGCTTCCCTGCCCAAGATCGTCTAAATCTACGTAGATATAACCATAGCGTTTACTCATTTCAGCACTCGAAGAACTAACAATATCAATAGGACCCCAACTTAGGTAAGCCAATACGTCAACGCCGTCTTTTACGCATTCTTTCAACTGTTTAATGTGCTGTCTCAGGTATTCAATTCGATATTCATCATGAATCGAGTCATCTGCTTCTACTTGATCAATAGCACCCAGACCATTTTCAGCAATCATGAGTGGCACCTCGTAACGATCCCAATATTGAGAAAGGCAATTATAAAATCCCAGTGGATCTGCCCGCCACTCCCAAGGGGTTGGTTTTAAGAAAGGATTTTGCTCACCATCAAACGGTGCAATTGTATTTTTTGTTGAATCAACAATACGGGTATAATAATATGAAATAGCTAGAAAATCCATAGTATTATTCTCCAAAATAGTTAAATCGTCTTCTTGAATCGGTAAGGTGATCCCATTTTCTTCAAAATAACGTAAGGCAAACTGTGGATATTTTCCTCGTAGCTGTACATCTGTAAAATAGTATTGCATGCGATTTTTCTTCATAGTCAGCACAACGTCTTCGGGTTTGCATGTAGCTGGATAAAAGGTACCATCAGCCACCATAGTTCCTAACTGTACATTGGGATCAATTTCTTTACCCAGTTGAACCACCTTTGCGCCAGCTACAAATTGATTGTGTACGGCTTGATACATTAATTCTTCCATATTCTCAGTCTGGTCGTCATAGATTCCCAAACTACCAAATTGTACAACAGGAACCAGATTTACTTGATTACAAATAATCCAATAGTTCACTTTTCCTTTATAACGTTCAAGAAGGATTCTTGCATAGTGAACAAAAAAATCAATGACTTTTCGATTTGCAAAGCCGCCATATTCTGTAACTAAATGCAACGGCATATCGTAATGACTCATTGTTAAAATAGGTTCCATGCCATTTTTAATGATTTCATTAATTAAATCATCATAAAATTTCAAACCTGCTTCGTTAGGTATTTCTTCATCTCCATTTGGAAAAATACGCGACCAAGAAATACTTGTGCGAAAAGCTTTTAATCCCATTTCTTTCATTAAAGCTAGATCTTCTTTATACGTATGGTAAAAATCAATGCCAGAGCGCTTAGGAAAATAGCTTTCTGTATCTGCAACAGCACGTTGGATTCCTGCCAACGTCCCCCCACCTTCTTTCTCAATATTTTTTCGATTAATTGCTGGATCATAACATGAATATCTGAAGTAGATAAACCGCGGCCATCTACATCATATGCTCCTTCAATTTGACAAGCAGCTACTGCGCCACCCCATAAAAAATTCTCTGGAAATCCTTTTATACTCATATGCTCCTCCTTAAATAATTTCTTATCAAGTCAACTCTGCACCATTTGTCCGAATGACTTTTTGATACCAATAAAAAGAATCTTTTCGAATTCTTTCGCATTCTTTAGGGTCATCATCTGTACGATTTACATAAATAAAGCCATAGCGTTTCTTCACACCATTACTTGTTGAAAGCAGATCTAATGCTGACCACGGACAATAAGCTAAAATTTCGACACCATAATCAATTGCACGGTACATAGCAGCTATATGCTCGCGTAGATAGTCGATACGATAACTGTCATGTATTTTCCCATCCTTTGTAAGTTCGTCAAATGCACCTAAACCATTCTCTGTAATCATTAATGGTTTATTGTAACGTGTGTAAATATCTCTGAAAATATACTCCATTCCTATTGGGTCGATAGCCCAATCCCAATCTGTCGTATCCAAATTGGGGTTTTTGCACATCTCATAAAATCCCGGATGTGTTTCAAAACCAGAAATTTCTCCTTTTTTGCCAGAAAGATTCACTCCACTATAGCGAAGTTCTTTGTCCGAATTTTTTGGACATGCTTTAGCACACTCACTAGCATAATAATTTAATGCTAGGAAATCAGAATATCCTTCTTTGATCAGTTCCATATCCCCTGCTTCAATAATAGGTGCTAAACCATGTTTTTCTAAATAGATCAACGCAGATTTTGTATATTCACCTTTAAAATAAATATCTAAATAGTAAGAATTTCTCAAATCATGGGCATTCAACGCTGCCATCACATCTTCAGGTTTTGACGTAAGCGGATAAACTGGCGCATAGCCTAACGCAGCTCCAACTAATCCATTAGGGACCAATTCATGAACAAGCTTGCAAGCCACAGCATGTGCTAAGTTCATATGATGATTAATTTGGTAACGCAATTGGTTTTTATTTTGAAGTTCTTTTGGGATGTAACATTTCTGTGTCCAATATTGAACAATAATGCTTTGCTCATTGATTGTTGTCCAGTATTTTACTTTATTTTTAAATTCATTAATAATATATCGAGCATAATTTTCAAAGTCTGCTACGACTTGTCGATCGACCCAACCATTATATTTCTCAACTAATGTCCAAGGTAAATCGTAATGGTACAAGGTTACAATTGGTTCAATTTTGTTTTTTAAAAGTTCGTCAATCAGGTTGCGATAGAATTGAATTCCTTTTTCATTCACCTCTCCTGTTCCATCAGGAAAGACTCTTGACCAAGCTATGGAAAAACGATACGAAGTAAATCCCATCTCTTTCATTAAAGCCACATCTTCTTTGTAGTGATGGTAGTGATCACTAGCTATATCTGCTGTCGCAAATCCTTTTTCTTCATAACTCTGTGCATTAATTACATCTTGCTGAGAAGCTTTTTTTCCATCTAACAGAGCAGCTCCTTCTACTTGATACGCACTTGTGGCGGCCCCCCATAAAAAGTTTTTTGGAAACTCTTTCTTCATATTAAATTTGTTCTCCTTTCACTATTTTTAAAATATCAATCATTTCTTTTGTCATTCTCAACTCAGAATTGATAGTCATCAATGTATCTTGCGCGTGAATAAAAAGCAATGAAATATCAAAACTATGGCCACTCGCCTCTTCTTGAATGACCGATGTCTGAGCTTTATGTGCCAATACAATGTTTTGTTCAGCTTTTTGAATCAGATTTTCTGCAGCGAAAAAATCAAATTGTTTAGCAAAATTTAATGCTTCTACTAGTTGATTTCGTGCATCTCCTGCATGAATAATAATTTTCATTGCGACAGAGATCAATTCATTTTCTTCTTGTTCACTCATATGTGTGTCCTCTTCTCATTGAATATTTCTTAAATAGTTGTCTCTTGTGCTTCTTGTGCCTCTTCAGCTAATTTTTCTTTTTCATAAGCTTTGAAGAACGGATACCAAATGATTAGGTAAATAACAAATAGGATTACCCACCAAAGAATTGCTCTAAAGTCTTCTGTAACCATGACACTTGAAATGGGCGCAGGAACCTGTCCAACTTGGATCATTTTAGAAGGAATATTCAATAATCCTGTACTCATTAAAACCCACACATAGACAGCACCGACAACAGAATTGATCCACGAAGGCAGCATCAGTAATGGGTTGAAAACAACTGGCGCACCAAACATGACGGGCTCATTGATATTGAAAATAGATGGTGCTAAAAACACGCGTCCTAATGTTTTCAATTGTGTAGATTTTGAAAAACACATTAATAGGTTTAACCCTAAAGTAGCACACATACCGCCCATTGTAACAAAGGCTAAAGTAAAGACAGATTCACTAGTTACAATATTGGCTGCTACTCCGCCGACTGCTACGGTGTCAATATTCTCTTGAATTCCTGCCAAAAATATTGGTGTAGTTACTGCTCCAAATAGCCAACTGGAAATGCCCATCGTATAGAAAAATGCTGGAACTAGACAAATCAAAATAAAGCCTGGCAGCGTTTGTCCAATAGCTGCTACTGGTTTAAATGCTGATAGAATCACTTCAAACACATTAATCTTCAATACGTTGACTAAAATCATCGTAATTCCCAAAGAAATTAGATTAGGAACGATAGTATTGATCCAACCTGTAACAAAATCAGGAATACTGCTTTCTTTCATAAATTCTAATTTTCCCCATAGATGAAAAACGACAGACACAAAAAGACCTGCAACCATTCCCACTGCAATTCCGGAAGGACCTAAATTCCCCAAAAAAGCAGATAAACTATCCGCATTTTCTCCCTGAGGAACTACGGCCATCATTAAGACACAAGCGGCGGTCAATCCCGCATTGGTAATATAGAAGGGATGGTTTAGCTTTTCCATACATTGATTGGCCATCATAAAAGCAACAATCAGTGAGATTAAGCCAAAACTAAAATTAACGATTGGAGATAAATCTGGTAATTGTGGGAAAAAGGAAACAAATACATTATAAAAATAAATCAGTGATCCAGTTAAAATGAAAGGAATAATTTTCTGCATACTACTAGAAAGCGCTGCTAGCCAAGGTCTAGAAAAAAGTTTGTTCATCGAAGGAGCAAACGAGGTGGTAAGCCAATGCATAAATTTTTTCATAAAAAACATCCTTTTTAAATAAAATTTGAAATACTTGTTCTTCGTTAGCTACGGACGATTTATTTTTCTTGTTTTGCTAATTTTTCAAGTGCAATGTCTAATAATTTTTCACCATTCAACTGAGCATATACATCTTGAGGAATAACGACCACCGGAACATTGTAAGGTTTGGCTAATTCTTCATATTTTGCTAACTCACTGGCATAATGTGGGCCAATCATTAAAATACTGATAGAGCTTAAATAATCATTGACTTCCGAATAACTTCTCGCTTCGATACTTGCAGTTAACTTTCTTTTTTTAGCAGCTTTTCTTGCATTGCTAGCTAGAAAGCCACTGGACATTCCTGCTCCGCAACATAAAAGTATTTTTAGATTTGACATGATAAATTCCTCCTTTGTGATAGCTAAACTATAAACAATTTGAAAGAGCTTTCTCAACTTCACTTTTGCCCTTTATAGTGAAAGAAAAGAAAACAAAATTTACCCCTTAAAGTGAAGAAAGAAAAATACTAACTTTCACTTTAAGGGGCAATTATCAAACTTGACAACTCTTCTAGTCTCTAACTATAGTTAGAGAAAACTAGGGGAGGAAGACATCTAAGACAATGAATGAAAAACATCAAAAATTACTGCACTATCTAGCTTCTGCAAATCGAACAGTAACCAGTACTGAATTGTCTAATGCTTTAGGGGTTTCTACTAGAAGTATTAAAAACTATGTCGCACAAATCAATTCTACTTCTAATAATAAAATAATTCTTTCTTCGAGAAACGGCTATACAGTCAACATCACACATAGACAATTTTTATCGACAACTGAAACAGATCAAATTCCGCAAACAAATGAAGAACGTTCCTTTTATATTATCAAATGTTTAATTTTAAAACCTTCTGTTACCTTGCATCTATTTGATTTATGTGAATACCTTTGTATCAGTTATTCTACAATGAAATCTGTCCTCTCAAAAATGAATAATATGTATAAAATGTACCATGTTCAATTCATCTCAGAAAACGATTGTGTCAAGATGTTAGGAGAGGAAAAAGATAAGCGAAAATTAATCAGCTATGTAATTAACGAAGAATCAAAAGAAAATTTTACTGGCATCACACAAATCAAAGCTGCTTTCCCTGAGTTTGATACGGATACTTTATATAAAATTATTATTGAAACCTTTAAAAAACACAATTATTACTTAAACGATTTCGCTTCTTCTAATCTATTGTTTCACTTGGTGATTATGATTAATCGAAAACAACAAGGAAATGCACTAGAGTCCACTGAATACGTCACTCCTATGCTAAATACTAGCGAACAAGAACTACTTGATGACATCTATAATTATATTGAAAAATCTTTTGATGTTGTTTTTAATTCTTATGAACAAACAGAGTTATATATTTTATTTCGCGCCAATGCAAATTACTCTCTGACAAATTCAACACAGGACGTTCTGGACCTCGTAGGATCGGAAATTTTCACACGTACACAGCACTGTGTTGAAAAAATTAATACACTTTATATGATTGATTTGTCCAGTGATGACTTTATACTGCCTTTTGCACTGCACATCAAGGGGTTATTATTTCGAGCTAAAAACAAAAAATTTACTACTAACCCAATGGCTGAACAAATCAAAAATAATAGCCCTATCATTTTTGATATGGCTATCTCTATTAGCTTAGATTTGATGGATGCTTACGATACGTACATCAGTGAAGATGAGACCGCTTTTTTAGCCATGCACATAGGCGCAGAAATTGAGCGCCAACATAAAAACAAATCCAAAATACCAGCTGTTTTACTATGTCCTGACTATCATTCGATCAGTACAAATTTATTGAACACACTGATGTTAGATTTTGGTAATCAAATAAATATTATTCGCAGCGTTCATTCCGAAAAAGAGCTGCATACATTTGAATCTGAATTTAACGGTTCTGACTACATGATGATTTTTTCGACTATTCCAATTTCACCTTTAAAAAAACAGACTATTGTATATATTTCTCCATTTGATGTACACAATCAATACGAAATGATTCAAGAAGCGCTCATAGAAAATCAAAAAAGTTATAAGAATTATAAATTAAAAGAATATTTTCATACTTTTTTTGAAAAAGATCTTTTTGTAGCAAATACAAAAATGACAAATAGGAATCAAATTTTAACTTTTTTATGTGATAAATTAGAAGTGAAAGGTTATGTAGACGCAAGCTTTGAAAAACAAATTTATCGTCGAGAAGAAGCAGCTACTACGGCTTTTCAAAACATTGCTATTCCACATTCTGTCCAGATGGATGCATTCAAAACAAGCATCAGTGTGGCAATTTCAAAGGAAGGTTTTCGATGGGGGAAAAATACGGTACACTTAGTTCTTCTACTAGCTATCAATAAAGCCGATAAACAGACTTTTCGAGTTTTATATGAATCGTTGATTTCTTTATTCAATAACCATTCAACAATTCAGGAAGTACGTAATTGCCGGACCTTTGAAGAGTTTGAGTATTTGATTTACAGTCGTATTGAAAAATTTTAATTAGTCAGATTTCATCTCAAAAAAGAAATAAGTCTTATATTGATAGTCGCCTTTTATTTTTTACTTTTAGAAAATAACATTGGCTGCTTCTCCCTATTTCATTTAGTATTTCTTTTTCGTTTGTTATAAATAAAATACCCATCCCCATAAAAAAGCTATACCAGGAAAAACAAATACGATAAGTAAGTTACTTATGAAAAAGTGAGTATTTCAAATAAATTGAAAAGTACAATTGGAAGTTATCTAAAGGTGAAAAGTTATTTGTGAATTACAGAAAAAAGGATTGCTAATAGTCAAAAGTAGCAATCCTTTTAAAGTTATTCGAACCCTACGATATTATGAGATTCATAAGATTGCTCTACATACACAATATCTTCTGGTTCCAAACTTATATTTAATGCTTTTATAGAATCTTCAAGCTGTTCTACTCTAGTCACTTCAATGATAGGAGACGTCACTTCTTCTTTGTTTAGTCCCATGCAAGGGCGATTTGAACGTGTGAGACATGGTGTTTTTCAGCAAGTTAGCCTACTCTTTGTATAATTAATTGGTCAGCCTTATCTATATTTTCAAAAAAACTTTTGCCAACAGAATCAATTTGAGAGCGAGTCGTCCTTTTGAATGCGCCATAATTTGATTTTATTCGTATACGATTCTCTTTCATAAAGATTAGAAAGAGAAATTTTATCTTGCATCGGGATTTCTTTTGAAAGTTCAAACGGTTTTTCCCCATTGACTGTTGCCAGTGTGCGAATCAAAGGTACTTTGACTAAATTATTTTGTAACTACAACTTACTTAACGAAACAATATTTGATCCTTCATGAATCTCATCCGCAGGGACAGTGATTGTTTTAAGCGATTCTTTTTACCCATCTTCAGTAATGTTAAAGCGATAGGCATCCGTTTCTGCATCATAGTTCGATTCAATAAATAAATCTTTATTTTTTTTATAGCCATCCGTTGCAGTCACTTCACTTAGAACGTAATCATCATATGGCCACCTCAGAAAATGCCCCATCCCCATCTTCCATTTGGATTCGTTTGAGTTGTTGCTTGAGCTTTTCCATTGGTATCATCTATAGGCATTAGTGAAAATTCAATCCCATTGTAGCCAGCATGAGTATTTTTCGGCTTTGATTGCACATACTTAAATCCTTGAAGGGTAAACTTAATAACTTTTTCTTTTGATGTTTGGTTCGTAGTAATCACTTCTGTCTGTTGATTCTTGTACATAATCTCAAATGGAATTTCCTTGCCTTTTTGATAACCTTCCTGCGCTTTGGTTTCTTTCCATACATATTTCCCAAGGGGCAGGTTTTCTATTCCTGCACGTAAATTTTCTTTATCCAAGTGCACAATAATTTTATCGCTTTCCTTTTTAGACCCAATCGTTAAAATGGGTTGGGAGGCATCTGTCCATTTAACAGGTATGCCATCTTCATAGAGTAAAGCATATTCAGCGCCACTCAAGATGGCTTTTCCTTGTGCCTCTTTTCCTGTTTCGGCATCTTCTTTTGTCAAAAGAGTGGATCCAACGACCTCCTTATTAGCTCCTTTGACATTGCTAACTCACCCTCTTTCGTTCCTTTACGAATTTCAAAGTTGTTTCCAGCCAAAGAATAATGTTCATCCAGAGGTCTTTTCCAGATAACACTCCGGATTTATCAAGGATGATTTTGCCCTACATCATGATGAATCAGTTCGTATAGTATACTGATTGAACATTGTGTCAGAAATATTTTTATCACATCGAGTATATTTTTATTCTAATCTGTCTTCTTTAAGAATAGAAGAGTAAATAGCTTCAAGCAAACGGAAGCGCTTTATAATATATTGATTCAAATAAAAATATTTGAATCAACTACATACCCGATTGGCTTTAAGATTGATTAAATAAAATCAATCTTTGAATAAAAAGGCTAAATAGATTGAGCTTCTTTACCCGCCCCACAACAACATCGGGGAATTATTTTTCTTTCCCCATTTCATAATTCCCATATACTATAAACCCTTGTGCATTTCTCCATTAGACGATTTCGTTAGTTTTCTCGCACGTAGTCATAAACAGTCTGTCAGATATTTGATGGTAATGCAATGCTTCCTCTTCCTCTAGAATCGAAAGGAGATCATTTTTAGTAAACTGTTCCATTGTAAAAATATACGAGAAAACAAAGCTCGTTTTTTTCGCTTTCTAAATTGGAGAACAACTCCTTCATTGACTAATTCTTCCCAGGCATTGTCTATCTTTCTACGACTATTCTTTTTAGATCGTTTATACAATTCACATTTATAGACTTTAAAATTTTCTGGATAAGATGCTAGACTCACAAGTAAGCCTCTTGCTTCATACGTTAAATTTTCATTTTATTTTTTCTAAACCGTTGGATAGCACCCTCACTTTTTTTATCTGGTGGTTGTCGTTGATTATACTCTTCTGTAAACTGAAAAATACTCATCAAATTCAGCCCTTTCTATTGCAAAAAAACGTAACTGTTCAAATAAAATTTTTAAAGTTTGTTATAAAAAAGAAGAACGCCATAAAGAACGTTCTCCTCAGAAATAATATTAACTTTTATTCTAGTAGTTTATTCAACATGTCCCCGCACTCTATTTCAATTAGAACAGAAACCTCATAATGATCAATAACTACTTTATTTCGTATTTTATCTCCTTTTGAGCTAAATAAGACATGTTGGCTCAAACAGCTTGAAACTAAGGATTTCTAAGAATTTTTCTTTTGTAGCAATATAACAGTCTCCACATGCGTCGTTTGAGGGAATAAATCTACCGGTTGTACGGTATCAGTCGTATAACCTAATTCTGCAAAGTGTGTTAAATCACGCGCCATTGTAGCTGGGTTACAAGAGATATAAACGATTTTTTCTGGTTTCATATCGCAAGCTGCTTGGATGAAGGTTTGATCTAAGCCTTTGCGTGGTGGATCTACAAAGATGACATTTGGTGCGATGTCTTCTTTTGCCCATTGTGGCATCACTTTTTCTGCACGTCCAACTAGATAGGTTGCATTGTCAATGTCATTTAATTTGGCATTATCACGTGCATCATCGACTGCTTCGCTAATTGTTTCCATTCCATACACGTGGTCTACTTTATCGGCAATTGATAAACCAATGGTGCCGATTCCAGCATAAGCGTCAATCACTACATCTGTTGCTTGTAAATCAGCTAATTCAATTGCTTTTTGGTAAAGAACTTCTGTTTGTTTCGTGTTTACTTGGTAGAAAGATTTAGCAGAAATCTGGAATTTTTTCCCTAATAATTCATCTTCAATATGCCCTTTTCCAAATAAGACTTTTTCTTCTTTACCTAAAATCACGTTTGTTTTTTCTTCATTGACATTTTGGATAACTGAAACAACTTCTGGTAATTCGTCATGAATGACTTGAGCGATTTCTTTTCCTTTAAAGAATTTAGCTTTTCGCGTTACTAAAACAACCATCATTTCATGAGAATAATGACCACGACGAATTACGATATGTCGCATAAAACCTTCGTTAAATTCTTCGTTATACGCTTTGATATTGAAACGTTGTAAAATGTTGCGGACAGTAACTATTGCCGCATCAATTGCTGGGTCTTGAATAAAAAAGTCTTCGATTGGAACTAATTGATGACTGTTTTTACGATAAAAACCTGTAGCTAATTGACCATCGATTTTCCGAACTGGAATTTGCGCTTTATTGCGATAAGCATAAGGTGCTTCCATTCCTAAAGTTGGTAAAACATTAATTTCAGGCATTTTAGCAACTTTAATTAAAACATTTTGGACTTGTTGTTGTTTAAATTCTAATTGTTTTTCATAACGTAAATGACTTAATGGCGCAATCCCTGTTCGTAGCAAATCCTCATTTTCAACTGTTTGACGATCTGGACTAGGTTTTAAAATTTCCATGACTTTACCAAAACCAAATTTATTGCCAACTTTTAAAATTTTTACTCGCACTTCTTCTTCTAGCAAGGCATTTTCAATAAAAATAGGATAGCCATCAACTTTTGCGATGCCCATTCCTTCATGTGATAAATCGATGATTGTTGCTTCGATTTGTTGATTTTTCGTTACTGGATATTGTTTCATTCTTTTTCTCCTTAATGTTTAAGCTTTTCTACACTTACTAATAACCTTAAAAAACTAGAACATTCTCAAAAACGTTCTAGTTTTAAAGGTAAATAATCTATTCTTTTTCATCTGCGATCTGGCCATCACCGTCAATATCTTCGTCGTTCAAACGTTCAACTTCAAGAATTAATTCTTTGCTAATCACATCAAATGGATCAATGGTCCCAGTGACAGATTCATCTGGAATTTGATCGACATTTGCATAAAATTCAATATGCTGATGTAAGTTTTCAAATTGCATTGGCGCATCGCCACCATACTCACCATCCAAATTAATCATTAGTCTTTCATCCGTATCAGAGGTTGAAACTTCTAAATACGATGTCTTGGTATAAATAATTCTGGGATCATTGACGTGTTTCCCTTTATTCAACATTAAACCCACTAGATGAACAATTTCAAAAATATTTGCTGTTTTAACAATAATTAATGAAAATTTACCATCATCTAATTTTGCATCTGGAACAATTTGTTCAAAACCACCCACAGAATTCGTTAAGCCAAGGAAAAACATAGACGCATTGCCATTGTATTCACCAGTATCGTATTTAAAATGCATATTAATTGGTTTAATACGTGGTAATAATTCGGCACCTTTAGCTAAATACGCTAAATAGCCAAAAATACTTTTTAGCTCAGAAGGAACATCATAAGTCAGTTCAGTCAAGTGACCACCAGCTGCGATATTAATAAAATACGAGTTTGGTGTCTTTCCAATATCCATTTTAACTGTCTGTTTTTTTAAGATAACTTCTGTCGCAGCTTTAATATTGTCTCTTGGTATCTTTAACGCTCGGGCGTAATCATTCGTCGTGCCTCCAGGAATAATCGCCATTTTGGGACGTTTTTCCAAAGGAGCGATTCCATTAACGACCTCGTTAATGGTCCCATCTCCTCCAGCAGCAACAACTAAATCAAAACCAGCTTCTCCAGCTCTTCTTGCTTCGTCTCTAGCAGAAAATGGAGTGGGGGTTGTTGCAAATGCACTTGCCTCATAACCAGCTTTTTCTAAAACATCTAATATATCTGCTAGACTTTTTTTTACCAATTCTTTTCCTGAAGTGGGGTTATAAATGACGCGTGCTCTTTTCATAACATTCCCTCTTATCGTTTTGTTAATTCTTCTTTTAACAATTTATTAACAACGCCTGGGTTTGCTTGCCCTTTGGTTGCTTTCATAATTTGACCGACTAAGAAACCAACTGCACGATCTTTTCCATTTTTAAAGTCATCAACAGATTGTTGGTTGTTGTCTAATACTTCATTAATGATTGGTAGTAATTGTGCAGGATCTGATAATTGAACTAAACCTTTTGCTTCAACAACTTCTTTTGCCTCGCCACCATTTGTAATCAATTCGCGGAAGACTTTCTTCGCAATTTTAGAACTAATTGTTCCATCTGCGACTAGTGTAATCATACCTGCTAAATTACTTGGTGTTAATTTTGTTTCGGCTAATTCTAGTTTTTCACTATTTAAATAAGCGGAAACTTCACCCATTAACCAGTTAGATGCTTGTTTCGCATCTGCTCCAGCTGCAACAGTTTGATCAAAGAAATCAGACATTTCTTTTGTTAATGTCAAGACCATGGCATCGTATTCTGGTAAACCTAAATCGTTCATATAACGCGCACGACGAGATTGTGGCATTTCTGGTAATGTTTCACGTACACGTTCAATCCATTCGTCATCAATCGCAAAACGAGGAATATCTGGTTCTGGGAAGTAACGATAATCTGAAGAACCTTCTTTCACACGCATTAAAGCAGTTTTGTTCGTTGTTTCATCAAAACGGCGTGTTTCTTGTTGAATTTCGCCACCCGAAAGTAATACTTTTGCTTGGCGTTTTTCTTCAAATGCTAGTCCTTTTTTAACAAAGTTCATTGAGTTTAAGTTTTTCAACTCTGTTTTTGTTCCAAATTCTTCTTGTCCATAAGGGCGTAAAGAGATATTCGCATCACAACGCATTGAACCTTCTTCCATCTTCACATCAGATACTTCTGTAAATAAGATGATTGAACGTAATGCTTCTAAATATGCATAGGCTTCCTCTGGAGAACGCATATCTGCTTCAGAAACAATCTCAATTAATGGTGTTCCTTGACGGTTTAAATCAACGTGAGAATAACCACCAATTCCGTGCATGTTTTTTCCCGCATCTTCTTCTAAATGCACACGTTCGATACGGATTTTTTTCTTTTTGCCTTCTACTTCAATTTCAATCCAACCGTCATGTCCAATTGGTTGATCAAATTGAGAAATTTGGTACGCTTTGGGATTATCTGGATAGAAGTAATTTTTACGGTCAAAATGGGTATCTTTTGAGATTTCACAGTTTAATGCCAGGGCTGCTTTCATTCCAAATTCTAATGCAGTTTTATTCATTACAGGTAATACACCTGGATAACCCCAGTCAACGATGTGGGTATTGCTATTTGGTTCTGCTCCAAAATGTGCTGGAGCAGGAGAGAAAATTTTTGAGTTTGTTTTTAATTCTACGTGGACTTCAAGCCCAATGACTGTTTCGAAGTTCATTAGCTATTTCCTCCTAAAATCACTGGTTTTTTTGTATGGAAATCAGTCGCTTGCTCAAAGGCATACGCTGCTTTATACATCGTGTTTTCATCAAAATGTTTACCGATTAATTGTAGACCAATTGGTAAACCTTCTGAGAAACCAGCTGGTAATGACATTCCTGGTAAACCAGCTAAGTTTACTGGAATCGTTAAAATATCACTCATGTACATTTTAATTGGGTCATTAATGTTTTCACCAATACCATACGCAACGTTTGGTGATGATGGGCCCATGATTAAATCATAATCAGCAAAGACTTTATCGAAATCTTGTTTGATCAACGTACGCACTTGACCTGCTTTTTTGAAGTAAGCATCATAATAACCAGCACTTAATGAGAATGTTCCCAACATGATACGACGTTTTACTTCCGTGCCAAAACCTTCACTACGAGAGTTTACATAAACATCATCTAAGCTATTAACATTTTCTGAGCGGTATCCATAACGAATACCATCAAAGCGTTGTAAGTTTGAACTTGCTTCCGAAGAGGCAATAATGTAGTACACGGCTACCCCATATTTTGAATGTGGTAAACTCACTTCTTCAACGGTTGCTCCTAATTCGCGGAAAGTATCTGCAGCTTTAAGGATGGCCGCTTTTACATCAGCATCTACACCTTCACCTAAATATTCTTTTGGTAAAGCAATTTTCATTCCTTTGATATCGCCAGTTAAGCCAGCTGTAAAATCAGGAACACTAACCCCAGCTGAAGTACCATCTTTTGGATCATAACCACTAATAGCGTTCAATGCTAAGGCGTTATCTTTAACATTACGAGTCAATGGACCAATTTGGTCTAATGAAGAGGCAAAAGCGATTAAACCAAAACGTGAAACACGACCATACGTTGGCTTCATACCAACGATTCCATTAAATGAAGCGGGTTGGCGAATAGAACCTCCTGTATCTGTTCCTAAAGCCACAGGAACTTGACCAGAAGCAACGGCTGCTGCGGAACCGCCTGATGAGCCACCAGGAACTTTGGTATGATCCCAAGCGTTTTTAGTTTTCTTGAAGTAAGAAGTTTCTGAACTTCCGCCCATGGCAAATTCATCCATGTTTAATTTACCAACTGGAATCATATCTGCTTGATACACTTTATCCATAACCGTTGCATCATAAATTGGATCGAAATTATAAAGCATTTTAGAAGCCGCTGTTGTTAAAATATCGCGAGTTACAATATTATCTTTAATCCCGATTGGAATACCAGCTAAAATCGCTTCTTCTGATACGCCTTTTAAATCAATCGCTTTTGCTAATTCTAATGCTTTTTCTTCGCTGATTGTAATAAATGAGTCAACTTGAGATTCTGTTTCTTTAATACGATCTAATGTCGCTTGTGTTAAGTCGGTTGCAGTGATTTCTTTAGAAACCAATAGAGAATGTAATTCTTCTAGACTTTTATCGTATAATTTTGTCATTATGCTCCTGCCTCCCCATTGTCGATGATTGCAGGCACTTTAATAAAGCCATTTTCTGATTCTGGAACATTGCGCATTAACTCATCGCGATTCCAACCTTCAGCTGCTTCATCTTTTCTCAATACGTTGATTGTATCTACAACATTTGAAGTAAATGGCACGCCTTCTGTATCCACTTCTCCTAATGTTTCCACCATATCAATAATTTTTCCTAATTGTACGGTAAAGTCTTGTAGCTCATCATCTGAAAAAGATAATTTTGCTAACTTGGCAACATGTTTTACTTGTTCTTCACTAATCGCCATAATGTCCTCCTTTTAGTTTCCATGCTTCCATTAAGCATGTTGTTTTCACTGTATTGTATCACTTTATTGAAAATCAATAAATAACTATCATGAATGTTTTCTGTTTAATTGAAAACATATAAACTGATTTATTTTTTCTCTACGCAAAAACAGTTCAATTTTCCTCAGTAAATCCAACTAATTTCACTGAGGAAAGTTATCGCTTCATTTAGAATGGTCATTTCTGCTTTATCTATAATATTGGGAATTTGGTTGAGTTGTCAACATTTGCATCCTACTCTTAAAAGATTAGCCAATTGAATGGTCAAACTACTCGCAATCGACTATGCCTCTCTTGAACTACTTCCTTCAATTGCTTCAATCATTTGGGCTTCATTCCAGACGGTGACACCTAAACTTTCAGCTTTTGTTAATTTGCTTCCTGCTTCTTCACCTGCAACGACAATATCTGTTTTCTTTGACACACTACCAGTCACTTTTCCACCAAGATTCTCGATTTTTTCTTTGGCATCTTGACGGGTGTATGTTGTTAGTTTTCCTGTCAAAACAACTGTTTTATCTTTAAATGGTGATTCTACTGCAGCTATTTGACTCGTTGTTCGACCTAAATAATCAAAATTAACACCTGCAGCTTCCAATTCGTTCAACAATTCGTGAACTTCATTATTTTCAAAGTAGGTTACGACGCTATCGGCAATGGTACTTCCCATACTATGCAAGTTCAAAATTTCTTCTTCATTGGCTTGACTTAATTTTCGAAGGGTTTCAAAATGTTCCATTAAAATTTTGGCAGCTTTCGAGCCAACATGTCGAATGCCTAAACCAAAAACTAAACGCTCGGCTGAATTGGTCTTACTTGCTTCAATTGCCGACAAGATGTTATTTGCTGATTTTTCTTTGATTTTATCTAAAGTCAATAAGTCTTCTTCTTTTAAAAAGTACAAGTCAGCCACATCTTGGACTAATTCTTTGTCAAACATTTGCGCTAATACGCGAGGACCTAAGCCTTCAATGTTCATCGCATTTCGCGAAACAAAATGACTTAACCCTTCTTTGATTTGAGCAGGACATTTAGGATTGATACAACGCAATGCCACTTCTTCATCTAAATGAATTAATTCACTGTCACAAATTGGACAATGACTTGGGATTGGATAAGGTTCACTGTCTTCTGGTCGCTTATCCAAAACGACTTGTGCCACTTCCGGAATAATATCGCCTGCTTTATAAATAATGACCGTATCACGCAACCGAATATCTTTCATTTCAATGTAATCACTATTATGCAAACTTGCTCGACTAACCGTCGTACCTGCTACACGAACCGGAGTCATTACTGCAGTTGGCGTCACAACTCCTGTTCGACCGATTGTCCATTCAATATCTTCAATGATTGTTTGGGCTTCTTCTGGTGGAAACTTATACGCAGCAGCCCAACGCGGTGCTTTAACCGTAAAGCCTAATTCTTCTTGTAAATGGAAGTCATTGACTTTAATAACCACGCCATCAATCTCGTAAGGTAGTTCGGTCCGATGTTCGTGTAGTTCTTCAATGTACGCCCAAACCTCATCAATTGTTTGACATAAACGACTCTCTGTATTAATACGAAAGCCCAGTTGATCTAATTCCGCTAACATGTCGTGTTGCGTTTCTGCTTCCAGTGGCGCAACATCGGCTACAGCATATAAAAAAGTACTTAAATTACGTTTCGCTGTTACACCAGAATCCAATTGACGCAAACTTCCGGCAGCCGCATTACGTGGATTGGCAAAAACATCCAGACCTGCTTCTTCACGCTCTTGATTTAAACGTAAAAAGGAAGCTTTGGGCATATAACATTCTCCACGAACTTCCAGTGTGATTGGTTCGCGTAATGTCATCGGAATCGATTTTACTGTTTTTAAATTTTCCGTAATGTTCTCTCCAACGCTACCATCACCACGAGTAGCACCGCGCACAAATTTGCCCTCTTCATAACGTAATGAAATAGACAAACCATCGATTTTCAATTCACATGTATAAGTAACAGGATGACCAACAGCTTTTTGAACACGTTGGTCAAAGGCTAAAATTTCTTCTTTACTAAACACATCATTTAAACTATACAATGGAATATCGTGAACTGCTTTTTCAAATCCTTCTAAAACAATTCCACCAACTCGTTGTGTGGGGGAGTCTTCTGTGACTAACTCAGGATGTTGAGCTTCTAATTCAACTAATTCTCGATAAAGAGCATCATATAAGTGATCCTCGATAGTGGGTTGATCTTTCACGTAATATTCATATGCATATTGATTTAATTGTGTTTTTAATTCGTCCATTCTTTGCGCAACTAAAGACTCTGCCATTTAATTGTGCTCCTTTACTTATATTTTTTCAATTGGGGCAAATGCCGCCAATAAACGTTTTACTCCTTGCTGTGCAAATGCCACGTCTAATTCCATGTCTTTTGCAGTACCGCTCACACGCACAACAGTTCCAGTTCCCCATTTTTTATGACTAACCTTATCGCCAGCTTTCCAATTTCCCGCATCGCCACCGGTTTCTTTTTTCGTAGAAACAGCTGGTTTAGTTGGTTGAGCTTGCTGATACACAGGTTTAAATACTTTCGGATTAAATGTTCCTCGAGAGCCATTTGTTTGAACAGGTTGGGCTGCTCGTGCACTTGTCCCCTCCACTAAATCTGATTCAATTTCTGCTACAAAGCGAGAAGGCTGATTGTATTGGGTACGGCCATATAAGGTACGCGAAAATGCGTTGGTGAAGTAAAGCTTCTCTTCCGCTCGAGTAATGCCCACATAAGCCAAACGACGCTCTTCTTCTAATTCACTTTCTTCCATTAATGAACGAGAAAGCGGGAATAAATTTTCTTCCATTCCGACTAAAAATACCACAGGAAATTCTAAACCTTTTGCCGCATGCAAGGTCATTAAAGTCACTTGCGTTGTTTCTTCTTCATAATTATCTAAATCTGAAAATAATGCTAAATCGTTTAAGAAAATAGATAACTTATCTTCTGGTGCATCGCCTTCTTCTTCAGAACGATTTTCGTATTGTTTATCAAATTCTTTGGTAACTGTTAAGAATTCTTCCAAATTTTCTAAACGAGCTTGTGATTCCAATGTATTTTGAATACGTAATTCATCCTTATAGCCACTTTTCTCTAAAACTTCTTCAGTTAATTCAGTAATGGTTAAATATGGAATCATTTGATGAAATTCTGCCATAATTTGGCCGAACTTACCAAGTTCCTTAGCTGCTTTTCCAGTAACAGTACTCAATTCAATATTTTGGGCAGCTTCTAATAATGGAAACCCATGTAATTCAGCAAATTGACGCAATTTGTCTAAAGAACCTGGTCCAACGCCTCGTTTTGGCACATTAATAATTCGCTCTAAGCTAAGTGAATCATCCGGATTTGCAATGGCACTTAGATAGGCTAAAATATCTTTAATTTCTTTCCGATCGTAGAATTTATGTCCTCCCACCATCGTATAAGGAATGTTAGATTTAACCAAAATATCTTCGACAGCACGAGATTGGGCATTCGTCCGATACAGCACTGCAAAATCGCCATAATCGCGGCCTTCATTGGCAATTTGATTTTGTATTTCGCGTATAACAAACTGTCCTTCATCACGTTCTGTTTGTCCACGATAATATTTGATACGTGGTCCTTCATGATTTTCTGTCCATAAATTTTTATCGCGACGATTGCGATTATTTTGAATGACTTGGTTCGCTGCTTCTAAAATTGTTTTTGTTGAGCGGTAGTTTTGTTCTAGCAAAATGACTTCAGCTTCTGGATAGTCTTTTTCAAAGTCCAAAATATTTTGCATAT
Source organism: Enterococcus sp. DIV2402 (assembly GCF_017426705.2). Lineage (NCBI taxonomy): Bacteria > Bacillati > Bacillota > Bacilli > Lactobacillales > Enterococcaceae > Enterococcus > Candidatus Enterococcus lowellii. The sequence continues at coordinate 1,764,685 of NZ_CP147251.1, read as the reverse complement.
CAGCGCCACGCCAACCATAGATACTTTGATCGGCATCACCGACAACACACAAATTTTTAAACCGCGCTGCTAGCATATTAACTAAAGTATATTGCGCATGGTTGGTATCTTGATATTCATCTACATGAATATATTGGAATTTATTTTGATAAAAGGCTAACGCATCTGGATTTTCTCTGAATAAACGAATGGTGTTCATAATTAAATCGTCAAAGTCCATACATTGATTTTGACGTAATTCTTTTTGATACACTTCATAACAGCGACCAACAATTTGCTCAAAAAAATCACCTTGTAAATCTTGATAATCAGCAGGGGTTTGTAACGCATTTTTTGCATTCGAGATTGCCCCTAAAATAGAACGAGGGTCATATTTTTTCGGATCAATATTTAACTCTTTTAATACTCGTTTCATCAAGGTTAATTGTTCTGATGAGTCAATAATAGTAAAATTGCGGGAGTAGCCAATATGATCAACGTCACGTCGTAAAATTCGGACGCACATTGAGTGAAAGGTTGATACCCAGACATCTTCGCCTTCTCTACCTAATAAATCTTTCACACGTTCTTTCATCTCTTTGGCTGCTTTATTGGTAAAGGTAATGGCTAAAATATTCCAAGGATTCATTCCTTTTTCTTCAATTAAATACGCAATGCGATGTGTTAGCACACGCGTTTTTCCACTTCCGGCACCAGCCATTAATAAGAGCGGTCCTTCTGTGCAGACAACCGCTTCTTTTTGTTTGGGATTCATTCCATTTAATAGTCTTTCTTTGGATGACATTCGACAAACATCCTTTCTTTATCAATCCTCTCAATTATAGCATTATCCGTCATTTCATAAAACCGAACAACATGATTTCCAAGAAAATTTACAAAAAAACTGACTATTTCTTTTGAAAATAGTCAGCTTATATTTATCGCAATTGGTTAGCAACCTCTTCTTGGACATAGACAGAAACCTGTCCATCATTTACTGGAAAGACACCTTTGCCATTTTCATCAAGGACAACTTTTGTTTCATTATTTCCTAAGACATCGACAAATGTTTTGTCGCGATGAATCGCACTAACCGTCATTTCTTTCTCACTGCCTTTACCATTCGTCATAACAACAGCTATACCCGAAGCAGGATCTTCAAAGTCGCCTGTTAAAACCCAACCAATACAGTCTGGATTATCAAAATAATCAATTTGATTCCCAAAATCTGTTTCATTTCGCAGTCTTAACAAAGCATGCAAATCATCCCCAACTGGTTGAATATCTTGCGCAGGAATACCATATAAATCTCCCCAGAACACAACCGGTATTCCTTGTTTACGAAGAAGCGTTAAAGTATAGGCATGTACTTTAAACCAACCGTCAATCCACGATTCTAAGCTTTGCCCTTTTTGCGTATCATGATTATCGACAAAAGTAACTGCAAAATCCTCACGAGAATCAACAAGCGTATGATTAAAAATTTGCGTCATATCGAATTCACCATTGGAATTTGCTGCTTCATAAAAATTAAAATGCAGCGGTACATCAAATAAATAAATTAAATTTCCTGACGAATCAAGATAGGTTTCTAATTTTTCCAAATCGTTCGACCAATATTCACCGACAACAAAAAGGCTTTTACCTTTTTCTTCACGACGATTGATTAACCAATCTACATAATAATCAAATTGAATATGTTTCACGGCGTCTAAACGGTACCCATCAACATTGGTTAATTCTTGATACCATTTTCCCCATTTATCCAACTGCTCAACTGTTTCAGGGTTTTCCATATCTAAATCGCAGCCCATTAAATAGTCGAAATTGCCATCTTCTTTATCGACTTCTTCATCCCAACCTTTATCGGCAAAATTATAAATTGCGTGTTCTTTGGTACGTGCATCATAATCAACACCAGAAAAATTTTTCCACGTCCAAACATAATCGTTGTACGTACCTTTTCGACCAGGATACGTAAATTTTGTCCATGCTTCAATTTCTTCTTCACCGCTGACTGCTTCTGTTCGATTCTCTGTATTGTATTGAACGGCAGGCACCGTTTCTGTTTCATCAGCGCCCATCAAATGATTAAAAACAATATCTGCATATACTTCCAATTCATTTTCATGTAAAGCTTGAATTGCCTGAAGATATTCGTCTTTTGTTCCATATTTTGTAGGAACTGTATCCTTTTGATCAAATTCTCCTAGATCATAATGGTCATAGACACCATATCCTACATCTTTAATCCCTGATGATGCTTTGTATGCTGGTGGTAACCACACAGCTGTAAAACCTAAGTCATGTAATTCTTTTGCTTTTTTTTGAATTGTTTGCCAATGTGTGGCATCAGCAGGTAAATCCCATTCGAAACCTTGTAAAATTGTTTTGTTTTTCATATGATGACCTCCCATATCTTCATTAAGCAAATTTTCTATTTATTTGTCAAATAATAGCTTGTTTTCATAAAATGATTTATTTTGAATGTTTTCTACTGTTTTTGATTGATTTAAGCAAATAGGCATGTTAAAATACTCGATGAAGAGGTGAATGAAAATGCTTACAGAAGAGAGATATCAACATATCTTAACAAAAGTGGAAGAAAATGACATTGTTACGATTAATGAACTTCTACTCCCCCTCAAAGCATCGGAGTCTACCATTCGTCGAGATTTACAAAATCTGGAAAACCAAGGATTGCTCACTCGTATCCACGGCGGTGCAAAAAAACGACCCCGGTTGAATTTTGAAGCCACGATGAATGAGAAACAGCAACAGTTTCATACCGAGAAACTTGCTATCGCAAAAGCGGCAGCAAGCTTAATCACAAAAGAAGACGTTATTTACTTGGACGCGGGCACAACAACAATCGAAATGATTCCATTTATTCCAAATGATTTATCTATAAAAGTTGTGACCAATTCCGTGAAACACGCCTCTCTTTTAGTTGATCGAGAAATTGAAACAATTATTCTCGGCGGTGCAATCAAACTTTCTACAAATGCGACCCTAGGTTATGAAACATTGCGGCAATTAAAGCAATTTCATTTTAGTAAAGCATTTATGGGAATGAACGGTGCCCATTTAGAAGCTGGTTTCACCACTCCTGATCCAGAAGAGGCTGTCGTTAAGAAAATTGCTATGTCACAAAGTCAAATTGCTTTTGTTTTGTTGGATTGCTCCAAATTTCAACAGACAACCTTTACCCAAGTTGCATCATTAAAAGCAGCTGAAATTATTACAAATGAATGTCCAAAAGATATTTATCGTAAATTTCAACTGCAAACTAAAATTATGGAGGTAAAATCATGATTTACACAATGACTTTAAACCCTTCGATTGATTATATTGTTCATGTAAAGGATTTAAAAATGGGCGATGTCAATCGTATGTCACAAGACTTCAAACTTCCTGGTGGAAAAGGAATCAATGTTTCTCGTATCTTACAAAGAATTGATTCGACTTCTACTGCGTTAGGATTTTTAGGAGGATTTACAGGTTCTTTCATTGAAAACTGGATGGAACAAGAAGGCATTGATTGCCAATTCACACCAGTGAAAGAAGATACACGGATTAATGTCAAGCTAAAAGCCGAAGAAGAAACTGAGATTAATGGATTAGGTCCTGCTCTCTCTGATGAAGAAATTCAAAACTTGAAAGACGCGTTATCCGTTGTTTCTTCTGGTGATATTGTCGTTCTTTCAGGAAGTACTCCAGCAGGCTTGCGCAAAGGATTCTATCAAGAATTGATTCAATTAATTGAAGAAAAAGGCGCAGAATTTGTGATTGATACAACGGGCGATGATCTCTTACAAGCATTGAAACACCGTCCATTACTAGTAAAACCTAATAATCATGAATTAGCTGATTTATACCACACAACATTTGAATCCATCGATGATATTATCGAGCATGGGAAAAAATTATTAGCAGAAGGCGCAAAAAACGTTTTAATTTCAATGGCTGGTGATGGCGCTCTTTTAATTACAGAAGATGGCACTTACCAATCAAATGTTTTAAAACGTGAATTAAAAAATTCTGTGGGCGCTGGTGATTCGATGATTGCAGGTTTTATCGGGCAATATGCAAAAACACAAGATTCGGTTGAAGCGTTCAAATGGGGTGTTGCTTGTGGTAGTGCCACTGCTTTTTCAGATGACTTAGCTGAAGCTGCCTTTATTCAGGAACTACTTCCAGAAGTAGAAATCACAAAATTATAGGAGGTCTATAACATGCAAATCAATGACTTATTAATCAAAGATGCGATGATCATGGATTTACAAGCAACTGATAAAAAAGGTGCTATCGATGAAATGATTCAAAAAATGTACGATGCAGGCAGAATTTCTGACATTGAAACTTATAAAGAAGGAATTCTCGCTCGTGAAGCACAAACTTCAACAGGCTTAGGCGATGGCATTGCTATGCCTCATGCAAAAAATGCGGCTGTTAAAGAAGCGACAGTATTGTTTGCCAAAAGTAGTAAAGGAGTCGATTATGAAGCATTAGATGGTCAACCAACTTATCTGTTCTTTATGATTGCCGCTCCAGAAGGCGCAAATGACACTCATTTACAAGCTTTAGCTGCCCTATCTCGTCAATTAATCAACCCTGATTTTGTTGCAAAACTAAAAGTTGCTAAAACACCTGAAGAAGTTCAAGCAACTTTTGCCGAAGCGGAAAAAGCAGAAGCGGAAGAAAAAGCGGCGGAAAAAGCGGCGGAAGCAACAATTGAAACAACAAGTAATCGTCCATTTATCGTAGCTGTAACAGCTTGCCCGACTGGTATTGCTCATACCTATATGGCAGAAGATTCTTTGAAGAAAAAAGCAAAAGAATTAGGTGTCGATATTAAAGTTGAAACAAATGGTTCTGAGGGCATTAAAAATCGTTTAACAACTCAAGATATTGAACGTGCAACTGGTGTCATCGTTGCTGCGGATAAAAAAGTTGAGATGGCTCGTTTTGATGGCAAACATTTAGTTAACCGTCCAGTTGGTGATGGTATTCGTAAAACAGAAGAACTAATCAATCTTGCCTTAAGTGGTTCTGCTCCAATTTATCATGGTGACGGTAGTGCATCTTCTGAAGAATCAAGCGAAAAAGGTTCTATCGGACAAGAAATCTACAAAAACTTAATGAATGGTGTTTCTCATATGTTACCATTCGTTATCGCTGGTGGGATTTTAATCGCCATTTCATTCATGGTTGATCAATTTATCGGTGTTCCTAATGATGCTTTAGGACAATTAGGTTCTTATAACCAAGCAGCTGCATGGTTTAACCAAATTGGTGGGGCTGCATTTGGCTTTATGTTACCGGTCTTAGCTGGTTTTATTGCAATGAGTATCGGTGACCGTCCTGGATTAGTTGCTGGTTTTGCTGCCGGTGCTTTAGCAAATGCTGGTGGTGCTGGATTCTTAGGCGCTTTACTAGGTGGTTTCATTGCCGGATATGTGATTGTTTTCCTACGCAAACTATTAAAAGGATTGCCAAAGTCATTAGATGGTATTAAAACAATCTTGTTCTATCCTTTCTTTGGATTATTAATTACTGGATTCATCATGTTATTAGTCAATGTTCCTATGAAAGCTATCAATGATGGTTTAAATGGTTTCCTACAAAGTTTAGATGGTGCAAATGCTGCGTTATTAGGTGCCTTATTAGCAGGTATGATGGCGGCTGACTTAGGTGGACCAATTAACAAAGCAGCTTATGTATTCGGTACTGGTACAATTGCTGCAACAGTGGCACAAGGCGGTAGTATCGTGATGGCGGCTGTTATGGCAGGTGGTATGGTTCCACCATTAGCAATCTTTGTTGCAACTCGTTTATTTAAAAATAAATTTACAAAACAAGAAAATGAAGCTGGTTTAACAAACATTGTTATGGGTCTATCATTCGTAACAGAAGGCGCAATTCCATTTGCAGCTGCTGACCCATTACGTGCAATTCCAAGTTTCATTGTTGGTTCAGCATTAACTGGTGGATTAGTCGGTGCATTCGGTATTCGCTTGATGGCTCCTCATGGTGGTATCTTCGTAGTTCCATTGTTATCAAATCCATTATTATACTTAGCATTCGTGGCTATCGGTGCTGTGGTATCTGGTATCTTATTAGGTATTTTAAGAAAACCAATCGAAAAATAAAAAGAAGCGTCAAGTACATGTTACGTACTTGACGCTTTTTCTATTGGATAAATAGTACTTAAAGGCAAAAGTTCTACTTGCAGCTGAACCTCGCCTTTTTTGACAGAAAATACACTTTTCTTTCTGCCCATTTTTTCTTTGCTAAATAAAACATCGGACATGCGTTCTTTTAGTTTTGCTAAAGGAATTTTTGTCACATATTCATCTGGTAAAAAAAAGGTAATAATTGGCGTATAAGATTTATACTTTTTATCATCCAAATTAATGGCTAAATATTGACGCAAATAAAATTCATATGCTTCTAATCCTTCGTCAATTGTCTGATCAACAAACAACGTAATAACTGTCTTCATCTTTCGCTGTCGTTCATTAATCAATGGGAAATAAGCCTGAGTATTTAAGGTTCCTTTTATTCGACTAACCTGTTCTTCTTTTGTCAGTGGATTATACATACGAGTAACAAAATGTGTGGATTGACTCTTAGGAACTGGCTGTAAAAAATCATTTTGATATTGAATGATTTGTAATAAATTAAAAGACGTGCGATATTCCACAAAGGGTTCGCGTAATACACCTACTCCGTTTAACCAACTCAATTGATCAATGCCTAGTTGATTCCGAAACATGCGCTGAAAATGTAAATTCGCCGGCATATTCCAACGATAGGGATCTTTATATAGCTCCACTAAAATCGTTCCAGTTGCTAATTCTTCTACCCTATCAACTTGCTGCACCTCTCTAATCAAGTTTAGAGGTAAAACCTCACTGTATGAAGGACTAAAATACATCTGCCAACAAGACGTTAGACAAAAACCGACATGAAAAATATCAAATCCAGCAAAATAATTCCCATCAATAATCACTTCGCCTTGGGTATTTTTCTTTTTCGGATAATGCGCCATTTCTTCTTCAGATTCAATTATTTTACGATAATTAGGCTGTTCAATATTGTGATATAAAAATTCATCGTAGGAACGAATATATGCAAACGTAGCTTTTTCCATTCGTAACTTGACATAATCAAAAATCATCGGCCGATTTTGTTCAAATTGTTCTTTTGTAAAATAATGACGCTCAAATAACACCTCATTATGCCGTTGAATAACTGTCTCACTCCATTGATCATGAATGCGTAAAATAAAATTATCTCCAAGCATTGCTGCATCAATCAATTTATCTTGAGTCTTTACTGAAAAAGGTAAGATTTGCTGGTTAAATTCAATATATAACGGATTAAATACAATCCGACCAAATGATAAACCATTCCTAATCCACTCTTGATACCGCTTTCCTTTTGGCGGTACAGCTTGTATGTAACAATACATTTTCTCTGTCAGTTGCATTTAATCACCCCCTGGATGTTTCCTTCACATTTATTGTAACATATGTGTTTTCTTTCAGTAGAGTGAAAAAGATTTTTTACGTGTATCTTCAGACTTTTCATGCTAAACTTTCTATAGTGGAGGTGACAGCATGAGTTTAAAATTCCAACGAGATGATTCTTTAGATAAAAAATTTGAAGAATTCGCCTTTTTTCCAGATGAAAAAAAAGAAGAAAAGAAACCAGATATTGAACGTTTCTTAAACCCGACACCTAAGAAAAAAGAAACTGACAAAAAAGATAAATAAAAAGAAGTGTTACAAACAGATTGTTTCTGAATGTAACACTTCTTTATTTGATGGCTTCTTCAATGGCTTGCCATGCTTCTTCTTTTCCTTGTTTCGTAACTGATGAAAAAAGAATAAATTTATCTGTTTTATCAAAATCTAGGGCTTTTTTGATGACACTTTCATGTTTATTCCATTTTCCACGAGGAATTTTATCCGCTTTTGTTGCAACCACAATCACAGGGATCTCGTAGTATTTTAAGAATTGATACATTTGAATATCCTCTTGTGTTGGCGCATGACGCAAGTCAATTAGCGATACGACTGCTCGCAATTGTTCACGTTGAGTTAAATACGTTTCAATCATTTTTCCCCATTTTGCACGCTCTGTTTTAGAAACTTTTGCATAACCATATCCAGGTACGTCTACAAAATGTAATGAATTTTCAATTAAATAAAAATTCAAGGTTTGTGTTTTCCCTGGTTTTGACGAAGTTCGTGCTAAGTTTTTTCTATTAATTAATGTATTAATGAAAGAGGATTTCCCTACATTCGAACGCCCGGCTAAAGCAATCTCAGGTAATTCTGTTTCTGGATATTGCGCTGGAGCAACAGCACTAATCACAATATCGGATGAATGAACTTTCATATGATTCTTCCTTTCGTAAAAACAGGAAACCGGATAGGAAAATCACTATCCGGTTTATTGCCTTACCCTGCTTTTTTTTCTTCTTTATAACTGATTAATGGTTCTGCTTCACCTTTAGCTGCTGCTTCAGTAATCGTTACTTTTTCAATTTCAGCTTTTGATGGTGCTTCAAACATAACATCCATCATAATGTCTTCAATAATTGAACGTAAGCCACGAGCACCTGTATTGCGTTCGATAGCTTTTTGAGCGATAGCTTTTAATGCTCCCGCTTCAAATTCAAGCTCTGTATCATCTAATGACATTAACTTCTTATATTGTTTCACTAAAGCATTTTTAGGTTCTGTCAAAATATGAACCAAATCATCCGTCGTCAATTTATCTAAAGCAGCCATCACTGGTAAGCGTCCGATAAATTCTGGGATTAATCCGAATTTCAATAAGTCTTCAGGGATGATATGTTTCATAACACTTTCATCCTCGGCAATTTTTTGATTGTTTGAACCAAAACCAATTGTTTTTTCACCCATGCGGTTTTTAACAATTGTTTCAATTCCATCAAATGCTCCGCCTACAATAAAGAGAATATTCGTAGTATCAATTTGAATCATCTCTTGATGTGGATGTTTTCTGCCACCTTGAGGAGGAACGCTTGCGGTTGTTCCTTCCAAGATTTTAAGTAACGCTTGTTGCACACCTTCACCAGAAACATCACGTGTAATCGATACATTTTCACTTTTACGCGCAATTTTATCGATTTCATCAATGTAAATAATGCCCTTTTCTGCACGTTCTACATTATAATCTGCGGCTTGTAATAATTTCAACAAGATATTTTCAACATCTTCACCAACATAGCCAGCTTCTGTTAAACTGGTTGCATCTGCAATTGCAAAAGGCACGTTTAAACTTCTTGCTAGTGTTTGAGCTAAAAATGTTTTACCAGATCCAGTTGGTCCGATAAGACAGATATTACTTTTTTGTAGTTCCACATCGTCTTCTTCTGTTTTTTCTACATTTACGCGTTTATAATGGTTGTAAACCGCAACAGCTAATGCACGCTTCGCACGATCTTGTCCAATCACGTATTCATTTAAGACATCAAGAATTTCTTTTGGTTTTGGTACTTCCATAAATTCACGAATCGCTTCTTCGTAGAACTCTTCGTCAATGATTTCTTTACATAATTCAATGCATTCATCACAAATGTAGACACCAGGACCAGCTACGATTTTCTTCACTTCTTCTTGTGCTTTGCCACAAAAAGAGCAGCGTATCGGTTCATTTCCGTTAGTATTGTCGTACATGGTGTTCACCCCTTGATTTTTTCTTTCCGACTGGAAAAAAACATTTCTGACTTTAACAGTCTTTATCCATTTTAGCATAGTTCCTTAGAAAGAAAAAGCCTTTAAGCCTTGAGAATTAAGCTTTCTTAATGTAAAAATTTTCTGATAATAAATGCGTATAAATAAAAAGTCTAAGCGATTTTTCTATCGCCTAGACTTTTCTTTAATTGGTAATCCACACTTCATTAATACCATTTCCTTTAGAAGCGCCATCGGTTAGAACAAGACGTCCAGTAAATGAGGTATAACCATACAAGACTTGGCTCCCACCATTGTCCCATTTAATGGTAATTCTCACGTTAGGGTGAACGGTTTTAGTTGCAGGAATTTTAGTCGGCTTTTGTTCATTGGTCTCATAACTTAGTGTATCACCACTATAATTCTCAACGGTTGCTTTACCAGTTTGAGCATCTTTCGTTACTCGACCATCTGTGCCAATCGTTAGCGAACTTTGATTTTGTTTTTCTTGCGCAAAGTAAAATCCATAGCTAGTTGCCCATGAAGCAAAATCTCCGACAAACACCGGATCACTTTTCTCTTCTTTTTTGTTGGCTTTTTCTTTTTTTGCTTGCTCTTCTTTCGCTTTTTGTTCTTGTTCTGCTTTTTTCTGTTCTGCTTCTTCTTTCGCTTTTGCAGCTTCAATTGCTGGTTGATTTTGAGCATGAATTTCATCTACAACTTTTTTAACTGAAGCATATTCTGAACGCGCTAGAACTTCTTCTGGAATCGTACTTAATTCTAATTCAGATTCTGAATAATTCCCTTCATCAGCTAAACGTTGCGCATTTTCAAGAATATCATCATATTTAGCACTCAAAGGTTCTTCTGAACTAGCCGTTGTTGAAGCAATTGTACTTGCGGTTGTAGAAAGACTGGTTGTCTCGGTAGTTGAAATATCCGTCGCTTCAGTTATAGTTGCTTCTGGTTTGGTTGTAAAAACAGATAATAAAAACCATATAGCTAAACCAATTCCAAAAATAATTAAAAGCAGGGTAATAATCAAGGGATTTGGTCTCTTCTTCTTAATGATTTCTGATCGTTCTGCTTTGACTGGTGAAATTTTTTTCGCAACGACTGGTTCGACAGGCGTTTTTGGGGGTTCTTCTTTAGTTAACGGCACTTCTTTCGGAATTTCTTTTTCTATCTTTGTTCCACATTGACCGCAAAAATTTGCTCCTTCAAGTAATTCTTTGCCACAACTCGGACAGTACTTCATTTTTTACACTTCCTTTTATTTATCATGCCAGGCTTCTAACGCAAAGCTACCAATTGCTTCACGTACGATACCATTGCCATGAACGTCTTCTGTTAAAATAACAATAGCCAACGGATTTTCATCATCTAGAATCAAAGCTACATCATTTTCCACGTTTTCAAGCTCACCAGTTTTATTTGCAATTAATACCTCTTCAGGAAATTTACTCGGTATTTTGGTCCGAATTGTTTGTCCTAATAATAATTGCAACATTTCCGAATAAAGAAACTGGTCTCGATGAAGATAGATAGTTTCTAAAAAGGTCAAAACATCTTTAACTGAGGTATAATTTTCTAACCCTTGGGCTCGTGCATTTTCGTCTAACATTTTTCTTTGTAATTGAGTCGATGTGTAATTAATAGTAAAGAATTCATTTAATGTATCCAGCCCAATAAAATCAATCAAGATATTGGTTGCTTGATTGTCACTATTTTGAATCATTAAACGAACTAGTTCATCCACAGAATAGCCAGCAATCTCCATCGTTTGTTCTAGATGGGTATAGACATACTCCATAATAAATACTTTAATTACACTTGCAGCGATAAATGCTTCTTCTTTAGCATGAGACAATTCTTTTTTGTCGTTAAAATAATAGACCCCATACGCAACCTTATCAGCACTAGCAAGCAGCTCTGTGTCATTGAGTATATATTCTTGAGAACTACTGGAAGATTGGATGGTTGTTTCTAAGGTTTCTTCACGACTAAAAATACTTGTTTCACTCGTCGTTACTTGCGTTACCTGCATCTCTAGTACATTTAAGCTTTTCCAAAGATAGCTACCAAAGATAACGCTAATGACAAGCAAAAAGAAAATTATTCCAATTTTTTTAAATTTGATGTTTACACACTCCTCTAAACTAAATAAAAATAACTATCACTTTAGAATTATACCGTAACAAAACGATGAAAAGCAATCCGTTCCATGCTTTTGTAAAAACAAAGAAATATTGTGTTTTAATTTATTTAAAGATAGGATAGAAATAGTATATTTAAAAGGAGGGTTTTGATGAATGATTTAACGCTTGAAATGCCAGAAGGAAAACTAACTATCCGTGTTGCCGCATGGATTGAACAAGAAAATCAGTTACTCGTGGCTACTTATCCTGATGGCACTATTTCGCTACCCGGCGGTCGCCTTAAATTTTCTGAAACAACACTAGCAGGCATTTATCGTGAACTATTTGAAGAAACGGGTGAACAATTAATAGATGCACAACTTTGGGCAATTATTGAAAATTTTTTTCAGCAAGAAAAACAGCAATACCATGAATTTCTCTATATCTATCGTGGAACAATTCCAACTAAAGAAAATTATGCGAGCGAATCTGAAGAAGAGTTTATCAGTTGGATTTCTAAAGATGATATCTCTGCATTAAAGCCTAGCTGTCTTCAAAAATTAGTTTCAGCTAATCCGTCCTCGCTCATTCATTTAGTAAACATTGACTAATAAAAAAGACGACTTGGATAATAACCAAGTCGTCTTTAATTTAAAATTATGCTTCAACAGCAGTAGAAGTGATTAAATCTACAGCTTTCTTCATGTTGATGTCATGTTTTAACATGTCTTCTGTAAGTACACGACGTACTTGAGCTTCTGGCATGTTGTAGCTTTCTGCTAACTCTTTGATTTCTGCTTCAACTTCTTCTTCAGTAGCTTCTAAGCCTTCAGCAGCAACGATAGCTTCAATTACAAGGTTTGTTTTCACGCGAGTATCTGCTTCGCCTTCAAATTGTTTATGCAAGTCAGCTTCAGTAGAACCAGTTAATTGATAGTACATTTCTGGGTTAATCCCTTGGCGTTGCATGTTGTTTAAGAATTCATCCATTGCACGGTGAACTTCATCGTGAACCATTACGTGTGGTAATTCAACGATTTCAGCATTTTCAACCGCTTGACGAATTGCTGCTTCTTCAACTGCTTCTTTTGCAGCTTTTTCTTTATTTTCTTGGATTTCAGCACGGAATTTTTCTTTTAATTCTGCTAAAGTTTCAACGCTATCGTCAACATCTTTTGCAAATTCATCGTCTAATTCTGGTACTTCTTTGCCTTTTACTTCATGAACAGTTACTTTGAAGACAGCTTCTTTGCCAGCTAAATCTTCTGCTTGGTAATCTTCTGGGAAAGTCACAGTTACTTCTGTGTTGTCGCCAGCTTTTTTACCAACTAATTGTTCTTCAAATCCTGGAATGAATGAACCAGAACCTAATTCAAGTGAATAGTTTTCGCCTTTTCCACCTTCAAAAGCTTCATCGCCTAAGAAACCTTCAAAGTCAATTACTACTGTATCGCCTTCAACAGCAGCATCTTCTTTGATTACTAATTCAGCTTGTTGTTCTTGTTCGCGTTTTAGACGAGCATCTACATCTTCGTCAGTTACTTCACGTTCTTGTTTTTCAACAGTTAGATTTTTGTAGTCACCTAATTTTACTTCAGGTTTAACTGTTACTTCAGCTTTGATTACCCATGCTTCGCCTTTTTCCATGCTTTCAACATCGATTTTTGGTTGAGCAACTGGATCAATTCCAGCTTCTTTTACAGCAGCTTCATAAGCTTCTGGTAATACAGCGTTTAAAGCATCTTCATATAATGCTTCTTCACCGTACATACGGTTAAATACTGTACGAGATACTTTACCTTTACGGAATCCTGGTACGTTAAGGTTTCCTTTCACACGATTAAAGGCTGTTGTTAGGCCTTTTTGAATTTCTTCTTGAGCAATTGAAAAAGTTAATTCACCATTATTGGTGCCTGTTTTTTCCCATTTTGCAGTCATGTATTTCCCTCCGAATTAACAAATAAATTTACATATGAAATAGTTTCATGCATACCTTTAAATAGTACACTATGCCTTGAAAAATGTAAACATTTTGAATGCAACTTCCAATGTTTCTACAGCAATTTTTGATAAATTTCTCTGAGTTCTTGTTTTTTTTGCTGAATTCTTTCATAGTTTTGCAATTGTTCACCAGCTGATTCATCCCCAAAGAGACTTTTATATTCTAATAAATAACTATCTACCCATGCTAAAACTTCTGATTCATTAGGTAAAAAAGGATACAGCAAGGCAAAATGGGCATGGATTTCAGCAATGATCATTTCTTCTAATTGAACATCTTTTAATTGTTTTTGTTTTAACAATTTATGCACTTGTTGTAAGGTTGGTGTTTTTTCTAATAAAGTTAATTCAGACAGATGTACTATTTGTCCACGAATCATCACTTCTCCATCTGCTCCGATTTTCACTAATTCTTCTACTAATTTAGGAATAATAAACGGATTTTTAGCGGTAGGAAGAAATTCTTGGCATAATCGTAAAAAATCAGCAGCTGAACTGTTTTTTAGCCATTCATTCCAAGCTTTTTGTGGTACTGGATAACCTGTACTTTCCCATTCTTGTAATTGTCTTCTTTTCAGCACTCGATCGTTGGCACCAATTAATTCTTGCGCAAATTCTAGTTTTTGTAAATCTTGTTTCAGCTCATCAAAAGATAACACAGTTTGGTGTAACCAACTATGGACTGCTAGATACTGACCATCTAACATCAGTAAGCGCAAATACATTTCAAAACTGCTTGGATTATTCAAGAAATTTTCTAAGTAATCTTCGGCTTGGTCTAACGCTTGAGTAAATTCGCCTAAATGTTGCAAAGTTTCCACTAATTTTTGGCAGTGTTGAAAAGTCGGCTCTAATTGATACAATTGTTCAAATAACTGTTTAGCTGCTAAAAATTCTTGTTGTTCAAATTTTTTATTTCCATTTGCCCATAGGCGTTCAGCCTCATTAGGAAAGGATAAAATCTCTGACATTTTCTTGCCTTCTTTCTAAAAAATAAGTAATCTGTGTCATCTAGTAAATGAATAATGAAATATCCGAACTATTAAGAGTTTGCTTCTCGTCGCAAATTCACCTTACTTAATGGTGGTCTCTGATAATAGTTCGGATATCTTTTTCTTCTATTGATTATACAGTTGTTTAAATTTGAACCTGCTTATTAAATGCTTTAATCATATTTAATGTAACAACGCTTGTATCCGTTAAATAATCACCCACATGCTGTTTACGTTTCGTAAAAGCGGCAGGTAAATAACCTAAATATAAAAATGGATTGGCTTGTAAAATGAAACGACAAGCAACTTCACGAATCAAAACTGTTTGCCAAGATAATTCTTCTTCTTTCAAACCAATGACTCGAATACCAAAAATCATCTTACCAACAGTCTGACCATGATTTAGTTTCGTTAATAGCGTAAAGTAAGCCAAGTAAATACTAATACTCAATAAACCATACAGACTAAATAACGAAGAAGACATCGATAAATGTAATGCCCGAAAAATAACGTTAATTAAGATTTCAGTAATGGCAGCAATACAAAGAATATCGATTAAAAATGCCCATAGACGAATCCAAAATCCCGCATAAAAATACGTAGGAAAGTCATTGATTAATGATTCTTTGGGAGGCTCAACCAATCGTTGCCACGCAGTTTGCTTTTGTTTAATTTCTTCTTCTGTGTATTCTTTTTCTTTAAACGATGTAAGCACTTGTTGATAAAAGTCATCGGGATGATCTGATGTGGTTGATTGCTTTTTTTCTAATGGCTTCATGTTATTCACCTCCATAGTAATATAAAGGTTTTGGCGCATCTGGTGTGCCGATACTTTCAAGGATTGTTAATACTCGGCTACTTTCGGATGGTTTTAATCCTTGAACTTCCGCTAATTTCGAACCAAACCAAGTATTTGCAAAACCGGTTGCTGAAAGTTCGTATTCAATTAATGCAGCATTTTCTAGTTGTTGCTCTGTTCGTAATGCTTCAAGTGCTTCTTCTGGAAAACCTATCGCATCCACTAAACCATTATCCAATGCCTGTTGCCCATCATAAATACGACCATCCGCAATTTTGCGCACTTGATCTTCCGGCATTTGACGACCTTCTGAGACAACTTTTACAAAACGATTATACGAGTTATTTACAAACGTTTGTAACACTTCCTTATCTTCTGCTGTTGCTTTTCGTGCACCAGAACCGACATCTTTTAACGCACCGCTTTTATATGTGGCATCTTCAATTCCCAGTTTTTCAAACAAACCCGCATAATTAACTCCACTCATAATGACCCCAATCGACCCTGTCACTGTTTCATCGGTAGCAAAGATTTTATCTGCTGAAGCAGAAATGTAATAACCGCCACTTGCAGCCATTTGCGTCATCGTTACATAAATCGGCACCTCTAGTTCTTGAATTTTGCGAATTTCTTTAGCAATTTCTGCACTTTGATAAACGCCTCCACCTGGTGAGTTTACTTCTAATAACACGCCGGCAATCGTTGGATCATATTGAATTTGTTTTAACTGTTCCAAAAAGACTTGATGGTTATATCCTTCTGTTGCAAACAAACTGCTACCAGTATCAGAAATTTCACCTTCTACGTACAAATGTGCAATGCGCCGTTGCTCATCTCCAGGCTCAACTACATATTCCGTTAGTTCATTTGTTCCATAAAGCAATGCATTTAAACCACTTAGTGCATCCGATTCTTCTTGTTTCGGTTGTATCAATACAGCAATTCCTGAAAAAATAAATAATCCAACGGCAATTGCTACCGCTACCCATCTCCTTGTATTCATTGACAGTCTCCTTTATCAATATAAATTTTCAATCACAATTACCTGTTCGATTGGTCCATCTGCATTCATTTTCTCCGCTTTTTCAATCAATGCATAGCCACCAAAAAATTCTTCTGTTAAAACATCTTGCACTTTAAATGAACGTGCTTCTTTCATTTGAATAGATTGCGGTAAAATTTCTTGCAAACTGTCCCATCCTGTGTCTAACATGACTTTTGTCTCATCAGATACGTTAGCATTTTCCAATTGTTGTACAATTTCTTTTAGTTCTTTAAAAGTCATCGCTTGAACTTCTGACATACTATCCCCTCTTTCTCTATCATTGTATCGAATTCACTAAAATTTTGATAGGGAAAACCTATTTTTCTCTATTTTTCCAATAATTAAATTAGACCAATTTAATTTTATTAATTTTTTTGTTGACTTATAACGTGATTATGTATATGATTACCAATGTATTTCTAAAAAGAAACAAATAAATATAGACTATACCAATTTTAAGCGCCAGATCTATTAAAAAAATTTGATAGATGACGAGGATAGAGCTTATCGAATATTCGGCGGGTGGCTCTAGGGTCTGCACTCTACAGACAAGTACAAAAAAAGGCTGTGAAGCCTTCACAAAAAACTTGTCACGCAGTTAGAAATACATAATGACAAAAAGAAAGTAGGAAACTCATTATGTGCGGAATCGTAGGAATCGTAGGAAAAGAACATGCAGAAAAAATTATTATTAACGGATTGGAACGTTTAGAATATCGTGGCTATGACTCAGCAGGTCTATTTGTAGCTGATGAACAAAACAATCATTTAATTAAAGCACAAGGTCGTATTAAAAACTTAGAAGAAAAAATGACAGAAGAAGTAAACGGAACGATTGGTATTGGCCATACACGTTGGGCAACACATGGCAAACCATCTGAAGAAAATGCTCATCCTCACACTTCTCAAAATGGTCGTCTAGTTCTTGTTCATAACGGCGTCATTGAAAACTTTGAAGAAATTCGTCAAATGTACTTAACAGATGACACTTTTTATGGTGAAACAGATACGGAAATCGCTGTTCATTTAGTTGCAGCTTTAATGGAAAACGAACAACTTTCAACAAAAGAAGCATTCCAAAAAGCATTGACAATCATTCAAGGTTCATATGCTTTTGCTTTAGTCGATAAAGAAGATGGCGAAACAATCTATGTTGCCAAAAATAAAAGCCCACTATTAATTGGTCTTGGTGATGGCTTCAATGTTATTTGTAGCGATGCTTTAGCAATGCTAGATCAAACAAGTCATTTTGTTGAAATCGTTGATGGTGAAATGGTTACTGTAACTGCTGACGGCATTCAAATTGAAGACGAAAAAGGCAACAATGTTTATCGCGAATCTTATGAAGCACAATTGGATTTAACAGATATTGAAAAAGGAACTTATCCTTATTACATGTTGAAAGAAATTGACGAACAACCGGCTGTTATGCGTCGTCTTGTCCAAGAATATCAAGCAGAAAATGGTGCAATCAAATTAGATCAAGAACTAGTTGATGAAGTCATCACCAGCGATCGTATTTACATCGTTGCTTGCGGTACAAGTTACAATGCTGGTTTAGCTGCCAAACAACTGATTGAAAAAACAACAGAAATCCCTGTTGAAGTACATTTATCAAGTGAATTTGGCTACAACATGCCATTGTTGTCACAAAAACCATTCTTTATTTTCTTAACGCAAAGTGGTGAAACAGCAGACAGTCGTCAAGTGTTGGTCCAAATTAACCGTTTGAATCACCCTTCATTGACAATTACTAACGTGGCAGGTTCAACTCTTTCACGTGAAGCAAAATATACGTTGTTACTACATGCTGGTCCAGAAATTGCTGTAGCTTCAACCAAAGCTTATACTGGTCAAATCGCTGTTTTAGCTCTATTTGCCAAAGGGATTGGTGAAGTGAAACAAATCGCAGCTGCCAAAGAATTTGACGTATTCCACGAACTAGCATTAGTTGCTTCTGCGATGGAAACAATGATTAGTGAAAAAGCTGTCATTTCACAATTGACAGAAGATTATTTAACAGGAACACGCAACGCTTTTTATATTGGTCGTGGCAATGATTACTACGTTTCTTGCGAGGCTTCTTTAAAATTAAAAGAAATTTCATATATCCAAGCAGAAGGTTTTGCAGCAGGTGAATTGAAACACGGAACAATCGCTTTGATTGAAGATGATACACCAGTTATCGGCGTAATCACAGAAGCGCATACAGGCGCTCATACTCGTGGAAATCTAAAAGAAGTTGAAAGCCGTGGAGCAAAAACTGTTGTGATTGCTAGCGAAGACTTGGCAAGACCAACGGATCAATTAGTTTTACCGAATGTACACCCATTATTAACTTCTTTAGTTTCTGTTATTCCAACACAATTAATTGCTTATTTCGCTACTTTACAACGTGGTTACGATGTCGATAAACCACGTAACTTAGCTAAATCTGTGACGGTAGAATAATAAAAAAAGCTTGTCAGCCAAAACGGCTGACAAGCTTTTTTAAAATAACCAACCACGACGGTATTGTTCGGGTGCCTCGATTTCTGTACGTAATTCTTTAGCAGCATGGTATGCCCAATAAGGATCACGAAGTAACTCTCTACCTAAAAAAATTAAATCGGCACGTTCATTTTTTAAAATTTCTTCTGCTTGAATACCTGTTTGAATCAGACCCACAGCACCAGTTCGTATTCCAGCTTCTTTCCGAACCAATTCTGCAAAAGGAACTTGATAACCTGGATAAACATCAATTGTCGCTAACACAACAGCTCCTGAACTAACATCGATTAAATCTACCTCTTGTTCTTTTAACCATTTAGCAACAGGTACATAATCAGCAGGTGTCATACCACCTGTCACATAATCATGAGCAGATATACGCACAAAAATTGCTTTATCCCAAACCTCACGAACAGCAGAAATAACTTCTTTTAATAAACGATAGCGATTTTCTAAAGATCCACCATATTTATCTTGACGGCGATTTGCTAAAGGCGATAAAAATTGGTTGATTAAATAACCATGTGCTGCATGGATTTCTATCATATCAAAATCTGCTTGCTTGGCACGAATTGCAGCTTGACGAAAAGCTGCAATGACATTTTCAATATCTGTTAACGACATCTCTTGGGGTGTTTTTGACTGTTCATCAAAAGCAATTGCTGAAGGTGCAAAGATTTCTTCTGGTAGTTCCGCTTTTCTACCCGCATGAGCTAATTGAATTCCCACAGCTGCACCACTTGCTTTAACAGCACTAGTAATTTTTTTTAATCCTTCAATTTGCTTATCTGACCAAATTCCTAAATCATTCACACTAATACGGCCTTCTGGTTTCACTGCTGTAGCTTCTAAAATAATTAAGCCCACTTGCCCGACTGCACGTGAAGCGTAGTGAGTCACATGCCAAGGTGTCACTTCTCCATCTTTTGCTGAATACATACACATTGGAGACATTACAATCCGATTTTTTAGTGTTAGATTACGAATTTCAATAGATTCAAATAGTTTTTTTGTCATGTATACTTCTCTCCTAACGATTGAAAAACACTTCCTGTTTATTCATCAGAAAGTGTTTCGTTTATTATTTTTCTTTCAAACTTCCACCATTTGTTTCGATAACTTCTTTGTACCAATTAAAACTTTTCTTCTTATAACGATTCAACGAACCTGAACCATCATCGTTACGATCTACATAAATAAAGCCATAACGTTTTGACATTTGTGCAGTTGATGCGCTGACTAAGTCAATACATCCCCATGAAGTATAACCCATTACTTCTACGCCCTCTTCAATTGCTTTACCAACTTGCACTAAATGGTCGTTCATATAATCAATGCGATAATCATCAATCACGGTTAATTCACCATCTGGTCCTTCAACTAATTCGTCAACAGCCCCTAAACCATTTTCAACAATAAACAATGGTATTTGATAGCGATCATAAAATTCATTTAAGATAATATATAAACCTTTAGGATCAATTTGCCACCCCCACTCTGAAGCTTCTAAATAAGGATTTGGGAAACCACCTAAAATATTTCCACGTCCACGTTCGTATTTTTCTGGAGTTGCTGTTGCTGTAATACTCATATAATAACTAAATGAAATAAAATCAACAGTATGTTCTGCTAATAGTTCTTTATCACCTTCAGCAAATTGAATTTCAATATTATTATCTGCAAAATATTTTTTAATATAGTTCGGATATTTCCCACGTACATGGATATCTGAGAATAAATAATTTTGACGATCCGCTTCTAATTTTGCTACAACGTCATCTGGATTAGGCGTCATTGGATACGTAGGCATTGCTAAAACCATACAACCAATTTGGAAATTAGGGTTAATTTCATGACCAATTTTCGTTGCCAACGCACTAGCTACTAATTCATGATGAATCGCTTGATATAAATCTTGTTGTGATAATTCCTCTGGCGGAGTTGCAATCCCTCCACTCATAAAAGGCGCATGCAAAACAGAATTAATTTCGTTAAACGTCAACCAATAATTTACTTTATCTTTATAACGCGCAAAAATGGTACGCACATAGGTTTCATAAAAATCAATCAATTTACGATTAGTCCACCCATCATATTCACGAGCTAAGTGTAAGGGTGTTTCATAATGTGAAATTGTCACTAATGGTTCAATCCCATATTTTAAGCACTCATCAAACACTTTATCATAAAATGCTAAACCAGCTTCATTTGGTTCACTTTCGTCACCTTTCGGAAAAATGCGAGACCATGCAATAGACGTACGGTATACTTTAAAGCCCATTTCTGCAAATAGTTTAATATCTTCTTTATAGCGATTATAAAAATCAATTCCAACTAATTTTAAATTATCTTCTGTCGGTTCATCAGTAACTATTCCGAACCCACCCTTTGGCGTTACGTCTTGAACTGACCAGCCTTTTCCATCTGCATCATACGCACCTTCATACTGATTGGCAGCTGTAGCGCCACCCCACAAGAAGTTTTCTGGGAATTTTCCAACCATTTTTCCACGTCCTTTCAAATTTCAATACATTGTAAACACCTTTATTATAATTGTTTTTTAATAAATATTCAAAATTATTTTTAGCTCAATCCTTTTCAAAAATATGTTAAACTATTCTATATTGGGTGATAAAACGACATAAAGGAGTGCTTTAAATGGAAACCATTACAAATTTTCGAGATTTAGGTGGCCTAACCAATCGTCAAGGTCAAACTATTTTACCAAAAAAATTATTACGATCAGGTGAATTATCACGTATTTCACCGCATGACCAAGAGCAATTAATCACTGCCTATCAATTGGCGAAAATTGTAGACTTGCGCTCTCTTGAAGAAGTGAGTGAACGACCAGACAAAGTATTTAATAACATAGATTATGTTCATATTGATATTTTCCAAAATATCACTGATGAAGGTGCAAGTTTAGGAGATTTTATTAAAATTGGCTCTGCCGAACGAGCGCGTGAATACATGCATGAAATTTATCATACAATGACGATAAATCCTGGTGCTCAAGTTGGTTTTTCAAAAATGATTGAAGCTGCCTTAAGTGTCTCAGAAAAAAATAGTTTCTTATTTCATTGTTTTGCAGGAAAAGATCGGACAGGTGTATCTGCCGCTTTATTGTTAGAAATATTAGATATCCCCCAATCCATTATTTATCAAGATTATTTAGAAACAAATACCTTACGTGTCAAAGAAAATCAAGAAATTATTCAACTTGCCAAAGACAATGGTGCTTCTAAAGAAGTAACTGATGCGCTAGATGTCGCACTAAATGTTGAGACGGAATTTTTAGATACATTTTATCAGACTGTTGCTAACGAATTTGGCAGTATGGACAATTACTTAACTAATACATTGCATATTTCAAAAAGTATGCAGAAAGATTTACGTACATTATTGCTTGATTGATTTATTGTATAGCTCATACGCCTTTCTCTGATTTCCGAAATAGCTTGAAAGATTATTTGTTTATTCGATAGTCTTTTTTTACGATAACTAAAAGCTATCATAACTCTGAAACCCTTGCTATTTAAACTTATCTCCGTTGACATGTTATTTTTCCTTTGTTATGATTCAAATCAAATCAACAAACACGTTGATAAAGAGAGTAACACCTATCCTTTTTCCAACAGAGAGTCTCGGTAGCTGAGAAGAGATGAAAATGTAGGTGTGAACATGACTTTGGAGTGATTGCGATGACTCATCCATGATAGTCGCAAGCGGATGCTTCCGTTATCAAGCAGAAGTAAGAACCTTTACTTCATGAGTTGCGCGATTGTGAAATGCGCATAAATCAAGGTGGTAACATGTCAGCCGTACATCCTTAGAAGAATGAATTCTTCTAGGGATTTTTTTATTACACAAGGAGGAAATTAAATGAAAAAATCAGTATTAAGTGGGATTGTCGGGTTAGTTGGAACAGTGCTTTTATTATCGGGATGTGGCAATACAAATAAAACTGAAAACACCAATATTCGTGTTGGAACCTCTCCGGGACCTTACAGTGAGTTGTTTTTAGAAGGTATCAAACCAATCTTAGAAAAAGAAGGTTATCAAGTAACTGAAACAGCTTTTGATGCTCTTTTACAAGCAGATGTTGCACTAAATGAAGGTGAAATTGATGTCAATGTGGACCAGCACACAGCTTATCTAGAAAACTTTAATGAAAACAGTGAGGCGAATTTAGTCGGATTGGTCTCTATTCCAACAGTTCCTGCTGGGCTTTTTGGTGGACGCAAAGATAGCTTGAAGCAAGTTGAAGAAGGCGACACAATAGCTATTCCTGAAGATGCATCCAACACTGCTCGAGCATTACTACTATTAGAAAAAGCAGGGTGGATTAAATTGGATGAAACAATTGAACCAGTAGCGGCAACAACCAGCAATATTAAAGAAAACCCCTTAGATTTAGATATTGTTGCTATGGATTCTGCTCAAATTCCTCGAAGCCTGCAAGATATTGATTTTGGCGTAATTCCTGGAAGCATTGTGTATAGTGCTGAAATTCCTGCTGAAAATAGTTTATTAAGCGAAGATATTTTAAAAGAATATGAATTAGTGGTCACTGTGGATAAAAAGAATGCGAATGAACAATGGGCAAAAGATATTGTTGCTGCCTATAAATCTGATGAATTTGCAGATTTTTTAAAAGGAAAAAATCAAGATAATTATTGGTTCATTCCAGCTGATTTACAAAAGTAAGAAGTTTGAGCAATGCACACAGATGTACTCACGATAATTCAACTAAAATTGTCTCTCATTGCTGACATTTAATACTAGCAAAGGAAAATATAAACAGCATTAATTTATGAGTTGAAATGGAAAATAAAGTAGAATTTTAAAAGATTATTCGATACAATAAAACCATCCTAGTAAAGATAGAAGGTTTTTAAATGTCTGCAAAACGTTTTATTCAGTTATTTGTTTGCTACTTTGCTTCAATTGTTGTCGCAATCTTATTGGCAAATGTATTTCCTATTACAAATCAATGGGTATATATGCTGGTCGTTAGTATTATTGGTTATATTGTATTAACTGTGCCACTTACTATCATGACTGTTATGAAGAAAAAATAAATGCAGTTGACGCAAAACAAACTATCCGAACAATAGAGCATAAGAATGATATGCTCTATTGTTCGGATAGTTATTTTTAATTGGTTAATTCACGCCTAAGAGGTCTTCCACGCAAGCTTTCATATCTCCTGCTGCAATGACACGATTATGACGAATCGGCGCATCATTAAGCTCAGTCACTGCTTTTGGAATTGCTACATTGGATAATCCATTTAATTCATGAACTAGTTCAAAGTCATCTTTATCTGTTACCGTGTTCGTTAAAGCTTCAACAACTACACGTGGGAATTTATATGGACTAGCTGTTGAAACAACTAATGCTGGTAAATCAGATTGTGCTTGATATTTTTCTAAAACCCCAGCTGCTACAGCCGTATGCGGATCAATCACGTAATTTGCTGCTTGGTATACTTTTTCAATCGCTTGTTTTGTTTCTTCTTCCGTAGCAAAATCACCGTAAAAATCTGCTAATTTTGCTTTCATTTCTGGCGTTATTTCATATGAACCTGCTGAACTTAATTGGTCCATTAATTCTTTGGTTTTAGTCACATCATCGCCAGTTAGGTGGAAAATCAAACGTTCTAAGTTGCTTGAAATTAAAATATCCATTGATGGTGAAGATGTAACAAAGAATGGACGGTTGCGGTCATAAACACCTGTTTGGAAGAAATCAGTTAACACTTTATTAGGATTTGAGGCACAAATTAATTGATTAAACGGTACACCTAACTGTTTCGCATAATAACCTGCTAAAATATTTCCGAAATTCCCCGTAGGAACAGAAACATTGATTTGATCCCCATTTTTAATTTCTTCAGCTTTCACTAATTGTGCATAGGCATATACATAATAAACAACTTGTGGAATCAAACGGCCAATATTAATTGAATTGGCAGAAGAAAATTGCTTACCGTTTTCTGCTAATTTTTGTTTTAAAGCTTCATCGTTAAACAACGCTTTAACTGTTGATTGCGCATCATCAAAATTGCCATCAATCGCCACCACATACGTATTGTCACCTTTTTGAGTAACCATTTGTTTTTCTTGAATTTTGCTGACACCGTCTCTTGGATAAAAAACAATAATTTTTGTACCAGGAACATCAGCAAAACCAGCCATAGCTGCTTTACCTGTATCACCAGAAGTAGCCGTCAAAATAACGATTTCTGAATCAACGCCATTTTTCTTGGCAGAAGTTGTCATTAAATACGGTAAAATTGATAACGCCATATCTTTAAACGCAATAGTTGAACCGTGAAACAATTCTAAATAATAATCGTTTCCTTTTTTGACAACAGGCGCAATGGCTGCATCATCAAATTTTTCATCATAGGCTGAATGAATACAGTGACGTAATTCTTCTTCTGTAAAATCAGGATAAAATGCGCTCATAATGGTAAAAGCGACTTCTTGGTAACTTTGTTTTGCTAATTCATCAAAATCTAATGTAAGTTTTGGTAGTTCTGTTGGCACGTATAAACCGCCATCTGTCGCTAATCCTTGTAGAATTGCTTGCGAAGCTGATACGATGTTCCCTGCGTCTCGCGTGCTTTTATATAATAAAGTCATACATTGCTCTCCCTTAGAAAAAATTTATTTTAATTATTTTATCATTTTTTAGGAAAATAGACTACATCGAATCAAATTTTTTATGAAAAAGTTTTATTTTCTTTTCATTTCTCTTTTCTTAATAAATAGATATCCAGCTCTTCTTTCATTTTTTCTGAAATCTCTTGTGGAATGGGCATCACTTTTGCATCAATAATTCGTGAAGCAAATGCAATGATAAACGCCACACTTTTATTAAAAGAATCTATACTGAGAAAATCCACTACATCTTTTTTTGAATGAATCACGGGGCCTCCTGGTGCGGCACCTCTAGCAAACGTTAATGCAGGCACACCACCATCTGCAAAAGGAGTCGAATCACTTGGATAGACGCCTTGACTAATTTTAATCCCATGTCCTAATTCGTTCGCTACAAAATCAACATAATGAATCATCGCTTCAGTTGCAGTTGCGCATGCTACGTCATGCCCTAAAACTGCTCCTAACATATCAATATTAATCACTAACCGATAGTCAGATAACTCTTCTTGATGCGCTTTTACATAGGCTGTTGATCCACAAAGCCCACGTTCTTCTGCCCCACACCAGATAAACTTCAAGGTGCGTTTAGGTTTTGTTTTGACAAAATGAGTGAAAAAATCAAAGACTGCCAAAACACCCGTTGCATTGTCATAAACACCTTTTGAATGACGAACTGAATCATAATGAGCAGTAAACGCGATTATTTCCTGACTGTCACCAGGAATGGTTGCCACAATATTATGTGATGTTCGCGTACTTTCTCGACTCGTAATACTCATTTTAACCCTTTGCGGATTCATCCGAACTAGCCGTTCAGCATCACGAATACTCATTGTAACTCCAGGAATTTTTCCCAATTCTTGGAGTTGCGGACGTAAATAGCGCTCTTCAACATCTGTCAGGTCATCGTAACAATCTCCATTAAACGTAATAAAACCAGCGACTTGTGCTTCAATAATTTTTTTATAAGAGGCATAAGTAATGCCGCCATTAAATAAGACAATTTTATCTTTAGCCTGCGCTAAACTAACTGAATCTAAGGCATCAATATAAAGAAACTCTGCTTCTAACTCACCACTGCCAGCCATACCAACACCCGTTACTTCAAATAGTTCATTTGTTGGGGTTAAAATTTCAAATGTCGCAGTCACTTCTTCTGCAAAATCAATTGAAAATGGTTCAATCTCGACTTGCACGCCATATTTCTCCACTTCTTCTTTGATAATAGCCATCGCTTGATATTCTTCTTTTGAGCCAGCAACACGTTCAAAAGATAATTTTTCTAATAAATCAAAATTTTTCATGTGTTTTCCTCCTCATTGTTAGTATACGAAGCAATTTTAGCGTAAACAATGTGTTTTTCAAGGATAGAATCTAACAATTTGTGTTATAGTTAGTGCAGATAATGAACATAATGGAGTGTTTTTGATGTTAACCTTAAAAGAAAAAATTATTGCCGAAAGTAAAAAGATTGGCATTGATAAAATTGGTTTTACAACAGCTGAACCATTTGAATATTTAAAAGACTCTTTAATTGAGCAACGAGAAGCAGGTCATACATCTGGTTTTGAACATCAAGTAATTGATGAACGAATCTATCCCGAAAAAACTTTTGAAAATCCTCAAAGTATCATTGCCATTGCTTTGGCTTATCCTACACGTATTCATGAAGAAGTTCCTCGTGATGAAAAACGTGGTCAATTTGCACGTGCCTCTTGGGGAATTGATTACCATAATATTCTAAAGGATCGTTTGGAACGTTTAATCGAGTACATTAAAACAGAAGCTACTTGCGAACAAGAAGAAGCCCATTGGCGATTTGCACCACAAGTAGATACTGGTGAATTAGTCGACGTTGCGGTTGCCCAACGAGCTGGTTTAGGTTTTATCGGAAAAAATGGTTTATTAATTACAGAAGAATATGGTTCTTTTGTTTATTTAGGAGAGATTATTACTAATATTCAATTTGAACCAGATACACCTGTGCCAAATGGTTGTGGTGATTGTACGCGCTGTATTACAGGTTGCCCTACTGGAGCATTATTAGGTGATGGACGTATGAATGCAAAAAAATGCCTCTCTTATCAAACACAAACAAAAGGGATGATGCCTAAAGAATATCGTCGTAAAATTCGCAACACAATTTACGGTTGTGATATTTGTCAGCTCGTTTGCCCCTATAATAAAGGAAAAGATTTTCATTTCCACAAAGAAATGGAACCTAAACCTGACGAAGTATTTCCAAAATTAACACCTATGCTTTCGATTTCTAATAAACAATTTAAAGCACAATTTGGTCATTTAGCTGGATCATGGCGTGGAAAAAAACCGTTGCAACGCAATGCTTTAATTGCTCTTGCCAATCTTGGTGGTCGTGAAGCTCTTCCAGATATTGTCAAATGTTTAGACGATCAACGTCCTGTTATTCGTGGAACAGCCGTATGGGCAATTGGACAATTAACGCAACGAAATCCTGAACAATACCTGTCACAGTTACAAGCAATGAAAGAAACTGAAGCCGACGAAGAAGTTCTTTTAGAATTAACCGAAACATTAGAATTATTGACAGATACACAAAAAAAGAAGGCGTAGCTATGCCTTCTTTTTTATATGATAAAATAATTGCTGAAAAATTGGTGCTAATAAAAAATAAAACATACCATTGCCTAGCCCATGCAGTAAATCAAAATAAAGTCCTGCAAGATAATACGGCCAAAATTGTGGCATTCCATAGATTTGGACGTCAATCATCGCAATCACCAAACCATATAAAAATCCTGCCAAAACACTAAAAATCACTTGTAAACTGCGCTTTTTACGAAACGTAGGCCAGCGACATAATAATCCCATACATCCAATGACCACACTAAATGAAAGAATTTGCGAAATTGTCCATATCCCCATTCCCATATATAGGTTAGTGATAAGTAACGATAAAACATTTACTACCAATCCCCGTGATACACCTAATTGGTAGGTTAGAATTAAAAAAATAGCTGTCATTGGTTGGATATTAGGAATAAATTGAAATAACATTCGGCCCACCACACAGGCAGCTACAGTCATCGCTAAATACGCAATTTCATAGGTTGAAAAAAAAGTGCTTTGTTCATTTTTCATAGATATATTCCTTTCTCATTCTATTTTTTTAGTATAACGTAGAATCAAAAGCTGTGCATCCTATCTAATAGAAAAAATATGGTATGCTTACAGTAACAAAAACTAAATGAGGTGAGTGGATGTTAGCCTATTATACAATTGATAAAGAACAAGGTTTACAAAAAGGAACGCTCGATAATCATAACTGGTTGATTCTTGACCAAAAAGAACAAGAAACCGTTGAAAAACTTTTAACAGATTTTTCATTACCAGACGATATTTTTATTGGTGCGGATGATTCTGGTGAAGTCTCTCGTATTGAACATTTGAAAGATACCAAGTTAACCAATCCTGTTTCAGTTGTATTATTAAACCTTTCTTCCAAACAACAAAATATCGAAGAACGGATTGAGCCAATTTCTTTTATTCTATCAGATGACTTATTGATTACTTATATTGGCAAGAATAGTCTGTTTATTCAACATTTACTGAAAGATAATCGTTCCTTTTATTCGTTTGAGCAAGTCCTTCTCACCTCTCTTTTAGTAAGTTATCGTCATTTTATTGCTGGTCTAAAAGAATTAAAAACAGAAATTGATGAATTAGACACTGCTGCCCGGCAAACAACCGATAGTAAGCGCTTATTCCAATTAGCTGATGTTGATCGCGCAATTATTTTTATCGATCATACACTTGCTGATCAAAATCAAATGTTAGATAAGCTTTGGAAAGATGAAAAATTACTTGAAAAAGTAAATGATCCAGCTTTAATTCACGATGTCAAGCTACGGCAAAAACAAGCATTAAAGTTAGTCGAAATTTATCATGATTTAATCAATACAATCGGCAGTCTTTTTGCCAGTATGATTGATAACAACTTAAATCATTTGATGAAATATTTAGAATCAGCAGCTTTAGTCTTGACGATTCCTACTGTTATCGCTGGTATTTGGGGAATGAATACAGGCGGTTTACCTTGGGAGAAATCTTCTTTAGGTTTTGGAATTGTCATGCTCTTAACCGTTATTCTAACTATTTTTACTGGTATTTACTTGAAAAATAAGAACTATTTCAAATAAACGAAAACCCTTTCTTTTGTCATCCATCTACTATTTTGTTATGATGAAAGAAAAGGAGGAATTGACTATGACGAACCCTGAAGATAAATTAAAAAAACTAGCAGAAGAACGTAAAGAACATAATCCTTTTGAAAAAATCGATGAACTTGAAAAAGAATATAACTTGGATGAAGAACCTCAATTATCCGAAGAAGAGGAAGTCGATGAACATTTGGACAAAGTTCCAATTGAAGAAGATCCCATTGTAAAACTTGCGATGGCAGAACAACGATTACACAATAATCAAACACCAAAATAAAACGAAGGTCTGACGAGTCAGACCTTCGTTTATTATTTTTATAAATTTATCGCAGTTCCACCAGTTACACCATAGATTTGAGCTGTTACATAACTAGCTTCATTTGAGGCTAAAAAGACATATACTGGAGCTAATTCTACTGGTTGGCCCGCACGCTCTAATAAAGAATCCTGTCCAAACTCAGGTAGTGCACCTGGGAGCTGACCTTCATCTAATTGCAATGGCGTCCAAATTGGGCCAGGGGCAACACCATTAACTCGAATTCCTTTTTTAGCAAATTGGGTTGCTAAATTAACTGTAAAATTGCTGATAGAAGCTTTAGTTGCAGCATAGTCTAATAAGTTATCACTCGGATCAGTCGCTTGCACCGAAGTCGTCGTAATAATTGCTCCTCCTGCAGGCAAATGTGGTTCTGCTTCTTTTACTAAAGCAAACATCGAAATAATGTTGACTGTAAAAGTATCTCTAACTTGTTGAATAGCCAATTCACTAATTGATTTGCGAGCAAATTGTTGCGCAGCATTTAAAACCAACGTGTCTAAACCACCTAATTCTTTCACTGCCTGCTTGACAATTTCATGCGGTGCTTGTTCGTCACGTAAATCATAGGGCAGTAAAACGACTTTTCTTCCTGCTTCTTTGACGTATTTAGCAACTTCATTTGCATCTTTTTCTTCTCCAGGTAAAAAATGAAGTGCAATGTCGGCACCTTCTCTCGCAAATGCAATCGCAACAGCTCGTCCAATACCGGAATCTGCTCCTGTAATTAATACTCGCCGATTTTCTAACCGATTATTTCCCTGGTAACTTTCTTCTCCACAATCAGGTTGAATAACCATGTCTTCTTCTAAGGCTGGAGTGTCTTGATCCTGTTTCGAAAACTTTCCTGAATGGTACATCTTTCTTGGGTCTTTTAAAACTGGTTCTGTCATACCGTGTCTCCTCCTTTTCAATACTACTTCTATTGTAACGAAAAAAGTTTTAACTGCCCATTAATTGTCATGTTCACTTTTTAATCCACAGTAGACAAAATAACCAGTCTTTTAAAAGACTGGCCATTCTTCTTATTTTAGAATCTGAATTTGATACCCTTCAAAATATTTTGCATTTTTACGATACTGATTCCAAGAGAATACGCCCATAATCACTGCGCCAATCGTATTGATTAACAAATCACCCATCGTATCAGACAAAGCAGCACGTCCGACAAATTCCACGCCATCAATTGTCATGTAACGTTGTAAATTCATATTCCCCACTGCGTCCCATGACCATTCCCAGAATTCCCAAAAAATGCCACATACACCAGCAAATGAAAAACCAAATAATAAGAAAACCCATGGTGAAATATCACTCACTTCATTATCCAGACTACCTAATAATGTGCAGACGATTCCATAACCAACTGCTGTTAAAATCATTGGGCTAGTCATATGCAAAATTTTATCCCAAAATGGAACAATATCCATCATATGCAAACAAGTTCCCACAAAGACTGAAATTAATAAAAAGAACCAGTAAAAATAAACAATTGATGGTGGAAAAACTATTTTGAAAAATCTTTTTAAAAACTGCGGACCGTAAATTAATCCAATTCCCATGAGACATTCCATAATAGTAATTAAGGCAGCTAGCGGTGGAACAATACCTAAAACCAACTCGCCAATATTAAATGCCAACGTAAGCAAACCAACAACTAACAATCCTCGTCTTAATTTAGTTTCAAATGTCATTGGGATACCTCACTATTTTCTATATATGCAGCCAAACCTTTTAACAGTGCTTCTTCAGTCGAATAAATTTCACCATTTAGTTTAATCAATCCTACAGTATATAAATTTAAGTAATGAAACTGATTTTCTCCTGCTGTTTGTAACGCAGCTAATTTTTTAGGATGTTCACCGCCCTGTTGTCGAGTGTCTGTGTACAATCCTAAAATAGGAATATTTTTTGCATAGGCAACTCCAATCTCTGAAGCCACTCCCGCATCAATTGTAATACCATCTAATAAAGCAATCATCAACTGACTCTCTAAAACTTTTTCGGTATCCGCTAAGGCAATCATTTTACTATCTGCATAAGCTGTTTTATCATTAATTGCTTCATTTTCTTGAGGCAAATAGATAGCAACTTCAGGATAGCTGTCTCGAATTGTTTTTACTAAATACGTATTATAGACTAAATCACTTTTCGCAAACATTGGTGCTGCAAAATAAATATTCATCATTTTTCCTCCAAAATTGTCATTTTTTTAAAAATCATCACTGAAATACGCCGCCATATCAGGGATGATGCGTTCTAACGTTCGTAACGTTTCTTTATCCGTCTCAATCCGTTCAATGCGAGCCAAGTAAGCAGCGCGACGGTAATTCATTAATAAGCAAGTCAATGTTTGAATATCGAGATAAACCGGCTCTCCCACAGCTTCTCTGACTACCTGCAACTGTTCGTTTTCCCATATTAAACCAAAGATACCATTATTCCATTGAGCTAACGGATCGCTGACCACAAAATGGAAGTTTTTTCTGAAAGGTTTGAAAGGAAACACCTTTAGAAATTCTTCAACATCAACAATTCTTGCCATAAAATAAGGTTCAATCGTCTCACGGATTTGACCGTCTTCTAATAAGAAAGCTAGAGGCTCATTTTTATAGATGTTCCCTTGAATCCAATAAACCATTGAAAAATGCGCCGTGATAAAATTCCATAAACCATTCCGAGCTTCTTGATTCAAATAAAACATTTCTTTAATGTGAAAGACTTCCTCGGCAATCCAATAGAACAAAACACCTTTAGGTTCACCATCTACACCATAATAAATCGCTGCTGTGCGCTGTTCTTCATTCTCATAACGCCAATATTCTTCCCAATTAAATTTTGTCCGTTGTAAGGCACCATGATTTTCTTTCGCAAATTGATTGTATACTTTATAAACATCTTCGTGATCGACTTCTTGACGTTCTACCATGCCAGGTACATCCACTGTTTTAGGCAATTGCGTGTCTCGGATTTTAAACGTCAATTTATCTGACATGATTTCCCATCCTTTACGACGATAATAAGGAATGCTATACGGATATAAATAGGAAATCCATTGTTGATTTGCACGCATATTCTCTAAGGATACCCGAATTAATTCATTCATCAATCCATGACCAGCATACTCAGGATAGGTCCCCACACCGGTCACGCCTCCCATTTTATAAAGCGTCCCATGAATATTTACTTCACAAGGGTAAATCGCTATTTGCGAAACTAATTGCTCGTTATTAAACCATCCAAATACCTTTGACAACTCCAAGATTGGTTTTTTCGATTTAATCATTTCTCGTTTATTTTCAAAGCCACTTTCTTCAATGTCTGATTTTGTCACTTGAAAGACATAACTCAGTAATTCATTAAATTGCGCCACGTCTTTTTCTTCGACAGGGCGAATCCGTAAATTATGATTGAAAGGTTTATCCATAATTCCAACTCCATCTCTTGTTTTTTATAGTATAACAAACTCAAAGAAATTTTGTCTGTTTAAGGTATAACAAAACTCTTTAAATCTATTACTTTCGTTGGTATAATATAAAAGCTGACTATAAGAAATGAGGAATTTATCCATGCATAATTTAGAAGAAATGAAAAAGCGTCAAAAAAAGATTCGTAATTTTTCCATTATCGCACATATTGACCACGGAAAATCGACTTTAGCTGACCGTATTTTAGAAAAAACGAATACTGTAAGTTCACGCGAAATGCAAGCGCAACTCCTTGATTCCATGGATTTAGAAAGAGAACGTGGAATTACAATTAAGTTGAATGCTGTTGAGTTAAACTTCACTTCCAAAGATGGTGAAACGTATATTTTTCACTTAATTGATACGCCAGGACACGTCGATTTCACCTATGAAGTATCAAGAAGTTTAGCTGCCTGTGAAGGAGCTGTCTTAGTCGTTGATGCCGCACAAGGAATTGAAGCACAAACCCTAGCAAATGTTTATTTAGCTTTAGATAACGATTTAGAAATCTTACCTGTTATTAACAAAATTGATTTACCGGCTGCTGATCCAGAACGTGTCCGTAAAGAAATTGAAGATGTTATCGGTATCGATGCTAGTGAAGCAGTCTTAGCTAGTGCAAAAGCAGGCATTGGTATAGAAGATATTTTAGAACAAATTGTTGAATATGTTCCCCAACCACAAGGCGATTTGGAAGCACCGCTAAAAGCATTAATCTTTGATTCGGTTTACGATGCTTACCGTGGAGTTGTTTTGAACATTCGTGTGATGGATGGTGTCATTCGTCCAGGTGATAAAATTAAAATGATGAGCAATGGTAAAACATTTGATGTAACTGAAGTTGGTGTTTTCTCACCAAAAGCCATTCAACGTGATTATTTAATGGTCGGTGATGTTGGTTATGTTACAGCAGCAATTAAAACGGTCCAAGACACACGTGTAGGTGACACAATTACTTTAGCTAATAATCCAGCAACAGAAGCCCTTGAAGGCTATCGTCAAATGAATCCTATGGTTTATTGTGGTCTTTACCCTATCGATACTTCTCGTTACAATGATTTACGTGAAGCTTTAGAAAAACTACAATTAAATGATGCCGCATTACAATTCGAACCAGAGACATCTCAAGCGTTAGGCTTTGGTTTCCGCTGCGGATTTTTAGGATTATTGCATATGGATGTTATCCAAGAACGTTTAGAACGTGAATTCAACTTAGAATTAATCACAACTGCTCCTTCGGTAATTTATCATGTAAATAAAACAGATGGCTCTACCGTCATTGTCGATAACCCTGCGGAATTTCCAGAACCAGTAACCATTGACAGCGTTGAAGAACCCTATGTCAAAGCACAAATTATGGTCCCTAATGATTATGTAGGTGCAGTAATGGAATTAGCACAACGCAAGCGTGGCGATTTTGTAACCATGGATTATTTAGACGATTATCGTGTAAATGTTATTTACGAAATTCCTTTATCAGAGATCGTTTTTGATTTCTTTGATAAACTAAAATCAAGTACAAAAGGTTACGCTTCTTTAGATTATGAAATGTCAGGTTATCGCGCAAGTCGTCTTGTGAAGATGGATATTTTATTAAATAGCGAAAAAGTGGATGCTCTAAGCTTCATCGTCCATCGTGATTTTGCCTTTGAACGCGGGAAAGCTATCGTTGAGAAGTTGAAAAAACTGATCCCTCGCCAACAGTTTGAAGTTCCGGTCCAAGCAGCCATTGGACAAAAAATTGTTGCTCGCTCAGATATTAAAGCCCTACGTAAAAACGTTTTGGCAAAATGTTACGGCGGTGACGTTTCTCGTAAGCGTAAATTACTTGAGAAACAAAAAGAAGGTAAAAAACGAATGAAACAAATCGGTTCAGTCGAAGTTCCACAGGACGCCTTCATGGCAGTTCTTAAAATGGATGATGATGTGAAGTAGATACATCAAGGGTTTAGCAAAATTGCTAAATCCTTTTTTCTTTATTCTTCCCCCATTTTTTCAATTGGGGGAAAATAATCTTTTAATTTAATCTTTTGTTCGCCTTAAAAACAGAGCTAATGATCGTACCGTGTTTATGTAATATATGCTAAGGTGATAATCAATGGAGCTAAATGATGATAATAAAATAATTGTTTAAATTCATGAGTGTCTCTTAATAAAAAGGTGTGCTTTTATATACTATCTAAAATGGTATAGGAATAATACATAGCCAAAGTAAGATTATATCCAAAAATAAAAAAAACAAAAATAAAAAAATAAAATTTACATATATCTAATAAAAACCTTTATAAAAAGCCATTAAAAAATTTTAATGATATAAAAAAAATATATTAAATAACAAAAAAATTAACGTTCAGGCATAAATTCACTACGTTTATGATCAAAATGGTTTTGCCATAATTTTTTATGGTATAAATTATTTATCAATTTAGGGAGGTTTTTTATTTTGAAGAAATTATTAATTTTAAGTGTATCTTTACTAACATTAGGCAGCACAATTCTACCAGGAACATTAGGGGCTGTAGCTTATGCTGATGAAAGCATTTCTGTGTCAAAAGATTGTGGACAAAATATCTCGAATTTCGATTATAGTCCAAAGCAATTATCAGAAGAAGCTGTTGAAGTTTTGACTAATGAGTTAGCGTCTAAATATCCTACACTATCTAGAGAATATTTGCGTGAAGGCATCTATAAACAAATGAGAGGTGACTATTCCCTTGAACCAATACAGGAAAAAGGAATGTTAGCTGCAAGGTCAAGTTGGCAAGGAATTACTGTTAATCAAATGGGTGCTGCGATTGATACTGCTATAGCCGTAGCTCTAGGTGTAGGTACAGGTGGCTTAGCGACTGCTTTAGCAACAGTCGGCAAACACGAAGCAAAAAATGCAATTAGAGTAGCAGCAGGCAAATTTTTTGGTAGTTGGTTCTTAAATAGTGTAGCATTTGACTATGCAATGAATTTACTATCACCAGGAACTTATATTGCACAAAAATGGGATCAACAAGACAAGGTACCTAACAATGGGAGAATCAATTTTTAATGAAATCTAATTTTTTAAAAGAACTACTAAAGTTAATTTTAATAGTAGCTGCGGGTCTATTAATTTCTTTTACATTGTCGAAGATTACAGGAATGCAATTTCGATGGTGGATAACTGTAGGAATTTTCACAGGAGGCTATATTGGGAGCCAGTTAGTTAAGAAAAGAAAAATAAGATAATAAAAAACGGAGTAACCGATAATGCGATTACTCCGTTTTACTCTACTTAGTGCTTTATCAAACTACTGCGACATAACTATCGCGACTGCTATACGATTTGTAACAACCAGTAGATATATCAAAGGCTTAGCAAAATTGCTAAACCTTTTTTTCTTTATTCTTCCCCATTCTTTCAATTGGGAGAAATATAGAATAGGGAGTATATTCCGTTAATTTTTTAGAATAATAATCCCCTTATGAATCTTTTCTTACTATTTGAAATATTTCTATATCTGAATTTTTGACAATTTCAACGTTAATAGATCTAGATAAACAAAAATTTTGCATATTAGATTTTTCATTATTAAAAAAGGATTCACTAATTATTTGAGCGCTTTAAAGATTTGAGTTCAAAACGTTTTTTTAATCATTCAACAAAACCATTGATGTTTTAATCTTTATCCCCCCTACTACAAATTCTGGCAACGATGGTTCGAATCCGTTAAGGAGAATAATGAAAAGAGCTTATGTTTTAGTAAGACACGCTTAATTTTCTAGATATTTTTGTTTAGTTATAGTTCATTCTTCTTTTTTCCAGAATAATATTCATAATAAAAGAAGATACCAATCATTAAAGCAAGCACTGCAAGCATGACTATTAATGGATGTGGCGCATGATAAAATAGTTCACTATATATTTGATTTGTCACTAATAAAAGAAAAGAAAATATAATCCATAATGTACCTGAAATAAGCATAATAAACTCTCCTTTACACTAAAAATTAACATCTGTTTTACAATTAATTATATCATATGCCAAATTATGTTTTACAAAAATGCTTGAAATGATATTATAAAAAGATAAACTTATATGATGAGGTGTGATATTGTGAGATTATGGCATGAAGATTTGATTTCTCGTTTGCCTAGACAACAATTATTAGGTCAACACAGAGAATGTTGTGCATTAAGAGGTAAAGGTTGGGGAAAAAGACATGCTACGGTTAACTATGTTTTTGACTACTCACCCTATAAATTATATCAATACCATCAACTAGTTATGGATGAAATGGTTCGCAGAGATTATCGTCCCACAGATTTATGGCGTAATCCTCTTTACAGAGGATTAAAATGTGCGCCTTATAAATCTTTGGACGTTGAAACACTATCCAAACCAATTTATATTGAACACAATCAAAATTATCTAACAGAATGTTTAGATAATTTAAAGTCTAAAAACATCGAGATATAAAAATTTGTCCAATTTGTTATTTACAATTACATTTTAAGTAAACATTTTTTATGAAATATGTTGAACTATATTTTGTTAGCTGATTGTTTGCAAGATTTTTTAACTAAATGAATAACACATAAAAACCTTATATTTTGTTATTTTATTTTTCTAATAATTTTTTTATATACAAAACAAAGTTATATAAATAGCCCCTTTATTGGATTTAAAGATTAAAATTGTATAAAATTACTATGTATCATTTGTAATATTTAGAATTTTGAGCTATCGTATATAAATAAAATAGGAGGTCCTGCAATGAAAGTTGATCGTCTTGAATTTAAAAAAGTAGTTAACGATGCTGCTCACCTTCGCTTTAACTACAGCCAAATGCGTATAGCTGATGATAGTGCCGACATTCGGGAAGATGAAATCGAATATTTAATCGACAATAATATTCATCATCGCGTGATGGAAAACTCAAAACGCAGCCTCTTTGGTGACAAAGTGAATATTAATTCTACTGTAGAAAAAGACTACTTACTTCTTAAAAAATATACTGAATATTTTCGCTGAGCTAAAAAGAAAGGCAATGAATAATTTCTTATTCATTGCCTTTCTTTTTATTCTTCCACTTTACCAATAGAAACGGTTTTCTTATTGTTATAAACATCTTTGTCCAAAGCATCCACACTGTTTGCAACCAATAAAGAAACAAATACATCATTATTTACATTTAAGAATGTTCTAAACATTCCTGCAAACCAATCGACACCGATTAACAAAGCAATTGATTCCAATGGTAAGCCTAAAGATGTTGCTAAAAATGTCGCAACAACAGCTGCACTTCCAGGAACAGTGATTGTTCCTAAAGTTAACATAATTGATAAACCAATACCGATTAACAATTTCAAGAGTGGTAACTCGATGCCTGCACTTTGTTGCATAAATAAAATCATGACAACATAACACATAGCCGCTCCTGCGCTTCCCATGGTCATTCCGACACTCATGGTAAAATTAGCTACATCACGACGCACACCGAATTTCTCTACACAGTCTTTTAATGCTGTAGGAAAAGTAATTGCTGAACTTGTTGTGGTCAATGCAACAATTGACATATCCATAAATTTCTTTGGAAGAAGCATTGGATTTAGTTGGCAACGTACAGCAACCACAGCCGACATAATCAGCATCATTAATAAGACACCAATTAATAAAATTCCTAAATACTTAATCATTGGGAATATAATTTGTAATCCAGTTGTTCCCGCTACATTTGCTAATAAACAAAATACACCGATTGGCGCAACTTTCATCGCTAACTGAATGATATTCAAAACAATCGTATGGACTTCTTTCACACCATCTAAAACTAAGGTATTGCCAGTTTTTTTCACAAGCATATTTAAACCTGCTCCAAAAAAGACAGAAAAGATAATAATTGGAATCATATCTGCGGATGCCATTGACTGAAAAATATTTGTTGAAACAAAATTCGTTACAGTTTCTTGAAAACCTAATGCTTCAGGAACTTCAACTGTTAAACTTTCAGCTGTCATCATTCCTTTACCTGGTTGGATGATTGTCGCCAATAGATAGCCTAATGTCGATGCAACCACTGTGAAAAATAAAATCCATTTAAAGGTATTGACCCCCATCTTCACTCCAAAGGTACTGTCTTCTTTTTGGCGAGCCATTTCGCCAATCGCCGAGATGACCGAAGCCATAACTAAGACAACAATGGACATTTGAATTAAACGGATAAATATATCTCCTATAAATTTTAAATTACCTGCCCATTCACCAACAACTGTTCCAAATACCATACCGCCAATTAACGCAATAACCATTTGCGTTGTGGTCGACTTTTTTATAAATGATAATACTTTCATAAACCCCACACTCCTATTTTTTTATTAAGCATATTATAACTAATTTCCTTGTGTAAAGAATTGGTCATCAAGTATGAGAATAATTCTCTATTTGTCTATTTTAACTAAAAAAAACCAAAAGAAAAGGGTTTCTTTCAAAAAAAAAGCGGAAAAGACGATTTTCCACTTTGTCTGTTTGTTTAATTTTAACAAAAGCTATTTTGCCTTTAAATAATCATTCACTAGAAAAGGTGACTGATTTTTCCTCGTGGAATAGTCAAACAACAGTCAATTCTTTCATTTATCTTTCTACTATGTCTTGCCATTTTATATATTGTATAGTATAACTCTATACAAACAATGAGACCTTGTACGAAAATACCAAAAATTTATTTTTTTAGTGCTCAGTGTACAAAGAAAGGAGTCCTTATGCAGCTTTATTCTTTATTAAATGCAGATGAAACGCATTATATTCAAGTTGCCAACCAAAAAGCAGATTTAACTAGAGAAGTGACGACCGTGGGAATGATGGAAGCTCCTGATATTATCGACTTTTTAGTTGAAGGACAGTTATTAGTCACAACCGGTTTTCACTTTTATCAGGATATTCCCGCACTAACCAGTTTAATTAGAGAAATGGACGAACGAAATTGTGCAGCAATTGGCATTAAAGATCAACGTTATTTTGATAAAATTCCTCAAGAAGTCTTAGATGTAGCGAATGAATTACAATTCCCTGTTTTATTATTGCCTAAAGATACTGGTTTGTCTGTTGTTGTCCGTGATTTATTGCATCGCTTGTTAGAATCACAATCAAATGCTTTGTCACGCATTATTGAACATACCAGTAAATTATCAACATTTATTTTAGAAGAAGGCCCCACTAGTTTATTTTTAGAAAAAATTTCCATGATTATTAATAAAGAATTATTTTTAATCAATTCACATTATGTCGTCACTTACACTAGTAAAAATATTGATGAACATGCGCAATACATTGGACAAACGCTAAAAGCATCATTGACACAAAAGCTATTGGACTTGTCTGAACCGCTTATCGGAACTTATGATAATCATACCATCGCTTTATTACCCATTAATACAGATTTCCAATCAGATGGGTTATTTCTAGGTATATTAGATTATGAAAATGGGAATAAAGAAGCGACTCTTTTATTGCAACAAATTGTAAACTTACTCGGTTTTTCTACATTGCGTACTTTAATTAATGAAGAAGCTAAACGTCAAATAAAAAATGATTTATTCACTTCGATTATCTCAAAAAAAGTTGATTCGTCGGTGCTAGTAGAACAATTACGCCTACAAGAAGTTGATACGTTCACACTGCATAAGTGTGCCATTGTCTCAATTCAGCAAGTGACGACTTCTTATTTAATTAGTTACAAAATGGTGCGCAGAGTGCATGACTACTTAAAATGGTTTTTAGATGAAGAACAATTGGATTATCAATTATTCATTAATGGCGAAGAATTAGTTTTTCTCATTCCCTCTCTAGATATGACTTTTAAACGACTCTATCACCTGCAAACATTTTTATCTGAACAAATTGCAACACCCTATACAGTTGTGATTGGATATTCTCATAGTGAACTCCCTTTAATTCAGACCCATACTTTATTTACGGAAGCTGCTGAAGCATTGACACTCGTCACCAATCCACCAGAACGGACTTTAATTGAATACCGACCAAAAGTGATTTCTGAATTGTTACAACTGATTCCTAATAACGAACAGGAAAGTTATATTGAAGATAATTTACTTGCTTTAATGCAATTGGAAAATCCTGTTGAAAAAGCTGAATTGATAGAAACACTCTATCACTATTTCTATCATTCACGAGCAATTAATAAAGTCGCAAGTTCCTTGTTTTTACATCGAAATACGGTCATCTATCGTTTAAAAAAAATCGAACAAATTTTACACGTTTCTTTAGAGGACCCAGAAGTGAGAATGCGTTTAACAATCGCTATTTTACTATTGAGAAATCATACAGATAATC
The DNA here is from genome assembly GCF_017426705.2 of Enterococcus sp. DIV2402. Lineage (NCBI taxonomy): Bacteria > Bacillati > Bacillota > Bacilli > Lactobacillales > Enterococcaceae > Enterococcus > Candidatus Enterococcus lowellii. The sequence continues at coordinate 1,722,548 of NZ_CP147251.1, read as the reverse complement.
CAAGATAAAAAGTTTACGTCTTTCATGAAACATTTATGTTAGAATAAAAGAAAATGAAACAATGAAATTGAGGTGTTGTTGATTGAGAAAAATCAAAATTGATTGGAATTATTGGATTATTCGGTTTTTATTTCTGATGGCCGTTATCTTAGGATATAAATTCATCTCTAATTATCAGATTATAGTCAATGCGTTGCGTAACTTTTTCCATATTCTATCCCCTTTTATCATGGGTTTTATCCTTGCTTATTTACTCAACGGAGCACAAAATAGAATTGAGAAATTGTGTCAAAAAATTAGACATCCCTTTATCAAAAAAAGAAGTCGTGGTATTAGTATCTTGATTTTATATCTCTGTGCAATCTATTTAATTTTTATTGCATTAAATTATCTTGTACCATTGATTATCAATAATGTGATTGATTTATTGACGTTATTGCCAACGTTTTATAATTATTTAATTGATTTGGCTACAAATTTAGAAGACCAAGGTGTCATTGAATTTATTCGTTTAGAAGAGTTATTGACTAATTTAACAGCGGATTATTCTCCTGATAAATTGTTACTTCAGTGGACGCAAGCCTTAACTTCTTTAGGTGCATTCACCAAAGGCTTGTCTTCGTTAGTCATTAATTTCTTTTTATCTGTCATTATTTCAATCTATACGTTGTTGTTTAAAGACTCAATTTTAGATTTTATTGGTAAATTATCTAGTAAAATCATGTCAGAAACTGTCTTTAATAGTAGTCGACGTTGGATACAAACTACCAACCAAATTTTTTATAAATTCATTAGTTCTCAGTTTATTGACGCTTGTATTGTTGGTGTTTCTGCGTCAATTGTCCTTTTATTGATGAATGTCAAATTTGCCATTACGCTAGGTTTGCTATTAGGGATTTGTAATATGATTCCTTATTTTGGTTCAATCTTTGCGTCTGTAGTTACAGCAATTATCACCTTCTTTACGGGTGGATTGAGTCATGCGGTATCGGTATTATTTGCTTTGATTGTCTTGCAACAAATTGATGGAAATATTATCGGTCCTCGTATTATGAGTGGTGCATTAAATCTAAATCCGATTATCATCATTATTTCAATTACTATTGGTGGTGCCTACTTAGGGATTTTAGGAATGTTCCTTGCTGTACCAATCGCTGCTATCTTAAAAATTATCGTGACCAATTGGCTTGACGATTCCATAAAAGAAACAACACCGCAATCTGAATAAGTTTGCGGTGTTGTTTCTTTTATATTTCTTCTGAACGACGTTTGGCTTCTTTCACAAATTCTGTCATATTTTCTACCAACTGTTGGCGCAAATCAGAGACTTGTTGCGCGACTAATTGCTTCTCTTTGACTAGTTGACAACCGTTAACCCAAACATCTGAGACATTGCTTGCATTTGCAGAATAAACCAAGGCTGAATAGGCATCAAAAATAGGAAACATATTAACTGATTCTGTTTCAATTAATGTTAAATCAGCTTTCTTTCCAACTTCAATTGACCCCACCAAATGATCTAATCCTAAGACTTGTGCGCCACCTTTTGTTGCTAAGGTAACAATCTCGTTAGCTGGGAATAATCCTCGATCATGTTCATGCGTTTTATGAAAATTAGCAAACATTCGCATCTGGGTAAATAAATCTAAGGTATTGCCACTACTTGGACCATCCGTTCCTAAGCCAACGTGCCAGTGATTTTTCAGCATATCTTTGACTGGTGCTACACCTTTTGCTGATTTTGTATTGGCACCAATACAATGAGCTACTTTAACGGCCTGCGCTTTGCTTTGCAACAAATCAAAGTCACTCGCTTGTGTAAAAATACCATGCGCTATAATAAATTGTTGTTCAAAATAACCTAATTCATTTAAAAAAGCAATCGGTGTTTGCTGGTACCTTTGTGCAAATTCTTCCATTTCATAGGTCATTTCGGCTACATGCATTGTAATGGGACTACCATAGTGTTGGGCGATAGCTACAATTTGTGCTAATACTTCCGGTGTATTGGTATTGGTTGCATGAGGCGCAATGGCTGGCGTAATTAATGGATGCCCTTGCCATTTCTCTATAAAGGTTTCACACCACTTGAGGGCTTCCTCAGGCGTGGCAAAATCGCAAGTTGGCATATCAATAATTGTTTCACCTAGAATCGCTCGAGCGCCCATTTTTTCGACAGATTCAGCAATAGCATCTTCAAAATAATACATATCACAAAAACTTGTCACACCGCTTAATAACATTTCAGCGACAGCATATTCCGCCGAAGCTTGTGCTAATTCTTTCGTCATAACTTGTTCTAAGGGAAATAAAAATCGGCGTAAACGATCAGGTACATCATCTCCTAAAGAACGAAACGGTATCATTCCTACGTGCGTATGCGCATTTATCATGCCTGGTATTAAAATGCCATTTTTGCCATCAATGACCCTATCTGCAGATGGCAATTTTGCATCCATCGCACCGATTTCTTGAATTGTATCCTCTTCAATTAAAACATAACCTTCTGGAAACTCGGTCATTTGGTCATCAATCGTTAACACATGAACATTTTTAATGAGTTGTCGCATGTAAAACACCATCCTCTGGGAAAACCAATGGATAAAACGTTTGTGATTTAGTATCCATCATGCCTTTATCTGTTACTTTAATCGCCGGTGAAACAGGTAATGATAATGTGGAGAAAGACATAATTTCATTCATATTTTCATAACCGAGTTGCTGCATTGCCAACCGAACTTGTTGTAAATCAGCACCGAGTTCTTCAACAGGTGCTTGCGATAAAATACCACCAATTGGCAACGGACAAGTCGCTACTACTTTGCCATCATGGACAACTACATAACCACCTTGTAGTGCTAACAAAGCTTGTTGCGCGACTAAAATAGATGTTGAATCATTCCCCATCACCATTAAATTATGATGGTCATGCGCCCATGTTGTAGCAATGGCTCCTTTATGCTTTAAAGGTTGCTCCATTAAAGCATGAGCAATGTTGCCATTTTTACCATAGCGTTCCATCACAAGTAGATGACCAAGGTTTTCGCTTTCTGTTTGTAATATTCCTTCTACAACAGCAATTTCTTTTGTAACTCTTTCCGTAAAAGTTCCGATGACTTGCTTTTGAATGACATTACAACGAACTTGTACCTTGTCTGTTTCAACTTTTAAGACTAAATCATCCGCTGTTAATAGACGACATTTAACACTTTGCTGGTATGCTTGTGGAAATTCTTCTATGACTTGCGGATAAACAAATGGTTCGCCTTTTTCAAAAACTTTTTGACCGTCTTTATAAACTTGAGCAATCGAGAAATCTTCCAAGTTATCTAATAAAATAAAATCCGCCACTCGACCAGGAGCAATCATTCCTCGGTCTAATAAACTCATGCGACGAGCAGGTGTGTATGTTGTCATATAAATCGCCTGTTCTATGGGTAATCCAGCAGAGACAGCTTTTTTTAAATTCTCATTTAAGTGCCCTTGTAACAGATCGTCTGCCATTACATCATCTGTAATTAAGCAAGCAAAATCATATAAATTATTGTCGCGAATGACTGCCATATTTTCTGGTGTAATGGATTTATTTTGAAATTGGATAAACAATCCTGCTTGAATTTTGTCTAGTAGATGTTCAGGAAACTGGTGGGTATGATCAGATGAAATCCCACTATATAAGAAATCGGCTAACTCTCGATCATAAATTTTAGGAATATGTCCTTCCATCGGCATCGTTGGGCGCATTCCTTTGCATAAATCAATAATTTGAGCAATCAAGGAATCGGGTTCATAAGCAATTCCTTTGAAATTCATCGCTTCACCTAAACAAATTACTCGTGGATCTTGCAGTAATTGCTCCACTTCAGGTAAGCCAATAATGCCACCTGTTGTTTCTAATTCCGGTGTAGTTGATGGAACTGAAGATGGAATCGCATGAAAAATATCCAAAGTAGTTTTGGCAGCCATAAATTCCTTAAGACCTTCTAATCCAAAAACATTCGCCATTTCATGCGCATCTGCTACAATCGTTGTCACACCATACCGCAAAACTGTTTCAGAAAAAATCGTTGGTGTCGTCATAGAACTTTCAATATGCATGTGAATATCAATTAAGCCGGGAATCAGATATTGATTCTCGGCTTCAATCGTTTTTGCAGAAAGATCGTCTATGTCGGCAGCACTGATATAATAAAATTTGTTCCCTTTGATGGCAACATTTTGTTTCACAAAGCTTCGAGTCGGTGTTTGAAAGACCCAAGCATTTTTAATAATCACATCTGCGTTCATTGTATCCCTCTTTTAATTATTCATTGTACGGTTCCATTGGTCTACCCAAGAACTCATATTTTCATTAATTAGTTTGAAATCTACTGGTTGCGCACGGTCAGCAACAGCACCATATGTTTTATTTTCTGCTTCTTCATCAGTCAATTCAACATCTTTGTTCACTGGACCTTCATTTAAAGATAAAGCTTTAGCTTTTTGAGACTCTTCGCTGATGCGGTGGTCAACAAATTTTAAAGCTAATTCTTTGTTTTTTGTGTCTTTTGGAATATTTACTGTATTAAAGTTAGCATATGTGCCTGATTCAGGGACAACATATGTGACATCTTCTGCTGCACCTTTAATAATATCAACAGCAAAGTCTGCCACTACAGCAACTGAAATTTCGCCTGATTGGAACATATTCGCTAAATCAGATGATTTTGAATAAGTTTTAACTACATTTGGTTTTAATTCTTTTAATGCTTCAAAAGCTTTTTCACCATTGTCTGCAGTGATATCTTGTTTTGCATAATCACTTGCTACATATAACATTAATGGACCAGCTGTTACAGTAATATCTGGAATTGAAATTTGACCTTTTAAGTCTTCACTCCATAAATCTTCCCAACTAGTAATTTCATGTCCAACTTTTTCTTTATCGTAGACAATACCAATACTGTTAACAGCAATCGGTACCCCTGAACCACTTTCAAAAACTTCTTTTGCACTATCTGTTAAATTTGCTAAGTTTGGTACGTCTGCTTCAGTAATTTCTAAAAACATATCGTCTTGATTACCTTCTGTTGAGTTGTTTTGTGCTAACTCAATTACATCAACACCTGCATTTGGATTATTTTTCAATTTTGTAAAACGATCCGCACTGTTTCCAACTTCTAATGTAATCTTTGCATCATTTGCTTTTTCAAATGGTGCCATGATATCTTGCTTCACAATATCTTCACTTAAACCAAATGTTGAAACAACTAATGCGTTGCTTCCTGAGCTTTCTCCACCCTTTGTTTCTTCTGTTTTGGTTGCTTCACTATTACCACAAGCTCCTAAAATTAATCCCGACACCAATAATAAACCGAACATATACTTTTTCATTGTGTTCTCACCTTTCTAAAATAACTAATTTTTCAGCTGGGAAGTTTAATTGAATTTCTTCACCAGTTTGGTAAACTTGTTGATCGCTACCATTCACTAACAACGTACCTAATTCCGTTGCTACTTCATATTGGTGGCTTTTGCCTAAAAATGTACGGACAACAACGGTTCCTTTTACTGCACCAGCATTGACGATTTGGATATCTTCGGGACGAATGGTTGCAACTGCTTTTTCAGCTGTTGCAGTTGAAATCGTTGAAGAAAGAATAGTATTATTTTTTGTCTGATAACCAGCTGCCGTTTTAGTTACATCAAAGAAATTTTCAAATCCAATAAATTGAGCGACAAATTGGGTTCTTGGTAAGCGATAAATGTTTTCAGGTGTATCATATTGCTCAATTACTCCGTTATTCATAATCGCTACTTTATCGGAAATCGAGAAACATTCTTCTTGGTCATGAGTAACAAATACAGTTGTAATTCCTAACTGTTGTTGAATTCGTTTGATCTCAATACGCATAGCTACGCGCAATTTAGCATCCAAATTCGATAATGGTTCATCCAATAATAATAATTTTGGTTCAATAATTAACGCACGTGCTAAAGCAACACGTTGGCGTTGACCACCAGATAATTGTTTAGGATAACGATCACCTAGGTTTTCTAAACCACAGATTGCTAACATTTCAGCAACACGTTTTGCGATTACTTCTTTGCTTTCTTTGCGTAATTTTAAACCGAAACCAACATTTTCAGCAATTGTTAAATGAGGAAATAATGCATAACTTTGAAAAACCATTCCAAAATTACGTTTATGAACAGGAATTTTTGTTAGATTTTCATTATCTAAAATAAACTCGCCATCATTCGGTTTGATTAAACCTGCAATCACTCGTAAAGTTGTCGTTTTACCACAACCACTCGGACCTAATAAAGAAACAAGTTCGCCTTTTTCCATCGAAATATTCATTTCTTCTAAAATATTTTGTTTTCCGTCATAACTCACACGGATGTCTTTTAGTTCAACAAATGACACGTTTTTCTCTCCTTTACGCAATAGACGCTAAGCCTAACGTTTTTTCAATCAGATACATCAAGCCGATTGTCAATAACATCAACATCACTGAAATTGCCGAAACGGTTGGATCGTAGTTGTATTCCATATAACTTAATAAAGATGTTGGTAACATTGTCACTCCTGGACCAGATAAAAACATCGATACAGGAACATTGTTAAATGAGTTAACAAATGCCAACATGAATGCAGCGAAAATTCCTGAAGAAACATTTGGTAGCACAATTTGCATAAATGCTCTAAAACGTGTACATCCTAATGTCCAAGCAACTTCTTCCATCGAATAGTCCAATTGATCCATACTTGAACCTACGACACGAATAATATAAGGTAAACTAATTAAAAAGTGTCCAATCAATAGCCCTTGAAATACTGGCAAACCTAGTGCAACAACAATAAATTGGAAAAGCGTATAGCCGACAACAATTCCTGGAATAACAGTAGGTGATAAGAAGAAACTCTTAATCAAATTTTTGCCTTTCACTGTGTATCTCGCTAATGCATAAGAAGCAGGAACACCGACTAATAACGCCAAAATAGTTGCAAGTAAGCCAACAATTAAACTTAATTTAAAACTCTCTAGCATAGTTTCTGAGCGCAGTGCATTGCCATACCAATCCAATGTAAATCCTTTGATAGGAAATTGAATCGCCGCAGCTGTTCCAAACGATGTCACAACGATTAGCAACAAGGGTAGAAATAAAAAGGCAAATACTAATATTGCAATAATCGTCATTCCTTTTTGTTTACGCATGATTCATTTCTCTCCTATCCATTCGACTAGCAATTACATTTAAACCTTTCATTACGATTAGCGTTGTAACAATCATAATCAAAGCAATAATAGCAACTGCATTCCAATCACCTAGCGTTGACGCTTTTTGGTAAAGGAACGTCGCTAATAACATTTTTTGATTTCCACCAAGCAATTGTGGTGTAGTATATGCTGTTAGTGTTCCGGTAAATACTAAAATACTCCCAACAATGGCACCTGGAATGGATAATGGCAAGACAATTTTGATAAAAGCGATAAATGGTGAAGCACCCAATGTTTCTGCAGCTTCCAACATTTCTCCTTCAATATTTTCCATTACGCCGACTAGTGTCATAATCATAGTTGGTAAAAATAGATACACAGAACCAATGATAATCGCAAATTCCGTGTAAAGTAAACTTAGGGGTTGGTCAATTATACCTACTGACAGTAAAAAATTATTAATAACACCATTTTTTCCTAAAATGTTAATCCACGCAAAACTTCGAATAACCGAGTTTGTCAATAAAGGAAACAAAGTCATTGCCATTAAAATGCCGCGCCATTTTTTCTGTAAACCAGCAATAAAATAAGCAGTTGGTATTCCTAAAATTAACGAAATAATCGTCACAATTCCTGACACGCGAATTGTTCTCCAAAAAATCCCACGGTTATATTCATCTTGAAAGAAAGCGATGTAATTACCAATACCTCCATTTTTAGGAAGAAAAGTAGGAAAGATACTCGCAATCAATGGAACCATTAAGAAAAATACTAGAAGGATAATTCCTGGTAATAAAATCATATATGGAATATTTTTTTTCATTGTTACACTCCTCTTTGTTTTAAGCACAGAGAGATTATACGGGATGAGTTCCTGGCTTTCAATAAAAAAACATAAAAAACATATCTATTTTTAACGAACGTTCGTATTTTGACCCATTATTTTTTTATCCACTACTACTTTTTTCTATAAAACAACAAACAAATCTAAGTATATCAATGTTTTCAACCCTAATCAATCCTTAATGATTTTGTTTTCATTTTATTATCATTCGTAAAAAATAGACTGAGACTCTAAAAAAGAATCTCAGTCTATTTTTTATTCTTCGATTGGTTCATTTTGGAATACTAATTGGTTATCTAACAAGCTAATTGTGACGTTTGTTTTTGGTAACACACGTCCAGAAACAATCTCTTTAGCGAGAGGCGTTTCGACTTCGCGTGTAATAAATCGGCGTAAGGGACGCGCACCATAAGCTGGCTCATAGGCTTGTTCTGCAATCCAAGATTTTGCATCATTAGAAATACTCAAGTAAATTTCTTGATTAACTAAGCGTTTAGCTAATTGGACAACTACCTTATCAACGATGCCTTTCACATTTTCAAGACTTAATGGTGTAAATAAGATGGTATCATCAATTCGATTTAAGAACTCTGGTTTAAAGTGTCCTTTTAGAATGGCCATTACTTGTTCTTCAACAGCTTCTGGAATTGTTCCATCGGCTGTTACACCTTCAAGTAATAGTTGGGAACCGATATTACTTGTCATAATTAACACCGTATTTTTAAAATCAACTACGCGACCTTTCGAATCTGTCAAACGACCATCATCCAACACTTGTAATAAGATATTAAATACATCTGGATGGGCTTTTTCAATTTCATCTAACAAAATAATTGTGTATGGATTACGACGGACGGCTTCAGTTAATTGACCGCCTTCTTCAAATCCCACATAACCTGGAGGCGCTCCGACTAAACGAGACACAGAATGTTTTTCCATGTACTCACTCATATCAATACGTACCATATGATCTTCTGAATCAAATAGGTTTTCGGCTAAAGCTTTTGCTAATTCCGTTTTACCAACACCTGTTGGTCCCAAGAATAAGAATGAACCTAATGGACGATTTGGATCTTGCAAGCCAGCTCGCGAACGAATAACCGCATCACTGACCGCATTCACTGCTTCGTCTTGTCCAATGACACGGCGATGAAGTGTTTCATTTAATTTCATTAATTTCTCGCGTTCACCTTCAACTAATTTAGTTACAGGAATACCGGTTAGACGACCAACAACTGTTGCAATTTCATTTTCTGTCACTGATTCTTGTACCATGCGTAAATGATCGCTAGCATCTTTGTTTTCTAATTCTTTTAATTCACGTTCTAATTGTGGGATAGTTCCATGACGTAAAACAGCGGCACGTTCTAAGTCATAATTATTTTCAGCATCTTCTAATTCGTGCTTAGCTCGATCAATTTCAGCACGTTTATTAGAAATTTCATTGACTTCTTCTTTCTCAGTTTCCCATTGCATCTTCATCGCATTAACTTCTTCACGTAATTCTGCTAATTCTTCTTGGAGAGAAGCTAAACGTTTTTTCGATGCATCGTCTGTTTCTTTTTTTAGAGCGGCCTCTTCAATTTCTAATTGCATTAAACGACGAGTCACTTGGTCTAATTCAGTTGGCATAGAATTCATTTCCACACGAATGGTTGCACAAGCCTCATCTACTAAATCAATCGCTTTATCTGGTAAAAAGCGGTCTGTAATATAACGATCGGATAGTGTTGCCGCAGCGACTAACGCATTGTCATGAATATTTACACTATGATGGATTTCAAAACGTTCTTTTAGTCCGCGTAAAATAGAAATGGTATCCTCAACAGTTGGTTCTTTTACCAACACTTTTTGGAAACGACGTTCTAAGGCTTTGTCTTTTTCCATATATTGACGATATTCATCTAGTGTAGTGGCGCCAATTGTATGCAATTCGCCACGCGCCAACATAGGTTTTAATAAGTTGCCAGCATCCATACTGCCTTCTGTTTTACCAGCACCCACAATATTATGAATTTCATCGATGAATAAAATAATGCGACCATCTGATTTTTTCACTTCTTGTAAAACAGCTTTTAATCGTTCTTCAAATTCACCACGGAATTTTGCACCAGCAATCAATGCTCCCATATCTAATGAGAAAATGGTTTTATCTTTTAAGTTTTCAGGAACATCTTTACGAACGATACGTTGGGCTAGTCCTTCAACAATGGCCGTCTTACCAACACCTGGTTCACCAATTAATACTGGATTATTTTTTGTTTTACGTGACAAAATACGAATAACATCGCGAATTTCTTCATCACGTCCAATAATCGGATCCATCTTGCCATTTTTCACTTGTTGCACTAAGTCAACACCATATTTTTCTAATGCTTTGTATTGCTCTTCCTGATTTTGTGAGGTCACTCGATCCCCTCCTCGCATATCTTCTATATTTTTACGTAATTCTTTTTCATTGATTCCTTGTTTGGTTAAATATTTTGTTAGTCGATAATTTTTTAACTTCATTAAAGCAAGTAATACAATTTCAGTTGATAAAAATTCATCTTGAAAAGATTCTCTTAATTTATCCGCTTCATTTAATAAATTGTATAAATTTTGGCTCATACTTTGCCCATATTGAACATTTCCACCTTCAATACTTGGATATTCATCTAACGCACGATCAACTTCTGTTTCAAAAGCATCCACGTCAATCCCAGCATCTGTATAAAAATTTCTTGCAAAATGATTTGGTTGTAAAAAGATTTTCCATAAATGGGCTATATCGATTTCTTGATGATGACGAGTCACTGCAATTTGTTGTGCTTCGGCAATTGCTCCTTGAAGCGTCGTCGTCATTTTCTCTATATTCATAACATTTCCTCCCATCATTTGACTAAGACTTATTGTCTTACAAGAATTATTATACGACTATGGTCAGTAAAGGTCAAAAAATAACCCTTAAAAGTCAAAAGTTTTTTGACTGATTATAAAACGTAATAAAAAGCTTAGACACAGCTATCGTCTAAGCTTTCTAACAGTATAGTTAACAAAATTTGATAAAACGTTTTTGCATCTTATTCACTTGGTATCCCATTTTTTATAAAATGGGTGTGCATTGCTTCGATTTTCACCAGAATTTAAACGTATAGCCAAATAATTCCGTCGTTTTGCTTCGAGTTCTACTTCATCCATTAACTGCTTCCCAATTCCTTGCTGTTGGTGAGTTTCTAAAACAGCTAATCCCATAACGTTAAACATTGTTTCAGAATATAAATTATCATAGATTTCTGCATGAACATAACCAACTACTTGTTTCGTTTTAACGTCTTCATATACACGCAAAAAATGATGATGCTTCTCTTTCATTAGTTTTTGTAATTTATAGTTTCTGTTAGCTCTAAAGAAACAGCATAACCTAATTCCATTGCATTCAACTGTTGCAAAGCCAAAACGTCTTTTCGTTCAATTTTACGTAACATCTTGCACCTCTTGACTATTTAGGAAATTGATTTTTCATCTTATCGATATATTCGGCTTTTTTTGTATAGAGTTTAAATGAAATATGAAAGATACCACAGGCAATTAGGAGTCCTCCGTACATCAGATTTCCTTGCCAAAACACATATGTATTAAAGGCAGCAATTAGCAACAAAGCTATAAAAAAACAAAACAGCATTCGCAGAAATAATCCTTTTGCTTTAATTGTGTTAAAATAGGCAATCCATTTTCCTTCATCCATTTGCAATATCATTCTTTTCAAATGAAAAAACAACATTAACAATAGCACAGAAACCAATAGCGCTAAATAAATCGATACTAATACGGTGATAAATAAACTTAAAATATCTAAAACCAAGTAGACATCTCCTTGCATTTTTATTTCTTTCAAAGTCTACCATAGAATAACTATTGTCTCAATAATAGAACACCAGCCATCTTTTGGAATCAAGATGACTGGTGTTCGTCTGTTATTTCTCTTTTTTAGTTAACCATTTTACGCTGAAAAAAAGGGAGGAAACACTTAAAGCAAAACTAGCAACTAAGCAATTAAACCCTAATTTTAGTACAAAAAGATCTGCATCTTGCCACTTTGCAAGGTCAAAATTAGTTGTACCCACTTGTTTTACAGATTTCGATACCATAACAAATAGAATAATTGAACCAATCATTAATAAAATCGAACCGAGTTGTAACAGATGATTAATTTTTTTCATAGACCTTCTCTCCTTTGAAAACCAAAATCGAAAACGTTTTAATTAATTTTATCACATCACTTACTATACAACCAAAATTGCTACTTCTCTTATCAAAATACAAGACAATCCTAATCAAACATTCGCATAAATAAATCGTTTGCAGTAGAATAAACAAAAGGAGGAAATACTATGACAACAATTTACGATTTCACAGTAAGCGATCAATCAAATAATGATTTTTCATTAAATAACTATCAAGAAAAAGTTCTACTTATCGTGAATACTGCAACAAAATGTGGGTTCACGAAGCAATACGAAGCCTTAGAAAAATTATACAGCGAACTCGCTGAACAACCATTTGAAATTCTTGATTTCCCATGCAATCAATTTATGGAACAAGCACCAGGAACAAGTGAAGAAATCAATCAATTCTGTTCACTGAATTATGGCACTACCTTCCCACGATTTGAAAAAATTGATGTCAATGGTCCACAAGCCATTCCTTTATATCAATGGTTACGAAAAAATAAACCGACAGATGAAGGAAAAGAGGCTCAAGCTTTCGCTGAGAAAATGCACACTGTTCATCCCGATGCAGAAATTGATGCAATTAATTGGAATTTCACAAAATTTTTAGTCGATACCAAAGGACAAGTCGTACATCGCTACTCCCCAACTGTTGAACCTGCAGAAATCAAAGAGGATATTTTAGCTTTGTTAGATTAAAAAAATTCCTCGCCTGTTTGGATAGGTGAGGAATTTTTTATACGTTCAAAAGATACAAGAATTAACTTCCTTGTTGTTTCTTATTTTTATCTAAAGCCTTATGCAAAAGGATACTGTCAAAATCTAATCCTTTAATTAGAGTAAGGAGATATTCATTTAGCTTATTCATTTAACAACAATTCTGCTTGATAATCACAACGTTCATAATCATCTATATCGACAGGCACTTCATTAAAGCCAAACAATTGATAAATATGCAATGCTGTTTTCAAATTTTTATTGGAATAGATAACAATTTTTTTCGCACCTTGCTCTTTTACATAATTTATTGCCTCAGTAAATACTATCTTCCCTGCGCCTCTTCCTTGGAATTTTTCGTTTGTAGCAAATTTACAAATTTCCCATACTTTCGGTTGCAGTTCAGTCACCATACACGTTGATAAAACATGATCATCCTCTATCGCGAAAAAAATCATTCCACCTTGCTCTATATAAGTTTCCACATTTTCTAATTGTTCTAAATCATGTGGTTCGATTTTAAAAAATTTATCAATCCAACGCTTGTTCAAATCAATAAAGTCTTGTTTATATTTTTCTTTATAACGAATAACCTGCATCTTTTTTCCACCTTTTTTATTAAATATGTTGCCATACCCATTTTTCATCCATTAATTCTTTGTTCTTCCATTTGGTAGTCGGAACTGCTTCAGTTAAAGTAAACCCACTTCTTGCATATAGATTTCTAGCTTGTGTTAATTCATTAATCGTCCATAAATAAACGTGTTGCACTTGTTTTTCTGTAATAAATTGCATAAGCGTATCTAATAATTGCTTACCTAAACCTAAATGCTGATAATTTGAATCTACAGCAAACCAATGAATTTCCCACTTATTTTTCTCATTTTCAACAATTCCAATCGATCCTACACGAATACCGTTGACTTTCGCAATCCAGATTTTTCCCGACCGAGGTTTCTCCGTATAACGTATCAAAGAAGTTAAAATATGCGTTTGAATGGCATAATGATACCCTAGCTCTGTATACAATCTACTATGCAAGTCTGCAATAAAACCAATATCTTGAGTGGTTCCTTCATCAATTGCGATGTGATTGTTTTTTTCATAAGTATTTTTAAAAATAGTCATCGCACAATCTAATCGTTGCATTTCTTGTTTAGAATACGGAAGTAACTCTTCTCTCAATCCTAGACGCACAATTTCAGTTTGTTCTAAATACATCTGTGTCCCTTTTTCAGTAAGAGATAAAATAAAAGAACGTTTATCATTATTATCTGGTACACGTACTACGAGACCATTTTTTTCAAATTTATTTAACATTTTACTTAGTTGCCCTTTATTCATCATTAAGTTTTCACTAATATCTTTAGCGCTTAATGCATGATTATTATAAATTTCAGCGATTACGTTTGCTTCACCAATTGTAAATAATTTACCATAAAATTTAAAATCAAATTTCCCTAATAAATTTGCATAAAATCGGTTAAACCCACGAAATTTATCTATAAAGTATAAGTTAGTCACCTATCGAATCCTCCTTTATTTATAATTTATACATTTTAGTTTAATTTGTAAACTAAAATAGAACCTCATGTAAACTAAATACAAAAAAAGATAGAAAGCTATAATAGCTTTCTATCAAATCATTTTACTTCTCTTTCTTTTTCTGACTATCTAATCCAGCACCAATGGCAACGCCAAGTGCCACCCCTAAAGCAATACCTAGAGCTAAATTATCAAATAATAAACCAAATACGACACCAAAAGCGGGACCTAATGCGACACCAAGAGCTGTATAATTTACATCATCTTTTTTCTTCATATTCGTCACTCCCTTTGGTTTTCTCAATTTAAGCCTAACAAAAATTGGATGTTGTGGCAATTATTTTAAATAATTTCAGGTAAATCCTTCAAATACATCTCGCAAGCATTCGTAGCTTCAGACAGAGTGATCATCGTTTGACTGTTTGGTTTCACATAAATAGTTGGATACGTGTATTCATCCTCTTCCGAATTAGGAACAAACGCCAATTTTTCTACTTTCCCATCAAAATCTGCCTGAATCCCTTCTTTATTTCCACGCGCATCTAATTTTACCCATCTTTTTTTGGAGTGTAGATAGACTGCATTAAGCGCATGAATGCAATATTTGCCTGTTTCTTTATCCATTAGCAATAAACGTTGGTAACAAAATCCTGTGGGAATCGTTTCATTCCGTAAAATAGCTGCTAATAAATTAGCCTTTGCATAGCAAATTCCATGACCAGCATGTAATACCTCTAGCGAAGTTTTAGTGACTTCATTTTGTTGAACATCCCAAGAATGGGCAATTTTATCTCGAACAAAAACAAATGCTTTTTGAACCTTTTCTATTTCTGTGTCACTTACCAAAAACAACGTCTCTGTTAATTCTTTAATTTCTTTTGAATGAATCGCTAGTTCTGGTAAGTCCTCTACGTAAGCAGATAATTCATCTACTTCAACATTCATCCGCTATTCACTTCTCTCTGCCTTCAATTCTTCTAATTCATTTGAAATAGCATTTTTACGATCGACTAATACACCAACAAATCCAAGTAAAAATGGTAAGACATACGATGCAAAGCGATATAACAACATAGATGATACGGCATCCACGGTTCCTACTAATGGACTAAATAAAAAGAGATAGACAAATTCAAATGCTCCGATACCCGCAGGAGAAGGCAAAACACCCGCCAAAACGAGGGTGAAACTAATCAAGGAAAAGACTAATAAAAAGTCAATATCTGGATGATTGTCTACTAAACAAACATACGGAATGAGATACCACATGCTCAATTTCAATAAATTTAACAAATAAATTTTAACAAGGGCTGTTCGATCTTTTAAAACAGAAGAAACAGTTTCTCGCAAAGAATAGATTTGAATATTGCACCGATCAACAAAATCACGCATTTTTTTTGTCTTTAAGAAACGATGACACAACATGACAAAACCAACTTGTAATTTTAAACTTATTGAGATAACTAAAAAGAATGAGATAATCACACCTGTCATGACCATGCCCAATAAAATCAATGGAATCATTTTAGGCGCATGTTCATAAAACAGAGAAAATTGGATAATTAATGCAAAGATAGCATAGGTTAGAATAGCACCTTTATACATAATCATATGTAGCGCTGCAACACCCATCCCTTGCGAAACTTTTAATCCTTTACGATTATAAAAATTAATTTCTGAGATTAACGTCCCCATGCCAAATGTAATCACCCGATAAAAAGCCACATAAAAAGCCGTTAGCATTCCATCAAAAATACGAAATTTCTTAGAGAAGCCGGTCACAATTGAACGAATAGACCAACCTTCAAAAAATTGATAGGCAATTCCTAAAAAAACGACACCCACTAAAACAATAATCGTTGTTTCTTTTAATTCCGCAAGTATGTCGGATAAAGAATTTTTAATTAAATAAAACATGATTCCAAAAATCAGTAATAACGCTAAAATATTTAAGATAAATTTAGCTTTTGCATTTATTTTCATTTCATTCTCCTAACTAAAAAAGAGCAATAATCCATCAAAAACGACACCAACTAGAAAGCAAACTAAAAATTTAGGTTTACGCGTCTTATGATGGAAAAAAGCGCGTGCAAGTAGACCACCTAGACCTCCACCAATAATCCCAAAAAACAAAAGATTTGCTTCTGGTACACGCCATCGTCTTTTTTTTGCTTGCTGCTTATCGTAGCCCATTAAACAAAATACATACACATTGACCAGTATCAAATACATCCATACCGGATTTTGAATTATTTCTGACATATAAACCTCCATACCTATAGGATAACTTACAATGAGAATTTATCAATAGAAAAGCAGACAATTCTCATCGTCTGCTTTTCCTTTATTTTGTTGAAGGTGTAAACACTGCTAATTTTTGATGAATCGCTTGTAAGTGAACAGGTAAATCATCTGTTGGGTCTCCATCGGTTCGAGTAACAATTTTTTTCTCATCAGTCAACGGTGTTAGTGTGGCTTCTTTGGCTGAAAAATAAGTTACTCCTGGAATTTTATGAAATTCTCCTTTAAAAATACGTGGAATATTATAAATAAAACGGAAAAATTGCAATTTCGGAATAATCGTCACATGCATTTGTCCATCATCTGGTGTGGCAGATGCATCAAATTGAGTAAATCCACCAACTGAATTTGTCATAGTAATTGTCACTAAATGCGCCTTTCCTTGCCAAAAATCATCTTCTGTTTGAATAGAAAGTGGATATTTTCGGCGCTTGAATAAGATACGGAAAAAACGTTTTGTAAATGCCAATGGACCATATTTTTGCTTTTCTTCTTGACTAACTTTCGATGCAGTATCTGCTAAAATACCAACTGTCATAGTCGAAATCATCACATCATCGTTCACCTTTGCATAATCGATTTTACGTGTGTGTTGATTAATTATTACATTAAAAGCCTCATCTTGTTCTAACGGAATAGCTAATACACGAGCTAAATTATTAACTGTTCCACCTGGAATCAAGCCGACTTGATATTGGTCAATCGTTTCTTGGAACATGCGAACCACATGATGGACAGTGCCATCGCCGCCAATAACTACAAGGGTGTCGATTTGATGATCTTTTGCACTTTGAAGAATTTTCTTTTCATCAACATCTGGATTTGTGACTTGAAAAATAATTTTTTTAACATCTTTGTTATTTTTCACAAAGTTTTTGAAGTTATTAGCAATTTGCTCACCTTCGTTTTTACCAGACGTATCATTATAAATGACCATGATTTTCATCTTACTCACCCCTAAAAAAGATAGTAAAGTTCAATTCGACTTTACTATCTTTTTTGTTATTTTGCAACTAATTCAGCGATTTTGACAATAACGTCTGTTGCTTTTTCCATCGCTTGTAAAGAAACGTATTCAAAACGACCATGCATATTTTCGCCACCTGCAAAAATATTTGGTGTTGGAATTCCCATATAGGAAATTTTTGAGCCATCTGTTCCACCACGTACTGGTTCAATAATTGGTTGGATTGCTAATTCATGCATCGCTTGCTCAGCAACATCAATGATACTCATATCTTTTTCAATGACTTCTTTCATGTTGTAGTATTGGTCATACATATGAACAGCAACACGTTCTTGATCGAACGGATGGTTCATTTTTTCTTGAATTTCTGTAATTAGATTTTTACGTGCTTCAAATTTTTCGCGGTTATGGTCACGAATAATGTAGCTCATTTTCGCTTCTTCTACAGAACCAGATAATCCCATTAAATGGAAGAATCCCTCATAGCCATCTGTTTTTTCAGGAACTTCGTCCGCAGGCAATTGATTTTGAAAATCGATTGCTAATTGTAGTGCATTAATCATGGTATCTTTTGCTGTACCAGGATGAACATTCTTACCATAAAAAGTAATATCTGCTTGTGCTGCATTGAACGTTTCGTATTGTAATTCACCTACTGGACCTCCGTCCATCGTATAGGCAAATTGAACGTTGAAATCTTCTACATCAAACTTATCAGCGCCAACCCCGATTTCTTCATCAGGACCGAATGCCACTTTAATTTCACCATGTGGAATTGATGGATTAGCTAACAAAATTTCCATTGCTGTCATAATTTCTGCTATCCCTGCTTTATCATCTGCACCTAACAAGGTAGAACCATCTGTAGTGATTAATGTTTGACCCGTGTAATTCTTTAAATTAGGAAAATCTGCGGTAGTTAAGACATATTTCCCATCTTTATCCAATGGAATATCAGACACACCGTCATAATTTTCTATAAGTTGTGGATTGACATTGACCGCATTAAAATCAGCTGTATCCATATGTGCGATAAATCCAATTGCTGGCACTTCTTTATCGGTATTTGCTGGTAAAGTTGCTAGGACAAACCCATTTTTTTCATTGTAATGGACATCAAATAAACCTAATTCTTCTAACTCATTTTTCAATGTATGCGCAAAAGCAACTTGCGTTTGCGTTGAAGGTGTTGTAGTGCTTTCTGGATTTGAACGTGTTTCTGTTGTTACATAACGTAAAAAACGTGGTAATAAATTTTCGTACATCTGACATTACTCCTCTTATCTAAATTGGAAAGGATTGGTATTTGTTTCAGATGGGATAAATTCGATATCCCATTGCTGTTCTTTTTTCCATTCTTCCATTTTTTCTATGAATTTTGGTACACAGACAACTTCAATGTTATGACCAGGATCGATAACTGTCAACCCATTTGTTTGCATATCATGCGCTGTATGATAATAAACATCGCCTGTAATATAGACGTCTGCGCCAGCTTTTAATGCATCTCCATAAAAATTACCACCTGAACCACCACAAATGGCAATTGTTTGAATCATTTTTTTCGGTTGCTGTGGTTCAATCAACCGCAAACCATCTAATTGAAAAACTTCTTTCACTTTTTGTGTAAAGGCATCAATCGACATTGGCTGGGCTAATTTCCCCACACGACCTAATCCAAATGTTTGTGGTGGATTGTCCAACGTTAAAATATCATAGGCAGGCTCTTCGTAAGGGTGAACAGAAAACATCGCTGCTAATACTTGTTGTTGAATTGTCTCAGGGTAAAGTACTTCAATTCGGGCTTCTTGTACTTGCTCTGCTTTATTTGCTGAACCAATCGCTGGATTGGCTGCCTCGGTTGGCGTAAAACGTCCCGTACCAATCAACGAATAACTCGTATGATGGTAATTCCCTTGTGTTCCTGCACCGGCATCACCTAACGCTTGACGCATCGCTGCACTTGCTTCAACAGGAACATACACAGCTAATTTTTTAAAGTGAATCTCATGTGTTTTTTTCAAATAATTTGTCACTTGAATACCCAACATTTCGCAAAACCAATCATTTAGTCCGTCTTCGATGATATCCATGTTTGTATGTGCGGCATAAACAGAAATGTTATGACGTAATAAATCAATATACATCTTTGTTTGTAAATCATCTTCAGTTAAACGCTGAATAGGACGAAAAATAGGCGGATGCTTAGCTATAATCAAGTCAATTTTTTTTTCAATTGCTTCTTCCACAACTTCTGGACGAACATCTAAAGTCATCATCACACGTTGAATCTCACGGTCTAATGTTCCAATATGTAAACCGACTGGATCGCCTTCTTCTGCTAACCATAAAGGACAATATTCTTCAAAGCGATGAATAAATTCTTTGGCTGAAAGGCTCATGCCAAAACCTCCTTAATCCAAGCAAGTTGCATTTTTATTTCTTCAACTTTTTCTAAAGGTTTTTCTTCAGCTTTTTCTAATTGACTTAACACACGTTCTTTAGCAGTTAGTTCACGTTGCCATTTTTGGAAGAAAACCTCATTTTTTTCTTCTAATAATTTCGGACCAAAAAATAATTCTTGCTCAGTATAGGTCGTAGGTTTCTGTTTTTCGGCAACAATAATTTCATACGTCTTTTTGTTTTCTTCTAAAATTTCTTCTTCAATAATTGCATAGTCATTTTGTGCTAACCATTCCCGTAATGTTTTCTCACCGATATTTGGTTGGAGGATGAGACGTTCAGTACCATTCATTCGACCATTATTTTTACCACTTTCTAAAATTGAGCGAATTAATGTCCCTCCCATACCGGCAATGGTGATTGCGTTAATTTC
Organism: Enterococcus sp. DIV2402; assembly: GCF_017426705.2. NCBI lineage: Bacteria > Bacillati > Bacillota > Bacilli > Lactobacillales > Enterococcaceae > Enterococcus > Candidatus Enterococcus lowellii. The sequence goes on along the minus strand of NZ_CP147251.1, from coordinate 1,701,922 downwards.
ATCATTCACTTCAATCGCTTCTAAACCATCAGCTAAACGGACAACAATCCGATCTGTTAAACCACTTTTACGGACTTGCTTTTCAGCTGATTGAAAAGGCCCCCTAACAACTTCACCGGCTACCGCGAATGTAATTTTATTTTTTAACATCAACGCTACGGGTAGATAGGCATGATCTGAACCAATATCTGCTAATCGTGCATCTTGGGGAACATGCGAACCAACACGTGCTAAGCGTCGTGATAATTCTTGTTCGTTCATTAAAATTCCTCTTTTCTCACTAAAAATTCTCTTAAAAATGGCACAACACCATATTCAAGAGAATACTCAATATTTATGGTAATAAGGTAATATTTTCAATTGCATTTCCAGCAACTTGTGGTGGAATTGACGCTGTGGTTGCTGGAAGTCCCTTTAAGGTTACTTCTACTTTACTTCCTTTGCGCCACGCCCGCCAATAAGCAATATCTTTGGTTTTCACATTGATACCGACCCCATGCTGAATAAAAATGTCAACAATATTTTCAGGGTCTTCAATTGATTCCACATTTTCTAAAAACAATAAGACACTGTCATCTTCCATTGCTGATTCTTCAAGATGCTCTGTCAATGTTCCTGTAAAAATAGTTCGTGATTCCATTATTTCACTACTCTCAGTACTTTCTTTTGTTTCAGGTGTAGCATTTTGAGTACCACAGCCTGCCACAAAGACTAAACTTAATCCTAAAAGACTACCTAGTAGCCAGTTCTTCATTTGGTTTCACCTCTATTGATTTCGTCGATTACGCCCACTCATGCTAACCTCTTTGGTCAAGTAGCGAATACGTTCCATAATACGTTTAGCTTTTAATGGTTCTTCTTCACCACGTTGCGTAACAGACAGATGTTTTTCCAATTCTAACATGGTAAAGTTAGAGGTGAAAAACGTTGGGAGTTGTTCCTGCATCCGATATTGCAAAATCACACCAAATACTTCATCCCGAATCCAGCTACTCATGGCATCCGCACCAATATCATCTAACATTAAAATCGGCGCTTTTTTGATAGCTTCCATTTTTTCAGCGACTTGATCTTTACCAATTGCTTGTTTCATTTCAACAGCAAATGAAGGGAAATGTAACAGCGTCGATGAAAAACCTGCTTCTGCTAAATCACGAGCAATTGCCCCTAGAAGATAGGTTTTGCCAATACCAAAACTGCCGGCTAAGTACAAGCCCTTATGAAAATTTTTTGGTTCTTCTTTGTACGCTTCAATAAAATCAATTGCTGCCATTAATGCTTCACCACGTCCAGCAGTTCCTTCATAGGTAGCAATACGAGCTTCTTGGATGTCTTTTGGCATATTCAACGCTTGCACGCGGTTACGCACTTCTTCTTGATGTCTTCTAGCTAATAATTCTTCAGTTGGGATATACGTCACATCGACTGAATGAAAATTTAACATCAACTGAGGCTCATATCCCGGTGCAATTTGGGCTGGATCATTTAACTCAAATTTACGTTTTTCTTGAACAAACTCATAAAGTTTTGCATAACTACGCTCAATATCTTGTTGGGTTAAACGATTTTTATGCAGATCTAAAAAATTACGCACATCGACGTCTTGTAAAACTTCTTGCATCATTTCTTCAAAGCGTGTCCGATAATTTTTTTGATCTAATAGACGATTTAAGTTTTTACCTACATCTTCCATCATTTTTCACCTTCTTTGCGTTGTAAATATTCTTGCAATCGTTGATTAATTGCTGCTTGTTTTTCGGAATCTTCCACTTCTTCAACTGGATTATCAACCCAGTCAGGTAATGTTTCTTTACGAATCGGTTTGCGGTAATTGGTTCGTTGGGTTTCTCGTTTTTCTTTGGCTTCTTTAGATTCTTTAACCAGTTGTCGAACATGTTTAATTGCCTCTTCAGGACTTTTAATTCCCATTTCGGACCAATTGGTTGCAATTCGATTAACAAAGCTCGCTTGTAATGAACTATTGTTTTGTACCACTAGCACATAATGCATCAAAACATTGATGACGCTATTGGCTAGCGGACTTTTCTCAATCAATGATTTCAACAACCAGCTTTCTGAATCCGCTACAAAACTATGCTTTTCTTGCTTGATTGCTTGTAAAAAATCAGCTGGTGCTGTCGCTTCACTCATCTGAATTAAACCGATATCTTGTTCAGAAAATCCCGACTGACGCAATGTATTGAAGCGACGAGTTTCAGCATCTTTTGAAACATAAATCCCTGTCTTTTTTTGTGGTATTTGCTTTGTATGACGTGCTACAACCTTAGCAAGCTCTTTTTCATTCACTTTACCGTCAATAAAAGATACTGCTTCCGTCATCAAGTCAACTAATTCCATCTCATCAAAGCCATAGAGATTTTGGTAAAGAACTAATTGATGATTAAAGGATGTCGTAAAGTTTGTACGTGAAATATATTTTTTCTCAGCTAAGTTAAGTAAAAAGTCCCAATCAATTTGAGAAGCATCAAGCTGAATACCATTGTTTTTATTCACATCATAGACTTGTGCCACTTGTTCTAATTTTGATGATTTGCGCATAAATGATTCTTCGTTAATTGAGCCATACACATCTTTAAAGCGACACGTAATTTCTTGATAGTTAGAGACATCGAGCTTTTTAGGCTTAAAACGTTCAACCATTTGATTAAATTTTCGCTCCCCAATTGCACTCCATAGCAAAAAACTATATGTTTCATCTTTAAAAAACACTTCTGGATGTAATGGTTCTTCTAAGCGATATAAAAACATTCGACCAAACTCTACATCTTCTTTCATAAAAACAGAAAGCAATCCCATACCTTCTAATTGTTTACGAGCATGTAAAAAATCTGGCAAACCGATATTTAATGCATGTAACATATCAATGTGCGCAAAGTCATTTTCAAACGAATCTTCCTCATCACCCAATAATGCATAATACAGAGCCAAAGCTTGTGCACCAATAATTGGTTGGTAGAGGTATAATAAACCATCATTGCCTTCTTTTGTTAAAGGCAGGCTCTTGAACACTTGATAAATATGATTTGGTTGGACTTCATCCCAAGCGGTCTTCACAAAAGCCCCTCCTTTAAATTACTTATTTGCTTCTTTTGCTTTATCAACAATGTCTTGTAGTTCCTTTAAGAATACCGACATGTCTTTAAATTGACGATAGACACTTGCAAAGCGAATATAAGCAATCTCGTCTAAATTGACTAATTCTTCCATAACATACTCACCAATTAAAGTTGAAGGTATTTCATTTTCGCCTCGCTCACGAATTCTAGCTTCTACATGATCGACAATTTGTTCCATTTGCTCCATCGCTACTGGACGTTTTTCAGCAGAACGAATTAAACCACGTAATACTTTTTCACGATTAAATTCTTCACGCGCGCCATTTTTCTTAATGACTAACAGAGGTGTTTCTTCTAATCGTTCAAACGTTGTAAAACGAAAGCCGCAGTTTTCACATTCGCGTCTACGGCGAATCGCACGACCATCATCGGCTTGACGGCTATCAATAACACGAGAATTATTATGATGACATTTTGGACAGTGCATATTTCCACCCCATTTATCTTTATTTATTTTAAATTTACTGAATGAATAAATTAAATTTCTTTCTATATTATAACACGTTTATCAGTTCTTCTGACAGAATAGACAAGAAAAAACTCTAGAAAACTCTAGAGTTTTTAATCTTTTTAAATAAATTTTTGTGCTTTTAACCAGTTTTTAACTTTCTTTTTTGTTTCTTCCAGTGAATTTTGGTTATCAAACACAATATCCGCCCGTTGCTTTTTCTCTTCAATTGATAGTTGACTAGCTATTCGTTGCAACGCCTGTGCTTTTGTTAAGTCATCTCGTCTTATTAAACGTTCTAATTGAACAGCTTCAGGAACATAAACCACGGCAACCTGATCCATTTCATCTTCATAATGGGCTTCAAATAATAGCGGAATATCTGCAATTACTAAGGGTTCCTCTCGATATCCACGGATACGTTGAGTAATTGTTTGTCGTAAAATAGGATCTAATAACGCATCTAATTGGCGACGTTTTTCTTCATCAGAAAAAATAATATTACCTAATTTTTTACGGTCTAACTGACCATTGTCTAACAAAATATCCTCTCCAAAGACGGAGACAATCGCTTGTAGACCTGCTTGTTTGGGTTCAACAATCTCTCGTGCAATCACATCCCCATCCACAATCGGAAAGCCATATGCACGAAAGATGTTCACAACGGTACTTTTTCCTGTAGCAATACCGCCTGTAAGACCTAAAACCATGCCCATCAGCACTCATCCTTTCCGCTTCTGACAAGTTGGACAATAATGGGTGCCACGTTGGGCGACTTTTGTTTTAACAATCGGTGTTTGACAACGTGGACAAGGTAAATCCGTTTGCCCATAAGCATTTAGTGATACTTGAAAAGTGCCTGCTTCTCCTAGTGCGTTAGCGTAAGAACGAATCGTCGTTCCCCCTGCTTCCACAGCTCTAGCTAAGACATCGATAATCGCTTGATGCAAGCGGGTTGTTTCACTTTCGTTTAATGCATTTGCTGGCGTTTCAGGATGTATTTGGGCTTCCCATAGTGCTTCGTCTACATAAATATTTCCTAAACCGGTGACTAGTTTTTGATCTAATAAAAGTGGCTTAATCGCTTTAGCCGATCGTTTTAATTTTTCTTGAAAAGTTTCCAAATAAAAGACATCTGGTTGAGGTTCTGGACCTAATTGTTTAATTCCTTTGTATTGGCTACTCTCATCTTTAGGCACCAAAACCATTCGTCCAAATTTACGCACATCATTATAAAAAAGGCGAGAATGGTCCGTAAAATTAAAGATGACATGTGTATGCTTATCAAGCATATCTTGCATATCAGGGTCAAATTCATATTTACCTTCCATACGCAAATGTGAGATCATATCAAAATTCGTGAATTTAAAAATTAAAAATTTCCCTCGACGCTGAATATCTTCAATCGTCTGATTAACCAAATTTCTTTGGAAAGTTTCTATCTCGGGCGATTCAATAATTCGTGGCCAGCGAACTTCGACAGATTCAATCGTTTTTCCCTTAACTAAATGCAATAGCCCTTTGCGAACAGTTTCTACTTCTGGCAATTCTGGCAAAGCTTTTCACCTCTTTATTTTGCTTCATACCATGTTTTTCCCCAACTGCTGTCGGTGATTAATGGTACATGTAAGGAAACAGCTGTCTCCATCACTTCTTTTACAAGTTGATTTAATTTTTCTAACTCATATTCTGGAACTTCAAAAACCAATTCATCATGTACTTGTAAAAGCATCGCTGCTTCTAATTTTTCTTCTTTCATCCGACGATTCAAATCAATCATCGCAATTTTTAAAATATCGGCGGCACTTCCTTGAATTGGTGAATTAATGGCCGTTCTTTCTGCAAATGAACGTAAATTAAAATTACGTGAATTAATATCTGGTAAATACCGACGACGATGATACAAGGTTTCTACATAGCCGGTGTCTTTAGCTTCACGAACTACTGTCTCCATGTATTTTTTCACACCTGGATAACGTTCGAAATAAGTGTCAATATATTGTTGAGCAGCTTTTCGAGTAATGCCCAAGTTTTGTGATAATCCATAATCAGAAATGCCATAAACAATTCCAAAATTAACTGCTTTGGCTTGGCGACGCATATTGGGAGTGACGTCTTCAGCTTTTTCAATGCCAAAAACGCGCATCGCTGTACTTGAATGGATATCTTGTCCTTCTAAAAAGGCCGCTTTTAAATGCTCGTCATCTGAAATATGAGCCAACACACGTAGTTCAATTTGGGAATAGTCGGAAGAATAAATTACCCAATCTTCTTTTCTTGGTACAAATGCTTCACGAATCTTACGACCTTCTTCTAAACGAATAGGAATATTTTGTAAGTTTGGATCGACTGAGCTTAGACGTCCTGTTTGTGTCAACGTTTGTACATAACGTGTATGAATTTTTCCATCGCTTTGAATCATTTTCAATAATCCTTCAACATAGGTTGACTGAATCTTCGAAATTTGGCGATAAACTAAAATATCTTCGACAATAGGAGCTTGTTCTTTTAGCTGTTCTAAAACATCAACCGCTGTGGAATAGCCTGTTTTTGTTTTTTTAATGACAGGTAGACCCATTTTTTCAAATAGGATAACGCCTAACTGTTTTGGTGAATTCAGATTAAATTCTTCGCCTGCTTGTGCATAAATTTTTTGTTCAATTTCTTGTAAGCGTTCAGCAAATTCACCTTTCATCTGATTCAAACGTTGTCCATCCACTTTGATCCCTGTCATTTCCATTTCTGCTAAGATATTCGATAAAGGAAATTCCATCTCATAAAAGAGTTGCGTTTGCCCTTTTTCTTCCAACTCTTCAACTAGTTTCTCACTTAACCATTCAATCGCAACAATTTTACGAGCTAAATGCGCAAAAAAGACTTCTTCCTCTTCTGGCAGACCTTTTTTAGCTCCTCTTCCATAAATCACATCATCTGATTGAATTTCTGTATATCCATAATGAGCCGCAACAGCTGCAATATCATTACTATTATCATTGGTATCTAATAAATAAGCGGCTAATAAAACATCATAAGACAAGCCTTTTGGACAGCCAATATAACGATTTAAAGCGACTTGGGTACGCTTGGCATCATAGACTTTTTTCTTTTTCGTTTCGTCAAATAGCCATTCTTGGAATGCAGCATCTTCAAATACAGCTTCGTTATTGGCAACATAGATTTTTTTCTTCGTTCCCCAAGCAATCCCCACAATATCTTCAATGTGGTAGTTATCCCCTAGCATTTCAACGTATAGCGCTGATTCTGAGGTAAACATTTCAGGAGTCGTTTCTTCTACCACTTCAAATAAAATATCATCCATCTCTTGGTCATCAACGATATTTAAACGTTCTAAGAAAGTTTTAAAATTCATTTCTTTATAAAAGGGCACTAATTTATCTAAATCTTTGCCTTCATATTTTAAGGAATCAACGTTCACCTCAACAGGGGCATCGGTATTGATGGTTGCTAATTGTTTTGAAAGAAAAGCTAACTCACGATCATTGATTAAATTCTCTTTCATTTTGCTTTTTTTCATTTCATCAATATGTTCATAAATGCCTTCTACTGACTCATATTGTTTTAGCAATTTAATTGCAGTTTTTTCACCGATTTTGGTCACTCCAGGAATGTTATCCGAGGCATCACCAGCTAGACCTTTCATATCGATGATTTGTAAAGGTTTTAAACCATCATATTTTTCTGCAATATGTTCAGGTGTATAAGATTCAAGATCACTGACGCCTTTTACTGTAATATCGATTTTTATATGTTCAGTGGCTAATTGGGTTAAATCACGGTCACCTGTTAAAATTACCACGTCAAATTGTTCTTCATCCACACGATTAGCTAAGGTTCCTATAATATCATCGGCTTCATAGTTATCCAATTCGTAGTGCTTGACACCCAAGCCTGTAATCAATTCACGAATATACGGCATCTGTTCTTTGAATTCACCTGGCGTTTTTGCACGCCCACCTTTGTATTCTTCATACATCGCATTACGAAAAGTAGTGTTACCCGCATCAAATGCAACCAAGACATGCGTTGGCTGCTCTTTAGCCATTACATTTTCAAACATATTGTTGAAGGCATAAATCGCGTTGGTGTGTAATCCATTGTTGTTTTTAAAGCGTTCTAGCGAATTATGTAGCGCAAAAAACGCACGAAACGCGACGCTGTTGCCATCCACTAATAATAATTTATTTTTTGTCATTTTTTTGGCTCCTCACTTGAAACATTCTTCTTTATTTTAACAAAGAAATCTAAGGAATGCGATTATTTAAGTACAAAAAAACGAACATTGGTTTGCCAATGTTCGTTTGCTTGATTAGTCTCTTGAAAAGATTCGTAATAGTGATAAGAACAAGTTGATAAAGTCTAAATAAAGTTGCAATGCCATGAAAGCAGCTAAACCTAAATTCTCTTGTCCTTGTGAAGCAAAATAGACGTGACGGATACGTTGATTATCATAGGCTGTTAAGCCAACAAAGATTAACACCGTAACATAGGATAAGAAATAATCGACACCTGAACTTTGTAAAAACATGTTTACAACTGTCGCAATGATTACCCCAAATAGTAAACCAATTCCCGCACGACCAATACCACTTAAATCACGTTTCGTAAAGGCACCATACAGTGCCATTACTAGGAATGTAATAGTAGCTACAACAAAAGCTCTTGCTGCATTTTCTACACCATAAGCTAAAATAGTAATAGATAAAACTAATCCATTTAGTAAGGAATAGACAATAAATCCTGCCAGTGTTAACGATGGATTTTTTTGTGCTTTGGCACTTAATACAATTACTAAGATGATTTCAGCAATCCAAATCCCTGTTAAGCCTAATGGGAAGTTTTGAATAAACGCTAATGTTTGTTTTAAAAAAATACTTCCACCTAAAAAAGCAGCTAAAGCACTGATACCTAGACCTAAACCGAAGATTCCATAAACCTTTGCATAAAATTTATTTAATCCAGATGTATCTTCAATAACTTGATGATTATTCATTTGTTTCCTCGCTTTCGTCAATTAAAATTGGTGGTTGAACCATCACAACCGCATCCAATACGCGATCGTTTTCTGTATTCACTGCTTCCACAGAAATAGTAATGACATCCTTCATTTTATCAACTTTGATAACTTCAAATTCAAATGTCAATGTTTCATAATGGTAGACAGGTTCCACGAAGTTCACAGAAAAATTAACCACATGTGACCCTGGTCCAGGCAAATGTTTTGAAATGGCACTCGTTACAATCCCCATCAACATAATTGACGGAACAATTGGGCGTTCATACGCTGTTTGTCGTGCATAATCATGTTGAATATATAATGGATTAGCATCATTCGTTAATCCTAAATACAACAACAGCTGATTATCTTCAATCGATTCTGTAACGGATAACGATTCACCCTCCTCAATTTCATCAATGGTTTTTCCTAGTTTTCTTGGCTTACCTATATCCAAAATAGCAGACCTCCAAATAAAATATATAGTTTCTCTTATTTTATCAAATGCACAGAAAAGTGCAAGCGTCGTTACTTCTAAAAAAACGAATGATAGCTAAGCTACCATCCGTCTTGTTTTTATAATACGTTACGTGTTGTTCCGCTTAATAATTTTTCATAAGCTTGTTCAAATTTTTGAACATCGCCTGCGCCCATAAAGATGATCACCGCATTTTCGTGATCTAATAATGGCGACACATTATCTTCTTTGATAACTTGTCCACCTTTTGAAATTTTTGCTCCTAAATCTTCAATTTTCACATCGCCTTGCGTTTCACGTGCTGAACCGAAAATATCACATAAATACACTTTATCTGATAAATCTAACGCTTCTGCAAATTCGTCCATCAATGCAATCGTTCGAGTGAATGTGTGTGGTTGGAAGACTGCAATAATTTCTTTATCTGGATATTTTTGACGTGCGCCATCAATCGTTGCTTTGATTTCGGCTGGATGATGTGCATAGTCATCAACGATAGTCATATCTGCCACAATTTTTTCACTGAAGCGACGTTTTACCCCTTTAAATGTTAACATTTCTTGGGCAACTTTCTCCATGTTAAAGCCTTCTAAATGTGCCGTTGCAATCACACCCAACGCATTGTTGATATTGTGTTGACCAAAAGCTGGCAAAGCAAAGTGGCCGATAAATTCACCTTGGAAATACACATCAAATTCAGAACCTTCTGTTGTACGAATAATATTTCTTGCTTGAATATCATCGTTTTCATTTACCCCATAGTAATAGATGGGAACATCTGCTTCTAATTTACGTAAATACTCATCATCACCAAAAGCTAAAATTCCTTTTTTCACTTGATGAGCCATTGTTTGAAATGCTGAGAAAACATCTTCAATACTTGTGTAATAATCAGGATGGTCAAAATCAATATTTGTCATAATTGCATAATCCGGTGAGTATGCTAAGAAATGACGACGATACTCACATGCTTCAAAAGCAAATAATTCAGCATTTGGGTCACCATGACCTGTTCCATCACCAATTAAATAGCTTGTTGGACGAATACCAGTTAATACGTGAGCTAATAATCCTGTCGTACTTGTTTTTCCATGGGAACCAGTTACGGCAATACTTGTAAATTGTTGAATAAAGTTACTAATAAAATCATGGTAACGAATCACTTCTAGACCTAATTCACGTGCACGCACTAATTCTTCATGAGCATCTGTGAACGCATTACCAGCAATGACTGTTAAACCATCATGAATATTCTCAGCATCAAACGTATATAAAGGAACACCCGCACGTTCTAATTCACGTTGTGTGAAAAAGTATTCTTCTACGTCAGACCCTTGTACTTGCAACCCTTTTTCATGTAAAACAAGTGCTAAAGAGCTCATACCTGAGCCTTTGATTCCTACAAAATGATAGATTTTTTTATCTTGATTCGTCATAATTTGTTGTCCTCTTTTCTCAAAACATTCTCTATATAAAGATTCATTTATCGTCTAATAAGTATATTTAACTGGGATACATTATCTTACAAAACTTCGAAAATAGCAACGAGTTTTAACTTATCATAGTCAAGATTTAATTTTCTCTCATCATTTTCCCAAAGAAATAATTGTTGTATCTAAGTATTGGAGCTTCCCACGACAAGCGCCACACACGTAGCGTTCCGTATTAATTCTTTGACGTCGTTGGACACATTTCTCACAGTTTTGGCATTGATAAATCAAAACTTTTACTTCTCGAGGTGGACTGGGCGCAAACCTAAGTCCACCTGTTTGAGTAAGTAATTCTTTAAATTCCCAATCTTTATGCTGATAACCTTTACCTGCTAAATGTAGATGATAATGACAAAGCTCATGTTTGATAATTCCGATAAATACTTCCATTCCCTGTGTTAACATCTTAGGATTAAAATCTAAGTGATGATCATTCAAATGATACCGACCACCTGTTGTTTTTAGACGCGCATTAAATACAGCCTTATGTTGAAAAGGTTTATCAAAAAATTCAAGCGATATTTTTTCAACCAATTCTTGCAATTCAAATGGTGTCATTTAGACGATCCAGGATCAAGCATGGTTAAGCTGATTCGCCCTTTATTGACATCGACTTGATCAATCCAAACCGTAACCACATCACCCACAGATACAATATCTTTGGGATGTTTAACAAAAGTTTTACTTAATTTAGAAATATGAACCAAACCATCTTGTTTCACACCAATATCAACAAAGGCACCAAAATCAATAACATTACGTACTGTACCTTTTAACTCCATTCCTGTTTTCAGGTCTTCCATGGAAAGCACATCTTTACGTAAAAGAGGCGCAGGCATTTCATCACGCATGTCTCTTCCTGGTTGAAGTAAGGCTTTGATAATATCTAAAACAGTTTCGTTGCCCACGGTTAACTCGTTCGCAGTTTGGATCACATTCAATTGAGCTAACGCTTCTTTCGCAGACTCTGTTCCTAATTGCTCTGATGAAAGATCGACTAACGCTAAAATATCTTTGGCAACAGCGTAGCTCTCTGGGTGAATGCCTGTATTATCTAAAATATTTTTTCCACCTGGAATACGTAAAAATCCAATTGCTTGTTCATATGCTTTAGGTCCTAAACGTGGAACTTTTTTTAATTGGTTTCGTTGCACAAAAGCACCGTTTTCTTCACGGTACTTAACGATATTTTGAGCTGTCGTCTTATTCAACCCAGAAACATGTTGTAAAAGTTGAGGACTTGCGGTATTCACATCTACACCGACTTGGTTTACTACGGTTTCTACCACAAAATCCAATTGTTCTCCTAAACGCTTTTGAGAAACATCGTGCTGATATTGACCCACACCGACTGCTTTTGGCTCAATCTTCACTAATTCGGCTAGTGGGTCTTGTAAACGACGAGCGATACTAATTGCGCTACGCTCTTCTACTGGTAATTCTGGGAATTCTTGACGAGCAGTATCACTCGCAGAATATACTGAAGCTCCGGCCTCATTGACAATCACATAAAAGACTTCGCGTGCAATGTCTTTTAATTGTTCCGCAACAAATTGTTCTGATTCGCGACTAGCGGTTCCATTCCCAATGGCAACCATATCTACTTGATGAGTTTCAATTAAGTTCTTCAATGCTGGTCCTGCCGCTTGACGTTTATTTGGTGCCGCCGGTTTATGTGGGTAGATAACTTCAATCGCTAAAAGCTTACCTGTTGCATCAACTACTGCTAATTTACATCCTGTACGATACGCTGGGTCAAATCCCAATACTACTTTTCCCTTTAAGGGCGGTTGTAATAATAGATTGCGTAAATTCTCACCAAAAATCGCAATCGCTTGCTCATCTGCTTTTTCAGTTAATTCATTGCGAATTTCGCGTTCAATTGCTGGACCAATAAAGCGTTTATACGCGTCTTGATAGGCTTCAATAATAAAAGGCGCGGCTGTTGACTGTGGTTGTTGAATTAATTGTCGGTTAAAATAATCAAAAATTTTCGTTTCATCCACTTCTAGAGAAACTTTCAAGATGTCCTCTTTTTCACCACGATTTGTGGCTAAGATACGATGAGAGACAATTTTATTAATCGGTTCAGAAAAATCATAGTACATTTCGTAAACGCCTTTTTCATCTTTATCTGCATCTTTGACCTTACTGACGTAGCTTCCTTTATTAAAAAGATAACTACGAATCCATGTACGAAATGTCGCAGAATCACCAAATTGTTCTGCTAAAATTTCATGGGCACCTTGTAACGCTTCTTCAGATGTTTCAATTGCTTCATTCACAAAACTCTGTGCTTTTTGATAGACATCTTCTTTAGGAAAAGCTAATAACCATGTTGCAAGGGGTTCTAAACCATTTTCTTTTGCAATCGTAGCTTTTGTTCGACGTTTTTGTTTATAGGGACGATATAAATCCTCTACTTGTTGCATCTTTGTTGCCACTAAAATAGAATTTTTTAATTCAGGTGTTAATTTTTCTTGTTCATCAATTAAACGCAACACTTCTTCTTTACGTTTTTCTAAATTTTCTAAATACGTATATCGTTCTTCAATCTCACGAATTTGCACTTCATCCAATCCGCCAGTCATTTCTTTCCGATAACGAGCAATAAAAGGAACAGTATTTCCTTCTCCTAATAATTCCAACACTTTTGTTAGTTGGTTTCCACGATATTGCGTAAGTTCTTTTTGCAATAACTGAATAATTTTATCGTTCATTTGTTAAATTCCTTTCCTCAAACATCTTCTTAAGTTTAACATAAAATAAACACAGATGGATATGTTCCCATCTGCGTTCTCCGTTTAAAAATCTGGTTGCCATGGACCAGACACATTTTGATATTCAATATCTTGAACAATTCCTTTTTGGTCAAAAATCACTCCATGAACCGAACCACCAAACACCGCTCCACCATCAATTCCGATTTTATGATCAGAAATCCATAAATCTGTGGTTTTCATATCTCCGTGTAACATCGGTGTGATCGTATGACCAAAGACAATTGTTTTTCCTGTATTATTTTTCCCTGTATGAAACGAGTCTCGAATCCAAATAAAATCACGAGGATCGGTTTCTTTCCAATCCTTTTTTGTTAAATCCACTCCGGCATGGACAAATAAATACTTGCCCCACTCAAAACTCAATGGACGATCCATCAAAAAATCAACTAAGTCTTTGTAACGAGAACGTATCATCATCGCAATTTCCGTAGGTGAATACTCCTCTGTCGCTCCAGGATGAAGCAAACTATCAATAGTTTCTTTGCCACCATTACGTACATAACCTGTCATCCAATCTTCCGGCGCATGCAAAAATTGTAAAAAATATTCTTCATGATTCCCTCGAAGATAAATCGCACCATATTTTTCAACTAATTCTTTTCCTAATAAAAAACATTCTTTGCTTTTTTTTCCTCGATCATTTAAGTCACCAATTAAAACTAGTTGATGATGAACTGGATCAAAGCTTTCTAATAATTTCTTAAACAAATCAAGTTGACCATGAATATCGCTAATCACATAAACATATGGTTTCATATTCTTCATCCCCTTTTCTTAAGTATACGCCTTTTTTCAAGCAAATTCATGGATAATTATTTGCGCTTTATTTAGGAAGTCGCTATACTAAAAAACAAGGATGTGAGCACATTGAAGAAATGGACACACTATTGGTTACAATTTAAAGCAGAAATGAAAGAATCCATTCGTACAGGTGCTATTGCGAATGATTGTCAAAAATAAAAAAATGATTCATCGCAATAACATACGATGAATCATTTTTTATTTACCTGAAACAGCGTAATAATTTCCATCACGGTCTGCAAAATTAAAGACCATTTGTTCTTCCATTTGAATCAATTCGCCAACTTCAACATCCATAGATAATAGTTTTTTATATAAATCGACAATTTGATTAGAAACAAACATAATTGATGGTGAATTTGTCGCAACTTCTGGTGAATGACGTTCAATAAATTCACGATCATATAAAACAAAATGGGTTTGCGCATCACTTGACGCTGCAATTTCAACGACAAGTGTTCCGTCTAATTCTTGTTTTTCAATCACGATAAATCCCAATTCTGTCCAAAAATCAACTGCTGCGGGAACATCATCTACATAAATCATCACTTGCATCTCATTTGAAAACATAGCTATCAATCCTCATTTTCTTGATTGTTAAAGTTTAATTTGATACCTGGTTGATCTGTGACAATTTCTGTTACTTCGTATGTTAAACGTTGCAGCATTTCAAATAAAGGTTCAACTAATTCATCTGCTTCAACCTTTGATAGGTCATTAGGGCCTGTGATTTTACGATTGACAATATGATTGATTTGTCCAATCGCTCCACTAATAATAAACTCTGGGAAGACCACTTCAAATTGCAAACGAGCACCTAAAACTGTATTTTCTTCTGGATAATTTTCTTGTGGTTTTAATGGCGCAAAACCAACGTTTAATTTTGTTTCTGCTTCTTGCTCTGGATTACGCATATCAAAGTGATATGTTTCAACTACTGGTTTTTGTCTTTTTATTTCCAAACTTCTCACGCTCCTTAACGAAAGTATATCATAATTTAAAGTAGGAACCTATTTGTATCTTATGCTTTTTTGCGAAAACAAAAAATCGAAACAGAATATCTGCTTCGATTTCACCCTTACATTTTTTCAAGATAATCTAATGCATCCTGTAATGTTTTTACAGGGACAATTTTCATATCTGATTTAATTTTTTTCATTGCTTCTACGGCTTCTTCGTAGTTGGTTTTTAATTCGGGATAGGCAGCTTTTTGTTCTGCAGTAATCTCATCGTCAGGTGCAAAGAAAATTTCAACGCCTTCTTTACTAGCACTGGCAACTTTTTTATCGATTCCTCCAATACGACCAATGGTTCCATCGTTATTCATGGTTCCAGTCCCCGCAATGTTTTTCCCTTTACGCAAATCCTGATCGACTAACTGTTCATATATTTCTAAAGTAAACATTAATCCCGCAGAAGGACCTCCAATATTTTCTACGTGGAAATCAATTTTGTCATCTGATTGAATTTCTGTATGATCGACTAAAGTAATGCCAATCCCAGCTTTTTTATTTGCCTCTAAAGTAATTAATTTAGCCGTGGCTTCTTTCTCTTCGCCATCTTGAAGATAAGTTATCGTTACTTCATCATTGGCTTTTTTCCCTTGAACATAACTCATAAATTCTTGGGTGTTCTTAAACGTTTTACCATCAACTTTAGTAACTGTGTCTCCTACAGAAATTTTATCGATGAAATTGGAATTGGATTCAATTCCCATCACATAGACACCTTTGTAGTCGAAATGATACGGACGTTTCGCTTGTTTTAATGCTTGCTCAATCGCATTATTTTGGGATGAAGTCATATAATATTGTTGAATACGGTCATATTCCGCACCACTTGACTCCCCAAATAGTTCTTTTTCACTAACGACATCTTCAAAAGGATCAAACTTGGCTTTAATTGCTGTAACAACTGATGCTTGGCGAATCCCTACTGACGTTAGCGAAAATGAACCAGGATTATCATCTTTTTGGTCGTTGACTGTAACGAGTTCTTTTAAATCAATGGTCGAGCCGGGCTGTTCAATATAATAAGGCAATGGAATAAAGACACTTGCCACAATTGTCAACGCCACCACAATAGATAAAAGATAATTGACAGAGGTTCTATTTTTCATTTTAATCACCGCTTCTTAATCGCTTCATAGACATTCTTAGGAAGATATTTTTGAACGTCTCCTCCAAATAATAGCACTTCTTTAATCAAACTAGAACTGATATGACTATATTCAGATTTTGCTACTAAAAAGACTGTTTCCAAATTTGGGTCTAAATGACGATTCATTTCCATAATTTCACGTTCATATTCATAATCTTTCATATTACGCACACCACGTAATAAAAAACTCGCGCCTAAGCGTTGGGCAGTTGTGACTGTTAATTCGGTTTCTTGAGAAATAACGGTCACATTTGGTAAATGTGCTACTGCATCATTCACTAATTTCACTTTTTCTTCTACTGAAAAAAATGAATGCTTATTGGTATTAACAAAAATCCCCACATAAAGCTCATCAAAGATTTTAGACCCTCGCTCAATGGTATCTAAATGTCCCATCGTTAATGGATCAAAACTTCCTGGAAATAATGCGATTTTTTTCATATTCGTTTAGACCTCATTTCTATAAATAGTAACTGCTGACATCCCATACACCTGATGTCTAATTTGGACAAGTGTTTGCAGTTCCTCTGGCAAAACAACACCCTTATCTGTTTCACAAACAACTAAACAGTCTGAATTCAATAGATTTTCATCTAACATCTTTTCTAATTGCGTGACAATTTGCTGTTTTGCATAGGGCGGATCTAACAAAATCAAATCAAAAGAATTTTCTCCATGAGATAATTTTTGTATCGCTTGATTAGCATCCATTTTAAGAGTCGTAAATTTCTCGGGCTCTTTCGTAATTTTAATATTTTCTTGAATCACTTTCATTGCAGGATAACTACGGTCAACACAAACAGCGTGCTCCATTCCTCTAGAAATTGCTTCAATGGCTAATCCACCACTGCCTGCAAATAAATCTAACACTTTGCCTCCATCAAAATACGGACCAATCATATTAAAAATCGATTCTTTTACCTTGTCAGAGGTTGGTCGTGTATTATCACCATCTAAACTTTTCAAACGGCGACCACGATAAGTTCCTGATACTACACGCATACGGTTGTTCCTTTCATCGGCTATATTCTCTTTTATTTATCAGCTGCTCTCGCTCTCCTTACAGTCGGACAATCGCAGTGATTCGGGAGGGTGACTACCCTCGCTTCGCTCTGCTAGTGCTGTTCATCAGCTGCTCTCGCTCTCCTTACAGTCGGCGAATCGCAGTGATTCACAGCAAATAGGCTGGGCTTTGCAGTCCAACCTTCTTTGCTATACGTTTTCGGCTAGGCGAATTGTTGTATTTCGTTCTTCAATATCGTCTTTGTCTTCGGTTACTTGGAAGGCCGCTTTGGTGCCAATTTTTTCGGCGAAGTTCATTTCGATATCTGGACGGTGAGAAATGTCTACATTACGCACAAAATGAAGGCGTTCAATTTTTTCTCGGTTCTCTTCAACATTTTCTTCATTCACATACATCACTACATATTTCATGCGTCTTGAAACATAATGAACAAATCCGAAACGTCTTAAGTTCTTTAACTGACGCAAACTATACACCCAGACAATCAGTCCTCGTCTTTTTTGCATCGTAAATTCCTCAGTGTTAACTGACATGGCATTTCCCTCCACAACTTGATTTTGTTTCAAAGAATGGATTTCCTGTATCTACTTTAATATCGTCTGAAATACAATGGGCAATTTTTATACCCATTTCATCTAAAATTCCTTGCAGTTCTGTTTCTGAAAAGCGAAACTCAGCAACTAGCGGATGTAAATCTAATGCACGCTTTGATTTTCGCAAAGCTCGTTGCTTCTCGCGATGATCAGGTGCATACCCTCCATAAGCTGCAACACGGTCAAAAGATTCTTTTTTAGTTAAAAAGTCCGTTCTTATTCCTTGTACATCTGCATCTTCATATAAAATTTTCTTATTATCAATATATGTTTGAAATGTCTGACTTCGTTTCAAACACGTTAATAATTTTTGTACCTGGTCTTCTATTTCAAAAAATTGATCATCGTAAATCAATTGGCGTCACTGTCCTCTGTTTTATTTTCTAATTTCTGTAATAAGACTACCACATTCTCTTTTGAAAAGGCAATTCCTAAAGACTCAGGATCTTGATGCATAAAACGCGTATGTAAATACGGCGTGCTATACCACGTCAAAATAGTAAACGTTGGGTCATAAACGGGTAATTCTAAATAGACACTCGCAGTGGTTGCTGAAAATTCCTTTAGAACATCTTCCATTTCAGAGCGAGATAAGGTAAAACGGCCATCTTCGGTACCACTTTGAATTCTTTTTAATTGCTGGGTACGCTCAGTAGTTAAGAAATCTTCTGTTTTTGAGAAAAAAGAGCCCAAAATTTGTTCCCCAAGCATTTGATTTTTAGTATCTAAAATAAATTCCGGCAAACGATCATAATTTCTTAAAAATTGAAATAAGTTTTTGCTTTGCTCTTGTTTGTTTTGATTAATAATCTCCCAATCTGCATCTTCTTCCATAGTAAAACGAGACGATACTCCATCAGTTAATTGATACGGTTCAAGTTGCAATAATGTTTCTTTATCCAAGTACATCACACTATATAACGAACTCTCACCTTTTTTCTGACTAAAAAATAACATTGCGAAAGTTCCGTTATCAAAAGCGATTAATGGTCGATAATTCATATCATCTTCCATCAATTCAAACGCGATAATCTTCCCGTCATGATTAAGCGTAAAATTGGGGTAAATCATCGTAATTTTTGCTAATTCATTCATTGTCATACCAAATTGAAAGGGTGCAATATCGGTGTTTTCTTTTCCTAAAAATTTAATACTAGTGATACGATTACCTTCTGTGTTAACTTCCAAATATGTCTGATCGTCTATAAAATATTGATGAATAACAAAAGAAAATCCAGAAGAATACACCTCTTCTGGATCTCCATAAACCGTTTCGAAATCCGTTAGTTTTTGCCCTATCCATTTGGCAAACCCATCCGTCGCAATTGGTTCATAGTTCCAAGATGTCGCCGGTGGATCTCTTCGAATTTCACTTTTATTAGACGGATCAGAAGAAACATGAGGAAACCACACAGGATACATATACAACAGAAATGTACATCCTATGAAAATGACACTAAATAATATTCCTCGATGTTTCATGCTGATTCCAGCCTTTCGTTATTTTTCTGCTACTTCGATTAATAAATCTCCAGATGAAATTGGTTCACCTTCAGTAACATATACATGGTCAACTGTACCATCAAAGCGTGCTTCAATTGATGTTTCCATCTTCATTGCTTCTGTAACTAGCAATGTATCCCCACGTTTCACTTGGTCTCCTTTTTTCACTAAAACTTGTAAAACCGAACCAGACATTGTAGCACCAATTTGTTCTTTATTAGTTGGCTCAGCTTTACGCTTAGCAATAACAGTGCTCTTAATTGAAGTATCTTTTACTGAAATTTCACGACGTTGACCATTCAAGTTAAAGAACAACGTACGATTTCCTTCAATATCTGCATCACCAATCTCATCTAAACGAATAATCAAGTTTTTACCTTTTTCGATTTCAACATTGATTTTTTCGCCTGTACGCATACCACTAAAGAAAGTTGGTGTATCTAAGACTTTGATATCAGCAAATTGTTCGTAAGCTTTGCGATAAGCTAAGAAAATTTCTGGATACATCAAGTAGCTCAATACTTCATCATGTTGTGGTTCGTAGCCAATTAATTCAGCTAGTTCTGCTTTTACTTGTTCAAAATCAACCGGTTTTGCTAAAGCACCCGGACGGTCTGTATAAGCAGGACGGTCTTTGATAATAATTTTTTGTAATTTTTCTGGGAAGCCGCCAGTTGGTTGACCTAATTCACCTTGGAAGAAAGTAATTACTGATTCTGGGAAGCTAATTGTTTCACCATTTTCATAAATATCTTCTTCTGTTAAATTATTTTGAACCATGAATAGCGCCATATCTCCAACTACTTTAGAAGAAGGAGTTACTTTTACAATATCACCAAACATCATATTTACATTGTGGTACATTTTCTTAATTTCATCCCAACGATCGCCCAAACCAACTGCTTTTGCTTGTTGTTGTAAATTAGAATATTGTCCACCAGGCATTTCATGCATATAAACTTCTGTTTGAGGAACGTTCAAGCCATTTTCAAATGGTTGATAATACATACGTACATCTTCCCAATAATGATTCAATTCTTGTACATTTTCAATATTGATATCCGGTACGCGTTTGCCATTAACTAAAGCATAGTATAAACTACTCAAGCTTGGTTGACTTGTATTGCTACTCATCGCACTCATCGCTACATCGACAATATCAACGCCTGCTGTTACTGCTGCAGAATACGTGATAATTCCGTTACCACTTGTATCATGTGTATGCAAATGAATTGGCACATCTACAGTATCTTTTAACTCGCTAATTAATCGATAAGATGCTTGTGGTTTCAATAAACCTGCCATATCTTTAATCGCAATCGTATGTGCACCTAATGCTTCCAGCTCTTTTGCCATATCTTTATAATACTGCAATGAATATTTCGGTCTAGAAGCATCATTAATGTCTCCAGTGTAACAAATTGTTGCTTCAGCAATCTTACCTGCATCACGAACTGCTTGAATACTTTTTTCCATTTGTGGAATCCAGTTTAAGCTATCAAAAATACGGAAAACATCAATTCCTTGATGTGCTGCTTCATTGATAAATTCAACTAAGACATTATCTGGATAATTTGAATAACCGACTGCATTTGAACCACGGAATAGCATTTGCAATAACGTATTAGGCATTTTCTTACGTAAGATACGTAATCTTTCCCAAGGATCTTCTGTTAAGAAACGATAAGCAACGTCAAATGTTGCTCCACCCCACATTTCACTTGAGAATAATTGTGGCATTGCTTCTTCTGTTTTACCAGCAATTTTCGCTAAATCATGTGTACGAACACGAGTTGCTAATAAACTTTGATGCGCATCACGGAATGTTGTATCTGTTAATAAAACATTTTTTTGTTCTTTAATCCATTCAACAACAGCATCTGCACCTTTTGCATCTAAAATATTTTTAGCAGTTACTAGATTTTCCACTCGCTCTAATTTTTTAGGCATACGTGGTTCATCAAAGAAACGTTTTGTTTGTTTTTCAATTCCAGGGAAACCATTCACTGTGATTTCACCGATATATTTCATTGTTTTATTTCCACGGTCACGTGTGCGTGGGAATTCAAACAATTCTGGTGTTGTATCGATGAAAATTGTTTTTGCATCACCTGAACGGAATTGTGGGTGGCGAACAACATTACGCATAAATGGAATGTTTGTTTCTACCCCACGGATACGGAATTCTTTCAAGCAACGTTCCATTTTATCAATTGCTTGTTGGAATGTTGAACCATGCGTACAGACTTTTACTAATAAAGAGTCAAAATACGGTGTTACAACTGCTCCAGCATACGCATTACCTACGTCTAAACGCACACCAAAACCACCTGGTGAACGATACGTATCAATTTTACCTGTATCTGGCATAAATCCGTTTAATGGATCTTCTGTAGTTACACGACATTGAATGGCTGCACCTTCAAAAGTAATTTTATCTTGAGTCGGAATACCGATTTCTGTGTGTAAGTTTTTGCCTTGAGCAATTAAAATTTGTGTGGTTACGATATCAATGTCTGTAATCATTTCAGTAATTGTATGCTCTACTTGAACACGCGGGTTTACTTCGATGAAATAGAATTTATCGTCTTCAACTAAGAATTCTACTGTTCCAGCATTAACGTAATCAACATGTTTCATTAATTGAACTGCAGCATTACAGATTGCCGCACGTTGTTCATCATTTAAGGAGACACATGGAGCAACTTCTACAACTTTTTGGTGACGACGTTGAACCGAGCAATCGCGCTCAAATAAGTGAACAACATTTCCATGAGAGTCCCCTAAAATTTGTACTTCGATATGCTTTGGATTACCGATATATTTTTCAACATATACTTCATCACTACCAAAAGCTGCTTTCGCTTCACTTTTCGCACGTTCATAACCATCACGTGCTTCTTTTTCATCATGAGCCACACGCATTCCGCGTCCGCCTCCGCCAAGAGCTGCTTTAATCATAACTGGATAGCCATGATTATTGGCGAATTCTAAAACATCTTCAACGGTTTCAACTGGACCATTTGACCCAGGAATGGACTGAATACCTGCTGCAATCGCTGCCTCTTTGGCTTTAATTTTATCACCAAAAATATCTAAATGATGTGGTGTAGGGCCAATGAAAATAATTCCCTCTTCTTCACAACGTTTAGAAAATTCTAGGTTTTCTGATAAGAAACCATAACCTGGATGAATCGCTTCAGCGCCTGATTCTTTTGCAACACGAATAATATCTTCAATATCTAAGTAAGCATCAATTGGGCGTTTGCCTTTACCGACTAAATACGCTTCATCTGCTTTAAAACGATGAACAGAATATTCATCTTCCTCTGCATAGATTGCTACTGTTTTTATTTTTAATTCCACACACGCTCGAAATACTCGAATCGCGATTTCTCCACGGTTAGCAACAAGAATTTTTTTCATTAAACCACTCCTCTTTCACTTCAATATCAATAATTTAATTGATAATTTTTTTTCTTTTCATCCGCACTAATATTCAATACAAAACCAATACAGATAGAGAATATCAGTAAACTGGAACCACCCTGACTGATAAACGGAAACGTAATCCCAGTTAAAGGAATAATTCCCGTAATTCCACCTAGGTTGATAAATACTGAAATTAAGAACAATGAGCCAATTCCTATACACATCATAGAATTGAACGCATCATTCGAACGAATGCCAATTAATATGATACGCGCAATCATATAAAATAGTAAGCCTAAAATAATGATTGCTACAATGAGACCTAATTCTTCCACAACAATTGAAAACGCAAAATCGGTGTGGGCGAATTTTAGGAATCCTTTTTTCTGTATACTGTTACCAAGTCCTCGCCCTAACAGTCCACCATTAAACATCGCATAGTATCCATGAATTAATTGGTGACCATTTCCAAACTCATCACTAAATGGGTTACGGAAAACTGCAAAACGAGAAATAACGTGTGCTGGTAAAAAGTATTTTCCGACAAGATTGACTAAAGTGACCATTAAAACACTGCCTACTACGCCAATAATACCGGTATATAATGTATAGAGATAATTTACGCCACTACTTAATAACATAATCATCACTAACAATACAATAACTGCTGCGTTCCCAAAATCAGGGTAAAATAGAATAACAGCAATTTGAAACCCAATAACCGCTAGCAAACCTTTTACACTTGTCCAAAAATCTTCATGAATCATTTGTTGTCGTTGTGCCAAATTAGTTGCTAGAAACCAAATTACAATAAATTTTAGAAATTCTACGGGCTGAATGGTTCCTAAGCTTCCTAGCTTAATCCATCCATACGCTCCGTTTGTCGCTTCCTTATCGAACAAAAAAACCACAAATAACGATACAGTAACTATGGTCATTACTATTTGTATCAGTTTTTTATTTTTTAAAAAATCAGTTTTCATTTTGTAAACAACAAAAATAGTAAATAAACTTAACAACCAAAAAGCAAATTGTAACAATGCTTGACGGGTTGTATTCTGCCCACTTTCTAACATAACATAGGTTGTTGTACTGTAAACCATCATTAATCCAACAACGCTTAAAATAAGATATGGGATTAGGATGCCTAAGTCTAACAGATGCCGTTTTTTTATCTCTTTAGGCAAGTTCTAAACCTCCTTGCCTATTTCATTTGCTCTGGTTTCCTCATATACTTCATTGTATAGTTGATTCAAATCTTTTTCTAAATCACTTAATAATTGTTGACCTATTTCATTCGATACAATTCCCAAGCGAATAGCGTATGTGACTTGTCTTGACAAACCGTACATTTGAGTATCTACAACTTCTTCAAAAGCTTTACATTGAGAAATACATAAGCTATTTTTTTGATTGCGAATTAACATACGAATACGATCCGCTTCTTGTACAAGAAGCTCTAATGCTAGTTCTGGAGAAATAGATTCCATTTCCGCTCCCTCCTATCTTTCGTTTCATTATTATAGCACAACTTTATATAGAATTGGATGTTTCAAATCACGAAGTTTTAACAAAAAAATGAAAAAAACGAACAAAAACTCTATAAATCTTGTTTTTTTAAGAAGTTCAAACAAAAATTCACTATATTTTTTTAATTTATTCGCTTTTTTTATGAACGTATGTTCCGTTCGTGAAACACACAAACAATATGAAACATTCTATCGCTTTCTATTTTAACTAAAAAAAACAAAACATTGCTATATCAACTTTTTATTTATTTAATTCTTAAAGTTTCCCACAGATTTACAAAAAAAGCCATCGAAAATTATTCGATGACTCTTTTTAATAAAATTATTCAGCTTTTTTCTTTTTCTTCGCTGCTTTTTCACGTTCGTTCTTGTTTAAAATTTGTTTACGTAAACGAATGCTTTCTGGAGTTACTTCACAATATTCATCATCATTCAAGAATTCTAAAGATTCTTCTAAAGATAAAATACGTGGTTTTTTGATTACTGACGTTTGATCTTTATTAGCCGAACGAACGTTAGTCATTTGTTTTGCTTTTGTAATATTAACTGTCAAATCATTCTCACGAGAGTTTTCTCCAACAATCATACCTTCATATACTTCCGTTGTTGGTTCAACAAAGACAGTTCCACGTTCTTCAATACTCATGATAGAATACGTTGTGGCTTTTCCTGTATCGATTGAAACTAACGCACCATGATGACGTCCGCCGATTTGAGTTGGAATCATTGGTAAGTACTGATCGAATGTGTGGTTCATAATTCCATAGCCACGTGTCATTGATAAAAATTCATTTGTATAACCAATTAATCCACGAGCTGGTGCTAAGAAGACAAGTCTTACTTGCCCATTTCCTGTATTAATCATATCCTGCATTTCTGCTTTACGCATACCTAATGACTCAATAACTGACCCCATATATTCTTCTGGTGTATCAATTTGTACACGTTCAAATGGTTCACACTTCACACCTTCAATTTCACGTTCGATAACTTCAGGGCGTGATACTTGTAATTCATAGCCTTCGCGTCGCATATTTTCAATTAAGATTGATAAATGCAATTCACCACGACCAGAAACAGTCCATGAATCAGGTCCAATCGGTTCAACACGCAAAGATACATCTGTTTGTAATTCTGACATTAAACGTTCTTCAATTTTACGAGAAGTGATATATTTACCTTCACGACCAGCAAAAGGAGAGTTATTTACTAAAAATGTCATTTGTAATGTCGGCTCATCAATGTGCAAAATTGGTAACGCATCTTGATGGCTAGCTGGTGTTACTGTTTCCCCTACGAAGATATCTTCCATACCAGAAACGGCAATTAAATCACCCGCTTGTGCTTCTTGAATTTCAACTTTTTGTAAGCCAAAGAAACCAAATAATTTTGTTACACGGAATTGTTTAACAGAACCGTCTAATTTCATTAAGGCTACACTATCTCCAACTTTAATTCTTCCACGGAATACACGACCGATTCCGATACGTCCCACGTAATCATTGTAGTCTAATAAAGATACTTGGAATTGTAACGGTTCATCACTGTTATCAACTGGAGCAGGAATGTTTTCTACAATGGTATCAAAAATTGGTGCCATTGTTTTTTCTTGATCGGCAGGGTCATCTGATAAACTAGATGTTCCATTTAATGCTGATGCATAAATAACTGGGAAATCTAATTGATCGTCATCTGCGCCTAATTCAATAAATAATTCTAACACTTCATCTACTACGTGTTCTGGACGAGCAGAAGGTTTGTCGATTTTATTTACAACAACGATTGGTGTTACACGTTGTTCTAAAGCTTTTTTCAATACGAAACGTGTTTGAGGCATTGTTCCTTCGTAGGCATCTACGACTAATACTACACCGTCTACCATTTTCATGATACGTTCCACTTCTCCACCAAAGTCCGCGTGTCCAGGAGTATCCATGATGTTGATACGAGTTCCTTTATAATCTACAGCAGTATTTTTTGCTAAGATTGTGATTCCGCGTTCTTTTTCAATGGCATTGGAGTCCATTGCACGTTCTTGTAATTGTGTACGCGCATCCAATGTATCGGATTGTTTTAATAATTCATCTACTAATGTTGTTTTACCGTGGTCGACGTGGGCAATAATAGCTACGTTTCTAATATCTTCTCTATGTTTCAATTTTATTTGCTCCTTTTAATTTGGCTTTACACTTGACGAGTAATTATAACAAATAATCTTTCTGAAAACTAGTGAAAAGTTTTCAGTTGAACGTTTTTTTTCAAAAAAAGAAAAACTTCAAAGTTACCGTCACCTAACTTTGAAGTTTTTATCTCTTAATCATCGTTTTGTTGCGATAAGGCTAGCATTTCTTCATATGCACTTGGCGTTCCTGCTAAAAATCGTTCACGTCCGTCTAGTTTTAATTTTCTACCAGTAATATGGCTCATTTTCATTCCTAATGCCTCGATTAACACGCCACCAGCAGCATAGTCCCACGGTGCTAAATTAGATACATAGCCAACTCGACGACCTAATGCCATTCCCATTAATTCTAAACCAGCGCAACCAGACATTCGTACGCCCATTGCTCGATCACCCATAATTTGGGCATTATGACTGTTTCTAGCATACATTGCTGCATTCATTCCTAATAAACCGTCTTTTAAAGAAACATTGGCTGGTTGAGGCACACGTTCTTCGTTCAAGAACACACCGATATCGCGACCACCCCATAGAAGTTGTCCTTTTATAACATCATAGATAAAACCTAAAATCCCTTGACCTTCTTCGTAAACAGCCAACATAATACAAAAATTTTCACGCTCCAAAACAAAATTCATTGTCCCATCAATTGGATCAATAATAAACACTCGACCATTCCATTTATTCAGATGGTCTTGTCCATTTTCTTCTCCTAAAATTTTAGCTTTTGGATCAAAAGCTAAAATTTTCTGTGCAAAATAAGTTTGTACTATTTTATCCACATTGGTTACTAAATCTTTTCGTTCGCTTTTTGTATCGACAGTTAAGGCATCATCGAAAAGTGCCGTTTTAATCATTTCGCCGGCTTCTGTCATCCAATACTTAATTTCACTAATTAATATTTGCATGATGGTTATCCTTTCATTTTCAATTTACCAGTAGCATTATTTTTTGCTTCTTGCAATGTTCGATACAGTGAATAACCGGATAATTCTTCAAACTCTCTCCCTAAACGACGTTCTTCACCAATACTGCGAACAACTGTTTTAAACGCTTGATGGGTCTTTAAAAATTTTTCAGTAGGTATTCCTTTTTCATAGGCTTGCTCCAAAGCATCCCACATGTTCATGACTAAGACCATTTCATCAGTGGTCCAGTCTAGGTTCAAAGGATATTGATACTCTCTCATATAGTTCCCTCACTTTATTCTCTTCTCATTCAGTTTATCATAGATATCCTAGGAGTAAAACACTTGTCTTAAAAATGAAAAAAAGCTGATTTTCTCAGCTTTTTTACTCTAGTTTTTCTAATACGTTTTTTGGAACATCTTCCTTAGCTACTTCTTCATACGTTTCAACATGAGCACCTTTGTTAGTTAATTTTAAATAATGTCCTACTTTTAATTCTGAAATACCATTAAAGGCAATTGGTCGAGTTTTTCCATCTTCATACACTGCGATTTGTTCATAATATGCTGTTCCATAGCCATTCACACTATCTGCAGCTTTGGTTTTCACATACACGTGTCCTTCTTTAACTAGAGGATTTAGTTGATCCAAAATCCCCGCAAACTCATTCGCTGAATTTTTAGTATAGAAGGTTAAAGCAAATAAGCCTCCCACCATTAATAAAATAACTCCTCCGATTTTCGCAATTAATTTCATCTTTCTTTTCCTCCGTCTTTCATTTGATAACTTTATTTTAATAGAAGAAAAGAAATTATTATTCAGTCTATAGGCCGAAAAATTTCTTACGGTTTTGTCACTCAAATCGATGAATAAACACTGTTTTATTCTAATAATGCTAAATCATAAATTGTATAATCACAACGATAAACAAATAAGTATTGACCATCAATTAATAACCCCGTACTTTTGGGGACATCTGTTTTATACAACGAAACATTATTTCCTCCGTATGTGGCTAATGGTGTACCATTTTGACTACGAATTAAAACAACTTTTTCTTTACCAACAAATGAATTTTTAAAATCATTTACTAATGAATTTATGACTGGTACACCTCGTTGAATAGTTTGAGCATCAACTGTTTGAGCATAATCATCAAAAATATTTTCTAAACCTTTTTCAGCAATAATCATAGATGAACCTACATGGTGCATTTCTTTAGTACCAATTGTAATTTGAATCACAGAAGAATCTTTCGTTTCAGCATCCGTATCAAAAGTAGAGTCACGTTCAATTAAAATTGATTTACCAGTAATTTGATCAATTAGCTGACTTTGTTCATCATAGGTCTGAATCACCATTTCTAATCCCTTGAAACTTTCTTCAAAATCTTTAAACCACATTTTAATATCTTGACACCCCGATAAAAATATTACCCAAAATACCATTACTGCCATCAATCGCTTTTTTTTCATTTTTTTCTCCTTTATAAAAATAAAATTATTTAACTTTACTATAATTGAATAATTTTATTTATTCATCCGCCTAGAGAACGATTACACTTATAATTACAGACAAAAAAAGAGCTATCTAAAACGATAGCTCTTCATTATTCATCTTAAGCGTGAATTGGTAGACCTAATGCTAATTCTGAAGCGTCCATTACGATTTCACCTAATGATGGGTGAGGATGGATTGTTAATGAGATATCTTCTGCATTCATACCTGATTCGATAGCTAATGCTAATTCAGAAACCATATCTGAAGCGCTGATACCTGCAACTTGAGCTCCGATAAGAACGTGACCTTCAGTAGTAGCAACTAAACGGATAAATCCTTCAGTTTTACCTAATGATAATGCACGACCGTTACCAGCAAATGGGAATTTAAATGCTTTAGCATCAATTCCAGCTTCTTTTGCTTCTGCAATTGTCATACCTACTGAAGCTAATTCAGGATCAGTAAAGGCCACAGCTGGCATTGCTTTATAATCAACTGCTACTTTTTTACCTGAAATTGCTTCGGCAGCAATTTTAGCTTCATAGCTTGCTTTATGCGCTAAAGCAGCACCTGGAACAATGTCACCAATAGCGTAGATATTTGATACATTTGTACGGCATTGTGCGTCAACGTTGATTAAACCACGTTCACCAATTTCAACACCAGCTTGCTCTAAGCCCATGTCATCAGTGTTTGGACGACGACCTACAGTAACCATTACGTAATCAGCAGTGACTTCTTCTTCTTTGCCATCTACTGCATATTTAACAGTTACGCTATCTCCATTGTCAACAGCTTCTTTAGCCATTGCACTAGTAATAACAGTCATGCCTTTTTTCTTGAATTCAGCTTCAACAATTTTAACCATATCTTTTTCATAAGTAGGTAAAATTTGTGGTGAACCTTCAAGAATTGTTACTTCCGAACCCAAGTTAGCATAAGCGCCACCTAGTTCAGCACCGATAACTCCGCCACCGATGATCACTAATTTTTTAGGAACTTCAGTTAATGCTAAACCACCAGTTGAATCAATTACGCGTCCAGCAAATTTGAAACCAGGGATTTCAATTGGACGAGAACCAGTTGCTACAATCGCATTTTTAAATTCATACGTTTGTGCAGAATCAGGATGGATAACACGTAAAGTGTGATCATCTACAAAGAAAGCTTCTCCTTCAATGATTTCTACTTTATTTTTTTTCAAAAGCATACCAACGCCAGAAGTTAATTTGTTAACAACGCCATTTGTTTTCCACTCTTGAGTTTTTGCAAAGTCTAATGTTACATTCTCTGCAGACACACCAAACATTTCTGAATGTTGTGCTTCTTGATAATGATGTCCAGCAGCGATTAACGCTTTTGAAGGAATACAACCAACGTTTAGACATACGCCACCAACGTTTTCTCTTTCAATAATCGCTACTTTTTGTCCCATTTGAGCAGCACGGATGGCAGCTACATAGCCGCCAGGTCCCGCACCGATTACTACTGTATCTAATTCTAAGGCAAAATCTCCAACTACCATTTGTTTATCATCCTTCCATTAATAGTAACTCTGGATCTGCTAACAAACGTTTGATGTTATTCATAGCTTGTTGAGCAGTTGCGCCATCAACGATACGGTGGTCGAAGCTTAATGATAATTTCATCATACGACCTACTACGATTTCGCCTTCTGCATTGACAACAGGTTGTTGAGCAATTGTACCTACACCTAAAATTGCTACTTCAGGGTAGTTGATTACTGGTGTGAACCAAGCTCCACCAACTGAACCAATGTTACTGATTGTAACTGTACCGTTACGCATATCTTCTGCAGCTAATTTACCTTCATGAGCTAAAGCAGCTTTTGCATTGATTTCATCAGCGATTGCAAATAGACCTTTACGATCAGCATCTTTAACGTTTGGTACGTATAGACCGTTCGCAGTATCAGTAGCAATACCGATGTTGTAATAGTTTTTGTAAACTACTTCTTGAGAAGCATCATCAATTGATGCGTTCAATACTGGATATTTCTTCATTGTTGCAGTTAATGCTCTAACAACATATGGTAAGAAAGTTAATTTAGTATTTTGAGCGGCAGCAACGTCTTTAAATTTCTTACGTTGATCCCATAGTTTAGAAACTTCTACTTCATCATGTAAAGTTACGTGTGGAGCAGTGTGTTTGCTGTTAACCATTGCTTTAGAAATTGCTTTACGCATTGGTGTTAATTTTTCACGAGTTTCTAATTCGCCCAAGTTAGATTGGTATGGTTTTGCTGGTTCTGCTTTTTCAGCTTTCACAGCTGGTTTTGCTTCTTCTGCTGGAGCTGCTGCTTCTTGTACTGGAGCTGGAGCAGATGAACCACCAGAGATAAAGCTTTGGATATCTTCTTTTGTTACACGTCCACCTTTTCCAGAAGGTGTAACTAAAGTAATATCAACATCGTTTTCACGAGCAAATTGACGTACAGATGGCATAGCTAATACGTTTTTGCTTGGTTTACCAGTAGGAGCCGCTGCTTCAGCTGGTGCAGATGCAGGCGCTGCTGCTTCTGGTGCTGGAGCTGACGGAGCCGCTGCAGGTGCATTGTTATGTCCAGGTGCGTCGATTTCAACTAATACGTCACCAACATTTGCTACAACGCCTTCTGCTACAACAACACGTACAACTGTTCCTGTAACTGGTGATGGAATTTCTTCCACTGATTTATCATTTTGTACTTCTAATAAAGTATCGTCTTCATTAATAGTATCGCCGGCTTTTACAAACCATTTAACGATTTCGCCTTCTGCAATTCCTTCACCAATATCTGGTAATTTGAATTGGAATACGCCTTGACCGCCAGCTTCTGGTAATGCTGCTGGAGCTGCTGGTGTTTGTTCTTGAGCAGGAGCTGCTGGAGTTTCGTCTTCAAAACCTGGTGCGTCGATTTCAACTAACACGTCACCAACGTTTGCTACAACACCTTCTTCTACAAGAATGCTTTTAACTGTTCCTGTAACTGGTGATGGAATTTCTTCCACTGATTTATCATTTTGTACTTCTAATAAAGTATCATCTTCATTAATAGTATCGCCTGGTTTTACAAACCATTTAACGATTTCGCCTTCTGCAATTCCTTCACCGATATCCGGTAATTTAAATTGAAATGCCATGTTTGATATCTTCCTCTCTTATGATCTTAGAAGTTTGCGATTTCTCTTACTTTTGCTTCAATATCTGATGCATTAGGTAACCAAGCATTTTCAGCTTGACCAAATGGGAATACAGTATCTGGAGCAGATACGCGTCCGATTGGAGCTTCTAAAGAAAGGATCGAACGTTCAGAAATTTCAGATACTACTTGAGCAGCTACACCTGCTTGTTTTTGAGCTTCTTGAACAACTACAACACGGCCTGTTTTTTCAACAGATGCAATGATAGTTTCAATATCAAGAGGAGCTACTGTACGTAAGTCAACAATTTCAACGCTGATATTTTCTTTTGCTAAGTTATCAGCAGCTTTGATTGCTTCACGAACCATTGCGCCATAAGTGATGATAGAAATGTCAGTACCTTCACGTGTTACAGCAGCTTTATCCAAAGGTACTGTGTAAGATTCTTCTGGCACTTCTTCACGGAATGAACGGTAAAGTTTCATATGCTCTAAGAAAACAACTGGATCGTTACTTCTAATAGCAGAAATTAATAATCCTTTTGCATCATATGGATTTGATGGAATAACCACACGGATACCAGGAGATTGAGCAATCAATCCTTCTAAGTTATCTGAGTGTAATTCTGGCGTATGAACTCCACCACCAAATGGTGAACGGATTGTGATTGGCAAGTTTCTTGTGCCACCCATACGGTAACGAGTACGTGCCATTTGAGCTACAACTTCATCCATTGCTTCAAATACGAAACCGAAGAATTGTAGTTCTGGAACAGGACGGTATCCTTCTAAGGCTAATCCAAACGCTAAACCAGCAATACCTGATTCTGCTAATGGTGTATCGAATACACGATCTTCACCAAATTTTTCTTGCAAGCCTTCAGTTGCACGGAATACTCCACCGTTTTTACCAACGTCTTCACCAAACATCACTACGTTTTCATCGCTGGCTAACTCACAAGCTAGGGCATCAGTGATTGCTTGAATCATTGTTTTTTGTGCCATGATTATTTCGACTCCTTCGCTTCGTAAATTTCAATTTGTTCTTTAATGCTTTGTGGTTGATCTTCAAACATATTTTTCAAGAAATCAGAAACTTTTTGTTTTGGAACTTTATCAGCTTCAGCAATCGCTACTTTGATTTCTTCTTTTGTTGCTTCAATTACTTCTTCTTCTTTAGCTTCAGACCATAGTCCTTTAGCTTCTAAATATTTACGGAAACGAACCAATGGATCTTTTGCAGTCCATTCATCGTCCATCTCTTTAGAACGGTAACGTGTTGGATCATCACCAGATAATGTATGTGGACCATAACGGTAAGTTAATGCTTCGATTAATACAGGGCCGTTACCAGCAACTGACCAATCACGAGCCATTTTAGATACAGTGTACATTGCTAATGGATCCATACCATCAACTTGGATACCTGGGATACCAGCAGCTACTGCTTTTTGAGCTAAAGTTGTTGCAGCTGATTGTTTGTCACGAGGTGTAGAAATCGCAAATCCATTGTTTTGAATAAAGAATACTGCGTTTGCTTTATACGCACCTACAAAGTTAATACCTTCATAAAAGTCACCTTGTGAAGAACCACCATCACCTGTATAAGTGAATGCTACATTTTTCTTACCGCGCATTTTTAATGCTAAAGCAACACCAGCTGCTTGAACATATTGTGCACCGATAATAATTTGTGGTGGTAAAGCTTTCAAATCTTCTGGGTAGTTGTTACCAGCTACGTGGCCACGAGACCATAAGAAAGCTTGAGTTAAAGGTAAACCATGTTGGATTAATTGAGGTACATCACGGTATCCTGGTAATAATACGTCTTCTTTTTCAAAAGCAAAATGACTTGCTAATTGACTTGCTTCTTGTCCAGCTGTTGGAGCAAAGAAACCTAAGCGACCTTGGCGGTTTAAAGCAGTTGAACGTTGGTCAAGGACACGAGACCACACCATACGAGTCATTAATTCAACTAATTCCTCATCACTTAAATCAGGTACTAAAGCTTCGTTTACAATGTTTCCATCTTGGTCTAATGCCTGATAAGTTGGAAATTGAGCATCGACATTTTCTAGCAGTGCTTGAAAGTCAATTGTTTTTTTCTTTGCCATCTTGTCACACTTTCCTCTCTTTGTTAGGTTAATTCTTGTATATGATAGATTGTAACAGCGATTCTCTTCTGTATCACTTGTCGGAATCATTTACAGTTAATAAGCTATCATTTTTACAAGAGAAAAACAAGTAAAAAGTTTGCAATTCTTTTATTTTGTTTCTTGCCAATCCTTATTATACTAACTTTTTCTCGTGAAATCAATCACATTCAGAAAAAAGCTTTTTTAAAAGTAAAGCGTTTCCCATATGTAACAATCTATATTAGTACAGATTAAAACACCACACGAAACAGCCCACATAATTTAGAGGGAATTTTTAAACTTTCTCTATCTTTATCTTCTAAAATAAACATCAAAAAATGAGAATAATTACACCAAATAAAGGGCAGAAAAACTCTCTAAAACAAGAGTTTCTCTGCCCTTTTAGACATTTTATTTTATAACCATTCTTTGGTCAATCGAATATAAAAGCGTTTAGCAATTTCTACTGATAAAAGATAAGTTATAGTAATACAGATAAAACCCAACCAATACTTTGCTGGTAAATCAGTAAAGCTAAAATATTCTTTCATAGGCGATAAAACAAGTAAGATACCCGCAAGAATAGCTATTAAACTAGCAATAATCACTGGGAAGGATGCACGACTTTGAATGAACGGCACTTTTTTTGTTCGTACAATATGCACAACAAGTGTTTGAGTCACTAAACCAACGACAAACCAACCCGTTTGAAAAACTGCTTGATCTGCTATTGTATTTGCACCAATGATGTACCACATCATCAAAAAGGTTAAAATATCAAAGACACTACTTACAGGGCCAATACATAACGTGAATTTTAATAATCCCCCTACTTGCCATTTAACTGGCTTAGCAATCTCCTCTTCATCAACAGAATCCCAAGGTATCGTTAATTGCGCCATATCATAAATTAGATTTTGTACGAGCAATTGAATGGATAGCATAGGTAAAAAAGGTAGGAAGGCACTCGCAACTAAAATTGAAAACACATTGCCAAAATTAGAACTGATAGTAATTTTGATATATTTCATCATATTGCTAAAGACTTTTCTACCTTCAACTACACCTTTATCTAGCACGTTCAAACTTTTTTCTAACAAAATAATTGAACTGGCATCTTTAGTAATATCCGCAGCAGTATCTACAGAAATCCCTACATCTGCTGTTCGTAAAGCTGGTGCATCATTGATTCCATCGCCCATAAAACCAACTGTATGTCCTTCTGCTTGCAACGCTTGAATAATACGTGATTTTTGCATAGGGTTTAATTTTGCGAAAAGATTTGTTGTTTCCGCAGCTTCTGCTAACTCTTCTGCAGACATAGAATCAATATCTGCCCCTAACAATGCATGACTTACTTCAATACCAACATCACGACACACTTTTTCTGCGACTACTTCATTGTCACCAGTTAAAACTTTGACTGCTACGCCATGATTATGAAGTGATTTGATTGCTGTGACTGCGGATTCTTTTGCAGGATCAAGAAATCCCATAAAACCAATTAATGTCATTTCTTGTTCATCTGCCACAGAATAAATTGCTTCTTGATGTGCATCTTTTTTGACGGCGACAGTCAATACACGCATCCCTTCTTCATTCAAACGACGGTTCACCTGACGCAGACGTTTTTTCAACGTGTCTGTTAATGGTTGTACCTCACCATCAAGCATAACATGAGAACAAATTTCCTCCATTTCCTCAACAGCACCTTTTGTAATCATCCATTGATGGTTATCTGCATTCACTACTACGGTTAAACGACGACGAGAAAAATCAAATGGAATTTCATCTACTTTAATTACTTCTTTAAATGGTAGCTTTTTTTCTTTTTCATCAAAATAATTGATAACAGCAATGTCCATTAAATTCTTCCACCCTGTTTGATAAGAAGAATTTAAAAACGCCATTTCCAAGACTGTTTCGTCATCTTCACCTAACGGATTTAGATGTTGAACTAACACGACACGGTCTTCGGTGATTGTACCTGTTTTATCTGTACACAAAACATCCATGCTTCCTAGATTTTGAATCGAAGGCAGTTCCTTAACAATGACTTTTTCCTTTGCTAAAGTCATGGCACCTTTTGCTAAATTACTGGTAACAATCATTGGTAACATTTCAGGTGTTAACCCCACTGCAACTGCAATAGCGAAGAAAAACGCTGAGCTCCAGTCACCTTTTGTTAAGCCATTAATCAGAAAAACGATTGGGAATAACACAAAAACCATTCGTAATAATAATTTACTAATTTGAGTTAAGCCTGTATCAAATGTTGTTTTCCCTCGTTGCTTGGTCGCATTTTTAGCAATATCTCCAAAAAAAGTATGTTGTCCTGTTTTTAAAATAATTGCTTTTCCTTGACCACTTAAGACATCTGTTCCCATGAAAACTAAATTGTTCATATCTAAAGCTGAAATAGATTGCTTTACTTGAATTCCTGCGTCTACAAACTTTTCAATTGGCATTGACTCACCAGTCAAAGAAGATTGATTAACAAATAAATCATTCGTCCAAATTAATACCGCGTCAGCTGGAATCATATCACCCGTTGCTAACGTAACAATGTCACCTGGCACAACTTCATCCATCGGGATTTCTTTTGTTTGTCCGTTTCGTGTCACAGCGCACGTATTTTCGATTAGTTCTTTCAATTCTAAACTCGCCTTTTGTGAACGATACTCTTGAATAAAAGAAATCGTTGCACTTGCCGTAATCATAACTGCCATAACAATTGCTGCTTCATAGTCTCTCGTTGCTAAGGAGACAATCATTAATAACGCTAGCACTAAAACAAATGGATCGCGAAAAGCGTGCAGAAAAATTAACCATCCTGGTGTGGGTTTCTCTGCATCGATTTGATTTAAATCAAATTCTTCTAAGCGTTTTGTGGCATCTTCTGCAGAAAGTCCATTTAAGGATGTTCGTAATTCCATAAATAACTCTCGATCTGACAACATTGCTAATTTTTTTAGTTCTTGTTCTTTTGTTTGTGGTTGTTTCAACATATTTTCTTCCTCCTAGTTTTGTCTAGGAGTTTATTCCTAGACAATTAGTTTTTTAGATTCCTCTCGGGTGCGGGGTGATCCATAATAAACCTTCCTTTCTGTCTAGTGAAGATACATTTTCAACATAATAAAAAACGCATACTCAACAATGAGCATGCGCCTACTTAGTAGCTAATTCATAGTCATCGTTGAGCTTTAGCACTATAGGGCGTAGACAAATGATTATTTGTCAGCTACGTTATGAATAACCTTCAACGATTATTCTTGTTATACCAAACTAAGGGTCTCTCGATCCTTTCGCGGCAGTAGCCTATGTCCATATAGGAGCCTCACCTAACAATTATTTTATTTTTTACGAAAACTTTCGTCATCCTTCATACTACTTATTTGGTGTCATTCTGTCAACTAATTTAATGTTTGGAAAAATAATCTGCCATCGCATCTAAAATATATTCACTGGCATTTCCATTTCCATAAGGATTTTTTGCTTGTGCCATTTGTTGATGACTAGAAGCATTAGTCAACAATTCTTTTGTTTCCACATAAACTTTTTCTTCTTCTGTTCCAATCAATTTCAAAGTACCTGCCGCAACTCCCTCTGGACGTTCAGTCGTATCACGCAATACTAAGACAGGAACGCCTAATGAAGGGGCTTCTTCCTGGACACCACCTGAATCAGTGAGAATCAAATAACTACGTGCAATTACATTATGAAAGTCCACTACATCCAAAGGTTCAATTAATTGCACATTGGATAGATTCCCTAACAATTCTTGAGCAATCATTCGTACTTTCGGATTTTTGTGCATCGGAAAAATCAACCGAACATCCGGAAACTCTTTGGCGATACGACGTAAAGCAGAAAAAACGTGCGTCATTGGTTCGCCTAAATTTTCGCGACGATGCATAGTGACAACTATTTGTTTTTGCTGATTCAAAACTAAATCGGCATTTTCGTAGTCCTCTTTAACCGTGTATTTCATTGCATCAATTGCGGTATTTCCTGTAATAAAAATCTGGTCTTCTGGATGATTTTCTTTCAATAAATTTTCCTTACTTTGTTCAGTTGGTGCAAAATACAAATCAGCTAAGGCATCGGTCATTTGGCGATTTGCTTCTTCTGGAAATGGCGAATATTTATTCCATGTTCGTAACCCTGCTTCCACATGACCAATTTTAACTTGTTGATAAAAAGCAGCCGTAGCAGCCGCAAATGTCGTCGTTGTATCGCCGTGAACCAATACAATATCGGGTTGTTCTGCCTTTAAAATTGGCTGCATATCTAAAAGAACTTTTGTTGTAATATCAGTTAACGTTTGACCACTGGACATAATATTCAAATCATAATCAGGAACAATATCAAAAATGGTCATCACTTGATCTAACATTTCGCGATGTTGTGCAGTGACAATGATTTTAGAATCAAACCGTTCATCTTTTTCTAACGCTTTAACTAACGGAGCCATTTTGATTGCTTCTGGTCGTGTACCGAATATTGAAAATACTTTAATTCCCATTTTCATTCACCTCAGTTGTATTGTAACAAACCGTTGTTCAGTAAGCTATGAAAAAAAGAAGTAAAATCAAAGTGATTTTACTTCTTGAAAAAGTTATTTTTAGATTGTATCGCCATTAAAGATAGAATTTTTAACAATTACATAGTCAACTTTGCGAATTGCTTCCAAATCTTTCCCACCTGCATAAGAGATAGAAGATTGTAAGTCTTGTTGCATTTCAACTAATGTATCTTTTAATGAGCCTTTGTGTGTTACCCAAATTTTCTTACCTTCAACGTTTTTCTTTTCACCTTTTTGGAATTCAGAAGCTGAACCAAAGTATTCTTTGTAGAATACGCCATCTTCAACTTTTGTTTCACCTGGTGACTCTTCATGTCCTGCAAACAGTGAACCAATCATAACCATCGTTGCTCCGAAACGAACAGATTTCGCGATATCGCCATGTGTACGAATCCCACCATCAGCAATAATTGGTTTACGTGCTGCTTTTGCACACCATCTTAGTGCTGCTAGTTGCCAACCACCTGTACCAAAACCAGTTTTGATTTTAGTGATACATACTTTACCAGGTCCAATGCCGACTTTTGTTGCATCTGCTCCAGCATTTTCTAGCTCACGAACAGCTTCAGGTGTACCCACGTTTCCTGCGATAACAAATGTATCAGGTAAATGTTTTTTGATATGTTGAATCATACGAATAACTGAGTTTGAATGCCCATGTGCGATATCAATTGTAATATAATCAGGAATTAAATTTTGTTTTGCCAATTCCTCAACAAATGGATATTCATTGTCTTTCACACCTACACTAATAGAAGAAATCAAATCGCGTGCTTTCATTTTTTTAATAAATGGAATACGTGCTTCTTCTTCAAAACGGTGCATAATATAAAAATAGCCATTTTCTGCTAAGAATTCCGCAATTTTTTCATCAATAATTGTTTGCATATTTGCTGGAACTACTGGCATTTTAAATTCGTGTTTTCCTAATTTTACAGTTGTATCACATTCTGAACGACTATTTACAATACATTTATTAGGAATCAACTGAACATCTTCGTAATCAAAAACCGTTAAATCAAACATTGAAAACATCCTCTCAAATCTTCACTTATTATCGAAACATTAAATATTTTTATACGTATTTTATTTTTAATGCCTTCAATAATTTAGCTGATATCATTAAATAAAGCAACTATATTCTTTCGTTTTATAAAAAGAAACGAGAAATCGTTCGTGTTTTACGAACAATCTCTCATTTTCACTTTATGGTAAAATATTTCCAGCAGCCATATACACGCTATACCAATCTTCTCTTGACATTTGTACTTCCGATGCTTTAGCAATCTCTTCAATACGTTGAATGTTCATTGTTCCAGCAATCACTTGCATATTTGCTGGGTGACGTAAAATCCATGCAGAAGCAATACCAGTTGGCGTAGTATTATATTTCTCAGCCATTTCTTCTAAAACTTTATTTAGTTCTGGGAATTTTTCATGACCAATAAAAACGCCTTCAAAGAAACCAAATTGATAAGGTGACCAAGCTTGAATGGTCATATCATTTAAACGAGAATACTCTAGAATTTCTCCATCATGATCAACTGATCCAGCATCTGTCATATTCACATGAATTCCTTGATCAATCATTCCTGTGTGCATAATACCAAATTGTAATTGATTAGCAACTAAAGGTTGTTTCACATATTTTTTCAACAATTCAATTTGCCCTGGTTTTTGGTTACTTACACCAAAATATTTCACTTTTCCTTGTTGTTCAAGCTGATCAAAAGCTGCGGCTACTTCTTCTGGCTCTACTAATGTATCTGGACGATGCAATAATAATGCATCTAAATAATCCATATCCAAACGTTGTAAAATACCTTCAACAGAAGAAATGATATGTTCTTTTGAAAAATCAAACATTTTTCCTGGAACAATTCCACATTTTGATTGAATAAACAAATCATCACGCTTAATCTCTGTGTTTGCTAAGGCATCTGCAAAGATACGCTCGCATTCTCCGCGACCATAGATATCGGCATGATCAAAAAATGTAATACCATTGTCGACAGCAGTCTCAATTACTTTCACTGAATCTTCAGCATTACTAATACGCATACAACCAAGAATGACACTTGCAACATCAAGATTAGTTGTACCAAATTTAACAGTTTTCATAAGTTAAAATTCCTCCTTTTACGTTTATATTTTAGCACAGTTTAATGCAAACGCTATACTAAATTTAATCAATAAAAAACTGGATGTTCATTTTACATCCAGTTTCCCACTTAAAATGCTTTATTTCCAATATCATGACGATAAAATAGATATGGCCATTCAACTTGTTCTAATGCTTGATAAACTTTTTGTTGGGCTTCTTGTAAAGTCTCTGCTTGAGCTTCGACTAATAACACACGCCCACCAGCACTTACCAAACCATTTTTTTCTGCTACACCCGCATAATAAACTCGACATTCTTCACTAATAAAGTCTGGAAGCAGTTGTCCCGATACATACTCACCTGGATATCCTTCTGCAGCAACAACTACTCCTAAAGTTGCTTGATTATTCCAGCTAATTTCAGGTTCTTCGCCTTTTAAAAGCTCAGTGATAATTGTTGCTAAACTACTGTCTAAACGAGGTAATACCACTTGAGTTTCAGGATCACCAAAACGTGCATTAAATTCAATTACTTTGGGTCCAGCTTCAGTTGCAATTAATCCTGCATATAAAATACCAGTGAAAGGTGTTCCTTGTTCCACCATTCCTTTCGCAGCTGGTAGCAGAACTTCTTGAACAGCTTGTTCCACCATCGTTTCTGGAATTTGTGGTACTGGAGAGTATGCTCCCATTCCACCAGTATTAGGACCCCGATCTCCATCAAATGCTCGTTTGTGATCTTGAGCAATCACCATTGGGTAAACTTTTTCATCACGAACAAAAGCTAATAATGAAAACTCTTCACCTGCTAAAAACTCTTCAATAACTACTTTCGCACCACTTGCTCCAAACTTATTGTCTTCCAGCATATCTTTGAGAGCCATAATTGCATCATCAATTGTTTCTGCAACAACAACGCCTTTTCCAGCAGCTAACCCATCTGCTTTAATTACAATGGGTGCTCCCTGTTCTAAAACATAAGCCTTGGCCAAATCGAAATCTGAAAAGCTTTGGTAGGCTGCTGTAGGAATTTGATTTTTTATCATTAATTCCTTGGCAAATTCTTTGGAGCCTTCAATCATGGCTGCAGCTTTTTTAGGACCAAATATTTGTAATCCAGCTTGCTCGAAATCATCAACAATTCCATTTAGCAAAGGAATTTCTGGGCCAACGAACGTCCAATCAACAGCTTGATTTTTCGCAAATTCAATCAATTTTTCATGATTATCTTCAGAAATATCCACAATCTGAATCCCATCTTTTTTCATTCCAGGATTTCCTTTAGCACAGAAAACAGTTGATACATTTGAATCTGAAAGTAATTTTTTA
This sequence comes from Enterococcus sp. DIV2402, assembly GCF_017426705.2. NCBI lineage: Bacteria > Bacillati > Bacillota > Bacilli > Lactobacillales > Enterococcaceae > Enterococcus > Candidatus Enterococcus lowellii. The sequence goes on along the minus strand of NZ_CP147251.1, from coordinate 1,659,646 downwards.
GCAATCGCATGCTCACGACCACCACTGCCAATTACGAGTATTTTCATTCATTTACTCCTTTAAAAAAGATTAATGTCTAAAATGACGAACAGCTGTAAACAGCATTGTAATGCCATATTTATCTGCCATATCAATTGATTCTTGATCTTTGATACTGCCACCAGGTTGAATAATCGCTTTAATTCCTTTTTTTGCAGCATATTCCACACTATCACCCATTGGGAAAAAAGCATCACTCGCTAAAACAGCACCTTCAATTTTACCGGCTGCTTCGGCTTGATCAATCGCAATTTTTACGGAACCTACACGATTCATTTGTCCTGCACCAATTCCCACCGTTTGCTTGTCATTAGCCAATAAGATTGCATTTGATTTCACGTGTTTAACAGCTTTCCAAGCAAATTCCAACGCTTTTAATTCTGTTTCAGTTGGTTGGCGTTTGGTTACAACTTGCCAATCCGCACTATTTTCTTCAATTAAATCTTGGTCTTGTACTAATAAACCACCTATTACAGAAACAGTTTCTGCTTGTGTTGATGTTTGATCAGAAAAATCTAGTGTCATTAAACGAATATTTTTCTTCTTCGTTAAAACTGCTAGTGCTTCTTCTTTAAACGCAGGTGCAATAATAATTTCTAAGAAAATTTTACTCATCGCTTCAGCAGTAGCTACATCTACCGGACGGTTCAATACAACAATCCCTCCAAAAATAGAGACTGGATCTGCTTCATAAGCTGCTGTGTAAGCATCAAAAATAGTATCTGCTGTACCAATACCACATGGATTCATATGTTTTAAAGCAACCACTGTTGGTTCAGAGTATTCACGTGCAATGCGAATTGCCGCATCCGCATCACGAATATTATTATAAGACAACTCTTTTCCGTGTAATTGTTTTGCAGAAGCAATTGAATACGTTTTTGGTAAAGCATCCGCATAAAAAGCTGCTTCTTGGTGACTATTTTCACCATAACGCAAAGATTGTTTTAAATCATAAGTCAATGTTAATTTTTCAGGTTCCTCTTCGCCCACTAGTTCGGTTAAATAGTTAGCAATTAACGCATCATAAGCCGCTGTGTGACGAAAAACTTTCGCTGCCAAACGTTTTCTAGTAGCTATTGATGTTTGACCATCCAAATATAATTCATTTAAAACTACTTCATAATCAATTGGATCCACTACAACTGTTACAGAAGCATGATTTTTAGCTGCAGAACGCAACATACTTGGTCCACCAATATCAATATTTTCAATAGCATCTTCTTCGGTTACATCTGGTTTTAAAATCGTTTCTTTAAATGGATACAAATTAACGACAACAAAATCAATAGGAGCAATATCATGTTCTGCCATCGCATCCATATGTGTTGCTAAGTCACGACGCCCTAATAAGCCACCATGAATTTTGGGATGTAATGTTTTGACACGACCATCCATCATTTCAGGAAAACCAGTGACTTCATCAATTGAAATTGTCGAAATCCCTGCTTCATCTAACGCTTTTTTTGTACCGCCCGTTGAAATAATTTCGATGTCTTTTGCCACTAATGCTTTAGCAAATTCTTCAATTCCTGTTTTATCTGATACACTGATTAATGCTCTTTTTTTCATGTTTTAATTTACTCCTTTTTGTGTAATCTCCGCAATGACCTTGGGATACCAATGATGTTCTAATTGATGAATTTTTTCTTCCAACGATTCTAGCGTGTCTTCTTCAGTGATTGCAACCGCTGCTTGAGCTACGATTGGGCCTGTATCCACTCCAGCATCTACGAAATGTATGGTAATTCCAGTAATTTTCACACCATAGTTATAGGCATCTTTAATTCCATGTAAACCTGGAAAACTCGGTAATAAAGAAGGATGAATATTCAAAATTTTATTAGGAAATGACGCTAATAAATCTTTTCCAATAATTCGCATATATCCTGCTAACACGACAAAATCAATTTGATTCGCAAGCAATAAATCTCGTAATGCTTCTTCATACTGTTTTTTCGAGGCAAAGTCTTTCGGCGTGAAACTAAAACGTGGAATTTGATATTTTTTGGCTCGCTCTAACACATACGCATCTTTTTTATCTGAGAAAACTAACGTTAATTCACCTTGAATTTGTTGATCTACAAAAGCTTGGGCAATCGCTTCAAAGTTACTACCATTTCCGGAAGCTAAAACTGCTACCTTCATGCTTCTACCTCTTTAAAAACAATCGGTTGCTCCGCTTGATCAATCACCTTACCAATAATATAACTTGCTTCATCTTGTTTTTTCAATAACGTTTGAACTTTGGTTACATTCTCAGGTGCAACAGCAACCACCATTCCAATACCCATATTAAAAATTTCATACATTTCATGTATTGGGAGATTGCCATAAGAAGATAACACATCAAAAATCGGTAAAATCGGCCAACTATTTTCTTGAATTTCTATTGCTAATCCATCAGGCAACATACGAGGTAAATTTTCAACAAACCCGCCACCTGTTACATGCGCAATACCGTGTACCAATTCTTCTTTGACTAATGGCAAAATAGCTTGAACATAAATGCGCGTTGGCGTTAATAACTCTTTCCCTAACGTTTGTGATAACTCTGGTAGCTGTGCATCATACGTTAATTGATGTTGTTCAAAGAAGATCTTTCTAACAAGTGAAAAACCATTTGAGTGAACACCAGAAGATGGCAAACCAATTAAAACATCGCCGGCTTGAATTTTTTCGCCTGTGACTAATTGACTTTTTTCAGCAATGCCAACTGCAAATCCGGCTAAGTCATAATCATTTTCGTCATACATCCCTGGCATTTCAGCTGTTTCTCCACCAATTAAAGCGGCACCAGCTTGAATGCACCCATCCGCCACACCGGCAACGACTTTTTCTAGACGCTCAGGAACGTTTTTGCCTGTTGCAATATAGTCGAGAAAATACAATGGTTCTGCTCCTTGAGCAACAATATCATTCACACACATCGCCACACAGTCGATACCAATTGTGTCATGTGTATCTGTCTGAATAGCAATCATTAACTTTGTTCCTACACCGTCTGTTCCTGATACTAAAACAGGTTCTTTGACTGAAAGAGTACTTAAATCAAAACAGCCACCAAAACCACCTAGACTACCTAAAACACCTAAGCGCTCTGTTTTCTTTACATGTTTTTTAATACGTTCAACTACTTCATAACCCGCTTCTACATCCACGCCGGCTTTTGAATATGCGTTTGTCACTTGCTTTCCTCCATTTAAAAAAATGATGTTTGCTCTTGTAATGATGCTTGGTATTGTTCTTCGTAATCATACAGTGGCGTTGGATAATCCCCGTTAAAATACGCCATACACAGTCCAGAATAAGGTGCATCAAATGTTAAACCAATAGAATCAATTAACCCCTGTTCACTCAAAAAAGCCAAGGTATCAGATTTGACACACTCTTTAATTTCTTCAATTGAATGATTCGCAGCAATTAGTTCTTTACGAGTTTGAATATCAATGCCATAAAAACAAGGATATTTCAATGGTGGTGAAGCAATTCGTAAATGAACTTCTTTTGCTCCCGCTTCTTTCAATAAATTCACAATCCGTCGACTCGTCGTTCCACGAACGATAGAATCGTCCACTAAAATAACCCGTTTTCCTTCAACAACACCACGAACTGCTGACAACTTCATACGAACGCCTTGTTCACGTAATTCTTGTGTTGGCTGAATAAACGTTCGAGCAACATATTGATTTTTAACTAATCCTAATTCATAAGGAATACCTGAATATTCTGCATAACCACTAGCAGCAGACAGAGATGAGTTGGGTACACCTATCACCATATCTGCTTCAACAGGTGCTTCTTGTGCTAAACGTCGTCCCATTTCTTTCCTTGCTGTATGCACATTGACTCTAGCAATATTAGAATCCGGTCGTGCAAAATAAATGTATTCCATTGCGCAAATTGCATGTTGTGTTTCTGTTGTATATTGTTCAATCGTAATGCCTTCTTCGTTAATGATGACCAACTCCCCAGGTTGGACATCACGAACAAATGCTGCGCCACTCACTTCTAAAGCACACGTTTCCGAAGCAATCACATACGCCCCATTTTTCATCTGTCCAATTGATAATGGTCGAAAGCCATTTGGATCAAGCGCTGCTACAATAGCATCCTCAGTAATTAACAGGTACGCAAAACCACCTTTTACTTGATTCAAGGCTTCTTTTAACTGACCATTAAGCGTTGGCTGTTGACTTCTACGAATGAGATGCATCAAAATTTCAGTATCTGAATTAGAGTGAAAAATCGCACCATCTTTCTCTAATTCACGACGCAAGGTTTTCGCATTCGTTAAGTTACCATTATGAGCTAAAGCAATTTGGCTATCATAAAATTTGAACAAAAATGGTTGAATGTTATCTACGCTACCATTCCCCGCTGTTGCATAACGAACATGCCCAATTGCGGCATTTCCTTTTAACTTAGTCAATTTATTTTCATCTGAAAACACTTCAGATAACAACCCTAAATCACGATGTCCACGTAAGCGCCCTTGATCATTTGAAACAATCCCAGCACCTTCTTGTCCCCGGTGCTGTAAACTGTGCAGACCAAAGTAAACTACGCGGGACGCATCCGGATGTCCCCACACACCGAAAACGCCACACTCTTCGTTTAAACTTTTTACTTCATAAGACATGGAATAGCTTCCTCCCATAATCGTTTAGCTACTTGTGTGTCTACATTAATTTCGTCATTTTGAGCAGTAATCTTTAATTGACCAGTTGTCGTAACTTTTCCGATATATTGGCCTAAATCACCTAGTAACTCCTCAAATGCTACTTGATTTTCCGGTTTGACACTCACTACAAAACGTGATTGTGTTTCTGAGAACAACCATTCTTTTGGCATATCTAATGAAACATCAATGCCCAATTCATTTTTAAAAGTTGCTTCAGCTAAAGCAATCGCCAGTCCACCTTCTGCGCTATCATGCGCACTAGCAATTAGCCCTGCTTGAATCGCTTCTAACACAAAATCTTGAACCGTTTTTTCCGTAGTCAAATCAAACACCATTAATTTTCCTTCGATTTTTCCTACTTGTCGTTTTTGAATTTCGCTTCCATTAAAATCAGCTTTTGTTTCACCAATCACATAAATTAAATCATCTGCGTTTTTAAAATCTTGTGTGGTAATATGAGCAAGATTTTCAATCAAACCAACCATACCAATCATTGGTGTTGGATAGATTGCTTTTCCATTGGTTTCATTGTATAAAGAAACATTTCCGGAAATAACCGGCGTATCTAATATACGGCAAGCTTCAGAAATCCCATCCGCTGATGTCCATAATTCCCAGAAGCCTTCTGGTTTATCTGGTGAACCATAGTTTAAACAATCCGTGATTGCTAATGGTTTCCCACCACTAGCTACAATATTACGTGCGGCTTCTGCAACAGCAATTTGTCCGCCAACTTCCGGATTCAAATATAAGTAACGGCTATTACAATCAGTCGTCATTGCTAACGCTTTTTCAGTTCCACGAATTCGTAACACCGCAGCATCACTCCCTGGTGGAACGACTGTATTTGTACGTACTTGTGAATCATAGGTCTCATAAATTGATTTTTTAGAAGCAATTGTTGGTTGTTGCAATAAATCCAGCAATGTTTCAGAAGGATTTTCAATCGTTGGTACAAAATCTTCTAATGCAGCAAATTCTTGAATACGTGCTGGTTCTTGACGTTCTTTGTGATAAGTTGGTGCATCTTCTGCTAACGCATCTACTGGTAAGTTGGCAACTTCTTCTCCATGATGATAAAGACGATATAACCCATCCTCTGTTACTTCTCCAATAGACACTGCATCTAAATCATATTTCGCAAATAACTCAACGACTTCTTCTTCATGACCTTGTTGGACACAAATCAGCATTCTTTCTTGTGACTCAGATAACATCATTTCATAAGGAGTCATACCCGTTTCACGTTGTGGTACATCATCTAAATAAAGTTTCAAACCTGAACCGGCTTTTGAAGCCATTTCAGAACTAGAAGAAACCAAACCAGCTGCTCCCATATCTTGAATTCCAACTAGAATATCACTATGATCTAAAATTAATTCCAAACAAGCTTCTAACAATAATTTTTCCATGAATGGATCGCCCACTTGAACAGCAGAACGTTGTTGCTCTTCTCCTTCGACAAATTCTTCAGAAGCAAATGTCGCCCCATGAATCCCATCACGTCCAGTTTTCGCGCCAACATACATAATGGCATTACCGACACCTTTTGCTTGACCTTTTTGAATATCTTTATGGTCGATTAAACCAACACACATTGCATTCACTAGCGGATTGCCTTCATAACAAGCATCAAATTGCACTTCGCCCCCAACAGTAGGAATACCAATACAATTTCCATACCCACTAATCCCTGCAACGACTTCTTCTAATAAATATTTTGTCCGTTCATTATCTAACTCACCAAAGCGTAAAGAATCTAAAATAGCAATTGGACGCGCGCCCATACTAAAAATGTCACGGATAATCCCACCGACACCAGTCGCAGCTCCCTCATAAGGTTCAACCGCCGATGGATGATTGTGACTTTCGGCTTTAAATACAACTGCTTGACCATCACCAATATCAACGATTCCGGCTCCTTCTCCTGGACCTTGAAGCACTTGTGGGCCACTTGTTGGGAATTTGCGTAAAACAGGTTTAGAATTTTTATAAGAACAATGTTCGCTCCACATCACCGAGAATAGTCCTGTTTCGGTATAATTTGGCATCCGCCCTAAAATATCTTCTTCAATCATTCGATATTCTTCATCGGTTAACCCCCATTGTGAATAAATACGTTGTTCTTTAATCTCTTGAGGAGTTGGTTCTACTTTTATCATTATACAGACACCTTTCCGAAGTTTTTCAAAATAGAGGCAAAGAATTTTTTCCCATCTTCTGACCCTAACAATGATTCCATCGCACGTTCAGGATGTGGCATCATACCTAATACATTACCTTTTTCATTACAAATTCCGGCAATATTTTTTAGACTACCATTAATGTTTTCTTCATATTTGAATACAATTTGATTATTCGCTTCCAAAGATGCTAACGTTTGTTCATCACAGTAATAATTTCCTTCGCCATGCGCAACTGGAATACGAATAATTTCATCTTGCTCATATTCGGAAGTAAATTTTGTTTGATTATTAACAACTTTTAAAGACGTTGTTTTACAAATAAAATGGAGTGACTCGTTACGGCGAAGAGCTCCCGGTAATAATCCAGCTTCTGTCAACACTTGAAATCCATTACAAGTACCAAAGACTGGTTTGCCTTCATCCGCAAAACGAATCACCTCTTGCATAATTGCAGAAAAACGAGCGATTGCCCCACAACGTAAGTAGTCTCCATAAGAAAAACCTCCTGGTAACAAGACACCATCAAATCCTTCAAGCGAGTCTGCATCGTGGCGAACGTATTCAGCTTCAGCACCCATGACATCCTTGATTGCCCAAAGCATATCCATATCACAGTTTGAACCTGGAAAAACAATGACTGCAAATTTCATGTTTAAACTTCCTCCGTTGCTACAATTTCATAGCGATAGGTTTCCATATTGACATTTGCTAATAATTTATCGCAAATTTCTTCAATCGCCTCTTCAACTGGACGATCAGATTTTGCCACTTTAATTTCAAAATACTTCCCAATACGAATTTCGTCGATTTCATCATAGCCTAAACGATGAACTGCACCTTTCACTGCTTCCCCTTGAGGATCTAAAACTGACTCTTTATATGTGACAAATACTTTTACGAAATACATAATTACGCTCCTTTTTCTTCTAATCTTTGTAATACTTCTTCATATACTGGAATTAAATCGCCTAAATCACGACGATAAACATCTTTATCTAAATGATCATTGGTGTTAACATCCCATAAACGGCAGGTATCTGGCGAAATTTCATCAGCCAATAAAATAGTGCCATCCTCAGTACGTCCAACTTCAATTTTAAAATCAATCAAACGAATATCAATTGAAAGAAATAATTCTTGCAGCAAATGATTCACTTGCAATGCAAGTTCTTTAATTTTTTGTACTTCTTCTTTCGTTGCGACTTGTAAAAAAGCAACATGGTCATCATTGATGAATGGATCATCTAAACGATCTTCTTTGTAATAAAATTCGGTGATTGGAAATGGCAAATCGGTCCCTTCCGTTATATCCAATCGTTTTGAAAAGCTCCCAGCAGCCACATTTCTCACAACAATTTCTAAGGGAATCATTTCAACTCGTTTCACTAATTGTTCGTTTTTAGATATTTTTTCAATAAAATGACTTTGAATACCTTTAACAGTTAGTTTTTCAAAAATTTGGGAAGTGATTTGATTATTCATTTGCCCTTTGCCTTTAACAGCGTCTTTTTTCGCACCATTTAATGCAGTTGCCTGATCTAGATATTCAACTAAAAACACTGATTCATCGTCTGTTTCATATAGCTTTTTAGCTTTACCTTCATAAGCTAATGATCTTTTTTCCATGTTACACCTCATTTTGTTTTTTCCTGCTACTTCTTTTTGTGTACTGTTATTCTAACAATACCCATTTCCTACCGTCAACGATAACTTTACATTAATCGTTTATATTTTTAAAATAGTTCGTGTTTTTACGATTGAAAATATTTTTATTTAACACTTACAAAAATAAAGCGTTTACACAAAGCGGTTTGGGTGTTATTATAATGGCAGATGATAGTCTGGTTTCAAGGAGGACGATGAGTATATGATAGAGTTTTATGAAGAGGCTCAACATTTTGTATCATATTTAACACTAGCAGAAAGAAAAAAAATGTTTTATGATCTTTCGAAAGTTTTACAACAATATACTGAAATGCAAAAACGAAAGCTATCATGGAATGAACGTATGATTTTTTTGACAAAACCCTATCGTCGTTGCAAGCAACTTTTTCAATTTACTAATCACCATAATGAAGAAATTGTTATTCGTGAAGTATATCAATCACATTTTTTCCAACGTCAATACCATGTCGAAGTATTTTACAATTTTAAAGAAACATCGATTGACTTTATTCAAACAATTTTTCTTGTGTTGAAACGAGAGCTTTATACAATCAGCTTCGTAACTTACGGATAACCAAAAGCAAAAAACCCAATTCCCAAAAAGTTTGGAAATCGGGTTTATTTTTCTGTGTTAATTATTGCCTAAACCAACACGTTCAAAAATGGTATCCACATTTTTTAAGTGATGATTGTAATCGAAGGCATCATCTAAATCTTCTTTTGTTAACACTTGGGTTACTTTTTTATCAGCTTCTAACAAAGGACGAAAAGCAGTTTGATCATCCCATGCTTTTGCTGTATGTGGTTGAACTAAGTCATAGGCTTGCTCACGTGTCATCCCATGATCAATCAATTTTAACATCACACGCTGACTATAAATCAAACCAAATGTTGCTTCCATGTTACGTTTCATATTTTCTGGGAAAACAGTCAAATTTTTCACGATATTGCCAAAACGATTTAACATGTAATTTAATAGAATAGTTGTATCAGGAATAATGATACGCTCTGCTGAAGAATGGGAAATATCACGTTCATGCCACAATGTAACATTTTCGTATGCAGTAATCATATGTCCACGAACGACACGTGCTAAACCAGTCATATTTTCAGAACCAATTGGATTACGTTTATGAGGCATAGCTGAAGAACCTTTTTGTCCTTTTGCAAAAAACTCTTCTACTTCACGTGTTTCTGATTTTTGTAAGCCACGAATTTCTGTTGCAAATTTTTCAATGCTTGTTGCAATCAAAGCCATCGCTGAAAAATATTCCGCATGTAAGTCTCTTGGTAAGACTTGAGTAGAAATTTCTTGCGGGCGAATACCTAATTTTGTACACACATATTCTTCAACAAATGGTGGTATATTGGCAAACGTTCCTACTGCACCACTAATTTTCCCAGCTTCCACACCTTTAGCAGCATGTTCGAAACGTTCGATATTGCGTTTCATTTCAGAATACCACAAAGCTAATTTCAACCCGAAAGTAGTTGGTTCTGCATGCACTCCATGCGTGCGCCCCATCGTTACTGTATGTTTATGTTCTTTAGCTTTTTCACCAATAATATCTGTTAAACGTTGCAAATCTTGACGCAAAATATCATTGGCTTGTTTCATTAAATAACCGTATGCTGTATCCACGACATCTGTTGAAGTTAAACCATAATGTACCCACTTACTTTCATCGCCTAATGTTTCTGAAACGGCACGCGTAAAAGCAACCACGTCATGTCTTGTTTGTTCTTCAATTTCTAAAATGCGTTGAATATCAAATGAGGCATTTTCACGAATTTTTGCAACATCTTCTTTTGGGATTTCACCAAGCTCAGCCCAAGCTTCATCTGCTAAGATTTCCACTTCTAACCACGCTTGATAGCGATTTTCATCTGTCCAAATTTTGCCCATTTCAGGTCGTGTATAACGTTCTAACATAGTTTTTCTCCTCTTAATCCCAAATTTTTGTTTTTTCGATTTCTTCTAAAGTTTGCTGCACATCTTCAGTGACAATGGTAATATGCCCCATCTTTCGTCCTTTTTTAGCTTCATTTTTGCCATAATAATGAAATTGCCAGTCAGGCTTACGTGCAATCATTTGATACGTTGCTGCTAAATGCTCGCCTAAAATGTTGACCATCACAGCATTACTTAATAAATGCGCATCTGCTAATGGCCAGCCACAAATACCACGAATATGCGCGTCAAATTGACTCATACTACATGCCTCAATAGAATAGTGACCCGAATTATGTGGACGTGGTGCTAATTCATTGACATAGATGCTACCAGTTTTAGTTAAAAATAATTCAATTCCTAAGACACCGCGTAAATCTAACGCTTTCGCAATGACTTTGGCAATTCGTTCTACTTCTTTGGCTACATCTTGAGGAATATTTGCAGGCGCAATAGTTTCATGCAAAATATTATTGCGATGAATATTTTCAACCACTGGGAAAGTGGTATATTCTCGACCATTTCCTGCTACCATAATTGATAGTTCTTTATCAAAGGGAATCCATGCTTCTAATTCACATGTTCCTTCACGTAATAAATTCATTGATGATGCAAGGTCTGTACGACTTTTTAAAACATATTGACCTTTACCGTCATAGCCACCACGCGTTGTTTTTAAGACACACGGATAACCAATATGCTCAATCGCATCTTGAATATCGGTAGGACTAATAATTGTAGCATATGGCGCGATGACAATATTATTTGCCTCTAAAAAAGATTTTTCTAACAAACGATCTTGAGTAATTGCCAATAAATCGGTTCCTTGAGGTACATCGCAAAACGGTAAAATGGCATTTAGTGCTTCCACACTAACATTTTCAAATTCATACGTCATAACATCGCTTCGTTTTGCCATTTCTTCTAACGCTAAAATATCATCGTAGTCAGCGATAATATGCCAATCAGCAATTTGTGCTGTCGGACAGTTTTCCATGGGGTCTAATACTCCTACACGAAAACCCATTTGTTTTGCACTTATGGTCATCATTCGACCCAATTGACCGCCACCAACGATTCCAATCGTTGCACCCGGCATCAAAGGTTTAACCAAGTTGATCACTACTTTCCATTACTGATTCTTCCATTTGTTTACGTTTTTGAGCAAGTTTTTCTGCTACCTTTAAATCATACATTGAAAGCATCTGTGCCGCAAGTATTCCTGCGTTGATTGCACCAGCTTTTCCAATTGCTGTTGTCGCAACTGGTACCCCACCTGGCATTTGTACAATTGATAATAAGGAATCTAACCCATTTAATGTTCGTGATTGCACCGGAACACCAATTACTGGTAACGTAGTTTTCGCTGCAATCATCCCCGGTAAATGTGCCGCTCCTCCTGCACCAGCGATAATTACTTTCAACCCATTTTCACGAGCATTCTCAGCAAAAGAAAACATAAAATCGGGGGTACGGTGTGCGGAAACAACTTTCTTTTCATACGGTACGCCTAGTTCATCTAAACTATCGCAAGCACCTTTCATTGTTTCCCAATCTGAGGTGCTCCCCATAACAACAGCAACTAAAGGTTTCATTTTCTAAACTCCTTCTCATTTATTCTTTTTCATTTTAGCAATCGAAAAAAACAAAGTCAAAACATTAACGAATAATTTTAAATAAAAACTACCCATTGTTCGTCATATAACAAAATTATTCTTTTTCATAAAAAATACGATAGTCTCTCAACTATCGCATTTCTATAATTATTCTTTGTTTTTGACTCCATTTAAGATCAAGTTCAAAACAACTGCTGTTAAACTGCTCATAACAATTCCGTTGCTTGTAAATAATTGTAATGTTTGTGGTAAACGTTCAAATAGTTGTGGCATCATATTAAATCCTAGACCACAACCAATCGATACTGCAACAATTAATAAATTTCTATCATTGTTGAAATCCACTTTTGCTAACATACGCATTCCTGCAACAGCTACCATGCCAAACATTACCAACATACCTCCCCCTAAAACAGGTTCTGGAATAACTTGGGCCAAAGCACCAATTTTAGGAAATAGACCTAAAATAATTAAAAAGATAGCAGCAAAATAAATTGGTAATTTGGTTTTGATTCCTGAAAGCTGAACTAGACCAACGTTTTGTGAAAATCCTGTATGAGGAAATGTGTTAAAAATTCCGCCTAATAAAATAGCTAAACCTTCAGTACGATACCCGCGTTTTAAATCTGCGCCAGTTACTTCTTGTTCAGTAATATCACCTAAAGCAAAATAAACTCCTGTAGACTCAACCATACAGACAATCACAATAATAATCATTAAAACAATTGATACAAGGTCAAATGTAGGCATTCCAAAATAAAAGGGATGTGGAATTTGAAAAACAGGTGCTTGACTAATCGCTGAGAAATTGACATTCCCCATGAAATAGGCTAATAACGTGCCGCCAGCTAATCCAATCAAGACGGCAATCGAACGAATAAATCCGCGACCAAAGGCTTGAACGCCAATAATTAGTGCAATCGTTACAAAAGCTTGAATTAAGTAACTTGGTTCACCAAAATTACTCATAGAGACATCGCCACCACCCATTTTACTAATCGCTACAGGAATTAAGGTCAAACCAATAACGGTAATAACGGTCCCCGTAACAATTGTAGGAAACAACACTCTAATTTTAGAAAAGATTCCAGCCGTTAAAATTAAAAATAAACCTGCGACAATAATGGAACCAAATAATGCACCAATACCTGCTTGAGAACCAATCATGATAGCTGGTCCAACTACTTGGATTGCACAACCCAAAATAACGGGTAACCCAATTCCAAAATACTTTGTTGCAGTTAATTGTAACAAGGTTGCCAATCCACACATGAAAATATCCATTGAAATTAAGTACGTCATCTGTTGCGCATCCATGCCCAATCCTGTACCAATCAATAGCGGAACGGCTACTGCTCCTGCATACATTGCTAATAAATGTTGTAAACCAACTAGAGCTGCTTTGCCATTCTCTTCATTTGTCTGATTACGCATCTGCTTCACGGAAGGCTACCTCCCCATCAGCTAGTGATGCAATACGTGCCAACGATACAACACGAATTCCCATATCTTCTAACAATTGACGACCGTCTTGGAAGGATTTTTCAATCACAATCCCAACACCTTCCACTTGTGCACCTGCTTGGCGACATAATTCAATCAACCCTTTTGCTGCTTGACCATTCGCTAAAAAGTCATCAATAATTAATACTTTGTCTTCATTACTTAAAAATTTACGTGAAATTGAAATAGTACTTGTCACTTGTTTTGTAAATGAATAAACAGAACTAGTTAATAACTCCTCATCCATCGTTAAACTTTTGGCTTTACGAGCAAAAATCATTGGGACGTTTAATTGTTTCGCTGCGTATAATGCAGGAGCAATACCTGATGCTTCGATCGTTACAACTTTAGTGATACCACTTTCTGCAAATACTTCTGCAAAACGAGCACCCATTTTTTCCATTAATTCAGGATCAACTTGGTGAGTGACAAAACTATCGACTTTTAACACACCTTCTCCTAAAACATTTCCATCTTTTTGAATACGACTAACTAATTCTTCCATCTTTACAAACTCACTTTCCTTTATTTTAATAAAATAAAAAGAGCACCTCTTTGCGAATACAGCAAAAAAGGTGCACAAACAAACACTTTTTTACCTATAGTCCGATATTCCGGTATCGGGTAGAAACTGTCGACCTATTACGACGATATATAAGTAAGAACTAATTATGAAAAACACAACCATCATTATGCCTATAAATTGAATAAAATACAAGTAAACTCAATCATAAATTTGGAATTTCTCATTTTTGTTCGTTTTTAATGTGATTTTTAAATTCGGATCGTTCTTTTTCACGATAAAAATCCATCTTCTTACTGAATAACTTTCCATTAGAAGGTGGCGTATACGTAATGGCATTCGCCCCAGCTTCAATTGTTTCACGAATGCTTTCTTCAGTTGGTCCACCTGTAGCCATAATTGGTAATTCTGGATAGATTTTTCGGAAATGACGGACAGTATCTGCTGTTTCTTTTCCTGCGCTGATGTTAATAATTTTGACTCCCGCTTCAATTTTTTCATCAATTAGTGTATATTTACTAGTCACTGTACTAACTACAGGAATATCTACCACATTACAAACTGCTTGAACAGTATCCAGTGGTGTAGGTCCATTTAAAACGACACCAATTGAACCTTGTGCTTCAGCAAACAGACTCATATAAGAAGCTCGTGTTCCTTGAGTTAAACCACCACCCACTCCAGAAAAAACTGGAATGTCTGCTGCTTCAATAATACTTTTGGTAATAGCTGGATGCGGGGTAAATGGATAAACCGCAATCACAGCATTTGCATTTGTATTGCGAATAATCGCAATATCTGTCGTAAAAATAATAGATTTAATTTTTTTCCCAAAAATAATAATTCCACTCGCTTCATCAATTATTTCTGGTACTTTGACAATGTCTTTTCTCAATTCAGTGGTGATATTCGGAATAAATTTTTCACTCATCGCACAACAGCTCCTTTTAATCGTATTGATTAAGTTGATAGGTTTCAATCACTTCTTTAATTTTAGCAGCATACCCTGGATCCGTTGCATAACCTGCTTCTTGCAAAGCATCTGCTGCAACTTCATAATTTGGAGCAGTTAGAACTTTTTCATATTTTTCAGGACTCCAATCCACCCCGTTGACAAACAGCATGGTATGGTCATCCATTGACTCTTCCCAAGAATTATAAACACGAAAATCACCTTTGATGGTAATCCATTGTTCATTAACAAATTCTTGCGTGTCCAGTGTTACTTTATTTTGGTCTCCGTATGCTTTTATGCCAAATAAATTATTATACTCTTTAGATAATTGACTGTTTCCCCAGTTTGATTCTAAAATAGCTTGTCCAATAACAATACTCGGTAAAATCCCATACCCTTCTTGTAATTCTTTGGCATGAGGTAACAAACGAGAAATAAATTCTTCTTTGGTCATCTCTGAATTTTCTTCATATGCATACATATTTTGTGATAAATTTGGATTTGTTAAACTACGTAACGAAAAAACAAATGCTCCACCAATCATAATAAACCCAATCAAAATGGCAGGTAAACGAAGTGTTTTTTTCTTTCTTCTACTCATATACACCCTACTTTTCTTTTAATAAGTCAATGTACTCTTCTAGTGTCAGGTGATTTTCTTCGATATACTTCGCATGCTCTACACCAACATAACGAAAATGCCATGGCTCATACGTAATTTTAGTAATATCTTCTTTTCCTTCAGGATAACGAACGATAAATCCATATTCTCTGGCATGCTCTGCCAACCATTTTGCTCCTGGTTCGTCGCCGTAAGCTGGTTCTAACAAAACACGTGGATAATTTTGTTGCCAATCGGTATCTACCACGTCGATAGCTAATCCGGTATGATGTTCGCTATTTCCTGGTTCAGTTGAAGTCTTTTTCGTCTCTGTAATGGCTTCTTTTTCAGATAATCCTTGCGACATATACTGATAAACAGCATCATTAAATACTTGCTCTTGATAAGAGACAGAACGATAGGAAGACACTAGCGCTAATGGATAGCCCGCTTGTTCTGCAGCTTGTGTTAGTTGCTGATAAGGTTCAATGACACGGCGATCTAATTGCATCACGCTTCCAGGAATTTCTACAAGGTTATCTTGTGGAATGTCTTTTTCTAATGGATGCTCAGGACCGACTAGAATTAAATTCCAATCATCAATCGAACCGTCAGGAAGTATATCTTGCTTTGTTTCTTGTTCTTTTTCTTTTTTCTGTGTCGTCTCTTTTTCAGAGGCTATAACCGAAGAATCAGCATCTTCGATTACCACTTTTCTTGTAACAAAACGATTAATCCCATAAATGACGATAATACCTATTATGATCAAACTAACCGTCTTTACTATTTTTTTCAACAACCTTTCCCCTCTCACTTTTACTTATTATACGTTTCTTCTAAGTTTTCGTTAACCCAGTCTAATAAAGCAACTTGCTCATTTTCTAATTGTTGTTGAATATATGCTGGCAAGCGGAAAGTGAGAATATCATCAAAGCCCCATTCATCATAGGCAATCCCTACACGTAAGTTTAAGTATTGACTTGAACTATTTTCCTCTTTTGATTGAATCATTTCAACCGTCCCAAGACCGATGTTTAACCACTTGCGAGCAATTGCTGTTTTCATTTTTCGATAGTCACTTACAGCAATGCCACGTTTTTCTGGATAGATAATTGTTTGACGCAAAATCTTTTGTAATAACATCCATTCATAATCACTAAACAAATTTTTTACTTTTTGATTCTCTTCGGGTGCTAAAGAATCGATACCTTTTTTCCAGTTCTCCCATTTTTCAGAAGAAATTCCTAAATTATTTTCATAAAATAACACTTCAGTGCCGTATTGTTCGTAAATAGCACTCAAAATCAATTCAATATATACATCATGCATAAGCAATCCCTCCATCTTCCATTCTACTCAAATTTTATGATAAAAGAAACTTTTTCGCTACTACCTTTTCTCAATTTTAAACTAATTCTGTTATACTAAGGATATCATTAGTAAAAGGAGAAGATAGAATGACAAATTATCGTTGGGGAATTATCGGTCTAGGTGATATTGCGCATCAATTTGCAGCAGATTTTAAAAGTGAGACTAGTGAAATTTACGGTGTCGCAGCTAGAAAATTATCTAAAGTGCAAGCATTTGCAGAAAAATTTTCCATTCCGAATGTTTATGAAACAGTTGATGATTTATTAGCTGATGAAGCGATTGATTTTGTTTATATTGCCGTACCAAATAATGTCCATCATCACTACATTATGGCCGCATTACAAGCAAATAAACATGTTTTATGTGAAAAAGCAATTACGATGAACAGTGAGGAATTGGCCGAAGAAATTGCTCTTGCAAAAGAGAAAAACCTTGTACTACAAGAAGCAATGACCATCTTTAACATGCCACTTTACCTTGAATTAAAAAAAATCGCAGATAGTGGTAAATTAGGTAAATTAAAACTAATTCAAGCGCCTTTTGGTAGTTATAAAGATCCTGATCCAACCAATCGCTTCTTCAGTCCAGAGTTGGCGGGTGGCGCTTTGTTAGACATTGGAACTTATGCTGTATCTTTCGCACGCTTTTTCTTATCTGAAGCGCCTGATGTGTTATTCAGTAACGTTCTGCCGTTTGAAACAGGTGTAGACGAACAATCAATTACTGTTTTACGCAATAAAAAAGATGAAATGGCTACAGTTAGTCTAGCTTTCCAAGCAAAAATGCCTAAAGAAGGGATTGTCGCCTACGAACATGCGTACATTACTGTTGACGAATACCCGCGTGCTGATAAGGCTGAAATTAATTATCGTGACGGCCGCAAAGAAGTGATTGAAGCAGGCGATACTGCTGAAGCATTAAATTATGAAATTCAAACCCTAATCGACACTGTTGAGGGAGCCGATAATCGGACGCTACCACTTACAACAGATGTTATCCGTATTTTAGATGATATGCGTCGGTTTTGGTAAAAAGCAAGACAGCCGTTTGTTTAAGCGGCTGTCTCTTCATTCAGTTTAGTAATAGATTTTGAAAACTCAGCTTTAATCTCAATAAAACTTTTAAAAGACTGAAGAAATTGGAAGAGTCGTGCACGATTTTCAAACTCTTCACGATTCCGAGGCAAAGTTTTTGAACGATACACTTGATAAACCAAGTCAATACGTTTTAAAATTTCTTTCCCATCATTATCCTCATCAAATGTCGCAGCAGTGAAATTTAAAAGCAATCTCAAATCCTCTACCAACACCTCTTCTACTTGAATACCATCGAGTAATTGAACCATGTCTGATAATATTCTAACTTGCGTCCGTCGCATAGAGAAATATTCTTCATAATAAGCATCTTCTACCTGCCACTGATTTTCTTGGTACATTTGTGCTCGTCGTTGATCTTCACGAATAAATATCAATAACTTATCACACGAATTTTTTAGCGTATCTCGTGAGGGGTGATTTAACATCGCAGCCATACCTGATAAAATATGACGAAAACTGTCTTCTATTTTTTCTTGATCTTCTTTTAATTGTTTTTCAATATTAGGCATGTACAAATTAAATGCTAAAGCAAAACCTACACCAATACTCATTAAAAGTAGTTCATTAATTAAAAGCGGTAATGAATACGACTGCTCCATCATATAATGTGTGACTAATACTGAATTAACAACAATACCATCTGTTAAATGAAAGGTAGCCGATACAGGAATAAAAAATAATAAATAAATACCAAATGCGATGGCATTATAACCAATCACTTGAAAGCATACAAAAGATATCGCTGTCGCAATTGCCAGAGAAGCTAAGCGTCCTAAGCCAGTGTATAAGGAAGCTTTTTTTGTATTTCCTACACTTAATATTGCAATAATTCCTGCTGCTGGCGCATAAAGTAAATTTAATACATTTGCTAAAAGCATGGATAAAATAGCGGCTACTGCCGTTTTAATCGTACGCAGTCCAATTCTCATATAAGTTCCTCCCTACATAAGGAATTATACTAAACCTTTTGTGTTTTCTCTATAGATTCGTTATTATTAAATGAAAGGGGGCTATTATTGTGCATATTGGCCGTTTTCGACTTGGCATGAGAACATTCAAATCATCTTTGTCTGTGTTAATTTGTATTTTAATTTTCGAATTTTTTAATCGTGGCGAACCTTGGATTGCTTCATTAGCAGCTGTTTTTTCATTACGTCAAGATTTAACAACTACCTTTAATTTTGGTAAATCACGGGTTCTCGGAAATACTATCGGTGGGATTGCAGGTATTTTATATTTGTTACTACAACAACGATTTACTGAACATTTTCTTGTTGAAATTATCGCTTTACCTGCTCTAGTGGCATTAGTGATTGTTGTATCAGATGGTATTAATAATAATGCTGGGATTATTTCTGCCATTGCAACCATTCTATTAATTACTTTAAGTGTTGCTCCTGGAGATTCTGTCAATGTAGCGATAGATCGTATTTTCGACACATTTATAGGTACTTCTGTGGCAATTGGCCTTAATTTCATTTTGCGTCCACCTAAACCAGAAGCTGAAGAGGAAATAAAAGAAGATCTTATCGTATTAAAAAACAAAGAAGCCGAACTTCAAAAACAACTACAAGAAATTCAAGAAAAAATTGAAAACCAAAAAAAATAAGAGACTGGCATGCCAGTCTCTTATTCATTTGATTTTAACGCTTCAATCATATCAACTTTTTTCAACTTCAAATACATGACAATTCCTACAACTAACGTAAAGAAAGTCGTAATGCAACTCGCATATATATAGCTGATTGAATGAATCGTTGGCGAAAACATCAGCATATCCATCTCTACTGTTTGTAAAACATACCCGTGTAATAAAATCCCCATTGCTAAGCCTACAAGAACACCAAAGAACGTTAAGAAAATGTTCTCACGATAAATGTACATCGTTACTTCCTTATCATAAAAGCCTAACACCTTAATGGTTGATAATTCTCGAATCCGTTCAGAAATATTAATATTATTCAGATTATAAAGCACAATAAACGCTAATAATCCAGCTGAAATAATTAATACCCAGACGACAATATTTAATGTTCCTGTCGTTTCGTCTAATGCAGTAGATGAATCAGACAAGAAACTAACATTAATGATGTCTTCTTGCTCCATCAATTTTTCTGCAACTTGTTTTTCTTGCTTTTTCGTTTGTTCATCTTTGAAGACAACTAAATCTGTATTATACGTGGGTTGCTTATCAAAAACTTCTTCAAAAGTTTTTGGTGTTAAATAAGCAAAATGACCGACATAATTTTCAACAATTGCCGCTATTTTCACTTTAAAAGTTTGATTATCAGCATTTTTCAAGGTAAAAGTATCCCCTTCAGATAAATCAAAAAGAGTGGCTAATTTTTCATTTATAATCGCTCCATCATCTGTTAAATAAGATTCTTTTCCTGTTTGACGATTGTTAAATAAAACAAAATCAGACAATGCTTCAAGATTTTCTGGCACATATACCGTCACATCTTGACTAGTTATTCCTGTTTTCTCCATTGTCAAAGTTTCCGAACCAATTGCTAAATGTGTCTGATAATCATCAAATTGTTCAAGTTTATCCAAATACTTTTGATACGCTACTTCTGTTGGTTGTTCTTTAAAAGTGACAATTCCTTGATAGTGCCAAATTTTTGAAAATTGAATCGGGACTACATCACTAATAGAGTCCCGTAAACCAAAACCTGTCAGAATCATCGCTGTACATCCTGCAATACCAAAAATAGTCATAAACATCCGTGACTTATAGCGAAATAAATTTCGCATCGTTACTTTTTGAATAAAACTCATGCGTTTCCATAATGGCGTTAAATATTCCAATAAAATTCGTTTTCCTGCTTTTGGCGCTTTCGGACGTAATAACGTAGCAGGCGAACTGAATAAATCCACACGCAAGGCAACCAACGAAATGCCCACTGTACAAACTAATGCAACGACAATACCAATACTACTATAACCTACATACCATGGCGTCATAAATTCTTTAATATTGTACAACTGTCCATAAGCGCTAATGATAATTGTTGGGAACAGATAAAAGCCCACTGCTAAGCCTAATAAACTTCCTAAAAGTCCGGCAGATAAAGAATACAACAAAAATTTTTGAGAAATCTCGCCATTTTTATAGCCCAATGCTTTCAATGTACCAATTTCTACACGTTTTTCTTCAATCATTCGTCCCATGGTTGTTAGACTAACCAGTGCTGCTATTAAAAAGAAAATCGTTGGAAAAACAGTAGCGATTGATGAAATTCGATTCGCATTCTCCTTGTATTCAGCGTATCCAGGATTACTTTCACGATCAATTAAAGTAAAGGATGCTGGCTTTAATTCATCGATCTTTTTTTGTTCAGAAGCTAATGTCTCTGTCGCTTCTTTGAGTTTTGGTAGCTCTTTTTCTTTTTGCTTCGTAAATTCTGCTAAGCCCTCATCATATTGCTTTTTACCAGCTTGCCATTCTTTCTCAGCTGATTCTAATTGATTAGCTCTACGTTCTTCTTCTACAGCAAGGGTTTGTTTCCCTTCTGCGAGTTGCTGCTTCCCATCTGCTAATTGTTTTTTTGCCTCTTCTATTTGTTGCTTTCCTTCATCTAATTGTCTTTGCCCTTCTTTAAGTTGTTGCTGTCCTTGGGCAATTTCATCCACTCCAGCTCCTAATTGCGCAAGATTTTCTTCAAGAGTAGCAATTTGAGAATCAATCATTCCTCCTAAACTACGAATATCTGCAACAAGCATTAACAATGATTCCGATGAAAGTTCATCAAGAATCTGTTGAACTGTAGTTAGCCATTCATTATCCTCTGGCAATTGTGTTAGCAACAATTGTAAACTCACTCGCAGATCATCCAACAATTGATCCAGCTCTTCTTCAGGTACCTCATTGACCTGTGAAGTTAAATGCTCAATATCTTTAAAGGTTTGTTGTGCTATTTGTAATTGATTAAGAGCTTCTTCTAACTGAGTGCGCTGTGCTTCTAATTGCGAAAGTTGAGCTTCGTATGCATCTAAAGATCCGGATTGACGATCGACTTCACGCTGACTTTCATTTAAAATTTGTTCATTTGCAGCGAGTTCTTTTTCTGCTTCAGTAATTTGTTGCTCTCGTGTTTGAATTTCAGCTTTCGCAGCAGCTATTTTTTCATCATAGGTTTGTTGTGCTGCTTCTAATTCCGTCTGCCCTTGATCCAATTTTTCTTTTGCTTGTTTCAATTCCTGTTCAGCTTTTTCTAATTGTTCTTCGCCTTCTTGAATTTTTTGGCGATTTTTTTCTAATTCACGATTTGCAGCTTCCTTAATTTCAATTAAGCGAGCTTGTTTTCGAGGCTCCAGCCAGTCTTCTAACTGTTCTTGATTTTTACCCATGAGTTTCGTATATTCGTCAGAATAAGCAGTCACTGTCTGTACATTTTTAAATGACAACAGCATTCGTGAATAGGCATCCATTTGAAAAGCTTCTTCTGGTAAAAGCGCAAAATAATCAATAGCACCATTTCCTACATTTGTATTTCCACGTTTAGCATTGTCAATAAACTCTGGTGTTGTCGCAAAACCAACAATTTTATATTGCTGTTGCTTTAAATTATTTTCTGAATCATCATTTTTTTGAACCTCAAAGGTATCTCCTAATTTATAGTATTCTTTCGCACGAGTATCCAAAATAATTTCATTTTCTTTTGGTAATTTACCTGATTCCAGCACAGGTACGTTCATTGTATCTGTTAGACTATAAAAACGAACAACTTCATTTTTTTCTACTAAATGCATATCTAATACATATTGTGGAACTACCGATTCAATATTTTTTTGTTTTTCTAAGTATGTTTGATCTTCTTCTGAAAACCCAAGACTAGAGTACACTGTGATATCAGATAACTGCTGCTTTTTGTAATAATCATCAGCAGACTGAATCATATCTGGACCTGTCGCACCAATCCCTACAAAAAAAGCGACACCCAAAAAGATAATTCCTAAAATAGAAAAAAAGCGTGCAGGCGATTGCTTGATTTCCCGAATACTACTTTTAAGGAGAGCTGTCTTTTTCATTGCCTTCCTCCTTACCATTCAATATGAGCAATTGGTGTTGGTGTTTCATTATGCTCAATACTACGAACTTTTGCATCATTAATACGAATAACACGATCCGCCATTGGAGCAATCTGAGAATTATGAGTAATAATTATCACGGTTGTTCCTGTATTTCTTGCAGTATCTTCCAAAATTTGCAAAATCTGTTTTCCAGTCTCATAATCCAATGCGCCTGTGGGTTCATCACATAACAACAATTTCGGTCTCTTAGCCAAAGCTCGCGCAATTGTAACCCGTTGTTGTTCTCCTCCTGATAGTTGTGACGGGAAATTATTCATACGATTTCCTAAACCTACTTGCGTTAAAATTGCTTCTGCATTCAACGCATTTTCCACAATTTGTGCAGCTAATTCTACATTCTCTTTTGCAGTCAAATTAGGAACCAAATTATAAAATTGAAACACAAAACCTACATCATCCCGGCGATATGCTGTTAGTTGCTTGGCATCATAATTTGCAATATCTACACCGTCAATGATTATCTGACCACTATCACAACTATCCATGCCACCTAATATATTCAAAACTGTTGATTTTCCCGCACCACTCGGTCCTAAAATCACAGCTACTTCGCCTTTTTCAACACCAAAAGTGACACCATCATTTGCCATGATTGTCGTATCACCCATCTGATATTTTTTTACTTCATCAATAACTTCAATGTAACTCATTTGCCCTCCCCCTTTTTCTTTAGTTTAACACAAACAAATAAAAACACAGACGTTTTTTTACATATAAAAAAACGAGAATCAATTCAATTCTCGTTTCTTTAAGCAATACTTTGATTCTGAAGCCCACCTAATAATTATTGATTAAATAAATTTTGGTTAACCAGTTCACTATTTATTACTCAAAGGATTTCTAGAGATGGTAGTTCGTATGATTAGATAGACTTTTAATAAAAGATGCTTGCGGAAAAATATGTAGTGATGACCTGTTTAATTGATGTCGTTATGGAGCCTACGACGACGTGAGAAGCAAACTAATTATGGCGATAGTTTACGTATTTCAATTCGTTGCAGTCACGAAGACTGCAACCAAGAGTACATCAATAAAAATTTGCTCACGAAAAATATTTCAATCCATGCAGTCACGAAGACTGCAACAACCAGCGTAATTCATGATGGTTGCTGATCGTGCATTTCAATCCATGCAGTCACGAAGACTGCAACGTTGATTTTCTGGGCGCTCTCTCCCCCAATATATTATTTCAATCCATGCAGTCACGAAGACTGCAACGAAAACTCAATTTCAGGTGTTGTGCTTAATGGTTTGATTTCAATCCATGCAGTCACGAAGACTGCAACTATTACAGAGTAGATGTAACTGAAAGCCCAAGTAGATTTCAATCCATGCAGTCACGAAGACTGCAACGCCTCTCGTAAACTAAAGCGACTCACAGGCGTTGAATTTCAATCCATGCAGTCACGAAGACTGCAACGAACCAATTAAAATACGATACGATAAACTTGTGATTTCAATCCATGCAGTCACGAAGACTGCAACGGCAGTCAAAGTGGCCGAACAGTAGATGTTCGAGAATTTCAATCCATGCAGTCACGAAGACTGCAACATAGAGTTTAACAGTATTGTCACTTGCATCTGTAATTTCAATCCATGCAGTCACGAAGACTGCAACCGGCACGATCGAATGAACTATCGTGGGCAACAAAAATTTCAATCCATGCAGTCACGAAGACTGCAACGATGCTTCCAGTGTGATTAATGAATCTAGGACAGGTATTTCAATCCATGCAGTCACGAAGACTGCAACGACAACACGGCAAATGGTACATACCAATTATAGTAATTTCAATCCATGCAGTCACGAAGACTGCAACGGAATACAACACTTTAGACGAGTTGTTAAATAGCATTTCAATCCATGCAGTCACGAAGACTGCAACACAAAATAAAAATAACCCGCATGAGGTAAGCAAAATTTCAATCCATGCAGTCACGAAGACTGCAACTCTCTTATCTTATACCTAACCAACAATGCCATCGATTTCAATCCATGCAGTCACGAAGACTGCAACAATTGAGGACGAAGAGGACGCAGACGACCTTATCATTTCAATCCATGCAGTCACGAAGACTGCAACTTCATATTATCTAAAATATCATCTAAATCATCACTAATTTCAATCCATGCAGTCACGAAGACTGCAACATTTTCAAAATCTTCTTGAGTGTAGCGTACTTTCTATTTCAATCCATGCAGTCACGAAGACTGCAACGGCGATTAAAAGTAAAAAAATAGCAAACCTTCCTATTTTTTGATGAATATCGCCCAATTATATGTATTTTTCTTTTAAAATCGAATATAATCGTATTTATCTCTCATCATTTTCTCATTTATAGGATATTTCATGGTGCGAATCTCCTAGAGAATTTCTGGGAGCTTGGGATTCGCACTAATCTCACTAAATGAAGTAGTTTCTTTTAATTCATTATATCATTTAACTATGACGACTTACTATAAAAAAACAGAGCGAAAAATATTCACTCTGTTTCATTTATTATTTAGATGCATCGAAGCGTTTAATACCGTCTAAATAAGTAGCTTCAAGTGTCATATCTGAATTTAGAACGATGAAGTCTGCAGCACGGCCTTTTTTAATCATGCCACATACATCATCAATTTTACAACTAACAGCTGGTACTAAACTTGCCATCATAACTGCTTGTTCAGGTGTTGCCAATCCCCAATCAACGACATTTTTGATAGCTTCTTTTAGTTTTAAAATACTTCCTGCTAAATTACCTTCTTGCAAGCGAGCAGTTCCATTTTCAACAACTACCGGAAACTCTCCTAAAATATAATTTCCATCAGGCATTCCACCAGCCATCATACAATCTGTAATTAAAGCTACATGATCATGCCCTGCTTTTTCCATCAATACTTCTGCTGCTGCTGGATGAACATGATGACCATCACAAATCAATTCAGAAAAAACGTCATGCAAACTTAATAATGCTCCAACCATACCAGGTTCACGATGGTTCAATCCACGCATTCCGTTAAACGCGTGCACAAAAACGCTCGCTCCAGCTTCTACTGCCTTAGAGGCATCTTCCAATGTGCCGTTGCTATGTCCTAGAGAAACAACTACACCTTCGTCTGTTACTTGCTTAACGAATTCTTCAACACCTTTACGTTCAGGAGCTAAAGCAATTTTTTTGATTATGCCGCCAGAAGCTTCTTGCCACTCATGAAAAGTATCAATATCAGGATCACCGAAATAGGATGGATTTTGTGCCCCTTTGTATTCCTCTGTAAAAAATGGTCCTTCAAAATAAATTCCTTGAATCTTAGCACCAGTTACATCCTTGTGAACACGACCAATCGTTTCAGCCACATCGCGTAATAATTCTTTGCTAGAAGTTAAAGTTGTTGGTAGAAAAGATGTCACCCCACAAGATAACAAGGCATCTGACATCACCTTAATACCTTCTGCATCATTGTCCATTACATCATGATTCATATAACCATGAATGTGCGTATCTACCAATCCCGGTGCAATCCATTTGCCCGAATAATCAATCAACGTTACTTCTTCTTCAGGAAGTTCAGAAGTGTACTCTCCAAATTTTTCGCCAACAATTTCTAAATATCCAGGCCCTTTTACCATTGATTTCAAGAAAAATTTATCTGCACTTATAAAAGTTCTCATTTGACTCGCTCCTCTTTATTTTTTCTACCCTAAAATTACTCTTATTTTCCTTAGAAGTCAAGAAAGGTCTACACCATTTATCGAATTTTTGATACATAAGTAGCTAAAGATAAATATTCTTTCGATTCTTCTATAAGATTCATTTTTTGGCAAATAACACCTGATAACGAAAAGAGTTCTTCCAAATAATAATGACTGCAACGTTGCTGTGCCCATAAAATGCCTTGTTCTGAAACTTCTAGTGCTTGTTCATATTTTTCCATTTGGAATAAGAAACTTCCATAATTATAAAATATCTTTGTTAACTCAAAACTGGTTAATTCAGTTGGTAATAATTCGATTAATTCGTAACTTGTTTCCAAATAAAAGGAAGCTTTCTCAATATTCCCAGCATCGCCGAAGACACGACCTAAACAGCTTAATAATTGAATTTCAATAGAGGAACTATTTTCGTTTCCTTTATTATATGTATATGATAATCCCTTTTTCAGAGATTGAATGGAAGCATCATACGCTTGGTATAAAAAATATTCACAACTTCCTAAATAGTAATAATAAAGTTGAAAATCTGTATCTAAATAAAGATGATCCATCAAACGGGAGTTTTCTAGTAAATCTTCCATTTTTTGATATTCTTGATGAATTAAATAGTAGTGTACTTGACTAAACAAAAATTTAATTCGTTGTATTTCTTCAGACTCTGAATGTAAAACTTGGTCCAAAGTTACATTTAATCGTTGACAAATACTCTGTAAAACCATCACATTGGGAATTTCTACGCCATTTTCTATGCGGCTTAAAACACTTTGAGCACAAATCCCTTGAGCTAGCATTTTTTGAGTCATTTTACGTTCTTTTCGTAAGCGCTTGATTGTTTCGCCAAAAGTTTCAGATGTTGACATCGTACTTCCTCCAAAATATGCGAATTAGCATTTTATTTTTTATTTATTTTAACACATAATGTTAAAAAAGGAAGATTTTATCGAAAAACGTTCGGAATTCTTCATTATTTAGATCGGAGTGACACGTATGGAAACGAAAACAAACGTAACATTCAAGTGGGAAAACCTAACTTTATTTGGCTTTATTGAACGAGAATACGAAAATTCATTTTTAATACAAGTTAACGAACCTTCTAAAGAAATCATGGATAAATTTAGTGGCCGTATGGTCATTAGTAAAAAAGTTTGCGAAAAAATTTCCGAATAAAAATGGAGCAGCGATTATTCGCTCCTCCATTTTTTTATTTTTGTTTATAAGTTGCTAAAAATTCATGCATTTTATCTGCAGTTAGTTTTAATTCTTCCACATTTGGCAAATAGACAATTCTAAAATGATCCGGCTGTTGCCAATTAAATCCACCACCATGCACCATCAATATATGATGCTCGTGAAGAAAGTCTAAAACAAATTTTTCATCATCTAAAATGTTAAAGCGTTTCGTATCGATTTTAGGGAACATATAAAAAGCAGCTTTTGGTTTCACAGCAGATAATCCTGGAATATCATTAATTGCTTTATGGATAAACTCACGTTGTTCATAAATACGTCCCCCTGGCAATAATAATTTATCGATACTTTGATAACCACCTAATGCCGTTTGAACAATTTGTTGTGACAACACATTTGAACACAAACGCATCGAAGATAACATATTTAAGCCTTCAACATAATCTTTAATATGTCTTTTATCTCCACTAAGAACCATCCAACCAACACGGAAGCCTGCCACACGATGAGATTTAGATAAGCCACTAAATGTTACGACTGGACGATCTGGAGCTAGCGTAGCAATAGGAATATGTTGATGACCATCCATCAATAGACGGTCATAAATTTCATCAGAGAAAATAATTAAATCAAATTCACGGGCAATTTCAACAATTTGTTCTAAAATTTCTTTTGGATAAACCGCTCCAGTAGGATTATTAGGATTGATTAAAACAATTGCTTTTGTTTTAGAAGTGATTTTTGAACGAATATCCGCTACATCAGGATTCCATTCACTCTCTTCATCACAGATATAATGGACAGGTTTGCCACCAGCTAATGAAATAGAAGCTGTCCATAAGGGATAATCAGGCATTGGTACTAAAATTTCATCCCCATTATCACATAAACCTTGCATTGACATTGTAATTAACTCACTGACACCATTTCCAGTATAAATATCATTAATAGTCACATTGGGGAAATTTTTCAATTGACAATATTGTTCGATAGCTTTACGTGCTGAAAAAATACCTTTTGAATCAGAATACCCTTCTGATTCTCTCACGTTCATAATCAAGTCACGAATAATTTCGTTTGGAGCTTCAAACCCAAATGTTGCAGGATTCCCTGTATTTAATTTTAAAATACTGATTCCTTCTTCTTGCATGCGATCTGCTTCTTCTAACACAGGCCCACGCACGTCATAACTAACACCTTCAAGTTTGCTAGATTTTTCAAAATTTCTCATAGTAGAACCCTCTTTTCATAAATATACATAATGTATATTGAACTGTATTGCTGCGTCTTCCATAGAACTTTTTTTCAGTGTACCTATTATAGCAAATTTTCTGAAAAAACGGGAAGTATTATTATTCATTTTTACTAAAAAAGTAAGAATTGTAGTATTGACAAATATCCAAATAAAAAGTAAGATTTTAACTGTTACTGCGGACGTGTTGGAATGGCAGACAAGCATGATTGAGGGTCATGTGAGCGTATGCTCGTGTGGGTTCAAGTCCCATCGTCCGCATTTTGTCATCACTAGGAATAGTGATGTTTTTTTATATTTATCGATGTTTCCTTCCTGTAAAAAATAAACATTCGTCTTATCCTAATAACAAGTCCATAAATAACTTATGAGAATTAAGGAGATATTTCAATGAAATCAACTGATATATTACAAAGAGTATTTGGAAACATTGAAATTTATTCTTTAGAACAACAAAATTCAGCGTATGAAGGCTGTCTCTTCTACTCAAAAACAAAGGATATCATCATAAGAACCCGTCTGGCAAAGAAGACATCAAAAAAAGCAGGCTATTTTGTGACGTTTTGGGAAAAGGATGCACAAGCAAACAATACACCTTTTAAAGCAGAGGATAGTCCAGAACTGTTAGCAGTAGTGATTGATGATGGAAATAAAAAAGGAATTTTTACTATTCCAAAAGAAATTGCTGTAGAAAAACAGATTTTATCTACAGCAGACCAAAATGGTAAAATGGCCATGAGATTTTACCCAGTGTGGTGCCATAATTTAAATCAAACTGCCTTGCAAACTCAAAAATGGCAATTACACTATTTTAAAAATTTATCAGAATAAATAACTTTATTCTCTCTTCATGAAAACTAGTGTAACAATGCTAGTTTTTTTATTTTTAGAAACAAAAAAAGTCAACTATCTGAACGATAGCTGACTTGATAATTAACCTTTAACGATGTTTGTTGCTTGAGGTCCACGTTGACCTTCTTCAATATCAAAAGTTACTGCTTGACCTTCTTCTAAAGTTTTGAAACCTTCGCCTTGGATAGCTGAGAAGTGTGCAAACACATCTGTTCCATTTTCTGCTGTGATAAAGCCAAAACCTTTATCTGAGTTAAACCATTTTACTGTACCGTTATTCATAACGTACCTCCAAATTACACATCATATGTGTTTATTTTGTAATAACGAGTGAAGTGCAAATAGAAGTGCGTATCATTTTTTATAAAGATAAACATATTATAGTTACATATCAAAAAGTATTACTTACGTAGTTTAACACGAATATTTTATGAATGCAAATAGATTTCCTTATTTTTCTACTTTTTCTTTGAATTTGCACGATATTGACTGCGAGTCATTTTGACGGAAGAATTGGAATTGAATTTACGAACAGCAGGATCAGTATCTTTGCGAGTTTGATACGCAGCAGGTTCTGTATCAAATAAGAGATACTCGTCTTTTTTCATAGAATTCATCAAATCCTCTTCAGAAATTGCAGGTGCATATTCGTCTTGAATAATTGATGTAGGAATATATTTAGGAACAAATGGCGATTTTTCAGTCGTTTCTTTGTTAATTGATGGACGCGTGACTGTTTCTGCTCTTTTTTCTGTCACCTGATACGTACTGTGCGCAACTGTATCTCCAAACAAACGCTTTTTCCCTGTTGGTGTTACTTCGGGCTGATACTTTTTATTATAGTTGGGTAAATTCTGACGATGCTTACTTAATTCATCACGTTGGCGAATGCTCTGTCCCGCTTTTTCCTGACTTACTCGAGGTGAACGACGTAATGAACGTTCTTCATTATTTTCAACAGAAACTGTGTGTGGATGCTTCGCTGCTTCTGTAAGAATCCAATTATCATCACTTTTAAAAGTAGGTCGTTTATTCTTAGGCTGCAATTTTACGCCTGCCTCATCTGAATAAGCCGGAAAACGTGCATGTTTTCGTTTAATTTCTTCATATTGTGCCATTACTTTCATTCCTTTTATCACAGTTTTTTTTATGATAACATAAATATCTATGCTTCAACAGCTCTAATCCTAAAAAACAGAGGCAAACAAGATGTCTGCGCTCTGTCGTAAGTTTATACAAGTTGTAATTGTTCTTGATTCATTTGGAAACGTTCAATTTTTTCTTTCTTCTCTTTGCTACTGATTAAAATATAACTATTTTCAGCAATCGAGCGTCCAACCAAACGACGGTTCACTTCTTGGGTCAAAGATGTTTCTTCTGCAATAAAATGTAGTTTTTTATTAACATGTTTTGGATAATTAGTTGGATTCATTATCACAGCTACATATTCATTCTTATCTCTTCTTAAAATACCAAATAATTCATCTGTATAGAAGAAACTCAAATCACCATGAATTAATACTTCATAATTATTACGATATTCTACCCATTTCCGACAATTATCATATATTTCACGATCGATTTGGCTCCAAGGGAAAAATTTGCGATTTTCAGGATCCTTCGCTCCAGTCAAACCAGCCTCATCGCCATAATAGATACATGGAACACCTGGAGATAAAAACATAAACCCAAATGCTAAATCTAATTTTTTTGTATGGTTGCCAACCATAGTCAAAATACGCTCCGTATCATGAGTACCAATATTATTCAAATTATTGTAAAAAATATCCCGTGGATAATTTTCATATAGTCGTGTCAATGACTTCGCAATTTGTTCTGGGGAGCTTGTCTCATTCAATAATTCAATGGCACTATCACGCAATGGATAGTTCATCACGCCTTGCAAATGATCCCCTAAGATATATTCACGTCGTACATCATAAGATACTTTATTTGAAGCATCTTCCCATACTTCGCCAATTAATACACGATCTTCATAATTGTTTAAGTTTTTGCGAATACCTGCAATAAACTCATCGGGTAATTCGTCAGCAACATCCAAGCGCCAACCATCAACACCCAGTTGATTCCATTTTGTTAACACACTATTTTCTTCTCCAAAAATAAACTTTTGGAACTCTGAGTCGTGCTTATTGATTTCTGGTAAATCTTTAATTCCCCACCATGATTCATATTCATTTGGATAATTAATAAAATTAAACCAAGAAAAATATTCACTATGACGATTTTGAAATGCGCCAACATGTGTGCCATAAGTACCGTTTGCATTGAAATAACGACTATTTTGTCCAACATGACTAAACACGCCGTCTAAAATAAGATGCATATCATTTATGTGTAAAATATCAATTAATTCTTTAAAATCTTCCTCCGTGCCTAAAACAGGATCAATTTTAAAGTAATCAGATGTATCGTAGCGGTGATTACTACACGCTTCAAAGATAGGGTTTAAATAAATTCCTGTTATCCCTAGCTCTTTTAAGTACGGAATTTTTTTAATGATTCCTTGTAAATTCCCTCCAAAAAAGTCCCAACGTAAAATATCGCCATTTGGACCTTTTACATATAATGGTTCATCCTCTTCAGTTGCATAAATAAACGTGTTTGGTTTGGGTGAATTAATTTTTTTATCTTCATTTCCATTGAAAAAACGATCTGGAAATATTTGATAAAAAATTCCATTACGATACCAGTCTGGTGTGCGTTCTGCTTCTTTATAGCAAGTAATTTGAAAATCCCAAATAGTGGCTGGTTCATCATACAAACGGCCTTCTCCACCTTGTTCACTTGCACCATAATATTCAACAAACACTTGATCGTTTACTTTCGTATGCACTTCAAAATGATAGAAATAAAGACCTTTCCCTTGATTAAAGAAATACTCATATGAGTAAAAGCCTTCTTCTTGTTTTTCCATAAAAATTCGTTGTTCTGGTTGATGATCCTTATGCATAACCAAATAAACTTGTAAAATGTCCTCGGCGATTACCTCAATAGATAATCGCACGAGTCCATTTTCTTTGACTGCTCCAAAAGGATGTTTATGATAGCTTTGCCAAGGATTAAAACGGATTAAAGACATTGCTGGTTCCCTCTTTTTCTGTATGCGCAAAAATTGGTTCAATTTGCCAAATATCTTCTGCATATAGTCTTACAGTATCATCAGAAGAAAAACGTCCAGCATTTGCAATATTTACTAGACTAATTTTACGCCATAATGATTGATCTTTGTAAGTTGCATCAATTCTTTCTTGCGCTCGACAATAATCATCAAAATCACGCAGCAAGAAATATTCATCATTGTAGCGAAGTAATGAATCATAAATTTCGCGTCCTTCATACCCAATATTTGGAATAGTTCCATCAATAAAGGCATCCACTACGCGTCGGATTACCGGGTTCTCATCATAGATTTGGTGAGAGTAATATTCATGATTTTCATAATATGCGTACACTTCTTCTTCAGTTAACCCAAAAATACAAATATTTTCATCGCCTACAGCATCTCGAATTTCTACATTCGCACCATCTAAAGTTGCTACTGTTACAGCACCATTTAACATTAACTTCATGTTACTTGTACCAGATGCTTCTTTTGATGCCAATGAGATTTGTTCACTCACATCTGCTGCTGGAATGATACGTTCTGCTAAGGAAACATTGTAGTTTGGTAAAAAGACAATTTTAATTTTATCTTGAATAGAAGCATCGTTGTTAATCATATTTGCCACTTCATTAATGGTCTTAATGATTGCTTTGGCATAGGTATAACTTGGTGCAGCCTTCGCACCGAAGATAAACACACGTGGATGAATATCTAACTCAGGATTATCTTTCAAGTCAAAATACAATTTTAGAATGTGCATTAAGTTTAATAACTGACGTTTATACGCATGCAGACGTTTGATTTGTACGTCAAAAATTGCATTTGGAGATACAGTAATTCCAGTTGTTTCTTGAATGTATTCTGCCAATTCTTCTTTCTTTTGATGCTTAGCTTCAGCTAATTTACCCAGCACTTTTTCATTATTTTGATAATTCATCAATAATTTCAAGTCAGACGAATCTTTACGCCATGTTTTACCAATCGTTTCATCTAATACATGAGATAAAGGCTCATTAGCTAATTGTGACCAACGACGCTGTGCAATTCCATTTGTTTTGTTGTTAAAACGGTCTGGATAAACTAAATAGAAATCATGTAACACAACTGATTTTAATAGATCAGAATGCAGTTTTGCGACACCATTGGTACTATGACTACCAATAATCGATAAATTAGCCATGTGTACTTGATCGCCTTGAATGATACGTGTGCGTTGAATTAAATCTTCAGGATGG
The DNA here is from genome assembly GCF_017426705.2 of Enterococcus sp. DIV2402. Lineage (NCBI taxonomy): Bacteria > Bacillati > Bacillota > Bacilli > Lactobacillales > Enterococcaceae > Enterococcus > Candidatus Enterococcus lowellii. The sequence goes on along the minus strand of NZ_CP147251.1, from coordinate 1,625,006 downwards.
ATACCACGCATTGAATCAACATAGCGACGATCAATTTCTTCAATAATTTGATACATACGCGGAACAATTTGTTTCATCAAATAAACTGGCCATTTTTCTAGAGCTTCTGCCATAATAGTATGGTTTGTATAGCTCATAACTTTAACAGTAATGTCCCATGCTTGTTCCCAATTAACGTCATTCTCATCGATTAAAATACGCATTAATTCTGGAATACATAATGCTGGATGTGTATCATTGATATGAATTGCGACTTTTTCACTTAATGCAGACCAAGGTTTATTTAATTTTTGGAAATAACGCACAATACTTTGTACCCCTGCTGAAACAAAGAAATATTCTTGAATCAAGCGAGTCATACGGCCTCTTTCATTTGAATCATCTGGATACAATACAGCCGTTAAATCTTCATATACACGTCGTTCTTCGATACTCTTATATTTACCTTCTTCTGAAGCCGGAATTTCAACACTCCATAAACGCATAGTGTTTACAATGCCATTTTGATAACCTACCATTCCAGTATCATATGGAACTGCACGTAAGATAATTTCATTTTCTGCAACAGGTTTTAATTGCCCATGTTCATTTTCTTTTAAATAAACATTTCCTGCAAAATGTACATTGACTGCTTTACTCGGGCGACGGATTTCCCATACATTCCCATTATTTAGCCATTCATCAGGTAATTCCACTTGATAGCCATCAACAAATTGTTGTTTAAACAAGCCGTAATCATAACGAATACCATTTCCGTTTCCAGGTAAACCACTTGAAGCAATAGAGTCCATAAAACATGAAGCTAAACGGCCTAAACCACCGTTTCCAAGTGCCATATCTTTTTCAACATCTGCTAAATCATCCAAGTCTACATCTAAATCTGACAATGTTTCACGCACTAAATCTAATAATCCTAAATTTAGCAAGTTACTTTTTAACATTTTGCCTGGTAAAAATTCAATGGAGAAATAATAAGCTTGTTTTTGTTCTTCCTTTAAATAATTTTTCCAAGTTTCACGCCAGTTATCGTTATAAATAGCTTTCACTAAACTACCTAAAGTAAAAAACAACTCATCTGCTGAGGCATCTTCTAATTCTACTGCATAGCTTTCTCTTATGCGTTGTCGCAATTCTTCTTTTAAATTTTCCTTTGTTAAAATGGTCATTACCCCCTGTTTCTAAAAACAGGCTGAAACATTGAATAATTCAACGCCTCAGTCTGCCTGTTTCTAAAACTTTTTTTATTTTATTACACTATGCTCTCATATAAAGCAAGGTATCCGTCACAGCTAGTTTCCCAACTGAAATCTTTTGACATCGCATTGCGACGTAATTTATCCCAAGCCTCTGGTGAAGAATAGTATAAATCAATAGCTTTTTGTAAACACTGCATTAAATTATATGATGTAAAATCTTGGAATCCAAATCCTGTACCTGTGCCTTCTATCGGATTAAATGGTTCAACGGTATCTCGTAAACCACCAATTTCATGAACAACAGGTAATGTTCCATAACGCATTGAAATCATTTGTGACAAGCCACAAGGTTCAAATGCAGATGGCATCAAGAAAATGTCCGCTCCGGCATACATTTTTTGAGCAAGCTGAACATCAAAAGAAATGCTAACGGAACACTTTTCAGGATATCTTTCAGCAATCGATTGGAATCGATTTTCAAAGACTGGATCGCCTGTTCCTAATAGAACAAACTGAACATCAAACTGTAATAAGTTTTCTAATTCGTCTAATACTAGATGGAAACCTTTTTGATAAGTCAAACGACTAACAACTGCAATTAATGGTACCTCTTTAATTGGACGTAGACCCATTAAACGTTGCAAGTCTTCTTTATTCGCTGCCTTACCGGATAAATTATCCACAGAGTATGCGCTCACCAAAGCAGGATCTGTTTCAGGATTATTGATATCATAATCAATTCCATTTACAATTCCACTTAATTTGCCACTTTCCATACGCAAAATCACATCAAGTCCAGAACCAAACTCTGGAGTCTTGATTTCATTGGCATACGAAGGACTTACAGTATTTACACGATCTGAATATAAAATTCCAGCTTTCATGAAGTTTAATGCATCGCCCATCCGAATGGTTCCATCATCATACCGTTCTCTTCCCATGCCAAATAAATCTGGCAGGACGTTGCCACTATACTGACCTTGGAATTCGATATTATGGATTGTTAGCACCGTATGAATATTGCGATAAGCTTCAATCCAATTATATTTTTCTTTTAATAAAAATGGAATCATTGCTGTGTGGTAATCATTGACATGTAGAACATCTGGAATAAAATCAATTCTTTCCATCAATTCAATAATTGCCATTTGGAAAAATGCGAAGCGCTCACCATCATCATAATAACCGTATAAACTTTCACGATCAAAGTAATACAAGCTATCAATAAAATAGTACGTTACGCCATTTAGTTCCAGACGTTTCACACCACAATACTGGCTACGCCATCCAACAGAGATCGTGAAGTTCAATACATCTTCACATTGCTCTTTATATTTCAGAGGCATCTTAGTGAAATAAGGTAAGACAACTATTGTTTCAATACCTTTTTTCGTTAATTCTTTTGGTAGTGCACCTGCTACATCGCCTAATCCGCCTGTTTTAAAAAACGGGGCGCATTCAGCTGCCGCAAATAGAAGTTTCATTTTCTAACCTCCAATAATATCTGCTGTTACATGCGTTCCTTTTTTAACAACGATTGGTTTTTCTGGTGTGCCAATAATCTTCACACCTTCTTCTACAACAATATTTTTATCTAAAATTGCGTAGCTAACTTCTGCATTTGATTTGATTGTATTACTTGGGAAAATTAATGATCCAGTAACTTTTGCACCTTCTGCAATATCGCTACCACGACCGATAATAGAATCTTCTATTTGACCTTCAATCATACATCCTGTTGCAAATTGACTGTTATTAACAATCGATGTTTCAGAATAATATGTTGGTACTTCATTTTTCATTTTTGTATAAACTTTTTGGCTTGAATACAATAACGACGTGAATTTTTGAGTATCTAACATATCCATATTTGCTTGATAATAAGATTGAATATCATAAATGTTGTTCAAATAGCCTGTGTATTCATAAGCATACGTACTTTTTGAAATACGTTCACGTAAGAAACTTTCAACATTTCCTAAAATATTTTTAGATTGTTTCTCAAGTAAAATTTCAATTAATTTTTCTGTTTTGATAATAAAAATATCCGCACATAGATTTACAACATCTTGTATTTCGGTATCTTTCACTAAAGAAGTTTTATCAATCAGGTTATCTTCGCCTAAGTTAATCACAATGTCTTCTTTATATAAAAGACTCTTAGGTACACGTTTATAAACAACCGTCATGTCATTGCCATGTGCTTGATGAATGTGTAATAAAGCTCGTAAATCAATATTCACTAAGATTTTACTACCCATATATACCGCATATTCAGATTTTGATTTTTTCAAATAATCAATAACTAAATCATAATAACTACTATTGTTGTCAGCACGACGGATAAAATCTTGATAAATATGAATGAAGAAGCGGTTTTGAATACCATCTAAACTCCATTCTTTTCCGCCACCAATATGGTCAAATACGGATTGTGTTTCACCTTCATTAAACACCATAAACAATGATTTAATATTTGCATTTGCAATACTAGATAAATTGAAATCAAGTAAACGATACTTACCATCAAACGGTAAAGTAGATAGTGGACGATTTGCAGTTAATGGTAATAAATCATCATAACGATGCAAATTTCCAACAAGCGCACACATTTTATTAGTCCTCATCAACAGTCACTCCAATCACTTCAGAATAGCCAACCACAGCAATTTCTTCTGTTCCATCGATTACAGCATTATCGCCAATAATCGCATCTTCCCCAATAATTGCTTTGTGGATTGATACATTTTTACCAATTGTTGCACCAGACATCACGATACTGTCTGTAATTTTTGCACCTTCTTTTACTTGTACATCATCTGATAAGACACTGTGATTAACATCCCCTGCAATATAGCAACCATCAGAAATCAAGGAGTTTTTCGCTGAGCCAGTTTCCGTAACGAAATGTGGTGGTGAAATTGGGTTTTTAGAATAAATACGCCATGCTTTATCACGAATATTTAATTCCATGTCAGGACGTAAAAATTCCATATTTGCTTCCCATAGAGAATCAATTGTACCCACGTCTTTCCAATATCCATCAAAACGATAAGCAACCACTGTTTCACCGCTATCTAGGTAAGCAGGAATAACGTGTTTACCAAAGTCATTCATTGAACTATCTTTTGCATAACTTGTCGTTAAAATATTTCTTAAACGACCCCAGTTGAAAATGTAGATCCCCATTGATGCAAGGTTACTCTTTGGTTCGTCTGGTTTTTCTTCAAATTCAATAATACGATCATTATCATCTGTATTCATAATACCGAAACGAGACGCCTCTTTCATTGGTACTTCAATAACAGCAACTGATAAAGAAGCATTGTTACGTTTATGATTTTCAAGCATTTCTTCATAATCCATCTTGTAAATATGGTCTCCAGATAGGATTAAAACATATTGTGGATCTAATTGATCTAAATAAGAAATATTTTGATAAATCGCATGCGCTGTTCCTTCAAACCATTTACTACCTTCAGAACTTGAGTAAGGTTGTAAAATAGTTGCACCTGCATTAATTCCGTCTAAGCCCCAACTTGCACCATTTCCAATATGATGATTTAACGCCAAAGGTTGATACTGTGTGACTACACCTACATTATTAATTCCTGAATTTGCACAATTACTTAAAGTAAAATCGATAATACGATATCTTCCTCCAAAAGGAACTGCGGGTTTAGCCATATTTTTGGTTAATTTGCCAAGTCGCGTACCTTGCCCTCCCGCAAGAATCATGGCTACCATTTCTGTTTTCATTTTTTCGGTGAAGAATTCACCTTGCCCCCTTTCAACTTACTTGCTTGTATTTCATTTGTTGCTGTTATTCCGTTAGTTACTTTTGTTGCTTTTTTGACTTTTTTCTTTATTCGTACATTAACATCTTTCGGACGAATAATTAGTGCGCCTAATGCTGGTAAAACGGTTTGAACTTGATAATCAAATTGCTTAAATGATTGCTCAATCGTTTGCATATCATCATTATTTTTAGTCCACGTTCCGCCAAACTCCTCCATTTCTGTATTAAGTATTTCTTGATACGTACCTGGATAAGGAACACCTATTACAAAATCATGTCGTTCTACCGGTGCAAGATTTAAAACGACAATCAAGAAATCTTTTTTTGTTTTGCCTTTACGAATAAAAGAAAGGACCGTGTCCTCTAAATTATCTGCGTCGATAATTTCAATTGTTTCACGACTGTCTTCTAATTCCCATAAGGCAGGCTCTTTTTCATAGAAGTGATTCAATGTACTTGTAAAGTGTTGCATTTTGAGGTTCATGTCATCGTCTAAGTTTTCCCATTCCAATTGCTCATCATATTTCCATTCGAGAAATTGTCCGAATTCGCTTCCCATAAAGAGAAGTTTTTTCCCAGGATGCGTCATCATATACGTATACATATTTCGTAAATGCGCAAATTGCTTATACCGATCTCCCCACATTTTATGCATCAAACTTTTCTTTCCATGAACAACTTCATCATGAGAAAAAGCTAATATATAATTTTCATTCATCATATACATAAATGAGAATGTCAATAAACGAAAGTTATCTTTGCGGAATAATGGGTCCATCTCGTAAAAACGTAAGACGTCATTCATCCATCCCATATTCCACTTATAATCAAATCCTAACGCATCATTTTCGATTAATCCTGTAATTTTGGTTTCAGAGCTACTCTCTTCCGCCATCATAATTGTTGCGGGATATGCAAGTTTAATTACGGCATTTAATTTTTGTAAGAAATAAAATCCTTCAAAATTCCGATTACCACCTTCATGATTTGGTGTCCAAGGTCCATCATCGTAGTCTAGATATAACATGCTTGAAACTGCATCTACACGTATCCCATCAATATGGTACATTTCAAGCCAAAACAAAGCACTTGAGATTAAAAAACTTTGGACTTGTGGTTTTCCTAAATCAAAACAAATAGTACCCCAGCGATTATTTTTCGCTCGGTTCGGATCTTCATACTCAAATGTCGGTGTACCATCATAATAAGGTAATGTATCATCGTTAATACAAAAATGACCTGGAACCCAATCGACAAATACGCCAATATTGTTCAAATGACATTCCTCGACAAAATCTTGGAATTCTTTTGGTGTACCGTAATACGAAGACAATGCAAAATAACCGGTCAATTGATACCCCCAAGACATACCTAGTGGATGTTCCATCAATGGCATAAATTCAATGTGGGTATACCCCATTTTTTTCACATAAGGAATGAGTTCATCTTTTAAATCAGCAAATGAATATGGTGTGCCCTCTGAATGTTGTTTCCACGAACTTGCATGGACTTCGTAAATGTTTAATGGACGTTTAAATGTATTACGTCTTTTTTGTCGTCCACGCCATAAACCATCCTTCCAAGTTTTAGTTGGAACCGTATGCAAGACTGCTGCCATACCAGGGCGCTCTTCAAACCGGATAGCAAAGGGATCGATTTTCATAATCTCCCGTCCATCGGCTTGACGAATTTTAAACTTATATTTTTCGCCTTCTTTAGGAAGAGAAGTTGCTACTTCCCAAATCCCTGATACTTCGCGCATTTCCATAGGCAAAGAATCGTCCCATTCGTTAAAATCGCCAACTAACCATACTTTTTGTGCATTTGGTGCCCAAACACGAAAAATATAGTTCTCTCCTTCTTTGTGCACTCCCAATAAATGTTGAGCGTAAAAATTTTCTCCGGTTAAAAATCGTTGTTCAGCTTCTAAAAACTTTTTGTCTTTCACACTCATGCAAAAACTCCTAACCGCTTTATAAATAAATAACTATTAATGCTAAAAATAAAAAAAATCGAAAAGCCATGTAACCCTATTGTCTTTTGATTTCTAATACAATTATATCATATTTTTAATCTTTTAAAATAAAAATTAACAACATTATTTAAAATAACGCAGGAATAATATTATTTAAAATTCTCAATAAAAAAATGTTATTTACGGAAAAATTTTCATTTTTCAAGAATGAATTTTAAAACTTATTTCCTTTCATTTTTCACAAAAAAACGCTATGAAAACATTGTCAAAACAACTATTGAAAATAGTTTCATTTCAAAAGTAAAAAAAATGCATTAAAACACGAACATTTTTTCTTAACATTTTCACAAAACAATAAAAATATTATCAAAAAATTTTTTTCAATGAATAACCTCTACTGATAAAAATAACTAGAATAAATGCATTTTGGGTGATTTTTATAGATTAGATAACACTTTAAAGAGAAAGCACTTACATTAAAATCAAATTAAAATTATCTTTTTATTAAAAAAGAACGCTTTATTTAGCGCTCTTCTTTAATAAAAATGCTTGTTGTTGCTGTGACATTCAATTCAGTCATCACTTTTGCTAGAATAATTCGCTTCATAATGACAGATAATTGATTAAATTGAGGTTGCATTTCAAATGAAGACGCTGAGCTATATACTGGCACGCATAATTCTAAAGGTTCCGTTTTGTGAATTAAACCAAACTTTCTCATCGATTCAATAAAAATGCTTTCTCGGATTCGTCTGCGCTGTACCAATATTTTTTCAATAACCACCTGAACTTGATCCAAATAATACTTTGGATCTACATCACCGATTAATTGTGCTACTTCTTTATAGACTGGTTCTATTGGCTTGGTTCGTAAATTACTAAAATAACGCGGCAATGTTAGCGGCCATTCTTCGACGGAAAGCGAAGCTACTGTCAAATTTTCATTAGAAAGTGAATCGTAATACGCTAAAGGAATAGACGTCTCTATTCCACAAAATATTTCGGAATTATCATGAGGAAATAAAGCTTCTAAGAAAGCTATGCGTTCTCTTTTATTTTTTTCCGATGCACTTTTTACAATTGTTACCACCCAGTCATCTAATAATTTATTATCAATTTCGAGTATAGGGAAAGCAATAAAATAGCGTCGTTCTTTACGCTGAATTATTCCTTTTTTTATCAATTTTTCCAGTTTTTTCTCAACTTTATTCCCAAATACTTCTTTTAAATGTCGCAGGGTTGGAATTTCAGCTTCCAGCAAAGTGACTAATTCTGCAAAAAAAGGACTGCTTACTATTTCTGCCAACTCTGTATCAGATGTTTCATAAATAATTTTCATCTCTGTCTCCTACGAAAAAACACTTCGCAGAGTCAACTCTTCCGAAGTGTTTTTTGTTTAATTAAAACTTTCTGTTAATTGTGGAACTACTTGTTTTTTACGAGAAACAACTCCTGGTAAAAAAGCACGATTATTTTCTAATGTCACATTGAAAGCTTTTTCCACATTAATTTTTGGTTCACCAACAACTAACAATTCAGAATCGCTATCTAAAATGTTGGTTACCACTAATAAAAATAAATCATAGTTATTCTCTACATTTGCACTGCTCATCGCTGCTTCTAAATCTGTTTGACGTTCAAATACTTCTGATAAATCTACCGTATTTACTTGAGCGATACGAACATTTTTATCTCCCATTGGGAAACTTTTGGCATCTAAATCTAATAGTGTTTCAACAGACTTATCACTTAATTTTGTCCCAGCTTTTAACATTTCTAGTCCATACGCTTCTAAATCTACTTTTGCAATGGCTGCTAGAGCTTTCGCCGCTTGAACATCTTCTTCTGTGCACGTAGGAGACTTAAACAATAATGTATCTGATACAATTGCAGACAACATGATACCCGCAATCGCTCCTGGTACTTCGACGTTGTTTTCCTTGTACATTTTAAATACGATTGTACTTGTACATCCTACAGGTTCTGCACGATAATACAGTGGGTTTGCTGTCTCAAAGTTAGCAATTCTATGATGGTCAACTACAGATAAAATATTGACATCTGCAATATCTGCCACACTTTGTTGGAACTCGTTGTGGTCAACTAGCATCACGTCAGCTGTTTCATTTGCGACTGTTGCTACAACACGAGGTGCAGCTAACTCAAAATGGTCCAAGGCATATTGTGTTTCTTCACTTGGAGTACCTAATGCGACTGCTTCCGCATCTTTCCCTAAAGCTTTTTGTAATTCTGCAAAAGCAATTGCTGCACCAATGGCATCTGTATCTGGATTTTGGTGTCCAAAGACTAAAATTTTTGACATATACTTCGCTCCAATCTTTCAATTCATTGTTAATCATAGCAAAATCATCCAGAAATTTCCATATCTTTCCTTGAAAAGACGCGGATTATTTTAGAATATAATAAATGATGCCAATCTAAATAAACTATCCGAACTATATATGACAAGAAACATTCTGTCGTCCTTAATAACTTTTAGATAAGGATCCACTTGATTGTTCTTCATAGTTCGGATAGTTGATTATTTTGTTGCATTCTTATGAATAGATTACCGAGTCAAATAGCCCGTATATTGATTAACATGCAATAACTCTTTCGCATTGCTCACTCGGTCTTGACCTGGAGGCTCAATACCTTCTAAAGGATATTTAATTCCTAATTCGTCCCACTTGTATTTACCCATTGTGTGATAAGGTAACACTTCTACTTTATCGACGTTATTCAACGTTTGGATAAAATCGTCTAAGCGAATCAAAAACTCATCGTAATCACTCCGTTGAGGAACTAATACATGACGAATCCAAACAGGTTTCCCAATCTCAGAAAGATACTTAGCCATTTCTAAAATATTCTCATTGCTTTGAGTTGTTAATCGTTTATGCGCTTCATTATCAATATGTTTAATGTCAAACAATAATAAATCTGTATAATTCATTAACTCTTCAAATTTACTAAAAAACGGTTCTTCTCTAGTAAATGGCTTTCCACACGTATCTAACGTCGTATGAATCCCTTGTGCTTTTGCTTTTTTAAACAAATCAATCAGAAAATCTACTTGAAGCAACGGCTCACCACCACTTACAGTGATGCCACCTTTTTCTCCCCAATACGCACGGTATTTCGCAGCTTCTGCCAACACATCATCTGATGAGCGCAAAGCTGCTTTCGGATCATTGATTTTCCAAGTATCTGGATTATGGCAAAATTGGCAACGCATCCGACATCCTTGAGTGAATACGATAAAGCGGACACCTGGTCCATCAACTGTTCCAAAGCTTTCTGTAGAATGTATTCTTCCCATAACTGGAGTCGTCATATAAATCCCTCTCTCTTTACAAAAGAGAGTGACTACGCCACTCTCTTATTTTTTTATTCTTACAATTTACTATGTGATGTTCTTGCAATAACGTCTGCTTGTTGTTCAGGTGTTAAATCACGGAACTTCACAGCATAACCAGATACACGAATTGTTAAGTTTGGATATTTTTCTGGATGTTTTTGTGCATCTAATAGCAATTCATTTGTGAATACATTGACGTTTAAGTGGTAACCACCTTTGTCAAAATAACCATCCATGACATTGCGTAAATTATTAATTCTTGTTTCTTCATCTTTTCCTAAACCATTTGGATTGATGGTTTGTGTATTTGAAATACCATCTAGTGCATGTGTATATTCCAAACGAGCAGTTGAATTCAATGATGCTAATAGACCATTTTTCTCACCTAGGAATTTACCATCTTGATAACTTGGGTTGGCACCTGGAGCAAGTGGTTTACCTGCACGTCGTCCATCTGGTGTATTTCCAGTCGCTTTTCCATAAACAACATTAGATGTAATTGTTAATAATGAAGTTGTTGGACGAGAATTACGGTACGTATGTTGACGTTTAATTTGTGTCATGAAATAATCCAAAATCCAGTTCGCCATCTCATCAGCTTCTTCATTATCATTACCATAAGTTGGGAATTCATTTTGTGGAACATAATCGATTGCCATGCCATCTTCATCACGGATTACTTGAACATTTCCATGTTTAATTGCCATTACACTATCTGTGGCATGAGAAATCCCTGCAATACCAGTTGCAAAAGTACGTTTCAAATCAGAATCCATCAATGCTAATTGTGCAGCTTCATACGCATATTTATCGTGCATGTAATGAATTACGTTTAATGTATTTACATATAATTCAGCTAACCAATCCATAATATCTTTGAAGCGTTCCATAAATTCATGATAATCCAAAGTTTCACCAGTCATTGGGCGATATTTAGGACCCACTTGCATTTTTGTTTTTTCATCCATACCACCATTAATGGCATACAGTACAGCTTTTGCCAAGTTAGCACGAGCACCAAAGAATTGCATATCTTTCCCAGTAACTGTTGCAGATACACAGCAGGCAATTGCACAGTCATCTGATCCCCAGTTTGTTCGTAATAAATCATCATTCTCAAATTGAATAGAAGAACTTTCTTTTGCAATTTTAGCTGCATAAGTTCTGAAGCCTTCTGGTAAATGAGAAGAATATAAAACAGTTAAGTTTGGTTCTGGTGATGGTCCCATATTTGTTAATGTGTGTAAAATACGGAAATCGCTCTTCGTAACAAGTGAACGTCCGTCCATACCCATACCAGCAATTGATAACGTTGCCCAAATTGGGTAACCTGAGAATAATTGATTGTATTCTGGTGTACGTGCAAATTTCACCATACGTAATTTCATAATTAAATGATCAATCATTTCTTGAGCTTCAAATTCAGCAATCACACCGCGTTCTAAATCGCGTTGGATATAAATATCTAAGAATGCAGAAATACGTCCAATTGACATCGCTGCCCCATTTTGTGATTTAATGGCGCCTAAGTAACCGAAGTATAACCATTGGATTGCTTCTTGAGCATTTTCAGCTGGGCGAGAAATATCAAATCCATAAGAAGCTGCCATTTTCTTCAGATCATTTAATGCACGATATTGTTCTGTAATTTCTTCACGTAAACGAATAACGTCATCGGTCATCACTTTATTTCCAGTATTATCGTGATCTTTTTTCTTTTGTTCCATTAAGAAATCGACACCGTACAACGCCACACGACGATAGTCACCGATGATTCGACCACGACCATAAGCATCTGGTAGACCTGTAATAATTTTGTTTTTGCGAGCTAAACGCATTTCTGGCGTATATACATCAAAAACGCCTTGATTATGTGTTTTTCTCCACTCACTAAAGACTTTTGTCATTTCTTCATCTGCTTCATAACCGTTTGAAACTAACGCATTATTTGCCATGTTAATGCCACCAAATGGTTGAAATGCTTGTTTCAATGGCACATCTGTTTGCAAACCAACAATTTTTTCTTCTTCTTCAAGTAGATAGCCTGGTGCATGTGAGGTTAAAGTAGATGGGATATTATTATCCATATCATAAACCCCATTTTGCTGATGTTGCACTTCAAACAATTCTTGTAATTTTGTCCATAATTTATCTGTGCTAGGGGCAATTCCTTCTAAAAAGCTATCATCTCCGCGGTATTCTGTGTAGTTTGCTTGAATAAAATCACGAGTATTAATTTCTTTTTTCCATTGTCCGCCTTTAAATCCTTCCCAAGCAGTATTTAATCGTTCTGTTTTGTTTGTTACTGATGCCATTTTATGTTCCTCCTCAATTCCTGTTCATTGTAACAGCTCTACGTGAACAGTATAACACTTTAACGAAACTTTGCAAGCATTTACATATTTTTTTATTAACAAAAATATGTAAAATTTAATTAAAATTAACAAAAACATTGATTTAACAACATTTATATTTTGTGATTATTTTATCAAATGTCATTTTTTAAACTTGATAAAAATTGAACAATAAACCATAAAAAAGGGACTCTGTATTGATACAGAGTCCCTTTTCAGTGTTCATTATACAACAGTTTCGTCATTTGTAATTGATGGGTCTGTTATTTCGATAACTGATGTTACCTCGCCACCTTGTTTTTCATCCATGACAAAAGAACCATTTGAAGTACGATCATTTATAGCATAACTGTCTGTAGAAATCAGTTGTTCTTCCCCTTTTTGATTTTGCAGACGAAGCTGTCTATTCTCGCCATTCCCCATATAAACAATCCGATGCGGATGCGCTTTTAGCTCTCTTAAAATCATTAAACCACGTTTCGCACGACCTAATTGCGTTAATTCTTGGGCTAACATCCGTTTGACAGCCCCTCGCTGTGTAACGATAACAATTGGTGTATCCCCTTCAGAATAGACCAATGTACCATTTACAACCGAATCTCCTTCTTTGAGATTCATTGATTTAACACCTGCTGCTTTTGGTCCCACAACAGGTACTTCTGTTAATGGATAACGTAGACCAAAAGACTTTTCACTTGCTAAAAAGACATCTAAACTTTCCTCTTGATTAACCAAGAAGACATTTGTTAATTCATCTGTTTTTGATTTGAACTTAATAATTGTTGTCGGACGACTCTTATATGTTCGCCACGATTCAAATTCCGTCATACGTGTTTGTTTAATTAATCCTTCTCGACTAATTAAAACAAAATTCTTCAATGGATTTAATTCATTATACGTAAATACACCTAAAATGGACTCATCTACTGAGAAGTTCAAAATTGTTTGCGAGATGTGTTCGCCAATTTCTTTCCAGCGCATGTCAGGTAATTCATGGATCGGTCGATAAATCACATTCCCCTTATTAGTAATCAATAATAGATGATCCAGTGTATTTGCTGGTCCGGTATATAAAACATAGTCGCCATCTTTCATCCCAAGCTCTTCTGGTTTTGAAGCTGCATAAGATCGGAGACTACTGCGTTTAATATACCCTTCATGCGTAACAGATATCACGACATCTTCTTGGGGTACTAAGACTTCTGTTTCAATTTTGATTTCTTGAATTTCGTCTTCAATTCTTGTCAATCGCGCCTGACCATATTGTTTTTTAACTTCACGCAATTCTTTTTTAACTACTTTTAATAATTCAGTTTCATTATTAATAATTTTTTGCAGGTGAGCAATGATTGCGGCAAGTTCTTCTGCTTCTGCTTTTAATTGTGTGATATCGGTATTCGTTAAACGATATAGTTGTAACGTAACAATTGCTTCTGCTTGTACTTCTGTAAATTGATGTTCAATAATCAAGTTATTTTTGGCATCTTTTTTATCTTTACTTCCACGAATAGTTGCAATAACTGCATCTAAAATTGACAAGGCTTTAATTAAACCATCCACTATATGTTGTCTAGTTTCTGCTTTTGCAAGGTCATAGCAACTGCGTTTTAAGACGACACCACGACGATGCTTGATATAGCTTTCTAGAATTCGTTTTAATCCTACTTGCTGTGGACGCATTTCATCAATAGCAACCATATTAAAGTTGTAGTTGATTTGTAACTCCGTATTTTTGAACAAATAATTCAAAATTCCTTGAGCATTCACGTCTTTTTTCAATTCCACAACAATTTGTAACCCAGTTCGATCGCTTTCATCACGAACTTCAGCTATTCCTTCGATTTTTTTATTCAAACGAATTTCATCCATTTTCTTAACAAGAGTTGCTTTATTTACTTCATAAGGGATTTCATTAATAATGATTTGTTGCTTGCCGCCACGAATCGTTTCAATACGTGTTTTCGAACGTAAAATCACTTTTCCTTTGCCTGTTTCATAAGCTTTTTTGATTTCTTCTTTCCCTTGTAAAATACCACCTGTTGGAAAATCTGGACCTGGAATAAATTCCATCAATTTATCTAAAGAAGCTTGAGGATGATCAATCAAATAAATCGTTCCATTAATTACTTCATCTAAATTATGCGTTGGAATTTCTGTTGCATAACCAGCAGAAATACCGGTAGAACCATTTACTAGTAAATTGGGATATTTTGCTGGTAAAACAGTTGGTTCCTTTTCGGTATCATCAAAGTTCCAGACAAAATCGACCGTTTCTTTTTCAATATCTTTTAATAATTCACCACTTAATTGTGATAAACGTGCTTCAGTGTAACGCATCGCAGCAGGAGGATCTCCATCCATACTTCCGTTGTTTCCGTGCATTTCAATCAAGATTTCACGTAGTTTCCAATCTTGACTCATCCGAACCATTGCTTCGTAAATACTGCTATCGCCGTGAGGATGGTAGTTCCCCATAATGTTCCCGACAGATTTAGCAGATTTTCGAAACCCTTTTTCATGGGTATTCCCATCTTTATTCATCGCGAATAAAATCCTACGTTGCACCGGCTTTAAACCGTCTCGAATATCAGGTAATGCTCGTTCTTGAATGATATATTTAGAATATCTTCCAAAGCGATCTCCCATGACTTCTTCCAATGTTAATTCTTGAATATTGTTTGTGTGTTCCAAGAGATCACCTCCTAATCATCAAATAAACTTAACTCTTGAACGTCTTGTATAGATTGTACTTCAATTTCAGGTTCATCTTCTTTTTTCTCCAGAATACTACCTTCTTCTTCTAATGAAAATTGAACATGAGATTCAATCCATTTGCGTCTCGGTTCAACCTTATCACCCATTAACGTTGTCACACGACGCTCAGCTTTAGCAGCATCATCAATTCGAACCCGAATTAACGTTCTTGTTTCTGGATCCATAGTTGTTTCCCATAATTGTTCAGCATTCATTTCACCAAGACCTTTATAACGTTGAATCATGTAACCACGACCAACTTTTTTTATCATTTGGTCCAGTTCTTCATCGGTCCAAGCATATTCAATAATCTCTTTTTTCCCTGTACCTTTAGACACTTTATACAATGGCGGTAAAGCGATATAAACTTTCCCAGCTTCAATTAATGGTTTCATATAGCGATAAAAGAACGTCAATAATAAGACTTGAATATGTGCCCCATCAGTATCCGCATCAGTCATGATAATTACTTTGTCATAGTTACAATCTTCTATTGCAAACTCCGGACCGACACCTGAACCGATTGTATAAATCATTGTATTAATTTCTTCATTTTTTAAAATATCTTGCATTTTAGCTTTTTCAGTATTAATTACTTTTCCACGCAAAGGTAAAATCGCTTGAAATTTGCGGTCTCGCCCTTGTTTAGCAGAACCACCAGCTGAATCTCCTTCGACAAGATACAATTCATTTTTCTGAGGATTACGAGATTGCGCAGGTGTCAATTTTCCTGAAAGCAGAGATTCACCTTTCTTACGTTTCTTCCCTGTACGGCTTTCTTCACGAGCTTTACGAGCGGCTTCTCGTGCTTCTCGTGCTTTAATAGCCTTACGAACAAGCATTTGACTCATTTCACTATTTTCTTGTAAATAAAAGCCTAATTGCTCACCTAAAACAGAATCTACTGCGCCACGCGCTGCTGGTGTTCCTAATTTTTCTTTGGTTTGTCCTTCAAATTGCAACAAGTTTTCTGGAATACGCACAGATAAAATGGCAGATAGCCCTTCACGAAAATCGCTACCTTCTAAATTTTTATCTTTTTCTTTTAATAGATTCACCTTACGCGCATATTCATTAAAGGCTTTCGTCATAGAAGTTTTTAACCCAACTTCATGCGTCCCGCCATCTTTTGTACGTACATTGTTAACAAAAGATAGGACATTTTCTGAATAACCATCATTATATTGGAAAGCAACTTCTACTTCGATGCCTTCTCGTTCACCTGAGAAATACGCAACTGGCGTCAATGTATCTTTCTCTTCATTTAAATAATCAACAAATTCTTTAATCCCTTCTTCATAAAGAAAAGTTTCTTCTACTTTTTCTTCTCCGCGAAGATCCGTTAGCATAATGCTTACACCACGTAATAAAAATGCCGATTCACGCAAGCGTTCTGCTAACGTTGTATAAGAAAATTTCGTTACTGAAAAAATAGTGGCATCCGGTAAAAAGTGAACCTTGGTTCCATTTGGTTTTCGGGTCTTACCGATTTTTTTAAGCGTTCCGTCAGGTTTTCCACCGTCTTTAAATTTCTCTTGATACTCTACACCATCACGAACAATCGTGACAGTTAGCCAAGTAGATAAGGCGTTTACCACACTGGCACCCACACCATGTAAACCACCTGATGTTTTATAACCACCTTGTCCAAATTTACCGCCAGCATGTAAGACAGTGAAGATAACCTCAACTGTCGGGATTCCAGAAGCATGCATTCCCACGGGCATTCCACGTCCACTATCTTGAACACTAATGCTATTATCTTCATGAATGGTTACACTGATTTCTTTTCCATAACCTGAAAGAGCTTCATCGACAGCATTATCAAAAATTTCATATACTAAATGATGTAAGCCTCGGCCATCTGTCGAACCGATATACATCCCGGGTCTTTTTCTTACCGCTTCTAATCCTTCTAAAACTTGGATTGAGGCGTCATTGTATTCATTGGTTTGTTTTTTTACCAAAGCTAGCGCTCCTTTTTCAAAATTTACTCGAATCATTATACATCATATTTGTTCCACTAAGCAAAAAATTCGTGAAAAACAAGAAAAAAATTCTAAGAAGAAACTTTCTCTTAGAACTTTTTTTCATACTTGCATTTACGTCATCTTTGCTAATTCAATTTTAATGCAACGATTCATTACAATGTCTGTTCGACCTGCTGTTTGTAAAATTTTAGCAGCCTCTTCATTTTCAATACCTAGTTGCGCCCAATATACTTTAGCATTCGTTTCTAAAAAATCTTTCGCAACATCTGGTAAAAATTCACTTCGTCTAAAAATATCCACAATATCGATTTCTTCAGAGATATCTTGCAAACGTGCATATACAGGTTCACCAAGAATTGTTTGCCCTGCTAATACAGGATTTACAGGAAAAATACGATACCCATGCTCTTGTAAAATTTCAGCAATTTTGTAGCTAGTTCGATCTTCTTTATTACTCAACCCAATCACTGCAATGTTTTTTGCTTCTTTTAAATATTGTTGAATTACTTGTTCACTAGGATTTTCAAAACTCATGTTGCATCCTCCTTCGAATATTTCGTTCTTTTTTATTGTTGCAATACGTAATTCATGCTAAAATTGCTCTAGTTCTTTTAAGAAAGTTGGTCATTATGAAAATTATAATTTTATTGGTCATTGCTTATTTATTGGGTTCTATTCCCTCTGGCGTATGGATTGGAAAACTCTTTTTCAAAAAAGATATCCGTCAATTTGGTAGTGGAAATTTAGGCACAACCAATACCTTTCGTGTCTTAGGAAAAAAAGCTGGAATCATTGTCTTAGTAATGGATATTTTAAAAGGAACACTGGCTACTAGCTTACCTGTTATTTTTCATATCACTACAATTAACCCTTTATGGTTTGGTGTTTGTGCTATTTTAGGTCATACATTTCCAATCTTTGCTGGCTTTAAAGGTGGCAAGGCGGTGGCTACTAGTGCGGGAATGCTGTTAGGTTATCAACCACTTTTCTTTTTATATTCGACAGTTATTTTCATCATCTGCTTGTTTTTCACTAGCATGGTTAGTCTAGCAAGTATGATTGCTGCCGTGCTTATTACTTTATCAACCTTTTTCATCCCTTATATTGCGCCAATTATTTTAGAAAAGCAAGATTGGCTATTAACTATTATCGCCATCTGTGTGACTGCTTTTATTTTTTATCGTCACAAAGACAACATTCAACGGATAAAAAAAGGAACAGAAAATAAGGTTTCCTTTGGTCTAAATAAACCGAAAAAATAAGCTGGGTGTATCCATCCCAGCTTATTTTTTATTTCACTGTTATAAACTGGTATACACAATAGGTAGAAACTACTTAAACCTTTTAGCAAATATATACCTTAACAGTACCACTTTATCAACTTGATTGCACCTATTAAGTAACTCAAGTTTATTCAAATTTCGATTAATCTAGGCTCACTATATGGGTGGCTCTCTTAATACATAGAGATAAATTTCCTGCACGATTAATTATATTTTTCTCAATCGATTTTCTATACTCACCCGTATAAAAATATACTATTCCGTCTTTATAAAATCATTTAATTATTAATCTATAAACAATATATAGTTTAAAACTCATACATTTTTTTCGGAATGATTTTAAATTTATAAATATTATTTTGTTTCGCTTCTTGCTTTTTGAAGTTAGGTTTTATATAAAGATAGAACTCTTCTTGCTTATCATAATGATTATAGTAATTGTAAAATTTCCCTTTTGCGAATTCCACTTCTACAAGAATTGTTCCCTCTTTATTCGGAGCCAACAAAATATCATTTTTTGACGTTTCCGCCATCATATAACTCGAAAAATTTTGATACTTAGCAAAAAAAGAAATGTACTTTTTTTCTAACAAATCAATTTCTTTATCTCCAATATTTTTGACTTGAATAGCTAACGTTGTTACTATATAGTTTCGTTCCATATCTTCCTTATATATTTCTTCAATACTAACAATTTCTTTTAAAGTGTACTCTATATCTTCAATATTAATACTTTCTCCTACCTCAACAGGTATTTCTGAGGTTTCATACATTTGATTATTTTTATTAACAGCTTTAATCCTTAGTAAGGAAATAATAATCAAAAAGAGTATCAAGAATATTATACAGTTTTTCTTAATCCATTTCATTTAAATGCCCCTCGCTAATTCTAAGCCTAATATCCGTTATTCTAGCTAAAAATTCAGAATCATGACTAGCAATAATAATAATCTTGTTCTTTTGACGTTCAGAAATCAATATCTGTTCGATCGTTTTTATACCATCTTCATCTAATGCATTAGTTGGCTCATCAAGTATAAGTATTGATTGATCTTCCATTATAGCTTGAGCAAATGCTAACCGTTGTTTCATACCTAATGAGAAATTTTTATATTTCTCCTTTTCCACATTTAAAAGACCAATTTTACTTAAAGTTGATCTAATTTCATTATCAGTTATTTTATTGTTAATAGATGCAAGAAATTTCAAATTCTGAAAAGCCGTCAAATCATTTATAAACTGAGGATTCTCAATAATAATACCTGTATCTTCTAAGTGCTCAATATCATGTCCAACAATTTTTTCTCCAAGTTTAACTTCTCCCGCATCATAAGAAGTTAAACCTGTAATTACCTTTAATAGCATCGTTTTTCCAGAGCCATTAGGTCCAGTTATTCCTATAATTTGACCAGATTGAGCTACAAAAGATATATTATTTAAAATCCTTCTTTTTTTTATTGTTTTTGTTACATTTTTTATTTCTAATTTGCTCATTTACTTACTACTTCCTCTCATAAAAAAATGACTACACGAAA
Source organism: Enterococcus sp. DIV2402 (assembly GCF_017426705.2). Classification (NCBI taxonomy): domain Bacteria; kingdom Bacillati; phylum Bacillota; class Bacilli; order Lactobacillales; family Enterococcaceae; genus Enterococcus; species Candidatus Enterococcus lowellii. Next base: position 1,604,758 of record NZ_CP147251.1, on the reverse strand, counting down.
TCAAGAAAACAATAATTGACCAAGTAATGGCTAGATTTCTTGATATAAAAACTAACTCCCATTGGTTAACCATTAATGCGTTCAAATAGATTCCTTTTCCAACTAAGATGTTCACAAAAATTAGAATCATTACTATAACTAAACTGATTTTTGGAGAAATTTTCATGGTCATATATTCGTAAAATATCCCCGAAGAATACAATACCATCCATGACGTTAAAAGTATCTTAGCAAGAAAATAGTCTATCTCTGAGTTGGCATTCGGATTAAATTGTGTATCTAAAATCAAAGGGATAAAAAAGTATACGGTCACAAAAAAGAAACTTATACATAACAGAGAAAGGTTCTTTAAGATTGAAAATGTGTGCTTTGTTGTCCGTATTCTCAAATAAACTCCTGTAGAAGTCCAATCTTCATATCTCGTGGACCCTAAAAATAGAAAATATAAAACTATAATAAAATACCACATAAAGGGAAAAGAAAAAATATCTTCATACAACAAATCTTTTACCATAGCTGGCTCAACACCAAGTAAAAATTCCATGCTATACACCGATAAATAAGAATAATCCTGATAATTTATATATTTAAAAAAAGTATATAGTAATATTAAAATAAACATTAATACCATTTTCTTTACAGTTTTCCAACGAATTAAAATTTCACGTTCAACTATTTTCCTATTTATAAAAGAAAATGTGTTTAGAAAAATTAGTATACACACTGCTATATTTCTAAAAAAATACAAAGGTGAAAAAGCATTCAATCCTGCTATATTAAAAAAATAAATAAGTTTTGACGAAAAAAAGAAATAATCAATGATAGGAATAATACTCATAGATAGACATAATATCAATGATATTTGATTTTTTAATAAAATAAGGAAAAGAAAGCATATTATAAACATAATAATTTGTTGATTAATTATTGTGCCTATATAAGTAAATTCAAAAGAAAAATAAGTTTGTTTTTTTATAGCAAGAATACATATCGCCGCCAATATGTATAAAAATGAATAGAAAATACTAGCAAATAAAGAATAATAACTTGCCAAAATAATCTTTCTAGATGGGTTCATTCTTATTTGAGCTATTTTTGAATAATAACTATTGGTGACAATTCTAAAAAATAAAAAATAAAATGGAAGTATCAATATACTTATATAGTATTCATCAATAATAAGTGTGTATCCGGATTGACCTATTTTCAAAATAAACTCAGCTGAATAATTAGCAGCCAGTAAGAAATATAAAAAATAAGGAATATAAATTTTCTTATAGTGCATAAAAATATTAAAATACATTTTTGTTAGTCCTCACTCCGTATGTCTTAATATATAGTAATACAGTGATAAAATGATGCCAAACAAACATAAAAAAAGAATGCTTGTGCTGATTAATGATACGTTATAAGCGTGTACCGAAAGAGTAACAAGCGGTGACAATTTATGTTTTATTGGTATTACAAGTAATATGAACGGAAAAATTACTGCTAAAGAGAATAAATACATCTGCTTATTTACAAAATATCCCAATAATAAAATCAAATTATTTATTAGTAATACATATATAAGTGCAATACCAATGTACATCAGCATGTTGATTAAAGGATGGTTTTTGAATAACTCTTGGCTAAATGTTTGTCCTGGAATTAATGGATATGCTCTCATATAATCTGTAAACTCGTTTGGTTTAATTAATGGAAAGAACAAGCTGTTCAAATATATATTCAAAAATAAAGTTGAAAGTGTTACAAATATACTGATAATAGAATTAGTGAGTAACATTGAATTTAAATACGTTTTTTTGGAGGATCTAATTAAATAAAAATAGGAGAAAAAGTTATTTTTTTCTTTTAATAAGTGTAACGAGAACGGTAGACTTGAAAGTGGAAATAGTAGAACCAACATGATAAACAAAAAAGAACCACTAGAATCTCCCGATAAAATCCAGGCATAAGATAAACTTCTTGGAACTTCTTCTGGATTAGCCAATTTTTCATTCATCAAATTGTATACTACTTGAGAAATAGAAATTGTCCATAGAATTAATAAAGACAAATAAATAATTTTTTCTGACAGAACTTGATGTAATCTTTTCTTTAACAAATTTTATATCTCCATTCATTTATATTATAGGCAGGTCATTGTATTAAATTATAATAAACTGATTATTTAAGGTAAAACATATACGCCACTTTCTCGAGTATAATCTGGGGACCAATTCCCAGAAATAGTTACTTTTCCCAAAGTACTAGCAATACCTCTAAATCGAGTTGGAACTTTATTGAATGTCTCATATGCCGAATTATACACTTCATACTTTCTTCCAACTGCAACGGTCCCACCATTTCCGACGTTTACCCATCTATTCTTTCCATTAGCTTGAGGCTTAGCATTAAATGTAGTTATAGATCCATCACTTGTTTTAGTAACACTAATATACATTGAGGAGCTTGTCTCCTTTGTTCTAGCACCAGTATAGTGATTACTAGCAGGTCCCCAAAATTGGAATGAATAAGGCTTATCCTGAGTATCTGCAAATCCAATGAATGATGTAAAAAGAGTGGTTACAATAAAGATAAATGCTCCTCGTGACAAAATTTTACTTTTCATAAAAAACTTCCTTTCTTATGACCTGCCCCAAATTATCTTACCATAACTGATATGTAAAAAATGTTTTGGTCGTAAACGTCGTGAATTCATGCCTGAACGTCATGTTTATTATAATTGTATACGTCATACAATAACGAAGTATATTTTTTCTGTAGAGTATCTAAATAAAAAGACAGTTGATTTAGCCTTTGCTACACTTTTCATGCTTTATGATCTAATCGTTTTAGACTAGGTTATCTCATAAAGAGGTAATTTTTTTATCCCCTCTTTTATCATCTCAAGTTGCAATTTCTATTACAAATTACCATGTATGATACTAGAAGTTACTAGTTAAAAAATTTTATCAACGACATAATAACATTCCTGTTATAACCGCTCATGGATTTCGTCACACACATTGTAGCCTGTTGTTTGAATCTGGTGCATCCATGAAAGAGGTACAAGAGCGATTAGGACATAAAGACATTCAAACAACGATGAATATCTATGCTCATGTGTCACCAGAAAAAGTGAAAGACACTGCATCTAAATTTGCTAACTATATGGCTTTTTAGTGTGAAGTTTATTCAAAAGTTTATTCATTTATATTTATCTAACAAAAAAAAGCCTAGAAATCTTGATTTAACAAGGTTTCTAAGCTTCCATTTAAACTTATTTTTTATTTCACTGTAATCGAATACTTTGTCTCAAATACTTCATGAGCATCTAATTTACGAATGCCCAATTTTTCTGTTAGTTCACCACTTGCATCATGGGTATCTGCAATGCCTTCCCATGGTTCAATACATACAAAAGGTGATTCTACTGGATAAGTAGACCAAATACCAACATACGGCATGTTATTATAAGTTAATGTTACACTATGTGGTGAATTTTCACTACGAATCGAAAATGAATTTAAACCAATTGTTTCAAAAATCAATGCATCATTTTTGAATAAATCATGCGTTAAAGCAATATTCGTATTTGTTTGTCCAAGCGTCCGCTGATCTAAATTTACATAGCGGCCACGCAAAGGAACAATAACACGAGATTTCATTGGTGATGGCTCTAAAAAATAATCCTCAAACGACAACCCTTCCTCTAATGGCACATTAAAAGCTGGATGTCCTCCAATTGAAAAATACATTTCTTCACCTGTAGGATTTTCTACACGGTATTTAACCACAATACCGTCTCCTCCTAATTCATAAGACAAAACTAATTTAAAATCAAAAGGATAGACTTTTTTTGTTTCTGGTGTGTCTTCTAAGATAAAACTTACTGCATCTTCTTTTTGTTCCAACACGCTAAATTCCATATCGCGAGCAAATCCATGTTGCGGTAGTTCATAGGTTTTCCCTTGATACGTATATTGATTGTCTTTTAAAGAACCAACAAATGGAAATAAAACTGGTGCATGACGAGCCCAATGTTTGGGATCAGCTTGCCAAATGTATTCAATCTCTGTTTCTTTACTTTTTAAGCTCTTTAACTCTGCTCCATGTGTTGAGATAACTGCTTTTAAGTGAGGTGTTTCAATTGTAATATCCATTTTATTTCCCCCTTAGAGTTTAAAAGTTTACGCTTTATCTAGTTCATCTTTAAAGCGATGATTCAATACTTTTAAATAAGTCCCTTTCATCCCTAATGAACGCGATTCAATGATGCCTGCTGATTCTAATTTACGCAAAGCATTCACAATCACTGAACGCGTAATACCAATTTCATCTGCAATATTGGAAGCTGTCAAACGGCCTTCATCACCTTCTAATGCATTAAAAATTGCTTGTACAGCTTTTAACTCGCTATATGACAAGGTATTTACTGCCATTTGAACAGCTGTTGCACTACGAATATCTTCTTCAATATTACGTGATGTTTGGTATAAAATTTGCATTCCTACAACTGTTGCACTATATTCTGCCAAAACTAAATCTTCATCATCAAAAGAATCCGTAATTCTTGAAAGAATAATTGTACCTAAACGTTCACCCGCACCAAAGATTGGCACAACAGTTGTTAAACCATGAGGATATAACTCACGAGATTCAACAGGAAATGCGGTCATATCACTATCAATTGTAATATTAGCTTCTGTAGCATTTAAGTTATCAACCATATCGGTATAATTTTTTGGAAATTGTTTCTCAACAAACATATTTTTTACACGCGCATTGTTCACATCATGTTTTTCATTGAAGCCTAATAAGCTTCCGTTACTACTGATAATATACGCATTACTATCTAAAATATCCCCTAAAATAATCGCCATTTTATCATAAGGCAAATCAGAATCCATATTAAAAGTATTTTTTTGTTGTAATAATTCGTTAATTTGTCTTGTTCTTTCTAAAAGTGTGGTCATCTTTTTCTCCCTTTTTTATAAAATATAACGACTTAAATCTTCATCCTTGGCAATATCTGCTAATTTTTCATCAACATACGCTTCTGTAATTGTAATTTCAGCCATTTGCATATCAGAGGCTTCAAAAAGAAGGTCTTCTAAAAGTTTTTCTAAAATAGTGTGTAGACGACGAGCACCAATGTTGTCTGTATCGCGATTCACTTGGAAAGCAATCGCCGCAATGCGTTCAATTGCTTCAATTGTAAAGGTTACTTGCACATTTTCCGTACCTAATAATGCAATATATTGTTTGACTAACGCATTATTTGGCTCTTTTAAGATTTTCACGAAATCTTCAGCTGTTAAATCGTCTAGTTCCACACGAATTGGGAAACGTCCTTGTAGTTCAGGAATTAAATCACTTGGTTTTGATAAATGGAACGCGCCTGATGCAATGAATAAAATATGATCAGTTTGTAATGAGCCATATTTAGTATTGACTTGCGAGCCTTCCACGATTGGTAAAATGTCACGTTGAACACCTTCACGAGAGACTTCACCAGATTGTTGTGATTTGGAAGTTACTTTATCAATTTCATCAATAAAAATAATTCCACTTGATTCAGCTAAACGTAACGCCTCACTATGAATGTCTGCATCATTAACTAATTTAGAAGATTCTTCTTGAATTAATAGTTCACGTGCTTCTTTCACAGTAACTGTCCGTTCGACTTTCTTGCGTGGTTTCAAAGCACCTAAAGTTTCGTTTAAATCAATTCCCATTTGTTCTAACCCATTATTCATCATAGGGGCTTGCGTTTTTGGTTCGTCAATTTCAATCGTTACTTCACGCGCGTCTAGAGCACCACGTTCTAGCTGTTCAAAAATTGACTGACGGTTGACACGAATTTCATCGGTTAATTCTTCTTTAGGTTCTTCTGGTTGTTGCATTGTGTTAAACATATTCATCATCTGTTCATATGGATTTGCTGATTGTTTCTTCTCTTTTTTGATTCCTGGCACTAATACTTTAGCTAAACGACGATTGGCTTTTTTTTCTGCTTGAATACGTACGCGATTATATTGTTCTTTTTGAACAATTTGAATCGCATGTTCAACTAAATCTCGAACCATAGACTCCACATCACGACCGACATACCCAACTTCAGTAAACTTAGTTGCTTCTACCTTCACAAAAGGTGCTTGCACTACTTTGGCTAAACGTCGAGCAATTTCTGTTTTTCCGACTCCCGTTGGACCAATCATTAAAATGTTTTTAGGGGTAACTTCTTGCTGCATTTTTTCGTCTAATTGTAAACGACGATAACGGTTACGCAAAGCAACAGCTACAGATTTTTTAGCAGCGTGTTGTCCAACAATATATTGATCCAATTCAGCGACAATTTCTTTTGGTGAAATATTTTGATTCATCATAAAACTAACATTCCTCTACAATAATATTATGGTTAGTAAAGACGCAGATATCTGCGGCTATATTTAAGGCATTTTCAGCGATTTCTTTCGCTGTTAATTCATTACTAGCGTATTTTTTCATTGCGCGCGCAGCTGATAACGCATAGTTCCCACCTGATCCAATCGCTAAAATACCATCATCTGGTGCAATTACTTCTCCAGTTCCAGAAACTAATAACATTTCATTTTTATTCATAACAATCAACATCGCTTCTAATTTTTGCATTGATTGTTTCGTACGCCATTCTTGCGCTAGTTCCACAGCAGCTCGTTGCAAGTTACCGTTGTATTCATTTAATTTTCCTTCAAATTTTTCTTCTAAAGTAAACGCATCCGCTACGCTACCGGCAAAACCGACAACTACTTCACCATTATAGATTCGACGTACTTTGCGGGCAGTTCCTTTCATGACGATTTGCTCGCCCATCGTTACTTGACCATCTCCGGCCATTGCAAATTTGCCATCCTTTTCAACGGCACAAATAGTGGTTGAATGAAATTGTGATTCCATTAATACATATCCTCCTAAATAACTGTTTATTGATTTGCTCTTGGATGAAACTGTCGATAATTTTTTTGTAAACTTTCTTTCGTCACATGAGCATAAATTTGAGTAGTTGATAAATTGGCATGACCAAGCAGTTCTTGAACTGTACGCATATCAGCACCATTGTTTAGTAAATGTGTCGCAAATGTGTGTCGCAACATATGCGGATGAATTTTACTATCCAAACTACTTTTACGAATGACTTGATTAAGTGCATATTCAATTCCCGTTGAAGTAATTGGATCACCTAAACGGTTTACAAAAACAAATGCATGGTCTTTGTGATATTTTTCCATTAATAATCGGCGCCCTTGTTCAAAATATATCTGCAAGGCTTCTTGTGCATACGCCCCAAACGGAACATATCGTTCCTTGTTTCCTTTTCCGTGAATTAACAACACGCCATTTTCCCAATCGATTTGATTAACTTCTAAATTGGCACATTCACTTACACGTAAACCTGAACCATATAACACTTCTAGCAGCACGCGATTTCGCTGTTGCAAAGGTTCAGTTCCTTGAACGCTTTCAAAAAGGGCAGTCATTTCATCTTCATAGAAAAACCGAGGTAATTTAACACCCTTTTTTTTCAAATGAATATATGAAAATGGATTTTCAGAGATAACTTCTTGTTTCAGTAAATACTGATAGAAGGAACGTAAACTCGCAATTTTCCGACTAATGGTATTGCGACTATATAGTTTATCATTTAATTTTCCCAGATACATTCGAACATCGCGATGATCAATCGCTAAATAGTTTTTATTTTTATCTTTTAAAAAATCAAAAAAGACTTCCATATCTTCCTGATAAGCCTCTTGAGTTTTTTCTGAATAACCTCGTTCTACCATGAGATAGCGGAAAAATTCAGCGGGCCAATCTCTTGATACCATTGCTTTTCCCCCATTCTTGATTCTCTTAACTTTAGCATAGACCAAAAGAAAAAACAAACGAATTGTCAGAATTTAATCAATATTTCAAAGTATCTTCACAATTAAGAAAATTTGCATATAATTTTCTAAAAAATTTCTAAAACAACTTTCAGTTTTCTTTCCATTTTGTTATTTTATAGAATGCACAAAGACTGCTAAATAAGTAAATTATTTAACAGTCTTCCAATTATATTTTTATTTTTCTTCAGCTACAATTACAGGTTGTACATCGTCATGTTTTGATTCGATTGCTTGAACAATTTCTTTATTCCCTTGTTTTGTAGCCATGGTCTCATTAATTAAGCCTACTAAATCTAATCCCGTTGTTTCTTTAATTGTATCAAACGTTCGAGCTAGACCAGCTTCACCCATTTCATGTAATCCATCACCACCGCCAAAACTAACAACCTTGTCGATATTACTAATTGGTGCATTAACTTCTTTCGCAATCGCAGGTAGGACTTTAATGAATTCCATTAAAATACCAGCTTCGTTGAGTTTTTGTAATGCCAAGGCCATTTTCTCTTTGCTTTCAGCTTCGGCTTGACCAACCTTCGCAATTTTATCCGCTTCGGCTGCCCCAAGTTTTTCTACTCGTTGTGCTTCTGCTTCAGCCGCTAAGCGTACTTTTTCAGCATCAGCTTCCGCTTTCGCAATTTCTCTGGCTTTTTCAGCCAAAGCGTTTTGTTCAATAACATATTTATCCGCTTCTGCTTTCTTACGAACAGTCGCGTTCAATTCTTTCTCACTTAATTCTGCTTGTTTTTCTTGAATTTCAATATTTTTCTCTTGTTCGATTAAACGAACTTTCATTTTTTCACCAGTCGCAACTTGTTCAGCTTTCGCAACAGCAACATCTTGTTCTTGTTTGTATTGCGCTTGTTTTAACTGCATTTCTTTGGTTGCTTCAGCAATTTCTGTTTTACGACGAATTTCTTCATGCTGTGCTAACTGTTCATTTTCTGCTTGTTTAATACGTGTTTCACGCAATGCATTCGATTCAGCTACTTCAGCATTTTTCTTCACTTCAGCGATTTGCGGACGACCTAACGCATCTAAATAGCCATTTGGATCGGTCACATCTTTAATTGTAAATGAGACAATTTCTAATCCCATTTTTCGTAAGTCAGTGGATGCCACTTCTTGAACTTGTTCCGCAAAATCATCACGGTTTTTATAAATCGCTTCAACAGTCATCGTTCCTAAAATTGCACGTAAATGACCTTCTAGTACTTCTTGTGCTTCATCTTCTAATTCTTTTGTTGATTTACCTAAATATTGTTCTGCCGCTGTTTTAATAGATTCAACACTGTTTCCTACTTTAACTAATACAGTTGCACTCGCTAAAATCGGAACACCTTGTTCTGTATAAACTTCTGGCGTACCAATTTCTAATTTATGTGTTAATAAGCTTAACTTATGGGCCTTTTGAACAATCGGAATAACAAATGTTCCGCTATTCTTTAAAATTTTAATTCCTTCTTTACCTAAAAAAGAACCCGTCACAATTAGTGCTTCATCAGGCTTTCCAATACGGTAACGAACCATCAGAAAAGCTAAAATTGCAATTACAGCAATGATTCCCCACAATATAGGACTACTCAAGATTTCTAACATATACAACACTCTCCTCTTTAAAATTGATTACTTTTAACGACTAGGGCAATCCCCTTTTCATCAAAATCAATAATTAACACTTTTGTACCACTTGGTAAAACGACGTCGCTGTTTCGATCTTCCTCACGATAAAATTTAGCTGGGTAAACCGAGATGGCAGATTCACTCCCAATTTCAATTACTTCACCGATTGAATTTCCTCGAAGTCGCGTAGTCAATTCGCCAATTAAATAATCATTTTCTCCTAACACATTGCTTTTATTTTTATCAGTTAATTGATTATATAAAAACATTAATGGAAAAAAAATGAGTGCAAATAATAAATATAATGCAAAAATAACGAGAAGAAAAAATAGCAACCATAATAATGCTCGTATAGCTACCGGTTGACTAGCTCTAAAATGATTTAGTTGTTCAATAAAACCAAACATTCGATTTCCCACCTTCCGTTATTTCATAATTTAATGATAGCGTATTCCTTGAAAAGGTTCAAGAATATTCCTAAAGATAGTCCTTAAGACTGATAAAAACACCGAACCATTTTTACATTGGTTCGGTGTTTTTTTAATGATTAATTTCTGATTTTTTTGCTTCTAAGCTTTCTAATGCACGATTTGCAATTGCTTCATAACGTGATTTTTTATCTTTAATGCGTTCTGGTAATTCAGGGAATAAACCAAAATTTGCATTCATCGGTTGGAAATGTTTGCCAGAAGCATGTGTAATGTAATACGACATACTACCGATTGCTGTTTCTTGTGGGAAAGTAATTAATTCTTCCTCTTTCGCCATACGTGCAGCATTGATTCCTGCTACTAAACCACTTGCGGCGCTCTCAACATATCCTTCAACACCTGTCATTTGACCAGCAAAAAATAGATCATCACGTAAACGTGATTGATACGTTTGTTGTAATAACTCTGGTGAATTCATAAAGCTATTGCGATGCATTACCCCATAACGAACGATATCTGCATTTTCTAAACCAGGAATCATGCGGAAAACACGTTTTTGTTCGCCCCATTTTAAATGAGTTTGGAAACCAACAATGTTGTATAACGAAGCAACGGCATTATCTTGACGTAATTGAATGACTGCATATGGACGTTTGCCTGTTTTTGGATCTTCTAATCCAACAGGTTTTAATGGACCAAATAACATTGTTTTACGGCCACGTTTTGCCATAACTTCAATTGGCATGCAACCTTCAAAGAATTTTTCTTTTTCAAATTCTTTTAATGGTGCAACTTCGGCAGCTACTAGCTCATCATAAAAAGCGTTAAACTCTTCTTCTGTCATTGGACAGTTTAAATATGCTGCTTCACCTTTGTCATAACGAGATTTCAAATATACTTTATCCATATCAATCGTTGCTTTATCGATAATTGGAGCTGCTGCATCGTAGAAATAAAAACCTTCTGAACCATTAAAATCTTTAATAGCTTGTGCTAAAGGTGCTGAGGTTAATGGACCTGTCGCAATTATGGTAATCCCCTCTGGAATATCAGTAATTTCTTCTTCAACCACTGTAACTAATGGATGGTCTTTCACACGTTTTGTAATTAATTCTGAAAAAGAATCTCGGTCAACCGCTAAAGCTCCACCAGCCGGCACAGAAGTTTGATCCGCTGAAGTAATCACAACAGAATCTAAACGGCGCATTTCTTCTTTTAAAACACCAACAGCATTTGCTAAGCTATTTCCGCGGAGTGAATTTGAACAAACTAGTTCAGCAAAGTTTCCTGTATGATGTGCTTCTGTTGATTTTTTAGGGCGCATTTCAAACAAACGAACAGGTACTCCAGCTTGGGCTACTTGCCAAGCTGCCTCGCTTCCAGCTAAACCAGCACCAATAATATTTACGGTTTTCATTATAAAACTCCTTTAAGATGAAAAGAATCCATCTTTTTTCTATTTTTGTACATCTTCTTCATAGTCACCGTTTGGACAAACAATTTGTTTGCCACCTTTGACTTTTTTCTCTACTAAATAATGATCACATTTTGGACAATTTCGGCCAATTGGTTTGTCCCAAGAAGTAAATTCACATTCAGGATAACGATCACACCCATAGAAGATACGATTTTTCTTAGATTTTCTTTCCACAACTTGTCCTTTATGACAGATGGGACACTCCACACCAATTTCTTTAACAATCGGTTTTGTATTGCGACAATCAGGAAAATTACTACACGCATAAAACTTCCCGTATCGTCCCAATTTAATAACCATTGGATGTCCACATAATTCACAATCAAAGCCTGCAGGTTCATCCTTTATTTGGATTTTTTCGATTTTCTCTTCTGCTGTTACTAATTCTTTCTCAAATGGTCGATAGAATCGGTCAACAACTTTAATCCAATCTTCTTTACCTTCTTCTACTTTATCTAAATTGTCTTCCATCTCAGCTGTAAAATGAACATCGACAATTTGCGGGAAGAAATCTTCAATAAGCGTATTGACGATTTCACCTAATTCAGTTGGTTCAAAACGTTTTTGTGCCAATTTCACATAATACCGACGTTGAATCGTTTCTAGGGTTGGAGCGTAAGTAGATGGTCGACCAACACCGTTTTCTTCCAATGTACGAATTAAGGTAGCTTCACTAAATCGTGCAGGTGGTTGTGTAAAGTGTTGTTTTGGTTCGATATCTACAGATTGAACAATCTCGCCAATTTCTAGCTCTGGCAAAATGTTTTCTTTGTCCTCTTTCCCATCATCGCGACCTTCAACATATACTTGCATAAACCCTTTAAATTTTACTTTTGAACCATTCGCAATAAATTGCACACCATTATGATCCAATGTCACTTTCATTGTATCTAAAATCGCTGGCGTCATTTGACTTGCTACAAAACGTGACCAAATTAAAGAATATAATTTTAATTGATCTTTGTCTAGATATTTCGCCATCTCATCTGGTGTACGCAATGCACTAGTTGGACGAATTGCTTCATGGGCATCTTGAGCACCTTGCGCATTTTTCAATTTTTTGACATCATGCGCTGCGAATTCTTTTCCATAAGTTGATTCGATAAAGTCCGTCACTTCAGCTTTTGCAGAATCTGAGATACGTTTTGAATCGGTACGCATATAAGTGATTAAACCGACTGTCCCTTGACGTCCTAATGAAATTCCTTCATATAGTTGTTGGGCAACCATCATTGTTTTACGTGTTCTAAAGTTTAGTTTGCGCGCTGCCTCTTGTTGCAAACTACTCGTAGTAAACGGCGCTGCTGGGTTGCGTTTACGTTCTTTTTTCTCAACGTTTTTTACTTCATAATCTTTGCCTGTAATACGGCTAGTAACTTCTTTCACGCTTTCCGCATTTGGCAATTTCTTTTTCTTACCATCAATTCCCCAGAAGTTAGCTTTGAATTTCTTGCGTCCCTTTTTGAAATTCCCGTCAATACTCCAGTATTCTTCTGGTTTAAAATCACGAATTTCTTTTTCACGGTCAATAATAATTTTTAAAGCGACTGACTGAACACGTCCTGCACTCAAACCTTTTTTAACTTTACGCCACAAAATAGGACTAATGGAATAACCGACTAAACGGTCTAATACCCGACGTGCTTGTTGCGCATCCACTAAGTCTACATCAATTGTGCGCGGTTCTTTAAACGCTGCTTTTACTGCATCTTTGGTAATTTCATTAAAAACCACACGATTTTTTTCATTTAAGTCTAAATTCAATAAATGGGCTAAATGCCAAGCAATGGCTTCCCCTTCTCTATCCGGGTCACTTGCAAGATACACTTTTTGTGCTTTTTTTGCTGCTGAGCGGAGACTTTTAATGACATCGCCTTTTCCACGAATGGAAATATAATGTGGTTCATAATTATTTTCAACATCGATTCCCATTTTACTTTTTGGTAAATCACGAATATGTCCCACACTGGCAACAACTTTGTAATTTCGACCAAGATACTTCTCAATCGTTTTTGCTTTCGCTGGTGATTCCACAATCACCAAATATTTATAGGCCATGCACAAATGGCTCCTTCCTAAGAAAATTTCCTACTATATAAAGTGCTATCAATTAACAATAAATCGTAGCCTATCATATCTATAAGAAAATCTTTTGTCAAGGAGAGACATACGCACACTTTCAAAAAATAACTTAATATTTCGGAAGTTCGTCAAAAATATCCTGCACAGTATAGACACATTTTGCTCCGTCTTGAATCAAATGATGACAACCATTTGACTGTCCACTGACAATTTCTCCAGGAATAGCAAAAACTTCTTTTCCGTACTCCAACGCCAACTGTGCGGTAATCAAGGAACCACTTCGTTCTTTCGCTTCAATGACGCAGGTTCCTTGTGTTAAAGCCGCGATAATTCGATTGCGCATGGGGAAATGATGTTTTTGTACGCCAACGCCATGAGGGTATTCACTTAAAATCAAATGATTCTTTCGCATTTCTACAAATAAGCTACTAACTTCTCTTGGGTAACACAAATCTAAACCACAACCAACAATTCCAATGGTATTTCCTCCTGAAAGAATGGCTGCTTCATGGCTACAACGATCGACACCCTTTGCTAAACCACTGACAACGACAATGTTTTTTTCAACAATTTTAGGAACAAAACTATTCAACACCTGTATGGCATAAGATGTCGCTTGCCGTGCACCGACAATTGCTAATTTAGGATACTGTAACAATGATACGTTCCCCACATAAAATAAAATTAACGGTTGCTGATACAATTGCTTCAATTCTATCGGATAATCTTCAGCCAACCAGGTGACAAATTGTTGTTTGGCGGCCTGTTCTACTAACCAAGATTCTGAAATAGCCTGCCAACTTTTTTTGAATTGTTCTTTGAATCGCTGAATACCTGCAATGCGTATAATTTCATCCATTGAAAAAATTTCCTGTTGCAATTCCTCTGCACACCTCACAACTTTCCATTTACCGATTAGTCCGATTCCTCTACAATAAGTTAATTTAAAAATTAATCTCTCAAGTTTACTGAGCTGCCAAAAGTTCAAACTTTTCCGCCTCCTTTTCTTCTCATCTAAAAATACGCAAAAATATTCCCAACTTTTTTACACACAAAAAACTTGAGTCCCTTTGTAAAAACGTTTATGATTGACGTTGTGTAAAATAAATGACAAATTTTATCCATATTCGTAGAAAAGGAGTGATAGATATGGCAATTCAATGGTTTCCTGGTCATATGGCAAAAGCGAAACGAGAAGTAAGCGAAAAATTAAAATACGTGGATATTGTTTTTGAATTAGTTGACGGACGACTACCTTTAGCATCTCGTAACCCTATGCTTGACCAAATTCTTCAACAAAAACCACGCCTTGTTTTAATTAACAAAGCTGACCTTGCTGATCCTAATCAAACAAAACAGTGGGAAAAATATTTTATTGAGAAAGGTTTTTCCGTTTTAGCAATTAATGCCCAAGAAAATAAAGGAGTCAAAGCGATTGTTGCAAAAGCTAAAGAAGCCCTCAAAGCAAAATTAGAACGCGATCGCAATCGTGGTCTAAAACCACGTGCTATTCGTGCAATGGTTATAGGCATTCCAAACGTTGGAAAATCAACACTCTTAAACCGATTAGCTGGCAAAAAAATTGCTCAAACAGGAAACAAACCTGGCGTAACTAAAGGACAACAATGGATTCGTTATGGAAGTGAATTAGAATTATTAGATACTCCTGGAATCTTATGGCCAAAATTTGAAGATCAAGAAATCGGCAAAAAACTTGCATTAACAGGTGCTATCAAAGACCAACTTTTGCATTTAGATGATATTGCCATTTATGGACTGGATTTCTTTGCGCGTTACTATCCAAAGCAATTGGTTCAACGTTATCATTTATCAGAAGAAGAACTCTCACAATTAGGTCCTGAACTGTTGATGACAATTACTGAAAAATTAGGCTTTCGCGATAATTACGAACGGGGAAGTGAACGGGTCATTCATGACATTCGTCAAGGAAAATTAGGAAGATATACATTAGATCGTTGTGAAGAATTTGGAGTGGGACTTGATGAAGATTGAATCTATTGCGACGATTAAAGAACAACTACAATCTCTTTCATCTTTAGACGATCCCTATGTGGTAAGCTTGCGTCAAGATTCACGATTAGGCGTTCAAAAATTATTGACACAGCTTGAAAAACGCTTAGAAAAAGAGGCACAACTCAAAACAAAGTATACTGAAATGCAGTTATTTGAACATGCTTGTTATGACCAAGGGCATATGCTAATAGCGGGTATCGATGAAGTGGGTCGTGGCCCTTTAGCAGGTCCAGTGGTTGCCGCAGCAGTGATCTTACCACAAAACTGTGAAATTTTAGGTTTAAACGATTCCAAGCAATTGTCTGAAAAAAAACGGGAATTACTTGCAAAAGAAATTAAAGAGCAAGCAATTGCTATCGGAATCGGAATTCTCTCACCTGAAGAAATTGATACCTTAAATATTTATCAAGCAAGTAAACAAGCGATGATGCAAGCAGTCGTCCAATTAACACCGCAACCTGAGCATTTATTAATTGATGCGATGACTTTAGAGTTACCTTTTCCTCAAGAAAAAATTATTAAAGGGGATGCGCGTTCTATTTCAATTGCTGCAGCAAGTATCATTGCAAAAGTTTATCGGGATAATTTAATGAAGGATTATCACAAATTATATCCACATTATGGCTTTGATAAAAATGCTGGTTACGGAACAAAAATTCACCTTGATGGGCTCGCAACACATGGAATCACACCAATTCATCGCAAAACATTTGCCCCTGTCAAGCAATATCTTTCATAAAAAAACACCCTTCTCGAACTTGAGAAAGGTGTTTTTTCTCTATTAAATTAAATGACTGTCTTTTAATAACTCTTCAATAAACGTTCCTTCGACTTTTTTCAACCCGCGTTTTTCTAACACTTTAATTAACCAAGGAACGTGCATGTCTGTAATTTTTTTACCATCCATTAAACGATTCGTTGAAGATAATAAGGTGCGAATATCATAGGCTGACGCAAAGACTTCTGGTACACCTCGATCAACTTTTAATAAGCTATACACGGCTTCCATTGCGGTACGGACGGAATATTCTGTGGTAAAAACTGTATCTCGTTCGGTCTCGCTAAAGTTTCCAATAAAAGCTAAATTTTTAGAGCCTTCTGGAACTACTAGCGGACGGTCTCCGTTAGCACGAGGCATAAAATAAGACGTAATGTAAGGCATATAGCAAGGAATTGTATTCGCTGAATGACGAGCTAAGTCAGGAATTATTTCCACTGGTACACCTAAATGATATAACCATTCTTGTGCGATTTCATTTCCTGAACATTCCGTAATTTTTTTCTTAATAAAATCACCTTTTTTATCCGAAAGTAAGCCATAAATCCACACGACTAATTGATCTTTAGGTTGATTTTTAAAATGTGGTTGTCGATTTAGGGTATAACTCATTAGCCATCCAGAATCCTTAGCTGTAACGATTCCGCCAGTGACAACTTTGCCAGCATAAGGATCACGTTTGCTAATTTTTTCGATATATGGCGCTATTTTATCATCAAGCGTCGTTAAAGTTGCAGAAACAAACCAACTTTCTTCAGGTAAATTTTCACAGAACTTACTAGGATTACCTAATGCTGGGTCTTGTTTCGCTAAATTTTGCCATAACTGCCAGCTACCACCGGGCTCATGAGTAATAGGGGCTGGGTGATCATTATCCCCATATGTCGTACTTTCAGTAATGCTACCATTCGTTACAAAGACTAAATCATCTGTCGTTAAAGACACACGTTGTTCTTCACCATTCACTTCAAGAATCAATTCTTTTGCTATTAATCCATTTTCATGTTCCACGATAATATTTTTTACCATAGTATCATATTGGAAATGCACATGATGCGCTTCTAAATAGCGAACCAATGGTAAGACTAATGATTCATATTGGTTATATTTTGTAAATTTCAAAGCAGATAAATCTGGTAACCCATCAATATGATGGATGAAACGCATAATATAACGACGCATTTCCATTGCTGAATGCCATTTTTCAAAAGCAAACATGGTTGACCAATACGTCCAAAAGTTAGACTCAAAAAATTCTTCTGAAAAGACATCTGTAATTTTTTTATCTTGTAAACTATCTTCTGTCATAAGAAACAAACGAACAATCTCTTCTGAAGCTTGATCAGATAATGTAAATTTACCGTCTGTTGGAATACGTTCGCCACGGTTTTCAATCACACGACAATTAGAAGAATTCGGATCTTCTTTATTTAACCAATAAAATTCATCTAACACCGAAGCATCTTCCACTTCAAGAGAGGGCACTGAACGGAATAAATCCCACAGACATTCAAAGTGATTTTCCATCTCGCGTCCACCACGAATAATAAATCCTTTTGTTGGATCTAAAATACCATCCAAGCTTCCCCCAGCAAGGGGTAGTTCCTCGAAAATGTGAATATTTTCTCCTTTCATTTGGCCATCGCGTACTAAAAAAGCAGCAGCTGCCAAGGACGCTAAACCGGATCCAACTAAATAAGCTTGTTTACGATCGACATTTTCTGGTTTTTTTGGACGAGCAAACGCTTCATAATTTCCATTACTTCGATACATAGAAACATCTTCTTTCATTAAATTGTTAAATACAAATTTATTATGAAATTTTTCCTTAAATTTAACAATCAAAAACCCTTCAAACTTGTACGACAAATTACGTTTTTTGTCAAAAAATGACGGTGATTTACATAAAAAAACTATCTAAACAATTGAGACATTGCGCTCAATTATTTAGATAGTGCATGTTTAAACAAGCCTAATTCATAGCTTCTAAATAAACTTAATATGTGTAAATGGGTAATAGACAAAACGAGCCTTACCTAAAATGTTTTCTTCAGAAATTGCACCAAATGAGCGACTATCTTTAGATAAACGTCGATTGTCTCCAATAACAAAATAGCTGTCTTTTCCTAATTTTTCTACACCCATCAATTCTTCAAATTTAAAGTCATAGGTGAAAGGAATCGGCTCATCATTTTCTGCCAAGTTTTTCTCTAAGAAAGGTTCATTAACTTGTTTACCATTAATATACAGTTTATCGTCTGCATAACTAACAGATTCTCCAGGTAGACCAATTACCCGTTTAATATACGTTGTTCCATCTGATAGTTGAAAAACAATAATATCAAAACGTTTGATCTCAGAAATCTTTTCAACAACAACCATATCTCCTTGCTGTAAAGTTGTCTCCATAGAATTTCCTTCAACAGGAACTGGAATCAATAGAAATCCCCGAATCATTATAGCCAGTGCTCCGGCAACAAAAGTATATTTCAAAATCATCCAAACTATTTCAAAAAAGCGGTCTTTGTTTACTGTTTTCATTGTTTCGACTCTTTCGTCAATACTTCAACTGCTTTCTCGTACATTTGATCGGACTTGCGCAGTTGGTCTGTTATTTTCAATTCAATAACCACTGCTGTTTCGGCATCTACTTCTCCGGTTTCTTTTAACTTATTGGATGATTGGAAATCTTTGACCGCTTGTTCTGTTGCATCATTAAAGGTATTGCCTTCTGTTTGATATGCCAATACATGTAAGAATGTATTTAAATTTTCTACGTCTTCGGAGGTCATTCCTTTTTTTAACGTTTCATTTTTCGGTAATGGTGGTAGGTAGGCATACTCTGGAAAATCAACTTCAATCGTCGGTTTTAATCCTTTTTCATTAATCCATTCACCAGATGGCGTTAACCACTTTTGAACCGTCATTTTCAGCTCACTCTGGTCTCCAAAACCATTCACTGCTTGAACGGTCCCTTTCCCAAAAGTTTTGGTGCCAATTACAGGTACATTAGCGGATTCTTTTAACGCTGCTGCAAAAATTTCTGAGGCTGAAGCACTGCCACCATCGACTAATACTGCAACAGGTTCCGTCACCTTAAACCCACCGTCTAAGTCACTAGATGCTTTACTGGAACCGACAATTTGGTCATCCGTTTCAAATTGAACAATCGTTTGACCATCTTCTAAAAACATACTTGCCATAGCTTCAACTTGACTTAAATAACCACCAGGATTTTGTCTTAAATCAATGATAAATGATTGTGCTCCTTCTTTGCGCAACTTTTCAATTGCCTCTTGTAACTCACGTGCAGTACTTTCATTAAAACTAGCAATTTGAATCTTACCAATCGTCGGTTGGTTTTCATCCATTTCTGCGATTAAAGAAGCAATTGGAATTTTTCCACGAGTAATTTCAACATCAAATGTTTTGTCTGCCCGCTGAATGGTTAACGTTACTTGTGTACCTTTTTCGCCACGAATCGACTGTACCACTTCATTTAAGGTTTGCCCAATGGTTTCTTTTCCATCCACTTTTAAAATTTTATCATGAACTTTTAAACCAGCTTTTTCAGCAGGACTGTCTTTGACTGGGGCTTGTGCAACTTCAGGTAAATTATCAACTAAAGTCAGTGTTGCACCGATGCCTTCAAAACTATCAGCTAACGAATTTGACAATTGCTCTGCTTCTTCTTTGCCCAAATAAGTTGTATACGGATCATTTAATGCTTCAGTCATGCCTTTAAGGGCTCCTTCAATCAGCGTATCTTTATCAACTTTTTGATAATAATCTTCTTGTAATGTACGATACAAGGTATGAACTTTTTGTAGTTCATCTTCTTCCTCTGAAGCTAATGTGACTCCTGAATTGTTGGCAATATATACGCCGCCACCAGAAATAACCGCTACACAAATGAGTGATATAATATATCTATGAAAAGGTATTTGTTTATTTTGCATGTGTTTCCTCCATTTTTATACCATGAGTATTTCTATACTTTGCATCATACCACAAGAAAAAAGAAGACGGTACAAAAGTCTATTATGACTTTTCCGCCTTCTTTACTTATGCATTATTTTCTAAATATTTTTCCCAAATTCGATCAAAAATATCCATGTTTTCTAAATAATTAACATTCATTTCTAAGTAATTAGAAATTTCATCATAATTGTCTGTATGCTTAGGAAATTGAATATCATGACTTGCATCGGTTGCAAAAATTTGTTCTTCATCTGTATGACTCGGTCCTTTCAACGTCATCAAATACTGATAAAAGCTTCTTCTCATATACTCACCAGTTCTCTTTTAAAAATGCTTCTCTTCGGGCATGACTACGCTCAAAGTTCGTTGGATTTTTCTTATAATAGTCTTGATGATACAATTCTGCTGGATAAAACGGTTGCGCTGATTCAATACTTGTCACAATCGGTTTATCAAAACGGCCAGAATCCTGTAAGGCTTGCTTACTTTCTTCGGCGATTTTCTTTTGTTCGTCATTAAAGTAGAAAATCACTGGACGGTAATTGTCTCCACGGTCTTCAAATTGACCAAATGCATCGGTTGGATCTGTTTGTTGCCAGTAGATTTCTACTAAATCTTTAAACGAAATCAATTCTGGGTCAAAAATAATTTCCACTGCTTCTGTGTGTCCAGTTGTATGACTACACACTTGCTCATACGTTGGATTCTCCACATGACCACCTGTATAACCTGACAGTACTGAATGAATTCCTGGTAGTTCATCAAAAGGTTGTATCATACACCAAAAACAACCTCCTGCAAAAATAGCTCTTTCCATCTTTGTCACTCCTTTTCTTTGGATTCAGGTAAATATAAGCTCACTTGAATCTCATCATCAACCAAATTTATTTTATCTGCTTTTAAGAACAGACCGTTTTGCATACGGAATTGATCTAATCGCAACATAACTGTCTCTTCTTTAGGATTGATCTCAATCCATTTGGGCATATCGTAGTTTCTTTGAATCATTTTCATGACTTCGGTAATCGGTACGCCAAGTGTCCCAATTGATAAACTTTTTGCTTTCAATTGCACATTCCCATTATCCATCACATACGGATCAAAATAAAGATAAAATGTTACTGGAAAACCTAAAATTTTAAATTCACCCGTCAATAATGCTTCATTTTCCAAACGAAATTCATATTTGACATCTGTATCTTGTTGATATTCATCTAAATAAAAATCAATCAGTGAATTGATTTGTTCTTTATTACTACGAATATTTAAAACTGGACTGCCTTCACGTTCAACCAATTCAGGAATATCATGTTTTGTAAAATCTCTTTTTTCAGTAATTCGTGTGAATAAAAAAATACTGCTACCTATTACAATACCAATTAATACAAAAAAAGCAACTTTCCATTTATTCCATTCTTTCCACGAAAAAGTTTTTTTGGTGCTTGGTTTTTCTTCGGGGGTCATCTACTCACTCTCCTTTAGTAACCATTCATTTTTAGTGCTGATTAGTTCATCTTTAACTGCTTTAGCCATCAATTGATAACCAATATTATTCGGATGGAATTTATCTTTATCATACAACACATTATTTTTAACAATATTCAAATCATTGCCTGTTTCTCTAGAGCTATCTTCTGTTTGAACTGTGATTGCAGGCTCGCCTAATCCAGAAGCAATCAACTCATTAATTGGAATAAAATAGACATTTTCATTTTCTTCAACAATTTCTTTCGTCCCTTCATTCCAATTATCTACAATCGTCTGCATATCTGTAATCTCTGGAAAATTGACATAAAACGGATTATACACCCCGACCACATAAATAGGTGCATGAGGATTTAAATTTCGTAACTCTGTTAATAGCTCAGTTAATTGCGTTTGATATTTCTTTAAAGGCTTCTCAAAAGTCTTCATTGACAAACCAAAGATGTTATTTTGAATGACTTTCATTAAATCATTTCCACCAACAGTTAACGTGATAATGTCGGATTCTGCCATATTGTTCTGAATCTCAGTTTCCTTTTTTAAACGTTTATAAATTTGGTCACTACGTTCACCTGCGACACCATAATTCTCAACTTCGACACTGGTTAACTGAAATTCTTCTTGTAAATCATTGGCGACAATCGGTACAAAACCGCCACGTTTCGTATCATCACCCACGCCTTCTGTTAAGGAATCCCCTAAAGCAGTATAACGAATCGTTTCTTTGTATTTTTCTGTAGCAACTTGGCTTGTCCCATTTAACCTTGGTTGAACTTTAGGAAAAGCTTGTTGAAGGACCAAAAAAGTCAAAAATGCCAGTAAAAAAACCACAATAATTGGTCCTATTATTTTTTGAATCTTCACGTTTGCGTCCCTCCATCTTCTGATTTCTCTGCTATTTTATCAGAAAATAATAAAAAAACATACTAAGCGTTCTTTTAATAAACTATTTTTAAACAAAAAACACCTAAAATGAAATACGCCTCTAAGTTAGATTGTTCGATCTAACCTAGAAGCGTACATTCAAATGAACTTCTTCGACTATTCTGTATAATACATAATCGCAAATGCGCCTTCACCTGTATGCGTAGCAATAATTGGTGTGGTATGCAACAAACAAATATCCATTTTAGGGAAGATTTCTTGCAATTCACGTTTGAATTTTTCAGATTGCTCTAACCCACCTGCATAGGAAATTCCTATTTGCTTGACTGCTGGATTATTTTTTAACTCATTTTTTAGTTCTTCAAACCATTTGTTAAATGTCTTGACACCACGGCCTTTAACGACTGGAATTAATTCAGAATTTTTTAATTCCATAATAACACGCATATTTAGAAAACTAGACAGCATTCCTTTTGCACGACTGATTCGACCACCTTTTACTAGATTTTCCAATGTCGATAAGCCAATAAATAGTTTTGTATTGCTTAAAATATTTTGAACAACTGGTAAAACTTCATTTAAGCTTTTTCCTTCTTGTGCTAATTCTGCTGCTCGAATCACTGCAAAAGATAGTCCTTGGTCTGTCATATCAGTTTCTACAACTGTTACGTTACTTTTTGAAAGGTTACTTGCTTGTCTAGCAGCCTCAACCGTTCCACTTAATGCTTTGGTCATATGAATAGATAAAATTTCACTACCATCTTTTCCTAATTCATCATATAATTCAGCAAATTCACCGATTGGCGGTTGACTGGTCTTTGGTAACTCTTTGGAAGTTGACATCATTTCCATGAATTTTTCTCCAGGTAGCTGATCGTCATCACGATACACCACACCATCAATCATCACTGATAATGGCACTACATGAATATTCAACTGATCTCTCACACTTTTTTTCATTGTACAAGATGAATCAGTAACTATCTTAAGATTTCCCATTCTTCTTTCACTCTCTCTTTAACACTGGTCCTGTTTCGTGTTAGAATACTAATGAACCATTTCTTCCCTTTAGTATAACAAACAAAAATTAATTTTTCATCTAACTTAACTAATTTCCAAATGAAAAGAGGCAACCATTTATGGAAACATCTAAATTTACTCGTAAATATCTCATCGTCAATGAAGTACTAAATGCCGTCACACATGGTGTAGGCTTTGGACTTAGTATCGCTGGCCTGGTCATTTTGTTAGTCAAAGGCGCACATTTAGGCTCGCCAATTCATGTCGTTTCTTATGCGTTATACGGTTCCACGATGATTTTGTTATTTTTATTTTCTACCTTGTTTCACAGCTTAATTTTTACCAAAGCGAAAAAAGTCTTTCAAGTCTTTGATCATGCATCGATTTTTTTATTAATTGCTGGTAGCTACACGCCATTTTGTTTATTAAGCATCCAAGGATGGTTAGGTTGGACCTTATTTGTAGCGATTTGGCTGTTAGCCATCAGTGGTATCGTGTACAAATCCATTACCCTGCACAAGCAAGAAACCGTTTCGAAAATCTCAACTGTTATTTACATCATTATGGGATGGTTATGTTTATTCGCTTTTCAACCATTGACACAGTCGCTTGGACTTTGGGGAACTATTCTATTAGCCAGTGGCGGTGTTTCTTATACAGTAGGCGCCTTGTTTTATAGCTTAAAACATGTGCGGTTTATGCATGTTGTTTGGCATTTATTTGTCATGTTAGGCGCAGGTCTGATGTATTTTTCTGTTTTATTTTTCACTTAAAAAAGAAGCAGTTCGATGCTCGAACTGCTTCTTTTTATTTGCGCTCAAATGTTTCATATCGATGTGCATATTTATTTTTTTCGTCTACTACACCCTCTGTTGATTGGACTAATTCCCACTGAGACCAATCAATTTCAGGCATATAAATGTCACCATCAAATTCTTCATCAATCATCGTTCGAAGTAATTGGTCACAATAAGGTAAATAATCTTTGAAAATTAATGCTCCACCGATAATATAGACTGGATGACCTGATTGTTTAGCATAGTCAAGAATTTCTTCTACGGTATGCATAACTAAAACGCCTTCGCTTTGATAATTCTTATCTCTCGTTAGAACAATTGTTTGACGAGAGGGCAACGCACGTTTTCCCATTCCTTCAAATGTTTTTCTTCCCATTACAATCGTATTACCAATGGTGGTTTCTTTAAAAAATTTTAAGTCTGCTGGCAAACTCCATGGAAGTTGATTATCCTTTCCAATGAGACCATTTTTATCTTGTGCCCAAAGTGCTACTAACATTTATTTCCCTTCTTTCTCCTACACTGCAATTGGTGCTTTAATTGTTGGATGTGGATTGTATCCTTCAAGTGTGATATCTGTCATTTCAAAATCAAAAATTGATTGTTTGTCTTCATTTAAAATCAATTTAGGCGCAGGTCGTACATCACGTGTTAATTGTTCACTCATTTGATCAAAGTGATTATTATAAAGGTGAGCATCACCTAAAGTATGGATAAATTCGCCAACTGCAAGGCCGGTTTCGTGAGCAATTAAATGCGTCAACAAAGCGTAACTAGCAATATTAAAAGGAACTCCTAAAAAAACATCGGCACTCCGTTGATATAGCTGACAACTTAATTTACCATCATTCACATAGAACTGAAACATCGTATGACATGGAGGCAGTGCCATTGTAGGAACATCTTCTGGATTCCACGCTGAAACAATTAAACGTCTCGAATTAGGATTTGTTTTAATCATACTGATTAAATCTTGAATTTGATCAATAAAACCACCGTTGACCGTTTCCCAATGGCGCCATTGATAACCATATACTTTTCCTAAATCACCATGTTGTTTCGCAAATGCTTCATCGTCTACAATTTTTTGGCAAAAAGCTGCCAATTCTTTTTGATACACTTCATTAAATTCTTCATCTATTAGACAACGACGACCAAAATCTGTCATATCGGGTCCTTGATAGTCAGAACTTTTAACATAACGTTCAAACGCCCACTCATCCCAAATATGATTATTATGTTGTAATAAATAGCGAATATTCGTATCACCTTTTAAAAACCATAATAGCTCACTTTTAATTAATCCAAAAGGAACACGTTTAGTCGTTAATAAAGGAAATCCCTGTTGCAAATCAAAACGCATTTGATGACCAAAAATACTTTTTGTTCCTGTTCCTGTCCGATCACCTTTTTGATTGCCTTCTTCAAGAATTTTTTTACCTAAGTCAAGGTATGCTTGTTCCATTTATCTTCCTCCTACTCGTCAGCTAGTTCACTTAAATACGCCCAACGTTCCATTTTTTCATCTAACAATTTTTCCGTTTCTGTCAGCGCATGTTGTAACTCTTGTAGCTTCGTAAAGTTGTCACCTTGGTGATTCATTTCTTCTGTATAAAGATCCATTTGTTCTTCTAATTTAGCAATATCATCTTCAATGGTTTCCCATTCTTTCTTCTCCATATAACTTAATTTCTTTTTAATTTTTTTCTCTGGTTGTTTTTCAATCGACTTGACTTTAACAACTACTTCTTTGGGTTCTTCTGTTAAATAGTCATTAATCGAACCAAAATAGGCCTCAATTTGCCCCTGACCTTTAAAAATCAGCAGTTTTTCTGCTACTTTATCTAAGAAGTAACGATCATGCGACACCGTAATAACAGCCCCTGGAAAAGATTGTAAATAATCTTCAAGAATAGTTAAGGTATCGATGTCCAAATCATTCGTTGGCTCATCTAACAGTAAGACGTTTGGTTGACCAATCAATAGTTTCAATAGGTATAAGCGGCGTTTTTCACCACCAGATAGTTTGCCAATTTTTGTCCCATGCATAAAACGTGGAAACAAAAAGCGCTCTAACATTTCAGCCACACTAATTTGTGTGCCATCACTACGTTTCACTTCTTCTGCTGCTTCTTGTAAATACGCAATCATCCGTTGCTCATTATCCATTGCTTCGTTTTGCTGTGTATAATAGGCTAAACGAACAGTCTCACCTACAATTAATTCACCTTGCTCTAAAGGTAAACGTCTTGCCAAAATATTTAACAATGTTGATTTTCCGGCACCATTTTCTCCAGTAATTCCTAAGCGTTCTCTAGCTTGAATCAATAAATCAAAATGATTCAAGATGGCTTGATTTTCAATATGATACACGCCATCTTTGATTTCTAACACTTTTTTTCCTAAGCGTTTCGTTGCAATATCAATTTCAACTTCCCCATTTGTTTTCACTTGATGAAGATTCTCTTTTAAATCTTCAAAGCGGTTGATTCGGGCTTGCTGCTTAGTCGTTCGTGCTTTAACTCCAGCACGCATCCAAGATAATTCTTGTTTGTACAGCTGGTGACGTTTTTGTTCTTGTTCACTTTCTACTCGTTCACGTTCTGCACGCGCGAATACATAAGCTTCGTAGTTTCCTTGATATTCATAAAGTTTACCAAAAGATAATTCAAAGATACGATTAGTCACACGATCTAAGAAATAACGATCATGCGTCACCATTAATAGCGCCCCACGATACTGATTCAAATAACCTTCTAACCATTGAATGGCTTCATAATCAAGATGGTTGGTTGGTTCATCTAATAATAATAAATCTGGTTCATCAATTAAAACCTGAGCTAGACCTACACGTTTTTGCTGTCCACCAGATAATTCACTGACCAATTTATCTAATTGATGAATGCCTAATTTCTGTAAAATAATTTTTGCATTGGTATCTGTTAACCAGGCATCTTTTTCATTCATCGCTTCTTCAGCTAATGTATATTCTTTTTGAGCATTGGCATCCGAACCATTTATTTCAAGATTTAATAAGGCTTTTTCATATCGTTTCACTGTTTTTAATTGTTCGCTTTCCCCTTGAAAAACTGCTTCTAAAACAGTTTGATTGTTGTCAAAAACAGTATTTTGTGACAAATAACCTATACGATACTCACTCGGATAAAATACTTGTTGGCGATCACCATCACCACTATCTTTTCCTGATAAAATTCCTAATAAACTGGTTTTTCCCGTTCCATTTACTCCGATTAATCCAATACGATCTCTCTCATGAATTAAAAAGGAAATCTGATCAAAAAGCGTTTTTTCTCCGTAAGTTTTAGTCAACTCACTTACTTTTAATTCCTTCACAGAATCCCCTCCATTTCCTTTCGCTATTGTAACACAAAACGAGCTCTTGATATAAGTCTGTTAACTATAAAATATTCGAACGATATAGAGTGTGTTTCTGCTGACTAGCGGGCGCTTTCTCTTTATCGTTCGAATATTTTTATAGTGTGTACTTATAACCTAAACTCGTTAAGCTTAATGTAAATTTTTACTAATAGCGAATGATTCTAACAAATTAACTTTTTGACGGTAACTATTGGCTAATAAAGAAGAGATTTTCTCTTCCCGTTCAAATTCGTCGATTGTTCGACGTTCGTACGTATAACCATTTAATAGTTCGCGTTCATAAATCGAGCTTTTTTCAATCGAAACCATTGATACCACATTCCGATGATACATACGTTTCAATAACATTTCACGACGACCAACAAGAAATGATAAAACCGTTTTGCTGACTTTTTCTTCTTTTGATTCTAATAGTTGATTAATACGTAAAGTATTCATATCATAAATATATTTCAATTCATTGACATTAATTTTAGGGTTTTTCGGAAAATCTCGGTTACGTTTTAAATGCCAGAAACGTTTTGGATGTAATAACATACGTAATAAACGACGACCGATTAATAACCATAAACTAATAAATGACAAGAATTTTTTTTCATTTTTGAATTCATAACGATCTAGCAATCGATTATAAATAGCATAACTTGTTTGACTAATTTCACCTTTTTGGTACATTTCATCTAAGCCTTGTTGCTCAATCGTCAACGTCCATGCTTGCAATTCTTGCACTTTTTTCTGATCACTTTCAGTCATGCCTTCAGTTGTTATCTCCCATATTCGCATTCGATACTGATCAACAATTGCTTCAATAGCGGTTTCTTCTTCTTCTGAAAGAGAATTCTTTACTAATTTTTGTTGTAAATATT
Organism: Enterococcus sp. DIV2402; assembly: GCF_017426705.2. Taxonomy (NCBI): domain Bacteria; kingdom Bacillati; phylum Bacillota; class Bacilli; order Lactobacillales; family Enterococcaceae; genus Enterococcus; species Candidatus Enterococcus lowellii. The sequence goes on along the minus strand of NZ_CP147251.1, from coordinate 1,575,990 downwards.
TAATGACTGCGTTTAATACTTCTAGTTCTTTTAAATCAATTGGTCGTTCATATTCTCCATCGGAAAGAAGTGGTAAGATTAACATCCCAATGGTTAAACTAACAAAAATGACACAGGCAGTCAAAAATAATAACAACGCACGCTGCTCAAATACAACGCCATTTACAGATAATGGTAAAATAAAAATAGCTGCTAAGCTGACCGTTCCTTTTACGCCACCAAAAGTCAGCAATAAAATTTCACGCAAGGTTGTTTTTTCAGTAGTACGATGTTCTTTTACTAAATAAAACCCACCAACAAACAAGAAACGAATTAAAAAGACGACTGCAGTAATTAGTAAGACGATCATCAATAGCCAGCCATTTGAATACGTTCGGTCTGTCCATACAGGTGAAACAACTTCTGATAATTCAATTCCTAAAAATAAAAATACCAGTGCATTTAAAGTAAAACCAATCGTACTCCAAATATTCTCAGATACATTAGCTAACTGAGCATCAAATAGTGTCACCCGCTGATGGCTTCTCGATTGTAAAACACCAGCAACTACGGCTGCAATAATTCCTGAAACACCCATAATTTCTGCAATAACATAGACAACAAAGGGTAAGAGCAATTCAATTAATAAATAGCTAATCACATCTTTAGCTGCTGCTTGTTCAATGAAATTAAGTATTCTATTTTTGACCCACACAACACCAATCCCGACTAAAGCTCCACCAATACTAGATAAAACTAAAGTGACTGACGCATCTAACACAGAAAAAGTCCCAGTTAATAATGCTGCTACAGCAAATTGAAAGGCTGTTACACCCGACGCATCATTTAACAAGCCTTCACCATTTAAAATATTAATAACTTTATCAGGCATTTTAAGTTTTTTAGAGAGCGAACCAACTGCAACCGCATCGGTCGGTCCTAAAGCTGCTCCGAACGCTAAACAAGCGGCCAGAGGAATCGTTGGGAAGAATGTGTGAAGCGTAAATCCGACTGCTAATAAAGTCAAAATAACTCCACCAAATGCTAAAAATAAAATTGTGGAAAAATTCTTAGCAATCGAAGAAATATTCGCCTCTTCTCCTTCTCGAAACAAGAGAGGCGCAATAATCATCACCAGAAAAATCTCTGGTTCAAACGTAATTTCATGTCCATATTTTGACATCCCTAAGAGAATGCCTAGAAAAATTTGGGCAAAAAAGATTGGGATTGTGGGCATTACTTTACTTAAAATATTTGAGAAAGTAATTGTTAATGCAATGATAATGAGTAGTTCAATAAATTCCATCGTACCATCTTCTTTCCTTGAGTTTTGCATCTAATCCATTATACTTTATACTTAACGTTTTCACGAACATAAAGAAACCATTCAACCTAAAAAATTCTCAATGCAGACTTAGAGAGAATCGGTTTGCATTTTACTTAGGTACCTAACTTTACTTTAAAATAAAGTATAATTCGGTACCTAACTATTTGTCAATAACTTCTTACATTTTGCAATAAAAAAAGATAGATACTAAAAAGCATCTATCTTTTTGCTATTCTGCTAAATATAAATCATAATAAGCATCCATAATTTGACGAGTCAAATCTAAGTTTGGTGTGCCACGATTCTCACCTTTCAACTGTGGAATTACTACAGACACAGCAATTTCAGGATCAGAATAAGGACCATATGCTACCATATTCAAATTGTCAACATCAACAGGTTTCCCATCTACATAAATAACTCGTTCAGCTGTACCTGTTTTGGCAGCTAAATCCATCTTAGCTGCAGTTAGTGAGCGTGCTGTTGTATAGGGATCACTTCCATGAACGACTTGATAAAAGCCTTCTTGTAACAATTCCATATTTGCAGAAGAAATATCAATTTTATTTAAAACATTCGGTTCAATTTCTTCCTTCAACTCACCTAGGTTACCATTTTGATCATTGCCATAAATACCTGAAACTAGATGAGGTTGCATCCGTTGTCCTCCATTGGCCACTGTAGACACGTATTGTGCAAGTTGCATGGCAGTATACGTATCAAACTGTCCAAAGGCTAAATCCAAAACTTTACCTGCATCATTATTTTCATCCGATAAGCTAGAAACACTTGGTTGCAGACCAGTTTCTTCGTTTGGTAAATCAATTTCTGTTTTCACGCCTAACCCATAAGAGCCCATAGCCTTACGGAGTTTCTTATACGTATCTTCTTGACTTGTCACTCCAGGAATATACAAGTCTCCTCCTTTGTAATCAATGCCCATCAAACGCAAAGCAATTTGAATCATATACGAGTTTGAAGATAATTCAAGTGCTTGCACGACATTCAAATTACGATTATTGTAACCTAATTTGTTGAAGATCGAAGCTTTTGTACTACCTGGTAGATAAATCGGTTGATCATACAACACTTGGTTGCCTTCGAGTACATCGTTTTCCCAACCAGCTGTAATTGTTGCGGCTTTCATAACAGAGCCAGGTTCAAAAGCGGCTTGATAGGTTCCAATAGCATTTTCAGACAGCTCATTGGTTTCAATATCATGATGATAACCTGACATCGCCATGATTCCTCCAGTTTTAGGATTCATAGCAACTACATAAATTCCTGGCGAATACTCAGCTACCTTAGTATCAACTAGATTTTGATAAAGGTTCTTAACAAGTTCATCAACTTTTTCTTGAAAAGCTGTATCAATGGTTAATACTAAGTTATCTCCTTTTTCACCTGGAGAAATCTCTTTTTGATTTTCAATTGTTCCGTCATTGCCAACTTTAATTTCTTGTTGTGATTTAACACCTTGAAGAACTTCTTCATATTGTTTTTCTAAAAAACTAGTGCCGACACGGTCATTTAACGCATATCCTTTAGCTAGATATTCTTCTGCATTTTCGGCTTGTAATCCTTCTGTTGATACGCGACCAATCACACTTTTTATTGAATTATTCCCTGTACGTAATGATCTTGTCCAATCTGTACCTGTAGATACCCCAGGTAGTTCTTTTGCACGTTCAGAAACTAATGCTAGCTCTTCGTCAGTTACGTCTTTATTCTTCACAAAAACTGTTTTTAGTTGTTGTGCACTATTTAATCGTTTAAAAATAGTTGCTACTTTTAGTTGTTCGCCATCAAATTGAATCTCATCATCTGATACTTTTCCAACTAATAATTCATATTCTTTTGAAGTTCCAGCTAATTTTTCTGTTGTGGTTAATCGTTCTCTTGCTTCATTGAGATTTTCTTTATTAGCTAACCAAAAATCTTTTAAATCTCGTTCAGTGAGTGCATCATCTGCTTCAATATCGATTAATTCATTTAAACGAGTGGCAATATCTAATAAATCGTTAGCCGTCATTTCAATCCCACGAGTAAACGTAATGGCAGCATTGGCTTCATTTTCTACTAGCGCTTCACCAGAAGCATCGTAAATCATTCCACGCGGTGTGCTTCCCTGGATAGTGATTACTGATGAAGCTTTCAATTGTTCTTCAAGCTGATTGCTATTTATAATTTGTAAATGCCCTAATTGAGCAATTAAGATAACAAATAATGTAAAAATAACGAAAAATAATAAATTTAATCGAAAAGGAACATGTGATTTTCGATTGGCATTTCCAGAGAAGTTCTTTTTAAATTTCTGCATGTTGACATTCCTTCCATACTCGAGCTACTGTCTTATTTTACCAAAAAAAAAAATTAAAAAAAGCGAAAACCTCTATACTTATAGAAAAACCAACATTTTTTTACAAAACAACGATTTGTTTCACAAAAAATCTGATTTATATCTTTTTTTCTTATAAATAAGCATTCATTCGTGAAACATTACAAACAGTCATCTAATTTGTGGACAACTAAAAAAGCGACTCATCATGAGCCGCTTCTTTTTAATATGCAAAATCAGTTGTTTCTTCTATTTCTATGTTTTCACTAGTCTCATAATAAGGTTCATCTTCAGGGTCTGCAACCGATGTATGATCCACACCATCTACAGAATCGTCATAAAATTGATTGCCGATATAACCATTGTAAGAATATTGAAATTGTGAATCAATCTCCAACGTTTTACTTGTTGGTAATTCCAATTGTTCTTTTAAGATATTTTGAGCATTCAACAATTCCGTAATACCTAAAATTTGATAATAGACACCATTCACCATTTGACCATTACCTTCTAATTGATGTTGATTAATCGTAGTAAAGGCTGGGTAATAGTTCGTTGCAATGTCTAACATATCATTCCAAGTTAAATCTGTTTTAGAATTTTTTTCCACAGCTTTCAAAATGTTCTGATAGTTACTCACACCATCTAGACTCAATACTTTTTGTACAATTTTCGTTACAACTTCTCGTTGGCGACGTTGACGACCAATATCGCCTTCAGGATCATCATAACGCATTCTTGCATAAGCTAATCCGGTTTTGCCGTCTAATGTGATTTTCCCCGCTGGAACGTGAACTTTTTCTAAAGTAAAGTCAATTTTATTATTTACTTCAATTCCACCTACTGCATCAATTAAATCACGCATCCCCTGCATGTTAATTGTCACATAATGGTCAATTGGAATATCTAGTAATTTTTCTACCGCATCCATTGCTAATTCCACACCGCCATAAGCATAGGCATGGTTTAATTTATCAAAGGTTACACCATCTAACATATCAGCCAAAATATCCCGGTCTAAACTAACAATTGTGGACTCTTTTTTCTCAGGGTTCACTGTGACTACCATCATACTATCTGAGCGTCCCTGATCCGTCCTACCAAGTGCTCCCGTATCAATACCTAATAAAAGGATTGAAAAAGGATCTCGGTCTTCAATACTTACTGCTACGTCTCGTTTTTTTGTTTTTCTATTGGCAGCTTGACTAATATTATCAATGACATCATTAATATCATCAAACGCGCGCATGCCATAAATGGTAAAACCAATTACAACTGCAGCTAATATGCCTAAAATTCCTATAACTATTTTTTGATATAAACGCATTCTGCACCTCTTTCTAATAGAGCAACCGTTTAAATTTTGCCACAATTTAGAATTTGTATCAATATTACAATAGGTTTATTACATAAACTTAACAATTCTGAAACATAAATGAAAAAGAGATGGTCAACCATCTCTTAAATATAATCTACAAATTTTGCACGGAATTTCATGTGTAAATGACTTCCCAGAATCAACAAAATTAATACCATCCCCCAGAAAATAAAGCCATATGTAGCTTTTTCCCAGAACCAAGCTCGATTTAAAAAGGTATCTCTGAAGCCTTCAATGATGTAATAAACAGGATTAATTCGTAAAACTTTAACTAACGTCGGTGGTAAGTTTCTATTCTGAATATCCCAAATAGGACCTGAAACATAGAATAATAAACGTAACACTGACTGTAAGAAAATGTGATAGTCACGAATTAAAACTGTAATTGTAGCATTTAGCAAGCCAAACGCAAATAAAAATACAAACATACAGAAAAAGTAATAGATGTATTGTAACCAATACAATGAAGGCGTGCCTCCAAAACCTAATACCGTAATAACCACAATTGCCAACATTGGAAAATAAGAAGACAAGTTACTGACAATATTAATGGTTGGCAATACACTCACGGGAAACTTCATTTTTGCAACCATACCGACTTGGCGATGAATACTATTCGATGCACCCAAAATAGATGAATTGACATAAAACCAGACGGTAATCCCAATTAACATCCACACAATAAACGGAACACCGGAAATTTCTCGACCTTGATTGACTCCTACACCAAATACTAAATAGTAAATTCCAACTTGAATAGCTGGATTCAAAATTTGCCATGCTAGACCCAAGTAATGACTTTGATAAGTCGCTTTGTCTTCATAGCGAGACATACGAAAAATCATGCCCATATGCTGGAACTGCTCTTTGATAACAGCGACAATTTCTTTCACAAAACTCTTCCTTTTCTATCTAAATTGAGCATTCAATTTATTTCTATTATTTAAAAACACTTGTAATAACCTCTACTGGATGTTCCACTGAATAGCTCAATGAACGTCCACTAAATGACACTAAGGTACAAAAGAGTGTAGCTAGAATTGTTCCTGTCAATAACAGTTTTGTCCCAACGGTCATTTTTTCTCCTAAAGGTGTACGTTTTAAATTTTTATTGATAACTTTTTCAGAAAGCTGCTGGGCTTCTAATTGTAAATCTCCTTTAGCCACACGTTCAGCTAATTCTTCTAAATTGAAAGCTTTTTGTGCCTCTTTTTGATCATCTTGATATTTTTTCTGTTCAGCTTTTGGCTGTTTCTTAAACCATTCGATAAATTGACGATATTCTTTCATCACTTCATTTGTTGGTCCAAACATCCTTAAATCACCATAATGCATCCAGATTGTTTTATCACATAACTTTTCAACCTGTCCTAAAGCATGACTAACAAAGAAAATCGTCTTGCCTTGTTCTTTAAATTCCATAATCTTATCCACACATTTTTGATAAAAGGTCTCGTCTCCAACTGATAAAGCTTCATCAATAACTAAAATATCTGGGTTATTATGCACAGCAATCGCAAAACCTAAGCGTGAACGCATCCCACTTGAATAACTTTTAACAGGTTGATTGATGAAATCCCCTAAGTCAGCAAAGGCAATAATCTCATCTAATTTTTCGTCAATTTCTTTATTTGTCATTCCAGACATTAAGCCTTTCAGACGAATATTCTCCATCCCTGTTAGTTGAAATTTCAGTCCTGCACCAATTGAAATAATCGATGTCTCACCATTCACTTCCATAGTTCCTGATGTTGGTGGAATAATTCCACTAATTACATTAGATAATGTTGACTTTCCAGAACCATTAATTCCAATAATTCCGACTGATTCACCAGCTCTTACTTCAAAATTCACACCTTTTAATGCCCAAAAACGGGGCACATTGCGATGATAAAATTTAAAAAGTGCTTTTATTTTATCTGATTTTTTCTTATACAGATCGTACTCTTTTGTAACAAGCGTACTTCTTACTTTGATTTCATTATTTTTCAATTTATTCATCCATCCTCAAAAACTCTTTAAACAATAAAAAATCATAGTTATCATACCACATTTTTTTATGAAGGGACATTTATCCTTTAGAAAGTAAAGGAAACATTAAAAAAGTCGAGACTTCTCGACTTAGTTTTCATTTAATTTTAAATCTTTTTTGATTTGTGTTGTAGAAATTTCTGGTGTACGTGCTAAATAAAGGACTTCTGCATCTGTTTGTTCTTGAATGAAATCAAATTCACCAGCCCAGTCATCGCCCATTACAAATGTATCAATATGATATTCACTCACATCAGAAACTTTTTGATCCCAGCTGTTTTCTGGAATAACTAAATCTACATAACGAATAGCTTCTAATAATTGTTTTCTTTTCTCATAAGAAAAATAGCATTTTTTCTGTTTTTTGTTCCAGTTAAATTCATCTGTTGATAAAGCAACAACTAAATAATCACCTTGCTCTTTTGCTCGACGCAATAAGTTTATATGACCATAATGCAACAAATCAAATGTTCCATAAGTAATTACTCGTTTCATATTAAGACCTCATTTATTATTTAATATAATTGAAGATAACAAAAAACAACTAAAATAGCAACAAAAGAAAAACCACAAAGACTTCCCTTTGTGGTTTCTACTCTTAAAGTTTTGTTACTTCTGCTGCTTGAGGACCGCGATTTCCTTCAACAATGCTGAATTCAACTTCTTGTCCTTCTTCTAAAGACTTAAAGCCATCTCCTTGAATTGCAGAAAAGTGCACGAATACATCACTGCCATTGTCAGCTGTAATAAACCCAAAACCTTTTTCATTGTTAAACCATTTAACTGTACCGTGTTCCATATAAATAATGCCTCCAAAATAGTAAAATAACGAATATTTTCGTTATAAATATTATAACAAAAATGAAAACGTTAGCAATAGTTTTTTTCAAAAAGATAATCTACCATAAAAAAACCTTGTCCTATATCAGCAATATCTTCTTTTATTAATTGAAAACCACGGTGTTGATAAACAGCAATCGCTTGTTTATTATTTTGATTTACGCGTAGGCGCTGGTTTAAACGCAATTCTTGACTTAACTGATCATACCAGTCAAACACTTCACGCATCAACCCTTGTCCACGATAATCTTGATGAATATAAATTTTACTTAAATACAAATGATCTTTTTTAATTTCATAAGCTGTATATCCTACGCAGTGACCATCTGAAAATAACATATAATATTGTGTGCCTCCTGCCATTTCTTGAAGGATAGTTTCTATTCCTTGATAGTTTTCTAACATATACGCAACCTGTTGTTCTCCAATAATTGGCGTGTAGACCTCTTGCCAAATTTCTGTAATGATTGGATGAACTTCTTCAATATCTAATGGCGTAACTTTTCGACGTTCTAACACCTTATCGCTCCTTACTTTTATCGTAAAATCAAAAAAGCAGATAGAATTTTCTACCTGCTCAAACGGTTTGACCTATTATTTTGCTGCATTGTATAATTCGTTGGCTTTTTCCCAGTTCACTAAGTTCCAGAAAGCATCAATGTAGTCTGGACGAACATTTTTGTAGTTTAAGTAGTAAGCATGTTCCCAAACATCTAAACCAACAACTGGTGTACGGCCATCCATCAATGGAGAATCTTGGTTTGGTGTAGAAGTTACTTCTAATAATCCATTATTTAAAGCTAACCAAGCCCAGCCAGATCCAAAACGACTAGTTGCTGCTGCTTTAAATTCTGCTTTGAAGGCATCAAAACTACCAAATTTTTCGTCAATCGCTGCTTTTAGTTCGCCTACAGGTTCGCCACCAGCGTTTGGTGCCATAATTTCCCAGAAGAATGTATGGTTTGCATGTCCGCCACCATTATTGCGTACGGCTGTACGAATATCTTCAGGAACTGCAGTTAAATCAGAAATTAACTCTTCAACAGATTTTTCACCTAATTCAGGATATTTTTCAATTGCTGCATTTAAGTTTGTCACATAAGTGTTATGGTGTTTGTCATGATGTAAATGCATTGTTTCAACATCGATGTGTGGTTCCAAAGCATCGTAAGCATATGGTAAATCTGGTAATGTGTAAGTCATAGAATGATTCCTCCTAAATAGTTATTTACACTGTAAGACTATCAGAGAAAGCGATTTTCTTCAAAAAATATGCTTAGTTTTTTTCTCATGTACGTTTAAAAATTAAAAACTTACTAAACACATAATTAGCTACAACCACAAGGATTTGTGTAAAGATTTTTGCTACAATATCACCTGCATGAATGAATTCAATTAACACATACATACAGCCCATATCCATAATTAGTGAAAGTAAGCGATAAAACACAAACTTTGAAAATTCAATTAGCCATTCAGTACCGCCTTCTGTCTGTGAATGGAAAACCCAACGTTTATTTGTTACGAAGGCAAATAATACAGAAACAATCCAGGAAATAACTGTCGCTACCATATAGTGAAAACCAAATAAATCTAAACAAGTGAAATGGACAGCAATATTAACAATTGTTGTTAAACCTCCGAAAAAAAGATATATAAAAACTTCCCATAATTTTCTTTCTTCTAATTGCTGTTTACATTTTACTAAAAAATTCATAACTTCTGCTCCTTATTTATATAAATTTTGCTTATTTATTATTTTGTTTCTATTTATCTTCTGATACAATAGACTTTAGTATTTTAAACTATTCACTTATATGAAGGGATTGTATCATGTCATTAATTCAACTTGCAAAACACGCTTTTTTTAATTTTCCTCAATTAAAAGAAGCTCGAAAAATTGGCTTAGGAAAAATCATTGCATATATCTTATTATTAAGCTCCTTGTCTGCGATTCCAATCACTTTCCAAGTCTTACAAATTTTTAAAGATATTCAAACAGATGGTCAAGAAATTGCCAAACAAATTCCTGACTTTAGCATTGCAGATGGCAAATTAAAAACAGATAATGCTGAAAAGGGATTTATTTATCAAACAGATTCAATTATTTTTACTTTTGATCCTGAAGGTCGACGAACGCCAGAAGATGTTTCAAAAGATATGGTCGGAAACTTTCTAAGTGTTGGCTTACTTTCTGAAGAATTGATTGTTAGTTTACCTTCCAATGATGCAACCACGTCTATCTTAGGAAGTAATCAATTTGAACTTTTATATACAGACCTTACAGACGCTAATTTGCTCAACGGGAAAATGTTACGAAATATACTAGCAAATCAACAACTACCTTGGTGGGTATTTGTAGTTATTTTTATAGTTGCTCTCTATCCTTCATTTTTAAGTTTGATTGCTTCCATTTTAATTGCTACATTATTCGGAAATATTTATTGTCGTTTTCGTCAAGTACGCTATTCATTTTTAGACAACTTAAAAATTACCACATTATGTGTCACCCTACCTGTTGTAGTAGCCACTATTGTTCATGCACTAACGTATACCTTTGATAGTAGTACTTTTGTTTTATTAAGTACACTCTTTATTTTCACACGTGCAGTTCGACCAGAAAAAAATATTACCTGACATTTCCATTTTGGGAATGTCTTTTTTTATTAAAGTTTGCTAGACTTAAAGAAAAGGAGGTTTGTTTATGAGTAAATATATTTTATCCACTCGTCCATTCCGAGAAGAATTTATTCGCCAAATGCGCGAAATCTCTACTGATTATCAATTCGTTACCAAAGATGAAATTCATGATTCATTTGATTGGAACAATGTTGAAATCACGATTGGCTGGTCTAAAGATTGGCGTGACAAATTATTAGTCCCTTCAACTTCACTAAAATGGGTACAAGCGATTTCTGCTGGTGTCGATACGTTGCCTTTAAAAGAATTTGCCCAACATCATATCCAGTTATCAAACGCCAGTGGGCTTCATGCACAATCAATTACTGATCATGTGTTAGCCATCTTATTCATGCAAAGTCGTGGAATTTTTGAAGCCATCCGCAGCCAACAAAAACAAATTTGGCAATCAGAATTGACGATTAATAATTTACAAGATTTACGTATTTTAATCGTTGGTACTGGAAAAATTGGTCAACAATTAGCTAAATGTTTAGCATTTTTAAATTGCCGACCAATTGGTATCAATACAAATGGACGTGCCATTGAGCATTTTCATGAAACCTATTCGATTGTAGAGCTTGCGCCACAAACTCAAAAAGCTGATATTATCATCAATATCTTGCCGTTGACGGAAGATACTTACCATCTTTATGACGATGATTTCTTTGCAACCATGAAACAATCCGCGACATTTATTAATGTTGGTCGTGGGGCAAGCGTCGATACAACCGCTCTTTACCAAGCCTTGGTTGATCATTCCATCCATTTTGCAGCTTTGGATGTATTTGAAGAAGAACCATTGGCAGAAGATGACCCGTTATGGATGTTAGAAAACATACTAATCACGCCACACATTTCAGGTTACACGCCACATTTTCAAAAATCATTTATGCGTATTTTTATTGAGAATTTCAAATCATTTCATACTACCGGAAACCTCTCTAAAAATACAGTAAATATTCAATCTGGATATTAAAAAGAAGATGGTGAAAACCATCTTCTTATTTTTCTTCGGTTTCTTTTACAATATAAATTGGACGCTTTTTCGTTTCTAAGAAGATTTTTCCGATATATTTCCCAATAATACCGATACATAAAAGTTGAATGCCACTAACAAATAAAATAATGGATACTAATGATGGCCAACCATCTGTTTGATCACCAAAAATTAATGCACGAAAAACAATAAATAATAAAGCAATTCCTGCACCGAAACACGTAATCGCACCAATAACCGACGCAATGGTTAATGGAGCATCGGAAAAATTGACAATTCCGTCTATCGAATATTTAAATAAGCTCCAAAAAGACCATGATGTCTCGCCAGCCACACGTTCGCGATTTTCATAAGAAATATATTCTGTTTTAAAACCGACCCAACTAAATATCCCTTTTGAAAAACGGTTATATTCAGTCACTTCTAAAATCGCATCTACCATTTGACGCGTCATCAAACGAAAATCACGTGCGCCATCTACCATTTCGGTATCACCAAATTTGTTGACTAATCTATAAAACATTTTGGCAAAAAAACTACGGATTGGCGGTTCTCCGTGACGATCAGCTCTACGGGTTCCTACACAATCAATATCTGAATTCTCAAGCATTTTAATCATTTTTGGTAATAATTCTGGAGGATCTTGTAAGTCAGCATCCATAACAGTAATCAAGTCACCTTTGGCCGCTTGTAATCCAGCATATAACCCTGCTTCTTTTCCGAAATTTTTTGAAAAAGAAATATACCTTATTTTATCAGGTATCTCTTTATGGAGCTTTCGTAATACTTGTAAGGTTTGATCTTTTGATCCATCATTCACAAAAATATACTCCAATTGATGCTCGATATTTACAGCTATTTTCTCTACTTCTTTGACAAATAATGGCAGAGATTCTTCCTCATTATAACAAGGGACTATAATTGATAACATGTCTGCTTCGACCTCCTAATTCTCAAAAATTATAGCACATTTTTTATACATAAAGAAAAAAAAAGCTAAATTCTAAGATTAATTTAGCTTCTTTCACATGCAATTATGATAACTCTGTAAATAAATATTTTGGTTCGTTTAATTTTTCATCATAATCAACGGTCATTTCTAACCCTTTAAAGAACCAATCATCGCTTTCTTCAGCAAAAAATAATATACCATCAACAGTTTCTTCAAAAAGTGGATTTTCTGGACGATCAACAGACATCCCTACCGAGAATCCTTCATGAACTTGAGTGTTTCCATAAATTTTCCCAAAGAAACGAATGCCTGTTTCTGGTTGTAATTCTACTTCTTTTTTAAACCATGATAATGCTGTATCTGTAATTACTATTTTCATTTGCTGCACTCCTAGTCATTTAGTTTATCATCAAGCAAATCTACTTCATCCGTATTTCCAATCACAAGTAAATTATCATTTTCACGTACAATTTCGCTGGCAGCAGGAGAAACGACGACTTTACCATTTCCTCGGCGAATAGCAACAACTGTTAAGCCAAATTTTTGACGAAAATTCAATTCTAGCAATGTTTTGTTGAAGAATCGTTCATTGGTTACCCGAATCTCGGCTAATGAAAATTCATCAGAAAGTTCAATAAAATCCAAAATATTTTTAGAGACTAAATTGTGCGCAATTCGAATTCCCATATCTCTTTCCGGATGAACGACGCGATCTGCACCAATTTTTTCTAATACACGTGCATGATATTCATTTTGTGCTTTCGCTAAAATATTTGGTACACCCATTTCTTTCACCATTAAAGTAACCAGAATACTTGCTTGAATATCTTCCCCAATTGCAACAATCACATGGTCGAAATTACGAATTCCTAATGAACGCAATGTCATTTCATCTTGTGCATTCCCTACAACAGCATGAGTAGCAATATTCATGTATTCATTGACTCGATCTTCATTACTATCAATTGCTAAAACCTCTTGACCTGATTCTATCAAAGTTCGGCAAATACTCCCACCGAAACGACCTAAGCCAATAATGGCATAATTTTGTCTCATTATTTTTTCGCTCCTTTAAAGAATGTTCCTTAAAAATTGTAACAAACAGTTAGTTTATTACGACTGAATTATTTCACTAATTTATGTTTAAAGGCATAAATAGCCGCTTGTGTACGATCTTCTACTTCAAGCTTAGATAAAATATTAGAGACATGGGTTTTAACTGTTTTTAAGGTAATAAATAATTCATCAGCAATTTCCTGATTGCTTTTTCCTTGAGAAATCAACATCAATACTTCTCGTTCGCGATTTGTCAAATCTTCATGTAACTGAATTGTTTTATTCGTCATACGATTAACCATTTTAGTGGTCACTTCCGGTTCTAAAACACGTTCACCACGTTGTGTAGCGCGAATTGCATCAGCTATCTCATGAGCTGTTGATGTTTTCAACATATAGCCAGCAGCACCCGCTTCAATTGCAGGATAGACTTTTTCATCATCAATAAAGCTAGTCACAATAATAATTTTTGCTTCAGGCCAATCTTTTAAAATGGCTTTCGTCGCTTCGATACCATCCATTTCTTCCATTACTAAATCCATCAATATAACATCAGGACGTAACTCCAAAGCTTTTTCGTATCCTATTATTCCATTTTCAGCTTCCCCAACAACTTCAATATCATCTTGGATTAATAAATAAGAAGATACCCCTAAACGTACCATCTCATGATCATCTACCAACAATACTCGTATCATTTACTAATAACCTCCTTCAACAACGGAATCTTAATTTCTATGCTTGTACCTTGATTTTTAAAACTAATAATTTTTAATGTTCCACCAATACCCGTAATTCGTTCGCGAATATTCATTAAACCATAGCTTCCAGCTTTTTGTTGTTGTTTCTCAGGATCAAAACCAACACCATCATCAATCACTCGTAATAAAATATTTTGATCGATTAAATTAAGATAAACCTCTAATTCTTCAGCTTTAGCATGGCGTAATGTATTAGAAAGTAACTCTTGTACTACACGGAACAGTTGATCTTCAATACTACTTGGTATCACTAAATCTTCAATGTCCCACTTTAAAGAAATTTTGATTTTTGTTTGTAATTCTCTTAACAATTGTTCAATACCTTGTTTTAAACTCTTGCCTTCTAAAGTAACTGGTCTAAGATGTAACAATAAAGCACGCATCTCAGATTGGGAAGCATTTATAATATCTGAAACCATTGCTAATTGCTTTCTTTGGGCTTCGGGTACGTCCGTTTTGATTGCTTGTTCATTTAACGCTGACATCATCATCATTGCCGCAAACAATTGCTGAGAAACCGAATCATGTAATTCTCTCGCTAAACGATGACGTTCATTTTCTAAAATTTCTTCTTTGGTTTGTCCATCCACAACTTGTGGGCGTGCATTTAAAATTTGTAGTTCGCTGGACATTTCTTTTAGTTTTTCTTTGATTTGATGAATATCATTATCCATATTGAATAATTCTTTATTTGAAGCAGATAATGGCATGTTTTCATTTAGCGTTTTACTTTCTAAGTTACCATTTGCTAGCAAACGCATTTTTTCTTCGATTGGTGCTAATAGTCTTTTTTGTGTAAATGATAAAAGAACAAAAATCGAGATTCCTGAAACAATTGCAATTGCTAATAAATAAAAAATCATTGGAATAAATAAAACTTTTACTTGAAATAATTGCAACCACCAGTTTTTTTGACCAGTGGCAAAAAGATAGGTAAATAAAACAAAAACTAAAATAAGAAAAGTCGCAATACCACTGTAGAGTGCAAGCATGCTTCGTGAGGTTTTAGCTATCATACACGAATCACCTCTAAATCTCCCACTAAGGTGTTAGATACGATTTTCAAACGTCGCGGACTTGTACTATAATCACTGCTTACTACTGTTAGCACTTCGTTACGTAATTCAGTTTCTTTTGATTCAAACACAACGGAGCCAGCAAAAGCTGCGTGTTCTAATTGCACACCAATCCCTGTTGGAATTAAAATACGTGTTCGACCAAAGCCTTTTCGTACTAATACAATATTATCATTTTTTGGCAAAATTGTATTGCCTAAATCAATGATTGTATCTCCAGATAAAATACTAATATTAATATCGTCCCACTCATAAACTTGACTGCCAATCCGTTCATTACCAAACCATTGTTGCTTTTTCTTTTTTCCGTCATGCTTTTGTGGTTCATCAGTTTCTACCATAATAATTTGTTTTTTGCGCCAAAATGAATGCTTTGAAAAATCAATACCTGAAATTTCTACTCCTTTTAAGCCAATAAAAAGAATAGCAAAGACAATCATCAACCATAGTGCTGGACTATTTAATAAACTCACTAGAATCATCAAACAACCTACGATTAATTGAAAATTCTTTGTGCGTAAGTGTTTTTTACGTTTTATAGCTAAATAAACATTTAGCATACCTATCCCTAATAAAATTAATAATGGGGTATTATTAATAATTTGCCACACAGCAAGTAAAAACAATAAGGCTTCTACGACAAAAAAGAATCGCCATGGACTATTCATAGAATTCCCTCCTCTACTCCAATTTCTCTGCTTATCATACTCGTTTTTAGCACAAACTTCATCCGTCGTGAGGCTGAAAGATAACAAATAAATAGGAATAAACCCTTATGGTCTATTCCTATTGTAGATTTTACTTATTTTACGTCAACAATTTTTACTAACATATCTCCACCTGGAGTTGAGATTGTTACTTCATCATTAATCTTTTTACCAATTAACGCTTGAGCAATTGGTGAGTCATTCGAAATTTTACCAGAGAATGGATCTGCTTCAGCGCTACCTACAATGGTATATTCTTCTTCATCTTCATCTGGTAATTCTTTAAATACCACTGTTTTACCGATTGAAACTTCATCTTGATCCACACCATCATTGTCAATAATTTGTGCAAAACGAATCATTGTCTCCAATGTGGTAATACGACCTTCTACAAATGCTTGTTCATCTTTTGCAGATTCGTATTCAGAGTTCTCAGACAAATCTCCGAAACTACGAGCAACTTTAATTCGCTCAATAATCTCCCCACGTTTAACAGTTTTTAACTCTTCCAACTCTTGCTCTAGCTTTTCTTTGCCTTCTATCGTCATTGGATATACTTTTTCTACCATAATAAAATCTCCTTTTACATCTCATCATTTCGCATCTCTAGAATAAACCTAGGTGTAATAAAATGGTAATCTTTTGTATAGAATCCACAAAAGATTACCACGCTTTTCAATAATTGTAAACTACTTTCTGTGAGAAAATGTTTTTAATCGGTTTTATTTGTTTTATTCACATATTCATCAACTAATTTATTATGTTCTTCTAAAGTTTCAGCATAATAAACTTTCCCAGTTTCTAAATCTGCTACAAAATAATAATTATTATTTGGTGTCGGCTCTAATACAGCTTTAATCGCTTGTTCGCTTGGGTTATCAAATGGTCCTGGTCCATAACCAGTATTTTTATATAGGTTATATGGCGAATCGACCTCTAAATCTTCGTAAAGAACCATCTCTTTATGAACACCCAACGCGTATAAAATCGAAATATCTGACTGTAATGGCATGCCTGTTGCTAGACGGTTGAAGAATACTTGGGCAATCTTCTTACGATCTTCTTCAGTAACCCCTTCTTTTTCCACTAGTGAAGCAATCGTCAGTACTTCATGGACATTCAAATCAGCTTCTTCAATTTGTTCATAATATCCCGCTAATACATTATTAGTTGCTGAAACCATTTCAGTCACTAAAGTCTCAAGAGAAGTTCCTTTATAGTAATCGTAAGTCGCCGGGAACAGATACCCTTCTAAACGGTAACGAACACCTTCAGATTTGCTAGCATCCGTTAATAAATCTGGAAATTGTTCAAGCAATTCATCGAAAAATTTTTCATCTTTCATTAAAGCAAGAAAATCTTTCTTCTTCAATTCTGTATGTTTTTCAATTACGTCCCCAATCTGATCAACATCGTAACCTTCAGGAATAGTTAAACGCGCATCTGCTTGATCAGCTGCTAGTCCACCACCTTGTAATAATTCGCCAATTTCATCTAATGTCATATCTGGTGATACTTGATATTTACCAGCTTGGAAACCAGTTAAATTATTAAATTTTGTATAGTAGTTAAATACCATACCACTTTTAATAACTTTTTCATCTTCTAAAATCTGACCAATCATTTTGTTAGTTGACCCACTTGGAATATCTACCACAATTTTTTCCGAATTATCCGGATCTAAAGGTTTGATACTAGATGCTACATATCGATAAGTAGAAAAACCAAACACCCCACCAACAATTAATAATGCTAGTACGACAATAGCTACAATTCGTGTAACTATCTTGTCTTCTTTTCGATGTTGAGATTTTCTTGAATTATCTTCTTTTTGCTCCACTGCATCTACCTTCTTTCCATCCGGATTTGAAGAATAAAATGATTCTTCCGCTCTATTGTTTTTATCATCTTTTCCAAGGAATTTTGATTCATTCGAGTGTTGTTCTCGCTTCAAAACAACGCCTCCTCACTTTCTGTTTCTAACTTGTATCATTATACACGAAATTGAAAAGAAGAGGAATGATTTATATATATATTGTTAGATATTTATCCAATTCTTATTTAATGCTAACGATGTTTCAATCGTCACGTGTTTCACTAACTCTTCTCTATCAACAGAATCATTCAACATATATACACGTGCTAATTCATTTAATTCTTCCAACGAATGTCCACTGTCTTTACTGTCTATAATTAAATGATTTTCAATTTTTGCATTCTTAACCAATTCTTTTAAATCATTTGGCAGAGCATTAGACAAATATTTATCATAAAATGAAGATTCTTTTAGTTCTTCTAAAGTAAAATAGGGATTGATAATTACTGATTTAAAATCACCTTTAATTCCGTGATGCAACGCCGACATCGCAATATTATCAACACCATATAATACAACACGTTCCTTTTCAATATTCAGTTCTTCTTGTATTTTTTGTATAATATTTTGAACATCTTCTTCCATATTTGGATAATTACTTGTGTTTAAATATAAACTTCCGTATGAAAGATTAGCATCCATAATTCGTAAAACATACGTATTTTTTGCTAAATATTTTTGAATATTAGGAAAATATGTTCTGAAACAACGTGCTGAAATATTACTAGAATATTTTACATTCTCTGCTGGCATTGGACTGAAAATAACAATCAAATTATTTTTTTCAGTTTCACTACTTCGTTCTTTTAATGGTTCCTCTACTGTATAAAATAACCCACCTAAATCTCCTAAGTCTGTACGCTTCCAAATTTCTTTCAAATATTTCCTTCTAATAAAATAGGATACGCCATTATGATGCCAATAAAACATATAATCTTCAGTTAACAGTTTTTGATAAAATAGATACACATCTTCATCTTCGTCTGCTAACTCCAAAATATTTTTACCTGGACCTACGCGAATTCCTAATTTTTTAGATGAATAATTCCCTTCATATTCATCTAAATTAATATATACGATATCATCTAAAACTTCGCTATTAGCTTCTCTTTTTTTCTTAATTACCTTAGCCATAATTTCCCTCCAGCTTTATAATGATTCAACCAACATTTCATGTTCAACTTTTGACTCTTCTATAATTGTAGATAAAATATCTTTTGTAGCATTTTTGTTATCTTCTGTCATTAATTCTTGTATAATTAAACGATTATAATATCCATCATACGGTTGTAAAATTTCTTCTACTAATTCAGGCAAACTGTAATTATGACCATCAATATCAATCAATTCTTTTGTATTGAAATAATAACCAATCTGGCTACCATAATCTTCTGCATCTTCTTGGAAAATTAGTATTTTTCGATTCATATGCGCATAATCAAACATCGCACTAGAATAATCGGTAATCATTACTTTACTTAAAATATATAGCTCTTGAATATCTACTAATTCATTATAAAAACAATGAATTCTTGGATGCAAAGAATTATATTGTTTTCGTAAATGTCCTTCTAATGGATGCAATTTAACGATTAATTGATAGTTCTCAGGTAATTCTTCAATAAATTGTTGTAAATCTAAGCTTGTTGTTGAATTACGTTTATCTTTTCGCCATGTTGGACAATATAAAATATACGTATCTCCATTATAAGGTCTATTGAAATATTTAAAATGTACACGTTCCAATTCTTTTTTATTGTTAGCATTTTTAATCAAATATGCGTTTCTTGGCGCACCGTATTCTAAAATTTGTAAATTTTCATTTTGATCTAGCATAAATGCTGAACTAAAATACTCAGTATTACGCTCAGAGCAACTCAACAAATAATCCCATTTTAACATTCGTGGTAAAAACGCCTCTGATTCTTCTCTACGTTGATCTGGATTTTCTAAGTCATTTACCATCTTCTTCAATGGCAGTCCATGCCAAGTTTGAATAAACACTTGTTCATCAGATTTTCCACATTTATCTAATGCATTTCCATTAGTAATAATATATTTACTTTGTCTGAATTTACGAACATACTCTCTACTACCTAAACGAACAGGTAAGAAGCCCCACTTTAATATTTCCATATCCACCAAACTATTAATACTACTAATATAAATATACATATTAGGGTACATTTTTTTCAGTTCAAGTGCGATATATTTAGGATCTCCACTAAAGCTTTTTCCATGATAGCTTTCAATGAAAGCAAAATCTTCACGTACATCCAATTCTTCAGTATACGGAAAAATTTTATCGTAAATGTCGACTAATTGTTTGTGTAACCATTTATTTCTAAACAGTTGTTTAAATCCTGGAAACGTATTTAACCAATTGTAAGCAGTAGATAATTTACTTGTTCTTGTAGACTTATCCCAATTATAGATTTTTTCAAAAATTTCTGTTTCTTCAGCTTCTCCTGTATAAATTAAGATATTCTTGTTTAGCAATAAGTGATCAATAAATTTTTGTCCATAATCTCTTTTTATACTATAAACCAAAGCCTCATCCAAGTCTGCTTCAAAATCTTCTTGAGAAATTGTTTGATTACAGTAGCTTAATAAAACTTCGCAGTCACTTTCAATATTTTTTGTCAACCAACCGAATGTTTTAAAATTACCATAAATCTTAGTTAAAACATGATCATCTCCACCATAAAGCAATACTTTTTTCCCTGAAACAAAAGCTTCACTAATACTATAACCAAAAGTCTCTGTACGAGCAGTACTTAAATATAACGCATCTTCAGGAATTTTTTCATTAATAAACACATTATCTTCAAGATTATAATAAGCAATTAAATTGTGATACAGAGTCTCTGTTTTTCCTTTACCATTAATATATAATTTATATTCATCTTCTCCTAAATAGTGAACTAGGTAATCCATTAAAGCGATACTGTAGCTAATATCTTTTTGTAATTCCTCAAAACGAGAATAAATATAAAGATTTTTCGTAACTCCACCTTGAAAGACTACATTTTTGTCATATTCTAAGTGTCGCACACTTACAGGAAACTCAACAATTTCTCCCTTAACTTCATTAACTCTATTTAAAAGCATCCTTCTATTAATGTCTGTTGCAACACGGTAAACATCAATACTCTCTGCACATAAGTCGATTTCAGGTTCTATATTAGCAACAGGTGCATGTACTTCACCTACAATCAACGCATTAGGAAACTTTTTCTTTAATAATTTGCTTAAAATAAATAAGTTTTCTCGAGTTAGTAAATAAACATCACATTCAGAATCTTTTAGAATTTCACTAAAATGTCGATACGTTAATCGTCCATGATATTCTTTAAAAACTTCCTCGCGATTTTCAAATTCATTAATAATTCTTTGATTATATTTTTTTGTATTATAATAAACAACCTCTACATCAGGTATATCAAATAATTCCTGCAATAGATTGATGTTTGCTCTACTTGTTCCTCCTAGTCCAAATAGATGGTATCCTACTATACCTATTTTCAATTAACTTCTCTCCCTTAGTCGTCTACAATTTTACTTCTCAATATTAAACGTTTTACCTAAATCTTGCAACTTGTGTATACACTAGTATCTGTTCCTTCTCCACTATTATCTATTTTTTAAATTCCATAATAAACTTTTGAATAAAAAAACAGGTAATTGAAAAATACGACCAATACGTCTAGGATTACTCAGTGAACGATATAACCACTCTAAATGAAAACGCAAAAAAAAGGCAGGTGCTCTCTTAACATGGCCACTAAGCACATCAAAGCTGCCACCTACATCTTGAAAAATAGAGACATTTAATTTATCAAGATTGCGATTCAACCACTGTTCTTGTTTAGGAAATCCCAATGCAATAAATAAAAAATCGGGATGTACTTGATTAATTTTATCCACAATTTCTTCATCTTTTAAAGATGTATATCCATCGATACTGCCTGCTATATTCATTTTAGGATATTCAATTTCTAGTTTCCTAAGCATGTCTTTTAAAACATCTGGATGCGCTCCATAAAAAAAGCAGCTAGAGCAATTTTCATTTGCATATTCTAAAAATTTTATCATTAACTCAAAACCAGCAACACGTTGCTTAATATTTCCTTTTGTTAATTTAGAAACTAATACAATACCAATACCATCTGGGATACGATGCGTACTATTTTTTATAAATTCGATGACTTCAGGGTGTTTTTTGCCTTCCACTATAATTTGAGGATTGACACTAATTGCTGTCATTTTTTCACCTGTTTTTATATACATGGGAACCTCTCTTATAATATCTTCATATGTTAAACAGTCTACAGGTACACCTGCCATTATTTCAGTTTTCATATTTACTCCTTATCCAATCTATCAATTGTTGCTTAGCTTTTCCAGTTGTATAGTTATTCCAAAGTAAATTAAATGCTTCAAAGTTTTGAGTATCCAAGTTAGCAATTTCATGTAGCAGCTCTTTTTCTGTTTGTACAACTTTCCCTGGTACCCATCTTTCAAAATCTAGTTCTATGCCAACTTCTGTTTGATATTTATGCAAATCATAACAATAGAAAATTATTTTTCCTTCTCTATTGGCTAATGAATATTCAAACGGAATAGAAGAATAATCTGTTATTAGACAATCTACGGAAGGAAGAATTTCTTGCAAACTCATCCCTTTAAAGTCAGTAATAATGCCAACTTCTTGTTTTAGGTATTCATGAAACAATTTATCATGAGGATGAGCCTTAACAAAAATTTGCCAATCTTTACCAATTTTTTGTTGTAATTTAGCAAAATTCAAAGGTACATCTGTAGGTGTTTCTCGATATGTTGGCACGTACAATAGTACTTTCTTCTTGTTATTAAATACTCGATTAAATTTATCTTTCACTTTTTTTAGCCATATATTATCAAAAAAATTATCTGTTGGTGGATAACCAAACGGCAATATATTAATTTTTTGATTATAATTCCGCTCAAAAATCCTAGCCATTTGATCTGAACTTACCACATATTTTGTGAATTTTTGATATACATCTAAGTATCTTTGCTTATCTTTATAAGTAGCACTCTTGGCATATTTGGCTTCTAAACCAAATAATTTAATAGCTCCATTAGCATGCCATAATTGTACAACTTCTGTCTTATTATCAAGTGTCATTCCAGCTAAAAATGCAAAATAATTGTCACACAAAACAACTTTGCTTTTTTTTATTAAAGGAACAATTTTAGTACACAATACAAAAAAATTATCTAAACAATATGTAGGTACACCTTTTTGGCGATATTTATCCGCTTCTGATTGACTATTATTGGTATAACAAATGACTAGTTGATTTCCCAAAGATTCATACAAAGCCTCTAATATAGTTTCACTTGTTGAAGGAAAGCTTAACAAAAAAACAATTTGATTACTTTTCCCTCTAGGTCTTTTGCTAATTATTTTTATTAAAAGCAAATATAGTTCTTTACTTAATAATGTAATTTGTTTTTTCAATAGACTTTTCCTCCAGTTTTTTTAATTCTACATGAATTTGATAAAAAAGAAAATACGTGTTCTCAAAAATGAGAACACGTCGTAAGCAGTTCTTTATTCAATTCTAAAAAAATCTCTTATTAAAATAATACTTCCCCATATACTAATCATAATCCAAGAAAAAATACTAATGCCTAATGCTACATAAAATAATACAGAATTTTTGTAGTAAATACTTAATTCATTTTCTCCTATGGCAGAATTAAGTAATAAATTTCCTATACGATTTTTTTTAATTTCAGTCCCTGTTAATAATTTCCCGTTGAAAGTAACTTCTGTTCGATGATAAATAAAAATTGGAACAATCACTTCAGAACTTCGAGTCGCTTCCCATGATAATTTCAATTTGTTATTTTCAACTGTTTTTACTAATCTTTTGTTTAGCGGATTAATTACAATAGTTTTTCCGTATTCTTTATACGGCTTAAATTTAGGATCAGTTGCTAATTTTTTATTTTCTAAAGGGATATAATCTGGTGTTGTTTTACTGAAAACGTCTAATGGTGTTAAAAGTTGATCCGATTTGAAAAAACTATTACGAATCTCATCAGGATTATATTTCTTTACTCGAAGTCCTGTGTTTTTATAATCATCAATGATTGTATCACGGAACCAATATTGTGATTGTATATAAGACGATTGTAAATGTTCTATAACTCCCAAACTCAAACAGCTAAACAGTACTAAATAAATTACACTAGAAGTTAATCTAGATGTCGCTTCTTGCTTAAACAACTGTTCTAAAGACAAGCCAATCCCTAATAATACTAATATAACACTTGGCATTAACAAACGAGAAGGAAATTGAATGAGGGAAATATTTGGTATTATACTTATTAATTCATTCCATGGAAAAATACGCGTTGATGCAATAAAGGTAATATATGCAAGAATAGTAACTATTCGGTTAGTCTTAGATGGTTTAACAAAAAATAACAAAATAAACTGAAAAATATATAAAGAAAAAACAGTGATAGTCAGATGTGTAGGCAACGTTTGAAAACTCAATTTTAAAGCCGATTTATCCATATTAGCATTGAAAAATGGGGGCAAAATAGTATTTTCTAAATTTACTTCTAGCAAAGGATACCAGACATTTGCTGTTGTACAAATAGTTAATACAGCCGCAATACTTACCCACTGTACTAACCTCACTTTATTATCCGATGAAAAAAATGCCAAAACAAAAAAAATACTTAATAAAATCACTAAAAACAATGTAGTTAATACATGTACTTGAACAGCTAAAGTCATAGCAAATGTTAGGAATAGGATTTTCTTAACTAGCGAACCCTCATTAGATTTAAAAAATGCCAGCCCGGCTAAAACTCCTAGTGGAAAAATAACTGCTCCCCATGCATGAAAAACTTGATTAAATGTCCAAGCCTGAACTAAATAAAACGTAACATACATTATAGACAGGAAGAAAGATATTCTTATTCTAATATTATTTTTGATTAGCAAAATAAACATACTCAATGATGCTAAAAAAGTAATCAAAAAATTGGTCAATAACTGATAATTAAACCATGATTTTGTAATGAGAATAAGTAAGCCATTAAAATAAGCAAACATTGGTCCATACAAAGCATTTACTATTCTTCCAGATTGCGTAAAACCATACATAGAGATAAAATATTGAAAATTTCCTTCTTTAATTTGTTGTGCGGCATCATAAAATCTATTGTAATGAAAAACCCAATCATAACCTAAGTACAAGTTTCTATTTTGCACTTGTAAAAGTTGTAAGCTACCTGCAACTATTACTAATAAGAAAATAGCAAATAAAGCTTGTATTTTTCTATTCAATATATACTTTTTCATATTCTCCTCCACTAAGCTTAGTTTTTTACTATTAAATTTTAAAACAACTACTATTTTAGTTTGTAAAACAATTGGTTTAAAGTCAAGATTAGTTTAATTAAAAAAAAACGAAAAACATGTGATATTTGCATTAGTTAAAAAATGAAAACAACCGTTTTAATGTCAATTTTTTTAATTGTAGTGCAATTCACATCTTTTTCGCTTATTTATTACCTATTCAAAAAATTGGTTCCAGTTTCATTAATATAGCCAATCCATTTTCCATCAAGCGTATACAAACCTAAATAGGAAGCCCCATTAGCATGCCTATAGACATTCTTTACTTCTAATTGCTGATTAAGAAAATCTTTTGAGACATTTTTCTTTTCCCAATTAAAATTCTCCCAAATCGTATAATTATTTCTTATAACAGTTACAAGCATTTTTTGAGATGATGGTTGTGCTATATTTCGTGATCCACTACTATTCATATACCCCAGCCACTTACCATTCAAATCATATAAATTTAAGAACTTTGATCCATTAAAATGTTCATGATAACCTCTAACTTGTAAGACTTTTCCTTGATATTTAGAGGAATGAGTACGCTTCTGCCATTTAAAATTATTCCAAATAACATAATTATTTGCTGTAATTTTAATATAATTCTTATCTATTTGATGCCAACCTACCTTACTATCAGAAATTTCTACTCCAGTCTCATTGATATACCCAATCCATTTTCCTTGGTTATCATAAACGGTTAAATAACGTTCTCCATTAAAGTGGTCATAATACCCTCTCGCTTGCAAGACTTTTCCTTGGTAATTAGATGAATGATCGCGTTTTTCCCAATTAAAGCTTCCCCAAATCGTATAGTTATTGGCTTTGATAGTCACATATTTACCATAATTACGATGGTTTCCAATTTTATTTGGCGATAACTTAGTAGCCACTTCATTGATATACCCAATCCATTTTCCTTGGTTATCATAAACGGTTAAATAACGGGCACCATTAAAATGGTTGTAATACCCTCTCGCTTGCAAGACTTCTCCTTGGTAATTAGACGAATGATCACGTTTTTTCCAATTAAAATTTTCCCAAATCGTATAGTTAGCTGCTGATATAGTGACATATTTCGTATAACCAAAAAGTTCGCCTGCTGCGTTATCTATCATATTACTATCTGTTGAACGTATGTATCCTATTTCGTGTTTTTGCTTATCTTCTAACAAATAATATTTTTGATTGGTACTATCTTGTACTTCTTTCTTTATTCTTAGTGTTTTTTCTAACCATTGTGAAGTAGTTCCAATTTGGATAGCTTCATTATTGTCTATACTCCATAAAGAAATTTCTTTATTTAATGTAACATATTTGTTGAATTCTTGATTGCTTTCAAGACTTGTGGTAAATTGCTGTGCGTAATCTGAAGAGATGTCAAATACACCTGAGACATTGGGAAACTTCATTTGTGATGACCATTGCCATGCACCGTATTCTGTATATCTTTGTGTTGTGTCAAGAACATATGGATATGCGGCAACCCACAGCTTTGTATATCCTAATGCAACTGGATTAATTTTTCCACTAGTAATCCAATGCATCCCTACATAATGATTTACATTGATAAACCCTAATTGATTCAATCTCTTTTCGAATTCCAGTGAATTTTGGGTATGATCATTCCCACTTGCAATTTGAGGCTCCTCGATATCATTCACCATTAATGTGTCTTTAGGTAATCCTAGAGTTGTTGCCATTGCAGAAAAATAATTTGCTTCTTGTATCGCTTGTTCTTTTGTCTTAAACCAGCTGTAATGATAAACAGAGACTTTCAATCCTGCTGCTAAGGCATTTGATATTTGTTCTTTAGCAAATGGGTTTTGATAGCTAGTTGCTTCAGTTAGTTTAACCACAACCCCCTTTACACCATAGGATTTGATTATTTTATAACTTTCTATACTAATACTTCCATTGTGAGAAGAAATATCAATGAAGCTTTTTTGTGGTAGATTCACATCAGTTGCATTAACTGTGGGTATAGTGTTCATACTGAATCTTTGTTGACTGCTAGACAAATCGGAACGTCCGCTCGGATAGTTCATATTTTCCTCAGGTATACTGGACTGCTCTGTGGTATCTGTTTCTTTTATGCTTATTGTATTACTTTCTTCTATTTCATCAACGTTAACTGTAGAAGAAATAGTACTTTCATTTGTGGATAGTTTATCTTCTGTTGACATTAAAGTATCTTCAGATTGAGATGTAGAAAGATCCTCCTCTAAAAAATTTTTACTGTCTTCAATAACTATTGGATTATTTGAAATATCTACTCCCATTCCATTACTACTATCAACTAATGAACTCCCGGAATTTGATTCGTCTAAAACGCTACTACTTTCAAGCGTTTCCGTTTGATCTACTGCCTGAACAATAATTGAACTATTTTGAAAAACTAACATAGTTATTATTCCTATTAATAAAACTTTCTTTTTCATTCTTTCCATCCTAACACTCTTATTTTAACTAATAGTTATTTAATTAAAATAACTACTACTCTTTAAATGAATTATAACCTTTCTGCAAGAAAATTACTTCCATTAAAATAATATTTATGATTATACTCATTATACTTGTAAAAAACCTACATTATGCTATGTTTTAATTAACAAGGGTTTTTAGGAGGGAAAATAAATGAAAAAGAGAACTATTACCTTTTTATCAATTGCGATGTTATTAGGTGTTATCCATTCATCCAATGTTTTGGCAGATGATATTGATATAACAACACCTGTTCAAACATCAGAAACTATACCAGAAAAAAAACTATGGGATTCTTCAATCCAAACTACTAGTAGCTTGGATTCTCAAAATACTGAATCTACAGATGCCTTTGAAGAAACTATAGAAGAGCCTACTACAACTGTAGAATCTAGTGAATCAATGGAAACTACCCAATCTACTGAAAAAGAAATATTGACCACGCCACCTTATCAAACACAACAAATAAATGCGCTCGCAAAATTATCATCACAGGAGGTAACAGGATGGAAATCAGTAGAAACTCTACCACAAACTAACAATACTTTTTCTGTTTCAAATAGCATATCAATTTCCAATCATGTCTATCAAGTAACCGAGCATGTTTTATTCGAAGATAATACAAGTTATTATAAACTTATCGATTTAACACAAAAGACTATTGGCTATGTCTCAAAATCTGAAATTGTTTTTCTTAAGGAACCACAGGTAATTGAAAAATATTTTACATTCACAGAAACGAATACACCAGTTTATAGAGATTTAAATTTAACACAAGTAGTTCCTACAACTAATATTTTAAATAAGACTTTTTTTATAAAAGAAAAGCTTCAATCATGGGATGATAAATATTATTTTTCTCTTGTGGATTTTAAAAATCAATTAGTAGGATACATGGAAGTTAAGAATCAAAAATTAACCGATAGTCCATTAGGTATTGAGCAAAAGTTCACGGGATATGCAAATTTTACCAAACAAAATCAAATGGCTTACAAAGATAATCAACTTAAAATAAGTGTTTCTACTAACAGCCTCCTTCATACTACCTATCGTATCAAAGGAACTTATCGACACTTTGATGGAACAGAATATGTGTCATTAGAAACTAACAATACTGAGTCATTATATACTAAAAAAGAAAACATCTTTATAACAGATGGACAACAAGGGCAACATTACAGTTATGGTAAATATGTAACTATCAAAGCCAATAATTATATGATTTGGGGAAGCTTTAATTGGGAAAAACGCGACCATTCATCTAATTACCAAGGAGAAGTCTTGCAAGCGAGAGGGTATTACAACCATTTTAATGGTGCCCGTTATTTAACCGTTTATGATAACCAAGGAAAATGGATTGGGTACATCAATGAGACTGGAACAGAACTTTCTGATGGACGTAGTCAATATCATGCGTATGATAAATATGTGACCATTAAAGCTAGTAATTATACAATTTGGCAAGATTTCAACTGGAAGAAACGCGAACATTCGTCTAATTACCAAGGAGAAGTCTTGCAAGCAAGAGGGTATTATGACCACTTTAATGGACAACGTTATTTAACCGTTTATGATAACCAAGGGAAATGGATCGGGTATATTAATCAAACTGGAACAGAAGTAACTCCTTCTAAAGTAGGAAGTTTTCACAGTGATAATAAATATGTCGCAATAAATGCTAATAATTATACAATCTGGCAAGATTTTAACTGGAAGAAACGCGCGGATTCCGCTAGTTACTATGGACAAGCTCTTCAATCACGTGGATATTACCAACATTTTAATGGCACACGCTACTTAACTTTATATGATAATCAAGGGAAATGGGTTGGTTATTTAAGCGAAAAAGGAACCCAACGTGCTGACAATAAAATGGGGTTACATCATCATTATGGAAAAAAAGTTGTAGTAACAGGAAAAAATCATACAATTTGGCAAAACTTCAACTGGCAAAAACGTGCGAAGTCCTCTACCTATTTTGGACAAACTGTTACGGCACGTGGTTACTATGATCATTTTAACGGTGATCGTTATTTAACTATTTATGATGACAACGGCCATTGGATCGGCTATATCAATGAAACTGGCACTAGTTTAACTAAAGGTGCTGGTTCTTACCTAGGAATCAATCGTAGCAATATCTTAAATGAACTAAATAATAACAGTTCTATGTATCTCAATACTCCTTTTAGAGGCTCATTAGCTATTCCAGCTAGTGTCATGAGTCCAATTGGTAATCCTAATCAATACGGACCAGGATTTAACTGTACAGGTTTTATTGCTACTGCGTTACGAAATAGTGGTGCAAATATCAATAAAGTTGCGAATGCTACTAATGGCATTGGTGGTGTAGCAAATGCGTATAACTGGCGTGATGCTTTAACTGCTAATACTGATTATTATACGTTCTACTCTGTCGATGCTTTATTGCAAAGCGGCAAAGCGAAAAAAGGAGATTTAATTTATTTTGAAGCAGACTTTACTAAACCAAATTATGATTGTCATATTGGCTTTTTCTGGGGAGATACGCCTTCACAAAATCGCTTTTGGCATTCAACATTAGCTGCTGGTGGTAATAAAATCACTCATATTTTCTCAGGGACACCTTTTTCAAAGATTTTATTAATACCAATGGACTAGTTTTTAACAGGGACTTATCAAATAGTCCCTGTTTTTTTGCAAAAAAAAAACAATCGTTAGAAAATATTTTCTAACGATTGTTTTACTTAACTAAAGAAACAACTATCATCAATCAAATACTTAATATCGCTTATATCCACTTCTAATAATCGATCTGCATTTACTTTACCTCGATCACAAATATCATAATTTTCAACTTTAAGAAGAATGGAACCATTCTCTACACGAGTTACTGTTCCAATAACACCACGGTGAAAATTTTTAGGTTGTACTTCATAACGTTCTCCTACGACAATTTCTTTCACTTGAACCATAATATTGTCCCCCTTTTGAATAAAGCAAATAACTATTGATTTTATACTCTATTCATAACACGTATTTAAAAAACATACAAGTTTTTCGGTTCAATAAAATAAGGTTTTTTTAAAGCGGTAAGATATTAAAGACGCCTGCTGCAACGATACCGCCAATAATAGGTCCAGTAATGGGAATCAAACTGTAGCCCCAATCAGAGTTTCCTTTGTTTTTAATTGGTAAAAACTGATGTGCTAAACGAGGGCCTAAATCACGTGCTGGATTAATTGCATAGCCAGTTGGTCCCCCTAATGATAACCCAATTGCCAAAATTAAAATTCCCACTACCATCGGATTCGTACCGTCTGCAAAGCTTGTTTCACCAAAGGCTAATAGAGCAAAGACTAAAACAAATGTACCAATAATCTCAGTCATTAAATTTGCTGGTAAATTACGGATAGCAGGACCTGTCGCAAAAGTGCCTAAAATAGCTCCCTGATCTTTGGTTTCTGCCCAATGAGGTAGATATGCTAACCATACAAGTGCTGCACCAACTATTGCTCCCAAAAGTTGTGCAATAATAAATGGTATAACTAAACTCCAAGTAAATTTACCAGCAATCGCCATTCCAATAGTTACAGCAGGGTTTAGATGGGCAGGTCCCATAAAACTAGACGCATATACTGCAATTGTTACCGCTGTAGCCCAACCAGCAGCAATTACAATCCAACCTGATGCTTCAGCTTTGCTTTTAGCTAAATTGACGGCAGCACATACACCGCTACCTAATAAAATTAACATCGCTGTTCCTAAAAATTCACTAAAAATCTGTGTCATATCGCTCATTGTCCTAACTCCTCTTTCAATTGTTTTAGATCAGATTCTGCAATTACTTCTTCTAATTCTGCACGTTGTTTTTCAGTTTCTTCATCTGTCCAACCAAAGAATGCTTGCATTTTTTTAATAACCGGTTCTTTAATAGCATCCACTTCATCGCGAATGAATAAAATAAAGTTGGTTCGACGCATCAAATAATCGGCAGGTGTCAAGACTGCTTCTTCATTCAGCGCATAATTTAACGAATAACTATCGCGTGCTGATAAACCTGAAATTTTTTCGTCATAACGCAAAACTTTTTCTAGATTAGAACCATATAGATTAGCTAAATAGCGAGCATCTTTTTCATCTAAACCTTTATCCTCTGCTAGTTTTGCCAGTTTAGCTAGTTCATCATCCACGTTTTGATAATCAATTCGTCCACCTGAAACAGGATAGTTTACAGAATCAATTAAAACGAACCTTTTTTGAAAACCTTCTGCTAGAATTTCTTGAATTTTTTGTAAGGCTCCTTCAGCCATTAGACGATAATCGGTAATTTTGCCACCAGCTAGTGTGAGCAAACCATCTACTGAACGATCTAAACTACTACCACGTGATACTTGCGAAGGATTCACAGTATTATCAATGGATACTTCGACTTCATTGATTGCTTTTTCTACTTTTTCACGAGCGGATGGATCGTTCAAATATTCTTTAACAGCGCTTACAACATCTTGAAAACTATCTTCTGACAATGCTCCGTTATTGCCACCATTATAATCTGATCCACCATTACCTGAAATTAACGGACGCAAACCTGCCCAACTGGATTCAATATCTTGAATCGTGATATTTGCTTCTGGAAAGCGATGGTTCACAATGTCTAATAAATAAGCGACATCACTTTGCTCCACTTTAGGGTGTTTTAAATCACCCTGATAATCCGTATCTGTTGTTCCGAAATAAGTTTTTTCTTCACGAGGAACTACAAAGACCATCCGTCCATCATTTTTTCCTGTATCAAAATACGTTGGTTGTGGCACGTTTAATTTACTTCGGTCAACAACTAAATGTACGCCCTTGGTTGGACGCATTTGCGCAGGTAATTCATTTTTACTATCCAATTGTCGCACCTTATCAGACCATGGTCCTGTGGTATTGATAATCACGCGAGCCATAATTGTAAATATTTCTCCTGTTAATAAATCCTCTACTTTTGCTCCATTTGCTTGACCATTTTCGTCATGTACAATTTCAAGCACTTTCATTTTATTAAGCATTAAACCACCATCTGATTGCGCCTGCTTAATATTTTCAATAACTAAACGTGCATCATTATTTCGAAAATCAAGATAGACACCCGCTCCTTGCAAATTTTCTGATTGGAGTTGTGGTTCTCTTTGTAGTACTTCTTCTTTATTTAAAACATAATTAGCATATTTCGTGCCACTAACACCTGCTAGTTGGTCATATAAATCCATAGCAATTTTTGCAGAAAATAAATTAAACGTTGCTCCCGGTTCATCATAGATAGGTAATAACATCGGATCTGGTTTAGGAATATGAGGAGCTATTTTTTGTACATTCGCTCGTTCCTTGACCGTATCCGCTACAACTTCCACATCAAAAGTCTTTAAGTAACGAATACCACCATGCACTAATTTTGTTGATCTAGAAGACGTGCCTTCTGCAAAATCTTGCATCTCAACCAAAGCTGTTTTCATACCGGCAGCGGCAGCTTGAACAGCTACCCCTGCACCAGTAATACCACCACCAATGATTAATAAATCAATCGTTGTTTCTTGTAATTCTTCGATGTTCTTTCGTCTAGTCTTAAATGAAAATGCCATCTTATTGACCTTCCTTCTTTTTGCGCGGTTTGAAAACTTGTGTAGCGGCAACTGCTGCTTGCCAATTTTCATACAATTCTTCACGTTCATCCTCTGCCATTTGTGGTGTGAAAATTTCGCCTTCTTTTTGCATTGCTTTTAACTCGTCTAAGTCTTTCCAGAAACCTACAGCTAAGCCCGCAAGATAGGCAGCGCCTAACGCTGTTGTTTCTAAATTAGCAGCCCGTTGCACTTGAGTATTTAGTATATCTGCTTGGAACTGCATCAATAAATTATTTTTCGCCGCACCACCATCGACTTTTAATAGAGGAATATCAATGCCCGAATCTTTTTTCATTGTTTCTAAAACATCACGTGATTGATACGCTACTGCTTGAAGTGTTGCTCGTACGAAATCTTCTTTTGTTGTTCCACGAGTTAAACCAAAGACCGCTCCACGTGCATCTGAATCCCAATAAGGTGCTCCCAATCCCGTGAAGGCAGGTACAACATACACATCATTACCGCCTGTCGCTTTAGCGGCTATCTCTTCAGATTCTGGAGAAGTTTCAATCATACGTAAGCCATCACGCAACCATTGAATGGCTGAACCGGCTACAAAAATACTTCCTTCTAAGGCATAATAAACTTTTCCATTAATACCATATCCAATTGTCGTTAACAAATTATTGGCTGATAATTGTGGTTTTTCACCCGTATTCATCACAATGAAGGCACCTGTACCATAAGTATTTTTGACCATTCCCGGTTCAAAAGCCATTTGTCCGAATAGTGCTGCTTGTTGATCCCCAGCCATTCCTGAAATTGGTACATTACTTCCATAAAAATGATATCCTTTTGTATACCCATAAATTTCAGAATTACTTTTCACTTCAGGAAGCATAGCTTGCGGAATATCTAGTAGGTCTAAAATTTCTTTATCCCATGTTAAATCATGAATATTGTAAAGCATCGTCCGACTTGCATTTGAGTAATCTGTTACGTGCGCATCGCCATCTGTTAGTTTCCAAACCAACCAAGAATCGATTGTTCCAAATAGCAATTCTCCTTTTTCAGCTCGCTCTTGTGCACCTTCTACATGATCTAAAATCCAACGAATTTTTGTTGCGGAAAAATAAGCATCCACAATCAAACCTGTTTTTGAATGAATCATATCTTTATAACCATCTTTTACCAACTGATTTGCGATTCCTGAAGATTGTCGAGATTGCCAAACAATTGCATTATGAATTGGTCGCCCCGTTTCTTTTTCCCAAACAACTGTTGTTTCACGTTGATTCGTAATACCAATTCCTGCAACTTCATCTGGATGAATGCCTGATTCAATAAACGCACCTGCAATGACCGACTGAACTGAATTCCAAATTTCATTAGCATTATGTTCTACCCAGCCTGAGTTTGGAAAGTATTGTGTGAATTCTTTTTGAGAGCTACCAATATTTTTACCTTTTTTATCAAACAAAATTGCTCGTGAACTGGTAGTTCCTTGATCAATTGCCATAATGTATTTTTTTTCTTTTGTCGTCATAATTATCTGCTCCTTTGATAGCGTTTTCTTTACATACATATCTTACCTTTTTTATTTCAATTTATTTTGTCAGCTTTTTTGCGTTTTTTGTATTTTTTGACAAAATTCAAGCATAGCAAGGCTTATTCTAATTGCCGAATTATTTTTTTAATTTCTTGAATATCATAATTCGTTCCTAATTCTGATAAGCGATAATAGCGTACTTTTTCTTGCTGCTGATTCGTAATAATTAAATCGTAATGGTGTTCAGGAATACACGCCTCTACTACTACACCATTAATCATATTTAAATGTAGCATATACATATTAATAGCGGCTTCTTTAAATAATGGATCCATTTTTAAATCAATGCCTATCCGAATTTCTCGATTCATTTCTACATCTAAAATCGTGACAATACTCAAATATTTCACTTCGGTCATCGCCAACAAACTATTTTCTTCGTCATAAGGAATCGCTAGTGTGTCTTGTGCCAAGCCCAACAATTTTTTTGTATATGCTTGAATATTACGACTAGATAGTTTAGCCTCTAGTTGCCAAATATTCTCACGATCATACACTTCAACATCCCCTTGAAAAAAATACAAACGCAAATGCACTTGGGATAAATGATAATAACAATTGGCTTCCCATTCTGGGCGAATTTTAGGACGAGGATATAATCGTAAAATATTTTCTAAAATTAAAGTATCTGCAATACTACTTGGTGTAAATCGTGAACGTTGTAAGGAATAGTGATAAAAATCTTTTTCGTTTAAAAGAGACATACTAATTAAAAAGATAAAATGTAGCATAATTTCTTCTTCCCTAATTTCTACTGCATAATAACTAAAAAATCGTTGAAAAATAGGTTTTAATTGTAAGTAAAAGCGGTCTTTTTGGTAAGGGATAAATTTTTTGTGAAATTCTTGAAAAGATAATTTTGGAATTGAAATACGGTATTTAGTGATTTTCACCCATAAGTTAATCCGTTGATGCGCTTCTTCAGTAAAAATAAGACCAAAACCACGTTCAAACTGTTCAATCAAGTGTTTTTCTTTTCCCGTTAAATGTTTTGGGTATTGGTCGAGATACCACATCAATTGAAAATAAAAATAACGAATTTGACTTTCTTCGCCTTCGATTTTCCCTTGCCAAATCATCAGTTTAAATTCTTTTAATAAGATATTAATTTCTTTGATTTTTCGTGATAAGGACGATTCACTGATTGCCAATTCTTGTGTTAAACGAATAAAAGCCATTTCTTTGTTTTCCAGTAGATGAATGAGTATTTGATATTTAGGCGCTTCTTGGTACCAAGTCAATTCTAGTTCACGTAAAGAAAACTCCGGTATTTTCCAAAATTCAACACTTGTTTTATCATAGATTAATTGACATTGACCTTCATAAATAGCTAAATCATCTCTTAACTCTTCTAAATAATTTTCTACGGATTTTTTAGAAAGTTGCAACTTCTTCATCATTTCTGTAATAGTGTCTTTTCCACCTGAAAGTAATAAGTTTTTTAAAAGCCGCATTTTTTTTGCTTCTTTTTTCTCTAATAATTCTTCAAATTTCATCGGTGTCACATCCTACAAATAAGTCATTTAAGAAAGCGAGTGTACTGCTGTATTGCGATTGAAAAAAGAAATCTTGTTCTAATAACGCCTCAATCGTCATTTCTTGTTGGATGACCCACCCGCAACGTTCAATAATCGCCAAACAATTCGCTTGTGACAATAACTGTACACCTAATAAACGTTGTGTCTTCCTTTCAATAATTAACTTACAATATAAAGTTTCTTTAGAAGTTATAGATGCAGGTATAACAGTAGTTTTAATCATCAATTTTTTAGGATATAAAAAGGCTTCAGATTCCAGCAAACCCACACTCGCAAGATACCAACCAAATATTTTAGTACCAATCATCCGCAAACCACCACGAAATTTCTTAGTTGGTTTAACTAAATTTGCAGCCGCTGTCATTCCAGAACGAACAGCATGGTTGATTTGTGGCAAATAGATTTTTTCATTGGTTAAGGTAAAAGGAATCTGAATTAAGTCCCCCACTGCAAAAATGTCTTTCTGAGATGTCTCTAAAAAATCATTCGTCTGAATAGTTAAATCGCTATGCGTCGCTAAAACGTCACTCATTGTTTCTGTCGGATGGACATTGACAGTAGTTAAAATTAATTCACTTAATTCCTCCTGATCCATTTGAGTGATTCGCTGATTCAAACGTAAATCTAATTGAGGAATCTTTTCTAACGCAGCTAAAAACGGGGTTAAAAAGTCTTGATCAAAATATTTAAATAACGGATAATCCATGGCCTCAAACAAATGAACTTTTTTACCCAGTTCAATAAAAACACTGGCCGCTTCCATGCCCGCTTGTCCTGCACCAATCAAAGTTATTTCTTGAGCTTCTTCGATCTTTGGTAGCAAATATTTTGCTGCTTGATAGGTTTTGTAATGATAAATTTCTTCTTCTTGCAATTCAATTACTTTTGATTGTTGTGTTGAACCAGTTGCTAAAACCAATTTATCATACATATACGTCCCACAATCCGTTTGTAACGTCTTTTCTTGACCATCGCAAGATAAAAATATTTCTTGCAAACGTAGTTGAATGTTATTTTTCATTAAAGTTTCTTTTGAAATAAAAGTAGCATCTGCTAGATTCTCATACACACCTTGAAGATATAACAGTAACCCATTAGGTAAAAACGCAAGTTGCTCATTTTTTTCAATAATCATAATTTCTGCATCAGGATAAAGTCTTCTTGCTTCTAACGCACAATAAACGCCACCAAATGATGCGCCAATAATTACAATTTTCATACCTTCACCTCTGTTTTCTCATTAAAAAAAAGCGTAAATTAATTGATTTACACATTTTTTTGGCTGTTCTTTTATTCTAAGTATAACAAAAAAACGCCCAAAATGCGGGCGCTTTGTCAGTTCTATGGGTAAATACGATTTAATAAACGTGGGAATGGACTTGCTTCACGTACATGTTCAATCCCCGCTAGCCAAGTAACTGTTCTTTCTAAACCTAATCCGAATCCTGAATGAGGAACAGAACCATACTTACGTAAATCCAAATACCAAGAATATTCGTCTGGGTTTAGACCATGATGCTCAATCTCAGCAAATAAGTGATCATAATCAACATCACGTTCAGAGCCACCAATGATTTCACCATATCCTTCTGGAGCGATCATATCCGCACAAATTACAACATCCTCACGAGTTGGATGTGGTTTCATGTAGAATGGTTTAATAGCTTTTGGATAATTTAAAATGAACACTGGTTGGTCATATGAATTAGCAATAAATGTTTCATGTGGTGAACCAAAGTCATCGCCCCATTCGATATCGTCAAAACCATTTTTCTTCAATAATTCCACTGCCTCATCGTAAGAAATACGTGGATAAGGTAATTTCGTATATTTTTCTAAAATAGCACGGTCACGACCAAGTGTTTCTAAGGCTAGTTCACAATTATCTAATACATTTTGCACTAAAAATGCCACGTATTGTTCTTGAATTTCTAAGCTTTCGTCTTGATGCATGAACGCCATTTCTGGTTCCATCATCCAAAATTCAATCAAGTGACGACGTGTTTTTGATTTTTCAGCACGGAAAGTTGGTCCAAAAGAGAACACTTTTCCAAATGCCATAGCTGCAGCTTCCATATAAAGCTGACCAGATTGTGAAAGGTATGCTTGTTGATCAAAATAATTTGTTTCAAATAAATCAGTGGTTCCTTCTGGTGCAGAACCAGTTAGAATCGGTGGATCAATTTTAATAAAGTTATGTTTGTTGAAAAATTCGTAAGTTGCACGAATAATTTCGTTACGAATTTGCATAATTGCATGCTGTCTTGAAGAACGCAACCATAAATGACGGTGATCCATCAAAAATTCTGTTCCGTGTTCTTTTGGTGTGATTGGATAATCATGGCTTTCACCGATCACTTCGATGCTTTGTACACCAATTTCATAACCGAATTTTGAACGGCTATCTTCGCGAATTTCACCTGTAATCCAGACAGAAGTTTCTTGCGTTAAATTTTTCGCAATTTGAAAAATATCTTCGCCTACTTCATTTTTCACGACAATTCCTTGGAAAGTTGCTGTTCCATCTCTTAATTGTAAGAAAGCAATTTTTCCGCTTGAGCGTTTGTTCGCAATCCATGCGCCGATTTTGACTGTTTCACCAACATGGTGTTGTGCATCAATAATTTGAATTTGTTCCACTTGTGTCTCTCCATTCTATAATTAAACGTTCTATGACAGTGTATTACTTTCTGCGATTTTTTTCAACAAATGCCTTAATTCGATTAACCATCTCTTCTAATGTTTCCCAATCAGAGGCATAACTTAAACGGATATTTTCATTTGCACCAAAACCTGCACCTGTTACAACAGCAACGTGCGCTTCATTTAATAAAGCATCCGTAAATTCAGTCACGTCAGTGTATCCACAAAGATCCATGGTTCCTTTGACATTAGGGAAAAGATAAAATGCGCCTTGTGGTTTCGCTAATTTTACCCCAGGGATTTCTAACATCAATGGATATAAACGATTTAACCGTTCTTCAAACGCTTGACGCATTTCTTCGACTGCATCTTGAGGACCTGTTAAGGCTTCTACAGCTGCATATTGACTCACCGCAGTTGAATTACTTGTTGATTGAGAAGCAATATCTGTCATTGCTTTAATCAATTCTTTGTCACCAATAGCAAAACCAATTCGCCATCCGGTCATTGAATAGCTTTTTGATACGCCATTGATAATTAATGTTTGTTTGCGAATTTCTTCAGAAATCGTCGCAATTGGTGTAAATTCATATCCATCATAGACCAAACGACCATAAATATCATCTGCTATAATTAACAAATCATGTGCCACCGCCCACTCACCAATTGCTGTTAATTCTTCTTTTGTATAAATCATACCTGTAGGGTTAGAAGGTGAATTTAAAATCACCGCTTTTGAATTTTCTGTACGAACAGTTTCTAATTGTTCCACAGTCACTTTAAATTGATTGTCTTCGCTGCCTTCAACAAAAACGGGTGTCCCATCAGCTAATTTCACTTGTTCCCCATAACTTACCCAATAAGGTGTGGGAATAATTACTTCGTCTCCTTCATCCAAAATAGCCTGGAATAAAGCATACAAAGCAAATTTTGCACCATCAGTTACTAAAGTTTGAGAAACCTCATAAGTCAAACCATAGAATTTTTCAATATAATCAACAATCGCTTGACGCAATTCTGGAATCCCTGCACTCGGTGTATAAAAACTTGCTTTGCCTGATTCAATCGCTTCAATTGCCGCTTTTTGAATATTTTTTGGCGTTGGAAAATCTGGTTCACCTAATGTCACACTTAGAACATCGATTCCTTGGCTTTTTAATTCCTTCGCTTTTGTAGAAGCAGCTAATGTCACTGATGGTTCTAATGTTTCAGTTCTTTTCGATAATTTCATACCATTCACCCTTTCAAATTACACCTTAAATATTTCGAATTACTTTAACCTCTTTGCCATCTTTAAAGTCTAATAGATAATAGTTATTCCCCTTATCATCTTTTGTCATGACTTCCCAGACAGGTTTATCTTCAAACATTCCAAGTGTTGCTTTTCTTAATGTTTCACTTGGATATTCATTAAAAATCTTTTCCTTTGCTTCATCTTCGGTTAGACCGTCATCTTGCGCTAAAACGGTCACTTTTTCTCCAGACTTAGGAATAATTGCAATAACCTCTTGTTGTTGATCATTCTTCCCTAAAACAGAAAAATAAGTTTGTTCTCTTGTAAACCAATAGAATTGATCAACTTGCTCAATCTTAGCGTATTGTTCTGCAAGTTGTATAGCTTCTGTTTTAGCTTGCCGCACTGGACTTGTCGCACGGATATAAGAAAGCGAAGAAAAGAGAATGATCAACAACAAAACAATAATTCCTGTCAACAATGCAATAATTTTTTGTTTTTCTTTTTGCGCATTAGTGTTCACTTCTAGTTATCCACTTCCTTTCTTGATAGGTTTCATTATACAAAAACTTTCGTTGAATCTGTACTATTTTCGTTTAAATCTTTGTTATTTTCTAAAAATTGAACAGTTGCTTTTTGGATTTCTTCTATTGAAGCTTCTTGTAATGGAAGTTCCTTTGGTAAGGCTCGAGCGATTTTTTTTCCATATTTTGTGGTTACAATACGTCGATCTAAGATAATCATCGTTCCTTTATCTTCTGTTGAACGAATTAGACGACCTAAGCCTTGACGTAATTTTAAAGCTGCCTTAGGAATGGTTTCTTGCATGAAAGGATTGATGCCCTTTTTTTCCAAATACATCTGACGTGCTTTAACCATCGGACGTTCAGGATTTTCAAACGGTAGGCGCGTAACAATCAACAATTGTAAGGAATCTCCTGGTAAATCGACACCTTCCCAAAAACTATCTGCTCCAAACAAAATACTGTTATTTGATTGCATAAATCGTTTTAACAATTTTTCCCGACTTCCGCCCATTCCTTGTGCCAAAATCTCACGACCATTTTGTAAAAAGTCCATGTGCATACGACCATACACTTTTTGTAAAATATCATGGGAGGTAAATAAGACTAAGACTGGTTGATTCACATCTTCTAACAAGGTTGTCAAAGTCGTTGCTAAATATTTTGCATACGCCGAAGCATCGTATTCATGAATAGCAATCCCCTGATCTAAAGTAAATAATTGTGCTTGTTTCGCATAATCGTACGTAGTTGGTACAACTTTTAACATCGCATCAGGAATACCTAATTTTTTTGCAAAATAACTACGGTCGCCGGATACACGTAACGTTCCA
The DNA here is from genome assembly GCF_017426705.2 of Enterococcus sp. DIV2402. Taxonomy (NCBI): domain Bacteria; kingdom Bacillati; phylum Bacillota; class Bacilli; order Lactobacillales; family Enterococcaceae; genus Enterococcus; species Candidatus Enterococcus lowellii. The sequence goes on along the minus strand of NZ_CP147251.1, from coordinate 1,534,129 downwards.
CCAATATATAAAATCCGCTCATATCGTTCGTACCAACGAGTATTAGGCAAAATGGCTGCGTCAAAATCAACTAATTGTAATTTCACAGTCCGTTGGTTGCCATAAAAGACTAAGAAATGGACGTAATTTTCTTCCCAATTCGAAAACCAACGATCCATCACTTGATATTGACGTTGCATTTCATCAAAGAAACTCAATAAATCCCCAAACAAAATTCGTTGTCGATTCAACCATGAATGACTCATTTGATTCATTAATGTGCCCAACTGTTTTTGTAAAATTAGTAATTCTTCGTAGTATAGTAGCAAGCGTTGAATATTTTTCTCACATTGTAGTGAAACTGATTCTCGCTGTTCTTTAGTCACGATATTTTCTGCGTTTCCTGTTGCTTGGGACCATTCATAAAAAATATCTTCTTGTGTTTCAGCGATTGCTGTCAATTCTTCGCGATATAATTGAAATAGTCGTGACGTCTCATAATCTTGCCCTACCATCAACTGAATCAAATCAAATAATTGCCCTTCCTCTTGAAATTGACCTAATTTTCTTTGAAAAGCTGCCGTATCCACAAATAAATTAGAAACTTGTTCCATAATGTCTGGTAAATGATGGGCTTCGTCAATAATTAAATAGGGACTTGCTGGAATCAATTGTTGCTGGCGTTGCGTTTCTTGTGCTAATAACGCATGATTAATAATTAACACATTACTTTGAGCCATTTGTGCATATAAGTGCCGTAAGAAATCTTCTTCATATAAAGATTGTGATTTTGCTAAATTTTCAACCCCACGATGACTAATTTCTTTAAATAATAGATGATTCAAACGAACTAAATTCAATTCATCGAAATCGCCTGTTACTGTCTGTGTTAGCCAAACTAAAATTCCCATTTGATATAAGGCATATTGTTTTTGCTGTACAGGCATGTTTAACGTTGCTTTAAATCGTTGCAAATCAATGTAATGATTTTTACTTTTGACAACCGTCGCTTGAATCGGTTGTTCCAAAATGGAATTTAACAACGGAATATCATGTTTCATTAATTGCTGTTGCAACAAAATGGATACGGTACTAATAATTACAGGTTTTTCTGGCGTTGCTAGAAAATGTGCTGGCAATAAATAACCAATTGTTTTGCCCATTCCAGTAGAAGCTTCAACCAATAAATCTTTTTGTTCACCTGTTGTAAAATGGCGATAAATAATATTCATTAATTTACTCTGTTCTTTTCGATACATTAGTTTATCGTGATACAGTGCCATTTTTTCTTTTTTGGTCGTAGGGTATGTTTTCTCAAAATGTTGTTCCAAAAATAATTTTACTTCTTTTTTACGCAAAGCCATGCCATCCACTATTTCTAATTCTGGTGCTAATGGTCGTGGATTCTCGCGCATCTCTTGAACAACTGATTGAATGTACTCGCTAGTTTGCATACTGGTAACAACGCTTAATTGCGCTATTTTTTCCATTGTTACTAACGGTAACTTTTTCATAATTGCTTCTATATATACTAATAATGTGGCTGTTACTTCAGCATCACTATCCGCTTGATGGGGTGCATCATGTTCCAACCCTAGATTTTCTGCCAAATCACCTAAACGAAAACTGACTTCTGTTGGTAAAAAGATTTGCGCTAATTCAACCGTGTCAATTCCCGGAATCGTCAATGGCGGCATTCCACAACGCTCCAACTCGTGATTTAAGAAATGATAATCAAAATGAATGTTGTGCGCAACAAAAATCGTATTTTCTAATAAATTATAAATAGTGGTTGCCACATCTTCAAAAAGTGGTGCTTTTTTAACACGTTTATTTGAAATATGCGTTAAGTTTTGAATTTGTTTGGAAATCGGCTGCATCGGATTGATATCAGTCGCAAATCGACTAACAATTTTATTATTTTCAACTAAGACACAACCAAATTGGATGATACGATCACTTTTAGGATCGGTGCCTGTGGTTTCGATGTCTACAATTGCATAAGTGGTTTTCATCCTCTTCCTCCTCACACATGCTCTTTGCATTATACTACAAAGATTTTTATTCGCCCACCTTTGCCCAAACAAAAAGACCACCCCTCAAGATGATCTTTGTTTGCTTATTTTGTTTCTGGAATTAATTTATTCATCGCTACTGCGACAATCGCACTTAAAGCAATTGGTGAATCTAATAAATATTGGATAAACTGTGGAGCACTTTGTTTCACTTCTGCTGGCATAAATAATAAACCAATCGCGACAATTAATGGCACGCCAATAATATATAATTCTCGTTCAGAAAATTCTTGGTTTTTGATAACACGGAAACCACTCAACATAATAATGACACAAACAACCGAAAATACACCGCCGATAACTGCCGATGGAATGGCATGAATCAATGCAGATAATTTTCCTAAGAAAGATAAGATGATAAACCAAACAGATGCCATAACAAACACTTTCTTACTTGCAACGCCTGTAATTGAAATAATCCCAGCATTTGTTGAATAACCTGTCACTGGAGTTGTTCCTACTAATGCTGCCATTAAACAACCCAAACCTTCGCCAATCACACCTTTATTGATTTGTTCATCTGTGACAGCTTCTTCAGTTACTGCGCTGACTGCATACCAAGTACCAGTCGTTTCAGCTAAAAGAACCATATAAATAACTAACATTGTTAAAATTGCAGAAATATCAAATTTCAATCCAAAATCAATAAAAGCGATATTTGGTAAACTTAAAAAAGAAGCTTCCGAGACTGAACTAAAATCTAAACCGCCCATAAAAGAGGCAATTACTGAGCCTAATGCTAACGCAATAATCACTGAGCTGATTCGGAAAATTTTGCCTAAATTAGGGAAATATTCACCTAACATTGAAAAAATAATTAAGGTAGCTGCTGTAATTATAGCTAATAAAATATTCTGATTGATACTTAAACTTTCGCTTGAAACATAAATGTTTCCAGTAAACGCAGACGGTAACAGGGTCAAACCAACAATCATGATAATCGTTCCACTAACAATACTTGGAATAAACTTGCGGACAATATATTTATATACCCCAGTCATCCCTAACAAAACAACTGCTAATGCACCGATGACACTTGCACCCAACACTGTATCCATTCCTTTTGAACCAAGATAAATACCAATAATTGCCCCCACTGGAACAAAGGACGGCCCTTGACAAACCGGTAATTTCAAGAAAAATAATACTTGAATTAATGACGCAATCCCCGCTCCTAAAAAGGTAGACTGAATAAGTCCTGCTGCCTCAGGAGAAGACATCCCTACTGCTGTTGCAATAATAAATGGTGGAACATATACGTCCATCGCAAGGACATGTTGTAATCCTAAAATAAAGGCTTGGCCAAAGGGAATATCTTCATTGACACCCACAGTTAAATTCTTTTTCTCTACTCTTGTTTCCACAAATTTTCCTCCTAGTACTTCTCGTGTACAAGTTTTCCTTGTACCCAAACTTGTTTAATATTGGTAGGTGTTGCTAAATAAAGTAATTTTTGCAATTGATCTGCTGGCTCATTGAACACGCCAAAGCCTGATAAAGATGCACCTGTTGCATTCATATCCACCACTTGCAAATCACAGGCATAGCCTTTTTCAATGACACCAATTGGTAAACTTAACGCTTCGCCTCCACCTTGTGTAGCCAAAGAAAAAGCTTCAATTACTGAAATACGTGAATCGGCTACGCCACGTGTATCTTGGGTACGAGTAACATCGACACCATCTTCTAACATGCGTGAAGACATGACCGCTTGTTTGATGTTATCCCACAAACTCGGTGAAAATCCCCCTGAGATATCCGTTCCTAAACCAATTTCTACTCCTTGTTCTTTCAAGCGTTTAATCGGAATAACGCCGTTCGCAAAATAAGCATTTGAAATGGGACAATGTGCAACGGCAGTACCAGTCTCCACAAAAATTTCCCCATCTTTTTCATCCACAAAATTGCAATGTGCCATCACTGATTTTTCTGTTAACAAACCAAAATCACGTAAGACTTCCGTATCAGTTTTTCCAAAGCGTTCTTTGACGTGATCGTGCTCCCACTGACCTTCACTACAATGCGATTGGATATGAACATTGTATTTTTCGGCTAATTTTCCTAAACCAGCTAATCCTTCATCTGTACAGCTTGGTACAAAACGTGGTGTGACAACAGGATAGATACCTTGTGTCACCTCTTTTGATAATTCTTTCACTGCTACAATGAACGCTTCCGTATCACTTAACGCCTGTTGTGTTGAAGCATCACGATAAAATTCAGGATTCATTTCTGGATGGTCCATCACAACCTTTCCAACCAACCCACGTTGCCCTTGCTCTGCGCAAATTCTAGCCAAAGCTAAACTTGCTTCTAAATGTATTGTTGCAAAATACAAAACCGTAGTCGTTCCTCGTGCTAGTAAATTTGTTACCAAATCTTGATAAACATTTTGGGCGAACTCCTTATCTTGATATTTCGCTTCTAAAGGAAAGGTACATTCATCTAACCATTTATTTAATGGTTCATCCAATGCAATCCCGGCTTGTGGCCATTGCGGAGCATGGACATGTAAATCAATAAAACCTGGTAAGAAATATTGTCCGTCTTTTAACTCTACAAATTTCTCGCTTGCCTGAGCTTCTTTTAATTTGGTTTGATACAATGTATCTTTTGTTTGGAATACATTTTGGATAATTCCTTGTTCATCCACTTCAATAAGTGCATCTTCTAAAAAAACTAATTGACCATAGCTTGGCGTATGGAATACAGACCCTTTAAAAAACATGATTGTTTGCTCCTTCTTTTTTATTCTTTTTAATTATAATAGAAAACCTATAATCCACAAGATTCTCACGTAAATTAACAACCTAAATTATATTATCGTTCGTTTATTAACCGTTTACAACAAAAAGTGCACAAAAAAAGACGAAGTTGTTCAACTTCGTCTTGTAAATTCATATAGAATTAAGCTTTAACAACGTTAGTAGCTTGAGGGCCACGTTGTCCTTCTTCGATATCAAAAGTTACTGCTTGACCTTCTTCTAAAGTTTTGAAGCCGTCTCCTTGGATAGCTGAGAAATGTACGAATACATCGTTACCATTTTCTGCAGTGATAAATCCAAAACCTTTGTCTGCGTTAAACCATTTTACTGTACCTGTTTCCATATTAAAAAATCCTCCTTGTGTATAAACACATATTTTGCAATTACTTGTTAAGGTGAAAATTTGGAAGATGTTTTAAAATGAAACAAGCTACCATATTTACCATTACAAAAACTACATTTTCATTATAACACACTCATTATAAAAATATCTACCTTTTTCCAGAAGAATTAAAACTAATAGCGTAAAATAGCTACTAATTCCTTCTCACCTGGTGCATCTTTTTGATCTAAAACAAAAACATCGCCACCATTACGAATGGCATCATTTGTTAACGTATTTAATACTTGTCGCCAATCATATTCCTCTTCTGGATTATCGCCATAACCATCAATCAAGTTCGAAGTTGAGATGAATAGATGCGAAACACGCCCTTCTGATGCAGCTTGACGAATATCTGCTAATTGATCAAAGAATTTACGCTCAATCAACTCTTTATAATTTTTCACTTCTTTTGCTGTCAGCTCATCAACAATTACTTGCGTGCCTTTTTCAATTTCATTTACAGACAATTGTGCAGGCGATGAAGATACCGCAATTGACGAATCATAATAAGGATATTTCGCCACTTTTTTGAAGGTTGTTTGATTTTCTGGAAGTGCAAAAAGATAAAGTGGTAACTTCTCTCCATTTTCCAGTTCCTCTTTCAAGAAAGCATCCACTGCTTGGTAATAGTTCACCCAATCAATTTCAACTTCCTCATCTTTTGCACTGACACCGTGATAAGCAGCACTTGAATTTCCTTGTGTGCGGAAGTTTAAGTTGCCACCTGTAATTTCTTCACCCAGCGCTTTTTTTATATCTGTTGGTGCCCCTTCTGATAAAGAAACTTCAGAAAGTTGCTTATTTTCCATGCGATACAATTTCATTGAATCACGATTTAAACCTAATAGATGGTAATTATAATTGAATTGGGCATTTTTAATAATCGCTAATAGATAAGGTGTATCACCAACATAATATTGGTCATCTACAGCAATACTTAAACGGTGAACATAGGTTTCTTCGGTTGTTAAAATAATCGCAACACTAGCTGTTGCACTACGCCAAAAGTTTCGATCATTCAATAACGTATCTGTTTTTTCCTGGAATTTTTGCCAGTCGTTTTCGGAATAACGTTTATTAAATCGTTTTTTTGCTTCTTTAACAAAGTTTTTGAATTTTAATTGATCTTTTTCGATGTCTTGATGAGCCACATGTGTATTTAACATGATTGTTACAAATGGTCCTTGTACACCTTCGGAAGTGAGTTGATCCAATAATTCTTTACCAATTTTCGCCATAATATTCCCTCCTACAAAATTATATATTACACAATTAGTGTATCATGCCTCAGAGAGCTTTCCAAATAAAACGGTTACGTAACTAGTAATAGCCAATTCAAAAAAATAAATGAAGAAAAGGCTTGACTTTCATTTTACTCTTATGATAAATTAGGCACTGTCTTAAATCGTAACAATTACGATTTGAAAAAAATAATAAGAGAGATTCTTATTAAGGTAGAAAGTGAGTGAAGAAAGTGAAAAAAGGAAAATTAGGTATGTTGTTAGTCAGCACACTCTTATTAGGGGCTTGTGCAAGTAACACAGCGGATAAAACGGATAGCACATCATCAAAAGAGGAATCATTAGAAATTGTTACTACCTTCTATCCAATGTATGATTTCACAAAAAATATTGTTGGAGATGAAGCCAACGTCGAATTATTGATGCCGGCTGGAACAGAAGCACATGATTATGAACCGTCTGCTAAAGATATCGCTAATATTCAAAAAGCTGATGCCTTTGTTTACAACAATGAGAATATGGAAATGTGGGTTCCTTCTCTTGAAGAATCGTTAAAAGATGGTGACGTCAACGTCATTAAAGCAACTGAAGGCATGTTATTGTTACCTGGTTCTGAAGATGATCATGACCACGATCATGGACATGGCGAAGAAGGACATAGTCATGAACTAGACCCTCATGTTTGGATATCTCCTTATCGTGCCATTCAAGAAGTTGAAAGTATCCGTGACCAATTGATTGCTGCATATCCAGATAAAAAAGAAGCGTTCACGACAAATGCTGAAAAATATTTAACAAAATTATCTACTCTTGATGAAAGCTATCAAGAAGCATTTGAACAAGCAAAACAAAAAAGCTTTGTCACACAACACGCAGCTTTTGGTTACTTGGCTTTAGATTATGGTTTGACACAAGTCCCGATTGCTGGTCTTTCTCCAGATGAAGAACCTTCCCCTGCCCGTTTAGCAGAACTCAAAGAATTTGTTGACGAACATGGTGTAAAATATATTTACTTTGAAGAAAATGCAAATGATGCTATCGCTCGTACGCTAGCTGATGAAGCCAAAGTAGACTTAGAAGTTCTAAATCCACTTGAAGGTTTAACAAAAGAAGCCATGGATAACGGTGAAGACTATGTTTCAGTAATGGAACAAAATTTAGTAGCCTTACGTAAAACAACCGATACAGAAAATCCAAAAGAAGAAACAGCTAAAGCAGAAAAAGAAAAAACTGTTTATAATGGCTATTTTGAGGATAATGATGTCAAAGATCGCCCATTATCTGATTGGAGTGGTGAATGGCAATCTGTTTATCCATTACTTGAAGATGGTTCATTAGATCAAGTCTTTGATTACAAAGCCAAACTGGACCCAAGTCAAACAAAAGAAGAATACAAAGAATATTATACAGTTGGTTACCAAACAGATGTCAAAGAAATAACTATTACCGATGATACTATGGAATTTATTTTCGACGATAACTCGTCTGAAAAAGCAACGTATCGCTATGCTGGAAAAGAGATTTTAAATTATAAAGCTGGAAACCGTGGCGTTCGTTTCTTATTTGAAGCAACAGATCCAGATACGAAAGCATTTAAATATGTTCAATTTAGCGATCATTCAATTTCACCAACAAAAGCCGCTCACTTCCACATTTATTTTGGAAATGATAGTCAAGAAGCTTTGTTAGAAGAAGTAGATAATTGGCCAACGTATTATCCAACTGATTTATCTTCAACTGAAATCGCTCAAGAAATGTTAGCACATTAATATAGGAAGGAAGTTTTATATGGAAAAGCAAGATTTATCAAGTGCCTATCGCCGTCTAAAAAGTCCCAATATTAAGACGCGTAAACGCGCATTAAAAATTATTCATCAATATAAACGAAACAACAAAAAATAAAGGAGTCCTTTTTCATGGCAAAAAAATCAAAAATTGCAAAATACAAGAAACAACAAGCGCTAGTTGAACAATATGCAGCTTTACGACAAGAATTAAAAGCCAAAGGTGATTATGAAGCTTTAGCAAAATTACCTAAAGACTCACACCCCAATCATTTAAAAAATCGGGATGTCATTGACGGACGACCACATGCTTATATGCGTAAATTCGGACTATCAAGAATTAACTTTCGTAAATATGCCCATCTTGGCCAAATTCCTGGCGTAAAAAAAGCTAGTTGGTAAATATGAAAAAACTATTGAAGCAAATGAGAATCAAACCCTTTGATTTACCAATCATTTTCTGTCTAATTCTCTTTTCTTTCATTCCTCTCGCTATTTTTGCTGCACAACAACCAGAAACGGAAGAAACTTCTGCTCGTTATGCCATTATCCGTATTAACGGGCAAGAAGTTGATCGCTTTAATTTAGATGAAATTCAAGATTTTGAAAAAACTTACTATCCAGCAGAAAATCAATATAATATCATTCAAGTAAAAGATGGACGTATTCGTGTTCGTGAAGACAATAGTCCCGATCAAATAGCGGTTAAAACCAGTTGGATTGCTAAAAATGGAGAAACAAGCATTTGTCTTCCCCATAAATTAGTCATTGAAATTCAACAAGAAGGCGCCGAGGATGCTTTTATCAATTAAAATAGGAAGGAACTTCTAAAAAAGTTCCTTCCTATTTTTGATTTTATTCAATTGGAATAGTTTTTTTACGTGCTAATCTTTCCTCTGTCTTTGGTAACGTAACCTTCAAAATACCATCTTGATAGGTTGCTTTAATCTCATCTTCTTTTACATTATCGATTAAGAACTGCCGCTTCACACTATTATAACTTCTTTCACTGCGAACAACTTTTCCTTTATCATCTGTTGCTTCACTTTCAGTTTGATGTGCACCTTCAATAGTTAAGACACCTTTGCTATAATCGATGTGGATATTCTCTTTTGGAATACCTGGAAGTTCTGCTTCTACATTATATGCAGCTTCTGTTTCAAAAATATCTGTTTTCACCAAATTTTCCTTAAAACCATCGAAAAAACTTCTACCTGCATTGCCTAAAAAATCAAAAGGAGTCATATCGAATAAGCTAGCGTTACGTGGAATTATTTCATTTGCCATCTCAATCCATCCTTTCTATTTTTATTTTCAATTATATTATAAATAGAACGATTTACTTTTTCAAATAGTTTGCTAAAGCAATCAAACGAAAGCGTAAATAACAGTTCCCCAAAATAATGCTAAGAATCCTAAGATAAAACGCCAGACAACATATGGTTTCATTTGAGTAAATTTCATACAGATTCCTCCTAGTCTTTATCATCTTACAACTCAAATGTGTTCTTTTTTATAACAAATTATAAAAGAATCCTTAAATTAAAGATAAGATATAAATAGAACGAAAACTCCTTTATAATAGAAACAAATAATAATTGGAGGAATTTTATGACAAATAGTGCCTTGCTCCTAATCGATGTGCAACAAGCGTTCGATGATGCTAAATGGGGACCTCGAAATAATCCTCAAGCTGAAGAAAATATGCAAAAAATTTTAGCATTCTGTCGAAAAAACAATTGGACAATTATTCATGTCCAACATATTTCGCAATTAACAGAATCTGTGTTTTACCAACACGGTTCAGGTTTTCCAATCAAAGAAATTGTCGCTCCACAAGCACATGAAAAAATCATCCATAAACAAGTAAACAGCGCCTTTATCGGTACAGGTCTGGATGATTACCTTAAAGAAAAACAAATTGGCGACTTAACAATTGTCGGGTTAACCACACCTCATTGTGTATCTACAACGACTAGAATGAGTGGTAACTTAGGCTATCGCACCTACTTAATTTCGGATGCTACAGCTGCGTTTGGTATGAAGGATCATCAAGGGAATTTTGTAGATGCTCAGACACTCCATCATTACTCTCTTGCCACACTCCATGAAGAATTTGCAACAGTAATTGATACAGATACTTTCATTAAAAATAAAACTTCAATTGATTAACATTATATGATGGTGCTTGAATAAGAATAGAGGGAATTGTTAATGAAAAAATTCGATTTTAAAAAAGAAAACAAACACTATTATCTTCCAAAAAATAAGCCTGAGATTATTACTATTCCTAAAATGAATTTTATTGCGATTCGTGGAAAAGGCGATCCAAATGAAGTTGACGGTGAATACGACCACGCACTAAAACAGCTATATACGATTGCCTATACCATCAAAATGAAAGGCAAGGAATTGCCAGGTTATTTTGAATATGTTGTCCCTCCTCTAGAAGGTTTTTGGTGGATGGATGGTATAAAAGGTATTGATTATCAACATAAAGAGTTATTTCAATGGATTGCAGTTATTCGCTTACCTGATTTTGTCACCAAAAAAGCTTTCTCTTGGGCAATTGACTATGCCACTACCCATAAAAAACAAGATTATTCAAACGTCTTCTTCTTTACTTATGATGAAGGGCTTTGCGTACAGATGATGCATCTTGGTCCGTATGATGATGAACCTAAAACATTAGCTATTATGAATCAATATCTAGAGGAACAAGGTTATGCACCCAATTTCGAGTACCGCATGCATCATGAAATTTATATCAGTGATCCACGTAAGACAGCAAAAGAAAAATTAAAAACCGTCCTTCGTCATCCAATAAAAAAACGGATAGATTAAAGAAAAAAACAGAGTGTTCTTATGAAAGTAAGAATCCTCTATTTTTTTAATGTGAATTATGTTTTTCGCCCAGTTTAATTTAGGCAAGTATGAAAGAGTCTAACCACAAGAGTAAAAATAAGTTCTTTTATGGTGGGAATTTCAATCCATGTAGTTGTGAAGACTGCAACTCGCCATATATCCAACTTATTTTTGAGGATAATCTCATTTCAATCCATGCAGTCATGAAGACTGCAACGTTGCAACCGTCCTTGAGGTCAGCGTTGACCCTCGCTATTTCAATCCATGCAGCCATAAAGACTGCAACAAATGTTTAGTTATCAAGTAGCATACGTTGATTGATTTCAATCCATGCAGTCATAAAGACTGCAACCAGGTAGTTAAACTCTCCCGTACCACATCTAAGGTAATTTCAATCCATGCAGTCATAAAGACTGCAACAAAACTTCAAAAATATTATCATAACAAAACTTGCTATTTCAATCCATGCAGTCATAAAGACTGCAACATGGTGTCCTAATCAACAAGTTCTTTATAAATTTATTTCAATCCATGCAGTCATAAAGACTGCAACCTTCTGTCAAGATAGCTAATTGGCTATTGATGATAATTTCAATCCATGCAGTCATAAAGACTGCAACATCTGTAATTTACTTATTAAACGACCGAATTGAAATTTCAATCCATGCAGTCATAAAGACTGCAACAGGTAGTTCCTAAACCAACCCCATCACCTGCATGATTTCAATCCATGCAGTCATAAAGACTGCAACGAAATAAGGAGTGTAAATAGCATGTTTATTCGCGAATTTCAATCCATGCAGTCATAAAGACTGCAACTTATACATTGGCATAATAAATCGCCCACGCTTTTTATATTTCAATCCATGCAGTCATAAAGACTGCAACATGGTCGCAAGCCTTTGAGAAAAGAGACACTGCCAATTTCAATCCATGCAGTCATAAAGACTGCAACTATCAACGAGCAACCAACCCTCGACGAGTGGCAAATTTCAATCCATGCAGTCATAAAGACTGCAACTTTTAGTCGTGACAGTAAAAATCAACCAAAAGACATTTCAATCCATGCAGTCATAAAGACTGCAACAAACCAAGATGGAAATACGAACTATATTTTTTACTATTTCAATCCATGCAGTCATAAAGACTGCAACAAAGGCGTTTTAGCTTTTTTGAGGTTTTTACCCTTATTTCAATCCATGCAGTCATAAAGACTGCAACGGCGATTAAGTATAAAAAACAGTGATTCGTTCTGTTTTCCTGATGAGTTTCGCCCAATTATATGTGTTTTTTTTCAAAAAAACACATATAATTGTATTTTCTCTCATCATAATCTCATTTTACAGCTTTTTTTCGGTGCGAATCGTCTAGTGTTTTTCTGGGAGCTTGGGATTCGCACTAAATTGAATCTTCACAATACTTTCTTCTTTTATTTTATCACAAAGTCATCATAGACATCTGTGAATTAACTGAACAATACAATCAAAGAGCAGAATTATTCTCCATTCTGCCCTTGTTTGTTAATTATAACTGTTCGCCGTTTGTTGCAATTACTTCTTTATACCAATCAAAAGATTTTTTCTTGGTACGTTTTAAGGTGCCATTTCCTTGATCATCCATGTCAACATGAATAAAACCATATCTTTTTTTCATTTCTCCTGTTCCAGCAGAAACAATATCAATACAACCCCATGGCGTATAACCAATTAAATCAACTCCATCTAATTCGATGGCGTCTTTCATGCATTGAATATGTTTAGAAAAATAATCAATACGATAATCATCAATAATTTCGCCGTTCTCGGTCACTTCATCAACTGCACCAAACCCATTTTCTACTACAAATAATGGGATATGATAACGTTCGTATATTTGTACTAATGAAATTCTTAAACCTAATGGATCTACCGCCCAGCCCCATTCAGATTCAGTTAGATAAGGATTTTTAACTGCTGGAACTTGATTGCCGCCAATGTACTTCACGTTTTCTAAGTTTACTGTAGACGCTGTTGACATATAGTAGCTAAACCCGATAAAATCGACAGTTCCTTTGGCAATTAGTTCATCATCACCTGCTTCTTTAGCTATTGTAATGCCTTCACGTTCAAATTTTTTCAGTTGATGTGCAGGATAATACCCTTTCACTTGCACATCCATATAAAATTCATGTTGTCGATTATATTCAATGGCTGCAAAAACGTCTTCCGGTTTACTAGTCATTGGATAACTTGGAATGTAAGCAACCATCATCCCAATCTGGAAATTCGGATTGATACTATGTCCTAGTTCAACAGCTTTTGCACTAGCGACAAATAAATGATGTGCTGCTTGGTATTTACTTTGCGGTTCACTACTATGGATACCAATTTGAGTCCAACTACGTAAAAAATTAATTTCATTAAATGTCATCCAATATTTTACTTTATCTTTATAACGATTAAAAATTGTTTCGCAGAAAAAGACAAAATAATCAATAACTTTACGGTTGGACCAACCATCATATTCATCTGCTAAATACATTGGAATATCAAAATGATTAATTGTAACTACAGGTTCAATCCCATATTTCAAACATTCATCAATGATATTTTCATAGAATTGTAATCCTTCTTCATTCACTTCTTCGGTCCCTTGCGGACAAATTCTTGCCCAAGACATCGAAAAGCGGAAACATTTAAAGCCCATTTCTGCAAATAGCGCAATATCTTCTTTATAATGGTGATAAAAATCAGTTGCCACATGGCTAGGATAATATTGTTCAGAATCGATATATCCTAATGCCCCTTCTGGCAAACTTTGATTGGCTTTGACTTGACTAACCTCGCCTTCTTTTGTTTTAAATGTAATCATTCTTGGTGTATCTTTGTCTCCACCAGTAATTGCATCCAAAGTGCTTAATCCTTTACCTCCTGATAAATAGCCACCTTCGTATTGGTTTGCTGCAGTAGCGCCGCCCCATAAAAAATTCTCTGGAAAACTCATGATCTTCATTCCTTTCTATTTTGTTTGTACTTTAATAAGTGATTCACCCGTTTTAATTAATTTATGCTCACTTGAAATGATTTCTTGATAAGCATCCATATTTGTTACAACAATAGGTGTTGAAATTTCATAACCACTTGCTTTTATTTTATCAATATCAAAGGTTAAAAGTACATCCCCTTTTTTAAATGTATCGCCTTGTTTTAAGGTACTACTAAAATATTTACCCTCTAAATTAACCGTATCGATTCCCACATGAATTAATATTTCTACTCCTTCATCAGATAGTAGCCCTAACGCATGTTTGGAATCAAAAAAGACGGAGATTGTGCCATCAAACGGTGCAACTATTTTTCCTTCAGTAGGGATAATTGCATTCCCTTTACCAACCAATTCTTGGCTAAATACTTCATCATTCACTTCAGCTAACGAAATTACCTCGCCGGATAAGGGACTTTCTATAACAAAATTTTCTTTAACCTTGCTTGAAATCATTACTGAATCGTCGGTTGGTTCAACTCTAGCTGTGGTCACTTCTTTTGGCAAACCAAAAAGATATGTCAAGACGCAAGCTAATCCTGCTGAAATTAATACACCAATGATTAAAGCACCAAAATTATTTGCTGTAAAGACTGGCAAAGTTAATAATGAAGGCGGTACATATGCAGTTCCTTGCGCATTAAATAACGATAAAAATGCTGCTCCGATTGCAGAAGAAAGTAAAGCAAAGCCAAATGGACGTTTATATCTTAGGTTAACTCCAAACATAGCAGGTTCCGTGATTCCTAGAAAAGCCGAAATAGACGACGTAGCCGCTAATGACTTAACTGACTTATCTTTAGCACGTAAAAATACCCCTAAGGCAGCACCAGCTTGAGACATGTTGGCAGTTAATGCACTTACTAAAATATAGGAACCACCTGTGGCTGCAATTTCTTGAATTTGCAGAGGCCCAATAGCATAATGCATTCCTAACATTGTTAATAATGACCGTGTGCCTCCTAAAGCAAAAGCAGAGAATACGCCACCAACTGTGTAAAACCAACGGATAAATATAGCTAGATATTCACCGACATAAGAACCAATTGGACCTAACACAACTAGTTGCAATGGAATCATAATTAACAACACAATCATTGCAGAAAAAATAATTTTTAAAAAATCAGGCATAAACTTATTTACCCATTTATCCACGTAACTTAAAAACCACACAGATAAAATAATCGGGATAACTGTCGATTTGTAGTTCACTAAAAGAATTGGCAAACCAAAGAAACTGATTGTGTCTACACCTGTATCAGCAATTGCTAATGCACCATTTAGAATTGTTGGATACATATATCCTGCTGCTAAACCTAAAGCAAGAAATTCATTGGTTTTAAATTTCTTGGCAGCGCTTAATGCTAAAATAAACGGTAAGAAGTAAAATACTAAATCACCAATCATACTTAGAATAGCTACTTCGCTAGATTCAGCATTAATTAAGTTATACGTTGTTAAAAGCGAAACAACTGCTTTTAACATCCCTCCAGCAATAATCATTGGAATTGCTGGACTAAAAATTCCAGCAATGGTTTCAATGACAGAACTAATTTTTCCTTTCTTTTCCGCAGGTTCAAAATGAGCAGCATCTTCATCAATTTTTACTATTTTTTGAACTTCATGATAAATTTTTTGAACCTTAGCTCCAATAATTACCTGTGTTTGCCCATTTTGCAATTGAGCATTTAAGACACCATCCAAATTAGCAATCGTTTTCAAATCAGCTTTACTATTATCTTTCAAATTAAAACGCAGGCGTGTGGCACAATGTGTAAAATTCTGAATATTCTCCTCCCCTCCTATTTTTTCAACAATTTTCTTGGCTAATTCTTCATTAGTCATATCGCTTTCCTCCTTTTATATATAAAAAATGACCAGCACAAAAAAATGAATTTTTTGTGTTGGTCATGCCTGATCGAATCAGTAACAGTCCAGAATGGCTATTTAGTTGATAAACGTTTTAAATGCAATAATAAATATAATTGTTCATCTGTGGTAACATGCCAATTATAATTATTTTCAAGATATAGGCAAATCTTTTTTAAACATTCTAGTTCTTGCTCAGCCGTTTTTTTAACGACTTCATATAATTCAGATTGTTCATTTAATGATTCATTATTGATTTGTCGAAAAATAAAGTATCTTAAATGTGTCACAAAACGAGCAAAATTAATTGAATCTTCGTTAATGTTTTTCTTCAGATTATATTTTACTATCGTAACAATATCTTTAATAATTTGAGTAATTTTAGATGTTTCTGAAAAATCTGCTCCATTTTTTAATTGGGCATTTACAAAATGTAATGCAATTAAACTGGACTCTTCTTTAGGGAGTGTAATGGCAGTTTTTTCTTTAATTAAAGACAATGCATATTCGCCAATTTTTGTTTCAGTTGGATAGATATGTTTAATTTCCCAGTGTAAGGTATTAATTACTTCATCAGTACCTTCTTCTCTCTCCACTGAATTATTAATATGATCTGCCAAAGAAAACAAAAGCAACTCATTTAAGTTTGCTTGTAATAATTCTTTTCCCTCCTCGATAATCTTTTCTGTTATGTTAATAATTGGTAAGGGAATTTGGGTAAAAATTGCCATATATTTATCGGCATTTTTATCTTGTTGGGTAAATATTTTTTCAATAATTTCATCATTATCATTTAAAATAAAAGGTGTTTGTCGAAATCCCAATCCTCTACCAACCACAAATACTTCAGAACCATCCCTCATTTTTGCCATAACGATATTATTGTTAATTTTTTTTATTACCTTCATGTAAACACCTTCCATTTTTCTCACAATACGCAAAAAATGACCAATATTCCAGCACAAAAAAACTGAAAAATTGGTCATGCCTGATCGAATCAGTAACAGTCCAAACCAAGATGGTCAATATTTGTTTAAATCTTACCACAAAAGTATTGCGCTTTCAACAATAACTTTTAATTCATTTTTTATATCATTAATTTGGCGTAATGCATCTAATTACGCCAAATTAAAATAAACAACATTTAATTCATTAACTTCTTAATCCACGTCCACGCTCAATTAAATACCAACAAGCGCCATACAAAACAATAATGAACAACACTAAAATAGTCATCGAAAAAACTAACGGGACATCGATTGTTCCTAAAAATCCGTAACGGAATCCAGAAATCATATAAACAATCGGGTTGATTTTAGAAATTGTTTGCCAAATTGGTGGTAACATAGAAATGGCATAAAATACGCCACCTAGATAAGTCAATGGTTGCAACACAAAGGTTGGTACAA
Source organism: Enterococcus sp. DIV2402 (assembly GCF_017426705.2). Taxonomy (NCBI): domain Bacteria; kingdom Bacillati; phylum Bacillota; class Bacilli; order Lactobacillales; family Enterococcaceae; genus Enterococcus; species Candidatus Enterococcus lowellii. Next base: position 1,516,736 of record NZ_CP147251.1, on the reverse strand, counting down.
TCGAAACATCATCAAAGGATTTCGCAAAAATCCCATTCAATAGGCCTGCTAATGAGAATAAGGTTCCTGTCATTAAAAGAGTCACCACAACAATTCCCCATGAGTAAACATGCAACGGTACAAAAAATAAAGAAATTAATGTCACTAATGCGCCCACCAAAACACTTCTTCCTAAGCCACCGATCACAAATCCCCAGATAATGACATGTGTTGGTACCGGCGCAACCAATAACTCTTCAATATTTTTTTGAAACTTCTGTGAGAAAAATGAAGAAGCAACATTAGAATAAGAACTGGTAATCACAGACATCATGATTAATCCCGGTACAATAAATTCCATATAAGTAAATCCTGCCATATCACCAATTCGTCCACCAATTAAATTGCCAAAAATAACAAAATAAAGAGATGTTGTTATAACTGGTGGTACTAACGTTTGTATCCAAATTCGCATATAGCGATGTGTCTCCTTAACTGCGAGACTTTTTAAAGCTGTAAAATAAAGACTAAACATGTTTCTCCCCCATTTGTTGATTTTCTTCAGTAATTTTTAGGAATAATTCTTCCAAACGATTGGATTTATTGCGCATCGATAAGACTTTAATTCCTTGGCTGGTTAATTGTTCAAATAACTCATTGATTCCTTGATTACGTTCAACTTCTACTGCAAGTGTTGTATCATCTTCAAATGAACTATTATAGCCGACAATCTCTGGGGCTTTGTCGAATGGTGCTAAATCAAATAAAAATGTTTCAAACTGTAATTTTGATAACAAAGATTTCATGCTTGTATTTTCAATTAAACGTCCGGATTGAATAATGCCGATGTTTCGACATAACATCTCTGCTTCTTCTAGATAATGCGTCGTCAAAATAATAGTCGTGCCTTTTTCATTTAATTCTCTTAAAAAACGCCACATTTCACGACGTAATTCAATATCGACACCTGCAGTTGGTTCATCTAAAATCAATAATTTCGGTTCGTGCATCATTGCCCGAGCAATCATCAAACGACGTTTCATCCCTCCTGACAACATTCCAGCACGTTCATTGCGCTTTTCCCACAAATCAGATTGTTTCAAATATTTTTCACTACGTTTAAACGCTTCTTTACGTGGCACACCATAATATCCTGCTTGGTTCACAACAATTTGTTGGACTGTTTCAAAGGGATTAAAATTAAACTCTTGTGGTACTAAACCAATTTGTTGTTTCGCACGAACTAACGCTGTATCTAAATCATAATCAAAGATTTTCACTTGACCAGATGTTTTATTGACAAGTGAGGTGATAATACCAATTGTAGTTGATTTCCCAGCGCCATTGGGTCCTAAGAGTGCATAGAAGTCTCCTTCTTCAACGGTTAAATCAATTCCTCGTAACGCTTCCACACCAGATGCGTATACTTTTTTTAATGCTTTAATTTCTAATGCATAACTCATTCAATCATTTTCTCCTTTAGGTATAATTTGCCTTACTATCATAACATGTTTTATTTCTAACATTAAAATGATTGATTTCTAAAAAAACTACTTACTGAAATTTCAGCAAGTAGTTATTCATCCGTATCAAATTTTACACCTCGTGGACCGATGTTGGTCGAAAAAACGATGTTAGTTTTTGTATCACCAAATGTTTGTAATTCATTAATAAATTCATCTAATTCAATCGTGTTTTGAAAAAAAACTTTCATTAACATTGAAAAATCACCCGTGATACAGTCACATTCCACTACGTTGGGAATCTCTTCAATGTACTGATAAAACTCATATTTGATTTTTGCATTCACGGCGCATTGAATATACGCTTTAATCGAAAAGTTTAATTTCTGATAGTCAACAATCGTCTGATAAGATTTAATAACCCCTTGATTTTCAAGGTTTTGTAATCTTGTTGAAACAGATGGAGAAGAAATAAAACACTCTTCGGCAATTTGTTTTACCGTGACACGCGCATTTTTTTGTAAAATATTAAGTATTTTGACGTCTAGCATATCCATAGTGATCCCCTCCAATTTCTATCGTTACTCTATTTTAACGATAGAAAGAGTTCGATGCAACAGTTGTTTATTAATCATGTTATATTTTATAACATATTATATTCGATTTCGCCAAAATAAATAGACAATGCCAGCTAAAATGCCACATAGTGTACATGAAAGATACATAGTTGAAAACCCAACAAAAGTTGCTACCACACCCCAAATCATTGCGCCACCACCATAAGCTACATCTAAAGACAATAAAAAAATAGCAGTGGCTTTGCCTCGCTGTTGCTCAGAAACACTTTGTAAGACAATCGTATTCATTATCGGCATCAAATTTGCATAGCCGATTCCATATAAAATTGCTGACAGCAACAATTCCACTAAACCATTCGAAAATGCCACCAGAGCAAACGCTATCGTTACAAACGAAATACTACCCATGATTAAAAACTGTTGATTTATTTTTTCTAGTAATACTGGAAAACAAAGCCTCACTAGAACTGTCACAATAGACATTACTGTAAAGTAATAGCCCGCACCAGAAATGTGACGTTCTATGGCGAATTGTGCGATAAACGCAACTACTCCAGATTGTGCTAAAAAAATCAAAAACATAATGATGCTTGGAATAACAACTTCAGGCTTTTTCAATAGCCCAACATCCAACTCATTTTTTTTCTTAGCAGTAACCATTAGACTTTCACTGACAAATAAACTTAAAAAGAATGCTAGTGCAGTTAAAACTAACGCAATTCGAAAGAGTGCATCAAATCCATAATTTTCAACGACTGTCAACCCAATCAGCGGTCCAATCGCACTAGGTACGGATTGAGCAATACTAAAATAACCCAGTCCTCGTGCCAATATCTCTTTAGGAATTAAATCAGCGGTCATGGTTGCTGAAGCAGTCGCTTGGATACTATTTCCAACACCTTGCACTAAGCGTAATAAGAACAATGAAAGTAAGGTTTGTAAAAAATTCAAAAGTGTAAAATCAATCAGTAGAATAAATAAACCTGTGATTAGCAGGATGCGCCGACCATATTTATCAAGGAGAAAGCCAATCGGAAAACGGACAAACAAGGCGGAAATTCCTAAAATCCCGACGACTCCTCCTGACACAGCGCTTGACCCTCCTAATTCAGATACAAATAACGGTAACGTTCCCATCTGAGTGGTGATAGCGGTCATTGCTAACATGGTAATCAGCATTAACAAAATAAAATCTTTGGTCCATAATCGGACTTTTTCTTGAGAATATTCCATCGCTAATCTCCTTTAGGCTGTTTTAAAGTTAATTTGCGATAAAAATTTCTTCGTTCGCTCTTCTTTTGAATGTTGAAAAACTTCTTCAGGCGTTCCTGCTTCAACAACTACACCATCTGCCATAAAAATGACCTTATCTGCTACTTCATAAGCGAATTGCATTTCATGCGTCACAATAATCATCGTTTGACCCGTCTCAGCCAACTGACGCATAACCTTTAAGACATCACCTACTAATTCTGGATCCAAAGCAGAAGTTGGTTCATCAAATAATAATAATTCTGGACTCAACGCCATTGCTCGTGCAATTCCTACCCGTTGTTGTTGCCCTCCAGATAACTGAATAGGGTACATACCAGCTTTATCCACCAAACCAACTTTTTCAAGCATGGTTAATGCTATTTTTTGCGCTTCTTTTTTTGAATAATGTCGAGGAGTCACTAGTCCTTCCATCACATTTTGTAAAACTGTCATGTGTTGAAATAATTCATACGATTGAAAAACCATTGCCGTTTTCAACGCAATTTCGCGACGTTGCTTGCTTCCAATTCGATGTAATAAATAACTTTCAGATCCTAAAACATAACTTCCTGCATCTGGACGTTCTAATAAATTTAAGCAACGCAAGAAGGTTGTCTTTCCAGAACCACTTGGACCAATAATACAAATGACTTCTCCATGGTGAATAGTCATACTCACATCTTTTAAAATTTCGTTTTTGCCAAATTGTTTTTTCAATCCTTGAATTTGTGCTTGAACCATCGTAATCCCTACTTTCTATTTTAAACTGAAATTTTATTCATAGACTCTCCTTTCACTAGAATTTCTTTGGCATTGTTCAACGCCGTTTCGGTAATTTCTTTCACTGCTAACTCTGTATGAAAAGCCACATGGGGCGTTAAAAAGACATTTGGATACTGAATTAATTTTTTATAAAAGGGATTTTTCGTCCAATCGTCATTGAAATATTGTTCTTCATTTTCAATTGCATCTAAAGCAACTCCCCCAGCTTGTCCTGAAGCCAGCCAATCAATCATAGCGTTTGTATCAATGATTTTGCCACGTGCAGTATTAACTAAGCAGGCATTGGGTTTCATCATCGCAAATACATCATCTGAAAATTGATACAATGAACGTTCATTCAAAGGAATATGAATCGATAAAACATCTGACTGTTTGACTAATTCTTCAAAAGAAACATAGTTAACAATACCTTTAAGACGAGGATTCGGACGTGAACTAGATGCTAAAACATTGCCACCTAAGGCATAAATGCCTTCAGCTACGACGCAACCAATTCGTCCCGTACCTAATACGCCAACTGTTACGTCTTGTAATTCTCGACCAATAAGATTTTTTCGTTTTGATCGTTCAGTCATATGAAGGGGAACATTTCGCAATAATAGCATGATGGACATAATCGCAAAGTGACCGACCGATGTGGGACTGTAGCCTGGAACATTCGTGATTGTTAAATTGTATTTATCTGCCCATTCGAAATTTACACTATCCACTCCCGTAGACTTAATGGACAATTGACGAATGCCATAATCACTCAACCGTTTATAGATGGTTTCGCTTTGTCGCATTTCGACACTTGGATAAAGACAAATACCATCGTAGCCTTTAACCAACTCAATGTTTTCACTAGAAATTCCTTCTGAAACCATCTGAACAGGAATCTGATTAACGAACGACCATTTTTGAATAAATGATCGTTCCTCTTCACTTACGTTAAAAAAAATTAATTTCATCGTCTTCCTCCTCAGCTTGCGCGATAGACTTCTTTTACAGCTGCTTTTTCGATAGCAGTGCCGAGTCGTGCAATTCCTATTTCAATTTCTTCAATTGTCGGTTTGGTAAAGTTTAATCGAATATAATGCTCATAGCCTTTGCCATTGACACTCATGATATTTCCGGGAATCACCACGACTTTGTCCTCTTCTAAAAATTGATAAAAGTTCTCCATGTCAATTGAGTTATCAAGTTTACAACAGATAAAGTACCCACCCGTTGGTTTGATATAACTAATTTTATCTTGCGCTAAAGAATCTAGCCCCGCCATCATCGTCGTTAATTTTTCTTTATATAAAGCTTTTAAGAAATCAACATGTTCTTCAAAATTATGGTGTTGCATAAATTCTGCAAGCATCACTTGCCAATAAAAATTGCTGTGTGAATCAGATACTTGTTTGGCTAAAATCATTTTTTCCAATAATTCATCCGGAGCCATCACAAAACCTAAGCGCGTACTAGGTGCCAATATTTTAGAAAATGAACCTGCATAAATCACTCTACCATCCGTATCCATTTCCTTGATTTTAGGAATAGGATCTCCTTCATATAACAAATCACCATAAGGATCATCTTCAAAAATAACCACATCATATTTTTTTGAAAGTTGATAAATCGCTTTACGTTTCTCTAAGGGAATTGAGGTACCTAAAGGATTTTGAAAGGTCGGAATCAAATAAAGCATTTTAATACGATGATTGCTATCCATTCGTAATAGTTCTTCTAAAGCTTCTAAATCAACCGATTCTTCTTCGATATTCATCGGAACCTCTTTAGGAATCGCACCATAACCTTTAATTGCGTTCACCGCTCCAGAAAAAGTCATTTCTTCGCATAAGACAATATCACCTTCATTACATAATACCTTTACCGCCACATCCATCGCTTGCGTAGAACCAGATACAACCATGATTTCTTCATCGTTTTTAAGTGCATTGATTGTTTCCAAACGTTCTTTAATTAATTTTCGCAAAAGAGGATACCCTTCTGTTGCGCCATATTGTAAAAGTATTTGTGGATCTACTTCCGTATAAATTTTTTGGGAAATTTCTTGCAACGTCGCCATAGGAAAGGCTTCTGTTGGCGGAAAACCATACGCAAAAGAAATAACTTCTGACTCTTCCATATTTTTCTTCGCATTTTCTCTTAAAGGGGATGTCTGCATCCCTAACATTCGATTCGCAAAACGATAATTCATCTATTTTTCCTCCTACCCGGCTAATTGACTTGTAAAACGAGCGAGAAAATCTTTGGTTCGCTCTTCTTTCGTTTGTTCAAATATTTCTTTTGGTGTACCTTGTTCAACAATGTGACCATTTTCCATAAAAATAACTTTATCGGCCACATCATAAGCAAATTGCATTTCATGTGTGACCAATACCATGGTTGCGCCTGTTTTGGCAATCTCTTGCATTAAATGCAGTGTCTGACCAACTAACTCGGGATCCAAAGCCGAGGTTGGTTCATCAAATAAGATAATTTCCGGATTTAAAGCCAATGCTCGTGCAATGCCTATACGCTGCTGTTGTCCGCCTGACATTTGACTTGGATAGAAATCCGCACGATCGCTAAGACCCACTTGTTCTAAAAGTTGTAAGGCTATTTTATTTGCTTCCTCAGGTGTTTGCTTTTGTGCCAACATGAGTGGCAAAGCAATATTATCTTTAGCTGTCTTGTTCAAAAACAACGCATAATTTTGAAAAACCATGGCTGTTTTACGTTGGTGTTGTAGAATTTCTTTTTTGGTGGCTGTTTCAATATTGGTCTCCACGCCACCTAATGTCAGTTTTCCTTGATCGGCATGCTCTAAAAAATTTAAACATCGTAAGAAAGTCGTTTTTCCTGAACCACTTGGTCCTAATAACACAACTACTTCTCCTTTATTAATCTCCATATCGATGCCTTTTAAGACTTCATTTGCACCAAAACGTTTATGAATATTTCGTACTTTCATCGTAATCATGTCGTTGACCTCCTCAATCTACGTGTCATTCGTTCTTCTAAGAATCCTGCTCCTTTTTCGATGAGGAAACTCAATGCCCAATAAATAATCGCTACAGCAATGTATGCTTCTAAAAAACGGTAATTTTGTTGCGCAGTAATTTTAGCTGCCGCAAAAACATCTACGACACTCACCATTGAACCCAATGCTGAAGCTTTAATCAAATTGATTAATAAATTGCTAAACATTGGCAAAGAAACAGGAATTGCTTGGGGTAACAGCACACGTTGTATCGTTTGAAAAGGTGATAAACCAATTGAATGTGCCGCATCCAACTGTCCTTTTTTAATCGAAGCAAATGCGCCACGAAAGATTTCACTACTATTGATTGTTGATAAAAGACTTAAAGCGACAATCGCAATCCAAATCATCTGAAAGTTCTTAAAGCGCAAGGACCAGCCCATTGATTCGGCCCACACATCAAATTGTTTTGAAGCAATCAAATAGATACTTAAAATAATCAGTACAATCGGAACGCCTTTCAAAAGAGTGATGATTGTTTGTAAAATAGGCGATATCACTTTCACCTTGTACAATCGAATTAACGCAATTCCCAATCCTAAGATCATGCCAATCATTAACGAGATGATTGCCATAAATAATGTTGTTCCAATATATTGACTTGCTACTTGTAATGAATGAATCATCGTGCTCAAATCAAAACTCATAATCCTCACCTCGTTTATTTAGGAACGTAATCTCCTTTTAAGTATTGTTCAGAAAGTTTTTTCACAGTTCCATCATCAATCAATTCCTGTAATCCTGTATTTACAGCTTCGATTAATTTTTCGTCAGTCTTTTTATTAAACAATAGAAAAGCATTCGAATTATGCACTGGTTCATTTCCTCTTTCTAAAGAAGTATTAAAAGAATTGTTCCAATTATCTAATTGGTATTGTGGGCTCAATGTCGCATCCACCACACCTGAAGTTAACGCTTGGACAATTTGTTCGTTATTGTATTCACCATAAACCAATTCAAATGCATCTGGGTGTTCTGATAAATAATTTTCTGCCATTACTGCTTGGTTTGTTGCTGTTGTTACATAAATTTTCTTACCTGCTAAATCATCAAATGTGTTATATGTTGAACCATTTGCTGGATCAAAAATAATATATGTGTCCCATACAGAGTAACCTACGTCTCCGTAGATAAATTTTTCTTGTCTTTCGTCGTTAATTTCATATTCATAAGCAGCAATATCGACTTTTTTACTCTCTAAATTAGATAATGTTGTCGAAAAATCAGCACCTTCCAATACAAAGGTATAATCAGGTAATTTTTCATCAATTGCTTTTAAGATAGCTACATCATAACCATCTAATTCGCCATTTTCATTTAAGTATGCAAAAGGCAGTGCATCATTCCCTGTACCAATTTTAATTTCGGTTCCTTTTTCCTCAGTTGCTGCTGAATTATTTCCACATGCTCCTAATACAAATAGTGCTGCTGTTATGACTCCGCTAGTGACCCATCTTGACTTTTTCATCCTAGTTCCTCCCTTAAATCAATTCCGTTTTTTTTCGTTTAAATAAAAATAATTTCGGTAGTTGTATCTTCATCGCTCGTTTTTGCTCAAAACTCATATTCCGTTCTAATAAAGCAAAGATGCGTTCTAGAACCATACTTAATACGATGAAAATAATAGCGGCTCCAACGTATCCTTCTAATGTATGGAAAGTAACGGCTCCAATGGCTCGTGCTTTTCCGACCACATCGATTACACCAATGGTAAATGCGAGTGAAGTATCTTGTAATAAGGCAATCGTTGTCGTGCCAAATGCCGGCAATGCGACTCGAACGACTTGAGGAAAAATAACTCGTGTATACATTTGGTATTTTGTCAATCCACAAGCAATACTTGCCTCTTTTTGTGTCGCTGGTACGCTTAAAATCGCGGCTCGAATTGTCTCGGATTGAAATGCTGCGGTGTTTAATCCATACGTAATGTAAATAAAAATAATTTTATTCCATGAACTCACATCAATTTGAATGAGCTGCAATAACATTGGTACACCGTAATAAACAACATACAACTGAACCAGAATCGGCGTGCCTCGAATAAACGAAACAAAGATTGCCCCTATTTGACTAAGAACTGGAATGTTTTCAATACGTAAAAACGCAATCACACCTCCAAAAAACAATCCTACTATTGTCGCAATTCCCACAATCATGAGCGTGACTGGTAGTGCACTAAGAATATTGGGGAAATATTCGACTACCAAGTTCCAACTAAAAAAGCTCGTCATGTTTTTTTCCTCCTTTTGTCCAGTTTTTTCTGAATATTCTGAACATATCCATACAATACAGAGCAATGAAAGAAATAACAATAGCTCCTCGGCTTTTCCTTTAACCATTTCGAAAATGAGGTGTTTTACAAAATAATCTAAAAAATAAAGCGGATTCACATTTATTTTATAAGTTCACTCAAAATAAAAATAAACGAATACTTGACTGACTTTAATAAAATAAGCCCTCAATTATTCGTTTATTTAACTAAAAATTATGTAAAAATATATTAAACATCCGTCATTAACAGATACTTGGTTTTAAAGAAAAAAAGCATGCTATACTGAAACATAGCGTTTTTTTTATTCCATCTAAAATAGATTCTTAATAGAAAGGTAGACGAACAATGTCTGAGAAATTGCATACGAACTTTATTAATGAGATTGAACATGAATATCAAAAAATTGATAATCAATGGCTAACACTTCATTATCGAACAACAATTGGTGTGGTTTGTCTTGGATTAATTGTTGAGCTTTTATTATCTATACTCTTTTACAAAGTAGAGCAAAGTCAAATCGTACTCACAGTATCCCAATATTACATAAAATATGTACTCAATCCATTTCTACTAAATATTCTTTTTTTAATCCTAAGTGTCTGTACGATGAGAACTCGTCATTTAAGTTCCATTTCACGAGTCTATCTGCTATCGATTTCTTTAATCGGCGTGTGCATGGTCTTTTATTCTGTACATTATATCTACTCAATATCAATTATCTTTTTTGCACCTATTTTATTTACAGCTTTTTACGGAAAATATTCTTTGACAACAAATGTAGCGATTATTACTATCGGTTGCAAGTTAATCTCAGATTATTTTATTTACTACGATGGTAACAAGCCGTCTCCTTTTGAGTCTGGTATTTCTATGATGAATATGATTATCTCTACACTACTGCTAATCTTTTTTTATGGTATCAGCATGGTGATTATTTATTTTCAAAAAAAGAAAAATATGGCAGTCATTCAAAAAGAATATGAACGGCAAACAATGCAAGAACAATTATTAACTGATCCTCTGACACATATCAATAATCGTCTCGCTTTATTAAATGTATTTCAAGAGATGAATCAGTCCATCGAGAACAGTCACTATTATTTGGCGATGATGGATCTCGATTTTTTTAAAAAGGTGAATGATTCTCTGGGACATGCCAAAGGAGATGAATGCTTACAAGAGATTGGTAAAATTCTCAAAAAACATAGTAGTAAATCAATCACGCCTTTTCGCTTTGGTGGTGATGAATTTTGTATTTTATTTGAAGAAATAAGTCTTGAAGAAGTTCTTCAAATATGTAACACATTACGACAACAAATTAACGAAACAATTATCAAAAATTTTGACTTACACTTAACCATTAGTATTGGTATCGCAAAATATACAACCGATATGTTTGCAGAAGACTTGTTACAAAATGCTGATACTGCACTATATCAAGCCAAAAGTCAACGAAACCATATCATGTTGTATGCTGAATAAAGGTAACTCTTTTTAAACTTAACAAAAACTTGCAAAGCTGTTTGCAAGTTTTTTTGCTGGAAATACTATCTTTAACCATCTCTTCTGTGACACTAGTCAACACATTCAGAGATAAAATTTGCAAGCTGCTTTCTTCTATATTAATGTCTAGTTATCTATAAAAATATCTGAGGTGTGATTCATGCAAATCAATCGACTATTTCAAATTATCTATCTACTGTTAAATAAAAAAACAATCACCGCAAAAGAATTGGCGACTTATTTTGAAGTATCGCTTCGAACCATCTACCGTGATATTGAGCTACTTGCCACTGCGGGCATTCCTATCTATACAAAGCAAGGAAAAGGTGGTGGAATTTCTTTAGTAGATACTTATGTATTAAATAAATCATTACTTTCCGAACAAGAACAAAATGAAATCTTGTTTGCTTTACAGAGTTTAGCTATCACACAAAGTTCTGAAACAGATAACGTTCTTTCAAAAGTGAGCACTCTCTTTAATAAACGTCATACAAATTGGATTGAAGTCGATGTATCTTCTTGGGGAAGTAGTATCGATAGCAAAAATGATTTCACTATGATAAAACATGCGATTTTAGATGGTCGTGTGCTTCAACTAACTTATTTTAATAATTCAGGTGAGAAAAGTATTCGAAAAATCGAACCTTTAAAACTCGTTTTCAAAGTAAATGCTTGGTACCTTCAAGCATTTTGTCGTATTAAAAACGATAATCGAACCTTCAAGCTCTCACGTATGTCAGATATTAGCGTAACAGAGGAAACATTTTTACCTACTGTCCCCTCCTCACTGAATACCAAAACTTCCGTTGACCAAAAATGGATGCCAGCACAGTTACGGATTTCTCCTGAAGGTAGATACCGTGTGTTTGATGAATTCAAAGAACATGAAATCACCCAAAATACTGATCAATCATTCACTATTCACACTTATTTACCAGAATCTGATTGGACAATTCAACATCTGCTTTCTTTTGGTCATACACTTGAAGTTATTTCTCCTAAAAAGTTGCGTAGACAAATGCAAACTAAGTTAACACAAATGATTAAAATTTATAAAAATTCCACGATAACTTGACACTCAGTTGTCAAGTTATCGTTAGTATAATACTCGTTGGATAGCCAAAATAACAATCTAGGAGGAATATTCATGACTTTACAATTACCCCCAATAATTATGACCTATTTTCAAGCAGCCAATACGTTTGACAATCATTTATTGTTTACTTGTTTTACAGAAGATGCGCTTCTTTATGATGAAAAGAAGATATTTTATGGACCTAGTGAAATAGAAAAACATATGATTGAGGCAAGTAACAAATTAGCTGTTCAGGCAAAGATTTTGCATTTTGTAGAACACGACGAACAAATCATTGTTACGGCTACGATAACTGGGAATTTCGCGGGTAGCCCTCTTAATTTAGATTACCATTTTTCTTTAGAACAAGAAAAAATCAGTAAATTGACAATTGTCCCATCAACTAGCGAGGAGTGACAGCTATGGCTGACAGATTAAAAGATATTTATTCAACAAATTTTTTAATAGGTTTTGGAAATAAAGTAACACGTGTGTATCCTGGCTTTAAAAGCGCTGAATTTCTTACTGCGGTATTAGATGATACATGGGAAGATCTATCAGTACGCGCACGTTCGAAACAGATTGCCACACAATTGGGATGTTTTCTCCCAGCCAATTACGAAACGGCGTTAGAAATTCTCTTTCAACTTACAGATACCTGTAGTGGTTTTGCTTATCTATTCTTTCCAGATTTTGTCACGATTTATGGACAAGAAGAAGCTGATTGGGAACTTTCGATGCTAGCTCTTGAAACATTTACGACCGCTTCAACTTCAGAATTTGCGATTCGACCGTTTTTATTACGCGACTCAAAACGAACAATGGACCAACTGATGAGTTGGGCAACTCATCCAAATGAACATATTCGTCGATTAGCAAGTGAGGGTTGTCGCCCGCGATTACCTTGGGCAGAAGCCTTACCTCTGTTCAAAGATAACCCAGAACCTGTGCTTGCACTTTTAGAATTGCTGAAAGCTGATCCTTCACTATATGTTCGTAAAAGTGTAGCTAACAATCTCAATGACATTTCAAAAGACCATCCGGCTACTGTCCTTCAAGTCGCAGCTGACTGGTTAGGTTCTAATGAACAGACAAATTGGATTATCCGTCGTGCGTGCCGAACGATGATAAAAGAAGCACATCCTGTAGCCATGCAATTATTTGGCTATGCAGTAGATGAAACGGCAATCAGTGATGCAAAAATTGCACCTACATCAAAAATACTAACCATTGGTGAAAACTGTGACATTCACTACACCGTAACTATTTGTCCAGAACAAACAACGCAACTCCGTCTTGAATATGGCATTGATTTTATCAAAGCTAATGGAAAAACGAGTCGGAAAAAATTTCTTTTATCCGATAAAACGCTTGTTGGAAAAACCATTTTGGCAGGAACTCGCACGCATAAATGGGCAAATTTAACCACTCGCCGCCACTACCCTGGTAAGCATGCGATTGTTTTGTTAGTAAATGGAATTGAAGTTGCCTGGACGGAAATAGAGTTACACTAAGTTTGTCTACTACAATTATTCAGTCATTGACACTCTCAAAGTTTATATGATAGAATACCCGTGAGATTGTTACCGCTTTAATTCTTGTGGGCTATACTCTAATTTATTTCAATATATTGAAACATAGGAGCCTTTTCATTATGGTTATAAAAAAAATAATTAACAATAACATTGTCGTTTCATTTAACAATGCACATAATGAAATAATTGTTATGGGAAAAGGCTTAGGATTCAAAAAAAGTGTTGGCGATTCTATTGACGAAAGCCAAATAGAAAAAACTTATGTTATCACCCAAGAATGGAATGTCAATAAATTGACGCAAATGTTATTAGATATTCCTATCGAGCATATTCAAGTTGCTAACGAAATTATCAGTTTTGCACGAGTTTCTTTAGGTAAGAAACTCAGTGATAATTTATTTTTGACCCTAACCGATCATATCCATTATGCCATTGAACGAAAACAAGAAGGCATTATGTTAAAAAACGCTCTTTTATGGGAAATCAAACGATTTTATAATCATGAATTTTTAATTGGGAAAGAAGCACTCAACATCATCCGTCATCGTTTAAATGTTGATTTACCTGAAGATGAAGCTGGTTTTATTGCTCTTCATATTGTAAATGCAAATTTAGATATGAAAGAAGTTAGCCAAGTGAGTGAAATGGCTGAAATTATTCAAAATATTCTTAATATCGTTAAATATCATTTTAAAATCGATATTGATGAGTATTCGTTAAATTACGAACGCTTTGTTACCCATTTAAAATTTTTCATTCAACGCTTATTTAGTGATACTCGTTTGAATGACTTAGAGACAGTACAACTTATGCTAAAAATTAAAGATCAATATACTAATGAATACGCCTGTGCTCTCAAAATAAGCAATTATGTTCAGAGTGTGTTTGACCGTGAATTAGAAGAAGATGAATTGATTTATTTAACAATTCACATTAAACGAATAACAACTACCGATTAGGATTGTTACCATTGTATGTGGGCTAGACCTAAATATCTCTTATAGGGATATTTGGGTCTTTTTATTTATTTAAAATATAAGGAGGAATAAAAATGAATTATCAAGAAATAGCAGAGAAAGTCATTGATGGTATTGGAGGGACAAACAATGTCAATAGCCTAACACACTGTGCCACTCGTTTACGCTTCAATTTAAAAGACGATAGTAAAGCAAATAAAAAAATATTAGAAGAAACCCCTGGGGTAATGGGCGTAACGATAGGCGGTGGCCAATATCAAGTAATTATTGGTAGCGAAGTTCGTCATGTCTATAATGAAATAAACAAACATCTGACGCCTGGAACTAATTCAGCCAATGAAGAAGAAATTGAAGGACAAAAGAAAAATATCGGAACTCGTTTCTTAGAGACAATTTCTAGTATTTTCACGCCTATTTTGCCAGCAATTACAGCAGCTGGGATGATAAAAGCAGTTTTAGCTTTGGTGGTCGCATTCAAATGGGTAGATAATACTTCGCAAACGTATCAAATTATCAATTTTATGGCAGATGCAGGCTTTTATTTCTTACCTATTCTGTTAGCAAATTCAGCTGCTAAAAAATTCAACTGTAATCCCTATCTAGCTATGATGGTTGGAGGAATTTTACTTCATCCAAATTTTGTAACGATGGTTAATACTGCCAAAGAATCAGGTGAAGCAATCAAACTAGGATTTCTCCCTATCTATAATGCAACGTATGGATCATCCGTAGTCCCAATCATTTTAGCCGTTTGGTTTATGTCTTACATGGAAAAATTTGCTGATAAATATTCTCCAAAAATGATTAAATTCTTTACTGTTCCTTTAATCGCCATTTTAGTAACAGGAATTGTCTCATTAGTTGTATTGGGTCCGATTGGTTTCCATATTGGTAATGGAATTGCTGCAGGTATCTTATTCTTAGACACACATGTAGGTTGGTTAGTTCCAATGATTATTGGTGCATTCTTCCCACTATTAGTATTAACAGGAACACACTATGGAATTATTCCAATTGGCGCAAATAACATTATGTCAGTTGGTTATGATGCCATGATTGGGCCAGGAAACTTGGCTTCAAATATTGCTCAAGGTGGCGCTGCGCTAGCAGTTGGTTTGAAATCAAAAGATCCTGTTGTAAAAGAGTTAGGTATTTCTTCGGGAATTACCGGTGTCTGCGGAATCACTGAACCTGCCTTATTCGGTATTAATATGCGTTTTAAAACGCCTTTATATGCTGCCATGATTGGTGGTGGTGTTGGGGGACTCTTTATTGGATTTATGGGAGTAAAACGTTTTGCTTCTGGTTCTCCAGGCTTAATGACCTTACCTGTGTATATCGGTGAAGACGGTTTTAGCAATTTAATCTATGCCTGTATTGGTGCCGCTATTGCTTTTGGTGTTGCGTTTGTTGTTTCCTATATTTTATATAAAGAAAAACCAGCAGAAACTGCTGAATTAGATGCACTAGAACCCACTGTTGACAATGCAAAAGATGCAGAGATGATTTCATTTTTTTCACCAGTAGATGGTCAAGAAATGGCATTGTCACAAGTAAATGATGCTGCTTTTGCAAGTGAAGCAATGGGAAAAGGCATTGCCATCATCCCTTCTAACGGAACATTTGTCTCACCCATTAACGGCACTGTTGAAATGGTTTTTGAAACAAAACATGCGATTGGATTGCGTTCAGATGAAGGTTTAGAGGTATTAATTCATATTGGTTTAGATACTGTAAAATTAGCAGGAAAACCTTTTGAAACATTTGTAAAAAATGGGAATCGCGTACAAGTTGGTACTCCCTTAGTTCAAGCAGATTTAAATGTAATTAAAGCAGAAGGTCTCGAAACGACTACACCGATTATCTTTACGAACTATACAGAGTTTTCTAAACTGAATATATTAAATAAAACACAAGTTACAAGTGGTGATTTATTGGTGGAGGTAGGAAAATAATGACAAAAAATTTAGTATTTCCTGACGGATTTTTATGGGGCGGTGCTACAGCTGCCAATCAATATGAAGGAGGCTATGGTCAAGATGGTAAAGGAAAAGCTATTGTTGATGTCTTGCCTGCTGGAAAAAATCGTAAATCAGTCATGCTTGGTCGTCTAGATTATAAAAATCTAGACGAAGATACTATTTATCCAGGTAGAGAAGCAGTCGATTTTTACAATCACTGGGAAGAAGATATTAATCATATGATTGAAATGGGATTTAAAGCCTACCGTTTTTCTATTTCTTGGAGCCGAATCTTCCCTACTGGTATAGAAGAAGAACCTAGTGAGGCTGGTCTAGCTTTTTATGAACAAGTCATTGATAAACTAGTTGCCAATCATATTGAACCAGTAGTTACTATTTGTCATTTTGATATGCCACTACATTTAGTAGAAACTTATGGTTCATGGAGAAGTCGTAAAGTAATAGATGCTTACTTGCATTATAGCGAAGCATTATTTAAACGGTTTAAAGGAAAAGTAAAGTATTGGATTACTTTTAATGAGATTAATATGCTTTTCCATTTACCATTCATGGGTGCGGGGATTGTTTTCCAAGAAGGTGAAGACGAAGAAGCTGTGAAATATCAAGTCGCGCATAACGAGCTGGTTGCATCCGCTTTGGCAACTAAATTAGCTCATGAAATTGATGAAAAAAATCAAGTAGGTTGTATGTTAGCAGGCGGACAATATTATCCTTATTCTAGTCATCCCGATGATGTTTTTGATGCTATGGATAAAAATCGCAATATCTTTTTCTTTAGTGATATCCAAGTACGTGGCCACTACCCAAATTATGCGAAGAAAAAATTAGAACAACTTGGAATTCAATTACAAATGGAACCTGCAGATGAAGAAATTCTTCAAAAATATCCTGTAGACTTTATTTCTTTTAGTTACTATTCTTCTCGCCTAACGAGTGCTGACACATCAGTAGGTGAAGTAACTGCAGGCAATGTCATTCATTCTCTTCGAAACGAACATTTAGAAGCCAGCGAATGGGGATGGCAAATTGATCCAAAGGGACTACGAACAACCTTAAATGTCTTATATGAACGTTATGAGAAGCCTTTATTTATTGTGGAAAACGGTTTAGGTGCTAAAGATGAGTTGATTGATGGTACCGTAGAAGATGATTATCGCATTGACTATCTAAACAAACACATGAAAGCAATGCGTGACGCAATTTTAATAGATGGCGTAGATTTAATTGGTTATACTTCTTGGGGGTGTATTGACTTAATCAGCGCTTCTACTGGCGAAATGAGTAAACGCTATGGGTATGTTTATGTAGATAAAGATGATACTGGACAAGGGACTTTAAACCGTTATCCTAAAAAATCATATTACTGGTATAAAGACATCATTGCTTCAAATGGTGCTAGTTTAGAATAATCTAAAAGACCTCTTGGATCTATAAAATAAATCCAAGAGGTCTTTTATTGTCATTATTAACGATGCTTATCTTGAGCTTCTTTGGTTCGTGCGGTCTCTAGATGTGTCACATAATCAAATTCGTCTGTATAAGTTTTCATACGCTCTTCAATTGTGCCCCACCATTCTTGTCCTTGTGGAATCTCATATTTCGCGTAATCCGCATAAGGAACAACTTCATACATTTTTTCATTCTCGGTGCCAAGGATAAATATAGGCATAAATTTGGGATTTGTCACAACGACTTCCCCATCATCTTGGCGTTTAAAAGTGACTTCAGTAATCCCACCTTGTTTATTATCAATATTAACTTGCCCTGTTAAGAAACTAGCTTGAGAATAAATGGCAAAGGTCTCTTTTCCATTGTACCAATCCATCGGTTGTAACACATGTGGATGACCGCCTAAGATTAACTTCACGCCTGCTTCACTTAACATTTCAAAAACATAACGTTGATTATCATCAGGTAGTGTTTCGTATTCTTGACCTAATTGTAGTGTGACTACAACAGCATCCACTTGATCTTTTAGTTTTGTTACATCATCCACCATTTTTTCGACATCCACTAGACTAATTGTGTATTCTTTACCTGGATCAACTGGAATGCCATTAGTTCCATAAGAATAGGTTAGAAAACCTAGTTTAATCCCATTTTCATCAATGATTCGAGGTGTTTGTTGATCTTTTTCACTTCGATAACTTCCTACATACATCAAACCTGCCTCACGAATATGTTCAATTGAGGTAAGTGCTCCTTCACTGAACCAATCCAATGTATGATTGGTGCCATTACTAACAATGTCTACACCAATATTTTTGACATTATTTAACAGCGAACTCGGCGAATTAAATTGAGGATAACCAGAGATAGGTAATTCTGGATAGGCGGTAATCACTTCTAAGTTGGCAATCGTCGCATCTGCATATTGAGTAAATGGCGCAATTTGTGCAAACATAGGTGAAAAATCATAGTCCACTTGCTCTGTTGTACTTGCCGTTGTTTCATTTCCATCAGCTAAAGCTGCCACATCAACTCCATCAGCAGACAATATTTCCATCGCTGATTGATACAAAGGATTACTAATATCGGCCATATATGAAACAGTTTCATGAATTAATAAGTCCCCCACAGAACGTAAGACAAATTCCCCTTCTTTGTCTGGCTTAGCATTAGTTTTCTCTTTTTCCTGCAAACCAAGTAATGGTTCAGTCAAAGGTTTCATTTCTGCTTTTTTCTTTTTAGCCGCTTCTGCTTTTTGGGCAACATTTTCTGCCTCTACTTGCTTTGTATGGCGTATAATCATAATCGTAGTAACTAGACAGGATATGACTAGAGCTACCAACAATCCCACAACTATATTAATCTTTAACTTTCTTCGTGACAATTTGTTCATTCGTGCACCCCTTTTTTCATTTAACTTTCTTTTACTTTTTCTACTATAATACATTGTAACAGAAAACGTTTTCTGTTGGTTGAGCTATTTTCTGATCTAAATAAATTTCCATACAAAAAAAGCGTCCAATAAGCTATTGAACACTTCTTCTTCATTTAAAAATGGATTATGCCAACCACTGTTTAGCTGCTAGAATTTCTTGATAAGTTAGTTGATGATTGGCTGTCCATAATTTCGTAACCACGGCATGACGTTCTTCTAATACTTTAATCACATGCAAACTATCTGATATCGAAACAATAGGATCTTGTTCGCCTAAAGTTGTAAAAATGTGGGTCTTTTCTAACGAATAAATAGGTAAATTTTCAACTGGAAACATTGGATGAAATAAAATAGCTTTTTGAAAAAGTTCTGGTTCATGAAGTAATAGTTGCATAGCAATATTAGCACCATTCGAATAACCCACTAAGATAACTTGTCTTAAATCAAAATGATAGTTTGCTGCAGCTTCTTTAATAAACGCACGCAACTCATTCCCACGCAAAGTTAGGTCTGCTTCATCATAAACACCTTCTGTTACTCTTCGAAAAAAGCGAGGCATATTTCCCTCTAAAACATTTCCACGAATACTTAAAATAGAGGCTTTTTCATTTAACATTTCTCCAATTTCAAGCAGAGAATTTTCATCGCCGCCAGTACCATGTAATAAAACAAATACTGGTTCTTGTGTTCCTTGTTTAAAAATATGATGCATTGTTTTTCTCCTTTCTAAGTTGGACGCTCCATTTCAAAAATATCGCCAATCGTTGCATATGAGCTACCTGCCAAACGACTAATTGCAGCTAATTTTCCAGCATCAATCCTGCCTTCTTGATAAATGGCCTCATCAATTGCATAGTGCTTAATTTCTAATAAAAATAAATCTGCAGTCACTTTTTCCAAGTGATGAATAGGTATATGCTGATAAAGTATCGTCTCAAAACGAACTTTAGCCTCGTTTAAGCTGGGAACTGCAACCTTTGAAGAAGCGCTAGTAGTAAAGTTTGACACAGATAATTCGCTCTCTTCAGGCAATAATGATGCCGCAGTTTGATTCGCATCTTTTACGTTATCACTATCTAAAATATGAATTACAGCTGCTTTTCCAGCTAAAATATTCCGTGCAGTATCTTTCATTTGATTTTCTTTTCTTTGCACTGCTATGGATACGATGGCTGGCTGTGTACTAATAATTGAAAAATAACTAAACGGTGCGATATTTAGCTGTTCATTTTCAGAAAGAGTAGTCACAATCGCTACAGGTCTTGGAATAACTGATCCAATCAGTAATTTATAATTTTCACGTTCACTTAATTTTTGGGGATCAAATTGTAACAAAACACAACACCTCTCTTAGATATTTAATTTGGGTAAGGATGCACTAATTTCTTTTCTACGAGATTCAAAATGTGCAGGCAACATTAATCGTTGACCAAGTGTCTCAAAAGATTCATCTATGGTAAATCCAGGACCTTCTGTCGCTAATTCAAACACTACACTTCCAGGTTCTTGGAAATAAATTGCTTGAAAATAATTTCTATTTTTAATTTCAGTTACTCCATAATGATGTTGCGATAAATAATCGTGCCATTGCGTCTGTTCTTTTTCATCAGAAACAGCCCATGCAATATGATGAACCGTTCCAATTCCCCAACGACCTTTAGATAAAGGTTGTTTAGGAATCCCAATCTGATGACGAGCATCCCCTTTCGTGTAAAAATAATCATAGTTTGTGGAACTGCCGGCAATTACTAAACCTAAATCTTGCGTCAATGTATGCGCAGTAGCTTTTGGATTTGCAGATAAAAGAATGGCTCCATGAAAACCTAAAATCTCTGGGGTTTCAAAAAATTCATTGCTTTCAACTAAAGCTAACGCTAAATCATGAACATCTAGTAATTCCAATGTTGGCTGATTAAATAGCCTTGTTTCTTTAATAGGAACACCAAATTGAGTCAAACGATCTCGCCAATAGCTTGTACTTCCTTTAGGAATGCGAAAAGCTATCATCCCCACTTGTCCGCTCCCCACTCTTCCTTGATGAGCATTTTTCCAATTAAAGAAAGTCATAATGCTCCCATTATCAACTGATTGATTACTAAAATAAAGATGATACGTATGTTCATCATCATAATTCACGGTTTGTTTGATGAAACGTAAATTTAAAACGTCACGATAAAAATCAACGGTTTCCTGTGGGTCCCCAACAATTGCTGAAATGTGATGGATATTCGTAATAGCCTTCATTTTATTTCCTCCTTTAAAGCAAAACTTATTCACTACGTTTAGTATCAAAAGGCTTAATGACACTTTCAATATACGTACGACGATTTTCTAAGAATGGTGCTAAAGATAATTTTTCTCCAAGCGTTTCATAAGGCTCATCTCCCATAAATCCCGGTTCATCCGTTGCCAATTCTACTAAAATATGTCCCATACGCACATAAAGTGATTCAAAATAATAACGATCAACATACCCAGAATTTGGTAGTCCCAACTTGGTAAAAATTTCTTGCCAAACTGCCAATGACTTGCGATTGGCTAAACGAAAAGCGACATGATGCACTTCACCATAACCTTGTTGGGATTGTGGTGAAGTTTGATTATCTACTAAAATAACCTGTCCACCATTCCCACCTTCACCGACTTCAAGTAAATAACGATTTCCTTCATGTTTGATTGTTTGAAAACCTAACACGCCTTCAAATAATTCCTTGAATTGTTCAAAATACGCAATAGAAATTTCTACTGGACCTAAACCATAAATCGCAAATTTTTCTGGTACTGGACCTTTTTTCCAAGGAATTCCAGCTTTCACACCGCTGTTGGTTTCATCGGAAATTAGCTGATAAGCTTGTTCATCAAAATCCCAAAAATGTAAAACTTTTTGTTCAAACTCGGTTGTAATTTCTTGATATTTCACATTAAATTCTTGGAACCTTTGCGCATAATATTCTAACGCTGCATCATTTGGTACCCGAAAACTTGTACGTGTAATTGCATTTGTTCCCTTTTTTCCTTTTGGATTATTGGGAAAGTCAAAAAAAGTCATAGTAGTTCCAGGTGACCCCAAATCATCAGCAAAATACGTATGGTACGTATAAATATCATCTTGATTCACTGATTTTTTTACAAGGCGCATCCCTAATATTTTAGTAAAAAATTCATAGTTTTTAACTGCATCGCTTGTCATCGCTGTAACATGGTGAACTCCTAGTAATTGGTCTTCTTTTCTCATAATTATTCCTCGTTTCTTTTATTCGATATTTTTTTTAGTATTTTTTGTAATAGGTGCAACTCATCTAATGAAACTTCTTCAAAACTGTCAGCAATTCGTTTCGCATGTAATGGAAATATTTTTTCCATCAAATCAATACCCGATTTTGTAATTTCTACATAAATAACGCGACGATCCCTTGGGTTATTTCGTCTTTGAACAAGTCCTTTTTTTACCAACTGATCAATGACATATGTTGTGCTACTACTAGCAATTAAAATTTTTTCTTTAATTCCTTGTGTTGTGTGAGCACCTTTATGAAAAAGTAATTCCAAAACTGAAAATTCTGTAATGTTTAAGTTGTAACAGGCAACATCTTGTTTGGCTATTTGTTCCAATTGGCTACTTGTCCGCAATAAACCAATGTAAGCTTTTAGTGCTTCTGATTGGTGATCCATCTTCCCACCTCTTTTATTTCGAATTCGAGATAAATATACCTTACTTTTTATAAGTAATCAAGAGAAATGCTTGAAAACAATTACTGAAGAAAAAATAGTATAAAAAATCTTATAACTAAGATTTTTTATACTATTTTAATCAATTTTATTTATTCACACAGAATCTCATTCATTTTTTTTAATTGTATACGAATCAAATTCTTCCATGGTATCTGTACGACATGCAGTCATTGTAAAACGATCTTTTGTAAATTGAATATGCGAGAAGGTTGGCACGTAAAATTGTTCTTTGACAGCCAAATAAGGATCATTTACTTCTTCAAAATCATAATATTTACTCCCACTCGCAGAACTATTTGTAACATAAAGTGTTCCTTTGGGATTGAGAGCGATGGTGTTCTCTTCGTCTTCAAATTCAACATCGGTTACTTCTTCAAAGTCATGCATTTGATAGGTTCTACCATACGTGTGGTCATGACCCATGAATACAACGTCAATAGCCAATTTATCAAATGCTGGCACCAATGCCTCTTGACGTGCGGGTGCATCTTCATTCAATGCTTGTTTGCCTGCCGCATAAATGGATTGATGAAAGAGAACCACTTTCCAATCGAACGCTTGGTCTGCCGTTTCTGCAACCGTCTCTTCTAGAAACTGTACATGTTCTTCATTGTTTAGGTTATTGGTATTTAGTACCATATACAACACATTGCCATACGTAAAGTAGTAATCACTGCCGGCTTCATCTTCACCAAGGTTCGATTGATTGGGTTCATTGAAGTGATTGCGATAATTCACGGCAACATCATGATTGCCTACAGTAGTAACCGTTGGATAAGACGCTAAAATTTCTGGAGTAAAATAGGCATCGTATTCACTTTCTTTGTTTGCTGTATCTACAAAATCCCCCGCATTTAAAATAAAGCTTGCTTCTGGGACAGTCTCAAATGCTTGCTTTAATGTCCTTTCCCAGCCAAACACATCCGTAGGAATAGTTCCCGTGCCAATTTGTGGATCCGCTAAGAAAATCGCGTCGTGTCCATCAGTAATATCTTGTGTATTTAATGAATAAACTGGTGAGTAAGCCTCAGCATTCCCCACTCGATACAAATATTCTTTGTCAGGTTCGATCTCAATCGTTCCTTTGTTAACAAAATAATCGATTGACGTAAATTTCGTATAAGAGAGTTCCGTTGTATCCGCTTCAAAAATTCGTGCTTTTTCTTCAGAAAATTCTTCTGGATTACTGCCTTCAGCTAGTTGGATTTCGCCTGCTTCTGAAGATAGTGCATTCCAAGTAAAGTTTAGCAATCTCTCATTTTCACCAGGATTCATCGCTATATTTTTTACTTCTTCGCTGTCAGCAGCCAATTCAGTTTCATCTGGATTTACAACAAAATTAAGCAGCTCAAAACTTGCTTCGTTGTCTTCTGGATTATAAGCATGTAATTCAACAGCAATCGTGATATCTACAAAAGTATTTCCATCATCATCTGTAGCAGCTTCGCTCAATGCATATCTTGTATCACCATTTTCGTTGACAGTGCCTGTATACTCACCTGGAATAAAACCATTAGTGATACTTGAAACATCATCCACAATAAATGTTTCTTCAAGAAAGTCACCATCAGCAACTTTTTCTTGCGCACCATATTCTAAGTTCTCAGAATAATTAGCTGTCGGAATATTATGAAACCCACCTACCGGACTCCCATTAATATACATTGTCATTGCATCATTGTATCGTGCCGTAATTTCAAGCGCATAAATATTTTCTGCTTGTTCTTGTGTGAGTGTAAATGTGTGGCGTAAAAAATACGTGCTTTTTGCTCTACCCTCTTCATTTTTTTGTAGCACTTGACCTTTTGTTTTAGAATCTGTGTTAAATACAGTTCCTTCATACGTTGGCCACTCCTCTTCAGTAAAGTCCATCGGTGTTGAACCCCAATCCAACCAACCCTCAGGATATGCCCAACCATTTCTCTTGTTCCAACCTTCATACCAAGTACCAGCATTGGGATCTTCATCACCATCATAATAACGCCATTCCATTTTTTCATTAACTAATTCTACAGATGCTAAATCTGTATCTTCATTGTCTAAAATTGAAACTAGCGGACGTTGACTCATCGTTACTTTAGATGTGCTATTCTCTGTAGTAACTGTTTCTTCTGTTTCTTTCTTTTCACAAGCACCCATGACAAATACCATTACTAATAGCAAAACGAATAGAATCCCTTGAACCTGCTTATTTTTCATATTTTTTATGTATAAGTTAGATAATATAACTTATACTCTCCTCCCTTATTTTTAAAGTTAAAGAAAATTTATGTTATACCGGTAAAAACACTGATTTCTCTTAATATATACATTATCATTTATAGATAGCGCTTCCAATAAATTCAGTCAAAGACGAAATACATTCCGTATTATTTTAAAAATTAGCTTATCAGGCAAAATTTATTTCGTATTTATTTATAAAAAAAGAGTATTTAACAACAATACTCTCTTTTTATTATCTTTCTTGGAGGGTTGGTCTGATAATCATTTCATTAATAGACAGATGATCCGGCGTATCGATGATATACAGTATAGCCTCACCAATTTCCTTTGCTTTTAAACCTATTTTTTGAGAATTTTCTTTAAGCTCTGCACTAACTTTTTTATCATTAATTGTTTTATATAAATCAGTTTCGACCATTCCAGGAGTAATCAAAGTAGATTTAATATTATTTTCTCTCTGTTCTTGTCTTAACCCCTCCATAATCGCTTTCACTGCAAACTTTGTTCCACAATATACCGCTGAATTAGGATAAACAACATGACCTGCCACTGAATCTGTCGTAATAATATGACCCGATTTTTGTTGAATCATCGTAGGTAGGACAGCAGCAATACCATTCAAAACACCCATAACATTAATATCAAGCATTTGTTGCCATTCTTCTCTTTTACTTTTACTTAGAGGTGCTGTCGGCATTATTCCAGCATTATTAAATAGCACATCTACACGACCATATTTCTTCTTAGTAAAATTTATTACTTCTTGTACTTCTTCAAAATTGGTAACATCCGCTTTTAGATAATCGATTGCTGCTTTTGGTAACTCATTTTTTATTTTTTTAAGTTTGTCAATTCTACGTGCTGCAATAACTAGTTTAAACCCATGTTCTGCTAATATTTTGGTTGTTGCTTCACCGATACCACTTGAAGCTCCCATGATAATAACTACTTTCTCAGTTAAGTTCATTGCTTCTCCTACTTTATTTATAAAATTTTACTTCCCAGTACGTTTCTTTTGTTCTTGATTGTAACGATCGCCAACAATTACTAATTGGTCTACCGCATAATTAATGTCTATCAACTCTTGTTGGCTAAATTGGATTGTCGTTGCACCAATATTTTCGTCCACACGATTCCATTTTGTTGTTCCAGGAATTGGGATAATCCAATCCTTTTGAGCTAATAACCATGCTAGCGACACTTGAGCAATTGTTGCCTCTTTTTCATTGGCAATTTTTTGTAATAAGTCTAGGACAACTTGATTTGCTTGAAATGCTTCTTTAGTAAAACGTGGAAGTTCCGCACGGTTATCATTCTCATTAGCAATATCACTTCTAGTTAACTTTCCTGTAAGAAAGCCTCTTCCTAGTGGACTGTAAGCCACTAGGCCTATTTTTAATTCTTCCAATGTAGGAATGACTTCTTTTTCTAATTCTCGCCACCAAATAGAATATTCACTTTGTACAGCGGCTAAAGGTTCTACTTGATGTGCACGTCGAATTGTTTCAGAATTGGCTTCTGATAAGCCCCAGTGCAAAATTTTACCTTCTTTTTTAAATTCTTGCATCGTTTGCGCAACTTCTTCAATTGGTATATGTGAATCTATACGATGAATATAATACAAATCAATATATTCTGTCTTCAAGTGTTTCAAAGAACCTTCCAATGAATTTCTCAATGTTTTTTTGCTACTATCCGGTGTGTCAGAATCACCAGTAATTCTAAAACCGCCTTTTGTTGCTAATTGAATATCTTTACGAAACGGTTGAATAGCCTCACCAACTAATTCCTCATTGGTGTATGGTCCATAAACTTCCGCAGTATCAAACATTCTTATCCCAGCTTCATACGCATGCTGAACGACTTTTATCATATCGTTCCTGTCTTTCACAGGGCCTCTGTGATGATTCAAACCCATACAGCCAAATCCTAATTCTGAGGTAACTAATCCTGTCTCTCCTAAAATTCGTTGATTCATAACTGTTCCCCTCTCATCTTTCTAAAAAATAAAAGAATGGAACAAGGCACCATTCTTTTATTTTCATTTCTTATTTTATTTGATGAAATTAACTTTATCACGAAGATAATTTATAGAATCTCTCCATTTGATGCAATTACTTGTTTATACCATTCAAATGACTTTTTCTTCGTACGCTTAAGAGTTCCATGCCCTTCATCATCACGATCAACGTAAATAAATCCGTAACGTTTACTCATTTGCCCTGTACTTGCAGCAACTAAATCGATACAGCCCCAAGTGGTGTAACCAAGAAGTTCTACGCCATCAATCTCCACAGCATCTTTAAAAGCTTGCACATGTTTCTTTAAATAGTCGATGCGATAATCATCTTCTATATAGCCGTGTTCATCTGGCTTATCAATAGCACCCAAACCATTTTCTACGATAAATAAAGGTTTTTGGTAACGATCATACATTTGATTTAAAGAATTTCTTAAACCAAGTGGATCAATTTGCCATCCCCATTCCGTTGAAGGAAGATGTTCATTTTTAATAGACGGGAACAAGTTTCCTGTAGCTTGTGCATAATCTTCTGGATGCGCACTGACTGTTCGCGAACAATAATAAGAAAAAGTCACAAAATCTACAGGTGATGCCGCAAGAATCGCTTCATCCTTTTCTTCCATTTCAATATTTAACCCTTCACGTTCAAATTTCTTCAACGCATAATTGGGGTATTTTCCACGCGCTTGGACATCAATAAAGAAATAACCTTCTCTGTCACGATTAATTGCTGCTTGATAATCTTCTGGTCGGCAAGTATACGGATAGTGACTTCCTCCAGCTAACATACAACCTACCATGTTCTCACTATCTACTTCATGTGCAATTTTAGTCGTTAATGCGCTAGCTACCAATTGATGGTGCGCTGCTTGATATTTAATCTCTTGTTGATTATCACCTTCTTTAAAGACGATACCACCACCTACAAAAGGTTGGTGTAACAAAATATTGATTTCATTGATTGTTAACCAGTATTTGACTAAACCTTTGTATCGTTTGATTACCGTTTCTGCATAATTAGCATAGAAATCAATCAATTGACGGTTTTTCCAGCCACCATACTCTTTAATCAAATGAACAGGAACGTCAAAATGAGCAATTGTCACTAATGGTTCAATGTTATGTTTTCGCAATTCTTTAAAAATAGTTTCATAGAAAGCTAATCCTTCTTCATTGGGTTCTTTGTCATTTCCATTAGGAAAAATTCGAGACCAAGAAAGAGACATCCGATAGACTTTAAAACCCATCTCTGCAAATAGTTGGATATCTTCCATATAGCGATGATACATATCAATCGCTTCTTTTGCTGGATAATAATAGCCTTCTTGCCACTCCAACATTTCTAAGTTACCAGCTGCAACTTTTTTGCGATCAGGACCTGTCGGAAGAAGGTCTACATTTGACAGGCCTCTTCCACCTTCCAAAACACCACCTTCTGCTTGATTGGCAGCTGTTGCGCCACCCCATAAAAAATCTTTACTTAAAGTCATATTTAATCACTCCTAAACTTTGACGACTAATACTTCTTCGTCTTTATTCACGTCCCCTTGTTTAATCATTTCAATTGAGGAATATTGTGGTGTATTTGTTACTACAACGGGTACTTGCGTTGGATACCCTGCTGCTTCAATTTTCTTCACATCAAAAGTCAACAGTAACTGTCCTTTGGTAACTGGCTGATCCGGTTCTACTAATGCGTCAAAATATTGACCATTTAGCTCGACTGTATTCAAACCAACATGAATTAAAATTTCCACACCTGAGTCCGACATAAGACCAATGGCATGTTTAGTAGGAAAAACTGCAACAACTTTCCCATTAAATGGTGCAAAAACTTCTCCTTCAGATGGATTAATTGCGAAACCTTTTCCTAACGCTTCAGATGCAAATGCTTCATCCTGAACTTGACTTAAAGGAATAACTGTCCCGGGAATAGGGCTAATCAAACGAGTGTCTTCTAAAATAATCGGTTTGATTTCTGGTACATCTGTTATCTCATCTTTTTCATATTTGAAGCTTAAAACGTAGGTTAATACTGCTGTCACAGCTGCAGAAATAATTAATGCAATGATAATATTCCAGAAAAATTTCATTGTATCATCACCAATATAAAGGAGCACAGCTGGTAATCCAGATGAGCCTGTTGCAAAGCGATGTGTATTTGTTAAACCGGCATATAATCCACCTGAAGCTCCACCAATCATGGCTGCAATCAATGGATATTTTTTAGGTAAATTCACTCCATATAATACAGGTTCTGTAATTCCCATATAAGCAGTAATTGATCCTGAAACGGCTACTTGTTTTATTTTTTTATTTTTTGTACGGAAAGCAACTACCGCTGCAGCAGTCGCCTGTGCAATATTTGAAACCAATGCGCCTGGACCAAAAATACTATCATAACCTAATTCAGCCATTTGCATAACGCCAAGGGGTGCCACTCCGTTGTGTAAGCCAAACATAACCATTACTGGAAGCAAACCACCAATTAAAACAGCTGGTACCCAGCTGGCATTTACGCTTAAGAAAGTAAAGAAAGTTGCTAAATAACCGCCCAAAATACTACCAATTGGTCCAAATAAAGAGAACGCCAATGTTCCCATGATTAGAAAAGTTAACATCGGAACAAACACTAATTCGACTGATTTTGGAATCACTTTATTTAAGAATTTTTCTACATAAGATTGGAAGAAAATAACAATTAAAATAGGAATAACTGAACCAGTATACGTAGCTAAAGTAAAGGGAATGAATCCGAAGAAATTAACTGGTTCTCCTGCTGTTACTAAAGCTCCCCAATTTGGATGCAACATCATTGCTGCTACAGAAACAGCTAGAATAGGATTACAGCGCAACTTTTGAGCAACTGTAAACGCCAAAATCATGGGTAGAAAGAAAAATACGCCATCAGCAAATAGATTCAACATATAATACGTTTGAGAATCAGGGGTAATCACCTTAAATACAATCAAAAGAGCTAAAACTGCCTTTACCATCCCAGCTCCAGATAATGCTGGAATAACTGGTTGGAAGGTTCCTGAAACAAAATCGATCACTGTAGCTACTAGCCCTTTTTTCTCAGTTGAACCGTTATCGTTTGAAGTTTGAACATCAATATTTTTTTCAACTTCTTCAAACACATCCTTCACATGAGTACCAATGACAACTTGATGCACACCTGCATTATGAATATATTTCGTCACACCATCTAACTCTTCTAATTTGTCTTTGTTTAACTTCGATTCATCCGCTACTTTAAAACGTAATCTTGTTTGACAATGATAGGCGTCAGTAATATTTTCTTTGCCGCCTAATTGTTGAACTATCTCTTTAGCCAACTGTTCATATTTTTTGCTCATACAAACCTCTCCTAAATAAATTTTAAAGAAAATTTATGCTATCACCGGTAAGACATAATGTTTCTCCTGCAAGCAATTTAACACTTAAAGATAGCGTTTCCAACACTTTTCTTTAAAGTTGAAATGGATTTCATTTTATTTTAAAATCTGCTCTTTTCCATGAAATTTATTTCATCTTCACCAAAAATAATTGACTTAAAGTGAGCTTAAACTGATATAATCAATAGTATGTTAATCCATTTAAAGGAGCTGAAATAAAATGACAGATAAGAAACAAGCACTTCCTCCACAAACGATTTTTTTTGCGCAAGAAGCCTTTCAAAAAAATGAAGAGACGATGATTCGCTGGTTGGGAAATTCAGGAATTTTATTGAATAGCAGAGGAACTTGCCTGATGGTGGATCCTGTTTTAGAAGAATTTGACTTACCTTTATTAATTGAATTGCCAATTAAAACCGCAGATGTTCCTTACTTAGAGGCTATTTTAATTACACATTCTGATAACGATCATTACAGTTTGCCAACTATAAAAAAATTAGCTCCGAAAACGTCTTCTTTTCATGGACCAAACTACGTTGCGGAATTAATGGCAAAGCAATTAGCAGTCGCAGCTACAGGACATGCTCTTTATGATGAATTTATGGTTGATAATTTAAAGGTGACTTTAACAAAAGCCAATCATTTGTGGCAAAATGAAACAGATAAATTTGATCGTATTTTTAAAATAGAAGATTATTGTGGATTTTGGATTGATACTCCTGATGGAACACTGTGGATTCCTGGAGATTCTCGATTACTTCCAGAACAGTTAGAAATGCCACAACCCGATGCCATTCTTTTTGATTTTAATGACAATACTTGGCATATTGGTTTTGAAAATGCAATTAAATTAGCAAATACATATCCCCATGCGGATTTAATTCTCTCACACTGGGGAACTGTTGATGCGCCACACATTGATGCCTTTAACGGGAATCCTGAAGATTTATATGACAGAATTATCAATCCCAAACGTATTCAATTAGTTGCTGCTGGCGAAGCTTTTAAATTAACAAAGAAATAAACATATCCGAAGTACATAGATGAAGATCGCACATTACTTGGCTTCCTATGTACTTCGGATATGTTTTATTGTCGTTGATATTTACCTTTAGAAATCTTCTGAAATATCTTTAAATGTTGTTTGTCTTTTCACTTCCAACCTACGTGAATTAGCTATTTTGGTCTTCATATTTTCATCATAATTCAAAGAAAATACTTTGGCATATAAAATAGTTAAGATAAATTGAATGGACTCTTCGGTAGAAAAATTAGCTATTTTTGAATATAGTTTTTCTCTGCTTGATACATTTAAAACAATGGTAGAATAGTCGCGCAAATAGTTTTCTCCGCCACTGGTTATACTAATGATTGGCACACGATTGTTTAGAAGAATTTTTACATTTTTCATTGGATAAGAGTCAGAATTATTGCCAGAATAAGAAATAATGATGGCACAATCTTTACTAGTCAAGGTATTTGAAATCAATCCCGCTTCATCTGTATCAGCTACAAAAGCTTTCTTATGAATTGTATTTAGGTTTCTTTTAAATAACTCTCCAAAATAAGAATTCGGACTTCTTCCATAAATAATAATCGTCTCTGCTTGGTTCAAAATATTAGCTGCATGATTAATATCAGTCACCGACATTAATGAAGATGTTTCTTTAATCGTTTGCATTCGAAGATTCGCAATATTTTCAATAATTTCCAAAGTATCTGCGGCATTATCAAAAGGAACATTGGTGTCGACATCAAAATGATTGTCATTAAAATGAGCCACTTCATGTGTAAAAGCGTACATGAATTCCTTCCACCCAGAATAATTAAAATATTTCGCAAATCGAACCAATGTTGCTTTTGAAGTGTGCGTCAATTTAGCGATGTCTTCCATGGTATATTCTGATAGTTTTTCACGATTGGCTAAAAGAAATTCTCCGATTGTTCGACGGGCATCATATTGTTTAAAGACAGTTTCTTCAATTTTCTGAAAGAGATACATACTATTCAACGCTCCCATTAGCATAACTAGCGGTTTGACTTTCGCCTGTTTTTATTTTTGCTTCATAGTTTTTTATTTTATTTCCTAATTTAAATACTGTTTCATTTATTTGCTGTTGTTTTTCTAGTAATTTTTTATATTCCACAATCAAAATCGCCTGCCGTTCTTCTAAGGTTTCATCTCCTTTTTGATATAATTTCGTATATTCAGCTAATGATTCAATTGATAATCCAGAATCGCGCATGCATTTAATAAATTCAATCCAATTTACATCTTCGTTGGAGTAGGTTCGATTCCCCGCCTTGGTGCGTGCAATAGGTGGAATCAACCCCTGTTGTTCATAATATCGTAAAGTTGCTGGTGTCAATTGATACCTAGCAGCTACTTCTGAAATATTCATCTGTATGTCCTCCTAATCAGTATCTTTGGGCTATGTACATTAAGACTAGTGGAAAAATTCCTACTAGTCTTAGCATTTATGAAAATCCGACAATTTTATGTGGAATGTACTCTTCTTCCAAATAGGTCACTTCTTCTTCAGTTAATTTAAAGTCAATGGCTTTGACTGCTGTTTCGACGTGACTAAGTTTGGTAGCGCCGATAATTGGCGCCGCTAAATTCTCTTTTTGTAAAAGCCAAGCTAATGCTACTTCTACACGACTGACATGATGCTTGTCCGCGATTTCTGCTACGCGCTCGATAATAATTCGATCTTTTTCTGCAGATTCATCGTATTTCGCTCTTTGTGCTGGATCTGTTTCTCGTCTTAAAGAACTTTCAGAAAATGGTTTGACAAGTCTCCCTGAAGCTAACGGACTGTATGGCGTCAAAGCAATCCCTTGATCGATACAATAGGGAATCATTTCACGTTCTTCTTCACGATACATCAAATTCAAATGATTTTGCATAGACACAAATTTTGTCCAACCATTTTTTTCAGCAACATGATTGGCTTTCTGAAATTGATAGGCATACATCGCTGAAGCTCCAATATAACGTGCCTTTCCTGCTTTCACTACATCATGTAATGCTTCCATCGTTTCTTCAATCGGTGTATCGTAATCCCATCGATGAATAATATACAAGTCCACATAATCTGTTTGTAGTCGTTGCAAGCTTTGATCAATTTGTGACATGATTGCTTTTCTAGATAATCCTTGCCCATTCGGACCGTCAAACATTTTTTGATGCACCTTTGTAGCTAGAACAATTTCATCACGATTGGCATAATCTTTCAGCGCTTTACCTAATATTTCTTCACTACGCCCTAAAGAATAGACATTTGCCGTATCAAAAAAATTAATACCTAAATCTAGTGCACGCTTAATAATCGGACGACTCTCATCTTCTTCTAAAACCCATTCGTGAATCCAATTATGGGGATCCCCAAAACTCATCGCTCCCAAACAAATTCTAGAAACATCCATTCCAGTATTTCCTAATTTCACATATTCCATTCAACTACCTCCTCTTTTAAACAGTCATATACTTATTAAAGATCAATGTAACTAATCCAATACTACATAATCCTACTCCCGTAAAAATGATTTGATTACTTGCACTAGTATTACCGCTAAGTAAAGAAATACCTTGTGATGCGTACGGTGCAAGTGTCGCTCCTAAATTATAAGCAACTAATACAACTGTCGTACCAAATTTTGCTACTGCTTCACCACCTGTAGTAAATGTATGCATGAAATAAGGCATAATATTCCGAAAAGCAAAACCTAGCACCAACGAACAAATTAATGTAAAAGCAACAGAAAATGACCAACTAGTTAAAAAAATACTTCCACCAGCTACAAAGGCTGCAAGGGGGAGTAACCAACGCTGTAAATAAGCATAAGTTACTCCAAATAAATTCCCTGCAATAAACGCTCCTGTTGCAATCGCTGCAATCATGTTACTCCCATTAGTTGCATCGCCAATTCCCTGTTCAATCAATAAAGGCGTTATCTGTAAATTGTAATTGATAAATAGCAAAACAATACAGAATAAAACAAAGCCCAATAAAATAGATTTTATTTTTCGTTCCTTTGAAACCTTAACTTCTCTAACGGATGCTTCAGCTTTATTAGTACTTTCATTTGGAATAAATACAAACACAAATAGCAAACTAATCATTGCAAAAGCATACACTAAAAAAGAGCTTTCCCAATTTATTTTCACTAACTGTCCTACTGCAATTGTCATAAAAATACCGCCTAAACCTTCACAGGCACTTTCTAATCCCAATGCTTTCGCTTTTTTGAGATTATCTTTTTGAAATAGCTGACTAATCATTTGAATTAGCAAACGATTAAACAAACCAATTCCTAAGCCCAATAAACATCTTGAAAGAAACAAAAGCGCAAAACTACCTTGGTACCATGCAGGCAGTGTCCCAAAAATCCCAACAATAATTAATCCTGTAATAATTGTATATTTTTTTCCTATTTTCTTTTCAATAAAGCTAGTTAAAAATACGCCAATTACCAAAAATAGAGACGGAATCGTTGTCAGTAAACCAACATACACAGGGTTTATTTTCGAAAAATATTGGGTAATAGCTGGAATATTAGCCGAAATAGCTGGGGCAGAATTAACAACCAAAGCTACCGATAATAAGGCTATTAATTTCGTTGAAAAAAATTTCATTTTTTCTCCTTTACCAGCAGTTTTACTCGTCATCAAAAATTTCTTTGGCTAAATTAAATGCTGACCATGCTTTCGGCCATCCAGCATAAAAAGCAAGATGTGTAATTAATTCGACAATTTCTTCTTTTGTTACGCCATTTTGCTTAGCAATATTTAGATGTGCTTCTAATTGAGGAACACCTTGGGTTAACAGACTTGCAACAGTGATTAAACTACGATCACGTTGAGAAAGTTGTGCTTCCCGATCCCATACTTCACCAAATAAGACATCATCATTTAATGCTGCAAATTGTGGGGCAAATTCTCCTAAGTTATCTCTTCCAGCTGTTTGTTTTGGCATTATTTTTCCTTCTTTCTTATTTTTTTAAATTTAAATAAATCTCATCAGAAACTGGTTCTAGCCATTCTGGAGTGCCAGCAGTAATTGCAATATGTTCAAACCAACTATCTTGTGCTGCACCATGCCAATGCTTTACCCCATCATGTGTAACGACAACATCGCCTGGCTTTAAGAATTGAGCTTCTTTTCCTACCTCTTGATACCAGCCTTCACCGCCTGTAACTAAAAGAATTTGGAAACCATCGTGATGAATATGCCAATTGTTTCGACATCCTGGTTCAAATGTCACATTTCCTACACCGACATTAACTGACGGATCCGCGACAAGGGTTTTCAAATAACTTTGCCCAACAAAATATTGAGCAAACGCATCATTTTTATCACCACTTGGAAAAATCACACCATCTTTGACTTCTTCAAATTTTGCCATTTATATCTCCTCCGTTATCGAATACTGTGTAAGCCAGTTTGCAATAGCATTATCAGCTTTCTCAACTCTTGAACCTCTAACTGGTAAACCTACCTTTACATTTGCGTTTGGACAGATTTTTTTTAGCTCAATTAAACTGCAACCAAAAGCACTTCCTTCATGTGTACAAAATGGATAAATTGTTTTAGCTGACAAATCAACTGTTTCTAAAAAGTGAACAACTATCTGCGGAAGCGAACCAAACCAGTTTGGAAATCCTAAAAAAATCGTTTCTACTCGATTCCAGTCAATCGCTAGTTCATGAAAAATAGGCTTGTCCTTCGTTACTTTTTCCTTTTCAACAATGGCCATTGCCTCGTAATAGTCAAAGGGATACGGAACTTTCGGACAAATTTCAACTACCGAGAGTTGTAACTTTTCTCCAATTTTTTCTGCTAAAATTTTTGTATTTCCCTTCACTAGTGTTTTAATTTGACCATTAACGAAATTTTCATCTTTTCTAGAAAAGTAGATTATAATTGTCATTTTCTCACCTCAAAAAAGCTGTACCATGAACTCAAATAGCTTACAAGTTCATAGTACAGCGTTATTTACTTAGCGTCCAATACCTATTAGGCTTAGTTTCATGCCTCTAAAGCATGTTTGATTTTTTTGATAAATGTAAGAACTGTTGAACTAAGGATGGCATCTTTTTTCCAGACAAGTACACAATTAGTTTCAAGTGCGGGGGCGCAAGGTAGGAAGATTGTCTTATTTTTTCGATTATCAATGGCTCCTTTAATCGCTAAGGCAGCTCCCACTTTATTTTCTACTAAAGAAATGACATTAAAAATTAAATTGTATTTCCCAACAATATTTAAGTCGCCTTCTGTGAATTGTCCCCAAGAACAAAACATCTCTCTGACTTCTTTACGACTAGAACAAATAAGCGGAATCCCTCGAAGATCTGTTGCAGAAATGCTCTGTTGGTTACTTAAAAAATGTTCTGTCGAAACTAATACTCCCCAGATTTCTTTGTCTGGTAAAATCAATTTATTGTATTTATCCATAGGCGTTGGTTCAATTAATAACGCAACATCTAACAGACCTTTATCTAATTTTTCAGTAATATCATTACTCGTTCCACTAAAAATATTGAATGTTACTTGAGGATAATCAGCAATCATTTCTTCTAACATTTCTGATAAAAAATGAGAACTTTCCGCTTCTACACAACCAATTGAAATTTGACCACTTAAAATAGCCTGTTGATAATTCGCAAATTCTTGTTCGGTTTTTTCATTCAACTCTAAAATTTCTTCTGCTCGTTTCTTCAAAAACATACCCGGTTCAGTTAAATATAGTTTTTTATTTTGGCGTACAAATAAATCAAGCTGTAAACTCTCTTCGAATTCTCGAATTTGTCTACTTAAAGTTGGTTGTGTGATATGCAGTTTTTTTGCTGCTTGAGTAATATTTTGTTCTTCTGCAACGGTTAGGAAGTATTTTAACATTCTAATTTCCAAAGATACCTTCCTCCTTATTTTTTCTCTTAATGTTATTATACATGTTAAAGCCTGCTTTAAGACAAGCCGGTCTCTTTTTTAAATAAAAAACTGCACTTCCTATCGAAAAGTGCAGTTCTTTCTTATTTTTCCCATTGTTTACCAAATGATTTTTGTTGCGATTCGACATGTCCTCTATGGCCATGAATCACTACGTCATTGAGAGCGAATTCAATTGCTTCAAACTCTTGATTATTTAAATGAACATCCCATGAACCTAAATTCTCTAAAATCCTTTCTTGATTTTTAGATCCGGGAATTGGAATAACGTTACTATACTTATGAAGCATCCAAGCGAGCGAAATTTGCGCATTTGTAGCTTGTTTCTCTTTTGCAAATGTCTTTAAAAGAGCTATTATCGGTTGATTGGCAACAATATTTTCTTTCGATAATTGAGGAACAAATTTCCTTACATCGTCTCCTTCAAATTTTGTTTCAGTTGTGATTTTACCTGACAAAAAACCACTCGCTATTGGTGAAAAAGGCACCACACTAATCCCATGTTTTAAACAATATGGAAATATTTCCTGCTCACAGTCACGTTCCATCATAGAATAAAGATTTTGTACGGCTGCTACAGGTGTTACCTGATGTGCTTTAGCAAGCGTCTCAACTGAAACTTGAGATAAGCCCCATTCTTTAATCAATCCTTCACGAATGAACTGCCCCATCACCTGAGCAATATCCTCAATTGAAATCTGTTCATTAATTCGATGTAAATAATATAAATCAACATATGTTGTCTGCAAGTTTTTCAATGAAGCATTCAAATGTTTGCGAATAGCTGTATACAAATCTATTTCTTCTGTAATTTCATTTTCATCAATATGAAATTTAGTTGCTAGAATAACCTGTTCTCTAAAAGGAGCAACCGCTTTCCCAACTAATTGCTCGTTATGTCCTGGATAAAACATTTCTTTCCCATAAGCTTCTGCTGTATCAAAAAATGTACAACCAAATTCATACGCTTTACGAATCGCTTCAATACTGTAAGCTTCTTCTGGAACTTGTCCATACCCATGAGAAAAACCCATACATCCCATACCAATCGTTGAAACTGATAAATTTCCTATTTTTCTTTTACTCATTATAAACTTCCTCTCCTTACTTATTAACTAACTATTTTGTTCATGATATAATTACTGTAACACCTTAGAGTTACTCTAAGTCAAGGAATTTCAAGGAGAAAAAAATGTATACAGTCAAAGAGGCTTCAAAAATTCTCAATATGAGTGAACATACCATCCGTTATTATACAGATTGCGAATTAATTCCTACTTTAATTCGCACTAAAAATAATCAACGTCTCTTTAATCAAGACTCTATGAATTGGTTGTTAGGTATAAAAAATTTAAAAGCTTGCGGGTTATCAATTAAAGAAATTAAAGAATTTGTTCAATTAAGTCAACTAGGTGATTCCACCATTAAAGAACGCCATCAAATTTTTTTACGTTCTAAGAAATTAGCAGAATTACAATTAGCAGAAGCTCAAGCTAGGGTAACTTTTCTTGAAAACAAACTGAGGCATTATGAAGAAATAATGTATAATGGGATTCCTGATAAAACCAATCCTTCTCAATGGAAAAGATAAAGAAAAAAGAGCTTCCCTAGTTTTTAGGTGAAGCTCTTTTAAGATATTTCTGATACTTAATATAAATGAAGTTCTTCTAAAGATTTTGCTATACCGCCTTCATCATGTGTCAAAGTAACAATATCTGCTACATCTTTTAAAACATCTTGCGCATTTCCCATAGCAATACTCAATTCAACTGCTTCAAACATTGACAAGTCATTATGACCATCACCAAATGCAATCGTCTCGCTCTTATCTTTTTCAAGATGCTGAATGACTGTTTCGATTGCCGTTTTTTTAGTGATATTTTTAATGCCTATCTCGCCACTGTCTGGACCAAAGATTGGAACTGTACTACGTAACATATAAAAATCGCCCTCATATTTTTCATGGATGACTTCATAAGGAATCGTTTGATTGATAAAAGAAACTTTATTAACATCCCCATAATCAATCTTTGTTTGATCTTCAATTAACAAGTCTAAAAACCAGGCAATATCTTGTAATTTTTCTTGACCCTCAATCGAGTCTTTCGGTGTTCCTTTTAAAATCAAACTACTCAGTCTATCTCTAAGGTTTTTACTCGCAAACAATCCTTGATTTGATTCTAAATAATATTCCACTTCATTTTCTTCAAGAAAAGTTATCAATTTTCTTAATTCAATTACATCAAAAACTTCATGTAAAATAACTTCGCCATCCACTTCACAATAACCACCACCCGCACCAATCATACCGCGAATCGGTAATTGCACCACTTCTTCTGGGATTTCGGCTTTCGAACGTCCTGTGCACAAAAAGAAATCATGTCCATTTTCATGTGTCTTTATAATTGCTTCTTTCGCACTTTCAGGCACTTTTCCTAAGTCGTTACACAGTGTTCCATCAACATCTAAAAAAATGATTTTTCCCAATCAGCATTCCTCTTTTCTAAAATAAAGTCACCTCTATCTTATCAGTTTTTTTCAACGAATTGAACATTCATAGTCAGATACATCTAGTAAACTATTCGCTAGTTGATAATGACTGACATAATTAGCTTTATGCTATACTAACAATAGCGCTACAGAATGGAAAGGAGTCGCAAAAATGACAAATTTTATTGCAAAAAATGCAACGGTAATTGGCGATGTCACTTTAGGGACAGAAGTAACGGTTTGGTTTAACAGTGTGATTCGAGGAGATGGCAATTCCATTACAATTGGCAACCGTACCAACATTCAAGATGGAACAATTATTCATATTGATCATAACGCGCCAGTAGAAATTGGCGACAATGTGACAGTCGGACATCAATGTATGCTTCACGGCTGTAAAATAGCATCTGGCGCATTAATCGGGA
The DNA here is from genome assembly GCF_017426705.2 of Enterococcus sp. DIV2402. Classification (NCBI taxonomy): domain Bacteria; kingdom Bacillati; phylum Bacillota; class Bacilli; order Lactobacillales; family Enterococcaceae; genus Enterococcus; species Candidatus Enterococcus lowellii. The sequence continues at coordinate 1,476,194 of NZ_CP147251.1, read as the reverse complement.
TGAGTTCCATTGTGCTGAATCATGCCGTTATTGGAGAAAACAGTATGATTGGTGCAGGTTCTTTAGTTACTCAAGGTACCATTATTCCTCCAAATGTTTTAGCTTTTGGTCGTCCAGCAAAAGTTATTCGGCCATTAACCCCTGAAGAAATCCAAGCCAATCAAAAAAATGCTGACCACTATTGTCAATTGGGACAAGAATATTTAGAAGGAAAATATTTAGAAATACAGGAATAGACACGTACCTAGCATTTAAGTATGTCTACTATTTCATAAGTAACTTAATTTCTCAAATAAACAGGCAGTCCGATTAACAGGTAAATCTGGACTGCCTTAAGTTTTTTAGAATGAACAATAATCGTTAGTCAGTGAACTTATGATAGACTATTTTTTCAAATACTGGTCTAACTTATCAAAAAATAATTGATTATTGATATGTTCCAGTTCATCCAGAATCTCCTCTATTTCTTCTTCTGAACACTCTAAACAGGTTTCTAGAAAACAACTTAGTAAATCTTACTTTTTTCTTAAATAGGCAACATATCTAGATCCTTTTTCAGTAAGATATACACCCATATATGGCGTATATCTTACAAGATTTTCTTGAGATAATTTTTGAAGCATTTCCGTTACAGACGACTTCGTAAGGGCTAATTTTTTTGCTAAAAGCCCCGTTCGAGCAATACCATCTTGATTTTGATAATAATTTATCAATTTTAAGTATTCTTCTTTTTCTGCTGAAAAAATTTTCACCTACTCACCTTCTTTTACTTTTAATTGATAGTAGGAATGAATGATTCACTACCAAATCTTAATACCAAACAACTCTTTCACACCTGATAAAATCAAGGTAGGCAATGCTGGAACAAACAGTACCAGTAAATAGATCGGCAACGTCAATGGTGCTGTTCCCATAACTATATTAAAGAATGGGATAATCGTTACCAGATAAGAAGAAATACCTGCAAAGAGAACGGCTGCGATTAAGTGCTTGTTTTCAAATGGGTTTCTTCTAAATAATGTTTTCGTGCTTCGCGCATCAAAGACATGCCATAATTGGCCATAAACCAGTGTTAAGAAAGCTACGGTTTGGGCTTGATTACTTGATAACCCTTGGTGAGCCGCCCATAAGAATGCAACATAAACCAATACTCCCATAAAAATTCCGCGAATCAAGACACGAGACCAGGTATAATTTGCTAGAACCGATTCGTTTGGATCTCTCGGCTGTTCCTCCATAATATCAGACTCAGCGACATCATATCCTAGTGAAAAAGAAGGGACTGCATCGCTTACCATATTGACCCATAAAATCATCAAAGCAGTTAATGTTGGTGTCGCACCAGGAACGTTGCCGACTGATTGTGTAAAGAAGATTAAACCAATCAATAATGAAAGAACTTCTGCTACATTGGTTGTTAATTCATGACGCATAAAATTTTTAATATTGGCATAAATGGTTCGACCACTTTTAACAGATTGTTCAATTGTTGTGAATTTGTCGTCCATCAGAATTAAGTCGGCTGAATCTTTCGTCACTTCGGTTCCAGCAATCCCCATAGCGATACCAATATCCGCAGCACGTAATGCAGGTGCATCATTGACACCATCACCGGTCATTGCGACAATTTGTCCGTGCTTTTGTAATTGTTTAACAATGCGTTGTTTATGTTCAGGTGACACACGAGCATAGATATTCGTATGTTTCACACGACTATATAATTCTTCATCAGACATCTTCTCGATTTCAATACCTTTAATCACTGGCGCATCTACCGTATCAACAATACCTAATTCTAAGGCAATTGCTTTGGCCGTTTTTTCATGGTCCCCTGTGATCATAACAACTTCGACATTCGCTTTTTTTAACGTACTTACAGACTCTTTGACTTCTTCACGAGCTGGGTCAATAATTCCGGCAACACCGGTAATAATTAACTGCTTTTCTAACTCTTCGACAGATCCATTCATTGCTTCTTGTTCCGTAATTTCTCTATAACCAACAGCTAATGTACGTAAGGCTGCTTCTGCATACTCTTCGACGGTATCTACGAATGATTGTTTTGCTTCCTCTGAAGAATCAACTTTATGATTGATTAAAATGCCTGTACTTTTATTGACCAATACATCTGGCGCGCCTTTGGTATACACCAGATAACGCTCGCCTTCTTTAACAATGACACTCATCATTTTACGACTACTCGTAAAGGGTAATGTACGGATAATTTCTTTTTCTTGTTCTAGTTTTTCTTTCTTTAGACCTGCTTTTAAGCCTAAAACGGTTAATGCGACTTCTGTTGGATTCCCAAATGGTTTATATTCACCATCCACTTCTTTGACAGTCGCTTCATTACATAAAACAGCTCCTTCTAAAAAAGCTAGTGTATCAGACATCTTGGCGCTTTCTTCTAGTGAATTAATGTCACCCGTTGGCGCATAACCCAGCCCAGATACAGTGTAATAATGGCCGTTACTATAATACTTAACCACTGTCATTTCGTTTTTCGTTAAGGTTCCGGTTTTATCCGAACAAATATAAGAGGTCGCTCCTAAAGTTTCTACACTGGAGAGAGATTTAATAAGACCTCTGTTTTGTGCCATTTTAAAAGCGCCAATTGTCAATACAATCGACAATACTGCAGGCAACGCATCAGGAATAGAAGCTACTGCTAGAGCGATTGATGTGGAAAGTACCGAACCAATCGATGTAAAACTGATTTCCCCTGCCTGAATCATACCAATCACAAAGGTAAATAGAATGACACCAGCTGAAATCAGCATTAAGGTCTTTGTCAATTTATTAACCGTATTCTGTAAGGGAGACGGTTTATCTTCTACAGCTTGAATTAATTGTGCAATGTTTCCTAATTCAGTGTTTAAACCTGTAGCAACGACTAAACCAATTCCTTGCCCATTTGAAACAATGGAGCCTGAAAAGCCCATATTTTTTCTATCGCCAATTTCGACAATTTCATCAATTGCTTCGGTATTTTTATGAATCGCATCTGCTTCGCCAGTTAAATGTGCTTCAATCACTTGCAATTCATTCGTTTGAATCCAACGTACATCTGCTTCAACGAAATCGCCTACTTCTGCTTTGATTAAATCCCCCACCACAACATCTGTAGCAGCAATTTTTTCCCAGCACCCATTTCTTAAGACCGTTGTTTGACGATTGTTCATCTCTTTTAAAGCATTCAAACTCTTACGTGCACTAATTTCTTGCCAAAAACCTAAACAAGCATTGATGATAATTAAAATAAAAATAGCTGCTGCTTCATACAGAGATTCTTTACCATGCTGCATATCTCCTTGTATCTGAATAGAATAAAAGGAACTCAATAAAGATAATACAATAGCCCCCATCAATACGATGACAATGGGTTCTTTAAAATTCTTCAAGAAGACTTTCCAGTATGGATCTTCTTTTTCATCAGGTAGCTTATTCACTCCATATTGCTCTCTGAGACTACGAACACGCTCATTTGTTAACCCGTTCGTTGGATCAACCTCAAATCTCTTGATTAATTTTTCTTTTGTTTCTTGATAAAAATGCATCGCTAACTTCCTTTCTTTTTTCTAAACAACGCAAAAAGAGCGCAAGCAAACAAGACTCTCCTCACCCTTGGAGAATATGTCTTGAAAGCTTGCGCCCAACCTGGTCATTTATGAAATTAGTATTAATTTAACAAAAATTTTCTACTTTGTCTATCTTGATGCCTAAAAAATATAATTTTTTACTACTCAATCGTTATCGTAGACTGAAAAACTATTCTTCACTAGTTTTTTCTGTACTTGAAGAAAGCGACGTTCGCATCTCAGTATCAGCATGAATATTTTAATCCATTGCACTTAATATTCCCTTTTGTAATGCTTCCACCTCGACAACTGCCAAGGTAAAAGGAAAAATGTTAGCAAGAAATTCAGCCACTTTTATTAAAAATTATAATTTTCAATCTGCAAAATCTCTAAATACATCATTCAAATAAAAAAACTGAAACCCTTATACAAAGAGTTTCAGCTACGTCCTCTGCTGGAATCGAACCAGCAACTAAGTCTTAGGAGGACCTTGTTATATCCATTTAACTAAGAGGACGATTGACAAAAAGTCTGTTATCATTTTATCGCTAACCTAAAAAAAACGCAAGGTCAGCGATAAAATTACTTATTAAAAATAATCCTCTAAAACAGGAATATCTGTTGGTAAAATCGCTTCTACAATAGACACTATTTCTTTATCAACCGTTACACAATTGAAAAACATCAATTCTCGTAATTTTTGATAGCCTAAAAAGAGTTGTGTAAAACGTTGAACAGAAATTGTTAGCGTAGGTAGCTTGGTTTTCGCTACTTTACTGACAGTTCCTTTTGAATGAATTTCAAAAATCCCTTCATTCCATGGCGCATAGGTATCTTCTAGAATCTGAATCGCAAATGCTGCTTGTAGATTATCAAATGGATAAACCGTTAAAAATGCCTCAATATCAACAATTCGAACCATCATTTCTGGTCGGATTGTTGCATTTGCAAGTGGTTTTTCTTGTAGGAAGAATGAACTATTTTTATTGTATCCTTGTTCATAGCGAATTTCACTGACCGAATCTCTGTGTGTAGCAATGTAGCGATTCAACGCATGATATGCATTGCCGCTTAATACTTCCCACTCTGCACAATGAAACTTACCATTTAAAATTTGATAAATTAAATAGCCTTCCGCTTCGTCGGATTCATTATAATACACGGCAAAATAATATGGGCGTTGAATATGGAACTTATATTCATACCACCAGTCTTCACGTTGTAATCCTCCATGCTTATTTCGATTAGATGCTTCATATACTTCTTTAATGACATCTTTTGATTGTTCCCATGTCTGTCGACGAATTTTTCCTGGTACACGTCTACTATCCGGCCACTCATGACTAGGTACATCATACGCAATTCGTTCAAAAATCAATTCGTAACCGTAACGACGATAAAAAGGATATGAGAATGGTGCGAGATAAGAGAAAAGAACCTTATTTTCTTTGCAGTCATTTAAAATATTCGCCATCAATTGATCGATTCGGCCTTCACCACGATAACTTGGATCAGAGGAAACAAATCCTACACCTGCCATATCAAACACTTGATTAAAAAATTGAACTTTTAAAGGCGTCGCAATAATTTGACTTGCTAGTTGTTCTCCATCGTAGGAACCATAATGTTTTGAATGTTCTACAATATAATTCAAGCGATTTTTGTATGCGTCGCTTTGATTAAATTGAAACGCATAATGAGCAAGTTGATAGATCGCATCTGCTTTTGTAGTCTCTTGCATTTATTTTCCTCCTATGAATTTATAAAGAAGGACCATAAAAATGACCCTTCTTTAAGTAGATATTTTATTGTGCTGCTTGTTCGCGTTTTAATTCTTGTAAAACTCCGATACGAACAAACGGAATGTAAATCAATGTAGAAATGACTAGGTTGATGGCTGCTAATAAACCGCCTGTCCAACTTTGTGTTGCTAAAAATCCGCCAATTACTGGAGGTGTTACCCATGGTGGCATAAATGTTGCTGCAGGGACGAAACCTAATTTGGTTGCCCAAAATGCAGTTGTAATTAAGACCATTGGCGTGATGATAAATGGAATAAACATAATTGGATTTAAAACAATTGGTAAACCAAACAATAATGGTTCATTGATGTTGAATAATCCTGGTGCAGCACTTAAATTATTTACTACATTGTACGCTTTATTTTTACGACCAACTAAATAGATCGCAATTATCAAACCAAATGTTGCACCTGTTCCGCCTAAGTTGACAAAACTATCAATAAATGGCTTATTCACGATATATGGTGCTACCTTACCAGCTGATACAGCTAATGCATTCGCTTCGATGGCAGGTGCATTAATTGTTTGTAAAAATGGGTCAATCATATTTGCACCGTGTAAACCAAAGAACCATAAGAAAGGTGTAATAAACGCAATCAACAACGCTGATGGATACGTACTTGCCATTCCCATGAATGGTTGTTGTACCGCTGTGTAGAATGAATTAATAATATCTGGCACACCGAATGCTGCAAAAATCGCAGCAACTAAACCGAATAAACTAACTACAATCATCGCTGGTAACAATGCTGCAAATGAACGTGCCACAGCTGGTGGTACACCATCAGGCATTTTAATTACTAATTTACTACTACCAGATAAGCGAACAAATAGTTCTGTTGAAACAATCCCTACAATAATTGCAATAAATAAACCTGTACTAGACATTCCTGTTGCGCCGCCTAGAGCGAAGAATGAAGCTAGTGATACTGTTCCTGCTGCAATACCATCTTTGCCATAACCGTGAGCTAAATTATACGCAATTAAAAATGAAATAATAACAGACAAAATAGCGAATGTTCCGTTCCAAACAGAGCCGCCAAACGTTTGCCAAACACCTTCACCAAAAATACCGTTCATAAAATTTTGATAAACCGGTATTGGTAAGTTATTAATCATAACCACCAAAGCCCCTAAAATCATTAAGGGCATTGTTACCATAAATGAGTCACGAATCGCTACTAAGTGACGTTGTGCGCCAATTTTAGATGCAATTGGCACAAATTTATCTTCCATAAAAGCTACAAATGAATCCATTGTTTCTTCCTCCAAATAATCAAATTATTTTGCTTCGATATGACGATAAACGTCAATAATCTCTTTTGCTAAATCGGTAAATGCGATTGAAGTCATCAAATGATCTTGAGAATGAACGGTTAATAAAGTAACTGTCATGTGATCTCCTTGTGCTTCTTGAGTTAATAGTCCTGTTTGAGAATGATGTGCTTCCACTAATGACGCTTCAGCATCTTTGATTTTTTGATCTGCTAATTCAAAGTCACCTTGTTTGGCAGCAGCAATAGCTTCCATTGCATCGCTTTTTGCATTCCCACCATACATAATTAATCCCATAATTGCTTCTAAGTTTTTTTCATCCATGCGTATATCTCCTCGTAATTAAAATTATTTCATTAAACTTTCTGCTTGAGCTAACACTTTTTCACCATTCATCATGCCATAATCAGACATATTAATTACATCTAATGGAATTCCTTTTGGTGTTAATTTTTGTTCAAATTGAGCTTTCATAAAACGAACTTGTGGACCTAATAATAAAACATCCACTGGTTTTGTTTCTAAATGAATATCAGCTTCTGATGCTGATACTGCAAAGATATCTGCGTCTACCCCTTTATCTTGTGCTGCTTTTTGCATTTTTGTTACTAATAAACTTGTGCTCATTCCTGCTGAACATACGAGCATAATTGTTTTTTTTGCCATGATTGTTGCCACCTCTCAAATTTATGTTGTCTTTACACTTATTTATAAAGCAAGAAGTGTGCCAACTATCAAACAAGCTAAAACCCTTTGAAATCAACGTTTTAGTTACACTATTCAACTACACACTGATTACATTTCACCTACACACTACAAGTTAAGTGTAAAAATACCTCTTTGTATGTAATTTAGTGCGTAAAAAAAGAGCCCGTTGCCGTAGCTCTCTAATACGATTGTTCAATCATTGCTAACATCTGTTTAAATTGACGTTTTTTAAAGAAGCTAAGAAGTACCCCTGTAACCATATCATTTAATGATTGAATCATTCCATGTGAGTCCATTTTTTCTACATATTGGATTTCACAACTCTTTTCATCAATCGAACGAATTTGATAAGTTGCAGTAAAATCATTACGCGTGGTAGATGTTCGGTAAATATATAATTGATCGGTGATTAATTCTTCAATTTTTATTTTAGCACTGGTCTTCTCATTGAATTTCTTGATATATTCAAAACCTATCAGTTGTTTTTCTTTTAACGTTTGACCAGTAGCTTCTTGAACATCATACATCACTGAATCAATAATTTTCTTGTAGAAAAATTCAGCAGGAACATTCATTTGTTTAACGATTTCCACGATTTTCCTCCTCCACTCTCTTTTTTTCTTTTTTATTGCCTTTAATAAATAGACTGATTCCTAGGATTATAAAAAAAATGGACACGATTAAATTGGGCCAATTATACGTGCCGGTCTGTGCATTTACACTATATATAAAGCATATCATCCCTATACTAATTAGAAACAAGCCGTTCTTCAACATATGATTCACCCCATTTCATCTGATTATGCCACATTAAAATATAAAACTTTGCCCCATTCTTCAGCTTTGATTGCATCTTTGGCTAATCGGATTGCGGCATCTTTGTCTCCTGTTATCTTAAAAATTAATTGGATGCCCTTTTTTTCTTTAAACTTATAAGTAATTGCTTCATTTTCAATTGATTCTAATAATTTTTTGATATTTTCTTGTTGCATTGCAGAACTAACTGTAATCATAGTATACACTCTCCATTATTTATAAAATTTCTAGCTGAGTAATTTCTTACTCAGCTAGATTTTTTTACGCTTGATCGGATGGATCAATTTTGTTGGCTGCTAGAATAAATGGTGCCCAAATTAATAAGGCTACTACTAAGTTGACAATGGTTAACACAATCGCTCTCCAGTCTCCTCCTGTTGCTAAGAAACCACTAAGAATCGTAGGCATTACCCAAATAACATTCACTACCACTGGCGAAACTAATCCAGCAGCTGTCGCAAAGAAAGCAATCGTTGCAGTTACAAGGGGTGCAATGATAAATGGAATCATAAACAATGGATTCAACACGATTGGCAATCCAAACATAATTGGCTCATTGATATTGAATATTCCAGGTCCTAATGCTAATTTACCAATCGTCTTGTGATCTGCCCGTTTAGAGAATAACAAAATACCAACTAATAGCATTAATGTTACTCCTGCACCGCCAGGCCATACGAAGGCTTCAAAAGAACCTGCTACCCATTTGTACGGAATTGCATCACCTAATTGGTAAGCATTAGTATTTTCAACCATGGCAACTCCATAAATCGATTGTAAAACTGGCCCCATAATGTTTGTCCCATGTAACCCAAAGAACCATAAAAAATGTACAAGTAAAACAATAATAAATACGGCAAAATAGCCTTGTGATAATCCAAGTAAAGGTTTTTGAATAGATTCAGCAATCCAGTCAATTAATGGCATACCTACAAATTTTTCAAATAAGAAATAAATTGTACCTGAAACAAATAATCCGGCAATTCCTGGAATAATTGCTGCGAATGCTTTAGATACAGCTGGTGGTACAGAGTCTGGCATTTTGATAATAATATTTTTATTCATTAATTTAGCAAAAATGATAACCGAGATAAAACCAAAAATCATTGCTGTAAATAAACCAGTTCCTCCCATATAGGCACCAAATGGGAAGTATCCCCAACCGCCTGCAGAAATTGTTGTTCCATCTACAGTCCAGCCAGCTGTTGTAATAATATCAGCTGCTTCTTTAGGTAAAGCTTCTCCCAAAGTCAATGAAAGATTTGCTGATTGTGGAATCCCCATAATAAATGCCGATAAGGAAACAATTGCTCCTGATAAAGGATCCACATTATATGCTTTTGCAATGTTATAGCCTAAAGATGCTGAAAATACTACAGCCATAATAGCTAACGTTCCTGTCCAAACGAGTCCATTAACTGAAATTAATGGTTGAAAGAATTTAGTAATCACATTGATTCCTTCTGCTTCGTTATACCATGAACCAGAAGTAATATACGTACTTGGAAAGTCACGTACAAAGGCGTTCAATAATACGGCAATCGCTCCTGCCATTGTCACCGGCAACATCCCAATAAATGCGTCACGCAATGCTACTAAGTGTTTTTCTGAGCCAATTTTTGCTGCAATTGGCAACACATATCTTTCTAACCATCCTGATAAAGCTTCCATTTCGTTTCCTCCTATAAGTTCAATTCTTAGAATATTTTTTCTAAAAAATAATCAAATAACTATCCGTTCAAAGTAGTATTTGAAAAACATTCTGTGTATTTTGAATCTATCCGTTCTTTTGTTACATCAATAAAAACAATTGATGCCATCAGGCCATCTTGTGAATGATGCACTTTAACTAACAAGACTTCTCATCTACTAACTAAAAGTCACGCCTCTAGGTAACCGCTTCCATTATATTATTTTTGGCAATCCCATCATGCACAATCCATCCCATGATGACTTTTAACTGTTTTTTCTTTCAATAAATTCCTCTGATTGCTACTTAATTAGTGCTTCTGCTTGTGCTAATACTTTTTCGCCGTTCATCATGCCATAGTCAGCCATATTGATAATATCCAATGGAATCCCTTTAGGCGCTAATTTTTGTTCGAATTGGGCTTTCATAAAACGAACTTGCGGACCTAACAATAATACATCCACTGATTTTGATTCCAAATGGTTGTCCGCATCTGAAGCTGAGACTGCAAAGATGTCTGCTTCCAAACCTTTGTCTTCTGCTGCTTTTTGCATTTTTGTTACTAATAAACTAGTACTCATCCCAGCCGAACATACTAACATAATTGTTTTTTTTGCCATGTTTATTCACCTCTTTTATTTTTTATTTACACTTAACTATAAAGCAAAAAGCATGCCAAAAATAAAAATAGACCAAAAACTGATACATTCAGCTTTTGGTCTATACAGAAAACTACACAGTGTTGATATAAACTTTACACACTTTCATCTAGTGTGTAAGAATTAAAGTGTGTATCTACTTTATTTTCAATAAACATTTGTGTTAGAAAAGCAATTTCATCTTCTGGGATACGTACATTGTAATTCTTTTCAATTAACATCAAACTTGTTTTTAATTGATCGGCTTCTAAACGATACCGTTTTTGAAAACTTGCTAAGTCTGGGAAATGACGGGTTGGTTCTTCTTTCAATAAGCTTTCAATCAAGAAGGCTAAATGAATAACAATGCCTGCTTCAGCACTTGGTTCAACAATTAAATGCATTTGCGTTTGAATTTGTTGAACGGCTTTTTGTAAATCAATAATCAATGATTTTAATGAAGAAACATGGGTAATTGTCCCTTTCAATGAATTGACAATTGTTTCTAACGGTACCCCATCACTGACAATTCGTTTTAAAACATTCAAGCGTTCATGATTAAAGACATCATACGCAGAAAAGAAGGGGATATTCTGATATTCGATCTCTACGGTCCCAGCAATAGCCCGAATTTCGTACTCTTCCAATAAGCCATCAATGTGTTTTTTGAATGTTTCGCGTTCGATAAACTGCATCTGTATAATTTCAACTTTGGATTGGTCAACAATTGGCGCAATTCGTTGATATAACTTCGCAGCCACACCTTCCCCTGTAAAGCAAGTAACCACAATGGCTTTTTTCGTACGTTTCGTTTCATGAAGTGAACGAAATTGTTCCCGTACGATACTTTCAAAGGAGATTTGAATATTTTGATAGATGTCTTCCAAACTTCGTCCAGCATCTGCCATTCGCAAGGCTTCAATCACAATCATGGTACTAGTCATGGAGATTGCTTTCGTACGAATACCGGTTTCTTCATAAATTAAATTCGCAAATGAATTCAATGATCCCATATCGGTTAACAACAATAAACCATTAGATAATTCATCACGGTTTCCATTTACGTAAGCTAATAAATCAGCATACATCTCTTGAACTTCTGTTTCCAAAGACATGTTCATCGCAGTACCAATTGTGGTACTTAACAGTTCTTGCGCTGTTTCAAGCATGCTGCTGGCAGTTGCGCGTCCGTGCATCAACACTACAATGTCCACTTTATTTAAAGGCAATGATTCGGTTTCACCCACTTGAATCGATAAGAACATGCTAATAAAGCCAATTTCATCAAAGGGGATTTCCACATCATATTCTTCTTCAATGATACTTGATAAGTCTAAGGCCACTTGAAATTCTGACTTCAATTTCTTACGAACCGTGTTCAAATCAGGATGTACAATCATATGCCCTTCTGCTACACGATCAAGTGTACTTTGTAAGTGCATTGCAAACGCAAAACGAGCTTTTTCGTTGTACTTACGATCAAGTTCTTCTTCGGCAATATCATACAAACGATTAGTTAACTGCCATAATTCTTGCGGAATTAATTCTTTTTGAACAGGCGCTTGTGCCAACTCTTCCACATACGTTTCAAAATATGCGTCAACATCTCGAGAAATCAATTTTTCCAAATCAACACTTGCCACACCAGTTTCACTTAGCGTAGATACTTTTTCCTCAATGTCATTGTAGACTTGCATATTCCGTTCTGGATCATGAGACCAAACAGCATCGGCTTCTTTAGGTTCGAAGCTTAAAAATTCCCCTTTTCCCTCTAAAAAGCGATCCAAGCGATCCGCCATTTCCTTCACTTTTAATAAGCCTTTTTGAACTTGTAAAGAACAGTCTTTTTTTCGAATGACTAAGATATCCTGTCGATGCGTACGATAGTGTAGGAAAGCTTTGGCACAAACTAATTTCAAATCACGTTTAATTTGGCCAATGTTTGCTTCTGCATCATACAGCATGAAGGCTAAAATGGCTTCCTTTTCTACTTGAATTCTCTGATTCAAACGATTTGCTTCTTGCTTAATAAACAACGAAATAATTTCGTAACGTTCATCTAACGAACGCGCAGCTAAGCTTGGTAAGGTAATCGCCATCGGAATTCGACGATTGAACGTTGTCAAAAAAGAGTCTGAAGATTCAGTTGTTGCGCCAATGATTTGGACAGAAGCTTCATAGACTTGAGCACTTTCCCCTAAAGGACGATACACCCCTTTATCAATAAAGGTAAACAGCATTTCTTGTCCTTCCGGTGGTAAACGGTGAATTTCATCTAAAAATAAAATACCGCCATCTGCTTTAGCAATCAATCCTGGGCTATCTTCCGTCGCTCCAGTATAGGCACCTTTACGAATTCCAAAGATATGACCAAATAATAGCTGTGGATTTTGAGCATAATCCGCACAGTTAAACGAAACAAAAGGAGCCGCTTTTTCCAACATATGTGATTGTACAGCAAAATGATACATACATTCCGCAAACATCGACTTACCAGTTCCCGTTTCGCCAAAAATAATTGTGTGTAAACCTCTTGGCGGATATAAAATAGCTGCTTTGGCTTGTTGAATACTAACTTTAAGGGAAGCATTTTCTCCGACCAAGGTTTCAAACGTGATGTCGGTAGAAGTATCCACATGCACTTGGTCATCAGAAATCGCTTCGTATATCACTGGTCGTCCTGAACGTTTTTGAATTTTTTCTTCTTTATAAAGTTCACTCAAATAACGACTAGCATTACTGCGATCAATCTGCAAAATATCGGCTACTTCTGCGGCAGTTAATCCTTTTTTATGCAGTTCAATCGTTTGCAAGATTTCTTCTTTTCTAGAGTACATGTCTCTCTTCCTTTACTTTTCTTTGCGTTTTCGTGCGCCTTTATTTTTTTGTGCTTTTTTGCGATTTTTTACTTTAGGTTTTGTGTTTGATTTAACCGCTTCGTGTTTAACTTTCGGTTCAGTTTGTTTCAATGGTTTGCGTTCTTTGGGTTGATGGATTTCCTTTTCAGGTTGTTCATCAAGTAACGCACCTCCATGTAAAAAGACTTCTTCTATTGTTAAGTCTAACTCTCTGGCTAGTTTTTTCAAACGTGGCAACGTGTTTTCTTGGACAATGGTCACTACTTGGCCAGAAGCGCCCATTCGTCCGACACGACCTGCACGATGTAAGTAGCTCTCTTTTGTCAAAGGTACCTCTGCATTGACAACATATGGCAATTCGGCAATATCTAAACCACGAGAAGCCACATCTGTTGTGAGTAACTCCACAATTTTTCCTTGTCTAAATAATTCTAGCGACATCTTACGCAAATCCTTGGATTGATCCGATGCCAGTGATGCGACACGTAAATGATGGAATAATAATTTTTCTTCCGCACTCCCTAAGTCTTGCAATTGATTGAAGAAAACCAGACCCTGGAATCCTTCAATATTTGCCAAACGACGTAACCCATCAACCAAGCGGCGACTTGGATAAACAAGGTATGTGTGCTTTACCACGCCTTTGCTTTGGTCTTCTTTTGTTACATCAATTACTTGAATCTCTGGTTTAATTGCTTGAATTGCGGCTAATGCTTGATCCGCTGTCGCAGAAAAGAAACCTAATTGTACCTCTTGTTGCAAGCTTTTGATAATTTCTTCAACTAAATGACTGGCACCAGGTAAAAACAATTGATCGGCTTCATCAAAAATAATTGTTTTTAATTGATGTGATTTAATTTTCTTTTGTTTAATTAATTCAACAATTCGTCCAGGTGTCCCTATCAGTACTTCTGGTTTTGTTTTTAACTTTTCAATTTGACGTTTAACATTCGCTCCACCGATAAATGGTTGAACATTTAAGCCTAAGTCTTTTCCCCATTGACGGGCAACTTCAGCTACTTGAATGCCCAATTCCTGTGAGGAAGTCAAAATCAACAATTGATTGCCTTCATTCAACTGAACATTTTGCATTGTTGGTAAAAGATAAGACAACGTTTTTCCTGAACCCGTCGGTGAAATACCTACAAGACTTTCTCCTTCGATTAATGGACGATACACTGATTCTTGGATAAGTGAGGGCGTAGTAAATCCTTCTTCATCCCAGCGTTGTTGCCATTTTTCAGGCAGTTTAAATTCTGACATCACATTCGTTCCTCTATTCCTGATCCGCATCAAATTTGATGTCGGCTTGTTTTCTCAATTGATACAATACATTATTCACGTCACGTGCTAATTCAACCCATGTTTCATAACGTTCGATATTTGTTGCATCAGTTGGATTCTCAATGATTTCTGCAAAATCAAGCGCTTCTTCAATCATTGGATTTTCTTTGGCAACCACATCTAAAACTTGCGTCCCAGTTTCGCGGTTGTGTAACTCCGCTTTTTCAATGGCATTAATTCCATTTAATGCTAACGTCCCGTTATCAAAATAAATTTCTGAAGGCAATTCTGCATTACCAATTTTACCATGTTGAATTGTTACATCAAACGTATCGTATCTTAAAATAGCTATGCCAATCCCATCGACACCCGTTGCAATTTTACGTGCAAAATGATGCACTTCATTTGGTACACCAAACCAGCCTAACGCTGCATAAATCGCATACACGCCTAAATCAGACAACGATCCTCCTGAAAAACGTGGCGAAAAGATATTTGGTTCTTCTCCAGCTAACACTTGATCATAACGTGAAGAATACTTCATATAAGTAAAGTTTGCTCCGATAATATGCTCAGGTGATGGTAAAAATTCTGCAACCGTTTGAAAACTTTTTTCATGGATATTACGCGCTGCTTCAAAGAAAAAGACGTCTTGTTTTTTTGCCAACTCAATAATTTCAGCCATTTCTTGTGGATTTGAAAACGCTGGTTTCTCCACAATAACATGCTTGCCAGCTAAAATAGCTGCTTTAGCTTGACTAAAATGCAAACTATTTGGTGAAGCAATATACACCGTATCCAATAATGGTGTAGCAAAGAAAGTCGCTAACTCCGTTTCACAAGCAATATTTCCTTCATATTTACTAGCAAATTCTTGCGCTGTTTCTAGTCTCCTTGAATAAACAGCCGTTAACGTGTACCGACTCGTTTCTAATGCACCTTGTACAAATTGATGCGTAATCCAATTTGTACCAATAATTCCTAAATGGACCATATTCATTCCCTCTTTTCTATAATTTAACTGAATTTAAAATTCTGAGCTACTTAGGGAAATTTTAACATATAATCACAAAAACTTCTTGAAAAATCAAACCTTAGTCCCACTTATTTTCTTAACTACCATGATATAATAAATGTAACTTGATAAGAGAACAGGAGTGATTAAGTGGACGCCAGAATGTTTCTTCTCGGAACTTCTTTAGTGACAAATATCGTAGGTTCTACGCTTATCCGTCGCAGAAAGAAACCGAATAACAAGCTAGATTCTTTTGTTGGTAATTGGGTATATTATCGACGAAATCACACAGGACAAGTCTATGTAACAGTAACCGATGATTTACAACTCTATATCCAGAATAAACTGCAACCAACAACAGTCATAGATTGTACTGCTGAGCGTCTTACATTAATCGATTCGATGGGATATCATATTGTTTTTGAACAAAAAGACAAACATATCGCTTTTTATGACGAAACAGAAGGGACTTCTTTTCAATTAATCGAGTGTTAATATTTTTTTGTGGATGAACAAGGTTTGTTCCGTTAAATAAGTCGTACTTATTTATATTTTAAGGTGTGGGTTCGATTCCCATCTTCCACGTATCAATTATGAAGGGTGTGCTGTCTATGTTAACCACATTTGTTTCATTAGTATCTATTTTTGGATTAATGGGATTGTTGGCTGTGTTTTCTTTCTTAGCCTATCAAATTAGTCAAACAGAAACGAGCGCGAGTGTTCCCGTTCGAGTAGAATCTTCTTCAAAGTCTCATCGTAGAGTTTAGTTGCAACTAAACTCTTTTATTTTCGCTTTGAATTTGATACACTCTTAAGTTGAGACTATTTAAAGGAGAGTATTTATGAAGAAAAAACATCGCTTTCTCCCCTTATTAGCGGGAATTTTGTTTTTCCTTTCATCAGTTGTGCCTATTTTTAGTGTGCAAGCAGATGAATTATCTGGAGACTTCAAAGTGGAAGCTAAAGCCGCCCTTTCGATTGACGCAGATACAGGTAAAGTGTTATATGACCAAAACAGTGACGACGCATTAGGTATTGCCTCTATTACTAAGATTATCAGTCTTTATTTAGTGGAAAAAGAAGTTGCAGAAGGGAAGCTTGCTTGGGACGATGAAATTGAAATTTCCGATTTTGTCGCACAACTAAGTGTCCATCCTGAACTTTCAAATGTTCCTTTAGAAACAACCAGTAAATATACTGTAAAAGACTTATTCGATTCAGCATTCATTCAATCATCAAATGCTTCTACCATGGCATTAGCTGAAAAAATTGCTGGTTCTGAAGCAGATTTTGTTGATTTAATGAAAAAACAATTGGAAGACTGGGGCATTAAAGATGCCAAAATCGTAAACTCAACTGGTTTAAACAATGTTTATCTAGGTGAACATATCTATCCTGGTTCTAAAACAGATGATGAAAATATTTTATCTGCAAAAGGTGTAGCGATTGTTGCTCGTCATTTAATTAATGATTACCCAGACGTACTAGAAGTAACTGCGACACCAAAACAAGAATTCGGGTCACATACTTTCTCACCAATCGAGATGGTCAACTGGAACTGGATGTTGCCAGGCATGCTTTACGAAAAAGCAGGTGTGGATGGATTAAAAACTGGAACAACTGATCTAGCTGGCGCTTGTTTTGTAGGAACGATGACAAAAGATGGCCAACGAATTATTACGGTGGTATTAAACGCTACAAATCATGAGACCGATCCCGGCGCACGTTTTGTAGAGACGGGTCGCTTAATGGATTATTCTTTTGATAATTGGAAAAAAGAAGAAGTTTTAGCTAAAGATGCAACGGTCCCTGAATTGAAAACCGTTCCTGTTCATCAAGGAAAAGAATTAACCGTTCCTGTCCAAACAGAAGAAGCACTAACAGTCTGGTTACATTCTTCAATGACAAAAGACGATGTCACCTTCAAAACTTCTTTAAATTCAAAACGTATCACTGACGATAACGAATTACAAGCTCCTATTGAAAAAGGAGTAAACGTCGGAACTGTCCAAGCTGTTTCACCCGACAAATTAGGTTTTATCGAAGAAAGTGATACCGATACTACGAAAACTGCCTTACTTGCTAGTCAAGAAGTTAAAAAAGCCAATATCTTTGTTCAAGCTTGGCGAGCAGTCAAAGGATTATTTAATTAAAAGAATGTGCGTCACTTTCTTATGGAAAGCGACGCACATTCTTTTATAACATTTTAATCGGAAAATATAATTCTACTTCTCCAGGTTCAAAACTTGGTAAATAGTGTTCTTGGATTGCTGCAACTAATTCAGCATTTTCTTGTGGCAGGATTTCTTCAAACATCTTTTCTGTCATCATTTCTAAATTCGCTTCATTGGTTTTTACAACAAGATATTCCATTGCTGGAATCAACCAGCGTTGCCAGTCATGCGGTTGCTTGACTTCATGTGGTAACTGCATTCCAGCTAAATAACGCCCCTCTTCTTGCCACGGATCTAACCAGCGCTTAGTATCACTCATCAATCCCCATAAGTTTACCGAATCGACTTCCCATTCGTTGGCTGCCTCTGCCAATTCTTCAAAATCACGATTTGCCAGTTCCCACAATTCAGGAACCCAAGAAGCAGCTTCAGTTGCTAAGCCGCGTCCTTCTTTCCCAATCACTGCAAACTCAGGTAGTCTTTTACGTATTACTTCACCTAGTTCCAATCCTATCATCCTCCTACTCATCTCTTCTTTTCATTGTAACGGATTTTTGTAAATAAATAAAACAAGATTTTTTGTAGAAAATTCGTTATACTTAATCTATTAATGAATGGAGTGATCGTATGGGGTTAATGCAATTATTTATTTTTGGAATTCCTTATTTAATAGGAGCTGGTGGAATTTATTGGTGGCGTAAAAAAAAGCCACAGCCTGATAAATTTTTCTTTTTAGTTAGCTGGACGTTACTTGCGCTCTCAATATACTTAGGGATACTCGAAGCTAAAAATGGTACTTATTATTTAATAATTCCGCTATTATTTTTTGGTCTATTTTTCTTTTCTTATCGTTTAGAAAAAACCAGATTAATAAATGGCTTTTTATTTAATTTATTTATTGTTATTTTTGGTAGTTATTTAGTGATTAATTTCATTCAAACACCAAATATTATTGTGTTTTTATTATTAGCCGTTATTGGTGTGTGTGGTTTACTGATTTTAGCTTTTGGTTTTACAGGTCTAATGCTTTTATTGTACTGGAATGCCGTTATTGTTATTCGAAAAGAATCACGTTCTTTAGCAAATTTATTAACGTTGATTTTAGCCATTTTAATGACATTGTGGCTGATTTATGATCATTTTATCGCGAGTATTTTACCAGACTGGGCAAGTCTTTTATTATCTATTTTACCGATGACACTTTTTTATTTCGCTTTTGTTTTCTTAAATTTCTTAACAGTTTCAGTTTTGTATCAATTCAATCATCCTCGTTATAAACAAGACTGTATTGTTGTGTTAGGTGCAGGATTGATTGATGGCGAACGTGTTTCGCCACTATTAGCCCGAAGAATTGATAAAGCTATTTCTTTTTATCATCAACAGAAAAAAGCAACAGGTAAAGCACCCAAGTTGATTATGTCTGGTGGGCAAGGTGCCGATGAGAAAGTCTCAGAAGCTGTTGCGATGAAACAATATGCATTAACACAAAATATTCCGGAAAGTAATATTTTAGTAGAAACCAATTCCACCACGACTTTGGAGAATATGCAATTTTCAAAAGAAATTATTCGTCAAAACTTTGGTGAAAATGCCAACGTGATTTTTTCTTCTAATAACTATCATATTTTTAGAGCAGGAATCTTTGCGCGTTGGGCGGGGTTAAAAGCAGATGGAATTGGCTCAAAAACAGCCTTGTATTATTTACCAAATGCCTTTTTAAGAGAATTCATCGCCATTATAGCCATGAATAAAAAACGTCATTTTTTAATTGTGGGGCTCTTAGCAGCGATGATTTTAGTATTGACAGTCATCGTTTTAATTGGTACTTATTGGGCAACATAAAAAAGTAGGTGATAGCGAACTATCACCTACTTTTTCTTATATAGAATCATTTCTTACAACGACACGTTGAATCCGTGTTTTGAAGCGTTTCATTAAGGGGCTAGTGGCCTCTTGAATCGCACAATACTTATCGACCATTGTTACAATGTAGCTTTCTTTGTAACGTGGTGGCGCGATTGTTGCTCCCCACATATGTTTGACAATAATGTCACGTTCTAAATCAGAAAGTTCTGTTAACTTTTCTGCATTCTGTACTGCAATGCGTGGATGCATATACGCATGAGATCCTTCATCGAATTTCGTTGTACGCCAGTCATAATAGAATAAATCATGTAATAGACCTGCGCGAGCAGTTGCACGTGCATCGCCTTTCCAACGTTTTGCTAGTTTATAACTATTGTAAGAAACACTAATTGAATGATCTAATCGAGTTGAATGCATATGTTGAACAAATTCTGATAATTTTTGAACTTCATCCGTTGCAAGTAAATCTTCTACATAAGATAGATATTCTGTATCTTTTTGCCATTCTGTTGTCATATGAATCTTTTGGCCACCTTTTACTTTGCATTTTTTGTATCTAATAAAAGTATAGCACGCTGATTTTAAAATTCTATAATATCATCATATTGTCAAAGAATTTTAATAGTTCCTTAAAATTTGTACTTTTTTCACACAATAATTACACAAAGGCATACATTAAAATTCCAGCCGCAACGCCGACATTTAAGGATTCTGCTTTTCCATGAATCGGAATATATAAATTTTTATCTGTCATTTGTAACAATTCAGCAGCGACCCCTTGCCCTTCATTTCCTAACACCAATGCAACATTCGCTGTTTTTTCCACTTGATTAAATTGTACAGCATCCACATTTAGCTCTGTTCCATAAACCGGAACTTGATTTTTTTGGAATTCAGGTACCACTTCAAGTAAATCACACGCAATTACAGGTATATGAAATTGACTTCCCTGCATACTACGTAAGACCTTCGTGCTGTAGACATCTGCAGTTCCCTTGCCTAGCAAGACACCATTAAACCCTGCTGCATCAGCGGTACGAATCATGGTACCAACATTCCCTGGATCTTGAACGTTGTCTAACAATAACCATTTCCCTTGATACGTTAATTCAGCGAATGCTTCTTTTTGAACAACTGCAATCATGCCCTGAGGTGTTGGCAAATCAGATAACTGCTTCATTACTTCATCTGAAACAAAATAAGTGGTGCTCATTTGTTCAGCTATCCAAGTTCCCCACTCTTTTTTCCCACGTTCATCGATAAAGATTTCTTCAATTTTAGCGCCATATTTTATAGCTTCTTCAACTAAATGAAATCCTTCCAGTAGATATTTTCCTTCTTGTTCACGGTATTTGCGTTTATGTAATTTTTTACGTTCTTTAATTAGTCCGTTCTTTGTCGATTGAATTTCTTTCATGCTTTCACCTCAAGTCTCATTATAGCATGAAAGAATTTTCAAGGCTTGTTCAAATCAATAAAAAGCGCTATCATTAAAGAAAAAGGAGTGACGAACATGAAAAAAATTCGCATGAATGTCCAAGGTCGGGTCCAAGGTGTTGGTTTTCGATTTTCAACTAAAATGCTTGCTGATGAATTAGGAATTTTCGGTAGTGCAATGAATGAAGACAACGGCTCTGTAACCATCGAAGCCATGGGTGACGATGCTGTTATCGATACCTTCATTGAGAAAGTGAAAGCTTCTCCTGCTCCCTACGGACGTGTTAATTTCTACACAATTGAAGAAAATGCAACAATTACCGAACGTGATCGATTTGTCACAAATTAAGACCTTCATACTTCTTTCACATTTAATTTTGGCTTTGTTCATTGAAAAGATGGTTGTTTTTTAGTATAGTTATCATTGTCTAAATTTAATAAGTAGAGGAAGAAGTACATGAGAAAAATGAAAAATTGGCTGGTTGGCTCCGGTCTTTTCGCGCTTTTAATCACATTATCTGGTTGTGTAAGTCGTCTGGAAGATGGGACACCTGATCCAAATGGTCTAATTTATCGTACGTTAGTGCAGCCTTTAGGGAAGTTTCTTTCATATGTTGCTACAGATATGGGCTTAGGTTTTGGTTTAGCAATTATCATTGTAACCATCATTGTTCGTTTGATTATTTTACCATTAGGGATTGGTCAATCGAAAAAAGCGATGGTGCAAAGTGAAAAAATGCAATTTCTAAAACCACAAATTGATGTCGTTCAAAAGAAATTAAAAGCAGCTGCATCACGTGAAGAACAAATGCAAATTCAAGCAGAAATGCAAAGTATTTACAAAGAAAACAATGTGAGTATGCTTGGTGGAATTGGTTGTTTGCCAATGTTAATCCAAATGCCAATCTTTACCGCTTTATACTTTACTGCTCAATTTACACCAGGAATTGATAAAGCTACCTTCTTAGGTATTTCACTGGGTGAGCCTAGTATCGTTTTGGTTATTATTGCTGGTCTTTCTTATGTCTTACAAGGGTACCTATCATTAATTGGTGTTCCTGAAGAACAAAAGAAAACAATGCGTAGTATGTTAATTGTTTCTCCATTAATGATTGTGATGGTTTCATTCGCTGCTCCAGCTGGAGTTACCTTATATTGGGTAGTTGGTGGTATTTTCAGTTGTTTACAAACCTTTATTACTAACGTGATTATGAAACCAAGAATTAAAGCACAAATTGCGGAAGAAATGAGAAAAAACCCACCAAAAACTGTCGTAACACCAATGAAAGATGTGACAGAATCAGTTGAACCTGCAAAAGAAAAAACGCCAACTCCAAAGAAAAACACCAAACAAGGAAATGGTCGTAACGCAGGCAAACAACAACGAAAATAATCAAATTGTTCTTTTTCTTCTCTAGAAAAAGAACAATTTTTTTATAAAAAGGAGGAAATCGGTTGTTACAAGCTTATCTCAATATATTTGTTATTTTTTTATTAATGTTTGTTGGTTATTGGTTATCTTATAAACAATGGTTCACCAATCGTACTGCGGATGTCTTTTCTAAGATTGTTTTGAATTTATCCTTACCTTTCAGTATGTTTTTAAACATTACAGCAAATTTTTCACGTAATGAATTTTTATCATTGTTTTCAGGAATGATTATCCCCTTATTGTCGATGTTAATCACTTTAGGCGTTAGTTTCATCTATCGAAAACTCTTTCGAATTACTAAAACGCGGCAAGGAACTTTCTCTACAATGGTGACTTGTTCCAACACTATTTTTATTGGTTTACCCATTAATTTAGCTATTTTTGGTGAACCTTCTATCCCTTATGTATTGCTTTATTACATTATCAACACCACGATTTTTTGGACGATTGGTATCTATTTAATTGCTACCGATAGCCCACAAATTAAAGAAACACGTGTAACCTTCCACCCTTTAGTTGCTTTGAAAAAAATCTTTTCTCCTGCTCTACTAGGATTTATTATTGGATTAATTTGGATGATTTTAGCACTCAAAGTACCTATTTTAGTGAAAGGTTTTGGCACCTATCTAGCAGATTTAACAACGCCTTTATCGATGTTTGCGATTGGTATTATGGTTTATTTTAATGGGGTAAAAAATCTGAAAATGAATAAAGATATTATTGGCGTGTTGATTGGTCGCTTTATTTTATCGCCAATGATTGTTTGGTTACTTGGGCAATGGATTCACGTGCCATCATTGATGTTACAAGTGTTTATTATTCAATCAGCCATGCCCGTCCAAAATTCCGTACCTATTCTTGCTCGAACCTACCATGCAGACGAGGAATTTGCCGCATCCAGTATGGGCTATTCTGTTTTAATTTATATGCTCTACATTCCTATTTTGTTGAAGCTAATTTATGCAATGTAAAAAAAGGAGGAACCTATGAATGCTATCAAAATAAGCAATCTCATACTGGCTTTTGTATTGGAACTTCTTGCTCTTGTTATTTTAAGTTATTGGGGATTTAGTTTACCCCTGAATCCAAGTATAAATATTTTACTAGGGATTGCTGTGCCAATCATCCTTATACTAGTCTGGGGTAGATGGTGTGCGCCAAAATCTCCCTACCGTCTCGTTGGTATTCATTTGTTTCTACTAAAAAGTTTGATTTTTATCGGTGTTGTTTGGTGTTTAATCCAGTTGCATTTCTTCGCATATGCTTTTGTTTTTGCTTTTTTTGTCATTCTTCATTTAGGAATCAGTAGTTATTTTAAAACATTATAAAAAACTAGGCTGTCGTTAAGCGACAACCTAGTTTTTCTTATTTTGTAATTAATGTGTCTAAACTTGCTAAAGCTAATGACATTTTAGAAATTTTACGTAATTGTAACAGACGGTTATTACGAACTGCTTCATCTTCTACCATAACCATTGTTTGCTCGAAATAAGCTTCAATCAATGGACGTAAGCTAACCAGCGCTTTGTAGTTTTCTTCAACAGTTTGTTCTACAAAATCATTTTCTAAACGAGTAGTTGCTTCATACAGCGCTTTTTCTGCATCATTTTCAAATAGTTCTGGATTAATTTTAGCGGCTTCATCTTCCACTTTTTTCGCTAAATTAATGACTCGTGTTAAAGCTTCCATTGACGGTTTGAAATCCTCATCTTCTAAATGATCTTTTAGCATATCTGCTGTTTCAAACAAACGAGAAAAATCTTCTTGTTCGGCATGAATGACTGCATCGATTACATCATGACGAATATTTTTACCTAAGAAGAATTGACGTAAACGGGCTTGTAAGAAACCTAATACCTCTTTGTCATCATCAGATAATTGAATTCCATATAATTCTTGATTCGCATTAATTTTTTCTTCAATCATTTTTTGCATAACACTAAATGGGAAGCGCCATTGTTTATCTGCAATGATTCGAACAATTCCATATGTTTGACGACGTAGTGCATAAGGATCGTTTGAACCACTTGGACGCATTCCTACTGCAAAGAAGGACAATACACTATCCAATTTATCTGCAATCGCTAAAACAGCACCTACGTTGGATTGTGGGAGTTCTCCTTCACTTGAAATTGGCATATAATGTTCACGAATTGCTTGAGCAACAGCTGGCTTTTCACCTTGTAATAAGGCATATTTTTCACCCATAATTCCTTGTAACTCTGGGAATTCACCAACCATATTCGTCACTAAATCAAATTTATAGATTTCAGTTGCACGTTGTAAGTCAGCCAATTCTTCTGCCGTTAGTCCAACATTTTTACCAAGAATTTGTGCTTCCACACCGACACGTTTCATTTTTTCATAGATAGAACCAATTTTTTCATGGAAAGTAACGTTTTTTAATTTGTTCACACATTGATTGATAGTTAATTTTTGATCTTCTTGATAAAAGAATTCTGCGTCTTCTAAACGGGCAATCAAGACTTTTTCATTTCCCTTGATGACATTCTCAATTTTCACACTATCTCCATTACGTACAGAAATGAAGTGTGGTAATAATTGACCTTCCGCATCACGAACATCAAAATAGCGTTGATGTTCTTTCATAGATGTTACTAACACTTCTTCGGGTACTGCTAAATATTTTTTATCAAAGTTTCCAACAAAAGCAGTTGGATATTCGACTAAATTGTTCACTTCTTCTAATAAATCTGCATCTAATTCAATCGTCCAATTGTTTTTGTCAGCAATTTTTTGAATTTGTGTCGCAATCAAGGCTTCGCGTTCCGCAGAGTCAGCTATTACAAACTGCTCTTTTAGTTTTTCTAAATATTCATCCGCATCGTCAAACGTCACATCTTGCCCTAAGAAACGATGACCACGAGAAGAACGTCCTGTTTTTACATCTAAAATTTCAAAAGGAATCACTTCATCATCCAATAATGCTACGATCCAATGAATTGGGCGAATGTATTCAAAATCATAGCTACTCCAATGCATCGTTACAGGGAAAGTTAAGCTAGTAATCACTTCTTTTAATCCTATTAAAACATCAATTGCCGCTTTTCCTGGGGTATGTTTTGTGACATATACGTATTCTACACCTTTTAATTCTTTAAAAGTAATGTCTTCTGTTGTCAATCCTTGGCCACGAACAAAGCCTTGCGCCGCTTTTGACCAATTACCTTCTGCATCTAACGCAATTTTTTTAGCTGGACCTTTCACTTCTTCTTCCATCTCTTCTTGTTTCTCATCAAGATTAGTTACATGGATTGCCAATCGACGTGGAGTCGAAAAAGCTTGGATTGATTCAAAATTCAAACGATTATCAATTAAAAATTGGCGAGTTTTAGTTTCTAATTGTTTCATGCTTGGCACGACAACATGTGCCGGTACTTCTTCTAAACCAATTTCAAATAATAAATTTTTTGCCATCTTATTTCTCCTCCTGTAATAATTTCTCTGCTTCTGCGCGATCTAATAATGGATAACCTAATTTTTTACGCTCATCTACAAAGATTTTAGCTACTTCACGTGCCATATTACGGATACGTGCCAAATATCCTGCACGTTCTGTTACTGAAACCGCACCTCGCGCATCTAATAAGTTGAAATTATGGCTACATTTTAAAATATAATCATATGCTGGATGCACTAAGTTTTCTGCAATACAGCGTTTTGCTTCTGCTTCAAATTTTGTAAAATTATCTAACAACATCTCTTGATTACTAATTTCAAATGAATATTTGGAATGCTCGTATTCAGGTTGTTTGAAGATTTCACCATATTTAACTCCTGGTGACCATTCTAAATCATAAACACTTTCCACTTCTTGAATATAAGAAGCTAAACGCTCCAAACCATATGTCAATTCGGCAGTTACTGGATGACAGGCAAGTCCACCAACTTGTTGGAAATAAGTAAATTGGGTAATTTCCATTCCGTTTAACCAAACTTCCCAACCTAAACCAGCACATCCCATTGATGGATTTTCCCAGTTATCTTCAACGAAGCGAATGTCGTGCTCTAATGGATTAATTCCTAATTTTTCCAAACTTTCTAAATATAACTCTTGAATATTTTCTGGTGAAGGTTTCATTACCACTTGAAATTGATGATGTTGGTATAAACGGTTTGGGTTTTCTCCATAACGCCCATCAGCTGGACGACGTGAAGGCTCTACATAGGCTGCGTTCCAAGGTTCTGGACCAATCGCGCGCAAGAAAGTGTATGGACTCATCGTTCCGGCACCCTTTTCCGTATCATATGCTTGCATTAACATACAACCATTGTCAGACCAAAATTTTTGTAATGTTAAAATCATTTCTTGAACAGTTAATTTTTGACTCATGATTTTGCTCCTTTTCTTTTTCGATATTTATTTTGGAAGCCGCTGTAGGACTAGGTTCCATCTGTTCAACATCAGCTCTCTGCTTCGCTTTGCTCAGCGAGTCGCTGTGTTTCGGCGCTGGGAAACTACGCTCCCACTGGTCGCCTAGTACTGTTCAACATCAGCTCTCTGCTTCGCTTTGCTCAGCGAATCGCTGTGTTTCACAGCAAAAAGTCCCTATATCTATACTCATGTACAGATATAGGGACGAATAAGTTCGCGGTTCCACCCTACTTCCGATTGCTCGGCAGCTTCGTTGTCTCTGTGCTCACATTGCCTACGGTAAAAAGTTCTTTGTTTGGCTTTCACTCTTCCAAACTCGCTTAAAAAGATTTACTTTTTCCTTTTTATGCTCATCGCACTATTTGAATATAACTATAATAATTCGTTATTCTAGTGTTTGTCAAACGAAAGATGAAAATTTTCGCAAATTACTTCATGGTTTCTTGTTTCACTTTATGGTCAACTACATGACGTTTTGCTAATTCGTCGGCAACTTCTTTAACCGAAATATTCATTTCATTCATCAATACCAACACATGATAGGCTAAATCAGCGACTTCATAAACTGTTTCTTCACGATCTTCTTTCATCGCACCAATCACAACTTCTGTTGATTCTTCACCAATTTTTTTTAAGATTTTTTCTTTACCTTTTTCGAATAAGTAACTAGTGTAGCTACCTTCTTTAGGCGTGTCTTTTCTTTCTTGAATTAACGCATATAGTTGTTCTAATGAAAATTTTTCAGGATGGTTTTCTTCATAAATTGTTTCAAAAAAACAGCTTTCGGCACCAGTATGACAAGCTGGACCATCTTTTTTCACTCGTGCAACCAATGCATCTTTATCACAATCTGCTTTTAACGAAACTAAGTGTTGGTAATTCCCGCTCGTTTCTCCTTTGCGCCATAATTCTTGACGACTGCGTGAATAAAAGGTCATTAGTTTATCTTTTAATGTTAATTCAATGCTTTCTTGATTCATGTACGCAACGGTTAAAACTTCCTTTGTTTCTGCATCTTGTACAACAACAGGAATCAAATTATCTGCGCCAAATTTTAATGTTTGGATATCCATTTTCTTCATCTCCTATAATCGTACTGCAATGTGTTCTTGAGCTAACTTTGCTTTCAAATCAGGGATTTTAACTTCCCCATAATGAAAGATGGAAGCGGCTAGTCCGGCTTCAATATTGGGTAGTTGGAATAATTCAATAAAGTCTTCTGCTTTACCGGCGCCACCAGAAGCGACAATCGGTACGGAAGAAAATTCGGTAATCGCTTGTAATAGAGGCAAATCAAAACCTTCTTTTACCCCATCTGTATCCATACTATTGATGACTAATTCGCCAGCACCTAATGCTTCACCTTGACGAATCCATTCTAACGCATCGATTCCTGTGTCTTCACGACCGCCTTTTGCAAACACATGCCATGCATCTCCTACACGTCGAATGTCAACAGATAAAACGACACATTGGCTACCATAACGCTTGGCACCTTCTGCAATCAATTGCGGATTACGAATAGCCCCAGAGTTTACACTTACTTTGTCAGCTCCACAATTTAAAACGCGCTCAAAATCTTTTAATTCATTAATCCCCCCACCAACAGTTAAAGGAATAAATACTTCTGATGCAACAGCTTGAAGTATATCTGTAAATAAGCCTCGCCCTTCTGCTGAAGCAGTAATATCATAAAAGACTAATTCGTCTGCTCCTTGTTCGTTGTAAAATTTGGCTAACGTCACTGGATCATTAACATCTTTTAAACCAGCAAAATTAACTCCTTTTACTACACGTCCATCACGTACATCTAAGCAAGGAATAATTCGTTTTGAAATCATATTATTCCTCCGCTTCTTTCAAGACGTCTTCTAATTTTAAATCTCCCTTATATAAGGCTTTACCTACAATCGCACTTGGAATACCAAGCTCTTTTAAAGATGTAATGTCATTTAAGGTTGCGACACCACCAGAAGCGACAAATTCAACACCTTCAATTTGTAATAACTGTTGATATAACGGAATATTAATGCCTTGTCCAGTTCCATCCCGTGAGATTTCAGTGAAGATAATCGTTTTTGTTCCCCATGATGCCAATTCTTTACAAAAATCAAACGCATCTGTTTCTGTAGTCTCTAACCAACCTTCAACAGCAACTTTGCCATCGCGAGCATCTACGCCAACAGCAATCTTATCGCCATATTTTTGAATGAGTTCTTTAGCTAATGTTGGATTTTTTTGTGGTAAAGTGCCAATAATTACACGATGAACACCCGCTGCTAAACAACGTTCAATCGTTGCTTCATCACGAATACCACCACCGACTTCCACAAATAAATTGGTATTTTTCACAATATTTTCTGCTGTTTTAAAATAACGCAAAGCGCCGTCTTTTGCTCCATCTAAATCGACTAGGTGCAAATATTTCGCTCCTTTTTCTTCAAAAGACTTGGCAAAAGCAACCGGATCCTCGCCAAAAACTTCTTGTTGGTCATAATCCCCTTGATACAAACGCACGACTTTTTCGTTTAATAAATCAATCGCTGGAAAAATTTTCATTCTTTCACCTCCGAAAATGCTTTAAGCATTTGTAATCCAACTGTTCCACTTTTTTCTGGATGAAATTGTGCGCCATAGACATTGCCTTTTTGTACCAATCCCGGAACTTCGATACCATATTCACTCGTCGCAACTAGACTATCGTCACAATTTGTTGCATAAAAACTGTGAACATAATAGACTTGTTCACCGACACTAAAGTTTTTAAGTAACACACTCTCTTTTTTAACAAGCAATTCATTCCAGCCAATGTGAGGTACTTTTAAGGTCAGATTTTTATCTTGTAACATTTCTTTTAAAGAAACAATTTCGCCTGAAAGCAGTCCTAATCCTCGATGCTCACCAAATTCCGTACTTTTTTCAAATAAAAGTTGCATCCCTAAACAAATTCCCATTAACGGTTTGCCGTCTTTCACTAGTTGTTTAATGGGTTCTTCTAATTGATGCTCACGTAATTTTTGAATGGCATCACCAAAGGCCCCTACGCCTGGTAAAATAATTTGGTCAGCAGCTTTTAATTGTTCAAGATCATTGGTAATGGTACTTTCAATACCTAAATATTCTAATGAACGCGACAAGCTAAACAAATTGCCTACACCATAATCAATAATTGCAATCATATCCTGCCTCCTAAATAATTGTGCCTTTCGTTGATGGAATTTCATCTGGAGCCACTTCATCAATACTTGTTGCTTGGCCCAAAGCACGACCAAAACCTTTGAAACAGGCTTCAACAATGTGATGACTGTTCTTACCAGCAAATTGATGGAAATGAATAGCTGCACCTAATTCACGAGCAAAGGCAATGAAAAATTCTTCCACTAATTCCGTATCAAATTGCGTGCCGATTTTTTCACTTGGAATATCTAAATTAACAACTGCGATTCCACGACCACTAATATCAATGGCTGTCATCACCAAACTTTCATCCATCGGTAACAAGAAACTTCCATAACGCTTAATTCCGCGACGCTCCCCTAAAGCATCTGAAAAAGCACGACCCAATGCAATCGCAACATCTTCAGTGGTGTGATGTGCATCAACATGAACGTCACCATCACAAACAAGTTCAATATCAAAACGTCCATGACGACAAAATAGTTCTAACATATGGTCTAGAAAACCTACGCCTGTTTGAAATTTTTGTTGTCCAGTACCATCGATGGTTAAAGTAAGTTCAATTTTTGTTTCTGTGGTATTTCTAGTAACTGAAGCTGTTCTCATATGTCCACTCCTTCGATTTCTTTGATTGCTTGAATCAAAGTTGCCATTTCTTCTGGCGTTCCAATTGAAATTCGTAAATAATTGGCAATCCGTGGATTATTAAACCAACGAACCAAAATATTTTTTTCTTTTAATTGTTTAAAAATTGTCTCGCCAGCAACGGTTGGATGTTGACAAAAAACAAAATTAGTCTGACTATTCGTGGTTTCAAAACCTAATTTTTGTAATTCTTGTTGCGTCCAATTACGTGTAGCAATAATTTTTTGGGTACATTCATCTACATAGTCCTGTGCTTGTAAAGAAGCTTCGCCACAAGCTAACGTCATTGCATTCACACTGTAGGGATTATGACTAAATTTTAATTTATTTAAGTCTTCAATCAATTGCTTCGAACCCACCGCGTACCCTAAGCGAGCGCCTGCTAGATGGCGTGATTTCGAAAAAGTACCTACGACTAAAATATTTGGATGCGCTTCAAGATAAGGAACTAATGATGCTTCACTAAAATCACTATAGGCTTCATCAACAATAATTAAACGTTGGGGATTATTTTTAGCAAATGTACAAATAACTTCTGGGGCTATCATTAGGCCAGTCGGCGCATTAGGATTGGCAATAATGACTGTTGCTTCTCCCGTGTATTCTGCTAAATCAATGGATAAATCCTCTTTTAATGAAATGATTTCCGTCTTTAAATGGAATAAATCACTATAGACTTCATAAAAACCATACGTAATATCTGGGAATTGCACGCCTTTTTCCATAAATCCCTGAAAAAGAAAGAACAATACTTCATCACTACCATTCCCCAAAAAGATGTTTTCTGGTGCCACGTTAAAGTGTTTCGCCAATGGTTGAATCACTTGTAGACATGTCGGATCGGAATAGCGGCTTAATGTTTTAGCTGCTTCTTTGGCCGCTTCAATCACATTTTGTGGCGGATCATAGGGGTTTTCATTGGTATTTAATTTAATAACTTTTGTCCGTGTCTGTTCACCGGGTACATACGGTACCAGATGTTGAAATTGACTATCTAAAAAACTCATTGATTGCTCTCCTTTCGCACTGCCATTGAACGGGCATGCCCGTCTAACCCTTCCATTTCGGCAAAAGCAATGACTTGCTCAGCAGAGGCTTGTAACGCTTCTTTTGAATAATATAAATAACTACTTTTCTTGATAAAATCATCGACAGAAAGCGGCGAATAAAAACGTGCTGTGCCTTCTGTTGGTAAAGTATGATTAGGTCCAGCAAAATAATCTCCTAATACTTCTGGTGTATGATGGCCTAAAAAGACACTGCCTGCGTGTTTGACTTTTCCTAATAAAGCAAATGGTTCAGCGACACACAACTCTAAATGCTCTGGTGCAATCCGATTCGCTAAGATCAGTGCTTCATCTAAAGACTGTGCAACAATAATTTTACCGTTGTTTTTAATGGAAGCTTGCGCAATCTCTTTACGTGGTAAAACAGCTAATTGCTGGCGTAATTCTTCTTGAACTGCTTTTGCAATTTCCTCACTAGTTGTTACTAAAACAGCTTGTGCCAAAGTATCATGTTCCGCTTGTGCCAATAAATCTGCTGCTAACCATTTGGGGTTCGCCGTTTCATCAGCAACAATTAAAATATCACTCGGTCCAGCAATCATATCAATATCGACTAAACCATAAACCATACGTTTGGCAGTCGCCACATAAATATTTCCTGGACCAACAATTTTATCTACACTGGGAATTGTTTCTGTACCATAAGCTAATGCAGCCACACCTTGTGCACCACCAACTTTATAAATAGCATCCACCCCGGCAACTTTAGCCGCTGCTAAAATAGCTGGCGGAATTTTTCCTGCTTTATTTGGTGGCGTAATCATAACAATCTTTCCGACACCAGCAATTTTAGCTGGTAAAACATCCATTAAGACAGTACTTGGGTAAGCAGCTGTTCCTCCTGGTACGTAGACCCCTACTGTATCTAAAGGTAAAACACGTTGCCCCATCACAATTCCTTGCTCATTCGTTGAAATGAAACCGCGTTGCACTTGTTTTTCATGGAAATTTGTAATGTTTTGCTTGGCTTGTTCTAAAATAGTTAGAAATTCAGAAGTGATTTCTGCTAATCCTTCTGTAAATTCGCTGTCGCTAACTTTAAATTCAGTTAATTCAACTTGATCGAATTTTTTTGTATATTCTTTTAATGCTACGTCGCCACGCTCTTTTATGTCGTTTAAGACTTGGGCTACGACTTTAGAAACATCTTGACTTTCGCCAGCTTTTCGTTGAACTAATTGTTCGATGGTTTCTTCTTTTGTTGTACGAATGTTTATCATAGTTGTTCTTTCACCTTCTCTAACAAAGTCTGAATCGTTTCTTCTTTAAAACGCCAAGTTGAATGATTAACAACCAATCGCGCAGAAGAGGGGGCGATATCTTGAATCACCGTCAAATCATTTTCACGTAAAGTAGTGCCCGTTTCGACAATATCAACAATTACATCTGATAAATTCAACAATGGTGCTAGTTCAATCGAACCATGTAATTGAATTAATTCGACGGATTGTCCCAAACGACTGAAATATTTACGGGTAGTATTGGCATATTTAGTCGCTACACGCAACGTACGTGTGTTATCTTGTTTGAAATCTTTATGTGCAGCAACTGCCATTTTACATTTCCCCATACCTAAATCTAATAGCTCTAAAACATTCGGTTCTGTTTCGTCTAAGACATCTTTACCAATAACACCGATGTCTGCCACGCCATGTTCCACATAAATGGCAACATCACTTGGTTTAACTAGGAAAAACTTCAACTTCTTCTTTTCATCGACAAAAATCAATTTGCGGTTATCTTCAAAAATATTGGCGCTTGCTAAATTAGCATTGACTAATAATTGGTACACAGAATTCGCCATACGCCCTTTTGGCAACGCAAAGCATAAATAGTCGTCTGTCTCTTCAGGAACTTCCACAGAGCGTCCTAGATTGTTTAAATACATTCCAAAACCGATACCGCCTTGTGCTTTATCTTGTTTTTGTAATAAATAATCATAGCGACCACCAAATAATACGGCTTGATTGACTTTTTTTACAAACCCTTGAAACAGTAACCCACTATAATAATCGGCATCATTTACAATTGAGAAGTCTAAACGAATTTTCACATTTTTCGGAAGACGGCCTTCTTTTTCTAACAAGTCATATAATTGTTTTAGTTCTTCAATTGCAGAAATAGCCACTGGATTGGTAAAAATAGCTGATGCTTTAGCATACGTTTGCTTAAAATCACCACATAATGTGATAAGTTCTTCCAAAAGAATCAGTTTCTCTTCAGGAACTCCTGTTTTTTCTCCTAAACTACGAATAACATGGGGACTTTTTTGTTGCAGTGCTTTAATCACTTCATCATGTTTTTCAACAGGAAATAAGCCACAAATCGCTTTAAGTACACCGATATGAGAGACATCTAACACACCACCACCTGCAACTGAAAGGCTTTCTAAAGCTAAATGCAATACTTCTAATTCTTCTTGCTGACCAATCTCACCAATAAATTCCAGACCAGTTTGATGGATACGTAAATATTCGCCATTTTGACGATCGTGACGATACACATCCTCATAATAATAAATTTTTCTCGTTTCTCCAGGAGGTGTGTTTTTGACAATTGACAACGTGATGTCGGGTTTCAATGCCATAATGCGACCATCGCCACCAGTGAACGTAATTACTTCAGCTTCATTCAAAAACTTTTTATTTTGGCTATATAATTCATATTCTTCAAAGCTGCTAAGATGGTAAAGTTGAAAACCATGAAATTGATACAATCCTCTAAGTTGTAATGCTATTTGTTCTTCGGGTCTTAATACTGAAAACAGATTTTCCAAAATCCCACTCCTAACAATTAAAATTCAATAAAAATGTATTAAGAGTATCATAAAGATAAATTAAGCAAAGGTCAATATTTACTCCTTAAATTTTGTAATTTTCTGTAAATTCATTCGGTTATTACAAACAAAAAAACGTTTCACACAATCACTCATTGTGTGAAACGTTCGTCGTTTTATCGGGCGTTTGAAAGACTGTTTCCCATTTACCCATTTGATCGATAAACGTTTTACTTTTTAAGTTCACGCCGACATATTCTTCATACAAAGCATCAATCGTTTGTCGAATTAATGCTTTGGTTTCTGATTTTAGTTCAATGGATTGAATATGTTCATAAGAAATTTGAGAAAACATGCGGATAAAATGAATGGCGATTGGATCTGCATGATAACGATGGGGATCCTTGTCCCAATGGCGTTCACATAAAACACCGCTATATGTTGAAGAATAATCAAATTTACCCTGCGTTTCTCCACAGACCGCGCATTTTTGCCAATTAATGGTAATTCCAAAACGTTGCAATAATTGAATTTCAAAAATATTGGTTAAAATTTCGCCATCATTTCCCTGATCTAACATCATTAAGGCTTGTTCCAAAAAATGAAATAAATTGGGATCATACACATGGTCTTCAATCGCTGCGTCCACTAAATTCATCATATACGTTGCATATCCCGCTAAAAAAATATCTGCTTGAATATTACGATAAGCATGGATATTTTTTGCCGCATTCAAAAAAGACAACCCTTCGCTATTGAATTTACCAATATAAACAGCTTCTGTATAAGGGAGTAATGCTGGTGCTAGCGGATTATTTTTACGATGTGCCCCTTTAACGTAAAACATTTGCTTGCCTGCAGATTCAGTAAAAATTTTGACTAATTTATCTTTTTCTTTATGATTTTTACTAAAAAGCAAAATCCCTTTTGATTCGGCAATCCCCATCAAATTCCCCTCCTTTGGAAAGAAAAGCGAGACAAATTCTCCATAGAGATCTATCTCGCCATAACCGATTAATAATTGTCTTCGCGGTAACCGTAATCTTTCAAATACGTTTGTTTGTCACGCCAATCTTTTTGAACTTTAACCCATAGTTCTAGATAGACCTTATCGCCTAATAGATGTTCAATGTCTTGACGTGCTTTGGTACCGATAACTTTCAGCATTTTTCCGCCTTTTCCAATAATAATGCCTTTTTGGCTATCACGTTCAACAATGATTGTCGCTTGCACTTGAACTTTATCATTTTCATTACGCTTCATTGAATCAACAACTACCGCAACAGAATGCGGTACTTCATCACGTGTTAGTAATAACACTTTTTCACGAATTAATTCAGAAACAATAAAGTATTCTGGATGATCCGTAATTTGGTCGTCAGGGAAATATTGTGGTCCCTCTGGCATTTGTTCTACTAAAACATCCATGAGTGTCTCAAAATTGTTTCCTTCTGTTGCTGAAATTGGAACAACTTCAGCAAATTCCATTTGACTTGTGTAGTCTTGAATCGTTTCTAATAACGCATCAGGATGAATCTTATCAATTTTATTGACGATTAAAAAGACCGGCACGTCACTTTTTCTCAAACGTTCAATAATAAAGTCATCGCCTTTTCCGCGCTTTTGATCAGCACTAATCATAAATAAAGTGACATCTACTTCACGTAAGGCACTATAAGCTGTTTCTACCATAAAATCACCTAAGCGATGTTTTGGTTTATGAATTCCAGGTGTATCGATAAAGACAATTTGCGTATCTGGTGTTGTATAGACACCTTGAATTTTATTTCTAGTTGTTTGAGCTTTGTCACTCATAATCGCAATTTTTTGCCCAACAATGCGATTTAAAAGTGTTGATTTTCCAACATTCGGGCGACCAACAATTGCAACAAACCCTGATTTATGTTCTGTCATATAATTTTTTCCTCTTTCCTAATGAAAAACTAGCTGAATAAGTTTTGGCAGAAAAATAATTGCGCCAATTAGCAAAGCAAATAAGGACGTAATTAATACTGCACCAGCAGCCATATCTTTAATTTTTTTTCCTAATGGATGAAAATGTTTATTCGTCACCATATCTACTACATTTTCAAAGGCTGTGTTGATGATTTCCATAATTATCACCAAAAAAATACTTAAAAGTACCCACAACCATTCTTGTTGACTTAATCGAAAAATAAATCCCAACAAGATGACACAAATAGCAACGACGGTATGACTACGCATATTACGCTCATCTTTATAAACAGTTTTAATCCCTGTTAAAGCAAATTCCACTGAATTAATAAAATGCTTGTTTTTTTCAATGTTTTGTTTTTTATCTTTCAAGTCCATAGGCATCCAAGATTTCCTTTTGTAGTCCAAACATTACCTTCTCATCTTCAGGTGTCATATGATCGTAACCATTGATATGCAAAAAACCATGCAATGCTAGAAAACCTAATTCACGATCATAACTGTGGCCATATTCTTGTGCTTGTTCTTGTGCTCGCTCTGTTGAAATCATAATATCCCCCAACGTACGTGGCATATCTAATTCAAAGTCATCCTCTTCATCAAAAATAATCGGCAATTCATCTTCGCCCTCTTCTTCCATTGCAAAACTAATGACATCAGTCGGTGCATCTTTGTCACGATACGTGCGATTAATGACTTGAATTGCGGCATTATCCATAAATGTGACGGACATCTCAGTTTCTTCGGGCAGTTTTAAATAATCGGCCGCAAACTGAAGCAACGATTCAATATCTGCCACTTTGTCGTTTGAAACAGCATTTGTTTCATCAATAAAGGTAATCTCCATCATTCTTCTCTTCTTTCTTGTTCTTCTTTCATTTTCTCTGCTTCTGATTTCATTTTTGGATATTTAATTCTTGAATGGAATGTACTACATAGACCATTCACTAATGAATTTTCAATAATTCTAATTTCTTTGAGAGTCAAACCAGAATCATCTAATTGGCCATCTAAAATCCGATCAGTAATTAAGTTAGAAACGAACTGACGAATCTTTTCATTGGTTGGATTTTCCATTGCTCGTACTGCTGCTTCACAACTATCGGCAATACTAACCACTGCTGCTTCACGTGTTTGCGGGATTGGACCAGGATAACGATATTCTTCTT
Source organism: Enterococcus sp. DIV2402 (assembly GCF_017426705.2). Classification (NCBI taxonomy): domain Bacteria; kingdom Bacillati; phylum Bacillota; class Bacilli; order Lactobacillales; family Enterococcaceae; genus Enterococcus; species Candidatus Enterococcus lowellii. Next base: position 1,438,435 of record NZ_CP147251.1, on the reverse strand, counting down.
CTGTTACTTCTGCATTACGTTCTTTCGCTTTAATATAGAAAAATTTCATCAATGTGGTTCCATGATGCTGACGACAAATGTCAATAACCATTTGTGGCATATTTTTCTCTTCAAGTAATGCCGCCCCATCAATTACATGTCCAAAAATGATTTGTTTACTATCAGCTGGCAACAAGAAATTATGTGGATTTTCTGCCCCAGCAGGTAGATTTTCCACAAAGAAGTTGGCATGTTTTAGTTTTCCAATATCATGATAATAACATGCCACACGAGTTAATAACGAATGCCCCCCAATTTCTGCTACTGCATTTGCACTTAGGTTAGCAACCATCATGCTGTGATGATATGTTCCTGGTGCTTCTTCTAACAATTGCTTTAATAACGGATGATTTGGATTACTTAATTCATTCAAAATAATCACGCTATCGTCTGTAATCAATAACTCAATGTATTGATGTAACCCAATCGTTAATAATAATGAGAAAATACTACCCGCTAAGCCACATGCCAATGCAATCCAGGTCCGACCATTTGAAAAACTCATCCCTTGAAAAATCACCAAAATCAAATTAATTAAGAATGGGAAAATAACCACCCATACTAGCGCTTTAGTTCCTTGATCGACAATTCGTTTTCTTGCCAAAACAGTGCCCATAATTCCTGAAAACATATAAGAAACTAAAATGATAGTTAAAAGATTGGTATCAATTGATTGATAGAAAATAAACGTCGCTGTCACTACTTGAAACGCTGCTGCTAAAATCCCCAAACGTCTATTTAAGAATAAACTTAACACTAATGGAGCAAATGCAGCTGGATAAAATAGTGGAATAAAAGGAACTGCCTCTGTTTGGAATACCTGGAAAAATTTCATGACCAAGATACTCAAAACCATGGTTACTGCATAAAACGTCAAATAATTTTCGCGTCTTTCTCGATCAGACCATTGTTTTACAAAATAAAGTAAGACCATGATTTGTAGCAAAATAGTCATTACTAATGCTACCAGTGGAAACAATGAGGCATTGGAACTAGTCATCCCTAACAAGTTTAATTTTTCAATTGCGTTGGCATCAATTTGTGAACCTTCACGAACAATAATTTCACCTTGGTAAATCATTACTGGCTGAACGGCTTCTTTGGCTGCTTCTTGTAAGTCTTGCGTTTTTCGTTCATTTAAGAACGTGTTGACCACAATTCCCTGATTAAGCATCAAACGAATGGCTTGCGCTTGATTGCTGGTCACATCCAAAAATCCAACTTTTTCTTCCGCATCTTTACGGGCTTCTGCAAGGTTTGATTGACGAACTTGTTTACTCATTTGTTCATCAAGTAAAGTAAGGGTTTCATTTTGGACCGTTTCTAACGCTTCGGAACTCAAAGAAAAAACAATTTGGAAAAAGCTATTACTTACTCGTTGATAGAAACTTAAATCATCTGAATCAATCTGTTCAAATTCTTTTTTCAAGGCAGCAATTTGCTCATCCACGGTCACCTTTTGCACTGTTTGATTCTCTTTAGCATCCGCTTCTCGTTTTTTATTTTCTGCTTCGCTATCTTCTTTTACTTTTCCAACTAATTGAAAAAGATGTTGAATCAATTCATGTTGCTTTTGTGCAATATCTTCTTGGTACGTATATTCTGGGATAACCGCTTCAGCAGCAATTTTTCGTTTTTGTTCCGTAGCGGAGGTATTCTCAATGGTTTTATTGGCACGAATACTTGTTTCAGCTACTTGTCCTTCTTTATAATCGACGGCACGTTGTTTCACACTAGAAAATACTAAACCAATCATAAAAATGAAAAAAATTAGGAGTACTAGCGGTACGAAAAATCTCCCTAGTTTTTCACGTATTTTTCTTAAAGGTTGAATAATCATCTATTTCCCCTCCTAGATAACAAAACTATTTCACTTCTCGTATTTCCGCCTCATCATATGCTTGAATAATCTCTGCTACAACTGGGTGACGTACAACATCACTTGCTGTAAATGTAGCAAAAGCAATTTTATTAATTTTGTGCAACGTACGTTCTGCGTGGACTAACCCACTCGTAACGCCTCTAGGCAAGTCAATTTGGCTAGTATCCCCATTGACAATCATCTTTGAGTTATAGCCTAAACGTGTTAAGAACATTTTCATTTGAGCAATTGTTGTATTTTGAGCTTCGTCTAAAATTACAAAAGCGTCTTCTAATGTTCGTCCACGCATGTAAGCTAAAGGTGCAATTTCAATGACCCCACGTTCCATAAGTCGATTCGTGTGTTCCATGCCAAAAATTTGATACAAGGCATCATAAACTGGACGTAAATAAGGATCTACCTTTTCTTTTAAGTCTCCAGGTAAAAAACCAAGATTTTCGCCAGCTTCAACAGCTGGGCGAGTTAAAATGATTTTTTGAACTTGCCCTTTTTTTAACGCTGCAATTGCTAAAACAACAGCTAAGAACGTTTTCCCTGTCCCTGCCGGACCGATTCCAAATGTGACATCGTGCGTACGTACCGCATCAATGTATTTTTTTTGACCGACATTTTTTACACGAATCGGCTTACCATTACGATCTTTGATGATTTCTTCTTCGTACATATCAATAAATGTCGTTGTATTGCCTTTTGATACCATTTTTAGTGCTGTTACAACATCAGGTGTATGCACTTGAATGCCACGCTTAATCAATTCTTGCAAGGCACCGATAACCGCTGCTGCTTGCTCAATCTTCTCTTGGTTCCCTTTGATTTGAATGATTTCTCCGCGTGTGCGAATAATCGTTTGTGTTGTTTCTTCAATCACTTTAATATGTTTATCGTGTGTTCCAAATAACATGCTGGCATCATCAGCTTCAGTTAATTTAATTTCTAAAGATACTTGCTCTTCTGTCAAAAAAATTCTCTCTCCTTTTTATCTACATTCACTCTAATAATACCATACAATAGATAAAAGAAAAATCGCTTCTGCTTTTTGTATGAGAGTCTTTTAAGGTTTTTATTACGAAACAAAAAAGCCGCAGACAATTGCTTGCCTGCGACGGATTCATTACTTTTCAGTTAATAATTCTTTGACGACTGCATTTACTTGGTTACCGTCTGCTTTACCTTTTACTTGAGGCATCACTAGACCCATTACTTTACCAAATTCTTTTGGTGAAGTAGCACCAGTTTTTTCAATCGCATCTACAACAATTTGACGAATTTCTTCATCGGTTAATTGTGCAGGTAGATATTGTTCAACAATTGTAATTTCACCTTTGACTTTTTCTGTGAGGTCTTCACGACCTGCTTTTTCAAATTCGGTCAAAGAATCACGTCGTTGTTTCATCTCACGAGATAAAACCGTCAACTCTTCATCTTCTGTTAAGTCACGACCGACCTTGATCTGTTCATTTTGTAACGATGCTTTCAGCATGCGAATGACTTGCAAGGTCTCTTTCTCCTTTGCCTTCATCGCCGTCTTCATATCATCGTTCAGTTTACTAAGTAGTGACACACTACCAGCTCCACTTCTCACAACAGAAAACTTAAAAATTAAAATTAGAATTTCTTGCGTTTTCTAGCTGCTTCAGATTTTTTCTTACGTTTCACGCTTGGTTTTTCATAAAACTCACGTTTACGTGATTCTTGTAACGTACCTGCTTTTGAAACGGAACGTTTGAAGCGACGAAGAGCATCATCAAGAGATTCGTTTTTACGAACGACTGTTTTTGACATGTAAATTCCCTCCCTCCGAGCTCAAATAGTAACCGTTTTTGTCATAGAAATAAAATATCTTATAACAATACTGTCCTTTAAAAATTATAGCTAAGTGAAGAAAGCGTGTCAAGTCGTTCTTCTAAAAACTTCTGATAAATAATGAGATTTTTCAAAAATTTTTCTGAATTCTCTCATTATTTCTGAAAAATTCTGAAAAAAAGTTCATTTACACAGGTTGACACTCTTCACAGCGACCAAAAATTTCAAAACGGTGACTTTCAATTGTACAACCAGGTAATTGGTCTTGAAAAAAATCCATGGGACAAATCGATAATTCTTTTGTTTTGCCACAAATGGTACAAATAAAATGATGATGATGATGTTCGATACCATGTGAACAACAATGGAATCGGAATTTCATTTCACCGTTTAATTCAGTTTCTTCTAAAATGCCAATTTCTGAGAAGTCATGTAAATTGCGATAAATAGTGTCGTAGCTTAAGCCTGGATATTCTATGGACATATACTCATGTAATTCTTTAGCAGGAACATAACGATTTGCTTTTGCAAGATAAGCAATCATCGCTTCTCTTTTTTTTGTATATTTCAAACCGTTGTCTTTTAATGTCTGCAACGCCTGCTCAATGGATGTTTGATTTTTCACTTTCCATCCCTCCAAACCAAAATCATTCCGATTATTTTTAATGAGTGTATGGTATAATAAGATTAATTAAAATGCAAGTGAGGGATCGTTTTATGACAGAAGAAAAAAAAGAGTCGCTCTTAACCTTTTTCGTTATTTCAGACTCTGCTGGTGAAACAGCTTCTAAATTAGCGCAAGCAACGATGGCTCAATATCCATCGGTAAAATTTGAAATGTTTCGCCGAACTTTTATCACAACTAAAAGCACGCTGCTTAAAACTTTAGCAGATGCAAAAAAACATAATGCCGTTATTTTACACACATTAATTAATGAAGATTTAGTTGAATTGACGCATGATTTTTGTGAAGAAAGTGGCTTGTATCACTTTGACGTATTAACACCACCTGTTGCTGAAGTTGAACGACGGACCGGTGTTGCTCCTACACGTGAACCAGGTGCTTTGCATCATCTAAATAAAAACTATTTCAAACGAATTAAAGCCATGGAGTTTGCGGTCAAATATGATGACGGGAAAGATCCACGTGGTTTCTTGGAAGCTGATGTAGTTTTATTAGGCGTTTCACGTACTTCTAAAACGCCTCTAAGTTTATTCTTAGCCAACAAAAACTTAAAGGTTGCAAACTTGCCATTAGTTCCTCAAGCGCATATTCCAAAACAATTATGGGAAATTGACCCTAAAAAAATTGTTGGTTTAACAAATGATCCTGATGTGTTGAATGGCATTCGTAAAAAACGGATGATTGCGTATGGTTTAAATCCCGATACAGCGTACTCTGATATTGACCGTATCAAAGAAGAATTAGCTTTTGCTCATGACTTATATAAAAAATTAGGCTGTGAAGTGATTAATGTCGCAACTTTATCTATTGAAGAAACGGCTTCGATTATCTTAAATAAATTAAATCTAGAAGATCATAGTTACTATGCAACTGATGATGATTAACAACATGCTAAAAATTCCGTAAACCATGGTTCACGGAATTTTTTTATTATGATTTTTTGGCACGTAACTTGGGAATGTCTTCCAAATGATAGGGCGTCATTTGATAAACATCATTCAGCCAATTATGATACAGCAAATGTGCGTTGCCTCGCCAGCAATTCGTTACTTTAGTCAATCCTTCGTCCTCAAAATAATTGACAGGCAGTTTAGTCGCTAATCCACGCTGTTGGTCACGTAAGTATTCTCTTTGTAAACTATCGGTGTCATATTCAAAATGCCCCAATAAGAAAATATTATGGTCATCGGTTGAAATCAAAATCGTTGCGCCAATTTCATCGTTTGCTGCCACGATTCGCAACTGTTCTTCTTGAATTTGACTTTCATCAATCCCTGTATAGCGTGATTGTGGTCCCATAAAAATATCATCAAATCCGCGGAATAAACGATGACTTATATTTAAACGTTGTGGGTAAATGCCAAATAATTTTTGTTCATATTGAATTTTTTCTACTTTGTAATGATGATATAATCCTGCTTGAGCTCCCCAACAAATATGAATCACAGAAGTTGTATTTGTTTGACTCCAATCCATAACTTTAACAAGTTCTTGCCAATAATCCACTTCTTCAAACGGCAATGTTTCAACAGGTGCTCCGGTAATAATTAACCCGTCATAACAGGCATTTTTAATTTCTTCAAACGATAAATAGAATTTTGACAGATGGTTCGGACTGGTATTTTTGTGTGTATGTGAGACTAATTTTAAAAAATCTACATCAATTTGCAAAGGGCTTTGACTAATTAAACGAAGCAATTGAATTTCCGTATCAATTTTATTGGGCATTAAGTTTAATAATAGTAAACGTAGCGGACGGATATCTTGTTGCGTAGCACGTTTTTCTTCAATCGCAAAAATGTCTTCTTTTTCTAAAACTGATTTAGCAGGAAAATCATTGGGAAGTTTAATTGGCATCGACTAACCCTCCAATTGTTCCAGTGCTTGTTGTAAATCAACAAGAATGTCATTAATATTTTCAATTCCACAAGAAATGCGAACCAATCCTGCTGAAATACCCACTTCTTTTAATTCTTCTTCAGATAACTGACGATGTGTTGAAGTAGCTGGATGAAGCGCACAAGTACGAATATCCGCCACATGTACTTGTAAAGAAACCAACGTTAACGCATTTAAGAATTTAGCTGCTTGTTCTTTACCTGCAGCAATCTCAAAAGAAACTACGCCACACAAGCCATTAGGCAAATACTTTTGTGCTAATTCATAGCTAGGGTCAGTTGCCAAGGTTGGATAGCTTACCGTACTCACTTCTGGGCGTTCTTGTAAAAATTCAGCCACCTTCTTAGCATTTTCAAAATGACGATCCATCCGAACAGCCAATGTTTCCATCCCTAAGTTTAATAAAAAGGAATTTTGTGGCGAAGGTGTTGCACCTAAATCGCGCATTAACTGTACACGCGCTTTCGCTAAATAGGCTGCTGGACCAAAAGCTTCTGTATAAACTAATCCGTGATACGTCACATCTGGTGTTGATAGCTGCGGGAATTTGCCATTATTCCAATCAAATTTACCGCTATCAACAATGACCCCACCCGTTTGCACAGCATGTCCATCTAAATATTTTGTTGTACTATGAATTACGATGTCTGCGCCATATTCAATCGGTCGACAGAAATAAGGCGTGGCAAAAGTATTATCAACCAATAACGGAAGTTGATTTTCATGCGCTAACGTTGCGAATTTTTCAATATCTAAGACATGTAACGCCGGATTAGCGATTGTTTCTGCAAAAATAGCTTTCGTATTTGGCTGAACCGCTTGCTGTAACTCTTCTAGTGAAGACCATTGATCGATGAAAGTTACTTCGATGCCCATTTTTTTCAATGTATGCGCAAATAGATTATAGGTACCACCATAAATTGAAGTTGTTGAAACTAAATGATCGCCTGCTTCTAAAATATTTAAGACAGCAAAAAAGGTTGCTGCTTGTCCCGAAGACGTACACAAGGCACCTACACCACCTTCAAGTGCTGCAATTTTTTCTTCTGCAGCATTCGTCGTTGGATTTGCTAAACGTGTATAAAAATAACCTGATGCTTTTAAATCAAATAATTGCCCGATTTCTTCTGCTGAATCATATTTATACGTTGTGCTTTGCACGATTGGTACCACACGAGGTTCTCCATTTTTTGGTTCATAACCAGCATGTAAACACTTTGTTTCAAATTCCATATCCAATTCCCCTTTTCCTTTTTTATATAATAAAAAACGCACCCTTTCCGTTACAGAAAGGACGCGTTTTAATTGCGTGTTACCACCTTTTTTCGCTATCACTTTGCAGCAAATAGCCTCTACCAGTACCAACATACTGAGGAGCTATAACGGGCTCACCCGATAATTGCTTCTCACAATTATTTGCTCAAAGACCATCTTCCAAATTAATTCCTTACTTCTTCTCACCTAACGAAGCTCTCTTAAAATTCATCAATTTGTACTCTTCTTTTCAAAGCGTTTTTTATTTAAATTACTTTAAGTATAGCGAGTAATTATGTTTTGTCAATTCTTTTCTAGAAAACCTGAACACCTTCACGATCAATGGATAAATGTTCGACTTGTGCGCGTGAATCTAAAGCATTCAATAATTTCATGATACGTTCTGTCTTTTCAGCTGGGGTCAAAATTAAAATCGTCGGACCCGCACCGCTTAAGAAACAACCATAGGCTTCTTCTTCTTTACAAATTTGGCGGATATCTGATAAATGTGGTACCAATTTTCCTCGATATACCTCATGCCAAAGGTCTTCTTGCATCATTTTACCAGCCAAAGGTAAATTCCCATTTAAAACAGCTGCAATCATCACATTGGCGATAGCACTGGCTTTTACTGCTTCTTTATACGGTAATGTCTCTGGCAATACACCCCGACTTTTACTGGTTAATAATTCCGTATTAGGAATAAATGCGATAATATCTGTTTCAGGGAAATAGTGTTTAACATAATTCACGCTTTTTTCTTGGCGTTCTGAAAAATGACAAGCGACAACAAAATCTCCACAAATTGCTGGCGCTACATTGTCTGGATGCCCTTCAATTTGGGTCGCAAGTTCTACTTTTCTATTTTCTGATAACTGCAAATTCCCCAAACGATTAGCTAATTCGATTCCTGCTACAATCACAGAAGAACTACTTCCTAAACCACGAGTTAATGGAATAGTTGAAGTCATTTTTAATTTTTTTGGTGCTAATGAAGGCGCAAGCTTCAAAGCAGTTTGAATCAATAAATTTTTCTCATCAGAAGGGATAGCGTCTCCTAATGTATGAGTGATTTTCCATTGATCACTATCACCAAGTACCTCAACAGATAAGTACATGGACAGTGCGATTCCGCATGAATCAAATCCAGGACCTAAATTGGCACTGGTTGCTGGAACTCGAATTTTCATTTTTATGCCTCCATTACCCTCATTCTTCGTTCTAATGTTCCTTGTTTTGCTATTGCTGCTTCAACTGCAGCTAGTTGTAAACGATTGATACTTTCAGTAATTACCATGAAACGGTTCGTCTCTCCTATTTCTTGTGCTAACTCATTGATTTGTACCTTTTCGTTTGCCAACAAGGCTGTTAATGCATCAGCTGTAAAGTCTGCTGAAGTTGTTACCGCAAAATAATATTTTGCATAATTAGCTTCTGGCGCAGTTAATTGTAATGGTCGACGATATTCATTGAATTGTGGCGCATCAATCCCTAAACTGATGTTTTTTGCAATGGCTGCAACATCTGAAATAACGCTTGTTGCAGTTGGTAATGAACCAGCACCTGGTCCATAAAACATGGATTGGTCAATTCCCGTGCTGTTGATAAACACTCCATTAAATTCATTTTTAATGGATGCTAATGGATGTGTTTTGGGAACTAATGCTGGACCAACTGAAACAGAAATCGTTTCGTCGGCTTTTACTGATTCACCAATTAATTTGATTTCATAACCAAATTTTTGTGCTTGCAAGACATCTTTATCTGATAGACCACGAATTCCTTGAATTTCTAAATCAGATAATGCCACGTCCATTCCGTAAGCAAATTGGGTCAGAATGACCATTTTGTATGCTGCATCAATCCCATCCACGTCATTGGTAGGATCTGATTCCGCAAACCCTAATGCTTGGGCTTGGGCTAAAGCTTCCTCATAAGATGTTCCATTTTCTAACATTTTTGTTAACATATAGTTTGTTGTTCCATTAACAATCCCACGAATATTGGTAATTTCATCAGCTAAGTAGTTCGTTGTTAACGTACGTAAAATTGGAATACCTCCAGCTACGCTTGCTTCGTAAAATAATGAGACATTATTCTCTTTGGCTATTTCAACTAATTCCACACCGTGCTGCGCAATTAAATCTTTATTGGCAGTCACAACATGTTTGCCATTTTTTAAGGCTTGTGCAATGAATTCTTTCGCTGGATGAACTTTCCCAATCAACTCAATCACGACATCTAAAGTAGCATCTTCCACAATATCTGCTAATTCTGAAGTTAATTCGATACCATGTTCATCTGCAAATTGTTTCTTATCTTCTGCTGGTCGTATCAAAGCTTTGACGATAGACACATTCATCCCGGTTTGTTCTTTTATTTTCGCTCGTTGGGCAGCTAACACTTGTATTGTTCCGCTTCCGACAACGCCTAATCCTAGAATACCTATACGTAAATGATCCTTCATAAAAACTCCTAACTGAAAGCGTCATTAAAACACTTTCATTTTTTTCTCATAATTAATTACTAGCATACCAAATATCACATAAAAAAAAAAGAACTTTCTGTTATCGAAAGTTCCTTAGTTTTATAAATGTCGAATATGGCGAAAAGTCTGTTCTAAAATATCTAAAACGTGATGATCGTCTAAACTATATAAAATTGTTTTGCCTTCACGTCTAGATTTAACTACGTTATTTTCTCGCAGCAGTTTTAGTTGATGGGATACAGCTGATTGTTCCATCTCAACTGTTTCAGCAATTGAGGTAACATTCCGTTCGCCAGCTTCTAAAGATAAAACAATTTTTAAACGAGTAACATCACTTAGAACTTTAAAAATCCGACTGACACGTTCAATTTCAGAAATAGCAGGTTTTTCCATATAATCCTCCTCTTTTCAAAAACTCTGGGACAATAATCAAATGATTGTTGTCCCAGAGTTTCTTTATGATTCATGGTGTATGCAACAATTCAAAAAATAGTTTTGCTTATTATACTACTAAGCGCCAGTAATTTCATTGATTGCTGCTTCTAAGTCGGCGATTTTTTGTGTTGCATTAGCATCACTGTCTGCTTTTACGCCAATATAGAATTTAATTTTTGGTTCAGTTCCAGATGGACGCACGGCAATCCAGCTCTCATCTTCTAACACATATTTTAATACATCTGAAGGCGGTGTTGTCATTTCTTCTGTTGTGCCATCTACTTTTTGACGTGTCAATAGTTTGAAGTCTTCGGTTTGGACAACTTTCACACCAGCAAACTCGGCAGGTGCTTTTTCACGGAAGGTTTTCATTAAAGCCGTAATTTTTGCAGCACCTTCTTGACCACTCATAGTCACAGAAATTGTTTTCTCTGCAAAGTAACCATATTCTGCAAAAATTTCTTGTAAGGCATCATAAACCGTTTTGCCTTCTTTTTTGTAGTAAGCAGCAACTTCTGCAAATAAGACTAATGCTTGAATGGCATCTTTATCGCGTACAAATGGTTTTACAAGATAACCATAGCTTTCTTCAAAACCAAACATAAAGGTATGCGAATGGTCTTCTTCAAATTGTTGAATTTTTTCAGCAATAAATTTAAAGCCTGTTAATACGTTAAACATCGTTGTATTGTAGCTTTTCGCAATCGCTGTTGGTAATTCACTAGATACGATTGATTTCAAGACAGCTGCATTTTCTGGCAACGTACCAGCTTGCTTGTGCGCTTCTAAAATATAACGAATTAAAATAGCCCCAATTTGATTACCAGTTAATACTTGATATTCGCCATTTGGCAAACGAACAGCTGCACCTAAACGGTCTGCGTCTGGGTCAGTCGCAATCAATAAATCCGCGCCTTCTTTTTCGCCTAAGCGAATAGCATATTCAAATGCAGAATGTTCTTCTGGATTTGGTGATTTAACTGTACTAAAGTTTGGATCAGCAATGGCTTGTTCTGGTTCTAAAACAAATTGATGGAAACCAGCTTGTTTCAAAGCCTTTTCTCCTAACATTTTTCCAGTACCATGTAATGGTGTATAAACTAATTTTAAGTTATCGCCCATTTCTTCAATTAATTCATGATTAATCGTGACACTTTTTACTTCTTTTAGATACGCATTATCGACTTCTTCGCCAATAATATTAATTAAACCACTATGTTTAGCTTCTTCTTCGGATAACACAGGAACTTCTAATGGATTGGCAATTTCACGTACAAAAGAAGTTAACGCATCCGCATCAGCAGGTGGCATTTGTCCCCCATCTTCACCATACACTTTATATCCATTATAATTTGATGGATTATGTGATGCTGTAATCATAATTCCTGTGAAGGTTTTTAAGTATCGAACCGCAAAAGATAATTCTGGAGTTGGGCGTAAGCTTTCAAATACATAAGACGGAATATCATGTTTGGCTAATGTTTTTGCTGCTTCCATCGCAAATTCTGGTGAGAAATGTCTTGAATCATAAGCAATTGCTACACCACGACGTCGGGTATCGGGATCTTGTTTATTCATGAAGCGCGCTAATCCTTCTGTTGCTTGACGAATTGTATAAAGGTTCATTCGGTTAATACCAGGTCCAAGTACGCCTCGCATACCTGCTGTTCCAAATTCTAAAGGTGCGTAAAACGCATCTTCCAATTCCTGTGTTTGACCTTCTAAATCTTGTAACTGTTTCTTTAAGTTCTCATCAAGATTCTCTTGATTTTTCCATTGTTCGTAAGTTACTTCCCAAGACATACAAAGCACCTCTTCCAAATTAATTTTTCATAACGATTATATCATTATTGATAGGTGACTAAAAGCCTTGTAGCGCAATTCATCTAAAAAAAGTAGGATGTTATTTGAAAAACAATTTTTTCATTGTTTTTTCAGATAACATCCTGTATTCTTTCCAAATTCTTTCAATTTTTCCTATTTTTTCACATCTTTTTGTGCTTCAAGGTAGTTAAATACTTCTTGTCCAGCAACACTACCGTCACCTACAGCGGTCGTAATTTGACGTAAGTTTTTTTCACGAACATCTCCAACTGCAAAAATACCAGGAATTAATGTACGCATGTCTTCATCTGTTGGAATCCAACCTTCTTCATTCGTAATACCGCTTGATTTGAAGGGTTCTGTCAATGGATCCAACCCAACATAGATAAAAATACCGTTCGCAGCTTCTTCATGTACTTCGCCCGTTTTCACATTTTTAATTTGAGCACCTGTCACAACCATGTCATTTCCAACAATCTCTTCTACAACAGAATCCCATAAGAATGAAATTTTTTCGTTAGCAAACGCACGGTCTTGGATAATTTTTTGAGCACGTAATTCGTCACGACGATGAACAATCACAACTTCTGAAGCAAATTGTGTTAAATAAATCGCTTCTTCAACTGCAGAGTCACCACCACCAACGACTAATAATTTACGATTACGGAAGAATGCACCATCACAAACCGCACAATAAGAAACACCGCGACCAGCAAATTCATCTTCGCCAGCAACACCTAATTTACGATGCTCACAACCTGTGGCGATAATTACTGTTTTTGCTTGGTAAGTCTTATCACCCGCCACGACCTCTTTGTAATCTCCGCAATCTTTAATTTCTTGTATGATACCATAAGCATTTTCAGCACCAAATTTTGTGGCACCATCATACATTTTTTCTGCTAATTCTGGACCTAAAATCATTTCATATCCTGGATAGTTTTCAACTTCTGCTGTATTATTCATTTGTCCACCAGGTGCGCCACGTTCAATCATCACTACTGATAAATTTGAACGAGAAGCATATAATGCAGCAGTCATCCCTGCAGGACCTGCTCCAATAACGATTACATCATACATTTAATTTTTCCCTCCACTTTTCAACTAAGTAAGTCATACTTTACTGCCTTCTCTTTTTTCTGTCTAACGTTTTGCTTTCTAACAAAAAATAAGAATTACATATTGACTTTTAAATCGTATCTTGTAAAATTTCCAAGACATCACAAATATTAACTATAAGAGAGGCGCATGTTTTTGACAAGAAAAAGATTTTTTAACGCTTCAGATAGTGAATTATTCTTTTTAAGTTGGCCAATTTTTATTGAATTATTTTTACGAGTTGTAATTGGTAATATCAACGTCTGGATGATTTCTCATTATTCTGAACCTGCTGTTGCATCAGTTGGAGCCGCAAATCAGCTATTATATTTAGCAGTTTTTGTCTACGGATTTATTACAGTTGGTACACAAATTATTATCGCTCAATTAATCGGTGCAAAAAAACGCAAAGAAATACAAGAAGTAATCAATACGGCATTATTTGGTTCACTAGGTATTGGATTACTTATCAGTTTGGTTTTTATTTTATTTTCACCAGCCTTACTAAGTTTCATGAACTTGGATATGGAACTAATCGAAATCGGAAAAGGCTACTTACAAGTCTACGGTGGCAGCCTGTTTATTTCGGCAATCACGGCTGTTATCATCGCCGTACTACGTACACACAGTTTTACCAAACCCGCTCTATTGGTTCCTATGACGGCGAGTATCTTAGCTGTTATCGGTAACTATTTTGCTCTGTATCAACCATTTGGATTACCCAATTTTGGTGTAACTGGTTTAGGTTTTGCAAGTGTTTTTGGTAACACAATTGGTTTAATCATTGCTTTTATCCTACTGAAAAAATATATTGGTTTTTCCATTCGTTCCATTCGTCCAAAAAAGATTTCCTTCCCTATTCTTAAATCAATTTTGGCTTATGGTTTACCATCTTCAGGTGAAACACTTTCTTATCAAGGAGCGCAAATTGTCGTAACGATGATTGTTGCTTCTTTAGGTTCTAGTGTCTTGATTGCTAAATCCTATATTACAGCTATTTCTCAGTTTGTTTATCTGGTAGCTGCTTCTCTTAGCCAAGGAAATCAAATTATGGTTGGTCGAAATGTGGGCGCTGGTCAATTTGATCGCGCGTCAAAACGTGGCATGCGAACAGTGATTATCGGAATGATTGTTTCACTAGCTATTTGTTTATTAACGTTTGTTTTTATCGAACCAATCATGCATATTTTTACAACCAATGAGGAAATTATTACGATTGCTCGCGAAGTTTTCTTAGTAGAGATTATTCTAGAAACTGCTCGTGCGGTCAATATGATTTTAGTTGGTGCGTTGAATGCCAGTGGTGATGTGAAATTCCCACTTATTTGTAGCTTAATTGTTTTATGGGCAATTAGCTTACCTTTCTCTTATGCTCTAGCGATTGTTGCACATTGGGGCTTAGTTGGCGTTTGGATTGCCTATGCAATTGACGAGGCGTTGCGCAGCATCTTAATGATTCGGCGTTGGCGTTCTGGTGTTTGGCAAACAAAAGCAGTTATCCATCAAGAAGAACCGGTAGAACAAACTGTCTAAAAAATACCCTATTCATGTATGTGCCTCAAAAGGTTGACAAAAAAGCAAAAAAACATCCTATCTGATTAGGATGTTTTTTTTGCTTTCAATCTACAAATGGATTACGCTTAGTCAAAGGAGAGAATACACATGACTATTTACGATTTTGAAGTTACCACTGCAGACGGCACCACTTATTCATTGGAAAAATATCGAGGAAAGATCCTGATTATTGTCAACACTGCCACAAAATGTGGTTTTGCTCCTCAATTTACAGAATTAGAAGCTCTCTATCAGCGCTATAAAGCACAAGGACTTGTTGTCTTAGGATTTCCTTCCAATCAGTTTAAACAAGAATTAGACAGCGCTACAGACGCTCAGGCAACTTGTCGGTTAGATTACGGCGTTACTTTCCCCATGCATCAGCTAGTCACAGTTAATGGCTCACAAGCAGCTCCTATCTTTCACTACCTTACACAAAAAGCACCTGGAACGTTAGGTAAGAGTATTAAATGGAATTTCACTAAATTTTTAATCGACCAAAACGGTCAAGTCATCGCGCGCTATGCTCCCAAAACAACGCCTGAAAAAATGATTCCAGCGATTGAAGAATTACTTAAATAAGCCAAAAAGCGATGATAGACAAACCATCATCGCTTTTTTATTAGTTATTTGATAAATCTTCGCCGTTTGAAGCGATTACTTGTTTGTACCAATCAAATGATTTTTTCTTCGAACGGTTTAATGTTCCATTGCCTTCGTTGTCTAAATCAACATAGACGAAGCCATAACGTTTCTTCATTTCACCTGTTCCGGCAGACACTAAGTCAATACAGCCCCAAGTTGTGTAGCCTAATAAATCAACACCATCAATTTCAACAGCATCTTTCATTGCTTGAATATGTTTTGCTAGATAATCAATACGATAATCATCTTCTACATAACCATTTTCGTCTGGCACATCAACAGCACCTAACCCATTTTCTACGATAAACAATGGTTTTTGATAACGATCATAAATATCGTTCATTGTAATACGTAGTCCTAATGGATCAATTTGCCAGCCCCACTCGCTTGCATCTAGGTAAGGATTTTTTACTGATGCAAAAATATTACCTGCTGTTTGCTCTAATAATTCTGGGTCAGTTGTTGCAACACGTGATGAATAGTATGAGAATGAAATAAAGTCAACTGTATTGGCTTTTAGGATTTCTGCATCGCCTTCTTCCATCGCGATTTCAATGCCTTGGCGTTCTAAATCTTTCAAGAAATATGCAGGATATTCCCCACGAGATTGAACATCAATAAAGAAGTAGCTTTCACGGTCTTTTTGACGAGATTCCCAGACATCTTCAGGGCGACAGCTATATGGATAATAACCACCTGCTGCTAACATACATCCTACTTGATTGTCAGGATCTACTTCATGTGCAATACGTGTTGCAATCGCACTTGATAATAATTCATGATGTGCTGATTGATATTTCACTTGCTCTTCATTTTCGCCTTCTTCAAAGTAAAGACCTGCACCCATGAATGGTGCATGTAAAATCATATTGATTTCATTGAAAGTCAACCAGTATTTAACTAAACCTTTGTAACGGTTAAAGATAACTGTACATAATCTTTCATAAAATTCTACCAATTTACGGTTACGCCAACCACCATATTCTTTAATTAAATGCATTGGGCAATCAAAATGCGTAATAGTTACTAATGGTTCAATACCATATTTATGACATTCTTTAAATAAATCTTCATAGAATTTTAGCCCTTCTTCATTTGGTTCTGTTTCGTCACCATTTGGGAAAATTCTAGTCCAGGCAATTGATAAACGATAAGTTTTAAAGCCCATTTCGCCAAATAAAGCAATATCTTCTTTATAGCGGTGATACATATCAATCCCAACTTTTGCTGGATAATGGTAACCTTCTTCAAAATCAAACATTTTCGTTTTACCAGTAATCACATCTAAACGTGCTTCACCAATTGGTACTACGTCTACGTTTGCTAAACCACGTCCACCTTCATTATAGCCGCCTTCACATTGATTGGCAGCTGTTGCGCCACCCCATAAAAAGTCTTTGCGAAATCCCATTATTTATCCTTCTTTCTTTTATTAGATTAACTCTTTAGCTACTTCATCTTGAACTGTAACGCCTTCTTTTTCAAGACGTTCAATCGTTTCTTTAAATTGTGGCAAATGTGCTTTGTGTGCAATAAATAATTCATGCATGACTTTACGAGCAGTATCGCCTGATGGTACTAGTGGATTAATTGTAAATGCTTGTAAAGCAGTACCATAATCTCCTGTAACTGCCGCTTCGATAGTTAATAATTCCATTGCTTTCATTACTTGTAACCAGCCTTTTTCCGCTGTTGGTAATTCACCAAAGGCAACTGAACGAGCACCGTCTGCTCCCAAATACGCCATGACTTCAACCACACAATCAGCTGGTAGATCTGGAACCGCACCATTATTTTTAGTTGAAACCACAATTTGAGTATTTTTATTTGAGTAAATTGAAGCAATTGTTTCACACGCTGCATCTGAATAATGCGCACCACCACGTTGTTCTAATTGTTCTGGTTTATGTGCTAAATCAGGATCTTTATATAATTCAAATAATTCTGCCTCTGTTTGTTTCACTTGCTGCGCACGTGTACCAATTGTTTGGTATTCTTCCAACGCATGAGCCAGCATTTCTTCTTGGCGATAGTAATAACGATGATAACCACAAGGAATCATTTTCATTTGATGTAATTGTTCCTTATAGAATGGAATATCATGAATATTTTTTGGTAACCCATTATCTTCTTTAAACAATTGATCGATAATATCCAAGGTAACATCATTGCCTTCTAAATCAGCAACTTTATGCCAATGGAAATGGTTCACACCAGCAAATTTGTAAATTAGTTCATTTTCTTTTTTACCTAACAAACCGGGTTCAACCATGATTGCCCCCACTGGTACATTACATAAACCGATGACACGGTCCCATTTACCATAGCGGATAATGGCTTCTGTTACCATACCTGCTGGATTGGTAAAGTTAATAAGCCAAGCATCTGGACAAAGACGTTTCATATCTTCAACAATTTCCAAAATAATTGGAATTGTACGAAAAGCTTTGAACATTCCGCCTGCACCATTCGTTTCTTGTCCTAGCATGCCGTAATAAGCTGGAATACGTTCATCTTTAACGCGAGCGTTTAATAGTCCGACACGAAATTGTGTTGTAACAAAATCAGCATCTTTTAGGGCTTCTTCACGATCTAATGTTAAATGGACTTTAACATCATATGGTGAAGCATCCCACATACGTTGTGCCATTTCACCAACGATTTCTAATTTTTCTTTTCCCGCTTCAACATCTACTAACCAAATTTCTCTGATTGGTAATTCTTCATAACGTTTGATAAAACCTTCCATCAGTTCAGGTGTATAGCTACTTCCGCCACCAATTGTTGCAATTTTAACTCCAGTCATCTGTCAAATCGCTCCCTTAAATTTTATTTACAAGATGATTATCTATCATGTAAATAAAACATTCAAGGTGTTTGCGAACGTTTTCAATTAGTTTTACAAAAGAAACCTAAAAAAATTGATTTTTTTGTAAATATTATTTACATTAAGAGAAAAAAACTACTATCTCTTGCGTAAACGCTATCTTTTATTTACAATTCAGTTAGATAAAATGTAAATAAAAGAAGGGAGTCTCTATGTTATTAGTCGAAAAAATTCAAGAAACTAATTTTTCTCCAGCAGAGCAATCCTTAGTTGAGTATATTCTTGAACAAAAAACTGCGATTGAAGATTATACGATTAAAGAAATTGCTGAAGCGACATTCGTTCATCCATCCACATTGATTCGTATTGCAAAAAAATTAGGTTTCAGTGGTTGGTCAGATTTAAAAATGGCATTTTTAGAAGAACAGCGTTACCTACACAGTCATTTTGAAGAAATTGATGCCAATCTTCCTTTTTCTAAAACAGATGGTTTGTTAACCATCGCTCAAAAAATGGCAGCTCTAGAACAAACAACGATTGAAGATACCTTATCCTTGTTGCATCACGATACTTTAAAACAAGCCACCAATTTACTCTATCATGCAAAGGAAATCAAAATATTTACTTCTAATGCAAATATTTTTGCTTCACAAGATTTTGCTTTAAAAATGCGTCGTTTGAAAAAAAGAACCACTATTGCTGAAATTATTGGCGAACAAGCCTACGAAGCCTACAGTTTAGATGATTCATCTTGTGCTATCTTAATTTCTTACACTGGTGAAAATCATTTAATCAAACAAATTTTACCTATTCTAAAACGACAACGGACCAGTATTTTAAGTATTACCAGTATTGGTGAAAGTACGATTAGTAAAGAATCTGATTGTAATCTTCAAATGACTACTCGTGAACGGCTGTATTCAAAAGTGGGAGATTTCACTACAAGTATGTCTATTTCTTATTTATTAGATGTCCTTTACACCACTGTTTTTTCAAAAAATTATCAACAGAATTTGAATCATTTGATTCAAATGGGGGAAGAATTTGATACGCGAACGAGTACTTCGCCGGTCATGCAAGAACCCCCTATTGAAAATCGGTTACAGATTAAAGATTCGTTTTTACCAAATTAAAAATAACTCTTTCTATTTTTTTGTTATGAAATGTTTTAAATCGTGTTAAAATATAAACTTTAAGAACTCATCTATGAAAAATTTTTTATCCCTACTATTCATGAAATTTGTTTTTATAATGTTTATTTTGAAAGGAAGAAAAAACATGATTAAACAGATGAAGCAACTGCTAGATGCACGCACTTTTGCGAATGCTCGTGTTACGGAGATTAAAAACGAATATGCAAAGATTGATAATGATTGGTTGGTCGTTCATTTTAAAATTACGTTTTATATGGCACTTACAACTTTATTAGTTGAAATTCTACTAAGTTTCTATGTCATTCAAACCCAACTACGAACCACACCTGTATCTTTGTATTTTTTAAAATATGTCATTGTGCCAACCATTTTAAATAGTGGTTTATTAATCATCGGTTATAAGTTAATAAAAACACAACGTTATACTTCGCTTCAAAAAATTTATGGTATTTCGATTATAGCGACATTTGTGGCCTTTGTTATTACATCGATTCATAATATTTATAGTCCGATCTATATGATTTATTTAATTTCAATTGTTTTGACTTCTATTTATTCTAATCATAACTTAACTAGAAATATGAGTTGTTTAAGTATTGTTTTATTTTTACTTTCAGAATTTGTCATCGTCTGGGACCCTATCAAGCAATCTATTTTTGATAGTCCCTTGCGTTTAGTTAGTATTATTTTAATTTTTATCACGTTGTTACTCTTCTCTGTTACCTGCATTATTAGTATGGATTTTCTAAGAAAGAAAAATACAGTGAGTATCAATTTGGAAATTGAGCGTTATGAACTGGAACATCGTCTACGCTTCGATGAATTAACAGGAATTTACAATCGGATGACCCTTAATGCGACATTAAATACCATCTCTGAAAAACATAACGATAATTACTTCATTATGGCGATGGCCGATTTGGATCATTTCAAAAAAATCAATGATCAATTTGGACATCATTTAGGAGATTTATGTTTAAAGGCATTTGCAGAGGCTTTAAAAGATGTCAGTCCTAATTCTTTAGCTTTTCGTTTTGGTGGTGACGAATTTTGTTTGCTTTTTCAAGATATTAGTATGAATGATGCGATTGTCATTTGCCAGATTGTCCAAAGTAAACTGACAGATATTCAACTTGATGAATCTACGACATTTACTATGCACGCCAGCTTTGGTTTAGCAGAATTTTCACCGACAATTAGCGTGACAGAGTTGTTTTTACGAGCTGATTCTGCCTTATATGAAGCTAAAGAAAAACGAAATATGGTTACTGTATTCTCCCAAAAATAACAAAAATCCAGCCAGACATAAGGTGTCTGGCTGAATTTTTTTATTAGATAACTGTTGTCAACAATTCATCCGTGATGACAACATCTTTTTTCTCTGCCTCAATGATATCTAAATAATCACCAGCATTCGTAATTAAAACAGGTGTTTCCACTAAATAGCCTGCTTCAATAATTTTTTCAATATCAAATGTTACTAATTTTTGTCCCTGTTTTACTTTATCACCTTGTTTAACAAATGCTTCAAAATATTTTCCGTCCAATTGAACAGTATCTAACCCGACATGAATTAAAACTTCTAATCCATTATCTGACACTAGTCCAATTGCATGTTTTGATGGAAATAGAGTCATTACTGTTCCATCGAATGGTGCAACAACTTCACCTTTCGTTGGATGAATGACAACACCTTTTCCTAATAAGCCTTGAGCGAAAGCATCATCTTGTGCTGTATTTAATGGAGCAACAGTTCCTTGTACAGGTGCAGTAATCGTCTCTGTGCGTGCCATTGGTGTTTCTACTACAATCGTTTCTTCAATTACTGTATTATCTTTCCAGAAAAAGTAAGTTAAACCAAAACCAATGACTGAAGCAATACCAATCGAAATCACTGCATGTAAAACAAATGATGCATCATCTCCATTAATGTAATTCATTAAACCAAAAATTCCTAATCCACCCATTGTAAATGAACCCACACCATTGAACATTAGGTAAGCTCCAGCTACTGAGCCACCTATCATTGAGTAAATAAATGGCCAACGTTTAGGTAAGGTAATCCCATAAATTGCTGGTTCTGTTACACCAAAAATCCCTGAGATAATCGCTGGTGGACAGAGTGATTTCAAATTTTTATCTTTCAACTTAAAGAACATTGCAGCAACTGCTGCTGTTTGTGCAAAACTGGCACCGTACATTGCTGTTAACACTTGACTAAAACCATCTTGAGTAATTTGCATAATTCCTAATGGTACAACACTCCAGTGTAAACCGAAGATAACTAATACTTGCCAGAAGAAACCTAAAACAATTCCATATACAATTGGTGAAAAGTCCATCACTGCTTGGAAACCACTACTCAATAAATCAGTTAACATACTGATAATTGGACCAATTACTAAGAATCCTACAGGTAAAGCGATTAATAATACCATAAATGGTACAACAAATGTTTGTACCACTGAGGGGATAATTTTCTTCGCTAGTTTTTGAACTTGTGCAGCAAAAGCGATAATAAAGATGACTGGAATAACGCTACTTGTATACGTTGCACCCACCCATGGAATTCCTAAAAAAGTGGCATAAGCAGGCAAACCAAAAATACTATATGGTGCAGCTACTCCTTCGCCAGCTGTTGCAACAAATGCTGCTTGTAAAGCGCCTCCTTGTACTGACGGATAACATAGAGCAGCTCCAACAACAATCCCCACCATCGGATTTAACTTAAATTTTTGTGCAGAAGTAAATCCTAGAATCACCGGCATAAATAGGAAAATTGCATCTCCAATACCATTTAACATGACATATGTGCCACTTGTTGCTGTATAATTAAAGCCATCAATTTGTGATCCCAAAAACACCAACAATGCATTAAATCCTTTAACCATACCGGCAGCAGCTAATGCCCCTAAGAATGGTTGGAAACAACCACTGATAATATCAATTAATCGATCAAATATATTTCCTGTTGGTGCATCTGCTTCATCTGATCCACCTGCACCTAAACCAGCTACTTGCATAACTTCTTCAAAAACATCTGGTACGTGATTACCGATAACAACTTGATATTGTCCACCACTTTTCATAACCGTTACAACGCCATCCATATTTTTTAATACTTCATCTTGAGCAATTGCTTCATTTTTTAATTTAAAACGTAGACGTGTAATACAATGTGTCAGACTATTGATATTTTCTTTTCCGCCAACATTTTCTACGATTCTCTCTGCTAATTCACGATATTTCCCCATATAAATTCTCCTTTATTCTGTTTTTTGGACCAAACGTGCAATATGAATAGTTAAATATAATTTTTCATCATTCGACATAGAATATGAATAATTATTTGTCAAAAAAGTTTCAATGATTAAAACACATTGATAGGCATTGTGATATTTTTTTTGTACCAACAATAATAATTCTTCATCACTTTCTCCTTGATGTTGCTTGCCATAGATAATCCGTCTAGCAAAAAAACTAAGATGTGTAGTAAAACGATAAAAATAAACAGATTCTTCGTCAAAGCTTAATTTAAAATAGTATTTTGTTAATTGAATAATTTCCTGAATGATTTCTGTTAACTCAAATACATCTTCACTACCACTTTCCGTTTGTGCATTTACTAAATGCAAGGCAATAAAACCTGCTTCATCCTCTCCTAAATCAATTTGATATAATTCTAAAATTTTCTCGACTACGCGTTTACCGATCGCATATTCGTTAGGATACAAACGTTTAATATCCCATAATAAAATATTGCGGACATGTATTCCTTGTTTAATCCGTTCAATAGCCGTGTAAAGATGATCCGTTAGCGAAACATAAATACTCTCATTTAATGGACTAGTTAATTTTTTTTTCGCATAATCAATTAATTCATTTGAAATTTTCAGGTATTCTATTGGTACATCTTCTAATAGCTCTTGAAATTTCTGTGAAACTTCCCCATTAGCTAGACGATAAATTTTATCAATTTTTGTTTCATCTAGCATATCACCGACTTTTTTATTAAAAGCAATCCCTTTTCCCATCACAATGAGTTCATTTGATTTATCAGCGGTCACAACGACATTATTGTTCAATATCTTATTAATATACATCCCAATTCCTCCGTAGAGTGACTGTACTGCTTTTAATAACCAACATTATCAACCTTCTCCTCCTTTTTTATACTTCGTAATTGGTACAAAAAAAACCTAATAATCTCCAACACAAAAAAACGTGTTGAAAAAAATTAGGTTTAGCTTGTAATGAAACAATCACTATCCAGATTTCTTTTCCGCTCGTTTAGATTACCAAATTAAGAAAACGCTGTCAATATTTTTTTAATAAAAAAACACGCGACAATCCAAAATTATCGCGTGTTTTCTTATAGGCTCATACTTTGTAATTTGTACATATCTGAATATAACCCGTTTTGTTGGATTAATTCATCATGATTGCCTCGTTCAACAATTTTTCCTTTATCCAAAACTAAGATTAAATCTGCATCGCGAATTGTAGACAATCGATGCGCAATCGCAATTGTTGTTCGACCTTGCCGCATATTTGCCAAACCTTCTTGAATATAACCTTCTGTTTCAGTATCAATATTGGCTGTTGCTTCATCTAGCACTAGAATTTTAGGTTGAGTAACCATTGTACGGGCAAAGGAAATCAATTGACGCTGACCGCTTGAATAGCTTGCTCCGCGTTCAATCACTTTGGCATGATAATCGCCTGGCAATTGTTCAATAAATTTATCCGCTTGCACAAATTTTGCTGCAGTAATAATCTCTTCCTCGGTAATATTTTTATTTAATAAACGAATATTATCAGCAATATCACCATAAAACATAAAGGCGTCTTGTAAAACGAGCCCCATTTTTTGGCGTAACTCTTCTAATGAAAAGTCACGAATATCCTTATCATCAATTAAAATTTGTCCTTCACCAAACTCATAAAAACGCATCAATACATTAATAATGGAACTTTTCCCACTCCCTGTATGTCCCACAAGTGCTACGGTTTCTCCGGGATACGCTACAAAGGAAATATTTTGTAAGACATTATGCTCGCCATCATAAGAAAACGTCACCTTACGAAACTCAATTTTTCCAGCAGTAATAGTCTCATTTGCATGTGGATGTTGTTGTGGTGTATATTCGTCATCATCCATAATTTTTAAAATACGACTTCCTGCCACCACACCATCTGTAAACGTACTTAAAAAATCCATCATCTGCGTCATGGGATTAAAAAATCCTTGGACATAGGTAGTAAAGGCATAAATTAATCCAACTTCAATCGGCGAATGTAACGCATCAAAACCAAAAATAGTTAACGACATCGCTACTGCAATAGCATACAATAAGTTAATAATCGGCGCTAATAACAACGAATTTGTACGAATCATCGCATAACGCGTTTCCAAATATTCATCATTTGTTTCTTCAAATTCACGATTCAATCGTTGCTCTTGGCGAAATTGTTGCACAATTTGCATGCCAGAAATGGATTCGTTAAGTTTAGTATTTAATTGGCTAAGTTTTTCACGCATTTGACGATAAATACGAGAACTAAATTGTTGATAATACCAAATAACAATTCCTAAGATTGGCAAAAAGATCAAATTAATCAACGCAATTTTAGCATTAATTTGAAACATTGCTGCAAAGGAAGAAATCACAGCAAAAATACCTGTTAATACAGATAAAAAGACATACCAAAATTCAAACAATGTTTCGGTATCGTTCGTTACACGGGAAACGATAGAACCTGCTGGTGTACGATCAAAATAACGCATTCCTAATGTATGCAGTTTTTCAAACAATTTTACTCGTATATATTGGTACGTTTGAAGCGATGCCATTGAATATAAAAACCATTGAAAAAACCAAATAATCGCCTTCATTACCGTGCCAAATAAATAAAGAGCCGCAAAATATAAAATGACTTGCATTGTAGCCGTTTGCTTCATCAAGTGATTATCAATCAAGGTTTGCAAGACCCTTGGTAATAAAATATTAACGACTGAAAGTAAAAAAGCAAATAAAATCGCCACAATAAAGGTTCGTCTAAATGGTTTTGCGTAAGTTAATAAACGACGAATGATAGTTGCTTGTTCTTTTAATGGAATGGATTTCGCCCATTCCGATTGCGATTTTTCCATTAGGCCTCGCTCCCTTCAATTTTGGCTTCTAATTGTTGTTTGTCCCACATACGACTATACCAACCATTCAAAGCTAATAATTCTTCATGTGTGCCACGTTCAACAATTTTTCCTTCATCAATGACTAAAATTTCTTTTGCATGCATCACACTGCTGAGACGATGTGCCGCAATAATTGTCGTCTTATCTTGACGGAATTCCTTCAGATTATGCAAAATGGCTTCTTCGGTTTTAGCATCTACTGCTGAAAGTGCATCGTCTAAAATCAATAATTCTGGTTCAACAATCAACGCACGAGCAATTGAAATTCGTTGTTTTTGACCACCTGATAACGACACTCCACGTTCGCCAACCATCGTATCATATCCTTCTGGGAACGCTTTGATATCTTCATCAATAAACGCTAATCTTGCTGCTTCTTCAATTTTTTCTTGTGAAAAATGCGGATTAGCAAAACGAATATTGTCGCGAATCGTCATTGAAAACAAAAAATGATCTTGTGGAACATAACCAATGGATTGCAACAATGCGTCTAAGGAATATTCTTTGATATTATGTGAACCAAATTGAATGGTTCCCTGATAATTATCATATTCACGCATTAATAGTTTTAAGAGCGTCGTTTTTCCTGAACCTGTTTTTCCCACAACACCCAGTACCTCTCCTTCATTTAAAGCGAATTGCAGTTGATTTAAAGCTACCGTTTCGTCTTCTGGATAACGAAATTCATCGATTTGAACAGCTAGCGTGCCTTTGGCGGGAGTTGTGATAGCATTGGGGGCTTCAATAATATGTGTGTGTTCTCTCAACAGTTCAGATACCCGATCATAACTGGCATTTCCACGCTCCAATACATTAAACAAACGACCAATCGCAAACATTGGCCAAATTAACATACCAATGTAACTAATGAACGAGACTAACTGCCCAATTGTAATTGTGCCATTCATAATAAAATTTCCACCGACAATAATAGTTAATACATACGATAAACCAATGATTAGCGTAATAAACGGGTCAAATAAAGCATCTAAGAAATTTACACGACGATTTTTTGAAATAGCTTGGTCTATTTTTTCAGAGAAATCAGCTAAGTCTTCTTTTTCTTGCCCAAATGTTTTAATTACTTTCATACCAGTAATACTTTCTTGGGCTTTGTCATTGATATTGGAAAAGGCTTCTTGAGAATCGCGAAATGCATCGTGGAGTTTAGATCCTAAAATACGTGAAGTGAATGCTAACAACGGTAGAGGAATCAAAGCAATCAGCGTTAAACGCCAATCGATAAAGAGAATCATTGCTAAAATTGTCATTCCTCCTGAAATAAACGAATCTGCAAAGGTTAAAATACCTGCACCAGCTACGTTTTGAATCGCATTCAAATCATTGGTCGCATGTGCCATCAAATCGCCGGTACGATATTTTTGATAAAAGATGTTGTCCATTTTAGTAAAGTGGTCAAATAATTGACGCCGTAAACTTTTTTCTAAGCGAGCGGCACTTCCCCAAATATGCGTTCGCCAGATGTAGCGAAAAATATATTGACCCAACGCAGCTGCACATAATACAGCAATCCAAAATAAAATTGAGGTTATCTGAATGTTTTTTTCAGCAATTTCATCAATGATAATTCCAATCACTTTAGGAGGAACGAGCTGCATAATTGCCACTAAAATTAGTGCTGTAACCCCAATCATATAATTTTTGCGTTCTTGTTTAAAAAACCAACTTAATTTCTTGAATATTGACATACCTAACCTCCTACTGTTTTATAGATTAGCCTAAACTGCTTGTGAAGCCGTTTAAAGCAAACAAAAAAACGAGCTGAATCAATCAGCCCGTTTAAAAAACCAGTTTTTACTTTTGGTTTTTCATTTGTTGCATCATTTGACGAATTTTTTTCTCAGAAGGTTTTTGACCCATTGACATCATCATCATGCGCAACATATCCTCATTAACGGGAGGATTTTTCTTCAAGTAATCTTGCATATATTTACGTGCTAAAAAGAAGCCGCCTACAGCGCCTACAAGTAAAGCGATAATCGCAATTAAAACAACAATTCCTGTACTCATAATTATCTTCTCCTTTCCCTATTCTCAATGAATTATTGTACTAGAAAAACAGAAAAAAGAAAAGGAAGTTTTACAATTTACGTCGAATTCCTTTTCTTTTACCAGCTATTTTCTATTGTGCTACAATTTTTTCTAACAATTGCGGGTCAAACACACCTGCTTTTAGCATTTCAATTTCAAAACGGTATGGCGGTTTTTTGTTCTTTTTATCTTCGCCAACCATCACATATGGCGTTTCCAAAATCTTTGGTAAGCTAACTAATTTTTCATGATGAACGATGTAATTTAAGGCATCAAACCCAATCGTACCAAAACCAATATTAGCATGGCGATCCTTATGTGAACCTTGAGGATTTTTTGAATCGTTAACATGCACTACTTTCAAACGATCTAGCCCAATAATCTTGTCGAATTCTTCTAACACACCATCAAAATCTTCTTTGACATTGTACCCCGCATCATTCGTATGACAAGTATCCAATGTAACAGATAATTTTTCATTCAATGTTACGCCATCTATAATTGTCGCTAACTCTTCAAACGTACGACCTAATTCGGTTCCTTTACCTGCCATTGTCTCTAAAGCAATTTGAGGAATTTGGTCTTTATCCAAGACTTCATTTAGTCCTTTAATAATTTGGGCAAGTCCTGCATCGACACCAGCGCCAACATGGGCACCCGGATGCATCGTAATTTGCGTTGCGCCTAATGCTTGTGCCCGACGAATTTCTTCACGTAAAAATTCAATCGCAAAACCAAAATTTTCTGGTTTAATCGTATTTCCTAAATTAATAATATAGGGTGCATGTACCACCATGTCTGATAAACCATGTTCCACCATAAAAGCCTTACCAGCTTCGATATTCATCTCTTCTAAAGGTTTACGACGGGTATTTTGTGGTGCACCTGTATAGATCATAAACGTTGTTGCATTATAGCTAGCAGCTTCTTCTGCTGACCCTAATAACATTTTTTTTCCACTCATGGAAACGTGTGAGCCAATTAACATGAAACGTCCTCCTTAATTCTCTTCTCCTCTAGTATTGCGGACTCGCTGCTGGATTGCAAGAATCGCGCTTAAACATTAATTCCTAATAAGAGAACCACAAGCGTCATTAACGGTAAACTCAATAAAAAGCTAATCGATGAAGCAAATCCGACGACTTCCTCTTTCACACCAGCTAAAACCGAATTAATCACACCGAACAATGGAATGGGTGTAAGAGCTAATAAAGACAAAATAACTTTGTGCAAATGCGAAATCGGTAAAAAGTAAACAACCGCAATTACCACGAAGCCCAGACCATAACGAAGCGTCAATAATTTTATGACATCTTTCATTGCTCCTTTTGGCAAACGAAATTCTAGATACAATCCAATCATAAACATTGATAAAAAGACATTTGCTGCGGCAACCGGATGTAACATTGTTAACAGTGCATCGGGCAAATTGATTTTAAAAATCCGTAAAATTAACATCAACATATAACAAGTAAACGGAATCGAACGTAATAGCTGTAAAGCAATTTTTTTCGGTTCAAAAGTCGTTTGATTTCCTACTAGACGATTCACAACAATATTTGTTCCACCACATAACATAATACTATTCCCCATGTCAAACATCGAAATAAAAGGCACTCCGAGCGGTAAAAAACCTTGGACAAAAGGTAATGTAAAATTCCCAATATTAAATCCTGAAGCACAATACATAAATAGTTGCTGTTTTGTAGCTGATTCTTTACGCGTGAATAACCATGCTAAAGCAATTTGAAAGATTGACCAAATAAAGCCAATCAAAATAAATACGACTAAATCAAGTTTTAATGATAGACGAGCTAGATTAACGATGACCACTGCTGGTAAGGTGATATTCACAATAATCACAGATAACGTGGTACCATCTGCTTTTGACAATAACCCAATTCGTTTTAATAAAAATCCTAAAAAAATCATCAAAAACAAACCTAATGCCTGAATAATAATTGCGACCATTTTGTCTCCTCCCACAAAAAAGAGACTGTTAAAAACAATCTCTTTTGATTTTTTATTTAAGTTAGAATTTTAGTAAGAAGTATTTTTTCTTCCCACGGCGAACAACGGTAAAGTGTCCATCCATTTTATCAGCATCACTAATTTCATATGCTAAATCTTGCACACGATCACCATTAATGTAAATAGCACCATTTTGGACATCTTCACGTGCTTGACGTTTTGAAGGTTCAATTTTGGCAGTAATTAACAATTCAATTAAATTCAAATTATCATCTGCTTGTACTTCATAAGTTGGGACACCTTTGAAACCTTGTTTAATTTCTTCTCCTGACAAACCTTTAATGTCTCCACTAAATAACGCTTGAGAGATACGAACTGCTTGTTCATAAGCTGTTTCGCCATGAACCAAAGTAGTTACTTCTTTCGCTAACGCTTTTTGTGCCACACGTGTTTCAGGAGCTTGTTTAAATTCTTCTTCAATAGTAGCAATTTCATCCAATGATAAGAATGTGAAATATTTCAAGAATTTAATGGCATCACGGTCATCCGTGTTAATCCAAAATTGGTAGAATTCATAAGGCGTAGTTTTTTCAGCATCTAACCAAACCGCATTTCCTTCGGTTTTACCAAATTTTGTACCATCTGCTTTGGTAATTAATGGCATTGTTAAACCAAAACCTTGGACTTCTTTTTCACGACGTAATAACTCGATACCAGAAGTGATATTGCCCCATTGGTCGCTACCACCCAATTGTAATAAACAACCATGGTTTTCGTATAATTTCAAGAAATCGTATGCTTGCAATAATTGGTAAGCAAATTCTGTATATGAAATCCCTGTTTCAATCCGGCGTTTTACACTCTCTTTACTCATCATGTAATTAATCGTAAAGTTTTTACCAACATCACGTAAAAAATCGATTAACGAAATCTTGCCTAACCAGTCGTAATTATTCGCAATAATTGCAGGATTCTCTGCATTTTCAAAATCAATAAAACGTGACAATTGATTTTTAATACTTTGTGACCAATTTTGAACTGTATCTAAAGTATTTAGTTGACGTTCTTGATCTTTAAATGATGGATCACCAATCATTCCTGTTCCCCCACCAACTAATGCAATCGGCACATGTCCATTTTGTTGGAAACGACGTAACATTAAAATTGGCAATAAGTGACCGATATGTAAACTATCGGCTGTTGGGTCAAACCCGACATATAATTTAACAGACTCTTCATTTAATTGTTTTTCTAAGGCTGCTTCGTCTGTTGCTTGGTGAACTAAACCACGATTTTTTAGTTCTTGAAAAAAGTCTGAACTCATATTATTGTTCCTCCTCAATGAAATACTCATTGTTCATATTAACTGAAAATCATGCCAAAGAAAAGAAGTAAGCTAAAAATAAATGGTACTTCTTTTATTTTTTTCTTAGTTTTTTCACTTAAAGAATCGGTAATCTATTCAATCGAAGCTTTTTTTGCTATAATCAAGCAGAATCAAATTAAAAATTGAGGTGGCTATTTTGTCCGAACTGGAAAAAAAAGCAAAAAAATTTATTACACGTTCTAAACGTTCCTCTGGATGGTTCTATTTTAATATTTCCTTAAGGGTCATACAATCATTACTCCTAGTAGGGATTTCCTTACTTGTTCTGGGTGGTTCATTAGGATTAGGTATCGGAATGGGCTATTTTGCCTATCTCGTTGGGGATACAAAAGCTCCTACAAAAACTGAACTGCAACAAGATTTAGGCGATATTACAGAGACATCCAAGGTGGTGTATGCGGACAATAGTACGATTGCGACAATTCGTGCCGATTTGATGCGTACAACCGTACCAGCAGATCAAATATCTGATTTGGTAAAAACAGCCGTTGTAGCAACGGAAGATGAATACTTCTACGAACATAAAGGGATTGTGCCAAAAGCAGTCTTACGTGCCTTAATTTCAGAAGTAACAGGTATCGGGAGCAGCGGTGGTTCAACGTTAACGCAACAATTAGTTAAACAGCAAATTTTAACTGACGAAACAACTTTTAAACGTAAAGCAAACGAAATGTTGTTAGCCATGGAAGTTGAGAAAAATTATTCAAAAGATGAAATTGTCGCACTTTATTTAAATGTCTCGCCATTTGGGCGTAACAACTTAGGGCAAAATATTGCTGGTGTGCAAGAAGCAGCTAAAGGAATCTTTGGTGTAAATGCAAGTGAGCTTAGTTTGCCACAAGCTGCGTTTATCGCTGGTTTACCACAGAGTCCTATTGTTTATAGTCCATACACAAATACTGGTGAATTAAAAGAAAACTTTGACGCTGGTTTACAACGAAAAGATTTCGTATTGTTCAGTATGTATCGCAATCATGACATCTCGAAAAAAGAATATGAAGATGCCATTGCGTATGATTTGGTGGCTGACTTCAAACCGAAAGAAACTGCAAATCAAGAAAGTCATGAATTCTTATACGATGCCGTAATGAATGATGCGTATAAAATTGTTGCCAAAAAACTTGCAACAGAAGATGAAGTAAGCAACGAAGAGTTTGCAAAAGAAGATGTTTACCAAAACTACTTGTATCGAGCACAAACAAAAATTGCAAATGGTGGTTATACAATCCACTCCACTGTTGATAAAAATATCTATCAAGCCATGCAAGATGCTGTTACCAATTATGGATACATGTTAGACAATGAGTCCTCAGTTGAAGTCGGAAATGTATTAATGGAAAATTCTACTGGAAAAATTCTTGGATTTGTTGGGGGTCGTGATTATGAAACTTCACAATATAACCATGCCTTTAGTTCTACACGGCAAGCTGGTTCAGCAATCAAACCTGTCTTAGTTTATGCCCCAGCAATTGATCAAGGTATTATAGGTAGTGAGTCACGCGTTTCTGACTATCCAACCACTTGGAAAGCTGGTGAGGATAAAGGCAAAAAAATTGTGAATGCAACCAATTCTGGTTCAAGTACATTCCAAACAATCCGTGAATCACTGATTCATTCGAACAATATTCCAGCCTATCATATTTATCAAAAAACATTAGAAGATATGGGCTCAACCAAAGCTGTATACGATACGTATTTGAATAAAATGAACTATCCAGCTACCGATACTTGGGAATATGAATCAGCACCTCTAGGGGTACCTGAAGTCACAACGTTAGAACAAACAAATGGTTTCCAAACCTTAGCTAATGGTGGCGTCTATCAAGAAGGCTATCTGATTGAATCAATTACAGATTCACAAGGTAAAGAGTATTATAAACATGAAGCAAATCCTGTACAAGTTTATTCCAAAGCAACAGCATCTATTATGAATGACATGATGCGTAGCGTGGTTGAAGAAGGTGTGACGACGAATTTCTTATCAAACGTCAATAACATCAATTGGAATTTAGGAAATGCAGATTGGGTTGGTAAAACAGGAACGACCGATGAATATGTCGATTCTTGGTTAGTTGTTTCGACCCCTAACATTACTTTAAGTAGTTGGGCTGGTCGTGACGATAGTCAACCAACCGATTCAAATGCTGGGCAACGAACAGCTCAATACATGGCTTATCTAGCTAATTCTATTTATCAAGCAAATCCTGATGTGATTGGTGTCAATAAAGAGTTTAAATTAGACAAGAGTGTGAAAGAATACAAAGTTTCTGATTTCACTGGTGCAAAACCTGGTGGACGGATGACTGTTAATAATACGACGTTTAATATTCCAAGTAATACAGTTACTTCTTATTGGGCTAAAGGTGGTCCATCTAAAGTTAGCTTACGTTTTGGAATTGGTGGAACTGATGCCAACTATGTCGATTATTGGAAAACAGCTATTCCAAGAACACAAACAAACACCCGCAGACGTTAAGCAAAAAGCTCGTCAACCAATTTAGGTTGACGAGCTTTTTTTGATTATTTAGTTGAACCTTTTTCTAAAATGTTATAAGGTAAAACAATTGTTTTTTGTTCAATCTCTTCTTTGTTCATCATTTTTGTTAATAAACGCATGGCAACTGCACCGATATCATAAAGTGGTTGGCTCACGCTAGATAAACGAGGACGAGCAACATCTGTTAATAGTGAGTTGTTGCTTGTTAAAATTTCGAAATCTTCTGGTACTTTTACTCCACGGTCATATAATCCATCTAAAATACCAATCGCTAATTCATCGTCAGTTACATATGCCGCAGTTGCGCCACTGTTTAATAAACGATCCACAATTGCTAGACCATCTTTAAAAGAATACGGTGCTTCAAAAATCAAGCCTTCATTGTATTCCAAATTACTTTCTTTTAATGCTTCTTTGTAGCCGTTTAAGCGATTTTGTCCGTTAATCGGATCAATTAATGCGCCACTTACAAAAGCAATTTTTTCATTGCCGTTTTTAGCTAGTAGGCTAACGGCATCTTTAGTTGCTGCAGTATAATCAATGTTTACACTACCTACTTGTTCATCTGGATCGATTGAACCAGCTAAAACCACTGGTGTTTTTGAGCGTGAAAATTCACCACGAACTTCATCAGTAATACGATGTCCCATAAAGATGACACCATCTACTTGCTTCGCTAATAAATTATTTAATACATTGACTTCCTTCAAGCTATCGCCATCTGAATTTGCCAAAATGATGTTATATTTGTACATTGTTGCAACATCGTCAATCCCACGTGCTAAAGAAGCAAAAAACATATTACTTACATCAGGAATAATCACTCCTACTGTTGTTGTTTTTTTGCTAGCTAATCCACGAGCAACTGCGTTTGGACGGTAATCAAGACGATCAATGACTTCAAGTACCTTTTTACGAGTGGCTGGTTTGACATTGGGATTTCCGTTAACGACACGAGAGACGGTAGCCATGGATACATTGGCTTCACGAGCAACATCATAAATAGTAATCGTTTGTTTCTCCATATTGTTTTTCTCCTATCAACTTTCATTTTCTGAAAACCTTGTTTACATTTCTTAGATAGAATAGCAAATTTCTTTCACATTTGCAACCGTTTTAGTTTCATTTTCATGAAAATAATTTTACTGACATCATTTTGACAGAATAGTGGTACAATAAGTAAAGAATTGTTAAAGAAAGAAGGTACATTATGAATCAAGAAAAAGTGAACGAATTATCCCGCTGGATGGCAAAAGAAAATGTGGATGTTGCTTATATCACGAATCCTAATTCTATTTCGTATTTATCTGGTTTTACTAGTGACCCACATGAAAGAGTTTTGGCGCTTTTCTTCTCGCCAACTCATGATCCCTTTTTATTTACACCAGCTTTAGAAGCCGACACTGCTCGTCAAAGCAGCTGGCCTTACGATGTTGTCGGTTATTTAGATACCCAAAATCCTTGGCAAATCATTGCGGAAGAATTAACCACACGTTATGGTAAACCGCAACAACTAGCTATTGAAAAATCAGCGTTTACTTTGGATCGCTTTGAACAGCTTGCAAGTTATTTTCCAACAACCGACTTTTCAAAGGATTTAACTGCCGTCATTCAACAAATGCAATTGCGCAAAACTCCTTCAGAAATTGAAACTTTACTTGAAGCAGGTAATTGGGCAGATGTTGCGTTTGAAATTGGTTTTTCAGCAATTAAAGATGGTGTAACAGAAGAAGAAATTGCTGCAGAAATTGAATACCAATTAAAACGTAAAGGAGTCTCTCATATGTCCTTTGACACAACCGTTTTAGTTGGTCCGCACGCAGCCAATCCGCATGGCGCGCCTAATCAAACACCTGTAAAAGCCAATGAATTAGTCTTATTTGATTTAGGAGTTGTTTGGAAAGGTTATTGCAGCGACGCAACACGTACAGTTGCGTATAAAGAACCGACTGCTTTTCAAGAAAAAATTCATGCAATTGTTTTAGAAGCTCAACTAGCCGCACAAGCTGCTGTTAAACCTGGTATGACTGCGAGCCAATTAGACAAAATTGCCCGCGACATCATTACGGATTATGGATACGGAGAAGCATTTAATCACCGATTAGGTCATGGCATTGGGACATCCATCCATGAATATCCTTCTATTGTAGCAGGAAATGATTTAATCATTGAAGAAGGTATGTGTTTCTCAATTGAACCAGGGATCTACTTACCAAATCAAGTAGGTGTACGGATTGAAGATTGTGTATACGTTACGAAAGATGGTTGTCAACCATTTACCAAAACACCCAAAGAACTACTTATTATAAATTAAAAACAAAACTATCCGAAACATCATATATAGATGCTACGGATAGTTTTTTAAATCATATTTTTATTCCTTTACAAACAATAGTTTTGCTTGATGAATTATTTGTTTCGTTGTAGAAAGAAATTCATAATGAATTGCAAAATGATACAATTCATCATCAACTGTTACTTCACCCATACAAGAACCGTATCTTCCATGACTAATACTTGCAATAATCGTGATAGCTTCGATTTGTGGCGGAATTTGCTTACCACCAACAATGATTAATTGCCAATCTTTAGTAACAGCAAGTGCTTGAGTATTTTGTTGCAATAAAGCTAACGAAAACTCTTCAATAAATTGATTTTTAGGCGAGTTATGACATGTTTGACTTCGTTTAATTTTCATCTTTATTTTCCCTTCAAACAAGGACCATGACATAAAAAATATCCGAACTATATAAATGAGAGACGCTAATTCTAACAAATTGGCGCTGAGGACCTACTAAAATGCAGGAACACTCTCTATACAGTTCGAATATTTTACGATAAAGAGGCTTATGTCAAAGCTTCTTTTTATGCTTCTGGATTGTTTTCTTCAATTTTTTCTTTTAATTCTTCAACAGATTCTTCAAAA
Organism: Enterococcus sp. DIV2402; assembly: GCF_017426705.2. Taxonomy (NCBI): domain Bacteria; kingdom Bacillati; phylum Bacillota; class Bacilli; order Lactobacillales; family Enterococcaceae; genus Enterococcus; species Candidatus Enterococcus lowellii. The sequence continues at coordinate 1,401,819 of NZ_CP147251.1, read as the reverse complement.
TCGTCTTTTGCAATGGCTGTCGTTTCTTCTGCTTCTTCTTTAGCATCTGAAACGATTTCTTTTGCTTCATCAACGCCCTCAGCAGCTGTCTCTTGCACCTCTTCTGCAGTATCTTGTACGTCGATAATAATATCATCGGCAACCTCAGAAGCTTCTTCAGCTACCTCGTTTGCTGTTTTCTTGAAACGATTGGCAAATTCACTTGCTTGATCTTGAACATCATCAACAAAATCTGAAGACTCATCTTCAAACTCTTCATAAGAATCTACTACTTTTCCTTTTAAAGATTGTGCTAAATCCTCTGCTTGTTGTCCAAATTCACTCGCTTTTTCTTTCGCTAAATCTGTTAAATCTTCGCCTTTTTCTTTCGCGATATCTGTATAATCAGAAGCAGCATCTAATAAATCATCAATTTGTTTCCCTAATTTATCACGTAATACTTTTCCTGATTCAGGAGCTAATAATAATGCTGTTACTGCTGCAGCTGTACCACCAATAACGGCACCTAATAAAAATCCGCCTTTTTTACTCATCTGGTTCCCTCCGATTATTCTTCCGTTTCTTTATTTTTGTTAAAAAATTTCATTGCTGTTTGTCCAACTTTACCAGCAATTGTTGCTTGAGCTGTTGTACGACCTAAAGTTCCTAAACGAGAAACTAAATTTCGTCCAGAATAATTTAATTCTGATACGCTAGTACTTAAGTCCGCCACCGCTGTAAATAATGGATCGATAGTTGCTACTTTTTGATTCACGTCTTGTAGCAATTCATTACTTTTGACCAGTAATCCTTCCACTTCTCTTGAAAGAATGTCCACATCTCTAGTCACTACTTTGATTGTGTTATTGGCTTCTGAAATAGTTGTTTGCACAGATGAGACCGTTTTATCCACTTTAATTAATACACGAACAAGGAATAAAACAAGCACTGCAAAAGCAATAGCTGCAATCAATCCTGCGATTCCCCCAGCAGTCATAACAAAACTCCCTTCAAACTTTCTAGTTCTTACACTAATAAGCATATCATTTCAAAATTTATTATACAAATAAAAGCGATACCACTTGGGGAATTTTTTTAAAGAAAAAGAACCTTTTTCACTGAATAGCTAAAAGGCTCTTTTCATCTTATTCTTCGGTTTCAATTATTTCTTCAGGAACTTCTTTTATAACTGGTTGTCTTTTTGCAGCTAGTTCTTGACCAATTTCAATTAAAAACTCTTCTAAGTTATCTTTAACTTCTGGATGAACTAAGCCATATTCAATACTCGTTTTTAAGAAACCAAATTTATCGCCAACATCGTATCGTTTTCCTTTAAACTCTCTGGCAAAAACACGTTGCGTTTGATTTAACGTATCAATTGCATCGGTTAATTGAATTTCGTCTCCTGCACCAGGTTTTTGATTTTCTAAAATATCAAAAATCTCCGGTGTTAACAGATAACGACCGATAATCGCTAAATCACTTGGTGCTTCTTCTGGTGATGGTTTTTCAACAAAATTTTTCACATTATAAAGACCATCTTCCACTTGATCACCTGGATCAATAATCCCGTATTTGAATGTTTCTTCATGTGGAACATCCATTACAGCAATTGTAGACGCATGCGTACGCTCATAATCGTTAATTAGCTGTCTGCTTAATGGCACAGTATCTTCCATTAAATCATCCCCTAACATCACAACAAACGGTTCATTTCCCACAAAAGCTTTCGCTTGTAAGACTGCATGCCCAAGACCTCTTGGATGAGATTGACGAATAAAATGTAAATTAACATCCGTTGTTTCTTCGACTAATTTCAATAATTCATCTTTGCCTTTTTCTTTTAGATTCATTTCTAATTCTAAATTCGCATCAAAATGGTCTTCAATTGGACGTTTCGCTTTTCCAGTAACAATCAAAATATCTTCGATGCCTGATTTTAATGCTTCTTCAACAATAAATTGAATCGTTGGTTTGTCAACAATTGGTAACATTTCTTTTGCCATCGCTTTAGTTGCAGGTAAGAAACGAGTTCCTAAACCTGCTGCAGGAATTACTGCTTTTTTTACTCTCATCACGTTGTTCTCCTCCATGCAACTATTTTTGTGAGAATTCATTTTCTACTTTTCCGTCTCGTAACATAATGTCTCTAGCTGCTTGCTGAATATCTTTTCCTTCATACAATACACTATAAATCGTTGCGGTAATTGGCATATCAACATTTAGACTTTCAGCTAATTCCATTGCAGCTTTGGTCGTTGCAACACCTTCAACAATCATCCCCATATTATCTAGGATTTCATCTAAATTTTTACCTTTACCTAATAGGTTACCAGCACGCCAGTTACGTGAATGTACGCTTGTACAAGTAACGATTAAGTCACCCACACCACTTAACCCAATGAACGTCAATGGGTCAGCACCCATCGCTACCCCTAAACGGCTAATTTCAGCTAAACCACGTGTCATAATCGCCGCTTTTGCATCATCCCCAAAGCCTAATCCGGCAATAGCTCCCGCACCAATTGCAATGATATTTTTTAACGCGGCACCTGTTTCCACGCCGATTACATCATGATTAGTATAAATACGGAAATAATCATTCATAAATAGATCCTGCACATATTTCGCAGCTGCTTCTACTTCACTGGCGGCTGTGATAGTCGTAATATCGTGAACTGCCACTTCTTCTGCATGGCTCGGTCCAGATAATACAATAATTTCTTTGCGTTTTTCTGCTGGAATTTCTTCTGTTAGAATTTCAGAAATCCGTTTGTGAGAACCTTGTTCCAAACCCTTTGACGCATGGATAATATAAGGGTTACCTTCGATATATTCCGTTACTTCTTGGGCAACGCTACGAACAGCTTTAGTGGGTACAACAAATAGAATTGCATCCACACCTGTAATCGCTTCTCTTAAGTCTTTATATCCGACAATGCTTTCTGGAATTTTAATGTTTGGTAAGTAATGTCTATTCGTATGATAGGTGTTAATTTCATCAATTTGAGCTGGGTTATGCCCCCACATGGATACATCATGACCGTTTTCAGCCAATACTTGAGCAAGAGCAGTTCCCCAAGAACCGGGTCCTAAGACTGCAATTTTCTGTTTCACAATGGAAACCTCCTCTATTTATAACAAAATTTTCTTTTGTACTTTCTAAAGTCTATCATATTTCAATAATTTTGTCCTTTAGATTAAGTACTCATTTTCGCCACGAGAACGGTTGTAATCCTTTAAGTTACTTACTTTTTTACGACGCCAGATAAAAACAGCGATACCGCCAACAAATAAAATAAATGACAACAATTGTGACACACGAATTGGGCCAAATAGATACAGACTATCCGTACGCATTCCTTCAATAAACATTCTTCCAAAACTATACCAAATAATATAACTTAAAAAGACTTCACCTTGTTTTAATAAGCCGGTTTTTTTACGTAAGAAAATCAATACAATAAAACCGATGACGTTCCAAGTTGATTCATATAAAAACGTTGGTTGACGATATGCACCATCGATATACATATTATCAATGATAAATGTCGGTAAATGTAAGCTTTCTAAAAATCCACGTGTGGTTTCACCACCGAAAGCTTCATGGTTCATAAAGTTTCCCCAGCGACCAATCCCTTGTGCCAAAATAACACTTGGTGCTGCAATGTCTAAAAAGCTCCACGTGGAAATAAAATTTCGCTGACAATAAAAATACAACCAGATTCCTCCAGCAATCAAACCACCGTAAATGGCTAACCCACCTGAGCGAATATTAAAAATTTGCATAGGTTCTTGAATATATGGTTCTAAATTAAATAACACATAATACAATCTAGCTCCAATAAAAGATAATGGTAACGCAGCCAGCATAAAATCTGAAACATCATCTGAACGCAACCCTACTCTAACCGCTTCACGTGAACTTAGCCACATAGCGATGACCACACCTGAAATAATGATAATCGCATACCAATAAATAGCGATACCAAACAATTCAAAAGCGACACGATTGACTGTGCCTACCATATTAACGCCTCACTTCCTACAGAGCTGAATTTTCTTCAATTAATTGACTTAAACGATCTTCAAAGGCTTGTGTTGCATCATATCCCATCGTTTTTGCACGGAAGTTCATCGCAGCAACTTCAATAATAATTGCTACGTTACGTCCAGTTTTAACAGGGATTTTGATTTGTGGAATATCCACTTCGCCCAAATGTACCACTTCATCGGAAGAACCTAAGCGATCGTATTTTTTATCTTTCGCCCACGCTTCTAAATAAACGGCTAATTGGACTTGCATAGAACCACGTACTGCACTTGCACCAAATAGATTCATTACATCGATAATCCCAATACCACGGATTTCGATTAAATGTTCTAAAATTTTTGGTGGTTCACCAATCAAGGTCAAATCATCTTGTTTATAAATGTCTACACGGTCATCCGCAATCAAACGATGACCACGTTTGATTAATTCTAAGGCTGTTTCACTCTTGCCAATACCACTATCCCCTTGAATCAAAACACCTAAACCATAGACATCTACTAATACCCCATGGACATTTGTTCTGGTTGCTAAACGACCATCTAAATAACTCGTCATTTGTCCTAACAAACGTGAAGTTGAAATATTGGAACGTAAAATCGGAATGTCTTTCTCATTGCACGCTTGAACCATTTCTTCAGATACATCTAGCCCTCTTGAAATAACCAAAGCTGGTGTATCTTCCGCACATAGACGACGAATGACCATCAAACGTTCTTCTGGCATCATTCGACGTGCAAACGTCACTTCTTTACTGCCAAATAGTTGCAAACGATCGTGTGAATAGTAATTAAAATAACCTGTTAATTCTAAACCTGGACGAGAAACGTCGGCTGTTCTGATATCGCGATTAAGCGCTTTTTCTTCACCAGTAACAATTTCTAAATTTAAAGCCGTAGCTAATTCTTTTATCTTTACGGTTTCTGTCATACTTTTCCCTCTTTCCTAAACCTTGGTTCCGTTTTATTTTATCATTGTATAGACAAAGTTACTACCAAAGTAAAAATTTTCTCAAAAAAAACCAATATTTTTGTGCATGTTTCAAAATAAAAAAACATCCCTTAGATTCGTCAAAATCTAAGGGATTACGAGGCTTGGTACTTTTCCATCTGGTGTTCGGTTACAATCATATTCACCACGGACATAATGATTGCTACTAGTAATGCCGCCCCAAATGAGGAAAAACCAAAATTATGCGTACCAACAAAACTAGAAGTAAATTGGAGCATCAATGCATTAATTACAAAACTGAAAAAACCAAGTGTCAACAACGTTAAGGGAAAAGAAATAATTGTGAGAATTGGTTTAATCAGAGCGTTCAAGATTGAAAGCACAAAACTTGCCAATAATGCCATCATAATACTTTGAACATGTACCATTTGTGGTAGTAAAACCGACAATGAAATAAACGTCAACATATTAATGATTAAGCGTTGGAAATAAGTCACTAGAAATCACTCCAGTCCTCTTCATCTACTTTTTCAGCTTCTTTGCGAGGACGGCTAGTTGTTCCTTTACTGCGATAGTTATTATTTTTATAGTATTTATTGTCATTGCCATAACGTTTTGGACGATCAGAATTATCTGCTGGAATTAAAATTGCCATCCCAATATAAAGTAAAACTGGTGCGCCAAAGCCCATTAATGCTAAGAACACATACACAATACGAACAATTGTTGGATCAATATTCAAATATTCTGCAAGACCTGCTAATGTACCCGTTAATACAACATTATCTCTTGATTTTGTTAATTTTTTTCTCATGATTTTCACCATCCTTTATTTCTCACTAGGTGCAGAAGATGCGTTCAGACATCTTCTGCCTCTCTTTATTTTACTCTTATTTGTCGGTATCTTTCAAATAAACATTACCCGTTGTTGTTGAAAGATCAATTTGTGCGACATTTTCAGTTACACGACGGAATTGTAAGAGTTGATTCATGCGTTCTTTCTTTTGACGAACAATTTCGTATTCTGATAAACGACTGTTGATTGAACCTAAACTTGTTTTCGCAGTTCCTTCTAAACCTAATGTTTCAGGGAAAGCTACTTTAACATTTCCGTTGACTGAATTCGCATTTAGGCGACGTAATGTCTCTTCTTTTAGTGTTAAGCGAACATCGCCATTGACTAAAGAAATTCCGATATTTTGTGGTGTCGCACTCATTGTGACACTACCATTGACTGTTTCAATGATTGAATCTAAAATTTCGCCACCATTTACTTGGATATTACCGTTGACTCCTTCAATTTCTAACATTGAAGCATTGATTTTTTCAATCTCGATATTTCCATTAGTAGATTTAGCGTAAATATCTTTTACATCCAATTCATTAATTAAGATATTGCCATTCAATAATTTAATTGAAACATGATCGTACGTACGTTTTGGTAAATAGAAAACTAAATCGGCACGTACACGTTTGTTTGGAATTTGGAAAGACATATGCTCATCATCCACATTAATTTGGCTACGTTCTTCAAATGCTGCTTCTGGTGAGACAGCATCCATTTTTCCGTAAAGTTTAACTTTCGCTTCAACTTTTACACCAGGTTCATCCCATGCTTCAAACTGAACATTTCCGTTCGCTACTTTAATATCTAAAATACTTGCTTGTGTTTCTGGAAACTCAAACGTTTTTTCAAATTTTTGTGTTGCTACACCTGGAACACGTAGATTAACATCTTTCCATTCCACATTATCACCGACTGTTTCAGAAACAGCTTGGAATGTTTTCTTCAAGAAATGACCTAAATGTGTACTTGCTTCAGCTACTTTGCCACCTACTTGGTTTAATGTATCTGTTGCTTGTTCTTTCCAGTCTTCTGGGATATCTATTTTTTGGCTAATTTTTTCTTTTTTATGATTCCATTGGTTACGACGAATATTTTTTAATTGTTCTTCCAAACCTGCACGTTCATCTCTTAATGTTTCTAGTGATTCTTCTAAAGATTTCACTTCTGCTTCAAGCTCTTGACGTGTTGTTAAGTCGTCTTCACCTAACTCGCCTAGTTCTTCTTTCGTATTTAATTCCATCAAGCGTTCACGTGCTTCTTTTAATTCTGCGTTTACACCTTGGATTTCAGCATTGACTTCATCTAATTCAACAGATGCTTCATTTGCTTCAGTTGCTAATTCATCTAAAATTTGTTCTAAACGTGCTTTGTCTTCAATTTCTTTTTGACGCAACTCGTCTTCACCATTAGATAAATCTTTTTCTAAATCAAAATCTTCTATATCATCAATCAATTGACTTCTGTCTTCTTGTTTTTCTGCTGTGACTTCATCGGCAGCTCGTTGAATTTGTGATTCGTCTTTCGCCTTTGCAATTCCTTCTAGCAAATCCAAGGCTTCTTCCGTAGAAAGTACACCTTTTTTTACTAAATCCAAAATTCGTTCTCTTTCGTTCATGGAAATTGCCTCCTTAAGCAAATTTATTGTATGCAAGTTTTCCTTACACACATATTATGCCTTCTTTTGAAATAAAATGCATAGGTCTTAAGTACCAACTTTTACTCAATCTTAAGAACAATAAAAAAAACAAGGTAAATTCACCTTGTTTTTTTACACGTTATAATGATTCATCACGATTTGAACTTAATTCGCTGATTTTTCCTGTTGCCAAGTAAACAATCCATTCACAAATATTGGTTACATAGTCACCAATTCGTTCTAAATATTGAGCAACATTGATATAATCGGTTCCACTTACAACTGTTTCTGGGTTAGCTTTCATTGCTGCAATTGTTTCATAGTAGATTTTTTCATAATATTCATTCACACGTTGATCCATTTTAGCAATCATTTTTGCATCTGCTTGGTCTGTTTTTACATACGCAACCAAAATATTATCCACCATTTTTTTTACGTAATCAGACATTTCTGAAATATCTTTTTCTACTTCCGCAATACGTTCTTGTCCTTTAACACGGATGGTTGATTTCGCAATTGATACTGCATGATCCCCCATACGTTCTAAGTCTGAACTAGCTTTCATTACAGTAATAATTTTACGTAAGTCGGTTGTTACAGGCTGTTGTAATGCAATCATCTCAAAACTTTTTTTCTCTAATAGAATTTCAAGATTATTAATATGTTCATCATATTCAATGACTTCTTTAGCTAAGGCCTTATCGTGTTTCACATACGAGCTAACCGATTTATGAATCGCTTTACTTACCATCATCCCCATCTCATAAAATTGATTATGCAGATTTAATAAGTCTTCTTCAAATTGTGTACGCAACATTTGGTTTTCTCTCCTTTACGTTTTCATGATTTATTTCATTAAAACAAATTTTATTAGCCAAATCTACCAGAAATATAATCTTCTGTCTCCTTTTTACTTGGATTCAAGAAAATTTTCTTTGTATCATTAAATTCAATCAAATCGCCGTTCAAGAAAAAGGCTGTTTTGTCAGAGATACGAGAAGCTTGTGACATATTATGAGTAACCATAATCATTGTATACTTCTCTTTTAACTCCAATAATGTGTTTTCAATTTTCCCTGAAGAAATTGGATCCAATGCACTTGTTGGTTCATCCAATAAAATAATTTCTGGATTAACTGCCAAGACGCGTGCAATACATACCCGTTGTTGTTGTCCACCTGACAAAGCTAACGCACTTGTATGTAATTTGTCTTTCACATCATCCCAAACAGAAGCAGCTTTCAAGCTTTCCTCGACCACTTGATCAAATACTTGCTTATCTGTTTCACCTTTTAATTTCAAACCATAAATAATATTTTCATAAATTGAAAATGGAAATGGATTAGGTTGTTGAAATACCATCCCAATTTCTTTACGTAAGTTTACTGTGTCCGTTTTTGGGCTATAAATATCTTTTCCTTTGTAAACGACACTTCCTGTGATTGTTACACTTGGAATTAAATCATTCATACGGTTTAAACAACGTAAATAGGTTGATTTACCACAACCAGAAGGACCAATCATTGCTGTAATCTCGCCTTGATTAATCGTCATATCAATCCCTTTTAATGCCTCTTTTTCACCATAATATAAATGTAAATCTTTGGATGAAATAATTTCTTGTCCCATTGTTTTACCTCCGTTCCCCACTAACCAAAGTGTCCTGACACGTAATCTTCTGTTGCTTGAATTTTCGGACGTGTAAAGATTTTTGATGTCACATCATATTCAATAACATTCCCTAAATAGAAGAAGGCTGTATAGTCACTGATACGCGCCGCTTGTTGCATATTGTGGGTTACGATAACAATTGAATATTCCTCTTTTAAATTGATTAATGTTTCTTCTACTTTACCTGTTGAAATTGGATCTAGCGCACTTGCTGGTTCATCTAATAACAAAATATCAGGTTTCATTGCAATTGCTCGAGCGATACATAGGCGTTGTTGTTGTCCACCTGATAACGCATGCGCACTTTTATGCAACGAATCTTTTACCTGGTCCCATAAAGCTGCTTGTTTCAAGCTAGTTTCTACAATTTCATCTAATTTATTTTTATCTTTTTCACCATGACGTTTTAACGCAAACGTGATGTTTTCGTAAATTGATTTGCTGAATGGATTTGGGCGTTGGAATACCATTCCAATACGTTTTCTCATTTCATAGACATCTACTTCTGAAGAATTTACGTTTACGCCTTTATACATGATTTCGCCTGTTACTCTAGTATTTGCAATGCCATCATTCATACGGTTTAAAGAACGTAAATACGTTGATTTTCCGCATCCTGAAGGGCCAATTAAAGCAGTGATTTTATTTTTTTCAAATTCTAAATCAACACCTTTAATTGCTTCGTTATTGCCATAAAATACATGTAAATCATTTGTATGCACAATAACTTCTTTGCCTTCCATCGTAATAATATTACGTTCGTCCAAATTATATTCTTTCATGGTAATTCTCCTTATGCTGACGTCATTTTCTTATGCAATCTCTTTCCAACTGCACGTGCGCCGAAGTTGAAAGCTAAAACAGCGATAATTAATACGGCAGATGCTCCTGCAGATACAGCCACACCGTCTGGCATTGTTCCTTCCGTATTGATTTTCCAGATATGAACCGCTAATGTTTCCGCTTGACGGAAAATACTAATCGGACTTGAAACACTTAATGGATTCCAATTGCTGAAATCTAAGGCTGGTGCGCTTTGTCCAGCTGTATAAATTAAAGCCGCCGCCTCTCCAAAAATACGTCCAGAACTCAAGATAACCCCAGTTAAAATTCCTGGTGTTGCTTCTGGTACAACCACGCGTAAGACGGTTTCCCAACGAGACAATCCTAAAGCAAGGCCCGCTTCACGCTGTGTATAATGAATTGCTCGTAATGACTCTTCAACATTTCTCGTTAGCAACGGTAAGTTAAAGAAAGTTAATGCCAAAGCTCCTGAAATGATTGAAAATCCATATTCGAATTGAATAACAAAAATCAAGAAACCAAACAAACCAACAACAACAGATGGTAATGAACTTAGAATTTCAATCGATGTACGAATCACATCTGTTACCCAGTTCTTTTTCGCATATTCAGATAAATAGATACCTGCACCTAGAGAAATTGGGAAGCTGATAAGCATTGTAATGAATAACAAGTAAAAGGAGTTAAATAATTGGATCCCGATTCCGCCCCCAACTTGGTAAGCTTTAGAAGGTTGTGTTAAAAATTCCCACGAAATATGTGGCACTCCACGAATAAGGATATAAGCTAATAATGACGCTAGAATTAAAACGATAATTCCCGAAATTCCATATAAAATTCCAGTAGCGATTTTATCTGCACGTTTTGCGTTCATTATTTCAACGCCCCTTTCTTCCCAATAATACGAATCACGATATTAAATAGTAATGACATTAATAATAAGATGAGTGCTAATGACCACAACACGTTATTTTCAACTGTACCCATAATTGTATTTCCGATACCCATTGTTAAAATAGATGTCAATGTTGAAGCAGGTGTCACTAAACTAGTTGGTAACAAAGCCGCATTACCGATAACCATTTGAATCGCTAATGCTTCACCAAAAGCACGTGCCATCCCAAATACGACTGCTGTTAAAATACCTGGCACTGCAGCACGTAAAACAACTTTATAAATTGTTTGCCAACGAGTCGCTCCTAAGGCTAAAGAAGCTTCACGATAATGACGAGGAACAGCTTTCAATGCATCTACTGTCATAGTAGTCACAGTTGGCAAAATCATAATGAATAAAACAAACGTTCCGGCTAAAATACCAAATCCGGTACCACCAAAAATAGAACGTACAAAAGGTACAATGACAGATAAGCCAATAAACCCATACACAACTGATGGAATTCCAACTAATAACTCGATAACTGGTTGTAAGATCTTTTGTCCTTGTTTAGGTGAAATTTCTACCATAAACACGGCTGCACCAATCGCAAATGGGGTGGCAACAATTGCTGATAAAAAGGTTACGACAAATGAACCCACAATCATTGGTAATGCGCCTACCATTGGCTTGCCATCTGGTCCAATTTGGCTCGGATTCCAATTTGTTCCAAATAAGAAATCAAACACATTTATTTTGTCAGTAAAGAAAGTGGCTAATCCTTTACTTGCTACAAAATAAAAGATCGATGCCACGACCAAAACAATTAAAGCGATACATAAGAAGCTAATAAATTTTCCTCTTTGCTCCATCTTGGCGCGTTTTGATTTTTTTGTTAACAATTCTTTTACATTTTCTTCCACGAGGGTTCCTCCTCAAAAACTAAGATTTTCGCTCTCACTCAGTGTAACGTTCCAACGTCAATTTTAGTTTAACGTTTTGTAAAGATTAAGAGAACTTTGTAAATTTTGTGTAAAGCTACTTAACAATGTTTCCTTCCCAATCACGTTCCACTTCCATTTTAGAAACTGGAATATATCCTAATTCTCCTACTACATTCATTTGTACTTCTTCTGAAAGAACGTAGTCTAGGAATTCTTTCGTTAGTGCTGTTGGTTCCCCTTTGGTATACATGTGCTCATAAGACCAAATAATCCAATTATTCGTGGTAACATTTTCGTCGGTCGGTTCAATCCCATCAATTGATAAAGTTGCCACATCATCTGTAACATACGAAAAAGCGACATAACTGATAGCTCCCGGCGTATCGGCAATAATTTGACGTACCATTCCACTTGAATCTTGTTCTTGTGCACGTTTTGCCGTCTCACCATCTAATACCCATTTTTCGAAAGTACCACGTGTGCCACTTCCTGCTGCACGGTTTAAAAGAACAATTTCTTGATCTTTACCACCAACTTCTTTCCAGTTAGTGATTTCACCTAAAAAGATTTTTTTCAAATTTTCTAAAGAAATATCTGAAACGCCTATTCCTTTATTAACAATTGGCGTAATTCCTACAGCAGCAACTTTATGATCGACGAGCGCCTCTGCATCAATCCCTTTTTTCTCTTCAGCAAATAAATCTGAATTACCAATATCAACTGCACCAGATTGAACCTGACTTAAACCAGTTCCACTTCCGCCACCTTGGACATTGATAAATTTCCCTGGATTCTCTGTTTGGTAGGCTTCTGCTACGGTTTCAACTAATGGTTGCAACGCAGAAGATCCTACTGCTGTGACAGATTCGCCACGATCAATCCATTTGGCACAACCTGTCATTAAAAGTGATAGCCCGATAAGCGGGAGCAATAATGTTCTTTTTTTCATCTGTAATCCCTCATTTTTTCATAAAAATACATTACAATCATTTCTATTTTACCATCATCTGAAAAGCTTGGAAAATACTTATTGATAAAAATGAGGTAATTCTTTTTTTTACAAAAAAAAACTTCAAGCATTTCCCATAATGGTCATACTTGAAGTTTTGTAAAATTAAATTTTTAAGAAACGTCTCATTGAGATAACTGATCCTAGTGAACCAATTACCATACCAATGATTGCTAATAAAACACAAATTTGAATCGTAAATGTTCCTGGTGCTAATAAACTATAGTTTGAACGTAGTAGCACTGGATTAATAATATTGAAGAATCGGGGATACCCAAAATACATCAATGCCACTGGAACAGCTGCTCCAAGTAATCCAATCCAACCACCTTCTAAGAAGAATGGCCAACGAATATAGCCATTTTTTGCACCTACTAAACGCATAATTTGAATTTCACGTTGACGTGATAAAATCGTAATACGAATCGTATTTGAAATTAAGAACATCGCCACTAATAATAATAACGCTGAACCGATTAAGCCCCACGTACGAACTCCTTGGGCAATTCCAAAGATACGATCAGACAAATCTTCTCCGTAACTTGCTTTATGCACATACTTCGTAATTTTTTCAGCTTCTTCTGTAATACCTTTAACATAACGAGGTTCCGTTGCGCTCACCACAAAGATGTCTAACAATGGATTATCTTGATCAAACAATCCCCAAACATCGCCATAAGATTCTTTGATACGGTCTAGTTCTTCATCTTGGCTTGAATAGGTTACTGATTTTACATGAGGAATTTCGTTTAATTGTTTCTCTAATTCCTCTTTTCCTTTGTCATCTGTTCCATAAGTAACAAAGACAGACACATCTACGTTTTCTTCCATATCTTGCGCTAATTTCACTGTATTCATGATAACAACTAAGAACACGCCTAATAAAGTTAGCGTAATTGTTACTGCACTAATGGAAGAAATAGTCATCCATCCGTTACGACGTAAACTCTTTAAACTTTCTAGAATATGTCGAAAAAAAGTTCTAATCATCGTAGCCGTACTCTCCTTCCACTTGGTCTCGAATAATACGTCCATTTTCAATGGCAATTACACGATGACGAATCGTATTTACAATTGTACTATTATGTGTCGCCATAACAATTGTCGTCCCTTGACCATTAATTCGTTCTAACAATTTCATGATTTCCCATGAATTCTCAGGATCAAGGTTCCCAGTTGGTTCGTCTGCAATCAATACTTTAGGCGTATTTACAATTGCACGAGCAATCGACACACGTTGTTGTTCTCCACCTGAAAGTTCACTTGGGAAAACACGGACTTTATGTTTCAACCCAACAAGGTCTAATACTTCCATCACACGTTTTTTTATTTCGCGAGGTTTACGACCAATTACTTGCATCGCATAGGCAACATTTTCATATACTGTTTTCTTTGGCAACAACTTATAATCTTGAAAGACTACACCAATTTCACGACGTAGAAGTGGTACATCACGACGTTTTATTTTTGTTAACTCATAACCTGCAACACTCAACATACCTTTTGTAGGTTTTTCTTCTCGATACATTAATTTGATAAAGGTAGATTTCCCTGCGCCGGATGGTCCAACGACATAAACAAATTCACCTTGATTAATCGAAACCGAAAGATTACGGATAGCTGTTGTACCATTAGAGTACTTTTTCATTACATCTTGCATTTCAATCATGGCTATCTCTCCAATCACTATTATTCATACTGGCTCATTATAGCATGCCTATATTGCAACGAGCTTTCAGTAAGTTACATTTTTATTTCATTTAAATGACTTTTAGTTGTTTTGATTTAATTTAAGCTTTAAATATGCGTCAATGAAACCGTCTAAGTCTCCATCCATAACTGCTTGTACGTTCCCTGTTTCAAAATTTGTACGATGATCTTTTACCATTGAGTACGGATGGAAAACATACGAGCGAATTTGTGACCCCCAACCAATTTCTAATTGTTCGCCACGCAAAGCAGCGGCTTCTTGTTCTTGTTTTTCTACTTCTAATTGATACAATTTCGCTTGTAACATACTCATCGCTTGTTCACGGTTTTTCAATTGTGAACGTTGCGCTTGACTCGCAACCACTGTTCCAGTAGGGATATGCGTAATGCGAACTGCTGATTCTGTTTTATTAATATGTTGTCCACCGGCACCACTTGCACGGTACGTATCAATTTTCAAATCATCTGAATTGATATCGACTTCAATCGTAGCATCTAATTCAGGCATAACGTCTACTGAACAAAATGACGTATGGCGTCGTTTGGCTGAGTCAAACGGTGAAATACGAACCAAACGATGAACACCTTTTTCAGATTTCAAGTAACCATATACGTTATGACCTTTAATCAACAACGTAACGCTCTTAATACCAGCTTCATCCCCAGCTTGATAATCTAAGACCTCTACTTGATAACCATGTTGTTCCGCCCAGCGTGTGTACATCCGTAGCAACATACTCCCCCAGTCTTGAGATTCCGTACCGCCAGCTCCAGGATGCAATTCTAAAATAGCGTTATTACGATCATACGGTCCATCTAACAACATCGACAACTCATAGGTATTCATTTCTTCACGTAAACTTTTAATACCAGCAACTAATTCTGCTTCGATTTCTGGGTCAGGATCTTCTTGTAACATTTCGACCATCACTTCCAATTCTTCCACGCCATTGGCTAAATGATTAAATTGGTCATAAGTTTCCTTGTTGGCATTATTCTCATTAATGACTTGCTGTGCTGACTCAGAATTGTCCCAAAAACCTGGTTCAGCCATGCGGTGCTCTGCCTCTGCGATATCCTCTTCTAATTGTTCGAGGTCAAAGAGACCCCCTAAAGCTTGTAATTTTTTCATTCATTTCTTCTAATTGATTGCGAATTTCAGCAATTTCCATTTTATTTCCTTCTTTCATAAATTTAGATAATCAAAGGGCTGGACAATTTATATGACCAGCCCTCCCGAAGAGTACAAATAAATTGTCTCTTTATTTCATATGTTTTCTACTTGCCTTTACCATGGCAGTTTTTATATTTTTTGCCACTTCCACAAGGACATGGATCATTACGACCAACTTTAGTTACTTTCACTGGACGTTTTTCAGCCGTATTCGTATCAGCTTGCTCGGTTGGTTGTACTTCTGTTTGAGCAACTTGCTCACGTTGGACATTTTGGCGAATTTCAGCTTTCATAAACAAGCGTGTTACATCATATTCAATTGCGCCAACCATGTTTTCAAACATGGTATATCCTTCTGTTTGATATTCAACAAGTGGATTATTTTGACCATATGCACGTAAACCAATTGATTGACGTAATTGATCCATAGCATCAATATGATCGGTCCATTTTGAATCAACTACTCGTAAAATAACTACTTTTTGGAATTCTAGTAATTGTTCTGGACTATTTAATTGGGTCACTTTTTCATCAAATTTTTCTTGTGCACGTTGCATTAAGTATTCTTTGACTTGTTCAGGGTCTTTTCCTTCAAGATCCGCTACAGAAATTGAATCTTCATGAACTAATACACTACCGGCGAAATCAACAATGCCAATGCGGTTTAATTGATGTGCTTCTACATCTGTGTGTCCATCAACCACACGTTCAATTGTGCGTTTCACCATATTCATCAATACGTCAGACAATGAACTTTCTTCCATAATTACTTGTTGACGTTGACGATAAATGACTTCACGTTGTTCACGCATTACATCATCGTATTGCAAGACATTTTTACGTGTATCATAGTTATTTCCTTCCACACGTTTTTGTGCCGATTCAACTTGTTTTGAGAACATTCTGCTTTGAATTACAGAGTCTTCTTCATCAATATTCAATCGGTCTAAAAATGCTTTAATTCGTTCTGAGCCAAAACGTCTCATTAAATCATCTTCTAAAGATAAATAAAATTGAGAAACCCCAGGATCGCCTTGACGTCCGGCACGTCCACGTAACTGATTATCGATACGACGAGATTCATGACGTTCTGTACCAATAACTGCTAAACCACCAACTTCAGCAACGCCTAGACCCAATTTAATATCGGTACCACGACCTGCCATGTTAGTTGCGATTGTAACGGCACCTTTTTGACCTGCATTTAGAATAATTTCAGCTTCTTTAAAATGGTTTTTCGCATTTAAGACTTCATGCGGGATACGTTCTCTATCTAACATAGTTGATAATAATTCTGAAGTCTCTACAGCAACTGTACCCACCAATACTGGTTGTCCTTTGCGATAGCGTTCTTTAATATCTTGAACTACAGCTTTAAATTTACTATTTAAGGTTGGATATAATAAATCGGCACGGTCATCACGAATAACTGGTTTATTTGTTGGAATTTGGAATACTTGGATATTATATATCTCACGAAATTCCTCTTCTTCTGTCTTAGCAGTACCAGTCATCCCAGCTAGTTTTTTATACATACGGAAAAAGTTTTGGAAAGTAATTGATGCCATTGTTTTTGTTTCATCTTCAATCTCTACGCCTTCTTTGGCTTCGATTGCTTGATGTAACCCGTCAGAATAACGACGACCATCCATAATTCGACCCGTAAATTGGTCAACAATCATTACTTTATTCTCTTGTACAACATAATCAATGTCACGAAGCATGATATAATTGGCACGTAATGATTGGTCTAAATGATGTGTCAATGCAGTATTTTCAATATCATATAAATTATCTAAACCAAATGTTTCTTCTGCTTTTTCAATTCCTGTTTCAGTCAGACTAATTGTTTTTGATTGAACATCAATTTTATAGTCTTCTTCTTCTTTCAAGCGTTTGATAAAATTATCTGCACGTACATATAATGCTGTTGATTTTTCTGCTTGTCCAGAAATGATTAACGGTGTTCTAGCTTCATCGACTAAAATTGAGTCAACCTCATCGACAATTGCATAGTTCAATGGACGTTGAACCATTTGATGACGGTATACCACCATGTTGTCACGTAAATAATCAAATCCTAGTTCGTTGTTAGTACTATATGTGATATCGCACGCGTATGCTGCACGTTTTTCTTCTGAAGATTTTGAGTTGATGTTTAAACCAACTGTCATTCCTAAGAAATTGTATAATTCACCCATTTCAGTTGAGTCACGAGTTGCTAAGTATTCATTTACAGTTACAACATGAACCCCTTCACCTGTTAAAGCATTTAAATACACAGGCATGGTCGCAGTTAAAGTCTTACCTTCACCGGTACGCATTTCTGGAATGTTCCCGTCGTGTAAGACAATCCCTCCCATTAATTGTACATGATATGGATATAGTCCTAAGACACGTTTGGCTGCTTCACGGACAACTGCAAACGCTTCTGTTAATAATTGATCTAACGTTTCTCCTTGTTGGTAACGTTGACGAAACTCATCTGTTTTCGCACGTAATTCTTCATCTGATAATGCACTCATTTGATCTGCTAACGCTTCGATCTTATTTGCCATTTGATCTAGTCGTTTAATTTCTTTTTTATCATTTTCAATCAGTGTTCTAAAAAAGTTGGCCATCCCTTTACGATTCTCCTTTTAAACATTGTTCCACTTCCTAATATAACATTGGAAAGTCTTCAATCCATTTTATCACTTGTTTCCTTTGATTGCTACTTTTTCCGCTAATTCACGCAGACGGATTTTTGTTTTTAAGAAAAGCATAAAAAAAATCTAGGCGTCTCCACCTAGATTTCTTAGTTTTATTGATTAATCTGTTTCAATTAAGCCATATTTGCCATCTTTACGACGATAAACAATGCTAGTGCCATTTGTTTCTGCATCTTCAAAGATAAAGAAGTTATGTCCTAACATATTCATTTGTAATACAGCTTCTTCACTGTCCATTGGTTTTAATGAAAGACGTTTTGTGCGAACAATATCTAATTCAGAACCATTTTCTTCTTCCTCTTCAGGTGCTGAAAAAATTGCTGCTTGTACATCTGGTAAAGCTGTTTCTCTAGATTTACGGTTAATTTTTGTTTTGAATTTGCGGATTTGACGCTCTAATTTATCGACAACCAAATCAATACTTGCGTATAAATCTGGTGATGTTTCTTCCGCGCGTAACACAAGATATGGTAGTGGGATTGTGACTTCTACCTTCGCTGTTTTCTCTGTATAAACTTTTAAGTTTACATGAGCTGTTGCATCGGGTGCATCACTAAAGTAGCGTTCTAATTTCCCTACTTTTTTCTCCACATAGTCGCGAATTGCCTCAGTAACTTCAATATTTTCTCCGCGTACATTATATCTAAACATAACAATTGCCCCTTTCATCTACCAATTAAAGAGGAATAAGGACCACTCTATATTCCTCTTCTTATATCTATTATATCGAACTTTATTATAAATGCAAAAGAAATCGGTATCAAAAACAGAAAATATTTTATCGTGCCAAAGATAATGTCCTTATTTCTCTTGGATGATACGCATTTAATGCCTCTGCCGCATGAAATAAAGTTCGCCCAGTTGTATAGACATCATCGACTAATAGAATGCGTTTGCCAGTAATCTGTTGCTCTGTCGCAACAACTTCAAATGGTTGTGGTGTTATCAATCTTTCTGAACGATTTTTTTCTGCTTGCGGCACTGTATTCACTTTTTTATCTAATAATTTTTCTATCTTAATAGCGGCTGCTTCTAAAATGCCTTCTACTTGATTAAAACCGCGTTTAAGATAACGTTCTTTGGACAAAGGAATGGCACAAATAACATCAAATTTCTCTTTCTTAAAAAAATGTCGTAATTCAACAACGAACGTTTTCCTCAAGCGATAGTCACCTAAAAATTTATATTGATGAATCCATTGGTGAAAAGCATCGTCGTATTGAAAAAATGCTTCATGTTGAAAATTATACGTTGGATAAATTTTATGCCAACGCAAGCAATCCTGACAAGGTATCGACGATCCAGCTTTGCGACAGGTTGGACAGCCTGCCACAATAGGTGTCAGTAATTCTGAACAAGCCTGACATCGTTCCTCATCAAGATGAAATGGCCATACTATTTCTGGCATAGTTAAGTTACGAATAATTGTTTTTTGACACCAATTACAGCGCATTCGTTCGCCACCTTTTTGCTAACTTATTCATTTCCTTAATTTCTTGACAAGCCATTCGAATAGCAGGTGTTTGTTGATTCAAGAAAAAAACAACTCGTCCACCATTAAATTCCCCTTTGCGATCAACTCTACCAGCAATCTGAACAAGAGCAGATTTTGTATAAATTGGATGATTCGCTCCCATAATAATCACAGAAACCTTTTCAAAAGTGACTCCTCTTTCAAGAATGGTCGTAGTAAACAGCACACGATATACTTGATCCCGCATTGCTTGTACTTTTTCTTTTCGCTGTTCGTCTTGAGAAGAGACGCACGCAATCAGCTCAGGCGGAAAATACGCTTTGACTGCTGCATATAATTTCTTCATATAAGCAATACTCGGGCAAAATACTAAAACTGCGTTGTCTTGTAGCAATTCATTTAATAACCGAAGAAGTTTTTTTAATTTCCATTTACGTTGATAACAGCTCGCCCAGTGTTCATACCAATATACTTCTGGAACGATTAATGGACGTTGATGATAGCGAATAGGTAATTTCATAATCGCAAACGTCTCTTGAATTTCTGCCAACAAAGACTGAGAAGGAGTTGCCGTTAAATAAACATATAGTCCTTCAGGTTTACGTGCTTGGCGGACTGCAAAACGTAATTGTTGATTCCCTTCATAAGGAAACGCATCAATTTCATCTACAATTAATAAGTCAAACGCGTGATAAAAATGGAACAATTGATGTGTTGTGCAAACTGTCAATTTATTATAACGATACTTTTCTTCTGAATTTCCATACAATAATAACGCATTTTCTTCTGGAAATGCTTGTTGGATACGGGGAAATAATTCACGACACACATCAATACGTGGCGAAGTAATCCCTACGCGTCCGCCTATTGATAATACTTGCTGAATAATTGGAAAAATCATTTCAGTCTTGCCTGATCCAGTAACAGCCCAAACCAATGAATGTTGCTTTTTTTTATTATTTTTTAAAAGAGAATCAGCAATCTCCTGTTGTGGTGGTGTAAATGTTCCTTGCCAATCAAAACATACCTTACGTTGTTGATAATCATTATCTTCTTTAGATAATAAGACGTCTTCATTAGTTAAACGTCCAAATTGCAAACATGCGACACAATAATAATTTCCATTTGGTAAAAAATGTTTTTCTTGAGAAAACAAACTCCCACATCGCTGACACTGTCCTTTGTCTACATCAAGAGCTTCTCGCACCATCGTGGTATCACTTAATGTAGGTAAGTCTTTTTTAGAAATAGCAATTTGCCTCCCTAACTCGTCCATAATAGCCTCCCTCCTACCTATAACTACGCAAAAAAGCGAGGAAATTTTATCGATTTCCTCGCTTTACTCATTTTTATTTATGAAGGGGTGAATTATTCGCCAATCAAATCTAGTGCTTGCTGTAACACTTTCTCACCATTCATCATGCCATAATCTGCCATGTTGATTACTTCTAAAGGAATTCCTTTTGATGCTAGTCGTTTTTCGAAGTCACCTTTCATAAAACGAACTTGAGGACCTAATAATAACACGTTAACATCTTTGTTTGCTAAATGGTTGTCGGCATCAGATGCTGAAACTGCAAAAATATCTGTATCTAATCCTTTTGTTTCTGCTGCTTGCTGCATTTTTGTTACTAATAAACTAGTACTCATTCCTGCTGAACATACTAACATAATTGTTTTTTTTGCCATAATAAATCTCCCCTTAACTATTCCATAATCATTATTATTTATACTATTTTATATACAAACCATAGTTCTATTATAAAATAAACTCCTTCTTTGTCAACGCTTCCTTTTAATTTAACTCTAACCAAGTTGATTTGACTAATGGACGAAATACAACATACTCTTTTTCTAAATTCACATGGACTACTTCATATTTAGCATTAATCCAGGCATAGGCACCTTTTTCAGGATGTTTGTAATCATTTGTCCACCAATCAAGCGTTGTTCGCGCAGTTCGTGGTAAACCATTCGCTGGAAATAATAATTCGTCAAACTGAGTAAACGTCAAGGTTACTTGTGAACCACCATTGTTTACTAAGTAAGTTGTAATGACATCATACTTTTTTTTGCGTTTTACCATGGTTTACCCCTCCTTTTATTCATTATTACGCTTTCATAAAAAAATTGCAAGGTTTGCATCAATTTGAAAATTAATTCGTTTTTTTCTATACTGTAGAAAAGGGGTGAACAATCTTGATTGATACTTATTTGACCATTAAAGAAGATGGACAAAGTGAAATAGAAATAAAAAAATCCCGTTTTATTTGCTCATTGAAACGAATTGAAACAGAAGAAGAAGCCAAGGACTTCATTCAAGCCTTAAAAAAAGAACACTGGAAAGCGAACCATAATTGCAGTGCTTTTGTATTAGGTGAAAAAAATGACATCCAACGTTCAAGCGATGATGGTGAACCTAGTGGGACTGCTGGTGTTCCTATGCTAGAAGTCTTGAAAAAAAATGAATTAATAAATGTTGTCGCAGTTGTCACTCGCTATTTCGGAGGAACCAAATTAGGTGCTGGTGGACTCATTCGGGCTTATTCAAGTGCTGTTTCTCATGCGCTAAATGAAATTGGAATTGTGGAAGGAAAGCTTCAAAAAGAAGTTTTTGTACAAGTTGAATATCCACTATTAGGCAAATTGCAACATTATTTGGAACAAAATCAATTTTACGTTAAGGATACGCAGTTTTTGGAGAACATTACACTATGCGTTATGGTACAAAATGAAGAAAGCTTCAAACAAGCAGTTATCGATTTATTAAATGGGCAAGTATCGTTTGAAGATGGCGAATATTCTTACGTGGAAATTCCAGTAGCAAATAAAACAAGCTGAAGCACGCTCCAGCTTGTTTTTATTTTTCCAAAAAGAATTCAAAACGATTGCCAACATATTGACTACGAACATACTCAAAAGGCTGTCCATCTAATAAGAAAGAGACTTGACGCATACGTAAAATCGCATCGCCTTTTTTGATATCTAAGTAATCCGCAATTTTTTCTGATGCAATCATTGCTGAAATAGTTTGATTTGCACCGCCAATTTTTTTCTGCCCTTTTTCTTCCAGTGTTCGGTAAAGTGATGAGGTAATTTCTGACTTGCTATACTCCCGAATTAATTTTTCAGGAACACTTGCCACTTCAAAACAAATCGGTATATCATCCGCCAAACGAATACGTTCCATTCTCAAAATAATATCGTCTTTGGTTAATTGTAACTTATCCATCTCACTAGAACTTGGGGAAGTAAAAAAATAAGAAACTGCACGACTAGATGGTTCTCTCCCTTGAGACAACATAATTTCGGTAAAGCTTGTGGTTCCTGTCATTTTTTCTTGCACTTTTCGACGTGCCACATATGTTCCTGAGCCAATTTTTCTTTCAAGAATTCCTTCATCAGCTAAAGTTTGAATCGCTTGTCGTAAGGTCATTCGACTCACACCAAATTGAGTAGAAAGTTCTCGTTCTGAAGGAAGACGATCTCCTATTTTCCAATAATTTGTTTCAATTTTTTCTTTAATTGCATCATGTATTTGAATATATACAGGCAATGTATCTACCATTTTTTACCCTCTCCTTCTTTTCTCTTTATTATAGCTACTATCCTTCTAAATTCAAATAAAACTCCTAAAAAAAACTTTCAACATAAAACTGTTGAAAGTTCTCTAGTTTAATAGTTCTTAGAACGCCACTTAATTGTATGTTTGGTTGGACGTGGTCGTGTTACCTTTACGCCATCTTTTTTCAATAAATTGACTGTAACATCCTTTTTAGTAATATCATGAATGTGTTCAGCTGCTTCTGTTATTTTTTCTTTTAAATTAAATGGTAGTTTCATCTTAAACACTCCCTTTTTATTTTAGAGTATCGCAAAATTAAAATTTATTCAAATAAAAAAAGACACGTCTTAAACGTGTCGTAAAAACTGGGGTAGCTGGATTCGAACCAACGCATGAGGGAGTCAAAGTCCCTTGCCTTACCGCTTGGCTATACCCCAATGGTGGAGGAGAGTGGATTCGAACCACTGAACCCGAAGGAACGGATTTACAGTCCGTCGCGTTTAGCCACTTCGCTACTCCTCCAAAAGGTTGTTTGATCAACCTGACTTAGTTATAATACAATATTCTTTTTTACTTTGCAATACTTTTTTCAAGTTTTTTTATTTTTTCTAGAAATTATTCATGTAAGTTCCACTGACGAATAATTGACTCAATTGCAAGGTCTAATGTCTTACTTGCACCAAGTTCTTCATTGTCCATAAAGCTTTGAAATTCTTTTGGTCCATATGCTAAAACTTCACCAATTTTTTTCTTACCAATATATAATTCAGTTACATCATAAGTTGATCCGCTAATTGTTTTTTTTGTTTCTTCAATACGTACTTCAATATCTTTATTTTTTTTCACAATTTTCACCTCGAGTTACATTCTATCATAAATTTATTTATTTCCTAGTAGAAACTTCTCTTCTTCGCTATTTTTATAAAAACAACTTCTCAAAAAGTTTCTGAGAAGTTGTTTTATCTTATTGATTCGTTAATACTGCATTTACTACATTATAACCAGCTGATTCTAAAGCCTGTTGAATAGTAGCAACTGCTTGAGATTCGACTTGGATTTCAATAATTGTTCCGTCACTTACACGATTCACGACAATCGTCGCTATACTAAAATCATTGTTAGCTAATAACTGGGCAATATCAGCTAAAATTCCTTTTTGATCTTCCGTAATTTGAATGGTTACTCGTGTTCCACCATTGTTATAACCAGTAATTTTTAAGAAGGCATCAAAAATATCATTATTTGTAATAATCCCTAATAAATTAGGACCTTCTACTACCGGTAAGACACCGATATTTTTCGAACGCATAATGGCAATTCCATCTTCTAATAATGCCTCTGGTGAAATTGTTTCGATATCCTTAATCATTACATCACGAACAGTCGTCTTATTTAATAAATAATTGACTTCATAAACACTCAAGCTAGTGGCTTTTGAAGGCATCGCTTCTTGAATGATTCCTTCTGTAATTAATCCCACTAATTGATTATTTTCTAATACTGGTAAACGATGAATATCATGCTTTTTCATCAAATCTACTGCATCAAAAATCGGTGTGTCGGGTGTTACAGTTACTAAATCTGTGGTCATAAAATCACTTACGCTCATTTTTTACCCTCCTAAGTATGCTTTCTTAACAGCTTCACTAGATAGCAATTCTTTTCCAGTACCTTCAAGAACTACTTTACCTGTTTCTAATACATATCCTCGATCAGCAATCGATAAAGCCATGTGTGCATTTTGTTCAATCAACAAAACGGTTGTGCCTTGTTGTTGAATTTCTTGAATAATCGAAAAAATTTCGCGGATGAAAATTGGCGCTAATCCCATTGATGGTTCATCTAACAATAATAATTTAGGACGAGACATTAACGCGCGCCCCATCGCTAACATTTGTTGTTCTCCACCAGATAATGTTGCTGCATCTTGGTTTTTACGCTCTTTTAAAACAGGAAATTTAGCAAATACTTGTTCATAATCTGCTTTTACGCCACTATCTTTACGCAGAAACGCACCCATTTCTAAATTTTCTTGAACAGTTAACCCCGCAAAGACATGACGGCCTTCTGGTACTTGAGATAAGCCTGAAGCAACAATTTTTTGTGGAGCAGCTTTTTCGATTGCTTGTTCCTCAAAGAAAATTGAACCTTCTGAAGGACGAATCAACCCAGATATTGTTCGTAAAATTGTTGTTTTTCCGGCACCATTTGCGCCAATTAACGAAACAATCTCACCTTGATTTACATGGAAGGAAACGTTATGAACGGCTTGAATCATACCGTAACGCACCGATAGATTATCAACTTTTAACATTAAATTTCCCCTCCTAGATACGCCTCAATTACACGAGGGTTATTTTTAATTTCATCTGGATTTCCTTCTGCGATGACTTGACCATATTCTAACACATAAATTCGCTCACAAACATCCATAACCAAATTCATATCATGTTCGATTAAAACAATAGTTAAACCAAAATCTTTTTGAATTTGACGAATTAATTTTGTCAATTCAGCAGTTTCTTGGGGATTCATCCCAGCTGCCGGTTCATCTAAGAAAAGAATTTTAGGATTAGTTGCTAACGCTCGAACAATTTCTAAGCGGCGTTGTTGGCCATAAGGTAAATTTTTAGCTAACGTTTCTTCTTTCTCTTCCAAATCAAAGATACTTAAAAGTTCACGTACTTTTTGACGCATCATCTCTTCAGTTTGATAAAATTTGGGTAAGCGTAAAATTGTACTAAAGAATCCTTCTTTATTTTTCGAATTCATCGCAATCAAGACATTATCCATAACTGTCAAATCTTTAAATAAACGAATATTTTGGAAAGTTCTAGACAAGCCTAAATCTGCAATTTTATACGGTTTAATACCATTTAGACGCGCTTCTTTTCCATCCATATTTAACAATACATCCCCACTACTTGGTTCATAAACACCGGTTAACAGGTTAAACAATGTGGTTTTACCCGCACCATTTGGGCCGATTAAACCAACTAATTCATTGTTTTCCAAAGTAATATTGACATGTGAAACGGCAGCTAGACCACCGAAATTTTTTGTTAATTGATTAACTGTTAGTAGAGGCATTTGAGTCATCCTCCTTTTTAGAAAATTTATTAAAGATACGTTTTACTGAGAATTCCCATGTTCCCAATAGACCACTTGGTTTGAAAATCATAATTACAATAATCGCTAAAGCGTAAATAATCATACGTAAGTTTCCAAAATCTTGCAGATACATATTTAAGAAACCTAATACCACGGCTGCCACCACTGCGCCTGTTGTACTCCCAATTCCGCCAAATACCACAATAATCAACACATCAATTGATTTCATAAATCCGTAATCTTGTGGGAATACAGATTGTTGATAGCTAGCAAACAATGAACCAGCAACACTTGCTAACACTGCACCTAATACAAAAGCTGTTACCTTGTATTTAGTTGTATTAACACCCATTGATTCCGCAGCAATTTCATCTTCACGAACAGACAAAGTCGCACGACCAGGACCGCTATGAATGAAATTCGAAACGATTAAAATAGACAAAGTCATCATGATAAAGATTACTTGCCAATTACTAAACTGTGGCAAACCAAAAATCCCTGCTGGTCCGTTGGTAAGACCGCTCAGATTAATTATTAAAATACGAATAATCTCCGAAATACCTAATGTAGCGATTGCTAAATAGTCTCCTTTTAAACGCAGTGTTGG
Organism: Enterococcus sp. DIV2402; assembly: GCF_017426705.2. Lineage (NCBI taxonomy): Bacteria > Bacillati > Bacillota > Bacilli > Lactobacillales > Enterococcaceae > Enterococcus > Candidatus Enterococcus lowellii. Next base: position 1,374,701 of record NZ_CP147251.1, on the reverse strand, counting down.
AATACCTACTGCTAAAGCAATCACACCGGCTAATAACATGCCTAAAAGAATTCCCATTGCAAAGCCACCAAATGTAGGATTATCACGTGTAATAATCGCTGTTGCATATGCCCCAATCGCCATAAATCCTGCATGGCCTAATGAAAATTGACCAGAAAAACCGATAATTAAGTTCAAACTTACTGCTAAGATAATATTAATACCAATATTGGCAATAATCGCATCGGTAAATAGATTGATTACTCCGCCATTATATAAAGCAAATAAACCAAAATAGATGACAGCCGCAATTGCTAACCAAGTCAAATTGTATTTTAAATTCTTCTTCATTGCTGACACCTACACTTTCTCTTTAATATTTTTGCCGAGAATTCCGGCTGGACGAATCAATAAAATAATAATTAAAACGGCATATACTAATGCATCTTTGTAATCAGAAAAACCTAAAGCAGTTGACATTGTTTCAATTAGACCAATTGCAAACCCACCTAGCGCTGCTCCTGGAATAATTCCAATCCCACCTAAAACTGCTGCAACAAAGGATTTCAAACCTGGTGCCACACCCATCATTGGATCGATTGAGTTATAATACAAACCAATCAGCATTCCGCCTGCTGCTGCTAAAGCTGAACCTAAGGCAAAAGTAAATGAAATAGTTCTGTTTACATTAATCCCCATTAATTGAGCTGCATCGGTATCCACACTTACTGCGCGCATTGCTTTTCCCATACGCGTTTTTTGAACGATTAATTGTAATATAATCATTAAGGATACGGAAATACCTAAAATCAATAATTGAATATTACTTACTGAAACAAAGCCAATTGAGAACGCTTTGCGAGCAATTGCTTGTGGAAACGGGCGAGTATCTGGTGAGAAGAAATAAATCATTACATTTTGTAATAAATAAGATACTCCAATTGCTGTAATCAATGCTGCAATTCTCGTTGATTTTCTTAAAGGTCGGTAGGCTAAAAATTCTACAACCACACCTAACAAGGCACTAGCTGCCATTGAAATAATCATTGCTATGAAAAAGCCCCAGGCATTTGGTAAAATTCCCCACGTATTAAAAGAATTAATCAAAAAATATCCGATAAAACTCCCAATCATATAGATTTCACCATGAGCAAAGTTAATAAGTTTAATAATACCATAGACCATTGTATATCCTAGTGCCATCAAGGCATATATGCTACCTAGGAATAGTCCATTAATTAATTGTTGGATCATTACTTCCATCTTTATCACATCCAAATAGTTCATTTTTATTACTTTTTTTACCACTGTAGCAAAAAATAAAAGCTGTGACAAAACCGATTGTTTGATTTTGTCCCAGCTCTTATATGTTCAATTCATCCAATTATGGATTTACTGTATCAGCTGAACTTTCTTTACCATCTGTAAAACCGATAACAACAGCTGATTTTTCTGGGTTATGGTTTGCATCCATTGTAATGTTTCCTGTAATCCCAACAAAATCTTTCAATTCAGCAAGACCTTTTGTAATTGCCGCTGAATCCGCAGAGTCTTGTGATTCAATGGCTGATTTAATCATAAACATTGCATCATAAGCTAATGCATTGAACGTAGATGGCTCTTTGCCATATTTTTCTTTAAATGCATCAATAAATGGTTGTACAGTATCATTTGCTGGAGCTAATGCTGAGAAGTGACCTGTATAGAAGACATTCGATACATTTTCAGCACCTGCAAGTTGAATCATTTTTTCATCACCAAAACCGTCAGCACCTAAAATTGGTTGTTCAATTCCCATTTCGCGCGCTTGTTTAATAATCAAACCAGCTTCTTCATAATAACCTGGTAAATACAATACGTCGAAGTCAGCATTTTTAATTTTAGTTAATTGAGCTTGGAAATCTTTATCATTTTTTGTGAAGTTTTCTCTTAACACCACTTCTCCATCATATGCACTTTCAAAGGCTTTCGTTAAACCAATTGCATAGTCACTTGAATTATCTCCAAAGATAACTGCTTTTTCAGCTGATAAAGTTTCGTCAGCATAGTTTGCTAAAATAACACCTTGGAAACTATCTTGGAAACAAGAACGGAAAACATATTCTTGCACTTTATCACCATTCACAGTAATCGCATCATCTGTACCAGAAGGTGTAATCATTGGTACTTGTGCTTTGGTAACGTTAGGAATAGCTGCTTTACTTGCACCAGTTGTTGCTGGGCCAATAATGGCAACAACTCCATCGTTTGTTGTTAAATTGGCTGCTGCTGTAGCCGCCTCATTACTATCAGATTTATTATCTTTAATCACTAATTCAACTTCTTTGCCTAAGATACCGCCATCAGCATTGATTTTTTCAACGGCTAATTCGACACCTTCTTTTTCTTGTGTCCCGTATCCAGCAACTGCTCCTGATAATTCAAGGTTCAAACCAATTTTGATTGTGTCCCCTTCTTGTGTGTTGCCACCACCGTTTGAGTTGCCATTTGAGTTACCACCGCCACTTGGGCCAGCGCTACAAGCACCTAGTAGAAACAAACTAGCAAATAGAAATGCAAATTTCTTTTTCATACTTAATTCCTCCCTTTTTTACTCCCCTGAGTATGAAATTAATATACAGAATTTTTCAGTAATTGTCAATGAATTTTCAGAATATTTTATACATTTTGACAATCTAATAACAAATTGATAAGAGCACGCTTAAATAATAGTTTTTCAACGCTATTTCATTGAATAACGGCAGTGGATTTTCATAAAAAAAATGAAAAACCTCCCCAGATTGTGAAAGTTTTTCATTTTTTATTTTCTTTTCGATACGTATAATTGGGGCGTATTTCGTCTGTTGTATTTCTTTTTAAAGTAAAATTTCGTGGAACGTAATCAATTCCACCCTTAACAAATGGATGACAACGTAATATTCTCGCAATTCCCATCAAGGTTCCTTTCGCCGCACCATGTACTTGAATGGCATCAATCGTATAACTCGAACAAGTTGGATAATAACGACAACTTGGCGGAAATAATGGCGAAATGAACCGTTGGTACCCTCGAACAAAATAAATTAATATCTTTTGCATGCTTTTCCCTCTTTTCATTCAAAGTATATCTTTTTTTAGTTCTTGATACAAACTTAAAAATTACTAAAATAAAAAGAGAAAAACAGTCTCAAACCTGTCTTTCCCCTTCACTTTATATATTAAAAAAATCTAGAATATGTTGCCATAGCTCGCGATTGAAAACGTGGAACGGAGATCCATCTCCAATCACACCGTATCCAATCATTAAACCGATGAAAAACAACAAAATAGCGCCAAATACGATGGATAGAATTTTAATTAGGGTTTTAAGAATGTCTTCGCTTATTTCCATTCTGCCATCCTCCTTATGGTTGTGCAACAACCGCTTCTTCTACAGCTTCTTTAGAGCTGTTCACTCGCTCTACATTTGCACCCAATTTTTGTAATTTTTCGTGGAATTTATAATAACCACGATCTAAATATTTCAAATTGCGCACGCGTGTACGACCCGTTGCTTTTAAGCCAGCCAAAATCAAAGCTGCCGCAGCACGTAAATCAGTTGCATAAACTAAAGAACCTTGTAATTGATGTCCACCTTCAATAATCGCTACGTTCCCATCGATTTTAACATGAGCATTCATACGAACCATCTCATCTAAATGTTGGAAGCGATTCTCAAAAACTGTCTCAGTAACAACACTTGTCCCGTTAGCAATGACTTGAATTGCCGTCATTTGAGCTTGCATATCTGTTGGGAAGCCTGGATGTGGCATTGTCTTAACATCTGTTGCTTTTAGTTCTTTTGGTCCAATGATACGTACACCATTGTCTTCTTCAATTACTTTAGCACCCATTTCGATTAATTTAGACAACAACGGACGATTATGTTCCGAAATAGCATCTTGAATTAACACATTACCTTCTGTCATAGCAGCAGCTACCATAAATGTTCCTGCTTCAATACGATCTTGTACAATTGCATGATTAACTGCATGTAAATGATCTACACCTTCAATACGCATTGTTTCAGTTCCCGCACCATAAATCTTTGCACCCATTTTATTTAAAATATTCGCAAGATCTACAATTTCAGGTTCTCTAGCTACGTTATCAATAATTGTTGTCCCTTTCGCTTTGACAGCAGCCATCATAATATTTTGAGTAGCTCCTACGCTAGGAAAGTCTAAATAGATATTATTGCCTTTTAATTCATCTGCAATAGCTTCAATGTAACCATCTTTTTGAATAATTTCAGCACCTAAAGCTTGGAATCCTTTTAAATGTAAATCAATCGGACGTTTTCCAATGGCACATCCACCTGGCATTGCAACTTTTGCATGACCATTACGAGCCAATAAAGGACCCATTACAACAATTGAGGCACGCATTTTGCTAACATATTCATACGGCGCTTCAATTTCTAATTGTCGTGATGCATCAATGACAACTTCATTTTTATCAGTATCAAAATCAACATCTACATTTAAGTGTTGAATCACTTTGTTCATTGTAAATACGTCTGAAAGAATTGGGACATTTTTTAATGTTGTTGTGCCTTCTTCAGCTAATAAAGTGGCAGCTAAGATCGGTAACACCGCATTCTTTGCTCCTTCAATTTTTACAGTTCCTTTTAACTGATTACCACCTTGAACGATAATCTCTTCCATCTTGTTCCCTCCAAATAGAACGCTATGTGACATTTCAATCAAAATCTTTTTTATTATAGCATATTCATTTTATTTTAAATAGCAAGCAGTACTGTTAAAAACCTACTAAAAATAAATTCTTGCATAAAATAATAATTTCTAGAAAAAAATTGCTGGCGGTAAAACCAATTGCCACCGAAATTAACACAAGAATTAAGCGAATTTGCGTTGTATGAAGGGCTTTAAAAAACGTTTCGATTCTCACAGAACCTAACGCCCAAAAAGCTAGATAAATAAAAGCTAAATGACTAACAATTCGGATGAATGCATCAATACCATAAACTTGCATACAAAAACTCCTTCTTTACGAAAATTCAACATATAGATAATACCATAAATCAAGAAAATAAAAAAATATTGTCCCCGCAAAAAGTTTTTAAAACATTTTTTAAAAAACTTTTTAATTATTTTATCATGATTACCATTTGCTAAAAATCTTGTTATATCAACTCTTATACTTACTTTTTTACAGATAATTCCCTAGACTACATTAAAAAAAAGAACCTTCTCATAAAGAGAAAGTTCTCATTTTTAAAGATGATTTGACACATTGATTCGATTCAACGCGCGATGTAACGCCACTGTCGCTCGTTTTAATTCATCCACATTATCGTGGGCTTTCGCTTCAGCAATCATTCGTTCGGCACGTTCTTTTGCACGTTGAGCACGTGCAATATCAATTTCACGCTCACGTTCTGCACTATCCGCAATAATCGTAACGATATTATCACGCACTTCCATTATTCCGCCATTTACAGCAACCCAATCAATATGATTTTCTGAATCGATTCGATTGATGCGTACTTCATCGATAATTAATGGTGCAATGATTGGAGCATGATGAGGTAAAATCCCCATTTCACCATCTATTGTCTTGACTACAACGATTTTCGCATGATGATTATACACCACGCCACTAGGTGTCACAATATTGACCGTTAAATGTTGATCCATAAGGCACCTCTTTCTAGTATCCTAAGTTTTTCGCTTTTTCAACTACTTCTTCGATACGTCCGACACTACGGAAAGCTTCTTCTGGAAGTTCATCATATTTTCCATCAAGGATTTCTCTGAACCCTTTGATTGTTTCTTTAACAGGAACATATGAACCAGGTTGGCCTGTAAACTGTTCAGCTACGTGGAAGTTTTGCGATAAGAAAAATTGGATACGACGGGCACGTGATACCAAGACTTTTTCTTCATCAGATAATTCATCCATCCCTAAGATAGCGATAATATCTTGTAATTCACGATAGCGTTGCAATGTACGTTGTACTTCACTAGCCACTTGATAATGCTCTTCACCAACAATTTCAGGTGCTAAGGCACTAGAAGAAGATGCTAATGGGTCTACCGCAGGATAAATCCCTTGTTCTGTTAATTTACGTTCTAAGTTGGTTGTCGCATCCAAATGCGCAAATGCAGTTGCTGGCGCCGGGTCCGTATAGTCATCGGCAGGTACATAAATCGCTTGAATGGATGTAATTGAACCTTTTTTCGTTGAAGTAATACGTTCTTGTAATTGACCCATTTCAGTAGCCAATGTTGGTTGATACCCCACCGCTGAAGGCATACGACCTAACAGCGCTGAAACTTCCGAACCAGCTTGCGTAAAACGGAAAATGTTATCAATAAATAACAATACGTCTTGTCCTTCCACATCACGGAAATATTCTGCAATCGTCAAACCAGTCAATGCTACACGCATACGTGCGCCTGGTGGTTCATTCATTTGCCCAAAAACCATGGCTGTTTTTTCGATAACGCCTGATTCTTTCATTTCGTAATAAAGGTCATTTCCTTCACGCGTACGCTCACCGACACCTGAAAATACTGAAATCCCACCATGTTCTTGTGCAATGTTATTAATTAATTCTTGGATTAATACCGTTTTACCTACACCGGCACCACCGAATAAACCAACTTTACCACCTTTTAAGTAAGGTGCTAATAAATCGATAACTTTGATTCCAGTTTCAAGAATTTCTGTACTTGTACTTAATTCATCAAAATCAGGTGCTTTTTTATGAATACCACTGCGCTCTACTTTTTCAGGAAATGGTTCATCTAAATCAATTGTATCTCCTAAAACATTAAATACACGACCTAACGTTTCTTTCCCAACAGGAACAGAAATTGAAGCTCCTGTATCGATGACTTCCATACCACGTTGTAAGCCATCTGTAGATGCCATTGCAATCGTACGCACGACGCCGTCACCAAGCTCTAATGCTGTTTCAAGTACAACTTTCGTTTTTTCATCATTCTTTTTGTAGACTACCAACGCATTGTTGATATCTGGTAAGGATTGGTCCAAAGAAAATTCCACGTCAACTACGGGACCGATGACTTGAACAATCTTGCCTGAACTCATTTGTTTTCCTCCATTCATTCACGAAATTATTCGAGAGCTGCTGCTCCACCCACAATTTCAGTAATTTCTTGGGTAATTGCCCCTTGACGTGCACGATTATAAGAAATCGTTAAATCATCAATAATATTTCCTGCATTATCTGTTGCTGTTTTCATTGCGGTCATACCCGCAGCATGCTCAGCAGTTTTCGCATCAACAATTGCTCCATAGATCAAACTTTCTGCATATTGTGGAAGCAACTGGTTTAAAATTGCTTCTTTAGAAGGTTCAAAAATGTATTCTTGTTCATACGTTTTAGCTTCTTCCGGATTAATTGTTGTAATAGGCAACATTTTTTCCATTCGGAATTGACTTGTTAGTGAATTGACATGATGGTTATAACAAACATATAACTCATCAAACACTTCATTTTGATACATTGAAACAGTCATATTAACAATTTTTCTTACTTCTTCAAAACTTGGCTGATCTGACAAGTTACGTAATTCATACGCTAATGGGATATCCCGTGCTTTAAAAAATTCAGCCCCGGTTGCTCCAATCGAAATCATTACATATTCGTTAGAAGATTTATGATCTTTTGCTAACATCGTCATCATTTGTTTTAAAATAGAGCTATTATATCCGCCAACTAATCCACCATCTGAAGTAATAACAATATATCCTGTTTTTTTCACTGGTCGACTAACTAACATACTATTAAAGTCTAGTTCTTGTTTCTTTTCTGATTTTTCCATCTCAATTAACTGACTGGTAGTAATATGTGTCACTAATTCACGCACTTTTTTTGCGTAAATTTGAAACTGGCTAGAGTGCGCTTCTGATTTTGTCAGTTTCGAAGCCGATACCATTTGCATCGCTCTGGTGATTTGACTGGTCTTCTTTGTGGAAGTAATCCGTTGTTTTATTTCATTTAGAGAAGCACCCATTATTCTTCACCTCTTTTACGATTGCTCCATCGTCGCTAAATGTTCTTTAATAAACTCTTTGTTTTGATTGCTTTTTCCTGCCATAAATAATTCTTGGAATTCTTTAATTGCTTGATTCATATCAGCTTCAGCTGGTAAATCATGCGTTGTACGAATTGTTTCAAATAAATGTGCATAATTTGCTTCCAAATAATCGAATAATTCTGATTCAAAGTCCAAAATACTATTTACAGGTACGCTATCAATAAATCCACGTGTTAATGCGTATAAGATAACAACCTGTTTTTCTACAGGAAGTGGCGCATGTGATTTTTGTTTTAGAATTTCAACTGTACGACGACCACGATTTAACTTCGCTTGTGTCGCAGCATCTAAATCAGAACCAAATTGAGTGAAGGCTTCTAATTCACGGTAACTAGCTAAATCTAAACGCAATGTACCCGCAACTTTTTTCATTGCTTTAATTTGCGCAGAACCACCTACCCGTGAGACAGATAATCCAGCAGCTACGGCTGGACGAACACCTGAATAGAATAAGTCACTTTCTAAGAAAATTTGTCCATCTGTAATTGAAATAACGTTTGTCGGAATATAAGCAGAAATATCTCCTGCTTGTGTTTCAACAAATGGCAAGGCAGTCATTGAACCACCACCTAAATCATCACTTAATTTCGCTGCACGTTCTAATAAACGTGAATGCAAGTAGAACACATCCCCTGGGTATGCTTCACGACCTGGAGGACGACGTAATAGTAACGAAAGCTCACGATAAGCAACAGCTTGTTTCGATAAGTCATCAAAAACAATTAATACATGTTTTCCGTTATACATAAATTCTTCACCAATTGCTGTTCCCGCATAAGGTGCAATATATAATAACGGCGCTGGTTGTGATGCTCCTGCTGATACTACAATTGTATAGTCCATTGCACCATATTTACGTAGTGTTTCTACTTGTGTACGAACTGTGGAGTCTTTTTGCCCAATTGCCACATAAATACAAATCATATCTTGCCCTTTTTGGTTGATAATTGTATCAATGGCAATCGATGTTTTCCCAGTTTTTCTGTCACCAATAACTAACTCACGTTGTCCACGACCGATTGGCACCAGTGCATCAATCGCTTTTAATCCTGTTTGCATTGGCTCAGAAACTGATTTACGTTGCATAACACCTGGTGCTTCAGCTTCTACTGGACGGAATTTATCTGTTTTAATTGGACCATAGCCATCGATTGGTTGTCCCAATGGATTAACTACACGACCGATTAAAGCATCACCCACGGGTACTTCCATAATGCGCCCTGTGCGTTTTACTGTATCGCCTTCGCGAATGGATTCAAAATCTCCTAAAATAATGATCCCTACATCATTAGACTCTAAATTTTGTGCCATACCGAAAGCACCATTTGAAAATTCAAGCAATTCGCCACTCATCGCATTTTCTAGTCCATGCGCGCGTGCGATTCCATCACCAATGTAAGTAACCGTTCCTACTTCTTCGACGGAAATCTTACTTTGATAATTTTTTATCTGATCTTTAATCAAAGCACTGATTTCTTCTGCTTTAATGGCCATTCGATTCACCTCTTACTGTTTGTATTATTTGCGTAATTCTTTTCGCAAATATTCTAAACGGCTTCTAATACTCCCATCAATGACATGGTGATTCGCTTCAACGATTACCCCACCAAGTATATTGGGATCAACTTGTTCCGTTAACTCTGCTTTTTGATAACCTAATTGCTTGGCTACTTTTTGAGTTAGTTTCGCTTTTTGTTCATTTGTAAGTGGTACCGCTGTGGTTACACTTCCTAAAACAATATTTTTACTATCATTGAATAGTCTCTCATATTCATCAATAATTAATAACAAGTCATACATGCGATTATATTGATAGATAACTTCTAAAGTATTGCGAACGATTCCGTTGAAACCTTTCACAAGATTATCCATTACGTTACGCTTCTCGTTTAAATCCAATCGAGCATCACTTAATAAGTCTCCCAATTCAGGGATATCTTCAAATATTTGTCGTAGTTTCAATAACTCATTGTATACGTCTTCGGCTTGTTGAGATTCGACCGCCAATTCAAATAACGCTTTGCCGTAACGTTTAGCAACGGTAATTTTATCTAGCTTCATCGGTTGTTCCTAATCCATCAATACATTGATCAATCAATGCTTTATGCGATTCTAGAGATAGTTCTTGATTTAAGATTTTTTCTGCAATTTGAAGAGAAAGATCAGCTACTTCATCTTTCACAGTCGATAACGCAGCTTGACGTTCGTTTGCGATATCATTATGCGCTTTGTCTCTCATTTGAGTGACTGTTTCTTCGGCATCTTTCAGAATTGCTTGGCGGCTTGATTCTCCACTATCTCGTGCATTTTTAATAATCTCAGCAGCTTCAGTTTGAGAACTTACTAATTGTAGTTGACGTTCTTCTTCTAATTTAGCTGCTTCAATCCGAGATTTTTCTGCTGAATCTAAATCATTGGCAATCTTATCTTCACGCTTTTTCATAATTGCTGAGATGGAGTCCCATGCAAAAATCTTTAAAAGCACAAGTAAGAGAACAAATGAGCCTGTAACAACAACAAAATTACTGATCATTGTATTATGCACTTCTGCCATTGACAGAACCAAGTGATTTAGCATACGCTGTAACTCCTTTACTTGAAATTTCGTTTTCTATGAGTAAGCTTCACGTGTCACAAAAAAAGCAGAAGATTTATAACTTCTGCTTTATTTTGTGGTTCTTATAAAACAAGAAGTAAAGCAACAACGATACCCAAGATTGGCACAGCTTCGATAAACGCCATACCTAAAATCATTGTTGAGCGTAAATCTTTTGCCATTTCTGGTTGGCGAGCCATTGATTCCAATGCTTGTTTAACAACTTGTGAGTTACCATAAGCTGCACCTAAAGCTGATCCGATAATTGCCATTCCTGCTGCGATAAATTCCATAATATTTCTTCCTCCTAAAATAAACGATATGTTAGTGTTCTACTTCAATTTTGTGACTTAAAAATACCATCGTTAATGTAACAAATACATAAGCTTGAATTCCTCCGATAAATAAGGAGAAACCAATCCAAATCATCTCTAATGGGATAGCTAATGGTAATGCAATCCAACCTAGATTATTTACCATAGAAACGATTAAACTTAAAAGAACTTCACCTGCAAAAATATTTCCATACAAACGTAAACCTAAACTAATTACATTCGTGAATTCTTCCAATAGTTTAATTGGTAAAATAATGCTTACTGGCGTTAAAAATGAATTCTTAATATACCCTTTTAATCCTAATTTTTTAGCTCCTAAGAAATGAGTCAATAAGATGACCATAAAAGCTAAACTTAACGTCACGATTGGATCAGCTGTGGGGCTTTTCCATAGACTGACTTCATGGTTGGTCACAATTTTAGTAACTAGACCAATTTCATTAGCAATCAAAATAAAGAAAAACAAGGTAAAGGCCAATAAATGATAATTGTTGACTTCTTTTTTAGGTAATTGATCAGAAGCAATTCCTCTCACAAAGTCAATGACGTATTCAATAAAGTTTTGTTTTCCTTTTGGCTTCATTTGTAAATTACGGGTACAAACAAAGACAATTGAAAAGACAATGATGCACGTAAGCAGTGTCATCAAAATAACTGTCCCATCAAACCATACCGGCCCTATCTGAAACAGTAGTGAACGTTCTTCCAATATTCTCACCTCTCTTCCTATAGTCTTCTACGCTATGACATAAACGCTTGTGCATTTTTGTTCATAGTTTACTTAACAATCGGTATCATACCACCGTAGAAGAAAAATTTCAAAGCATTTTCAGCAAAAACTAGACAAAATGCCTTATTTGAAAAACGAATAGAAAATCCGCGTTGTTATAAATTTAGTAATGATATACCAACTTACCATTAAAACCCTTAACGCTTTCACTTTCGTTTGAGTAAATAGTATCATATTTCTTGTGCAATAGAAATCAAATTTCTACTAAAACGACAAGAAATGTTAGAAGTTTTTGATTACTCGTTGCAACTGTCGTTCTTGATCTTTACGTTTCAAAGTTTCCCGTTTATCGTAATCTTTCTTCCCTTTGGCTAAGCCAATTAGAACCTTTGCATAACCATCTTTAATGTATACTTTTAATGGAACAATCGTCATTCCTGTATTTTTCGTTTCACCGACTAATTTAGTAATTTGTTTTTTATGCAATAACAATTTACGCGTACGCAAAGGGTCATGATTAAAAATATTTCCTTGCTCATACGGACTAATATGCACATTATAAAGAAAAGCTTCTCCGTTACGAATTCGCACAAAGCCATCTTTTAAATTGATACGGCTGTTACGGATAGATTTAATCTCTGTCCCTTGTAAAACAATTCCAGCCTCCATCGTATCAACAATCGTATAATCATGCCTTGCTTTTCTATTTTGTGCAATTAGTTGTCCTTCACCTTTTGGCATTGTCTTCCCTCCATTTACTTCCAGTTATTTTCCTTTCTTTTTGGCCACGCCTTTATAAAATGGCGCTTTTTTCCCTTTTTTCGGTTTCCCTTTTGGTCCTTGGGGTTTCTTTTGGTTACGTTCTTTTTTATTTTTACTATTAGTATTCATCTCAGCATTTTCTTTTGGTTTACGACGACGTTGATGACGATTTTGTTCTCTTTGTAAGCTTTCTGTTTCTTCTGCTTCAACTAGCTCAAAATCAATTTCTCTGGTTTCAGGATCAGCTTTGACTACACGGATACGAACTTTTTGTCCAATTTTAAACGTCATTCCTGTCCGTTCACCAACTAATGCTAAATGGGATTCTAGATAATGGAAATAATCTTGTTTTAACGCATTGATATGAATCAACCCTTCAATAGTGTTTGGCAATTCAACAAAAATCCCAAATTTGACTACAGAACTGATAATCCCATCAAATTCTTCATCAAGATGGTCTGCCATAAATTCGGCTTTTTTCAACGCATCTACTTCTCGTTCTGCATCAACAGCTCGTCGTTCCATTTGTGAACTGTGAACAGCTATATCTGGTAATTTTTCTGCCCAAATTGCTTGTGTTTCTTCAGAAACATCTTGAGCATACGCACGAATCAAGCGATGAACAATTAAGTCAGGATAACGACGAATTGGGGAAGTAAAATGCGTATAATCCTCAGCAGCTAACCCATAGTGACCATAATTATTCTCAGAATATTTCGCTTGTTGCATACTACGTAACAACATCGTATTAATAACCATCGCTTCTGGTCGTTCCGCTGTATCCTCAACAATCTGTTGTAAATCTTTCGGTGTAATTGAACCTTTCGTTTGTTTTACAACAATTCCTAAGGCTGAAGCAAAATCAAAGAAACGGCGTAGCTTTTCTTCTTTGGGATCTTCATGAATTCGATAAATAAACGGTAATTGTCGGTCATTAAAGTGTCTAGCAATTGTTTCATTAGCTGCCAACATAAAGGACTCGATTAATCGCTCGCCAATCCCTCGTTTACGTAAAATAATATCTAGTGGATGACCGTCACTATCAACCAATACTTTTGCCTCATTGTCTTCAAAAGATACGGCCCCACGACGGATACGCATCGCTTCTAAAATATGATGTAACTCGCCCATTTCTTGAAACATTGGGACTAGTTCTTGATAACGTTCCATCACTTCTGGACTTTGCTCTTCTAAAATTTGATTAACTGCTGTGTAAGTCATTCGTTCTGTTGTTTGGATAACACTTTGAAAAATCTCATGGGTAACAATTTCACCTTGCTGAGTGATTTCCATTTCACAGCTCATTGCCAAACGAGGGACTTTTGGATTCAATGAACAAATACCATTTGACAAACGTTGTGGTAACATTGGAATGACTCGGTCCGTTAAATACACGCTTGTTCCTCGTTCAAAGGCTTCTTTATCTAATTGACTATCTGTAGTCACATAATAGGAAACATCTGCAATATGCACGCCTAAAAAATAATTACCATTTGCTAATTTACGAACAGTAACCGCATCATCTAAATCTTTTGCATCTTCCCCATCAATCGTCACAATCATTTGGTCACGTAAATCACGACGCTCTGGGAAATCACTAGGATTAATTGAATCTGGCACAGCATCTGCTTCTGCCAATACTTCATCAGGAAATTTTGTTGGAATTCCGTTGGCAATTACGATGGACAAAATATCCATACCTGGATCATTTTTGTGTCCTACAACTTGTTTTACCATACCTTCTAAACTCGTTGCATAGCCTTTTTCTGGATAATGAGTAATTTCTACCACCACAATACTGCCATCCACGGGACGAACACCTTCTGCGGCAACGTAGACATTTAATTCTTCTAATTTTTTATCTTTTGGTTTGACTACGCCATATAAATCTGTTTCTGCGACCTCTTCTTCTGGGAAGGCAGTAAATTCGCCAACTATTTGCGTCGCTTGACGTTGACGAACTTCTACGACTTTCCCTTCTGCTCCACGATCACTGAATGGATCAGCTGGTTTAACAATATCAATCGCAACAATATCTCCATCCATAGCATAACCCGTGGCTTCTTTCGGGATAAAAATATCTTCCTCTTCAGGATCAATCGTTACAAAACCAAAGCCACGGCTGTTGGCACGAAAAGTTCCTTCAACGACGATTTGTTGTTGGGGAAGCTTAATCTTCCCTTTTTTATTGAAAACAATTAATTTCTCTCTTTCCATTGTCGCAATGGTTTGTACTAGTGCTTTAAAATCTTCACTTTTTTGTAATTCAAGATTTTCAGCTAGCTCTTCCATGGAAAAACTTTTTTTGCGACTTTGTTCCATAAAGAGTAAGACTTTTGTTTTTATGGTTTCTTTCATTTATTTATTCCTCATTCCAAGACAAGCTTTCAATAAAAGCTAATACGTCTTTTTCAAATTCTTTTCTTTCTTTATCTACAGTGACGACATGTCCACTCTCAGGGTACCATTGCAATGTCACTTTGGTATGGGCTAAACCTTTAGCTGTATCAAAGACCGTCAATGGATCAATCATCCGATCTTTACCTGCTTGGGCTAAAAAGATTGGGACATGAATATTGGTTAATTTTTGATTAACTGTTTGTGCAAAGGATTCAATCGCTAGCAATTGCTTATCGGCAGCTTTAGCAATTTCAGGCAACATAGCTTGTTGTTCCTCAGACGTAAATTCAGAGTAACTTAAGACTTTTTCTGCATAGCGGACAAAATTCTCTGGCACGTGATTTTCTGCTTTAAAAATGGGCGAACAAAAAACACCACCCCCAACTATGACTTCCTCTCCCGCAGTTAAAGCGCCCATCGCCATAATGCCGCCCATCGATAAGCCTAAAACAGCAATTTCTTGATAGCCTTTGTCCTTTAAAAATTGAATCGCAGTTTTTGTGTTTTCAAACCACGTAGTGACTTCTTCTTTTAATATATCTTTTGGATTTAAAGTACCGTGTCCCGCAAACATAGGCGAATACACCGTATAATTTGCATTTTCTAAAGATCTGCAAAGCATGCGCACGTCATTTGGGCTTCCTGAATATGCGTGCAGTAATAACACCGCCCTTTTTCCATGTTCCGCAAATAATTCTTTCGGTAAACTCATTTTCATTTAACAACACCTCTCTGCCTCTCATTTTAACATAGTAAAAGTAAAAAAAGAGTTTGAGATGTCATCCGTCCCAAACTCTTTTTTGTTTATCTTGTTGAAGATAGTAAAACTAATACAAATAATAGTATCATCCATAAAGCACCTAAAACAGCCGTTGCTCGTTGCATCACGGCTTCAAAACCGCGTGCTTTTTGTTTACCAAAAAGTTGATCCGCGCCACCAGTAAATGCACTTGCCGCACTATTTTGTTTGCTTGGCTGCATCATGATTGCAATAATTAAAATGAATGAGAGTACAACAACTACTCCTAAAATAAAACTATACACAATGGGAACCTCCTACCCTAAATATCGTCTCATATACTTTATCATAAATTTTGTCAATTGACTAGTGGAAGTGGTTTTAGCATTTCGTTCTTTTCTGCATGTAAAATAAACATCGTTGCTGCTTGATTCATAAATAAATGATCTCCTTCATAAAAAGTTCTACTATGAACTTTAGAAAAGTTTTTTGACAGCATCTGTTGCAGCATCGTTTGTTCAAAACCATTATGCACCCGTTCATGATAAACAAGCGGATTTTTATCAAAATCAACAATAATTAATTGACCACTTTCTGTCAGCATATCTGCTAGGCGTTGCAAAATCTCTGCTGTTTGCGGAATATGCAAAAGTACTAAAGAGACTAGAATGGTATCCACTTTGAACGTAGGTAAATCTTGTAAAAAATCTGCCGTCAACACGGTTGTATTTAGTAACCCTTGTTGTGTAATTTTTTCTTGCGTAATTTTGGTCATTTCACTTGATACATCTACTAAAAATAACTGTTTTACTTTTCCAGCAAAAGGTAGACTAATCAAACCTGTTCCACAGCCAAAATCAAGGACCCGTTTATCGGATTGATTGCCCCATTCTTTTTCAATTTCTTGACGAATCACTTTCGCTAAGGCTTGTTGTTTAGGTGAATCATATTTTTTAGCAATTTGATCGAAAATATTTTGTGCCATCTTTTTCATCCTTCTTATGAGTGACTTAGTTGTAAAACGTGTATAATAAACTCTAAAGTGAGGTATCTCTATGTTAACATTAATGGCAATGACAACGGAAGCATTTCAACAATACTTAGAAGTAGCTGTAATAGATTATGCAGCTGATAAAGTTAAGAGTGGCACTTGGCAAGAAAATAATGCGCATGAGTTAGCTATTCAGTCCTATAATCAATTGTTACCTAAAGGAATAGATACACCCAATCATTACTTATATTCTATTTGTTTAAAAGAGAAATTGATTGGTCATACCTGGATGTTCTTCAATTCATTGGAGCAAACGGCTTTTATCTATGATATTCATATCTTTGAAGGTTATCAAAATCAAGGCTATGGAACGTCTGTAATGACAATTCTTGAAGAATATGCGCAAAAATTAGGTGCCCAAAAACTTTCTTTACATGTATTTGGTTATAACCAACGCGCGTTACATGTTTATCAAAAAGTTGGGTATCACATTACCGATTACAATTTATCAAAAGAGTTATGATAAAAAAATGACGAAGCCAATAGTAGCCTCGTCATTTTTTTTGTTGATTATTCTCTTCCAAATTTACCACTGTGCCACCACAAATACCGACTATAATGATAGCCATAAGCCACCAAAATTTTTTTCTCTGTTTCATTATTCTACCTCCTTATAATTTCGTCACTTTAAAAGATAGCTCTGTTTCAAATACTCTTGGCTCTTCTAAGTTTAATAATACCTCATTTAAGTTTATAGAAAAAATTTCTTGTGTTTCGTAGGGGCTAAAATAATATTCCAATTCACTCAGATTAAAAACAACTCGATATTGCGTGTATTCCGATTCACCATTAGCTTCTAACATAAGCCCTTTAGGAATTGTAAAATTATTTAATAGATGAAAAATTGCATTTAACGTTTCTTTTGAAGTCGTTCCTTTATCTATAAATTCTTTCGTGTATACTGCTCGTACGAATCGTTCGGGTGAGGAAAGTCCTCCTGGTAAAGCAGATGTACCAGAACCTAATCCATTGGGGCTTACTTTGTAATTCAAGAAATATTTTGATGGAAAATTGTTAGGTGTTAATGATAAATAATTACTTAAATTTTTCAAATGCCATTCCAATTCCGGACTGTTTGTAAGTACGCCTAAAGGATTTTCTTTGATTTCAATCATTCCTCTATTCGTCTCGATAACCACGCAGGTACCTGTTTTATCTGTAACAATATAATGCAATGGAGCAACAGCGCCTAATAACGAAATCTCTGCATGAACTAAATTAATGGTTGCAATATTACTTTTTAATTCGTCAATACTAGCTATATTTCCTAGCACCCACAGAATAAATTCATGCGGCGCTAAATTAATTTTACCAATCTCAGGCGTTTCACTATATCTCGCTTCATTCGAGAAATACAGTTCTGCCATCGCTACCCCCTTTTCGTTCATGCCATCAGCTAACACGTATTCAGTTCCATCTCTACCAGTACTGATAAAACCAAAGCGTGTAACTGCATTAAACCCTAATTGTGACTGCCAGCGAAAGCCTCTTGGAATCACAATTGGTTTGCCGTTTAATTGAAATGAGAAATCCATCGTTCTAGCTAGAAAATTATTCAATTGATTGGTTTGCAAAGTGAAACTTGTACACATCAAAATCACTCTCCTATATTAAGAACACTTAATGAGCATTTAGCAAATTTGCAATAGCATACGAATTTTGAAAAAGTTTTAAACGGCCAACATCACGAGCCATTTCTTTGTAAGTAAAGTATTTTCTATGGTTCGTAAATTTTTGGCTCTTCACTCTCATGTCGTTTAATCTTCACTAAATATATTTTCCATCATACGTCCTCTTTTTACTGACTTCTTAAATAAAATACCTTGATAATCCATTTCTTATTTCAACTTCATCAATACCGCTTACTTCTGTTATTCTATTGTAGCAAAGAATTGTAAAGATAAGCAATATTCCATGCTACGATGACTCCATTCATTTCTTGTTGTATATCATCGTTCACAGCAAAGCACCAATTTTAGGCAACAAAAAAGAGCACCACTTTTCAGCAGTACTCTTTTGTTCTATTCACTTGAAAAATTATTTATTTTTTAAGTTGTAGAAAGCTTGTAAACCTTTGTAAACAGCTACTTCACCTAATTGGTCTTCGATACGTAATAATTGGTTGTATTTTGCGATACGGTCAGTACGTGATAGAGAACCAGTTTTGATTTGGCCAGCGTTAGTTGCAACAGCGATGTCAAAAAAGACTGTTATATCAACGTTTAACCTCTCTATTTATATGTTAATTTCATTATACTAAGTTGAGAGAATTTAGCAAGAGCAATACAGGTTGTACGGCTAAGTATGAAAAATATTAAATAACAATCTAATACATTTTTGATATATCTTCAACAAATTTACTAATATCACTATAAGCTTCTTTTTCTTAATCATAAACGTCTTTGTAAATTTTATATCTCACTTTTTCCTTGATGCTCTTCAACAAACTTTTCTGATTGAACAAACATACCTCCTGATCCACAACAAGGGTCATAGATACGTCCTTCATAAGGTTCTAACATCTCAACAAGTAATGTAACCACTGATCGTGGAGTAAAGAACTCCCCTCCACCTTTTCCCTCAGCATTTACAAACTTACCAAGGAAATATTCATAGGTTCTTCCTAGAATATCATTTTTTTGTCCTTCTGCATCTCCCACTTTAACGTTGGTGATTAAGTCTACTGTTTCACCTAAACGTATTTTATCCAACTGAGGACGTGCATAATCTTTAGGTAATACATTCTTTAAACTTGTATTCGCCTTTTCAATCTCAATCATAGCATGATCAATAATCTGACCTATTTCAGGAGATTTAGATAATCCACTTATATAACTCCATCTAGCTTCTTTTGGAATCCAAAAGATATTCTCTGCTAAGTATTCATCTCTATCTTCTTCATCTGCATACTCATCTACAAGTAACTCTGCATGTTTTTCTTCAAAGCTATCAGATACATATTTTAGGAATATTAATCCTAAGACCACATTTTTATATTCAGAAGCATCCATGCTACCTCTTAATTTATCGGCTGTTTGCCATAACTGTTCTTCAACTCTTAATTCCGCTGAAGCCATTTATATCCTCCTAGAAACTCTCATTATCGTAAAGGCTATAATTAGCCGTACATATGTTTATTTTACCAATGATAGTAGGGATTTGAAAGGACAAAAAAAAGGACGAGATACTCACATCTCATCCTTTTAAAACCTATTTATCTTTTAAATCAATATATTCTAATACATTTGTATCTATTTGCTTTAGTGTTTTTTCTATACTCTCTTTTAACTTTTTAACTAAGTTTTCCCTCGATTCTTCTTCAAGTGTCAAATCTTGAATAAATTTACTTGATACTAGTTTTATCTTCCAATTACCAATGCTTTTCCATCTCCAATTGGTTTTTAGATTTTTAGAGCCTTGTTTTCTAAAGAATTCTTCTAACTCTTCTCTTCTTTCAGAATCAACGTCTCCCGTAAAAGCTAATTTTATTCTTCCTGATGACTGTTCACTCTTATTGTTTATCTCAAAGGCATAAGGTTTATGATTATTCCAACCACCAGAAATATTTTCAGGTAATTTTGGAAATACCTTTGATAATTCTTTTGACTCAAACCTAACTAGTGATTTTCCCGAAAAAGATGGGTCAAAAATAACCTTATCTTCTTTTGCAAGCTCTGTAAGTGCTTCAAAATAAAGTTCACTCATAATGCTCAAGTTATCAGGTCTATTTTCAAATATTAGATCTAGGGCATCTTTATGCTCTGCATAAATACGTTGGCATATTTTTTGTAATTCCTCATCCATTAGTATATCTCTCCTTAGCATATCTATATAATCGTTTATCAGGATATCCACTTTAGTTTCAATACGTTTTAATGTTTGTCTTCTTTCTAGTATTCTCAATACATCAGAATACGATACTATTTTCCACTCATCTTTAGATGGCTCTAGCCCATTAGGTGTTAAGAATACAAATAGATAATCATAACCTTTATATGTCATTTCAACATAGTCCTGATATTTTTTTAATTGATGTGCTGACTCAGAAGCATCTATTTTATTCTCAATACATACAACCAATTTGTTTTTTTCAGAAACCAAAAGAAGATCAATATTTGCCTTTTCTCGGTAAATAAACATATCACTGTAATCAGATAATGCCACATCAAAATATGATATAGTTGATTGTTCCTCTGTTTCATTAGTCACACATAATTTCAAAAAGTCTTTTAGAAAATTATCATCATAACTATGGCTTTCTTTAGGATCAAATAGATAGGACAAAAAATTACTATGTCTTATTTCATTTCGTGATAGCTTTAGTATGCTAAAAATATTGGTAGGATTAATCCATTTTGATAACTCATCTTCAATCAAATCCAGATCTCCAACCAATGATTGTAACTTTATCTTCATATCATTATGATTCTCCAACTCGTTCTCTCCTTTTATTTCATTTTGATAAAGGACTCGTTCTCAATCCTTTCTCCACAATCTCCTCACTATTCATGCTCTCTAAATACCTCTGAGTTATCTTGATATTCGAATGCCCTAACAGTTTTGACAATGTAAAAATATCCTGACCATTCTTGATACTCGTCTTGGCAAAATAGTGTCTCAATGTATATGGACTACATCTGATGTCAGAAACACCCTCTATTCCTATACTAGCATCACTGATGATCTTTTCAATAGCAACATTTGATTTGATTTTTTCACCTGATCTAGTCAGTAAAAGTGTATCATCTTTAATAACTATCTGCCTAGAAGTAAAGTAAGCATGCTTCATTCTTTCATATTTCAGCAATTGCTTATGTAGAGATGAACTAATAGGTACAACACGCCATTTGTTTCCCTTCCCATGAATTTTAATGTAGTTGTCAAAGACAAAATCTGTTTTGATCTGTCGTAGCTCTGTACATCGTATTCCTGTGTCTACAAACAACATGACAATCAACTTGTTTCTTACACTCAAATAATTTGTTTTATTGTAGTAGCGTATCCATTCTTTTATCTGCTTGTCTGAGAAGGTATCTATCACCTTTTGTTCTTCCTTCAATACTTTGATTTGTTTTGGATAGTTGACTAAGACATATTCTTCCTCCAGCAAATAGTTAAAGAATGATTTTAAGCATTCCATCAACAGATTGATATAGCTTGCTTGATATTGTTCTCGTTGTAAGTGAACCACGTACATCTTGAAGTGATTTTTATTAAGTGATGAGAGTTCATTAACTTTCATCTCTTTCTCTAACCATCTCAAAAATAAACTAATATTCAGTTCATAAGTTTCTACTGTCCTCTCAGATAGATTTCTAATCCAACAATCCAGTATAAATTCACTTCTCAATTCTTCTAACAACATATAAATCTCTCCCTTATTTTAATTAAATAAATAGAGAAATTAAATAACAAATATAGCTATCCCAATTATTTTTGTACTGCTATCTAGGAACACTTTTTCTACTCAAAACAACTAAAAATAAGCAAATAAATAAATTGATATACCTCTACTCAATCAAAAAAACACCCCCTAGCACAGGCTAGAGAGTGTTACGTCTGAACAGTTTTAATTCCTATTAGAATAAACTTTATTTAAACTAAAATTATTTATTTTTTAAGTTGTAGAAAGCTTGTAAACCTTTGTAAACAGCTACTTCACCTAATTGGTCTTCGATACGTAATAATTGGTTGTATTTAGCAATACGGTCAGTACGTGATAGAGAACCAGTTTTGATTTGGCCAGCGTTAGTTGCAACAGCGATGTCAGCGATTGTTGAATCTTCTGTTTCACCAGAACGGTGAGATACAACTGCAGTGTAGCCAGCTTCTTTAGCCATTTCGATAGCTTCAAAAGTTTCAGTTAAAGTACCAATTTGGTTAACTTTGATTAAGATTGAGTTACCAATATCTTGGCTGATACCTTTAGCTAAGATTTCAGTGTTTGTTACGAATAAATCGTCACCAACTAATTGAACTTTATCGCCTAAGCGTTCAGTTAATAGTTTCCATCCATCCCAGTCATTTTCATCCATACCGTCTTCGATAGTGATGATTGGGTATTTGTTAACCAATTCTTCTAGGTAGTCAACTTGTTCAGCAGCAGTACGTTTCGCTCCGCCTTCACCTTCGAATTTAGCATAGTTGTATACGCCGTCTTCGTAGAATTCAGAAGATGCACAGTCAAATCCTAAGAATACATCTTTACCTGGTTCTAAACCAACAGCTTTGATTGCTTCTAAGATTGTTTCAACGCCGTCTTCAGTACCTTCAAATTTAGGTGCAAATCCACCTTCATCACCTACAGCAGTTTCTAAACCGCGAGATTTCAAGATTTTAGCTAAAGCATGGAATACTTCTGCACCCCAACGTAAAGCTTCTTTAAATGTTGGCGCACCAACTGGTAAAATCATGAACTCTTGGAATGCGATAGGAGCATCTGAGTGAGATCCACCATTGATGATATTCATCATTGGAGTTGGTAAAACTTTAGTGTTGAATCCGCCTAGGTAGTGGTATAAAGGCACTTCTAGGTAATCAGCAGCAGCACGAGCTACAGCAATAGAAACACCAAGAATAGCGTTCGCACCTAATTTACCTTTGTTAGGAGTTCCATCTAATTCGATCATTGCTTTATCGATAGCCATTTGATCGCGAACATCGTAACCGATGATTGCTTCAGCAATAACGTTATTTACGTTATCAACAGCTTTAGATACCCCTTTACCTAAATAACGGTCTTTGTCGCCATCACGTAATTCAACCGCTTCATGTTCACCAGTTGAAGCTCCTGAAGGAACCATACCGCGTCCAAACGCACCTGATTCAGTATAAACTTCTACTTCGATTGTTGGGTTACCACGTGAGTCTAAGACTTCGCGAGCGTAAACATCAGTAATAATTGACATGTTTTGTCTCTCCTTTGAGTTTGTTTTATCGTAAGGGAACTCCCTTGTGATACTTCTATTTTAATGAATTTTAAGCAATACTGCAAACAAAATTCGAAAATGAAATCGAATTATTTTACAGCGTCTAATAAAGCTAAGAATGATTCTGGTTGTAAGCTTGCGCCACCTACTAAAGCACCATCAACATTTTCTTTTGCCATGTATTCAGCGATGTTTTCTGGTTTAACAGAACCACCGTATTGAATACGAACTTTTGCAGCTACTTCGCCACCATAAAGTTTTTCAACTGTTTGACGTACAACACCACAGATAGTATCTGCAATTGTTGCATCTGCAGATTTACCAGTACCGATAGCCCAAATTGGCTCATAAGCAATAACTAAGTTGCTTACTTGTTCATCTGTTAAATCAGCTAAACCAGCAGTGATTTGTCCTTCAATCCATTCAGCAGTTTTTTCTGCTTCGTATGTTTCTAAAGACTCACCACAGCAAAGAATTGGTGTCAATCCGTTTGCAAAAATAGCTTTTGCTTTTTTGTTGATGTCTTCATCTGTTTCATGGAAGTATTCACGACGTTCTGAATGACCAATGATTACATAGTCTACACCTAAATCTGCTAATGCAGCTGGTGAAGTTTCACCTGTGAATGCTCCTGAGTTTTCCCAATAGCAATTTTGAGCAGAGATTTTTAAATCAGTTCCTTTTGCAGCTTCTACTAAAGTTTCTAAAAATAGCGCTGGTGAACCAATTACTGAATCTACTTTGTCATTGCTAGGGATATTGTTTTTTACAGCTTCTGCAAAAGCTTTTGCTTCTGATGCTGTTAAGTTCATTTTCCAGTTACCTGCGATAATAGGTTTACGCATTTATATGACACTCCTTTTTTCAATTCGTTCATACGTAGAAATAGCTAGTTCTACGTATGAAAAGATCGATTATTTATCGTTGATTGCTGCCAAGCCAGGTAATTCTTTACCTTCTAATAATTCTAAACTTGCGCCACCACCAGTAGAGATATGAGTAAATTTATCTGCAAAGCCTAATTGTTCAGCTGCTGCTGCAGAATCTCCTCCACCGATAATTGTTGTTGCGTCTTCTAAGTTAGCAATTGCTTCACAAACGCCAATTGTTCCGTTAGCAAAATTAGACATTTCAAACACACCCATAGGACCGTTCCAAACAACTGTTTTAGCATCTTTTAAGATATCGCCGAATAATTCAACTGTTTTAGGACCAATATCTAGACCCATTTGATCTACTGGCACGCCGCCTTCATGAACTTCAGTTGGTACATCGTTAGAAAATTCAGGAGCAGTTACTGAATCAACTGGTAATACTAACTTATCGCCAGCTTTTTCAATTAATTCTTTTGCTAATTCAACTTTGTCAGCTTCAACTAATGATTTCCCAATTTCAATTCCTTTTGCACGATAGAATGTATAAGTCATTCCACCACCGATAAGAATTTTATCTGCTTTTGGAATTAAGTTTTCGATTACACCAATTTTATCTGAAACTTTTGCGCCACCTAAAATTGCCACCATTGGACGTTTAGGTTCTTCAACGGCTTCACCGATAAATTTGATTTCTTTTTCCATTAAGAATCCAGCTACTGTTGGAATGCCTGTTGAAGCAATTCCTACGTTAGAAGCATGTGCACGGTGAGCTGTACCAAACGCGTCATTTACGAATACGTCACCTAATGATGCCCAGTATTTACCTAATTCAGAATCATTTTTGCTTTCTTTTTTACCATCTACATCTTCAAAACGTGTGTTTTCAAAGACAACTACGCCACCGTCTTCTAAGTTGTTGATTGCAGCTTCTAATGCTTCACCACGAGTTTCAGGAACGAATGTTACTTCTTTACCAAGTAATTCGCCTAAACGATCTGCAACAGGTGCTAAAGATTTACCAGCTTTATCTTCTTCTGTTTTTACACGTCCTAAGTGAGAAAATAGAATTGCTTTTCCACCTTGGTCTAATACATAGTTGATTGTTGGTAAAGCTGCTTTAATACGTGTATCATCAGTGATTACGCCATCCTTCAATGGAACGTTAAAATCAACACGAACAAGAACTTTTTTACCTTTTAAATCAATATCTTGTACAGTCTTTTTAGCCATGAAATTGCCTCCTAATATCGGTCTTTCTCTTTAAAAAAAGCGGAGAAGCGCGTCGCTTCCCCGCTTTGATACTGCCAATTCAGATAATTAGATTATCTTATAAATTAGCGAAGTATTCTAAAGTACGAACTAATTGTGCAGTGTATGACATTTCATTGTCATACCATGAAACAGTTTTAACTAATTGTTTGTCGCCAACTGTCATTACACGAGTTTGAGTAGCATCGAATAATGAACCGAAAGTCATACCTACGATATCAGAAGAAACGATTTCGTCTTCAGTATAACCGTAAGATTCGTTAGCAGCTTTAGCCATCACTTCATTGATTTCATCAGCAGTAACTTGTTTGTCTAAAACAGTCACTAATTCAGTTAATGAACCAGTAGCAACAGGAACACGTTGAGCAGCTCCATCTAATTTACCGTTCAATTCTGGAATTACTAAGCCGATAGCTTTAGCAGCACCAGTTGAGTTAGGAACGATGTTTGCAGCAGCCGCACGAGCACGACGGAAGTCACCTTTAGGGTGTGGTCCATCAAGAGTCATTTGGTCACCAGTGTAAGCGTGGATAGTTGTCATTAAACCTTCAATAACGCCGAAGTTATCGTTTAATGCTTTAGCCATAGGAGCCAAGCAGTTTGTAGTACATGAAGCACCAGAGATAACTGTTTCTTCGCCTGTTAAGATTTCATGGTTTGTGTTGTAAACGATTGTTGGTACATCGTCTCCACCAGGAGCTGAGATAACAACACGTTTAGCGCCTGCAGTCAAGTGTTTTTCAGCAGCAGCTTTTGATGTAAAGAAACCAGTACATTCTAGAACGATATCTACGCCTAGATCGCCCCATGGTAATTCTTCAGGGTTGCGGTTAGCTAAAACTTTCACTTCTTTACCATTTACATTGAAAGAACCTTCGTGAACTTCAACAGTACCGTTGAAACGTCCTTGAGTTGTATCATATTTTAACAAGTGTGCTAACATTTTAGCATCTGTTAAGTCGTTGATTGCAACCACTTCGATTCCTTCTACATCTTGGATACGACGGAAAGCTAAGCGTCCGATACGTCCAAATCCATTAATACCTACTTTAACTGTCATTTAAGATTTCCTCCTTATGAAAATCAAAAAAATTTTATTTTAAAGGGTCGCCCCTCTTAAAATCTCATTTGCTGCGGCTTCATCTGTGATGAGCCACGTTTGTTTTGGTGCGTTTTTCATATAAGCGCGAATGGCTTTTGCTTTACTTCTCCCACCAGCTATGGCGAATACGTAAGGGATATTCTGTATGTCTTTTAATTGTAAACCTATACGAGGGATTTTGTAAACGACTTGCCCTTCTTCATCAAAAAAATAACCAAATGATTCTGCTACAGCATTTTTGCGTTTTAGCATCAGAATCTCTTCTTCAGTCATCTTTCGTCGAGCAGCCATGTGCAAGGCCTTTCCGATACTGTGAATGACACAGTTTGCTTCGCTTATTAAGTTTAGAACTTCTAAAATAGAAGGTTCTTGCATCAGTGAATTATATGTGGCTGTACTTAATTGTTCAGGAACATATAATGCGCGATATTTGCCATTGGTTTGGATCGCCATTTCAGCACTTACAGAATTTGCTTGTACACTTACAGCTTCTCCAATTCCTCCTCTAGCAGGTACGAATAAGTTTTCACGTTGCTCTGTTTCTAAATCAGAGAGCTCGCTTGCAACTTGTGCCATGGTGGTCCCACCCATTACCGCAATAATGTTTTTCCCATTTGGCAAATTTTCGTCCAGTGCTTCATAAAGAAGATGTCCAAATTCGCTAATTACTTTTACTTGTTGATCGCTATCGCCACCTGTAATGAAGCAACGAGAAATCCCAAAATAACTAGCCAACCGCTTTTCAATCTGGTGCATTTCAAATAATTGGTCCATCATACTTCCTAGTTGATTGTAAACATCTTCACCTTTAGCTGTTAACATCATGCCGCTTTTTGAAGATTCAATCAATTTCAGTCGTTTTAATACATCCGTTTCTGTTCGCAACACACGTTCTGTTAAATCTAAACTCTCAGCCAACGTACGTCGACCAATCGGCTGCATCCAGTAAATATTTTGTAATATTCGGTATCTTTCTTGGAGAACCGTCAAAATATCTGGAGCAATAGCTTCAATCAATTTTATTTCATCAAGCATATGCAACCTCCGTTGGACTTTTTTTGTCCTAGATAGACTTAATATGACCCATGTGTTGTAAAAAAAAGCGAATTTACTTTTCAGTACCAATTCCTTACACAAATAATTCTAGCATGTTCTTTTTTATTTATCAACTAATACTCAAAGAAAAAAATCAAAAATCCTTGTTTTTCTTTAAAAAATCACAAAAAACAGAGGAATTTCACTAAAAATTCATGAAACCCCTCTCAATGCTTATGTTTCATCGTATCGCTTACGTTTGGTTGACGATGGAATTTTTAATAAATCGCGATATTTAGCGATTGTTCTTCGTGAAATATCTATGCCTTCATCGTTCAAAAGTTCCACTAATTTTTGATCGGATAAGGGTTTAGCTTTATCTTCTGAATCGATTAACGTTTGCAAGCGATGTTTCACATCATTTGTCGAGCGTTCTCCTTCATCAGAGGCGAGTTTTTGACTAAAGAAATGTTTTAATTCAAAAACGCCAAAATCCGTTTCTAAATATTTGCCATTCACAGCACGACTGACTGTGGATTCGTGAATAGCCAATTCTTCTGAAATATCTTTTAAAATTAATGGCTTGATAGGATGCTCTTTATTGAAAAAGAATTCTTGTTGTCTTTCAACGATTGCTTTCCCCACATTGTAAATAGTGTCTCCACGTTGTTCCACGGTTTTTTTCAGCCACTCAAACGCTTGTTGTTTTTCTTTCAGATAGTTTAACACTTCTGAATCTCCACTTTGAGTCATTTGTTCAAAATAATTTTGCTGAAATTTGATTTCTGGCATTCCACTACGATTTGAGACTACCGTCACTTGTTGTCCGTCAACTTTAACCGTTAAGTCAGGGATGATGTACAAGCCTTCTGTCGAACCAAAGACTGCCCCTGGTGTTGGCGTTAATGTTTGAATATAATCAAATACTTTTTGAATATCTGTCAAAGAGATGACTAACTTTTTAGCGATACTTTCCCATTTTCTTTCAACTAATTCTGTAAAATATTCTTCTAATATTAAATACGCAATTTCTGGTGCATAGTTATCTCGTTCGGTTTGTAACATCAAACATTCTTGCAGATTTCTAGCACCTACACCCGCTGGTTCTAATTGCTGAATTAAGGTCAAAGCATCCAATAGTTGAATCGGCGTCCCACCTGTCTGTTCAACTGCTTCGTCCAGCGAAATTGTTAAATAACCATTCAAGTCAATATATTCTACCAAATACAGAACCAGTGTCCTTAAATAAGTATCACGATAGTTCAAATGAATTTGATCAATTAAGTGCTCGAATAATGAAATTGTCGTATCAGGGATTTGGTTTAAACGTGTCATTTCTGTGCCTGTTGATGTACGTGGTTTTGAGTAGTTTGAAGTATAATTAGGTTGAATGACATCAAGTAGTGGATTTTCTAAGGCTTGATTCTCAATAAATTGTGTTAATTCCTCTGTAGAAAACTGCAAAACTTGAATCGATTGCTGTAATTTTTGTGTCATCGCTAGTTTCTGTGTTTGCTTTTGTTGCTGCGAAAACTGCTGTTCAAATTTCATTTTGGATTTCCCCTTGTTTTTTTTCTTAAAGTTCGCTAAACTATGTAAAGTGTTCAGCACCTTTAGTGTAGTGGATATCACGCAAGATTCCGGTTCTTGAGACAGGGGTTCGATTCCCTTAAGGTGCGTTTGTGTAACTGATTACATTATACTTGATGCTACGTTAAATGGCAAAACCCTCTTGTAACAACGGATTACGAAAAATAACAATATTCAAAAAGTTCGTGGGTATGGATTTTCTTTCTTCCTTTGTGGATATTTCGTGGGGAGCTCATTATCAAAAAATAGCGTGATGGCGAGTGTTAGGCTAGGTTCCAATTCGGAATCTAGCTTTTTTGTATGAAACTGGTGGATTTACAATATGACGTTTAGGCATGAATTTGCGACGTTCAAGATAAAAATAAATGCTGGTTCAATAGTATAATACTAACTATACTATTGAAAGTATTGATGTGTATGGTAGATACTGAAAATAATAGCTAACAGTTAATCTAAGAGTACACATCATCTGATGGAATCTTTACAGAAGAAAACAACTCCAAACAATCAGTTGGAAGCGTGGCAATTTTAACTTACAATTCGACAGCTTATATAAAAAACTTAGTTTATTACTTTGAATAGGAGGCGATTTTTATGTGGGTAGTTTCGGCTACTATATATGTATCATTATCTATACTATTATTTCTATCCTTTTTCATCTGGAAATTTTTTATGTATTCTTTTTACTTTCCACTGTTACTATGTGCATTAATCTTTTTAGCATTAGGTCTAACTTCTTATTGGTTTGCATTAAAAAAATAAAAAGATAATTAATAAGCTTGAATCTGATAGTCAACTTACATGGAGCTTAATCCTCATTTAGATTTAGATTGAAAAAAACTTGTGTGGTTATAAAAAAGTACATACAAAATTACCTATGCAGTTTTTAGTAATTTTCTTGAAATTTTCCTATAAATTTTCTTTTCAAGAAGAAATATGTTATACTTAAGTAACGCGAAAGATATTTTTATGCGACACTTTAATTTGTTTTTAGGAAATTTATTCACACTGGCGTAACTACAGGGTTACAAGGATGTATTAGAGGTTAGGGAATATATCGTTTAAATGAGAAATAGTTAATTTTTAGTAATAGTTATAATTAGTATCAACTTTAAAATAAATATATTGATTCGTCAGATAGCCTTCTCTTTTTTAGAGAGGGCTATCGTTCATTTTCAGAGTCTTTAATTTCAATGACCAAACGATGTTCTGGCGATTCAAGAACCAAGAATTGTAAAAACTGGAAAAACATCAATAGCCAAACAAAAGCTACTAAAAATGCTAGAAACTCAAAAGCTGTTAATGATAGATAATGAACACCCATAAACAAAAATACGCATAAAACAAGCAATCCCATCACAATAAATGAAGTGATTTTAAATTCTCTTGTAATTCTAGGTAATAACCAAGGTAATGTGACAATTAACAGAATAACTAAATAAACAAGGTTTGCGGCAACATGATTATGAATCACAGCCGATAAAGAACCTTCTTTATATGGAAACATCCCTACACCACCTAAATTTACAGCAATCAAAATTAATAGCCAGCGTAAAATCTGAAGTTTCATTCCTGGATATCGTTCTTGCAAATTCACAAAAATATAATCAATTAATGCAATCATCAAAATGGCCGATAAAACTAAGGTGAGATTGAATTGCCAACGGTTTGTCGCTTCGCTGGTACCTAAAAAACTAAAATTATGTTGCCACCACTGATTTTCTCGATTAGTTACCATCGCACCAACGACACCACCAATAATTACAAAGGTCAAAATATTAGTTAATAACAATGGGGTCAATTCCATTACAATATAAATAATAAAGTAATTAATAATTGCTATACTGACAAAATAAAGCCCTGTAGCAGTGTATAAATCAAAAACTAATCCAGGAAACATATAACGTAAGATTCGAAAGAGAAAAAGACTTCCTAAGAATAACATAATGCCTAATGAAATAAATAATGCTGGAAAATTACGCCAATATAAATTTTTAGCTTGAGAAAACCGCTTGCCTTTTTTTATACTGGTAAAAATAAGTGTCAATGTCAAAAGACCTGTGAGTGTTCCTAAGATTGACAACATAAAACCTATTGAGTCATACCCTGACAAAGCAATTTGGGTTCGTTTTGTAAAATAATAAT
Source organism: Enterococcus sp. DIV2402 (assembly GCF_017426705.2). NCBI lineage: Bacteria > Bacillati > Bacillota > Bacilli > Lactobacillales > Enterococcaceae > Enterococcus > Candidatus Enterococcus lowellii. Next base: position 1,343,053 of record NZ_CP147251.1, on the reverse strand, counting down.
AAAGAAAAAACAAGAAGGCAGACAAAAAGGATGGAACAAAAAACAAACGTAATGAAATAGTTTGGCTACTCATAGTAGTTTCTTTTTCTTTTATTGTCAAAACACCTGTATTTACATCTAATTCCCCTTCTCCTTCTGACCATTTGATTAATTTTGATTTTTCAACTATTTCTTTTGGAAGATTAAAACGTACTTTATTCATGTTTATTCCACCTTTTTTAAACTCTTTTGTTTTGCTTATCATACACAATTTTGGTAAATAACAAAAGCGACATCATTAAACAAAAAACACCCAAAAGCTATTAATAAGCTTTTGGGTGTTTTGCAATGATTATAATTCTTCTTCCTCGTCATCAAATTCATCGTCGTCATCATCGTCAATGATTGTTAAGTCTTCTTCAATACTTCCTGGAAGTTCTTCTTCATCATCATCGTTGGTTGCGCCAATTTCTTGTAAATCAGAGTTATATGCTGCGATTTCTTCATCTTCATCGTCATCATCAAATAAATCATCATCATCTTCTTCATCAGTTAGATCTGTATCTTCTGGATCATCATCGTTGTAGTCAATAGCATCTTCATCATCACTAATAAAGGCATTTACTTTCTTACGTTTACGACGGCGTGGTGCATCTTCGTCATCTTCGTCAATTCCATGGTTTACTTCTTCGTCAATCGAATCAATGGCATACCATGAACGTAAGCCCCAACGATTATCACCTAAAGAAATGAAACTACCATCAATGTTTAAGTCTGTATAAAACTGCGCCAATGAATCACGAATATCGCTATCAGATTTCCCTAAATAGGTTTGAATCTCATTTACTAAATCTGAAAAATCCATTACATCGCCTTTTTGAGACAAAATTGCATAGGCAACTTCAATCATGGATAATTCGTTTCTATTTACACCTTCAAATACATTAATTTCCAATCGGGACACGTCCTTTCACAGTCTACGTCTAATCATACAAAAATGTTTGCAAAAAAGCAATTTATTCTGATAAAAAACATCAAAAATCAAGCAGTAAATTCTAATGAGAGTTTATACTCACCGATTTTATCGCCTGCTGTAAATAAATCGTAATCAATAGACACTTTCCCAGAAGTCGGTTGGTCTTTTAAACTAAAATGAAGATTATTGGTGTATGTACTGAAAAACATCACGCCATATGGAGTTTGATAACTCGTATCTGCTTTTTCTCGATAAACAAATTTTAAACGCAGACGCATTTCGCCAGAACGAATCAATTGAATGGTGCCATCAGGTGAAAGCTTCATTGTAACAGGCACTTCAGATTGATCTTCTTGAACTTCTTTATAACGGATATAAAGCGTATCTCCCATCTTGACAACTTGTCCAGATAGTTCAAATAAAAATTCTTGTAATTCATTGTTTTGGGTTACTTCTGTTTTCAAGCGAATGGCAACAGGTATTCCTTTAGTTAAATCCACATTCTTCCCTCCTATACTATTCTTTTATATTGTTCACATTTTCAGCATATTTGTCAATAAAACAAACTGTTTGGATGTTTTTCACGTGTTTTCAAAATTTTTTCGTATATAATAAAAGAAAACAATTTATTAAAGAAGGGAAATATCCATGAAGCAATTATTCGATCAAGCAATATTTACGGAAAACAATGCGTATCTTCCCTTTGCCTTAACAGATGTCTTTACGGAACATGCTAGTGCAACCTCACAAGAAATGATTCATTTTTGGCAATGTGACCAAACATTTATTTTAGGAATGAAAGATACGCGTGTTCCTCATCTACAACAAGGTTTGTCACAGGTTTTTCAAGATAATTATCAATCAGTCGTCAGAAATTCTGGTGGCTTAGGTGTCATTGCAGATAAAGGTGTCTTAAATGTCTCACTGATTTTTCCTAGAGAAGAACATACTACGACTGATAGTGCCTACGAACAAATGATGGACTTAACGCAGCAAGCATTTCCCGAATTAAAGGTAGCTGCTTATGAAATTAGTAATTCTTATTGCCCAGGAACCTTTGACTTGAGTATTGATGGAAAAAAAATTGCTGGCATTGCTCAACGACGAGTCAAAAATGGCGTGGCAGTTATGATGTATCTCAGTGTTAATGGCAATCAACATCAACGTGGCGAAGTTGTCCGTAATTTCTATCAACAAAGCCTAAAAGAAAAATTTGGGACAGATGGCTATCCGGCCGTTGATCCCGCTTGTATGACAACCATTGAAACAGCACTAGGACAACCAATGTCGATTCAGCAAACAAAAGAACGATTCATCCAAACACTAAATATTCAACCTACAGCTATTGATCCGCTGCATTGGGTCAAAGAAGCGTTGCATGCTGAATTACTAGAAAAAAAATTAGCTAGTATGAAACAACGCAATTTACAAATAAAGGAGTTACATGATGGCTATTCCCTATAAATTTCGAAAATTACCTATAGAAAAAGTATTTCGTGATCCTGTCCACCAATATGTCCACGTCCAACATCAAGTAATCTGGGATTTAATTAATGCGAAAGAATTCCAACGTCTCCGTCGCATTAAACAACTAGGAACTTCTTCGTTCACTTTTCATGGCGCTGAACATAGTCGTTTTTCCCATTCGTTAGGCGTTTATGAGATTACTCGCCGAATTTGTGATGTCTTTAAACGAAATTATTCAATAGATCAACTTATTGATGGTTGGGATGATTCAGAACGTCTAATCGCTTTGTGTGCCGCCTTGCTCCACGATGTGGGTCATGGGCCTTATTCACACACCTTTGAGCATATTTTTCATACGAATCACGAAGCTATTACCGTTGAAATTATCACATCTCCTGATACTGAAATCTATCAAATTTTAAATCGCGTGGAAGACGGTTTTCCTGAAAAAGTTGCTAGCGTTATTATGAAAACTTATCCTAACCCTCAAGTGGTGCAAATGATTTCAAGTCAAATCGATGCTGACCGAATGGATTATTTGTTGCGAGATGCCTATTTTACAGGAACAGAATATGGAACTTTTGATTTAACACGTATTTTGCGCGTCATTCGTCCATACAAAGGTGGTCTTGCTTTTTCAATAAATGGCATGCATGCCGTGGAAGACTACATTGTCAGTCGCTATCAAATGTATGTACAAATCTATTTCCATGCAACATCGCGTGGAATGGAAGTTGTCCTAGAACATCTTCTTCATCGTGCGCATGTCTTATATAAAAAAGATCCTCGATTTTTTGAGAAGACGTCACAGCTTTTGTTACCGTTTTTGGAGGAAAATTTTTCCTTAGAAGATTACCTGCGCTTAGATGATGGCGTCTTGAACACGTACTTCAATCATTGGCTAGATAGTAATGACCCAATCTTAAATGATTTGGCTGTTCGCTTTTTAAATCGGAAACCTTTTAAATCTTGTCGTTTCTATCCAGATACACAAATGCCGTTAATTGATAAAATGAAAGCTATTGTATCTGAAGTCGGCTTTAATGCTAAATATTATACAGGGATTAATTCTAACTTTGATTTACCTTATGATTTTTATCATCCTAAGCATGACAAACATCGTACACAAATTGAATTGCAACAAAAAGATGGGACCTTGGTTGAATTATCAAAAGTTAGCCCACTAGTCAAAGCTTTAGCTGGTCAAGAACAAGGCGACCACCGTTTTTATTTTCCTAAAGAAATGGTTGACCAATCGACCCAAGACAACTATGATTTATTTGGAGAGTCATATCAACAATTCGCTAATCATATTCATAATGGCGAATTGGTTGAATAACAAGGAGGAAAACATGTCAATTAAATTAATTGCTATCGACATCGATGGGACCCTATTGAATAGTCACCATCAATTAACAAATGAGGTGCACACAGCTTTAAAACAAGCAGAAGCGCAAGGCGTTAAAATTGTTTTATGTACCGGACGTCCTTTAACCGGAGTCGAATCTTTATTAGAAGAGTTGGATTTATTTAGCGGGAACGACTATGTTATCACATACAACGGTTCACTTGTTCAACGCACACATGATAAGGAAATCGTTTCAAAATTCGGTTTAAGCCATGATGATTATCTAGAAATCGAATTACTAGCCCGTAAATTAGGTGTTCATTTGCACACTGAAACAGAAGATACCATGTATACTTCTAATCGAGATATTAGTCCGTATACTATTCATGAAGCATCTTTAGTGAATATGCCATTAAAATATCGAACACCAGAAGAAATGACCGAAGAATTGTCAATTATCAAAATGATGATGATTGATGAACCAGCACTCTTAGATGAAATTATCCCACTTATTCCAAAAAGCTTTATGGAAAAATATACCGTGGTTAAAAGCACGCCATTCTTCTTAGAGATTTTAAATAAAGAAGTTCATAAAGGTGCTGCTCTAGAACGTTTAGCTACTCATTTAGGTTTAGATAGTTCAGAAGTTATGGCATTAGGGGACAACGAAAATGACGTTACAATGATTGAATATGCTGGCTTAGGTATTGCAATGGCCAATGCAACTGAAAATGTTAAAAACGTTGCAGATATTATTACTGCCTCAAATGATGAGCATGGTGTTGCCGAAGCGATTAAACAATATATATTAAATAACTAAACAAAAATCCGCAAACCTATAAAAAAAGTTTGCGGGTTTATTTTTATTCTTCTTTCAACCATTCTTGTACTGCCCAACGATGACTGCCACGTTTTAATAACAACATCGCATCTGCTGGTGTTACCCAAGCAAGCTCGTTGGTAGTTTCTGTTGGTTCAGCTACTTTTTCCCATTCATCCACAACATAAAAATAGCCTGGATGTTCATAATAGGTATCGCGATGGCTGGAATAGAAATATTCAAGTGCTTCTCCTAAATAATTCCCTACTTTCACCTCAAAACCAACCTCTTCTAGCATTTCCCGATTAATGGCTTGTAAATGGTTTTCTCCTTGTTCGATTTCACCACCAGGTAAAAAGTAGGCTCCATTTGGCGCTTGAACAATAATAATTTCTTGTTTGTTTTCTCGATGAATCACAACATAGGCACCAAAACGCGGTTTGTAAACCTTATTAATTTCTTTTTTTCCAAAAATCGGCTTTTCCATTTTATCCTCCTTGTAAAACTGTTTTCTTTTGATTGTAACGGATAGTTGACTTGCAGACAAGTTTCAGCGTTAAGGAAAATTTGCAAAAAAATGGGACAGTTTTCTTATCAATAAAAAACTGATATGTTATGATAAACATATTGAAATAAGAAAGGATGATGACATTTATGAAAATGGCACACACATGTGTACGCGTAAAAGATTTAGAAGCATCTTTAGACTTCTATACAAAAGCATTTGGTTTTGAAGAAAGCCGTCGTCGCGATTTCCCAGATGCAAAATTCACATTAGTTTATCTAACATTACCTGGAGATGACTATGAACTAGAATTGACTTACAATTATGATCATCCGGGATATGATCTAGGTGATGGTTATGGCCATATTGCTATTTCATCTGATGATGTGGAAGGCTTACATGCTAAACACAAAGAAGCAGGCTTTAACGTAACTGATTTAAAAGGTTTACCAGGAGTTCCTCCTTCATATTATTTCATCATTGATCCAGATGGATACAAAATTGAAGTTATCCGCGAACGCTAATTCGCACAACTCCTTCTACTGATTAGAAGGAGTTATTTTTTATCAAGGAGGTTTGGCATTTGAAACCAATTATTGGTATTGCTGGTAATGAACGTACGATGACTATGGGCGAAACGTTTTGGTTGTCTTATACCTCACGTAATTTTGTAGAAGGCATTCAAGATGCTGGAGGATTGCCGCTAGTCTTACCTATTGGACAACCTGAAGACGCAAAAAGATATATTCAACGAATTGATAAATTACTTTTAGGAGGCGGACATGATGTCAATCCTAAATTATATGGTCAAGAACCTCATCCTTATTTAGAAGAAATTAATGAAAAACGGGATGCTTTTGAATTAAAATTAATTGATGAAGCAATCAAGCAAGGAAAGCCAATTTTTGGGATTTGTCGAGGCATGCAACTAATAAACGTGGCTTTTGGTGGCAGTTTGCACCAAGATATTTCTTTATTTGGTCCCACATCTATTAAACACGTCCAAGAATCTGAAATGACGAAGCAAACGCATCTTGTTCGAATTAAAGCGAATAGTCGCTTGGCAACTTTTTTACCTGAAGATTATTCGGTTAATTCCTATCATCATCAAACTATCAAAAATGTTGCCCCTAATTTTACAGTAATTGCTCAAGCACCAGATGGTATTATCGAAGGAATTGAGGCCAACGATTTACCAATTTTAGCTATTCAATGGCATCCAGAATTAACTCGAAATGCTTTTGCAACTGAACAACAATTATTCACTTATTTTGTTAAAGAATTATAAAAAGACTGTGACATCAGTAAACATTAAAACGAATCCGTCAGACAGTGGGCTGCTAGATTGTAGCACGCCTCACTAGATTGTTTGGATAGTTGTTCAATGTACTGATATCACAGTCTTTTTAATGATACAAAACTTCGAAGGATCCGATTGTTCTAGATCTATTTGTTTCTACAAAAGTTATTAGATATTTTTCCATTATTCCTCTTGTTCTAAATACTTCACTAAATCGTCGCTATGCTCAATAGCGGTCCCATTTTCTCGAGAATCTTCCACCATCGTAATTCCCATAAATTGTTTGTTTTCAGTATCAAAATATAACAAGAAACTATTTTCAATGCCAGTTGTATCTTGTTTTTCTTTGATTTCTGCCGTTCCTGTTTTTGCAGCTAACACAAAATCAGGATTATAAAATTGATGGACATAGCCTTCTTCATCCGAAACGCTGTGCACCAAATCAGCTAAGATGGTTGTTGCAGCTTCTTTGGAAATCACGTTTTCTTTGACCTCCGTCTTTTGATAATCCATTAAGCGTGGATAAGTTAATTGGCCATCATTCATAAAAACACTATACATCGCTGCTTGCTGGATAGGCGAAATGAGTAGTTCTCCTTGACCATACCCTGTATCAGCTAACAGAATATCCGTTGAAAAAGATTTTTCATTAGAAAGAGACGCTGGTTCCATATAGAAAGGCAAATCCAACTCTTCATCAAAAATAAAACGAGACAAGCCTTCTCTGAATTTATCTTCACCCAGCTCTAGAGTTTTTTGTGCGAAATAGATATTATCGGAATAAACGAGCGCTTTCTCCAAATTAATTGGCGAAGCTTCTTTGACGCGAGTCACTTCATACGAACCCCAACTTTGATCTTTTTGCCATTTTAATCCTGAAATCGCTAATTCTTCTTCTGGTTTAATAATGCCTTCATCTAGCCCAATTGCTCCCGTAATGACTTTAAATGTGGAACCAGGTGCATAACGGTTCGTAAAACGAGTCATGAACGGTAATTTTTCATCGTTCGCATATGCATCGTATTCTTTTTGAGTCATTCCCAACATCATTTTATTGGGATCGTAAGAAGGTGAGCTAACTGTCGCTAATAAATCACCGGTTTGTGGTTGCATGATTACTGTAGAACCAGGTGCATTGTCTAGATTTTTAAAGGCTGTTTCTTGAACTTTAGCATCTAGAGTCAATTTTAAGGGGTCAGCATTTTTACGTTCTTTTTCTAATAAAACCGCTTTTACTTCGCCTTCTTCCGTCAAAATTTCAATTTGTCCACCTGATTCGCCACGTAGTTGTTTATCAAAAGTTGCTTCTAGACCAGCTTTTCCAATCACAGCTGTTTCATCTAAAGTTGCGTCTTTTTCGATATCTTCTTGCGTGACTTGGCTCACATAACCAATTAAATGAGCCGCGGCCTCTTTTAACGGATAATAACGCTTATTGACGTGACCAATGACCGCTCCTTCTGGCAAATCTTTTAACGGATTACTTTCTTCATTGCCATATAAAATTTTCACAGGGACAAATACATCTCCCGTTGCCCATTCTGGCGATAAACGTTCTTTTAATTGATCGACGGAAACTGAAAATGCTTCACTAATTGCCTGCAAACGTTGTTCTTTTTCTTCTCCGTCTCCTAGCTTACTAGGGTTTAAACCTAATTGTTGATAGTCACGATTCGTTGCTAACTTTTCACCATTGCGATCCACAATTTCTCCTCGTTCTGCAGGATCCTCTTGGATATTAATTTTATCTTTTCCTTCCATTTGTGGGAAAATCAGACTAGGTGCCCAATCGATGACAGGTTGATTATCCACAAATTCTACCGTTGTTTGGTATGCAACATCTTCTAACTTACCTAATAAAGTATCAAAAGACACTGTATAAGAGATCGTATATTCTTCTTTATTTTTTTTAATTTTCACATCAGAAACTTTGGCGTTATCCGTATGTAATGCAGAAAAAATAAGTTGATATTTATCGAGTACTTCTTCTTTTGTGTAGCCACTGTTTTTAATAGAAGTTGAATTGAAACTCTCGACCATTTTTTCATAAGAACCCTTTTCTAACGCTTCAACGTAGTTATCGGCTAGTTGTTTAACTTCTCGTTCTTTTGTTCCTTGGAAATACCAATAAGTCCCTCCACCAAGTGCGCCAATGGCAACAATGGTCCCGACAATCATTGCTATTTTCTTTGATGTCATTCGTTTTCCCCACTTTCTTTTCCATTAATTATGTCATATCAAAAATTGAAAAGCAAAAAACTTAAGAAAATTTAGAGAGGAACTATCTGTGAAATAAATACAAACAACTGAACTATAGTGAGTGACATTCATTCTATTGAATCATAGAACACTCGTTTATAGTTCAGTTAGTTACGGTTAGATAGACTTACTACGCTTTTTTTAAATGTAAAATGGGAAACGGACGTCCTTGCTCATCCATGTCTGAGCGTTGCATTATATCAAACCCCATATGTTGATAAAAGCCAAGTGCTTCTGGGTTTTGTTCATTCACATCCACCCAATGAATCACGTAGTTCTCTAAAGCTGCTTCTATTAATTTTTTACCATAACCTTTACCACGATAGTCATTATCAATAAATAACATTTCGATTTTTTCATTTTGAATTCCTAAAAAACCAACAAGTTGTTGTTCTTCATACACGCCAAGCAACGTATCAATTGCTAGCAATCCTTGTTTCACTTCGGGCACTAATTCTTTAATATCAGCTTCTGTCAAAAATAAATGTGTCGCTCGGACTGCCGATTCCCAAACAGCAACTAAACACGTAAGTTGCGCTTCACGCTTACTAATTAAATGAATATTCATTTTAAACTCCCTTCAAAGAAATCTACAATTAATTGATACACTAGTTTATTTTCGATTTCATTGAGAACTTCATGTTTCATTTGTGGTAAATCGATAATATCAATATTACGATAACCGATTTGTCTTAATGTATTTTCTGTATCAAGTAAACCTTGTTCACCACCTGTAATATCCCAATCTTCCGCACCAGTAATACTTAAAATTGGTAATTCTGGATGCTGACAGGCAAATTTAACTTGTCTTTTTAGTTCACGGTTTGTTTGCCAAATAGTCGCTACCCCTCGATTGTCATATCCTGGAATCATCCAAGGATCATTCATCGCTTTTTCTACATGCTCCTCATTAGAGGTTAACCAGGTTTTGTCGTCTGAGCCAAAATCAGATAATTTCTTCAAAATCCATGAAAAACTATGCTCGCCAGCTACTTTATTAGCTATTTCAGCAATTACACATGCTAATTTTACATTTTTTTCGTATTGTACGGTTCCAGTTAATAGTAATTTATCAATTTCGGCATCATGTTCTTGTAAATAGACGCGAGCTACCATTGAACCAAACGAATGACCATATAAATAGACTGGTTTATTTGCAAATCGCTGTTTAATAAATGTTGTAATATTGGCTTGGTCCTCAACCATCCGATCTGTACTAGGCATATATCCTAAAACAAACTGCTCGTTAATTGATTGACCATGGCCACGGTTGTCACTGATGACTACGGCATACCCATTTTCTGCTAAATGATGGGCAAAATCTAAATAACGTTTCCGATGCTCCAAAATACCATGAATTATTTGAACAACAGCTTTTACTGGACGATAAGCTGGGCGCACGACACTTAATGCTAATGGTAGACCATCTGATGCGACCAAAAAAATATCTTCTGTCGTCGTTTTAAGTAGTCCTTGTTCATCAAACGGGAGCTCCTCTTCAATAGCAATGGTTTCTGGTCGATTGCGGAATAACGCATAAAATCCAATACCAGCACCAATTAGACTCCCATAAAGTAAGGCTTTTTTCACAATACATTCCTCCTAGTTTTCTCATTAGCTTTATTGTACCGAAAAAACGAAATTTAGACGAACAAAAAAGAGGCTGTGATTCAAGCCTCTTTCCTAATAAACTATCCGAACTATAAAAGTTCGGGTAGTTCCATCTTGTGTTTATCGCTTCTTTTTCAATTAATTTTGACTTTTCATTAAACGGAATGATTGTTTCAATGTCGCTAGAATACCGTTATCATTATAAACTAATACATTTGATTTATACATTTTGGCACAACCAAGTGTTAACGCAATCGTTGCAACGATTAAAATTGCTACCGAAATTAACGCACTGCCAATACCAACTGTCTCATTTGCCAAGCGAATTGGCATAATGTAAGACGATAAGAACGGAATGTATGAGGTCACACGAATCACAATATTATTAGGATCCATTGCGCCCAACATGATTCCAAGCATATAACCACCTAATGATAGATACGTAACTGGTAAAATAACTTTCGAGGTATCTTCTGCTTTATTGACTAATGAGCCACATAGAGCTGCTAAAACAGCATAAATGAAAATACCTAATAAAACAAAAATTAATGTAAAGATTAAAAAGTTGCCTAAAATAGCTTGCAATGAAATGTTGGCTAAGAATGTTTTTACCACTTCCATATCTTTTACCCAATTATAACTAATGGCAAAAGCTACTGCATAAACCACCATTTGTGTTAAGGCAACTAATAAAATTCCAAATAATTTACCATAAAAATGTGTTTGTGCGCGTGTACTTGATAAGATTACCTCCATGATACGAGTGCCTTTTTCAGAAGCAATCTCTTGAGCAATAATTCCCGCATAGGTCATGATAAAAACAAATAAAAGAATCGTCCCACCAAAACTAATAATGTATTGGACGGCACTATTGTCTTCCCCAATCATCATTTTACCATTGTCGTCAAAGTTTACTTTTTGCTTCGTAAATTCGGCTGGTTGATTAAGACTTGCTACTTGTTCAGTGGTTAAACCTAATTGTTGTGCGCGAGCAGAGCCTTGAATACTAGATAAAATTTGTTGTAAGGTTAATTCAGTTGCTTGTCCTAAACTGGATTCACTGAACAACTCTCCCTTAACCGTAGTATCTGTTGCATGTAATACAAGAAAGGCATCGATTTTTTCTTCACTCATTTGTTTTTCCGCATCTGCTTGGGAATCTAAAACCACAAACTTATACGCCTCGTTTGCTGTTTGAGCCATCGCTTCAGCTAACTCTTGTTGATCAGAAACTATCGCAATTTTATCAACATCGCTTGCACGACTAGCAAATTGCCCACCTGCATAAGCCAATCCGCCAATAATAAATGGTACCAGTAACATAATAAAAAATGAGACTGATTTTACATTCTTTTTGTAAACATCGCTTGCAATCACCCAAAATTTATTCATTGATGTCACCTGCTTTCAATTTAAAGATTTCTTCTAGCGTCGGTGGTTGTTGATTAAACATTGGAATATAACCATCTGCGGTTGCTAGATTGAATAATTCTTTACCAGCTTCAGGGTTGCTTAAAGTAATCTCCAACGAGCCATCTTCACGTGTTTTAACTTGTTGAATATCCTTCATTTGTTCAATAGACTCTTTGTTTAGACTAGATTCCAAAAAAACTTTGGTTCGTCCAAATGATTCACGTATTTCATGAACTTTCCCGTTTAAAACCATCGCACCATTACGTAACATAATCAAATGATCACATATTTTTTCCACATTATCCATATTATGACTTGAAAAAATAACGCATGAGCCCTTTGATTTTAATTCGATAATACCGTCTTTTAAAAGTTCCGCATTTACTGGATCCAAGCCACTAAACGGTTCATCTAAAATGACTAATTTAGGTTCATGAATTAAGGTAGAAATCAATTGCACTTTTTGCTGATTTCCTTTCGACAAAGATTTAATTTTATCCGTCTTTTTTCCCTTTACTTGAAATTTATCCATCCATTCATCAATTTTAGGTTCAATTTCTTTTTTAGTTTTTCCTCTTAATTTAGCAAAATAAATTAATTGATCTTGAATCGAAACTTTCGGATATAATCCGCGTTCTTCTGGTAAATAACCAATTACATTGTAATCTTTGGCACTTAATGGTTGCCCATTCCATAAGACTTCCCCACGATCTGCTCGTAAAAAGTCTAAAATCAAACGAAAAGTCGTCGTTTTTCCCGCGCCATTTTGTCCGATTAATCCCATAATTTCGCCATCTTGAATTTGAAACGACAAATCATCGACTGCCTTGTATTCGCCAAATTTTTTGACTAAATGCTTTGCTTCTAACATATTAACTCCTCCTCTAGTTCTCTCAGAAAAAATACCCAAAAATAAAACCGATTAATCCACCAAGAATCGCACCTAATAATAAGTTAAATAATGTATCTAACCAAAAACGCTGCTTCTTAGCAAATGCTTCGGGATTGCTAAAAAATTCTGAACGATCTTTATATCGCCAACGCATTAAACGTCCTCCGATAAAATAAATAAGTGGAAAGAAAAATAATCCTATTCCAGCTCCGATAAAAAGACCGCTAAAAAAATTCTTTTCTACAAGTTGGTAAGATAACAAAATAGTTACTAACGCTAAGATAATAACCCCTACGATAGTTGTTTTAAATGAATTTTTAAACAGCCATTTTTGCTCTACTTCTAGACGTTCTGCATAACTTGCTTTGTCCGAAAAAATATTAGGCGTGTCTGGGTCAGCCATAAAATAGAAATATCTTTTGTGATAATTGCTTAAATAGGTCCAACCACTGGCTTCATACATTTCTAAATACTCATCTATTTCTTCTTGTGTTTGATTTCCTGTATAAAAATCAATCGCAAATTGTTTCTCTTGAATGGGTGCTTTTTCAAAAACCAAAAATCCTAATTGGTTCATTTTGACAAATTGCCATCCTTTACGTGCTTGCTTAGCCAGCCTTAACATTTCTTTTTCTGCATAAAAGCTAACACCTAAGCTATATAAATATTTCTGCTTCAACGTCAATCCCCTCCCAACACTAATCAAATTGTTCCAACATTTTTGCACCTGCTTGATAAAATATTTTTCGTCGTTGGACTTCTTTTTTTAACACATCAATTCCTTTTGGTGTGATATGATAAATCTTTTTACGATCCGAGCTTTCTTCTAATCGAATCCATTCACTTTTGACTAGTTTTTTTAAGATGGTATACATACTTGCAGGTCCAATCTCAACTTTTCCTTCTGTTAAAACAGTTATTTCCTTCATAATGGCATAACCATGTTGCGGTTTTAATAAAGCTAATAAAATTAAATAGGTGGAATCTGTTAATGTTTCATCCATCTTAATCACCTCACCTATATCATCATCCGATATATCACTTAATGATATAGTAGCAAGTGATATATTTTTTGTCAATTGACAACTAACATGAGGAAAAATACCAAAAAAACTAGCAATCTTTCAAAAGATTGCTAGCTTTGGTTTATAATTCGACGACTTGTCCGATATTTTTTTCTGCTGCAGTGTCTAAAATTTGTTTTGTCACTGCTAAGTCTTGTAAAGCAATTCCTGTTGAATCAAAAACTGTAATTTCTTCGGCTGATTGCCGCCCAGCTACTTGTCCTAACAATAAATGCCCAATTTCGGTTAGTTGTTCAGGTTGCACTTTGCCACTTTGAATAGGTATTTCTAATTCCCCAACCGTCATCGATTGATTCAAGTCATCGACAAAAATCCGAGCTGATTCTATAATAGCCGTTTCAATTTCTTGCTTGCCACCCATGTCAGCTCCCATACAGCTAATGTGGGTCCCTGGTTGAAGCCATTCTTTTTTGATAAAAGGCTCTTTAGCAGGTGTCGCAGTCACAATAATCTCACTGATTGGCACAGCCTCTTTTAATGGCAACGCCACAATCTCAATTGTTTGAATATGCTCAATTATTTCAGGTAGCTCGTCAATCAAGGGACTCGACTCAACTAAATTCAACAGCTGCTTGCGACAAGTTGTCGCAAAATTTTCTGCTGAATCTGAATCACGTGGACTACTTATAATCACTTTTTGAATTCGAGGGACTGCAATCATATGACTAAGAATTTCAAACAATGCCAAGTGTCCTGTGCCAGCCATTAACAAAGTCGTTGCGTCTTCTCTGGCTAACCATTTACTACCAATGGCCCCCGCAGCACCTGTACGGACACCTGTAATATATCCTGCATCCACTAAGCCAATCGGTTGTCCTGTTTCGCTATCAAATAGCATTGTGGTTCCGTATAAAGCAGGTAGATTTTTCTTCGGATTTTCACCATACCAAGAAACTAATTTCAAGCCGTAAATGGCTAATTCTTTCATGTAACCCGATTTGATATCCATGTCAGCGACACCTGGTTCAAATTCATAAAAAATCATCGGCCATAGAGTGCTGTTTTCCAAAGCTTTACTACGATATACTTTTTCAACTGTCGCAATAGTTTGTTTTGGTGACAACACTTGTTGCACCATTTGTTGACTTAATACACGAATTTTACTCACAATAATTCTCCTTTATTTATCTAATTTTGCAAGAAAATCAGATAAACGTTCCAAACCAGCAATCATACGCTCTTCTGGTTCTCTGGCATAACCCATACGAAAACATTTTTCTAAATCAAAAACAAAACCGGGCATTAATAAAACACTTTGCTCTTCAATCACTCGACGGCAAAACTCTTCAGAATTCAGTGAACTTTCGTATGAAGGCAATGCCACCGTACCACCTTTAAATGGTGTACATGATAATTTAGGCTCACTATCAATCCATTTTGTAAACATTTCAGCACGCGCAGTTGTAATCGCCATATTTCGTTGATGTACCACATCTTTATGTTTTAACGCTAGTGCCGCAATGTATTCATCAATTCCACCATTACTAATCATCGTGTAATCACGATGAATGTGAACAGCTTCCATAAATGACTGATCTTGAGAAGCAATCCAACCTAAACGCAAACCAGCTAAGGCAAAGGCTTTCGACATGCTTCCCAAACTTATTCCTTTTTCGTATAAATCAGCCACTGATGCCGAAAAACCAACATTGTGAGTTAGCCCACGATAGGCTTCATCACAAATCAGATACGCATCATGTTGACGGGCAATGGTTACCATTTGTTGTAAATGTTCGTCACTCACCACATCGCCTGTAGGATTATTAGGATTATTAAACACAATTGCTTTGGTCTGATCAGTCGTTAATGCAGCTAATTTATCCAAATCGATGGTATATCCTGTCGGGGTCGCTTCTAAAAACAGATAATCCACTTTTGCACCAATTGATTCGGGAACAGAATAGATTTGTTGGTACGCAGGTAAAATTGCTACTACATGATCACCAGGTTCAATCACCGTCACCATCGTCAAATGCGAAGCTCCCACTCCACCATGTGTTGAGATAACTTGCTCTTGAGAGATAGTATCATAAAGTTGTGCAATTCCAGCACGATAATCGGGATGACCTTCAATAACACCATAATTTAATTTACGTGAGAAAATATCTTCTTTTATTTTTTGTTCATCTTCACCAGTTAGTTGAATTAATTCTTGTAACGAAAATGGCATAATCGATGTACTTGTTAAATTATAATCCACTTCCGTTTCATAAATGTTTAACCAGCGTTCAACGCCAAATGGTTTAATATACATGTTTTATTACTTCCAATCTTTAATTAATGTAATACTTTACTCAAGAAATCAATGGTTCTTGGATGAGATGGTTGATCGAATAATGCTTCTGGTGTTCCTTCTTCAACAATTTTCCCGCCATCCATAAATAATACGCGGTCGCCCACTTCTTTGGCAAATCCCATTTCATGCGTCACAATTACCATTGTCATTCCAGCTTTAGCTAAATCTTTCATAACATTTAATACTTCGCCAACCATTTCAGGGTCTAAGGCAGAAGTAGGTTCATCAAACAACATCACATCTGGATCCATTGCAAGTGCTCGAGCAATCGCAATCCGTTGTTTTTGTCCACCAGATAATGAATTAGGATACGCATCAGCTTTTTCAGCTAGACCCACTTGATTCAATAAACGCATCCCATTTTCTTTTGCTTGGTCAGGTGTTCGCAAGCCAACTTTTACCGGTGCTAAACAAATATTTTCCATTACTGTTTTATGAGGAAATAAATTGAAGGATTGGAAAACCATTCCTAATTTTTCGCGAACTTTAAAAATATCAATTTTTGGATCAGTTAATTCTTGATTTTCAAAAATAATCGACCCTTTTGTCGGCACTTCTAATAAATTTAAACAACGTAAAAAGGTACTCTTTCCTGAACCAGAAGGACCGATGACTACAACAACTTCTCCTTTTTGGATGGTTGTATCAATTCCATTTAATACTTGGTTATCACCAAATGCTTTATGCAAATCAACTACTTTAATCAACTCTGTCATTTCTTTCATCTCCTTCTAAATTTTTGATGAACGGGCTAGTCTTTTTTCAAATCGTGAGACTAACCAAGAAACACTCCATGTAATAATGAAGTAAATAACGGCTGCAATCAATAATGATTCCATTGTACGATAAGTTGCTGCTTTAACGGTATCGGCAACAAACATTAATTCGGATACGGCAATTACTGATAGAAGTGAAGTCTCTTTAATCATCGATACAAATTCATTTCCTAAAGCGGGTAGAATGTTACGGATTGCTTGCGGCAAAATGATTTCTTTCATTGTTGTTCGGCGATCTAAGCCAAGTGAATAGCCGGCTTCCATTTGTCCACTATCCACTGCATTGATTCCTGAACGAATAATCTCAGCAACATACGCACTTGAATTAATGGATAATGCAATACATCCTGGAATCAATCGAGCAATATTAATATCCCAAATATGAATCGCTGGGATTTTCAGTAACGTAGATAGACCAAAATAAAAGATAAAGACTTGTAGCAAGGCTGGTGTGCCTCGTAGGACTTGAATATAAAAATAAGCAATACTACTGATAATCTTATTCGTTGATAGACGTAATAATGCCACCAATATTCCTAATAATGTTCCTGCAATCACACAGACAAAAGCTACACCTATTGTGGTCAACGCACCTTTTAAGAAAAGTGGGCCATAAATTTGCAAGGTACTCCGTGAATCGATATCGCCTGCTTTGGCTTCTTCAATATTTTTTTCGAGAAGTTCTTCAATCAAGCCTTCTTCTTGCATATCAGCAATAATTCGATTGACTTCCGTAATCAATGTTTGACTTTCTTTTGGAAAAGCAATTGATTGTGCTGTTTTTTCTTCTGGTACCTCAATTTCAATATCAGCAATCACAAGATTCGGATAAATATCCAAATAATTTCGTGCAGCTAAGTAACCCACAACGCCCGCATCAACCGTTCCAGCATTGATTTCGGCAATTACTTCAGGCAACTTCCCTAAAGAAACTGGATGTGCATGACCAATGTAGTCATGTAAAATTGTTTCTTGTGTTGAACCTTTTTGAGCCGCTACTTCTTTGCCTGTTAGTGAGTCAAGTGACGTAAACTGCTCTTCCTTATCTTTAGTTGTCAAAATAACAAAAGGCAAATTATGATAACTATCTGAAAAACTAATAACTTCTTTTCGTTCAGGTGTCGGATTAAATCCAGCTAAGGCCATATCAAATTCACCCGCTTGAACACTTGGTACCAATCCATCAAATTTCATATTGGTAATTTCTAATTCTACACCTAATTCTTCAGCAATTTTCTTAGCAATATCAATATCAAATCCAACAATCTCTTCTTTCCCATTGTTCATACGAATGTATTCTTTGGGTGGATTATCTGCTGATGTTCCTACTATTAATGTCCCACGATCTAAGACTTTTTGTAATGAATCATCTGTCTGTGCAAAAACATCTACACTCCATAACATAGGTAGAAAAACCACTAACATACCTATTAAACCAATTACCTTTTTTCTCATAGGTAAACCTCCTAATTAATGAATATTTTTATAATTATTCATTTTCCTTCCTCGTATTATAGTTCATTTTCAACAACTTTTTCAAGGAAATGTTTTAATTTTCTGAATTTTTGCCAAGAAAAAAAAAAGCCAGCTTCAAAAGCTAGCTTTCTTCTTGATGTAATTCATGATAGACATTTTGAGCAACTTTTTCTGGTAATCCATGTGCTCGTAGCTCTTCTATTGTTGCTTCTTGAATTTTTTTCAGAGATTTAAATTCTTTTAATAACATTTTCTTTCGTTTAGGTCCTAAGCCCTCAATTCCGTCTAAACGAGATGAAAAACTATTTTTGCTACGTAGTTGGCGATGGAAAGTAATTGCAAACCGATGCACTTCATCTTGAATCCGCTGAAGTAAAAAGAATTCCGCTGAATTACGTTCTAAAGGCACCACTGCTAATTCGGAACCAAATAACATTTCACTCGTTTTGTGTTTATCATTCTTGGCTAAACCAGCAATTGGAATATCTAAACCTAATTGATTTTCTAACACATCTCTCGCAACATCTACTTGTCCTTTGCCACCATCAATGATAATCAAATCGGGGAATGGCAGATTTTCTTTTAAAACACGAGCATATCGGCGATAAATCACTTCACGCATGGACGCATAATCATCGGGACCTTTGACCGTTTTAATTTTATATTTACGATATTCATTTTTAGCAGGTTTCCCATCAA
The DNA here is from genome assembly GCF_017426705.2 of Enterococcus sp. DIV2402. Lineage (NCBI taxonomy): Bacteria > Bacillati > Bacillota > Bacilli > Lactobacillales > Enterococcaceae > Enterococcus > Candidatus Enterococcus lowellii. The sequence continues at coordinate 1,324,151 of NZ_CP147251.1, read as the reverse complement.
TAAAAACAACCATTGCCGAAACCGGATCCGTTCCCATAATATTTGAGTTATCAAATGCTTCAATCCGTGTTGGCGTCGGAATGCCCATGACATTGCCCAATTTCTCAACAGCACCAATCGTTCGTTCTTCCTTGCGTTGGATTAAATCAAATTTCTCAGATAAAGCAACCTTGGCATTTTTGCTCGCTAATTCGACGAGTTTCTTCTTTTCGCCACGTTTGGGCTGTAAAATTTTTGTTTCCAGTAGTGCTTGCACACTTTCTTGATCAATGTCATCCGGAATCAAGACTTCTTTGGGAATAATATGTTCATTTTCTTGGTAAAATTGACCAATATACGTTAGAAAATCTTCGCTTGCTTCATTATAAAAAGGGAAAATAGACACATCGCGTTCAATTAACTTTCCTTGGCGTACAAAAAATACCTGTACACACATCCAGCCTTTATCTACTGAATAACCAAACACATCTCGGTCCATCAAATCTGTTTGAGTCATTTTTTGGCGAGTCATAACAGTTTCAATCGCTCGAATTTGATCACGGTATTCCGCAGCTTTTTCAAATTCCATATTCATTGCAGCATCATTCATTTTAGCTTCTAAATCAGCTTGAATCTGACTATGGCCGCCACTTAAAAACTGCTTGATTTCTTTCACCATCTCTGTGTAAGTTTCTTTAGGTACATCAAAGACACACGGTGCCAAACATTGTCCCATATGATAATATAAGCAAACTTCTTTCGGCAATACTTTACATTTGCGTAAGGGAAATAACCGATCTAATAATTTTTTCGTTTCATTTGCCGCACGCACATCAGGATACGGGCCAAAATAAAGTGCTTTATCTTTTAAAACTTTACGAGTAATTAACAGTCGTGGATAAGCTTCGTTCGTAATTTTAATAAACGGATACGTTTTATCATCTTTTAACATGATATTGTATTTAGGATCATTTTTCTTAATTAGATTAATCTCCAACAACAATGCTTCAATGTTAGATTCCGTTACAATATATTCAAAATCTTCAATTTCACTGACTAAACGCTCCGTCTTGGTATCATGACTTCCGGTAAAATAAGAACGGACACGATTTTTTAAAATTTTCGCTTTTCCGACATAAATAATCGTGCCATTTTTATCTTTCATCAAATAACATCCAGGTTGATCAGGTAATAAGGCTAATTTATTTTTAATTTGCTCATTCATGCAAACGACATCCTCCGTTCTTTCTGTATTATTATAGCACATCGGAACATCCGTTCGTAGTGTTTTAGTTTTATGTAAATTTGTTTAACGCTTGCTGTGATAGAGTAAAATAATAGCTATTCTCGCTCTCCTTTCAGTCGGCGAATCATAGTGATTCCTTACGGGTAACTACTCTCGCTTCGTTCGACTAGTACTGCTCATCAGCTATTCTCGCTCTCCTTCCAGTCGGCGAATCATAGTGATTCGCAGTAAAAAACCTGAGATGTGTCATACATCTCAGGTTCTCTTTCTTACATGTGTGGTGCAATCATTGCTTCGATTTGTTCTTTTGTTTGGACACCGATTGCTTTATCAACGACTTGGCCGTCTTTTTTCAAGATTAATGTTGGAATGCTCATTACACCAAATGATGCAGGTGTTTCTGGGTTTTCATCAACATCCATTTTTACGATTTTGAATTCATCTTCATCATAATTTTCAGCTAATTGTTCTAAAATTGGTGCTTGCATACGGCAAGGTCCACACCAAGTTGCCCAAAAGTCAATTAATACTAAACCTTTATCTGTTTCTTCAGCGAATGTTGCATCTGTAATATTTTTTGCCATTTTTGTAACCTCCAATATTCAATATCAAAAGTATAGCATCTTCATTTACACTTGAAAACTATCTTGCTTACTCTTGATAAGTTATTTAAATTTCACGATTGTTGCTCCATTACCACCTTGGTTTGCTGGAGCAAATTCATAACTTTTTACACTGCGATGATTTTTTAGATACTCAATGATTCCTTGGCGTAAAGCACCGGTTCCCTTTCCATGAACGACTGTTACTTGGGGATAACCAGCTAAAATTGCGGCATCTAAATATTGGTCGACTTCATTTAACGCTTCTTCGTAACGTTTGCCACGTAAATCTAATTGATTGGAGACATGAGAACTATCTGCTGAACGAACAGTATTCACAATTCGTTGAACCGGTTCTTTTACAGGGGCAACAGGTTGAATATCTGCTTCATCAACTTTCATTTTTAGAATGCCTAGTTGAACTTCCCATTGTCCATTTGAGGTTTGCTTAATCAATTCACCACGTTGTCCATAAGAAGTTACTAGAACTTCATCGCCTGCTTTTAACTTTTTCGCTTGTTTGGCTTTTTTCAAGACTTTGTTTTTCTTCAAATGGTTTTCTTCTTGATGTAAATCGGAAAGACGTGTTTTAGCATCAATTAACTCATGTTCTTTTACGCGAGCTTGTCCACCTGTTAATTGCATCTTACGAATATCTGAGATAATTTTCTCGGATTCTTCTTTCGCTTCTTCTACAATTTGATTGGCTTTTTGACGCGCTTTCGCTAGTTCTTTTTCACGTTCTTCAAAGAAATAACCATACGCATCCTGTAATTCTTTATGCAAGCGTTGGGCTTCATCAACATATTGACGAACTTCCAAATATTCTGTTTCGGCCATTTTACGACGATTTTCTAAGTCGGCAATCATGTCGTTCAAATCTTGACTTTCGCCGTCCATAATTTGTTTGGCCGCATCAATAATGTGACCTGTCAAGCCAAGTCGTTTTGAAATCTCAAAGGCATTACTACGGCCTGGAACACCGATTAGTAAACGATAAGTTGGACTTAACGTATCCACATCAAATTCCATTGAAGCGTTCACTGTTTTAGATCGGTTATAACCATAGACTTTTAATTCAGGATAATGCGTTGTTGCCATGACATAAGCAGACTTTGCTCCAATTTCATCTAAAATTGCAATGGCTAAAGCTGCCCCTTCTTGAGGGTCAGTCCCCGCACCTAATTCATCAAACAAAACTAAGCTGTCACTATCTACCTTATCTAAAATCGCAACGATATTGGTCATATGTGAAGAGAATGTAGACAAACTCTGCTCAATTGATTGTTCATCGCCAATATCGGCAAAAATTTCTTTAAAAATTCCCATTTGACTTTCTTCATCAACAGGAATAGGCAAACCAGATTGCCCCATTAATTGTAGTAAACCTAGTGTTTTTAAAGTAATTGTTTTACCACCTGTATTCGGACCGGTGATTACCACTGCTTGATACTCGTCTCCAATCAAAATATCATTTGCTACGACTTTTTCTTGATCGATTAATGGATGACGCGCTTGTTTAAAGAAGACATGATTTTCTTCACTAATCGCTGGAACAACAGCTTTTAGTTCTTTTGCAAAGCGTGCTTTTCCGTTCATAAAATCAAATTTTCCAATAACATACGCATTATGAAGAATATCTTTACGATACGGAACTAATTCCGCAGACAATTCAGATAAAATACGAGAAATTTCATTACGCTCTGCAATTTGGTGCTGACGCAATCGATTATTTAATTCGACAATTTGACGAGGTTCAATAAATAAGGTTTGTCCTGAAGCACTTTGATCATGAACAACACCTCCAAAAATCCCACGATATTCTTGTTTTACAGGAATTACATAACGTTCATTACGCATAGTAACAATCGCGTCACTTAAATAACGAGCATTACTTCCACGGACAATATTATCAAGACTCTCTCGAATCGTTTGTTCACTACGACGAATATTGCCACGAATGATTCGTAATTCGGATGAAGCATCGTCAGTCACACGTCCATCTTCATCAATTGCGGTTTTTAATCGACGACTTAATTCAGGTAACGTCGTCAGCTGTTCTTCCCAATCGTACAAACGTTGAAATTCAATTTCGCTATCACGTAAATCTTCTAAAAAACGTTTGACTTCATTCGTTGTTGATAAAACTCGTGAGACTTGTGCTAATTCGATACCATTCAAATCCGCCCCAATCTCAATTCGTTTCATATGGGGACGAATATTTTCAATTTTAGGTACAGGGATTCCGCCACGCAGACGTTGCGCTTTAATCCCATCTTCTGTTTCTTCTAACCAAGCAGTAATGACTTGTATATCTGTTACGGGCAATAAATCACGCAATTCTTCTTGTCCTTGGGCAGTCACTAAATATTGCGAAATCTGTTGTTTTACTTGATTGAACTCTAGTGTTTCTAAAATCCGTTTATTCATTCATTATTCACCTACATTTCTTCATTCATTTTGTTGCCAATAAAAGAGAGCAGGGTTGATTAACAACACAGCTGCTCTACTTTTTTAGCGAATAATATCTGTGATCCATAGTTGATAGAATGGTTTTGATAGGAATGGAGATTTTTCAATGATAAACCTCATTGATCCACTCTTTTCAAATAACTGTTGGATAGCATCGAATGGAATAGTTGTTAACAGGAATAAAACTAAGAAAATAAATGTGTAGACAATCATCACATTCAAAACACCTGCAACCACCCAATCATATTCAAATAAACTATTTCTAAAACGTAAATCTCTTAAGATTACGCCAATTAGTTTTGTAACTAACCAACCGAGAACCATTAAAGTAATAAACGCCACTCCTGCATAATAGGCTTGATCTAAATCAAACGACAGTTCTTGGCTATAAAAAACCATTTTAGTGTCTGGCGAAACAGATAAATATGGAACGTACAATTCCAATTTCTCCCCCAGTGGTTGGTAAAAATGTTTTGCAACCCAATAAGAGAGAACAAAACCTCCAAAATAAACCAATTGTAAAGTAGTTCTTCTTCTAGCACCTTCATAAAAAGCGAAAAGTAGAATTAAAAAGAGTAAAAATCCAATCATTCAAGTATCCTTTCTGCTACCCCTGTGAGGCTTTTTGCTGTATCGTTCGTTTGCGTTCTTCATTCAAAATTTGTTGAGCTTCAACGTGATTCCGAATTTTTTTATCTGACTGTCCTGTTCGTTCAAGAACTTCTTTGGCTTCGACTTCGATTGCTTCAATTCGTTGAATCCGATTTTCCAATTCGACAACGCGGATTGCCTTTTGTTGGAGTTCTTCATTTTTCTTTTTAAGCAAAAGAAGTTGTTCTTGTTTTTTCAATTGATCAGAAATTGCATTGATTGCCAACAATATTGCTGCTTGCTCTGTATCGATATGTGTTGAAATAGCTTTTATTTCATTCAGTTGCGCATTGACAAGTTTTGTGACTCGATCCATATGCTGTGAACTTTCTGGACCAATAATTGTGTAGCTTTGATTATCGATAATAGCTTTATAACGTTTCTTTTGCGTCGCCACATGTTTCAGCTCCCTCATTCTTGCAAGTCTTTTCTATTATAGCACTTTATATTATTTTTTTCTTTACACACTTCTTAAAATTATAAAAGAAACAAGAATTTTTTTCCATGTTCAAAATAATTTTTTTGTATGTTAAAATCAAAAAACAGGAAGGACTGAACTTATGAGTACAAGTGTCATCAAATTAGCCAAAAATGAATTATCCAATGTCCGTGAGTATTATCAAGCGTACCTCTTAAATAAGCAAGTGCCACATACGCATTTCGTTGCCAAAAAAGACGGCACAACTATTACTGCCTATATCTCAGGAAAAGTGATGTTTCAAGGAAGCAATGCTGAAGCAGAAGCAAATCGTTGGCAAACAACAACTACTCCAAGTAGCAATGAATTACCAAAAAATTTCTCACAAAAAAGTATTATTGGTAGTGACGAGGTGGGCAATGGTAGTTACTTTGGTCCATTAATTGTTTGTGCTGTGTATGCGGAAACAGCAATCTTGCCAACCTTAAAAAAATTAGGTGTCAAGGATTCCAAAATGTTAACTGACCCCCAAATTCGACAATTAGCTCCGCAAATTAAAGAAGCTGTCCCTTTTCAATTATTGACTGTTACGCCTGAAAAATATAATCAAATCCAGCCACAATACAATGCTGTACGAATGAAAGTGGCTTTGCATAATCAAGCGATTCAATTATTACTTCAAAAAATCGCACCCACGAAACCAGAGGGAATTTTAATTGATCAGTTTACAAGCGAAAAAAACTATCGTAAGTATCTACAAATGGAAAAAACACAAATAACAGAAAATTTATACTTCATTACTAAAGGAGAACAGTACCACTTAGCAGTTGCTGCTGCCTCTATTTTGTGTCGCGCACATTTCCTAGAAGAATTAGAGCGTGCGTCAAAAGAAGTGGGTTACACGCTTCCATCCGGTGCTGGTAATAAATCCGATCAAGTGGCTGCAAAACTTTTAAAAAAAGGTGGCTTATCACTTTTATCAGACTATGCAAAATTACATTTTGCGAACACACAAAAAGCACAGAAAATTGCAGAAAAATAAGGCACCGCATGGATGCCTTATTTTTTTATGGTTTGGCTTGTAAGTCTTCGATTGAGTCAATCTCCATGTAGCTTGGCACAACAAAACCGTTTTGTGTACCCACTAAGTTTGCACCTAAATCATCAATGTCATCACTGTATTTTTCATAAAATGACTGGTGCGTTAATGGCAACCATGGTGCCACACTAAAATCGGCTTGTCCAGACGCAACTGCTTGGAACATAATAGCTGGTTCTACATCAGTCATTTTTACAGTATAGCCTTGACCTTCTAATACTTGTTTGATTAATTCAGAAGACGCACGCTCGGTATCCCAAGGTGTTGACACCAACTCAAGTGTTTCACCCTCTACTTTTTTTGTACCCTTTGTCCATTCAGAAACCTTATCAGTATTGGCTGTAATCCACTCTTCTACTACTTCTGGAAATGGTCGATCTACCCCATTATTTACAACTTCTTGCATATCTTCTAGTGTCCAATTAAAATTATCAATAATTTGATAGGCTTCTGGTTGTTCTTCTTTTAATCCTTTGCGAGCAATGGTTCGGATTTCCTCTGCGCCACCCATCGTCTCTTGTGGATCCTCTAACATTTTTAACTCATATTCTTCAAAAATCCAATGTGGTGTCCAACCTGTAATAATAATGGGTTCTTCATTCCGAATCGCTTGTTGCAAAGAAGCTAACATTCCAGCGGTTGAACTTTCTTGTAAGGTCCACCCCTGTAAATTCTCATAAGCATCCATTGTATGATGTGCTGCTTCAGTTACTCCTGCGCCAGGTTCAACTCCGGTAATTGTATAATCAACAAACTCTTCGATATTTTCTGTATTCGTTGCTTGTTCTGCCCCGCAACCAGCTAATAATACTGTTCCGGCTAAAACCAACATACTTCCTATTTTCATTTTCATAAACGTGTAACAATCCTTTCTTTTATAAATAAAAAGCTTGTAGGAAAACATTACGTTATCTTACAAGCTTTTTAATTGTTATTGTTTCCAGCTATTTACGATTTCTTCATGTGCATCCATCCAGTCTCTTGCTGCTTGAACTGGATCAGTACCATTTTCGATTTCTAGCATCATACCTTCAATATCTTCTAATTCCCAAGAGAAATTATCCAAAACATTATAAACTTCTGGCATATCATCTTTCAGACCTTGACGAACCATTGTATGAATACTTTCTTCGCCACCCATCGTCCCTTTTGGATCTTCCAGATACTTCAAGTCATAACGAGAAAACATCCAATGTGGAGACCAACCAGTAATGACGATTTCTTTTTCATTCTTCACTGCATTAGCTAGTTCTGTCGTCATCGCACCACCAGAAGAAGTCATTAGATTCCAATCAGATAAATTTGGATATTCTTCCACTGTTTTTTCAGCAGCAGAAACAACTCCTGCACCAGGTTCAATTCCTACAATGGTTTTGTTGGCTTGATCAGATAAATCTTCAATCGAATCAACATCCATATATGAAGGAACGACGATACCTAAACGTGCGCCACCTTCTAAATTTGGCCCTAAGTTTTCAACTTTATCTTTAAACTTTTCATATTGCGTACCATGTGTACCTGGCAACCAAGCAGCTACCATACCGTCTGCTTCACCATTTGCTACAGCTTCCCACATAATTGCATTGTCTAAAGGTGTCATGTTCACTTCATAACCCATGTCTCTCAATACTTCGGAAACGACCGTCGTTGAAGCAACTTCTGTGTCCCATTCAACATAAGCTAGATTTACTGTTTCTTTTTTATCACCTAGCATTGAACTAATGACTGTTCCGCCAACTAAAACGACGATTGCCGCAATAATTGCGCCTGTAATGACTTTCTTTTGTTTAGCAGTTTTTGGTTCTTTATTGCTTTTTGGACGATTCATATTTTGTGTAAATCGATCCATAATAATCGCTAAAACAACTAATGCCAAACCGTTAACAAAACCGCTACCTACTTGTGAACGTTGAACAGCCGATAAGACCCCTTGACCTAAACCAGGTGCACCAATCATTGATGCAATAACAACCATTGATAAAGCTAGCATGATTGTTTGGTTAATACCGGCAAAAATTGTGCTTTTAGCTAATGGTAATTCTAATTTAAATAATTTTTGTTTTCCTGTTCCACCAAATGAATCAGAAGCTTCAACTAATTCAGTTGGTACTTGACGAATCCCTAAGTTAGTCATACGAACAGTTGGTGGTAATGCGAAAATAACAGAAGCAAATACTCCTGGCACCATCCCAATTCCGAAGAAAGCAACCGCTGGAATTAAATAAACAAATCCCGGCATTGTTTGCATAAAGTCAAGAACTGGTGTAATAATACTTTGAGCTTTTTCACTTTTCGCCATTAAAATACCTAATGGAACACCTATGATAATTGATACTAAACTTGAAATAATAACCAATGTGACAGTATTCATTAAGGCTGTCCATAAACCTTGGTTATAAATAAATAATAAACCAATAAAGGTAAATGCAGTTAATCCCCATTTTTTTCCTGAGATAAAATAAGCGACTGCAGTAACAATTAATAACATTAGTAGCGGTGGTACTAATAATAAACCATTCGTCATGCCTTCCATGACAAATTGTCCAATCGTTTGTAAAACTGAGAATAATCCTGCGAATGTATTGGTTAGCCAATCAGTTGCATTGGTTACCCAATCTGATACAGGAATCGGTTGTTGTAAAAAATTAAGCATTCGTAGTTACTCCTTCGTGTGTGGTTTCATCTTTTGATTCAATGTCAGTTAATGCGCCAATGACAGTTCCTCGAATCACAACGCCCATCAAACGATCATTATCATCCACTACTGCTAGTGGTGTTGGTGAATCATAAATTAAATTAAAGATTTCTGATACCAAAGTATCTTTGTGTACTTTTTGCACATTTTTATCAATGACTTCTTTTAGTGATAATTCATTTTTACGTGCTTCACGTGCAGATTCTGCTGTCAAGCTACCTTTCAATTGACGTTTACGGTCAACTGCTAACAACATACTTACTTCTTCTTTACGCATACGTTGTAGTGCAACATTTGGTCCGTCAATTTCAATATTCGTTGTTAAAGCTGGTACCATGATGTTTTCTGCAGTTAATACTTTCGAACGATCTACATCCTCAACGAATTCACGAACAAAGTCATTTGCAGGATTTGTTAAAATTTCTTCTCCTGTACCAATTTGCATAATTTGACCGTCTTTCATCAAAGCAATACGGTCACCAATACGCAACGCTTCATTCAAGTCATGTGTAATAAAGATAATCGTTTTTTGTACTCTTTGTTGTAACTCTAATAATTCATCTTGCATTTCACGACGAATTAATGGATCAAGTGCAGAAAAAGCCTCATCCATCAATAAAATTTCCGGATCGTTAGCTAATGCGCGAGCTAAACCTACACGCTGTTGCATCCCACCAGATAATTGGTTTGGATATTGATCTTTAAATGATAGCAAGCCAGAATTATCTAGAGCTTGCTCGGCACGTTGGCGACGTTCTTCTTTTGCCACGCCACGTACTTCTAATCCATATTCAGTATTTTCTAGAATCGTTCGTTGCGGAAATAGTCCGAAGTTTTGGAATACCATGTTAATTTTATGACGACGTACTTCACGCAATTGTTCTTTGGTCATTTTTGAAACATCTTCTCCATCAATGTAGATATTTCCAGACGAAGGTTCAATTAAGCGATTCAATAAACGGATTAATGTAGATTTACCACTACCAGATAATCCCATGATAACGAAAATTTCTCCTTCGTTCACTTCAAAACTTGCGTCATAAACCCCGACTGTTGCCCCCGTTTTTTCGACGATTTCATTTTTACTTTTATTTTCTTTAACCATAGCTAATGCTTGTTGGCTCTTTTTCCCAAAGACTTTTGTTAGATGTTCAACACGAACTTTACTCAAACAAAAACACTCCTTTTCATTTATTTCATGATTTTTTCTGAAAACCTCACCTAAGTGACCATACTATCGTAACATCGTGTGGTCACTTTGTCAAAAAAAACACACAACTCTTTTTAGAATTGTGTGTTTTCGTTATTCATTTGGATAAAAAAAGTTCTGCATTCGTTGAAAACTCAACTCATTTCCAACAAAATAAACAATGTTCCCAATACTCAATTTTGCATAAGGTCCAGGCGACAATAACAATTCTGTTTCTGTTTGAATGGCGACAACCGTTGCGCCTGTTACCTGCCAAATATTTAATTCCACAATGCTTTTTTCCAAATGTAAGGCTTTTTCTGTTATTTTTAATTCGTATGGAATAAAAGGTGAGATGTCATGAACTTGTTTCGTTTGATTCACCAATACGTCTATTAATTCAGAAAAATTAGCGATTTCTTGTCGTTGTCGATCCACACTATCTGCAATTTCTTGCTGAATTTCTTTGACCGATTGAACATTGCGGTATTTTTCCACAAATTTTTGAGCATTTTCTTTTGACGAAACATATGCACCACTGCCATGACGAACTTCCATAATTTCTAAATCTACTAAAACATTAATCGCCTTACGTGCAGTCTCTGGGGAAACATTGAAATTACTGGCTAAAGTTGACCGTGCATGAATTTTCTCTCCGACTTGATAACGCCCTTCCACTACCCGTTCGGCAATTTCAACGGCAATCTGCTGGTAGCGTGGAAGTGACACTCTGTTTTTAGGTTTCATACTTTTTTCCATTTTTCTACCTTCTTGTTCTCATATTTTAACTGCATAGTATCATATCTCTAATTCTGAAAACAAGTTTCCTCTAGAAAAAATCTTTCAGTCGCTTCTGCAATCGTGGGTCAATCAACGCAAATGCTTCAGTGAATGATGTGCCTAAAAAATGCTGCTGTGCACCATCTAATAACTGTTCACCCGTTACGTAGGCTGGATTTTCACCTAAAATACTATGAATATAACTAGTTACTATTTCCGATTGTTTATGAACTTCAGGACTTTTTAACAACATTGTTAACGTCTCAAAAAAAACATCGGGAAGCTCTGTCATTTTTTCGGTAAAAAGCTGTTCATATTCCTCTTTTTCTAAACGAATCGCTCGCAATAACCCATTGCGCAGCATTCTAGGAATTCCTAAAAAAAATGATTGTTCGAAGCCATATTTTAAATATACACTGACCACTACTCGCATGATTTCTTCTATTAATAAGTTGGTTCGTTCATTAAACTGTTGCAAAATTAAAAAAGAAGTTTCAGGATCGTCTCTGTTTATTTGCTGTAATTGATGCAACAGTTCTGAGTAATACTCACGTGGTAGTTTAGATTGAGTGGTATCGTTTGGTAACAACAACTGACTTTTCTTTGTTAAAAATAATTTATCCAAGTAGATATTCGTTGTTTGCAAATCAACTAAAAAATCCTGATAGAAGTTTTCAAACAGCTCTTTTTTTGCTAAAAACTGGGCGGAATCACCTTTGGCTTGCTGATTCACACGACGTATTTCTGCTTCTAAGGCTTCGTAGTCAGCAATGTAAATGGGCATCTTGGCTTTTCTGAAATCTAAGACACGTTGCGGTAGTTTTTGATTCATTTGAATCGGTTTTGCCAGTTGATTATTACGAAAAACTGCATAACAATAACGTTGCCAAACTTGTTCGGGAAATTGAACTTGATGCTTTTTTAGCCATAATAGTTCGTCTAAGGCAATATCAATCTCATTGACGCCTTTTTGAATTTCTCGGGCAACTTCAATCGGAATATGCAAATGATCGGCAAAATGATTGATTCCTAACGCCATTGTTTGGGCTTTTTTTGTAGAATGCAAAATAAATTGAAATTTTAAAGGTCTTCCACATTTACAAATTAGTTTTGTTCCATCAGGAAACGTATCTGGATAAAAAGGATTAATTTTTAATTCCGAAAAACGCCATTGTGTTGATTGCATATAACTATTTTTTAAAAACAACGAGCGAATACGGTATTTTCGATGATGTTCTAATAAATGTCTCTGCTCTTTAGTTAACGTGTGTAGCAATGCTTCACGCTCTTTCATGGTAAATGTTTTAGCAGCTCGAACTGGATAAAATTGATTTCCCAAAAATTCAGGATACCAATCTGCAAAAAAATCTAAATAATCGGTCATTTTCATTACTCCTTTCCGATTTCTTCTAATTGACAAAGCACTTTATATTATACCGCTTTTGTGTTAAAACTAGTGAAGAAAGGAGCCACTCATGAAAAAAATTGCAATTATTGGCGGAGGAATTATTGGATTAACTCTAGCTAATTACTTAGATTCAACCAAATTTGATGTCACTTTATTTGATGAAGGCATCGGTCAAGCAACCGGTGCTAGTGCGGGCATTATTTCTCCTTGGTTATCCAAAAGACGAAATAAAAAATGGTACCAGCTTGCCAAAGATGGTGCAGCATTTTTCCCAAAATTAATTCAAGATTTAACTTTAGATGAAACAATCTATTCCACTTGTGGCACGTTATTATTACGTGAACAACATAGTTTACTCTCTCTAGCTGAACTAGCCGAAGAAAGAAAACAGGAAGCACCAGAAATTGGTGAGATTCAACTGCTAACAGCTGAACAAACACAGCAACAACTGCCTTTATTAACACCCGCTCCTGCACTTTACGTTTCAGGTGGTGGACGTTTAGACGGTCGTGCCTATCTTAGTCACGCAACCAAACAAGCCGAAGCAAACGGGGTGACAATTATTCGGGAGAAAGCAACCATTCACCCACTAAATGAGTCATGGCAAATTACTAGCCTTACTCATAATCTTGAAGTTGATGCCGTTGCGCTCACGGCGGGACCATTTGTCCAACCACTCTTAAAAAATCTGGATTATGACGTGGATATTCGTCCTCAAAAGGGACAGCTCTTAGCATTTGATACCCCTTATAAAGAAAGTCACCATTGGCCTGTTGCAATGTTAGATGGCGAGGCTGACTTAATTCCTTTTATGAACGGGAAAATTTTATTAGGCGCGACTCATGAAAATGAGGGTGGTTGGGATTTGACGCCAACCCAAGCAGCTTTCGAACAATTAGTTTCAGGCACCCAAAAATTTTTAACAGACCCCACCTTCTTCTTGAACCAAACACCACACTATTTGGTGGGGACTCGTGCCTATACGTCAGATTTCGCTCCGTTTTTTGGACCATTAGAAAATAATCTAGTAGTAGCGAGTGGTTTAGGTTCTTCGGGACTAACTACAGGACCTTATATCGGCTATCTACTGGCGAATTATTTCAATACAACCACTTGGCAAACAGAACAGTATCAAAAACCATTAACCACCTACATCAAAAAACCATGCTAAATCCTCTTCAGCATGGTTTTTTACTAATAAATTTAAAATTATGATTGGCTGTCGCTTCAATAATTGGATGTTTACGCAGATATTCCCCAATCAGTTCAGCCATATCTATTTTAATTTCACGAACAATTTTTTCAGCCCCATACATTGCATAATTTCCGCCACCCACAGCCCGGTATTGATTCAATACAATTTCCAATCGATCCGTCGCATGGATTGGTTTTTCGTGATAGTTAAGCGTTACAATTCGTTGACCAACAGGTTGTTGCAAATCAATGGCATAGTCGATTCCTTCGTACATATCATAATTGTAATATTGCGGTTTAGGAACAATATATTTAGGATTAAAGATAATGTTCTCATGGTTAAAAATAAAATGGTCTGCACTTTGTTCTAAGGCTGCTTTTAACTCTGCGCCTGTTACGTCTAAGACGGCAAGTGTATTAGGGTAAACATAATTCGTAATAATATCACGCATCGTAATTACTTCATTAAAGCCCCGTCCTTCATTATTAAATAATGCTGTACCAGAAATATCTACTCCGCTGGCATCCATCTGTACTTTATTGATAAATTCAATATAAGGATGCTCCACAATTCGTGCTTGATTGGCATCGCAAATCTGCATATCACCTTTGACATGTCCCATTGGCTGATCCAACCAAGTTTCGACTTCTTCGTTTAATTCCGCCAATTCATCGGCAATCACTTCATCTATTTTTTCATTTGCCATTGCATAGAGTTTTGCTTTACTGTCCACAATAGTCTTTGTTTCATCTAATTTTAACGTAATTTCTCCTAAAAAAGCGCCTTGAAAGCCTGGCTGAATAACGGGAATACCGTTGATTTTTGTGGCTATTTTTCGATGCTGATGGCCGGTCACTAATGCATCAATTCCCGCAACTTCCTGCAACAAATCGTAGCCTTCATTTTCTCCTGTCAATTGTTCTGTTGGTTCACCGGTTTCCAGATTTTTTTCAAAACCGCCATGATACGCAACAATCACAACATCTGCTTCTTTGCGTAATTGTGGAATATATTTTTTGGCTGTATCGATCACGCTTGCAAAGGTTAAATTCTCAACAATTTGTGGTTGTTCCCAATGAGGAATGTATTGTGTTACCAATCCTAAGATAGCAATTTTGATTGATGCTTTTTCTAGGATTACATAAGGCTGACCAAATGCTGGTTCACCCGCTTCATTTAATATATTAGCGGCTAAGACTGGATGGTGATAGCTTGCAATTACCTCTTGTAAGTAATCAATTCCATAATTAAATTCATGATTTCCTAATACACTGACATCGTAGTTTAAATGATTAATAATTTTTGTAATGGCTTGTGCACCTTGATGTCGATGTTTACGAACATAATAACTTAAAGGCGATCCTTGTATAAAATCACCGTTCTCAATTAAAACAACCGGTCCAACTGCATTTTGTCGTATTTCATTTAATTTTGTGGCAACTTTTGCTGTCCCAAATGGCAAATCCAACCCTCGTTCTGTATAGTTGGTTGGCATGAGATAGCCGTGCATATCACTTGTTGCTAAAATTGTTAATTCCATGTTACTTCCCCTTTAATCCATCTTCTTGTTCATAGTAAATCAAAAAAGTTGCAATAGCAATTTAGAGTGTCGGGAGTTTCTACATTTTCTTATAAATGTTTGTGTTTTACTAAACAAAAAAAGTATCCAAACTATCAAAATGTGAAGCCATCGAGATGGACAGCTACTTCATTATAGTTTGGATACTTTATCTTGCGTTAATCTATAGTATAGTCTTTTTAGGAATAATTTTGCGATCTGCTATAATTTTCCCTTGGTCCATTTCCAACATTCGCTGACAAGTCATCTGTAGAAATTCTTTGTCGTGTGTGATAATTACAATTAACACTTCTTTTTGCTGAAGCCATTGAATTAACTGACTAACTTCTTTCATTCGTTCTAAATCTAAACCACTAGTTGGTTCATCAAAAATTAGAATTTTTTTTCCTGACAAAATGGCCGCAGCTAGCGCCACCCGTTGCTTTTCGCCACCTGATAGGGTTTGCGGGTGTCTTTGTAATAAAGATTCTAATGACAAACAGCTTACCACTTCATCATATGCTTCTAAATTTTGGGCTTTAGCTGTAATTTCTTTTTCGACAGTTTCAAAGAAAAGCTGTAAATTCACATCTTGCATGACAATATAACTTTCTTTAATTAACTGTCTCATCGATACTTTTTGGCCACGATAGCTAATTTTCCCTTGTTTAGGTTTTAATAATCCTGTTAGCAATTGAGAAAGTGTTGATTTGCCTGAACCATTTTTACCTACTAAACCAATAATTTCATCATTTGCTAAGGTTAAGTGAGGAATTGTCAGTTCATTTTGTTGCTTTGGATAGCGATACCTTAGATTTTCTACGCTAAGAATCGACGTTGTTGCTAAGTTATGTTCTGTGGATTGAATCGTAATAGGTTGCAAACTACGTAATCCTAATTGCTCCACTTCTGCAGATTCCTTAGCTAATAATTCGGCCTTATTCCAATGAATCCCTTCTGGTAAAAACAAAAAATGGTCTGCGCTATCCATTAAATAAGAAAGCCGATGTTCTGCAATCACAATCGTAAAACCTTCACTTTTTAACCAAGCTAAATAATTTCGCAAATTATCAATAGTTGCTTCATCCAAATTACTCGACGGTTCATCTAACAAAAAAAGTTTTGGTACTAAGGTACACGCAGAACCAAATGCAACGAGCTGTTTTTCTCCACCAGAAAGTTGAAACATACTTTTGTCTAATAAATGGGTCAAGTTAAATTCTTTTGCCACCGACTTCACACGTTCCACCATTTCTGGTTGGGCCATCCCTACATTTTCCATGGGAAATGCCAATTCCGAATACACGTCTTGGGTGAAAAACTGAGTCTTAGGATTTTGAAAAACCATCCCAATCGTTTCTACATGATTGGTGAATTCTCGCGTTTCTAACGATTGCTGAAAAACAGTTCCTACACCATGCATCTTTGCTTCATATAACTCTGGAATTAATCCACTAAATACTTTAATGAGTGAGGACTTACCACTTCCGCTTTTTCCACAAAGCACAAGCATTTCTCCTACTTGAACTTTCAAATTAATCTTTTTCAAGAGTTCCTGTTCCTGATATTGTAAGGAAAAATCAGTTAACTCAATGATGGCCATAACAATCTTCCTCCTATACATAAAACCAGTACGACGATTAAAACATAATCCTGACATTTAAAGCGCAGAGGATAAATACTTGTATGTTTTTTAGCATTGCCTAACCCGCGAACCATAGCCGTTGCAGATAAATCAATTGCTGTATTATCAGCTGACATTAAAATCGGAATGATGATATATTCCATCGTTGTAAGTGGATGTAACAGCATTTCCCAATAACTCATCGCAATTCCTCGAAAACGTAAGGCTTTGCGAATATTTTTAAAGTCTTGAAATAACGTTGGAAAAAAACGAAACAACACGGTTAAAGGAACAATCAAAGCAAAAGGAATACGCAATTTTTGCAAAGCTGCAATCCACTCACTAATTTTTGTCCCACTCATCGCAAAACTGGCAGACATCAATGTTGGCAACAGCCGTCGACTACCAATCAAAACAAAAGATAATAGCCCAAAAATCACTTGATTCCCTTGCGGATACATCCAATAGTCCAACCCCGCCAATAACCAAAACACGGAATAATATCCGA
This sequence comes from Enterococcus sp. DIV2402, assembly GCF_017426705.2. Taxonomy (NCBI): domain Bacteria; kingdom Bacillati; phylum Bacillota; class Bacilli; order Lactobacillales; family Enterococcaceae; genus Enterococcus; species Candidatus Enterococcus lowellii. The sequence goes on along the minus strand of NZ_CP147251.1, from coordinate 1,306,727 downwards.
TACCTTTTTTCCATTCTCCAATTACTAAAAATAAAATGAACAAAATCGTCATAAATAAACACTCATAAATGAACGATAGCGGAACCATCAAGCTAAAACTCGCAAATAAAATGACACATAATTTTGTTCGAGGATCGAATGTTAGTCCTGTACGCATAGTTTACCTCTTTGTTTGGAAATGTTTCGTTAATAGCTTACGACCAATATATATTCCTGCAATCGAACAAATAATTACTGATACGACACAGACAACGAAACCAGTTGTTGTAATCGGTGTAAATACATAATTAATATAGTCAGCATCTTTTCCTCGGCGAATTAATGAATCCACATACGCATTTTTCATAAACCACATCGGCAATAATGGTCCTGTCAATCCAAAACTAAATACTGTATAGCTAACCAATGTACGTAATTTTTCATCCGCATTCCAACGATATTGAATAAAATCAGCCAAAATCGCACAAACAAAACTAGGAATAAATGACAAAGCAAAATGACCAGTAATTAAAAAGAGTAGACCAAATACCCCTCCCATAACAGATATGCCACCAAAACGGGGTACTTTTTGTAAAAGCAACAAATAAATAATTCCTGAAAAAAGTGCTGACGCAGCCGGTAATAATAAGGAATCAAAGACTGGTACAGCTAATTTTAAAACAACCATCACAATCGCAACCACAAAAAAATAGATGGCTGTGTATACACCTGTAAAAATAAGTTCTTGCATCTTTAGTTTCTTCATAGAAAGCTCCTTTAGATAAAATTTTTAAATAACTTCCACGATTGAAAATTATATCACATTTTAGAAAGGTGCTTATGGTTACTGCTTGTGAAAATGAAAAAAACTATGCCTGTAGTGCATAGGCATAGTTTTTACTTATTTAGAAATCTTACTACTCTTAAATTTTTGAATTACTAAAGGACCTTCACTAGTTTGCAAATGCATATGGTTTCCTTTTTCTTTCTCATAAAATGTGAATGTCATTGTTTCACCCGTTGCAGTAAAGATTTCTACTGAAGAAGTGTCTCTGAAAATTTCTAATTTTAGCTGATTATCCATTAACGGAATGCGTACTTCTCTTTTGGTTAATTGTTTTTTTTCAATCCCTTTAATATCATAACCCATATTTTCTCGTGAAAAACTTAATAACGAGGTTGACGTATCATATTCAAGTCGTAAAGACTCTTTATCTTGAGCATATAAGAACGTAATTTTTTGTCCTTCAACAATATCCACAATTAATTGTATATATTGTTGATTAAAGACACTACCTGCAAAACTAATTTGACCACTGGCAATCATTTGGTCTTCTATACTAATTATTTCTTCAAATTCATCGTAGATTGCTTTAGGTGGTGTCTGTATCAAACAATTATCTTTGACATGCAATTCTCTTGGTAACGTCATTGAACCTGACCATAAATGTTTTAAGTCATGTGTCGGAATCGTTCGGTGCCACATTTGCATCCAGGCAACCATGATACGTTCCCCATTTGGACCTTCACATGTTTGTGGTGCATAAAAGTCTAATCCATAATCAATCTCATGATAATTCTCAACAGCCAATTTTCCTGTTTCCCAATCCATTTTGCCAATAAACACTACTGTTGAACTAGTATTCAAATATGAATAATCTACTGGCTCCATTTCGATTGGAGAAAAAATCAACACATCTTTTCCATCTAGATGAAATAAATCGGGACATTCCCACATAACTCCCTGGTCTGCTTCTCCTTCTGCCACAACAGATTTAAAACGCCATTCAAATAAATCAATTGATTCAAATAACAACATTTGACCACGTTTATCTTCTGTTTGTGACGCGACAATTGTATAGTAAATATCTTCATGTTGAAAAACTTTTGGATCTCGAAACTCGGCAATATTACCAATACCATCGATATGCTCTTCTGCAATAATCGGATTATTCACATATTTTTCAAAATGAATACCGTCTTCAGAAACAGCTAAACATTGAACTTCCCTGCGATATTCTCCTTCTTCCACATGACCCGTATATATTAGATACAGCTTACCATCTTTTTCGATTGCACTACCAGAAAAGCAACCATTAATATCGTATTCTTCACTGGGTGCCAAAGCAACAGGTAAACTTTCCCAATGAACTAAATCTTTAGATTTCGCATGTCCCCAATGCATGGGTCCCCAAACGCTATCGTAAGGATAATATTGGAAGAATAAATGATATTCCCCTTTAAAATAAACAAAACCATTAGGGTCATTAATCCATCCAATGGGTGCCATTAAATGGTAGTGATTACGATAAGTTGGAATTACTTCGTGAATCTTCTTTCTGATAAATTCATTTGCCTTTTCAACTTCAATTTTATGCAATAATTTCACGTCCTTTTATTTTATACCAGTACCTGAACCACCTAAACCTTGTAAAATATACTTTTGTGCCACAATATAAATAATAATCAGTGGAATCGTGGAGATGGTCAATACAGCCATTACTTGATTAATATAAACTGGTTGAGTGGTGTTAATAGTTGTTATAGCTACTTGCATCGAAAATTTGCTGCTATCGGTTAGTACCATTAATGGCCAAATATAATCATTCCAACTACCAATAAAGGATAATACTCCCACTGTTGCAATCGCAGGCTTCGACATAGGTAGCATAATACTAAAGAAAATACGTACAATGCTGGCACCATCTAAGCGTGCCGATTCAATAATTTCTTCAGGAATTGCGATGAAAAAGTTTCTAAATAAATAAATATTGAATACACTTGCCATCGCTGGAAGAATAACTGCCATTCGTGTATTTACTAATCCTAAAGCATTCACAATCGTAAATTGTGGAATCAAAACTGTTTCCATTGGGATAATTAATAATGCCAGAAGTATCCCAAAAATGATTTTCTTTCCTGAAAAATTAATTTTAGCAAAAGCAAAACCTGCTAATGAATTGACAATAATTGAACCAAAAGCAAACGTTAAGCCATAAAACACACTGTTTGCTAAATAAGTAGTAATGCTAAAACGTTCCAGTACTTCTTGATATGTTTTAAACCAATTCGCTGGATTCAAACTCGGTAAAAAAGCTTTTAAAGAAGTAAGATTTGTATATACTTCTGCTTCTGGTTTCATTGAAGAAACTAACATCCATAACATCGGAAAGATAAAAAGTGCGGCTAACAAAAATAATAAAATATATTCAAGTATCATTAATGGTCCTATTTTTCTTGTCATTTTTAATTATCCTCCTTAATCAATTTACGTTGAGCGAGAGTAATTAAGCCAATCATAGTTGTAAAGATTAACGCAATTGAACTAGAATACCCTACCATGCGATCGGTAAAACCAGTTTGATAAATATAATACACCATCGTCATTGTAGAATTCATTGGTCCACCTTGTGCCATAACCATTGGCTGAATGATTAGTTTAAAAGCTGAAATTAATGTAGTTAATACGACAAAAATGGTTGTTGGTTTTAATAAAGGCATTGTTATATAACGAAATTGTTGGAATTTGGAAAAGCCATCAATTTCGGCTGCTTCATACACATCATTGGGTATATTCTGCATACCGCCTAAAAAGAGAAGCATTTGGTAACCTGCTCCTTGCCACGCTGATACAAAAACAATTGTATACATCGCTTGTTTTGGACTAGTCAAGAATGGTTGTGAAGGAAGACCAATTTTTGTGAGTAACGTATTAATTAATCCTTCGTTAGGATTTAATAAATACAACCATAAAATCGAAATAACAACTAAAGACATAACTACTGGTGCAAAAAAAGCAACTTTAAAGAAAATATTTCCTTTACGTTGTTTGTTGATAATTAATGCCATTCCTAAAGCTGCTCCTAGTTGAACGGGAATAATCCAAACTACAAACTTTGCTGTATTCCAGATACTTTTAATAAAAATTGGATCTTTAATCAATCGTTGAAAATTTTCTAAGCCAATAAATTGTCGAGCATCGGGTGTTAATAAGTAATAATCTGTAAAAGCGTAATAAAAAACCATCCCTACTGGAATAACTAAAAAAATTGCTAGTAAAATCAATGCCGGGCTTAAAAAACCATAGCCGATTATATTATCTTTCAATGTTGGTTTCTTGAACATATTGCTCCCCCTTTGTTAAAAGAGTACTCCGACAAAATAATTGTCAGAGTACAATTTGTTTTATTTTAGTGAATTATCAATCGCTTGTTGCATTTCTTCAGCACGTGTATCCGCAACTTTTTGAACATCTTTATTTTCTTCGAAGTAACTTATATCTTGAATGGCTTGTTGGAAAGCACGTGAAACTTGCGGATATGCTACAACTACTGGACGTGCATGACCTGAACGTTGGTTTTGTTCCATTAACGTTCTCATTCCTTCAGAAACTTCATCTTTAATTAATTCAATGGTTGAGTTACGAATTGGTAAAACACTATTACCCAGACTCATAATACGACTTGATTCTGTGCTTGTTGCATATTTAATAAATGCAGCTGAAGCATCTTTTTTCTCTGTCTTAGTTGTCATTGCTAATTGCCAACTACCTGTTGGTGAGACTAATTCTTTTGTTGTATCTGAAACTGGATAAGGTAAAATACCATAATCAATATCCTTGTAATTTTCTTCTAAATCAAAAATTGTCCATGAACCACTTAAAAGCATTGGATATTTACCTGTTTCAAAACCTTTTTCAATTGGACTAATTGTAGTGTACCCATTTTTAACCAAGCTTTGAACAAATTCTAAAGCTTCAACAGTTTTGCTATCATTGAAATAATCAGTTGCTTTTGTTCCCTCTTCATTCACCACATCGCCACCATTTGACCAAATAAATGGCGTATAAGCATACGTTAACATTTCATCGTTTGATGCAATTTGCATATCAATTGCTGGACCCTCAAAATGTTTAGTCAAAATTTCACTAATTTTGCTAAAATCACTCCATGTCCAAGGGTTATCAAGTGTTGGAAGTTGTTCTTCTGTAATACCTGCTTCTTTAAACATTTCTTTATTATAGTAAACGCCTACATTGGATTCCGAAAAACCAAAAGCATACATTTTTCCATCATACGTCCCCTGTTGAATAATACTATCTAACACATCATCCATATCAGCATCTTTTAAGTAATCGTCTAATGGAGCAATAACACCTGAGTGAGCATAAGCAGCTGTATTAGGACCATCTAAAGTAATGACATCTGGCAGTCCATTCGTAGTAATTGCAGCATTTACTTTATCTTCATAACCACCGCCACTACCACTGCGAGGGATATATTCTGTTACTGCTTTATACTTGCCTTCATTTTCTTTGTTAAAGCCATCTACAATTTCTTGCCATGCAACGCCTTCTGGTGTTTCATCAGAAAATTGAACCCAAATTTTAATATCACCTGGATCACTACTTTCCTTCTTACTATTTCCTCCACCACAACCTGCCAATAATCCTACTGATAATATCGATAGCGCTGCAAAACCTAACAATTTTCGTTTCATGTGTGTTGCTCCTTTCGATTTTTGAAACGTTTCCGTTTTATTTTAAAATTGGAAACGTTTCAGTTTGTAAAATGAGAATATCATTGGAAACGCTTCCTGTCAATTGTTTTTTGATTTTTTTTTTAAATAATAAAAAAGAAACAAAAATCATATGACTTTCGCTCCTTTCTTCTCAATCATTCATTACTTTAGTTGTATTACCTTCTTTAAACATAACTGGCAATAAAATTCTTTTACGAAATTCTTCATTTGAAATCATAGATAATATTGTTTGAACGGAATGGTACGCCATTTCCTGAATAGGTTGTACAATTGTAGAAATAACAAATGATTGATCTGCAGCCATTTTAACTCCATCAAAACCAATAATTTGATAGTCGCTAATGGGCTCTTTCCCGAATTTTTTTAAGACATCTACTACTTTTAAGCCCATAAAATCATTTACTGCAAAAATACCATCTATCTCTTGATGGGACTTAAAAAATTGTGTAAGTTGTTCTTCCAAATTAGTAATGGGTTCAAACATATCCAATGTACTAGGAATAATTTCTTTTTGTAAACAAAATTCATAGAATCCTTGTTTTCGATTATTTGTTTCATTTGGATATGGCGACGTTCCCCCAATATAAGCTAATTTTTTACAGCCGCGTTTGATTAATTCAATTGCAGCAATTTTACCACCGCTAAAATTATCTGCCGTGACATAAGCAACCTCTTCAGAAAAATGACGGTCAATACTTACAAAAGGCAAATTAGCCGAGACATATTTGTCGATATCAGAATAGGTAATTCCAATAATTCCATCTACTTTACTTTGTTTCACCATTTGAATATATTCTTTTTCTTTATCAGCATTTCCATCAGAATTACACAGTAATAATTTATAATTTCGCTTACTTAACTCAACTTCTACAAAATAGGCAAATTCAGAAAAGAATGGGTGCCAAATTGTTGGAAGAATCAGAGCAATCGTATTACTTTTATTCGTTTTTAAACCACGTGCATATTCATCAGGTTCATAATTTAATTCTTTAATTGCAGCAGTAACTTTTTCTCTTGTGGTATCTTTCACACGTACACCATTAATAACTCGTGAAACTGTTCCTACACCAACTCCTGCAAGAGCAGCTACATCTTTCATTGTTGCTTTCATATCATCCGCTCCTCTCTGCTACTATAATAGCAGAAAATTGAAAACGGTTCTATTTTTTAAGAAAAAAGCTTGCGAAACATCGCAAGCCCTCACTTCTGATACACCCATTCTCCATCCATCATAGTCGCAAGTATTTCCGTTTCTAAAATTTCTTCTTCTGAACAAGTAAGTAAATTTTGAGACAAAATACAAATATCTGCATGGTTTCCGATTGCTAACGTACCAATATCCGTGCGGCTCAAAGCTTTAGCAGCTCCTTGGGTATGCGCATATAGAGCATCTGCTACTGAGATGACTTCTGTTGGCATCAAACGTTCAGTCGGAACTCCTGATTTTTCCCGACGAGCCACTGCATAATAGATTGACTCTAACGGTGTAACATCTACTACAACTGGAGTATCTGTGCCAAATGCTAGCGTTGCTCCTTGGGTTAAGAAGGATTGAAAAGGAAACATTTCGCCCGCCCGTTTTGTACCGACCTCTTCTTCTAATGTCTCGTATCCGACTAATAAATGACTGGGTTGTACTGAGATGACCAATTGTTCTTGATTGACTAAAGCTAAATCAGTAGGATCCATCACTTCTAAATGTTCTAACGTATTGTATTTGCCTTGTGCCAATGGAAATTTTGCTAAGCTTTCTTGATAATACGTTAATGCTTGATGAATCGCTTCATCACCAATCGTATGAATTCTCATAGGCCATCCTTGTTGATTGGCTAATAAAATCAATTGGCGCATCCGTTCTGTCGCAATTAACGGACTGCCTACATCTCCTTCAAAATAAGGTGTTTCATATTCTTCTTTTAAAAAAGCAGTGTGCGTACTTGTGACACCGTCAAAAAATTGCTTCACACCACCCATTTGCACTTTAGGTGAGCAATATTTCGCTGCAATTTCAGTCAATTCCGTAATTTCAGAGCGCATGGCTGGATACAAAATGGCACGTGTTGTGGCTGCTTCTTCAATTTGTTGAAATAATTCTGGATACACCAAATCATCCCAGCTTTCACCAGTTAATGCGACATCTCCAATAGTCGTTATTCCCATTTGATTTAAGTGAGCCATATAAGCTAAATAGGTATCGGCTATTTTTTCTTTAAATATTTCTAATACTTCAGCAAGATAATTAATCGCTACTGCTTCCAAAAAGCAACCTGTTAATTCATTTTCTTCAAAAATTGCTTCCCCACTAATCCCTTGAGGAATTTTTTCTTTGGTAATTTGTAAAACTTCCATTGCTTTCGTATTCAACCAAATACTATGGGCATCGCCAGAAATAAGCATAACAGGAACATCAGAACAAACTGTATCAATTGAATTTTTGGTTGGATAGACGTTTTGCCCAAAATCACTACTAAACCAACCAATACCCAGTTTCCAGCCATGAGTTGTTGGGAGCGCCGGTACTTGTTGCGCAAATTCTTGTTCGGATATTCCTGATAATTGAATTAAATGCCCCGCATGAATTAACGCAGACAAATAAAAATGAACATGACAATCAATAAAACTTGGAATAATCATTTGTTCAGAATAATCAATAACCTCACCTTGAGGAATGTCTGCTAATGGACCTATTTTTTTAATTAAGCCTTTTTCTATTTGAATAAAACCTGCAAAAGTCGTTTTAGTAATCGTATCAAAAATATAATTTGAACGTAGAATTGTCATCTTATAACCCCAACTTCCATTCTAAGAAAAGATCATTGTAAATTTCGACTGCATCTCTTCCTAAATATTCATAATGTTCCATTTGTCCCATTGCCTCTGGTTGCGGATAAAAAGCAGCATTATCAGTTAATTCGTTTGGTAATAACGCTTTGGCTTTTTCATTTGGTGTTGCATAACCAACATATTCCGCATTCTGTTTGGCATTTTCTGGACGCAGCATAAAATTAATAAAAGCATATGCACCTTCTAAATTGCTGACAGTTTTAGGAATAGCGAAATTATCCGTCCAAATCGCTCCGCCATCTTCTGGAACAATATATTCTACAGCAGGATTTTCTGACATTACAAACGCTGCATCCCCTGAATAACCAATGCCGATGGGTGCATCATTGTTAATCATTAATGTTTTGATTTCATCAGTCAAAACCGCCTTAACATTTGGTCGCAAGGCTTCTAATTTTTTTACACCACGTTCAATTTTGTCTTTTTCTAATTCATTTAGAGATAATCCTTGTGCTTGTAATGCAATTCCTATTGATTCACGAGCACCATCTACCATTAAAATATCATTTTGATACGTTGGCTCCCATAAATCTGCCCATTTCTGAATAGCCTCGGCTTCAATCTCATCTGTATTCACCATAATTCCAATCGTTCCCCAAAAATAAGGCAATGAGTATTGGTTATTTTCATCAAAATTTTGATTCATTAAAAAGCTCGATAAATTTTCTATCCCTTTAATTTTACTGTGATCAATCGGTACTAACAAATCCCCTTCAATCATCTTAGGAATAATCGATTCACTTGGAAATACGACATCATAACGCGTTCCACCTTGTTTGATTTTCGTTTCCATCGCTTCATTTGAATCAAATGTATTGTAAATGACATGATAACCAGATTCTTTTTCAAATGCTTCTAGTAACTCGGGATCAATGTATTCCCCCCAGTTAAAGATAATGACTGTATTTTCACTCGCTTCGCTTACCGTCGCCGTTTCTTTTGCCAACCAAGTTTTACTAACAAATAAAATACTCAAAACGAGTAGGATGCCACCAAAAAATACTACCAATCGTTTCAACTCATCAATTCCTTCTTTCTACAAAAAATAGTTTTTCTTGAGTAGAATAGCTGATATTATGGAAAAATACAATTGGAAAAATTAAAAACCTTTAACAGCTCACGACTGCTAAAGGTTTTAATTAATTGATTCGGCGTTTTTTTGATTGAATACCTGCGAGATATAATAAAATGGAGAGGGCCAATAAAAATAACATCGATTGAATCATTGGCATTAAATTATAAGTCGTTTTCTCCCATAATTTAGGCATATCTTGAATCATATGAGTGGTTGGCAACAATTTAGCAACGCTTTGAATAGGTTTTGGTAATTGATTGGTTTGAATCCCCATCATGCCTGATAAAATCATAATTAAAAAATACGTAGACATCACAATCCCAAATGTTGTACTGAATTTTTTCATTAATAAAGAAATTCCGTACGCTGCTAAAAACAAACTAAAGCTCAACAAGCACACACCACTAACAAAAACCATTAACCCAAAAATGGTTGGCAAAGGAACGCTAAGAAACGGTGTCACTACAGCAATATAAATGGCTACTGAGATACTCGACATTATGGCTTGTGCTAAAAATTTTGCTTGCATTTGTTTTTTCTCTGAGTAACCAAATAACGCCATTCTTACAGTCACTTCTTTTTCAATTTCTTGAGAAAACAGCGCTGCAAAACCAATGTAAATAACTGCTAATGGCGAAATCAACAAGTTGGTCACAAATAATTGTGTACTAAATTGAGGCAGCTGACTTTCAGGGATTTGTTTATTAAAAATCGAATAAAACAGTAACGTCATCACAATCGGAAAGATGATCCCAAATAAAATAGAGAAAAAGTTGCCCAGTGAATTTAACAATTCATATTTTACATATCTTTTCATCGCATTTTCCCTCCAATCGCATTTAGAGTCAATAATTCTATGTCTTGATTACTACGTTTGAAGTTGATGCCTTTTTGGATTAAATGCTGGGCTAATTGCCATTCTTCTTCTTGATTGTCACAAGCAATGGCTACCGTATTTTCTGGTGCAATTAATTGTCGATACTGCGTTAACGCAATCGTTTCATTCTCATCAAAGGTAATCACTGCATGCCCACAATATTTTTGAAAGAGCGCTCGATGAGAATCGTAAGCAACCACTTTTCCTTCATGTAAGATAATTAATTTATTGGTTAATTGTTCCAGCTCTTGGTAATAGTGCGTTACAAATAAAATAGCAGCATTTTTATGTTCATACCATTGTAAGATTTTTTGGATTAAAGCGCGACGTGTTTCAAAATCCAGACCTGTCGTTACTTCATCAAAAAAGGTGATAGGTGCATCTTGCATTAGAACTAAAATTAAGGTAAATCGCTGCTTTTGTCCACCAGATAAATCTTTAAATTTCTTTTTTAAATTCTCTTCAAAAGCAAAAAATGTAACAAGTTCTTGTAGTTTCGTATTTTGTTTATATGATGTATTTAAAATCGCTTCTAAAATTACCTTACAACTAACCGTATCTACATAATGATTAAACTGCATATGCACAGCCATGTCTTCAGGGCGCACTTCTGAAAGAATTTTCCCCTCATATTTAATCAATCCTAAACAAGCTTTAATAAGTGTCGTTTTTCCAGCGCCGTTTGAACCAATAATCCCGACACGATCAGTTGCTTGAATTTCAATTGAACGTTCAATATCTAATGCAACGGTTTTACCGTAAGCCACTTTTAATCGTTCAATGGTTATCATTTTCATCCCTCCAGTTTAAAGTAACCTGTACGCCATCAACTGTATTTTTAATCGTCCACGTCATTTCCAGTAAATGCACAAATTTATCAACTAAATATAATCCTAAACCAGTTCCTGCTTCCTCTTCTTTCGTATCTCGAATAAAGGGTTCGTGAATATGCTGAATAAGTTGCTCGGAAATTTTGGCAGTTTCGCTAATAATCGTCAATTCTTGTGATGTCAAGCGAATCTTAATTCGCTGATTACGTGGCGTGTATTTCACCGCATTTTGAATCAAATTATCAAGCACTGATACAAATAATGCTTCTTCTGTTTCAATAAAAACCGGCATCAGTTCCCACTCAATCGTTAGCTCTCGTTGTTGGGCTTTTTCTTGATACATTTGCCAAATCCCTTGTAATATACCATCAACAGCAATCACTTTAGTTGCTTCTCTTGAATGTTCTTCAAATAAAAACATTAATTGTTGGACAATTTGTTGCATTTTTTGAATTTCTTTTTTTACTTCAGGCAAATAAGTTGCGGTTGCTTGATATTTTCCTACACGATGAATCATGCTTTCAACTAGTAATAACGATGACGCAATAGGTGTTTTTAATTGATGAGAGGCATTAGTAAGTAACAACTGTTGCTTGTGATTAATCGCTGCCAATTCTTGATTTTGACGATGTACTTCTTTTAACTGCTTTTGTAATTCCAGATGCATTTGATTCAACGCTTTTTCTAAGACTTCTAATTCATCACCTTTATTGGGCTGATGAAATACAGGCGCTTGCTCTTTGTCACGAATTCTGGCTTGCTGAGCGAGTAATTCGATAGGATAAGCTAATTTTCGGCTAAACCATCGCGCAATCAGCAAAGACATCACCAACAAAACAGCAACAATCATTGGCGTACTTTGTAAAACAATGGGAAAGAGTTCATTTAATTTAGGCGTCATCGCCGAAGCAAACGTCACGTAAATATCCTGATTAACTTCTTTAAAAGCGACATAACTTGCATAGCTATTAGCATTTTGTTCGACAGTCCCCGCAAAAATTAAAATATCATCTGCGGTAGTATACACTTCTTGATTTTCTGAATCTTCCAGCATTTCAAAAGGATAGGTTTGGACATTGTTTATTTCAATAAGTTCTTGTTGAATCGGGGTAGATAGGTTTTTGATTAGCTTTTCAACAGGTTCAAAATCTTGTTCATTCCAACTAAGTGTAAATTCTTTTTCAGGATCCTTCACCTGAAACGATGTGCGTAATTTATGATAAAGTTCTTTTATTTCTGGAGCTTTCAACACAACATCCATGGTCGCATTTGTTGTAGATAATTGAATGGTTTCACCGGTATGAGGCAACTTTAGACTCATCAGCAAAAAATTTTCTGATAATTGATAGTCATCGGAAAACAGCTTTCCTTCGATAAAACGACGTTGCACTTCTTCGGTTGTTTGCAAATACCGATCTGTTTTGTAACGAGCATAGAGTCCTGGTAACATCCATAGAAAATAACCAATAATCAAGCTCCCTAATAATAATGTTGTAAATGCCGTATAAATCATTGTCTTTTGAGTAATTGTTAAGCTAATTTTCTTCATAACAATACCCCATTCCAATTACAGTTCGAATCACTTCAACAGGCAATTTTTTGCGCAAATTTTTAATATGCGCATCAATCACACGATCATTCACCATAAAATCATCTGGTGCAATAATTTCTAGCAAATGATTTCTTGTATACACTCTCTTTGGATGTTGGTACATCGCTTCAAAAATTAAAAACTCCGTGACTGTAAGTTGCAACGATTGCTGATTATAATACACTTGAAAATTTTCTTGACGCACTTCCAAACCATTCGTTAATTCCGGTTTATTCCTGGTTCTACGTAAAACGGCTTCAATTCTTTTCAATAAAACAAGTGGTGAAAATGGTTTGATGATATAGTCATCAGCCAGACGATTAAATGCTTCAAGCTGATTGCTTTCATCCCCTAAAGCCGTCAACATGATGGTTGCACATTGCGGTTGTGTTTGAGTAATAACTTCCAATACTTCTAAACCTGATACAAAAGGAACCATAATATCTAGAATCGCTACATCATACTTTTTTTGTGTTAATGTCACTAGAGCTTCCTGCCCATCAACAGCTAAATCGACTTCATAATCTTGCAACAACAAATATTCACATACAACTTCGCGAATGACACGATCGTCTTCTAAATATAAAATATGAGCCATTCCGTTGCCTCCTCTATCTTTAGTAAACACTATGGATATGAATTTCATATGAATGCAAAAAATCATGCACCCCATTGGTACATGATAGTTATCTTTTTTGGCGCATGGATTGAATATGCTTCAAGCTAGAATCTTGTTTGAAACGCTGATATTCCTCTGATTCCATTGGATAAATCGCCATTTTTTCTTCATGATTAAAATGAACACCCCAGCCATATTGCTTTACTAAGGGAGATGCTCGAAAACAAGGCTGTCCTTTTGAAAAAAATTCTTCTTTGGAAATGCCTTTGTGGAAAGCAGTTGTGGTATATAAGACTTCATCAGACGTGAGTTGATAGGGTTGATTAATCAACAACTCATATTGCTTTCGAGCAATCGTTTTTTGTTTTCTTTCTGGAGGGATACCGGCTGTTGTGATGGGACTATTTTGAGGAATTTCAATAAAGGTATCTCTATAATTTGTGGTATGAACTTTCATCGAAAACATCCTTTCTCACTTTTTTCTACTATAACAAAATTTTGTGCAAACAAAAAGAGCTGAAGAAAACCTTCAACTCTTTTTCTGGATTAAAAGACTGGAACGACTGCTCCTTGGTATGTTTCATTGATATAATCTTTTATTTTGTCTGATTGTAATGCAGCAAGCAATGCTTTGATTGTTTCACTGTCTTCATTACCAGCTTTCACAGCAATAATGTTGGCATATGTTTGTGCTGCTTCAGAATCTTTATCTTCTTTTTGTAACGCATCATTTTCAACGTTAAATCCTGCTTCTAATGCATAGTTGGCATTAATAACCGCTACATCCACATCTTGAACAGCACGAGCAATTTGTGAAGCATCTAATTCAACAATTTCCAAATTTTTTGGATTTTCAACAATATCTTTTGATGTTGTTGTAATATCAGCACCTTCTTTTAATTTGATTAAACCAGCTGCTTCAAGTAATAATAAGGCACGAGCGCCATTTGTTGCATCATTAGGGATAGAAACTTTGCCACCTTCTGAAATGTCTTCTAACGAGTTCGCTTTACCTGGATAAATTCCAAGTGGTTCAAAATGAATGCTTCCAGCAGAAACTAAGTCTGTTCCATGTTCTTCATTGAAATTTTCTAAATATGGTGTATGTTGGAAGAAATTAGCATCCAAGTCGCCATCGTTTAAAGCTGTATTTGGTAAAACATAATCATCAAAAATTTGAACATTTAATTCGATTCCTTCTGCTGCTAAATCATCTTTAACTTGTTCTAAAATTTCAGCATGTGGTGTTGAGCTGGCACCTACTGTTAATGGTGTTTTCTCTTCTGTACTCGCTGAAGCACTAGAATCCTCTGTTTGATTGCCGCTGCCATTTGAGCAAGCTGCTAATCCTAAAAATGTTGCACCTAAAATTCCTAATCCGACTACCTTTTTTAAACTTTTCATATTTTATCTCCCCTTTAATTTCTTTATTATATTTAAACCGTAAAACGGTGTGTTCCTTTAGATAACAAAAAAGTCCTTTCATCAGTAAAACTGACAAAAGGACGAATAAATCGCGGTACCACCTTCGTTTGGAAGTAACTACTTCCCTCAATCTATCTCCTAAAAAACAAGAAATAGTGTTCAAGATAACGATTGAACCTTCCGAAATCACCTACATATCGATGATTTATCCTCAGAGACCATCTTCATTTTCTACCTCTTAGTTCTTTTCACCAACCAGAACCTCTCTACAAAGACTTCGAAAACTACTCTTCTCTTCAATGGATGTATATGTTATTGAATCATAATTTACAATAGAATCCGATGTTTGTCAATCATTAAATAACTTTTAGGACATTTCTTCAAACAGCACCACTTTATTGCGTTCTTGTTTTGCTTTATATAATACGCTATCTGCTTGCAGAAACAAGTCCGACATTCCTTTTGTTGAAGTCGATTCTGCCAAACCAAAACTCGCTGTAATCGTTAACTCTGGATGTTCTGGTATCGTAATTTTTTGAATCTGCTTTTGTAATTCCAGACAAATTTCATACGCTTCTTGTAATGTATTCTCTTGAAACAACAAACAAAATTCATCCCCACCAAAACGATACACAACAGGTTCATGCGAATACTGATTAAGTACCGTCGCAAAAGATTTCAAACATTCATCCCCAATATAATGACCATAATGATCGTTAATTTTTTTAAAATGGTCAATATCAGCAATTGTCAAAACATAACGTGACGGGACAAGCTGTTCATTTAATCGAGTTAAATCAGTATTAAATGCCAATCGATTAAAAATACCAGTTAATTCATCAATATACAGCTGTTGCTCCAGTTCATAACGTTCTAATTCTAAATTGATACTAGCAATATTTTTCTTTTCTAAGTAATACATTCCTATTGTAAAAATTAGTGTAAACATAACTAACAAAGCAAAAATCAACACAATTCCCAACAAACGTAATGGTGACTCAAAAATAGTATTTTGAGAAGGATTCCACGGAATAAGAAATTCTGCACTTAGAAACAAGAAAATGCTTAATATACCCGTTCGCATCGTCAAACGAGGAACTGCATAGATCCCTGTAATAACGATAGGTAGAATGTATAAGGTATAAACGGGAGAAGAAATATTATGAATCGTCGTAATGACAAAACTAATTAACACAAACATAATAGAGACACTATATAACCGTTGCATATGTGAGAGCTTCTGATTCTTCCTCAATATATTTCCCGTTATTAATAAGAGGATATTACTAATCATAGGAATGATTAAATATTTCAAAACATACATAGTCGTTGTAGCTGTTGACAATTGTTGTTTTAACACAATAATACTTACAATAATTTCAATACAAATTGCTGCTAAAACAAAAGCTACCGCTATTTTATAATGAAAACCTAACCACTCCGCATTAATTCGTTCATATTCTTTTTCCAGTTCAACTATTCGGGTAGTCGCAAATTGATTTTTATTTTCTTCGCGTTTCCCCATAGATTATCCCATCCTTTCTCCATTCACAAATTGTGTATGTGCTATCCTTATTTTAAAACATCTATAAATTATAACATAGCGTAAAGGTAAGATTTATAATTAAATTGTTTAAAATAAAAAGCTCCTTAACAAATTAAGACACTAGAATAACGTCTTCTAGTGTCTTAATTGACTAAACTATCGACAAGTTCAGGAAATAACCATTTTTGATAATAGCGGTCGTATAAACTAAAATCTGGGTGTTTGGGGTTATCGCCACCTGGATCCCACCAAATGTAGGGAACATCTAATGTCCGACTTTTCTCTACGAAATATTGCGTCCAGGCCAGTCTATCATCTAAATTATTTTTATGACTCGCTCCAAACTCTGTTATTACAACAGGGATACCTTTATTAATAAATAGTTGGTTAATATCTGAAAAAAATGTATCGATTAATTTCGTATCTTTAGAATTTTCAGGGTCAAACGTTGTTCCTTTTTGATCTGTCTGCGTAAAATAGTCCGGTATATAAGAATGAATTGAAACCATTAAATGTTTTCCTGAAGGCAACTCAAATGCATTCAAAGCTGCTGTTTCGAAACGTGCGGCATAGGTAGGTAATAATAAATAACGTTCCCTATTGTAGCCCTCCAATTGGCGAATAGTTTCCACAAAGCCTTCATTTAATTGATTAACAATTTTTTGCGACTCATAAGGACCAGTTGCCCACTCATCTCCTGTTCCAATTAAACGAGGTTCATTCATGCTCTCAAATAAAAGATGCGTGTCATATTCTGCAAAATGATTGCCAAGTTGCGTCCATAATAGTTTCACTTTTTTGATTGCTGATGTTAAATGCGCTTCATCGGGTGTGTACCAGTCATCATGGTGTGCGTTTAAAATCACATAAAATCCTTCATCTAAACTCATATCAATAATTTCAGTGACCCGATTTAACCACTCTTGATCAATCATAAAATTATCATCGACATGCTCTTGCCAAGTCACAGGAATACGAATTGTTTGAAAGCCTGCTTTGCGAATATCTTGAATTATTTCAGGATTTGTTGGAGGGTTTTTCCAATACGTCTCGTAATCAGTTGGACTATCTGTTTGAAAATTCAGGTTGTGTGTATCTAAACTATTCCCTAAATTCCAACCTGCTTGCAATTTTTCTGAGAAACGTATTTCTTCACTCTTTAACTGCAAATTACACCCTCCTAGAATTAACAAGCCTAGATACAAGAGAAAATAGATTTGTTTATTTAGTATGAGTATCTTCATCTGCGCCACCTAATATATCATTAACTAATAAACTAGTATTATTGACTTGTTGTTTCTCATCAACTTGTTTACTTATATGCGCTTTTTGAGCCCATTGTGTAACTAATTGGAGTTTCTTTGAATCACTTGTTAGTTCATCAATATTTACAATTTGGTATAATTTATTTTTATTATTTAACTGTTTAATGTATTTACATTTAAAGTTCACGCCATCAGATACGACACATTCAATTTCATCATCTACATTTACAGTGTCTGTCACAAGATATTCGAAATTAAAATTAATAATGGTAACAAATCCCCCTGAAACTAGAGGAAGTTGTTCATTCATATCAATACGAGCAGATTTACGACTAAAATAAACAACTGGTTGCATGCGACGCACAATATTTAAGCGTAAATCATCAAACGTACTATGCGATGATTGTAAATTTTTTGGTAGGGTATGCACTCTATCATAAAGTATTTGCATATAATCGGCTTTACTATCTAGATAATCAACAATTTGAAAAGCATATTTCCATCCGCCTCTAAATTCATCGATATGAACAATTTTACCTTCTACTTCAGCCTGATAATAATCGGTTGTGATAGTTAGCTTTATCAATTTTTTATGATCCATAAAGATAGGATTTTCCATAAATAATGAAACACCACCTTCTGAAATATCCAATGTACGACAGTGAATTTCTTCCTCATGAATTGGTTTTAAAACGACTGCTTCTGAAATAGCCACACGTTCACTTTTACGATGAAATTTTCTACCTAAAACAAAAAAGCTTGCCATAACTAAGTTAAATATATTGATTAAGAGCCAAAATAAAACCACGATTGGACCAATAGAACCACTTCTTAAAATCATAAAGATAATATTCGCAATTCCAATCACAGATAAAATAATAAACAATAAAAAGGGGAGTACATACAATAAGTTATTCTGCTGTTCTGTATTCACACCATCTTTTCTTGTTACTTTAAATTTTTTCAACGAAATACCTAAAAATTCCTCTATAACGGGGAATAACAAAAATGGAAACATCGCTGTCTCATAAATATTTGTCCACTTCGTTGTTCTAATATTGCGACTCATCATTCGTAACGTAACTGTGCTTGAGATATACATAGGTAACCAGAAAATTAAAATATGCAATAAATCAGTTTTAATAACCATATAACCAAATGTTGCAAACATAATAGGAGACATAATATAAATTAATCGTTTTATTGGCGCATACCAATACCAAATTGACGCCCAATAGTTTGCTTTTTGAGATAAAGAGAAATTTTTTGTCAAAAAAATATGCATTTTGCGTCCTGTTTGAATACATCCACGTGCCCAACGAATCCGTTGCTGAATCAAACTTGGAAAATCGGTTGGTGATAACCCACTGGCTAACTCTTCATTCATAGCATAACAACGATAATTTTTCTTTTGGAGTAACATTCCTGTAGCAAAATCTTCCGTAATAGCTTTTTCATAAAAACCGCCAATATCATTCAAAGCTTCACGACTGAGTAAAGTATTCGAACCGCCATAGATAACACTGTTTGATCTATTACGTGATACTTGTACATCTTTATAGAAATAATCTTGTTCATTTGGAATACGATTTTCAGAAAACAAGAAGTATTGGAATAGATCTGGGTTATAAAATGTTTGTGGCGATTGAACAAACCCCATTTTGATTTGATCCTTTTCTTCTTTTCCTTCATTTTTAATCCAGGCATCTACAAAATAGGGAACTAAGCGCATTAATAATATTCGGCGTGGAATCATATCTGCATCCATTGTTAAAATTAACGGGGAGTTACTTTTACTCATCGCATGGTTCAAGTTTCCAGCCTTTGCACCTTTATTGTCAGAACGATCTAAGTACTGAATCCCCATAGATTCAGCTAACTTTTTGGCTTCAAGTCGATGACCATCATCACATAAATAAATGTGAATTTTTGTTCTATCAGGATATTCTAAGTGTTTACAACCATTAATCGTTTTATAAAGTAAATCCATTGGTTCTGTATACGTAGCAATAAAAATATCTACATCTGGAAACAATTCTAACGGCACATCTGGGACTTGTGGGCTTTCTATCTTATACATATTGTAGTAATGAACCATCGATTCCAATGCTCCTAAAAATTCTACAATAACTAAAGACACGCCAATGATAATAGATACCACCCCAAACTCCAAAGGTAACGTGTAGCGAATCCGCCAATACAAATAAATGATATTTAAGATAACAGTGAGTAATACCCATAATTGATTACGATAAATTTTAATCTTTGACTCTTTAGGGTAAATCGAAGAATACAATTTACTTGTTTCTTTAGGTATAGACTTCATATTCTCATTTCCTTTCAATTTCCTCTCCATTGCTTTGGAAATGCAACGTTTGTTTGTTTGTAAAATAAATAGTTGATGCTAACTCTTTTAGTGCATTTTGTACTTCTAAGTCATTGCTAGAGGCTGTAGTTACAGCTATTTTTGGTTTAATTTGCTCTATAAAAGATTCTGATGATAAATTAGCACGCCCATGATGTGCAACTAGATATAAATCTATGGTAGGCCAATTAACTTGCATCAACTCTTGCAATCTTTTTGATTCACTATCACCGACAAATAGCATATTTGTTTGTTGATATGTAACTAAAGTAGCAAGCGAGTAATTATTATCTTTTTTGTAATGTCTCTCTAAAGGCGGGTATACTGTCAATTTTATAGATCCTAAAGCAAAATTACGTGTCCTCGAAGGATAGGTTACAGACACTTCCAAAGCTGTCAGTTCGTTAGTTATTTTTTCCAAGTTTTCGTGCTCTTTACCATAATAAGGCATAATTACATGAACAACAGAAAAATCTTGTAAGATATTTAACACACCACCAACATGATCTTTATCTGGATGCGTTAAAATTAAGTAATCAATCGTTTTGATTTGTTCGTCTTTTAATAATTTTTTTAACGCTTGGTAGTCTTGTTGTTCTCCTGTATCAATTAAAATCGTATTTGCGCCTTGTGTCAGCAAAGTAGCATTTGCATCTTTAACTGTGGAAAGAAAATAGACATCTAGTGGTCGTTCATTGTCTTTCGCTGTATTATAATGGCGAACTAGAAAAAAAGCTCCTGCCAACACAGCAATAAAAATTATAAAACGAAAGATGATAAAACTTCTTTCTAAAAAATCATTTTTAATTACTCTCACCTCCATTTACTTGTAAAAATTATAAAAGGAATCTTGGATAGATGTACTTTGTGTTGCTACTACTACCGCATCAAACTCTTCATTTTCTATTAATTTCTCAATTGTTTTGGATGTTTCATTTTCAGTCACTATAACTTCAACTTCTTTATTCATTAAAGCTAAATATTTAGCAATGGATAAAAAATAATTATCTGTTAATAAGACTATTTTTCCACCTGTCTCTATTTGATTGTTTATTAGCTTTAAATGCCTTAATTCAGATCCAAAATAGATAGTTGAAGCATTGAAATATGTGGTATCTTTTCTTGCGTATTCTACAGGATTAATAACAGTTTGATAGTAATCTCCTTGACGAGTTACATTTTTTGATACGTCTTTATAGGTCAGATTAACAGGAAAGTTGGGTACAAATAATTCTAAATCATCCACAGTTGTAAAAAAAATTCCAGTAGAACGTAATTGATCACCTACCATTTTTTTAGAATAAACATCCTTGCGATAGTTAGAGGATAAAGCATATTTTTTATCATAATTAAATATTGAGTTCTTCTTTTGTAGTTCATCCATAATTTGAATCGTTGCTTGAAAAGCAGCAACATCTGTCCAAATACTATGTGTTTTATAATAATATTCCTGATAGGTGTCTCGTTCTTCAGGAACTGTTTTACGTAAATCAAGTGTATTGATTTGTCTATAAGATAATTCTAAAAATAATTCATCTAAATTTTGTAAAGCAACATCATTTGTAGGATAACCAGGTCTTATTTTACTTACTCCATGTATATACTTTCCGGAGCTTCCTACATAAAGAAAAGTAGTGTCATTCAAAGTTTTCGTCATCTTTTCTAATTGTTTTGCATATTTTTTTATATTAGGATTACTTTCTGCAAAGTAATTTGCTTGTTGAAGATAGCCGTCTTCTGTTTTCGTTATATAAAAATCACGTGCTTCCGCTTTTCCTTGAGCTCGTAACAATAAAGAATACACATCACGCAATTGCCTTTTGTAAGGCAGTTGATCAATCAAAATTTTTTCAATCTCCTGTTGTGAAGTAGTTGAAAGTATTTGTGGTGTCTCTCTTAGCTTATCAAAGGATGCTTGTATCTCTATTATTCCTACTATTGATGTAAAGCTGGAGAAGATAATGATTAGCAAGAGATTTAACATATTTTGTTTCTTCATGATAACTGATTATCTCCTCTCTTTAAGCAAATACTTGATTAACTTGAAATCCTAGCAACATGAACAATAAGCACAGAATATAAAGTAATAGAATGCCTATCGTATTGCCTAATTTTAGCAATCCTACTGATGTAATCTTTATTTTTTCTTTAACCAGAGGATGAATAAACATGATGTAACAAGATAGAATAATAGGTATCCATAATTCTCTAATAAATGCCATAACTCGAGCATCGTAAAACCCATTATTATTTAAACCAAATAAATCACTAAAAAATTGACCAGTGTGGTAGAGTGATTGACTTCTCAAAAAAATAAAACCCAAAAATACTGTCAACGTTGTATAAACTCTTCGTAAAATGATATAAGAGTTATTCTCAGAAAAATAAAAGAAATACTCTACTATTAAAATAGCAAAGTTAAACGCTCCCCATAAAATAAATTGCCAACCAAAACCATACCATAAACCAATTAATAACCAAATAACAAATAAATTAATGATAACTTGATCACGATTTTTCTTCAGATTAACTAAACTGAAAAAATATTTTCTAAACCAACGAATTAAGGTGATATTCCAACGTTTCCAAAAATCTGTTAAAGAAGTCGCAATAAATGGATTATCAAAGTTTTCTGGTAAAGAAAAACCAAACATTTTCGCCAGTCCGATAGCCATATCCGCGTATCCAGATAAAAGGAAGTAATAATAGATGCCATTTACAAACAATGCTAACCACGCCATTGTGACTGAGGATTGTATGACGGTATTATCAAGAGAGGATTGCACAAACGCATAGTTTAAAAAATAGGCAAATTGATCGGCTATCAATACTTTTTTTGACAAACCAATAACAAATCGACGAATCCCTTCTACAAATATGCTTATCTCATAGTTGCGCATTAGAAATTGATTTTTCATTATTGAAAAATCAATTAATGGCCCATAGGCTATTTTGGGAAAAAATGCTATATACAGCGCAATCATAAAAATATTCTTTTCCGCCGTTGTCTCCTTAAGAAACACTTCCATGCAATAACCTATCCCTTGTAAAACTACCCATGAAATGCCTAAAGGTAACATCCAATGATTAAATAATTGATTCGTAATTTCTGACCATTGATTAAGAACACGACAACTTACAAGAATGAACAGATTACCGCCTATTCCGATATACAACGCACTTCTTACATATTTATTTCTCTTCATTTGTCTTTCTAAAAAAAGGCCTCCTAGCCAATTCCAAATAATACAACTAACTAAAATAACACTAGCAAAAAAATTGGTTGTTCCTACATAATAAAATAATAAACTAGCTAAAAGTAGCAATCCATTTTGAATTTTCAAAAAGCGAGCTACGCTATAATATATTACTAATGTTAACGGTAAAAAGAGAGTGATAAAAGAAATCGTTTCAAATCGCATGCTTCAGTCCTCCTATTTCCTTGATGCTTTAAATGCTGGTAAAGCAAAACCAAGGACAGCAACTAATAATAGTAATGGCATATAATACGTTATTCCTGTATCCATTTTTGTATCTTTTTCTAATATATTTAAATACGGTCCTATAGAGGTCGCATGTTTTAAAATAGCTGTTTTTAAACGATACATTTCCACACGATATTCTATGGCATTTCGTACGAATTCATCGTTCTCACCAAAATTGTCTAAACTCAATTTATTTTCAGTCGTATATATATGCCCCCAACGTGTCCATTCTCTATCAATAGCATCACCTAAATGGGCTGTAATCATATCCACAGTATTCAAAACATTTTCATCTGAAAAAGCGCCTCTTCGTAATTCAGCATAACGTTTTTGTAGAAGCTTAATAAAATGCTTATCCTTAATTAAGCGATCAAACCATGGACTTACTTGAAATGAAGTCACTTTGTACTCTAATGGTTCATGAAGATAATTATCCATCGTGCCATCAAAATCCCAAACCGGACCCATTTTTAGTTTTTGACCTTTATCTTTGTACATATAGGTCGAATTTAATCCAGAATCATAACTTGCAAAGAACTCATTAACTAAGAAATAATCAACAAAAGAAGCGACATCAATATAACGTGAATAAGTGGCAAAAATATCTGGATCATTTGAATAAATAACCTGCTCAATTTTACTTAAATCTTCTGTTACAAAATCAATTTCTTTTTGCGTCACATTTTTCTTACTTGGATAAATCAGACCTAAATAATTAGCACTTAATTTTTTTCTAGTTGCCCATGTATCCAAAATAACTTCATCTTCAGCAATACGATCTCTTCTAGCAATATAGGAAGGAAATGAATCAGCATTTTTAGCCGGTTCAATAGCTACTCTATCGTTTCCCTGACGCACATTTTCCATTAACAGATGTACTCCTTCATAGTAATAGCGCCCATGTTCATGATAAATTACTTCTGTATAAACAGATTCCGGTGTATAAGGCATAATTTTATCCGTCAGACGTAGTGCTAAATAATTACGCATCATACTTTTATCCATTAACGATCCATTGAGTATCCATTCTTGATCTGAACCCATTCCAAAAAAATCTAGATAACGTTCTTGACCTGATTCAGTTACTAATTTGATTAGATATTGCGCTTTTTCATAAAGCATCGAGCTATTTCCTCGACGTTTTATTTGAATTAAACTCTCTACTTCAGCTCTATCTGTAATATGATTTTCTTTTCCTGTATCAATAATTTTAAATGTTCCTGATCGATAAGGCGTTACTTCAGGAATAGGTACAAAGACACCATCTTTTTCTTGCTTCATGCTGATTGGTGGTTTTTCATTTCCTGTATCAATGACAATAATAGGAAGATTAGTTGAAAAACTTTCGTCTACTTCCCACTGCTTATTAATTCCTTGCAGCGGATTCTTTTTTAAAGGCGCTTCTTCCAATGGTTGTTCATATATACTGTTCATTTTTTTAGATTGAGGTATTTGAGTGAGTAATGAAACAAAAATAACTATTACAAGTAATACTACAATAGTAATCATTGTTTTTTTACGATTATATTTCATCTCTTCACAACCTATCGACTCATTTCATCATTTTGGCTAACAATACTTACAGTCTTAATACCAGTAATATTACTTAAATATGCAGATGTAGAAGATACTTTCTTATCCGCATTTTGTAATTGCTTTTCTGATAATTCATAAATATATTCCAATGAACCATTACTGATATTTTTCACACGATAACGAACTTTTCCTAAAAATAATTGCTCCATTTCCTGTTCAACTAAATTTTCAGAACTACTATCACCACGTAAAATTAATAAATAACGTTCATTGCTTTTAACTGCTCCAAATAAAATTAAAAATAAAA
The DNA here is from genome assembly GCF_017426705.2 of Enterococcus sp. DIV2402. Taxonomy (NCBI): domain Bacteria; kingdom Bacillati; phylum Bacillota; class Bacilli; order Lactobacillales; family Enterococcaceae; genus Enterococcus; species Candidatus Enterococcus lowellii. The sequence continues at coordinate 1,281,442 of NZ_CP147251.1, read as the reverse complement.
AAATCACTCCTGAACCAATCGACACAATGACATATTCTTGTACACCACAACAAATTCCTGCAGCAATTGCCCAGAAAATATATGCAGTGTCTCGAGAATCCTTAATTGCTGTTCTAAAACGAACAATCGATAACGCTCCGACCATACCTAAAGATAGCGCAATATTATTTCCAATTACATTCATGACTAAAGTTGTAATCAGTGTCAACATAACTAAAGACACATTAAATTTCGTACTATACATTCCACCTGCATGTGAAATTCGGTAAGATAAATAAATAACTACTCCTAAAATTCCTGCAATAAAAAAATTCAATACAATATCCTGAATAGTCAATGCTCCTTGATTTGATTTTAATAATTCTAACAAAACGTCTCTCATAATTGTTCTCCCCTACATTAATTTATTCAGTTGTGTGACTAATAAAACGCGACATTACATACTTACTATATGATTGTGAAGATTTATCAATACTATCCAATAGTTCACGTATATGTGACAATAAAAAATGATTATATTTTATTTCTAGTGTCACATCATCTGGAAAACCTACTGGATAAAAAGTATCCGATTCGCCAAATAAATCAAAACTACTTTCACTAGCTACTAATTTTTGATCAAAAGTCACTCGTGTATCGTTTACATCCATCATAAAAGCATAACGATTATATTGAACAATTACTTGAGGCCTATATAGTTCAGTTGTCATCTTATAATATAGATTTTGTGCCAGTGAATGATTAATTTCTTGTAGAACCGTATAATCACACGCAATTAATCGAATCGCTTCTTTTTTTGCAATTGTTAAAGAACGCTTTTGTTGCCAGTCGCCATTTTTTTCTTTTATTTCTAGTTTTACCAATTGATCTTGCGGAGAGTAAACACGTAGACGTATTTTTTGTCGTTCTTCAATTCCTTCTAATTTTTCTTCTAAGTCATCGTGATATAAACTATCAAAATAAAGAGATCGTACAAGATAGCCATCTACGCCATTGTGACTATCTTGGGGTAATATTTGCGATAAATATTGTTGTGTAAGTAATGCAGTTTCTAAGGAAATACGATATTTTATTTCACGCCTCGTAACATCTAACATTTGTTTCATAAAATTTCTCCTTTATTTCAAAAACATACTATTTGTCGATTTTTTAACTAAAATTTAAACTTCATAAAAATTACATTTACAAAAATTTTATATCCTTATTAATTATACGATATAAATAGATGGATGACGCTATTTTTATTTTCTTATTTATCCTAAAACCATCTGAATCTGTCTATGTCTTTTTGCTAATCTTGTCTGATAAAATTACCATCGCCATTTGTTTATCGAGATACTAGGTGTTAATTCATATTAAGTCAATAAATTCTTTTACTTTTATCAAACAAAAAACGAAACTCTCAAAAGAATTTCGTTTGTCTTTATTATTTTTTAGTTAAAATCATTATTGCCATACTAATTAAAATCATTCCCATGAAAGCAGGCATTGTATGACTAATTATCGCGTACCCTTGACCACCAATCACTGGACCGATGACTCGTGCAAGAGCTTGAATACTCTGTGCGCCACCTTGCACGCGACCTTGTTCATTAGCAGCCACCGATTTAGATAGCAATCCATTAAAGGCGGGACCGAAAATAGCATCACCAATCCCAAATAAAGTCATCCCTATAATGAAAATAGGTACCACAGAAAAAATGGCCGATAACGCAATCAATCCATAACCAATTGTTTCGCTAATCATACCTACTGTCGCAATTTGTTTGTCAGATAATTTCGTTAACATTCTTGGCATAATAAACGCCTGTGAAAAAATATCCAAAATTCCTAAAATTGAAAAAAGAAATCCAATAAATGTTGGTTGCCAAGCAAATGTATCGATTGAAAATTGAGAAAAAATTGCTTGTAATGAACCATTGGGAACCCATATGAAAAAGCCCGTAAGTAAAAGCCATTTTACAGCTTTCTGTGTCAATAAATGTACTAACTCTCGCAAAGGATTCATCTGTTGGATCGAAATACTTGTTAAACGTTGCGACTTATCTAACGTTTCAGGCATAAAAAAATACCCATAAATAGCATTTAGTAACGTAATAACTGCTCCTGCATACATTGGAATATGGTTCCCAAATGTTGCTAAAAAACCTCCCAGACTTGGACCAATAGCTGTACCAACACCGACTAACGCACTAATCCAGCCAAAATATTTGGTGCGTTCACTAACTGGTGTAATATCTGAAAAATAAGCAAAGATAGCTGAAATTTCACCACCAGTAATCCCTTCAATCAAGCGTCCGATAAATAAAAGCATTATCGAACCACCTAAGCCAAAAATAAAATAACCAAATGCAGACCCTAATAAACTCAAAATCATAACTGGACGACGACCATAACGATCACTTAACTTTCCTAATAAAGGTGCTGCTAAAAAAACGGCCAGAGCATACATTGCCATCAGTAATGTGACTACTGTTGCTTGGCTATGTGCATTCGTGGTGTACGTCTCGACGATAAATGGTAGCACGGGACTAACAATCGTCAAACCTAACCCTGTAAGAAAAACGGAAATAAAACCAAATGTTAAAGCATGTTTATTAATAGTTGAATTCATGTAATCACTCCTTATTGTTTCTTGGTCAATAAAAATAACTTTAAGCCATTTTTGTTTCCTAGTCAACAATAAAGAAATAAAAAAATATCACTCTTCTGTGATATTTTTTAAATGATAGCGATAACGTCCAATAAAGCGAAATACAGTATCAAATTCATCATCCGTCATATGTTGAAAAACAGTTTTATCTCTTTCAAGAAATGTTTGATGCAATTCCTGATGTATTTGATTAATTTCTTGTCCGGCTTTGGTTAATCGAAAATAAATCTCTTTTTTATTTTCAGCTTGTTGGTAGCTTTCAATTAATTCTTGTTTGATTAATTTTTTTGCTAATTTGCTAATAGCTCCACGGGTCATATAGCTAGCAGCTGCTAGTTTCGTCACATTTGCATAAGGAATGAGTGCAATATGTTCAATCATTTCAATTTCACTTAATGTATAATCACTTAAAGCTTTTTCCAATACTGGTTTATTTAACCACGTAATTTCATGACATAAGTCCATTAATTCACTAACTAATTGTTGTCGTCGATCCATGCAATCCCTTCTTTCCAACCAAGCATAGCAAGATTTCCAAATGATTGCAAATTCCTTCCTATTTATGCGCAACTACACGTAATCGGCGATAGTCAGCAATCCAATCACTCTCTTGCCATAATTTTTCATGAGCAGTTTCAACAAAATCAGTGAGAATCTGCTCTTGTTCTACTTCTGAGAACACAGCTAATTCCGTTTCAAAAAATTGTTTTCCCCAAATTGCTAATCCCTGTTCGCCTCCTGATAGAACTGTTGGACGATCGTAATCAACTATAGCATCAATGATAAAGCCTTGATTTTCTAATAATTTTGCAAAATCAGCTATTTTTGGAAAAGTAAATTTTGATTGATACGCACAATTTCGTTTTTCTAAAGCTAATTGAAAACTTTCTTCGATTACTTGAATGTTTCCATAAGCACCAAACTCACAAATCAATTGCCCTTCTGGTACTAACGCTTGATAGATCGATGATAAAAGTTGTTGATGATTATTGATCCAATGAAATACTGCATTTGAAAAAATAACCTCCCATTCATTTTCAAATGGAAGTTGTAACGCATCCATGACTTGAAATACCACTTCTGGGTAACGTTTTTTTGCTTGTGCAATCATAGATGCCGAACCATCTACACCAAGAACATTGCCATAGTTTGTCAGCTGTTTAGTTAATGTCCCGGTTCCACATCCTAAATCAAGAATTCGTTGTTCTTGATTTAATGGAATAAGTTCTAATAAACCTTTACCATATTCCGCAACAAAATCATGATGTGTGTCATAAATCAGTGCATTCCATTTCATCTAATCCCCTCCAACTAAAAAATTAGACTAACTATATCATATTACGTTTAGAATTGTAAAAAAACTACCCTTCCACAAAAGAGTAGTTTCATACGGGTCTAATCCCAAGAAGGAATGACTGCCCCACGATATTTGTCTAAAATAAATTGTTTCACTTCTTCCGTTTGATAATATTCTAAAAATTCTCGGAAAATTTCTTCGTCCGCATCTTCTTTACGTGTTACTAGATAGTTCGCTTGCTTTAAGTCTTCTGAATTTTCTACAAAAAGAGCAGAATCATCTGGGAAATAACCAGCATCAATCGCATAATTTGAATTGACCACTGCAAAATCTAAATCTTTTAATCGTAATAAAAGTTGTGCTGCATCAACTAAAATAAATTCTAACTCATAGGGATTTTCTTTGACATCATTTACTGTTACTTCTTGACCTACCCCTTCTGGTAAAGTAATCAATCCCGCATCTTGCAAGACTAACAACGCACGACCTTCTTGGGTTGCTGAATTTGGAAGCCCCACTTTCGCACCTTTTTTAACTTCGTCCAATGAAGTCAATGAATCTGAATATACAGCCATCGGTAAAGTAATGGTGGGCGATAACGGTTCTAGTTCAAACCCTTCTGTCTGAACTATTTCTGTTAAATATGGTTTTGTTTGGAATAAATTCGCATCTAAATCACCGTCAGCCAACGCACGATTGGGTGCAACAAAATCATCAAACACTTTCACTTCAATTTCAAAGCCATCTTTGCTCGCCGTTTCTTGCACATGTTTAATAATTTCTTCATGCGGACCACTTGTCACACCAATTGTCAACGGTTGCTCAATTGCACTACTTTCTTTTTTACCACACGCTCCCAATAAAAATAATGCGCTTAATCCTAATCCTAAAAGTACTTGTTTCTTCATTTTATCTCCCCCTTATAATGTTTGTTCCAATAAAAAAAGCCCTCACTTAAACAACAGTTTAAGCAAGGACGTATTCCAATACGTGTTACCACCTAGATTTCAGAAAAACGTCGCCATTTTTCCCTTATACAGTACAGGAAACTTTTCCGATACCATTGCATGTTTAACGGGTGCATCCGTCACGACTTAATGTTTCCACTCGGCCATGCCACTTAGAATAATTCTTATTAAAGACCATTTTCCATTGTTCACACATTACCCGCTTTCAGCATTTACGAGCTCTCTTTAAATGGTTCCGAATGTACTTATCTCCATGAGTGTTTAATGAGATTAAATTAGAGTAATCTCATCTTATCAAAGCAACGCTTCACTGTCAACATTTTAGAATATTCCCATGAAACTTACAGGTATAAATTTCTTTTGCTTTTTATAAAAAAAGCTGCACCCTTCATCAAGGGTGCAGTTAGTATTTCAGGTCTATTCTTCTTCAGCCATGAAATTAAGTTCATTTATATTAGTTGAAGATAGTTGATATTTAAATGATTTTTGAATAGAGTTAATCACTTTATTGATGATAATTCTTATTGATTGGTTTTCTGGTCGTATTCAAGTTGCGTGGCGTGCTTTTGGTAAGAAATCATAAGACCTGGTTAAACAAATTTTTGTTTTATAATGTTTTACAGAGGAATAAAACGTGTGGAATCAGTATTTAATGATTCATATAATTCCACTGCGTTAGATAAAATTATATTCTGTCATTACCTCAAATCATTACCACAACATGGCAAGTTGGCTGATTGAAGAATAGCTCTCCATCTACTATTTATGCCATATTTTTAATTTTCTATCGTCCGGTAAATAAATCGTTGATGTAAAGAGAATAAAGATATACCTTCTGGTAGTACTAAATTTCTTAACGTTCAGGACAAGATATTCAACGTTTGGGCTATTTTTGATTTTAACGAGAAAAAAAAGAAGATACTCTGATTATAAAATTGAAAGGCGTTTTTATTAATGAAAAAAATCATCATTGTATTCATGTCACTTATTTTACCATTGTCTGTTGTTATGCATTCAGGGGCTAGCATGGTTTACGCTGATAACATTGTAAATTCTGAAAATACTGTGGAGGAATTATTTTCAGAGGAAGATGATACTGACCAGTTGCCTGAGGTTCTAGATGAAGATTTGAATGAGGAGTCTTTAACTGATTTTATTGTTGAGTATTTGAATAATGAAAATAATCCTGACGTTGAATTCACAGATACTGGTGTTTACATTGATGGTATTTATTATACTCCAGAGGAATTTGAAGAGCTATTAGATGGAATGGTGGAGCCAACTGAGTTAGAAGTGAAACTTACTGATGATCAGCCAAGTGTAGGTACTTTTAGTGTCGGGACGGCATTCTTTATCCCAGCTATAGGACAAGCAACGGTTTGGTTATATCCTGTACCGGGAGTTGGTCAAGTCGCAGTCGTTGCAGTTGCATCAGTAGGAGCAGTTTATGGTACCTATATTCTCTCAAAAAATATTGTAAAAGCGGGGCACTGGGCATATACTTCAATTAGAAACTACGTAAACTCAAAACCTCGACCAAAAACTAAGTCTACAACTTCATATAATTATCAAAAATCTGTCACTTATGTTGATTATATAGTCTATAAATATGGTATTCCTAAACGTTTACTAGATGCAAACGGAAATGTAAGAGTAAGAGATTTTAATCAAAAAGTAACTGGACGTAATAGACCTACATGGAAAGAGCCTAAGTCTGGTTGGATAAAGGAAAAGGATGATACTAATCACGCGGGAAAGAAGTGGAAAATAAAAGATAAACAAGGAAATCGAAAGGCTTCTGTTGATGGAAACGGAAAAATAATTTCAAAATAAAATATAAAATGAAGTGAGGAACTATATGTCAAATGAAGAGTTATATCGAGAATCTTATACCCATGGAAAACAAATTTTTGAAGAGAAGAATCTTTGTGAGCCGGGGTTTATGTCAGAACATTTTTTGTATTTAACGCCTAAGAAAAAGTATCTGTATAAATGCATTGATCATCTTCCAAAGAGAATGGATAGCAAGCTTTATTTATACGAATTTGACTTTAATCGATATTCTACTGATGAAAAACAACGAAATAATTATTTCGACTATTTAAAAAGATTTAGACGTTCATTGATGACTATCTTGGGTTATGGAGATACTATTTTCTTAGAACGTACACAATTTGAAGAGAAAGATTTTACTTTACTTAAATTAGCCGCTACTACGACAGACTATAAAACACTTGACGAAGCGATTATTTATTCGTTAAATGACCATGACGCAACAATAATTTCAGTTCCTAGTTTATCTCTGTTACTTTTTGTTGGAGAAATGTGTATTATTTACATCACAGCTGATGAAACAACGGAAAAATTAATTCATGAGGTATCATTAGCAAATGGTTTGTATACTCATGAATATCAGATGATGGATTGAAACACTGCAAGATATAAGTGATTTGGTAGCCAAAATCCTATTTAAACTACTTTTTAAATTTAAAATGTTGATAAAGCCTTTTTAAGATGTACAAAATGGGGGTATAAGATAAACTGTGTAAGTTGCTAATTCTAGATGAAGCAGCTGCACAGTTTTTCTTTTTAATTTCATCCAAAATTAAACGAGGAGTGATTAGAAAAAAACGAGACAAAAAATCTGTAGAGTTAACCCAGTCCATTGTTGATACTTACCAGCCTGAAAGCGTAGAAGACATGCAAAATGCTTTAACGGGATCAACTAGAAAGTCTCTTCCAATACTTGGAATCAAAAAGAAGTACCTATAGAGCAGATTGCGATAAAACTTTACTGCGAAGGAAGCTCAGAATCGCCTTAGACATTCATCACTTAAATTAACAATGGATACTTACGCTCACTTAACTAAAGAAACCAAAGAAAAAACCGTAGAAAAGCTTGCAGAGCACCTAAATTTCTAGCAGAACGTATTCAATCTCGTGTTCAAACAAAAACACAAAAAAGCTGAACCCTTATCCATCAAGGGTTCAGCAATCATTTAAAGCTTATTCTTCTTCTTCAGCCATGAAAGTGTTGAACACTTCTTCGATCATGTCCCACTCTTTATCTGTTTTGATTTCTTCTAAGTCGCCTTCAGTACCATCGGCATTTTCAACGTAAGCATATGCTTGTAATTCTACTTCTTCGTCTTCTGGTACTCCAGCTGGATATAATAATACATAATTGCGTCCGAATTCTTCTTCACCATCAATTGTTAATAAGATTTCGTAAAGTGTTTCATTACCTTGGTCATCTACTAAAGTAATGTGTTCATGTCCTTCATGGTTATGATCATGTGTATGTTCTGTCATGTTCTTTTTTCCTCTTTCCTTGTGTTAAGTTTAAAACAATTTTTTGCCTGCGCCATCTAAATAGTTTTGTAAAATCATTACTGCTGCTACTTTATCGATGACTTTCTTACGTTTAGCACGTGATGTGTTAGCTTGTTCCACCAACATCCGTTCTGCTTGAACAGTAGTTAAACGCTCATCTTGATAGGTAACAGGAATATGATAAAGCTCTTCAATTTTTTTACCGTAAGCCATAGAAGCTTCGGCTCTTGGACCAATCGTGTTATTCATATTTTTAGGAAGACCAACGACAAATTGATTGACTTCATACTGATCAACCAGTTCTTTCAAACGGTCAAAACCAAATTCGCCTTCATCTTCATTAATTCGAATAATTTCTACACCTTGAGCGGTCCATCCCATTGGATCACTGACAGCAATACCTACTGTTCGTGAACCAACGTCCAGTCCCATTACTCTCATTATAGATTGACCCCATGATTTTCTAAATAGAAACGAATTAACACTTCTAAAATCTCATCACGCTCATGGCGACGAATCAAATTACGAGCCTCGCGATAACGAGGAATATAAGCCGGGTCTCCAGAAAGTAAGTAACCCACGATTTGGTTAATTGGATTGTACCCTTTTTCTTCTAGTGCGCTATACACAATCGCTAACGTTTCACTTACTTCTTTTTTTCGACTATCATCAAAATCAAAACGTACCGTTTCATCTGTAAAACCCATTAATATGACACCTCTTTCTCCGAATAAGTTTGCGACTTCTCCTTGTCTATTGTACTAAACATCACCAGAAACTACAAACAAATACTTTACTTTTATCTTACTATAATTTATTTTTGTGATAAATTTATGAATTTACTACTAGTTTTTTGTTTTCTATTAAATTACTGTAAAATAACATGTAATTGTTCGTTATCTCCTCTTTTTCTTTTTAAATGATTGACGAGATGACTGGTTCTATTCTAAAGTACATACAAGGAGGAATGGACACATGCAAACAGTTACGTTTACCTATGCACAAGACCAAATTGCAAGCAAACAACTAGTTTTACTTTATTTATCTATGCCCAATTGTAGTGTCTGTCATGCTGTAAAGCCACAAGTTGAACAATTATTCAAAAATAGTTCGTTACCAATGTTTCATCTCGATGCTAATACGCATCCTGAAGTTGCAAGTACTTTTCAAGTTTTGACTGCTCCAGTTATTTTGCTCTTTTTTGAAGGCAAGGAAGTGCATCGTCAAGCACGTTTTATTGATTTCAAAAAACTAGAGGAACTTGTAAAAAACTACCAGTCTATAAATCTATCGGTTAGTTATGATGAACTTTTCAGCTAAAAAACACCCCATCATCAAAAAAAATGATTTGGGGTGTTTTTGTTATTCTGCTATCGTTTCGCCTTCTGAACCAGAATGTAAGAAATAAATTAAAGTTTGTAATTCATTTGTTAAATCGACATTTTGAATTAACACATCGCTTGGTGCTGTAATACGAGCCGGTGTAAAGTTTAAAATCCCTTTAATGCCAGCTTCTACTAATTCATTCACCACATCTTGTGAACGTTGTGCAGGAACAGTTAAAATCGCAATATCAATTTGTTGAATCGCAATCTGTTCTTTCATATCCGTCATTGGATAAACTGGAATACCGTCTACAATACGTCCTACAATATCAGGATTTACATCAAATGCCGCACTCACGCGGATGCTATTGCTTTGATGGAATTTGTATTTTAGTAACGCGCTTCCTAAATTCCCAACACCAATTAACGCAACATTTGTCATTTGATCATCATTTAATGTTTTAGCAAAAAATTGCATTAAATCTTGAACATCGTATCCGTAACCACGTTTTCCTAATTCGCCAAAATAAGAAAAATCACGGCGAATAGTTGCACTATCAACTTGAACAGCTTCACTCAATTCAGTCGAAGAAACTTTTTTCTTTCCAGCATTATTTAAGATTCGCAAATAGCGATAATATAGAGGCAATCGTTTCGCTGTTGCCTTTGGTATTTGATTTTCTTTCACTTTTATAGACCTCCGTTTGTGAAATCTTCACTAGTACAAAGAGTATCATATCAAAAAGAACTAAAAAAAAGCAATTTGATTGCTCAAAAATAAGCGATTTTCACGAATTTTCTTGCAAATCGTTTTTTAGCCATCTCGCTAAGTCTTAGAAAATGTGATAGACTAACACTGATTCGTCCATTAAATGAAAAGAATTTAGAAGTGAGGATACTATGATTTTATTACAAGCCAACCAAATCGCCCGTCTCTTCGGTGCTGAGGTTCTTTTTGAAAATCTTCAATTAGAAATTAGTAGCCGTGCTCGCATTGGACTTGTGGGTAGAAACGGTGCTGGTAAATCAACTTTCTTAAAAATTATCGCTGGTATCGAAGCACCTGATGCTGGTACGATAGCTAAAAATAAAACTGCTACTATGGGCTATTTAGCTCAAGATACGGGACTAATTTCAAACGCAACCGTTTGGGAAGAGATGCTCGATGCCTTTGCTGAAGTTCGGCTAATTGAAAAACGTATGCGTGAATTGGAAATTGCTATTAGTGAGACAGATCCAACGACGCCAGACTATCAAACTATTTTAAAAGAATACGATCGTTTACAACATGACTTTTCGGAAAAAAATGGCTATGGATATGAAAATGAAATTCGCTCTGTATTGCATGGTTTTCAATTTGATGCTACTTTTTACAGTCAAAAAATAGCTACACTTTCTGGTGGACAAAAAACTCGTCTAGCATTAGCCAAAATGTTATTGCAAAGTCCAGATATTCTAATTCTCGATGAACCAACTAACCACTTAGATATTGAGACATTAGCTTGGTTAGAAGGCTATCTACAAAATTATTCAGGTTCCCTTCTAATCGTTTCACATGACCGTTATTTTCTAGACAAAGTTGTTACGGAGATTTATGAAATTAGCCGTCGTAAAATGCGTCATTACAAAGGAAACTATAGCCGTTATTTGGACTTAAAAGCAGAGCAATTAGCAAGTGATTGGAAAGCCTATGAAAAACAACAAACCGAAATTAATAAACTGGAAGATTTCGTTGCTCGAAACTTAGTGCGTGCTTCGACAACCAAACGGGCACAAAGTCGTCGCAAACAATTAGAAAAAATGGATCGATTAGACCGACCGCAAGGGGATGAAAAATCGGCTCATTTCCTATTTGATATCGAAAAACCTTCTGGTAATATCGTCTTACAAGTGGAAGATGCCGCCATTGGTTATTCAATAGAAGAAATTTTATCAGACCCAATCAATCTGGATATCCGTCGTAAAGACGCCATTGCCTTAGTCGGGCCTAACGGAATTGGAAAATCAACCTTATTGAAATCAATTATTGGTGAGCTGCCTTTTATCCGTGGTGCAGCAACATTTGGTGCCAATGTTGCGACTGGTTATTACGATCAAGGACAAACGAATTTACATCAAAATAAAACTATTTTGCAAGAATTATGGGATGAACATCCAACAACTCCTGAAGTAGACATTCGAACCGCATTAGGTGGTTTCTTATTTTCTGGTGAAGATGTTGACAAACCCATCGCTTTATTAAGTGGTGGCGAAAAAGCTCGGGTCGCTTTAGCAAAATTAGCGATGAATCGAGAAAATTTTTTAATTCTTGATGAACCCACCAACCATTTAGATATCGACAACAAGGAAGTTTTAGAAAATACCTTAATTGACTATGAAGGAACGCTTTTCTTCGTTTCTCATGACCGTTACTTTATTAATCGTATTGCGACAAAAGTAATTGAGCTTTCTGAAAATGGTAGTAAACTTTATTTAGGTGATTATGACTATTATTTAGAAAAGAAACAAGAAGAAGCGGAAATTGCGGCCCTTTTAGAAGAAAAAGAAGAGACTGTCACCGTTTCAACAGGAAAACAAAACTTTCAACAAAGCAAAGAACAACAAAAAATTATCCGTAACTTAAAACGTAAAATTGAAAAAATAGAAGAAGAATTAGCAACATTAGATGAAGAAATTACAACTTCTCAAACTCAAATGACTGAACCAGAAATCTTAAATAACCATGTAAAGTTAAATGAATTGAATCAGTTTGTTGAAACTGCCCAACAACGTCAAGAACAATTAATGGAAGAATGGGAAACATTAAGTCTTGAGTTAGAGGAATTAAATTAACCAGCATCGGACTTTTCATTCTAAAGTCCGATGCTTTTTTTTACTGAGTTTGGTTTAATGAATAGTAAATGAAATTAAGGAGGTTCACTTGTGAAAAAACAAAGAAATTGGGGCATGATTGTTTTTGGTAGTCTATTGATTGGTAGCGGCATAGTTAGCTTTGGTATTCGAAATGCTATCCATAGTTATGACGTACAAGCCTATGAACAACCGACAACCCCTATTGAAGACAATTATTATGAAGAAGGTCCTTATACCGAATTTTCCTATCGAGCAACACAACAACTAAAAGCAGACGGCATCAAAGTCCCCTTATATTTACAAACTGATGAACGCTGGAAAAATGAAGTGATTGATTATACCAACTCTTTAACGATGGAGACACACGGTAGTGCCATTGCATCGATGATGATGGTTCTCTCCTATCAGCAAGAGTTGGATTATGATTATGAAGTCATTTATGAGTTAATCTCTGAAGATTATTTTAACTCTGATAATACACTTAAATGGAAATTTTTCGAACAAGCTAGTGAAAACTATGGTATTTCTATCAGTAATTTAGGCTATCACTACGAAGAAGCTGAGACCCACTTGAAAAACGGTGAACCTGTCATCATAGCCTTAACTCCTGACGATTATTCAAATGAACACTTCGCCGTCATTGTTCGCACAAAAGATGGGAACCTACGAGTATTAGATCCTTTAGATTCACCAGATACAGAACACTACAAAAAAGTATACACACCTTCCGAACTAACAAACACGATTCAAAACTATTGGGCAATCATTTAATTGATTGCTTTTTTCATTGTGAATTTGTAATCAAGATTCTTTTCCTCTATACTAGAGAGAGAATATAATGGAGGGATTTTTATGAAAATTGGAATACCAAAAGAAATCAAGAACAATGAAAATCGTGTTGCGTTACCGCCATCTGGTGTCTACGAATTAATTCAAGCTGGACATCAAGTGATTGTCGAAACCAATGCCGGTGTGGGTTCTGCGATTTCTGACGAAGAATACCAACAAGTTGGAGCAACGATTGCTCATGCAAAAGATGCTTGGTCCGCTGATATGGTCTTGAAAGTGAAAGAACCGCTCCCAGAAGAGTACGCCTATTTCCGTGAAGATTTATTATTGTTTACTTATTTACATTTAGCAGCTAACAAGCCGGTTGCTGACGCGTTATTAAAAGCCAAAGTTAATACGATTGCTTATGAAAGCGTTCAACTAAATGACCGTTCACTCCCTTTACTCGCTCCTATGAGTGAAATTGCTGGTCGGATGGCAGCACAGATTGGGGCAGAATTTTTAGAAAGTCCTCAAGGAGGCAAAGGTATCTTATTGGCAGGTGTCCCCGGCGTTCGTAAAGGCAATGTGGTCATTATCGGTGGTGGGGTCGCTGGAACGAATGCAGCAAAAATTGCTTATGGATTAGGTTCAAACGTAACTATTCTGGATGTGAATATTAATCGTTTGAAAGAACTAGATGCGCAATTTAACGGACAAATTCAAACGCTATTGTCAAATACCTTCAATATCCATCAGCAATTACGAACTGCCGATTTAGTGGTAGGTGCTGTCTTACTTCCAGGTCATAAAGCGCCCACTCTAGTAACACGGGAAATGGTTCGTGATATGCCTGACCGTTCAGTTATCGTTGATATCGCCATTGATCAAGGAGGGATTTTTGAGACAGGAAGTCAAACAACCACACATGATAATCCAACCTACATTGAAGAACATGTCATCCACTATGCCGTAGCAAATATGCCGGGAGCAGTTGCCCAAACAGCCACTTACGCACTGAGCAATGCTACCTTGCCATTTGCTAAAAAGCTCGCTAATGGCACATTTGAACAAGTGATTAAATCCGATGCTGCCCTTTTCCGTGGCGTGAATACTTACCGAGGCCACTTAGTTCATGAAGCTGTTGCAAGTGACTTGTCTTTACCTTATACCTCATTAAATGAACTACTCTAAAAAAATAGCCTTCTTGTAAAAGGTCCTACAAGCGAATATTAAGCCATTCTACCTATTTATTGGTACAATAAAACATATAACTATAAATAGAGGAGTTGTTTGGTATGAAAAAGTTGTTAGCTTTGGGAATGACAATCGTTGCTCTAGTTTTTATGGTAGGTTGTAATAGTAGTAGTAGTGAAGAGAAAAAAGTATTTGTCTCAGAAACGGAAGGTTATACCTCTGAAATTACTTATTATTACAAAGATGATGACGTAACGCGACAAACCACGAAAAATTTGGTTAGTTACGAGTATCTAGGTGCTACAAATGCTGCGGAAGCAGAAGCAACACTTGAACCGTATGCTAGTCAGTATCGTGATGTTAAGGGAATTGATTATTCTATTGATTACGAGAGGGATCCGGTTGTTGAAGAAATTACAATTACCTATGCTGATATCGATTACGAACAGGTTAAAAACATTGATGGTTTTACTATTGAAGGTGATATTAGCCAAGGAATCAGTATGAAAAAAAGTGAAGAACTAATGCTAAACCAGGGATATACATTGAAAGAATAAAAAAAGGCGTTCATGCAGCAATCGCATGAACGCCTTTTTTGTTATTTTGCATGGTACTGAATCACATCATTTAATGCTTGTGCTGCGCCTGCATGTTTGTCATCATAATAAGCAGTGAAACGCTCATCAGCAACATACATCATTCCCAAACCTTTGTGAGCTTCAGCTGAGTATGCCGGCCAAGTGAAACTCAACCATTTTTTGTGTAATTCACAAATTTCTTTTGCAAGATCACTTTCAATTTCCGGTTGTTGTAAATACATCTCGATTTTTGCAAATAGTTGTGTTTCTGTCTCCGTCATTTCCTGCATTTGTTCTTCTGTTAAGTTCAAATATTTTTGATTTGAACGTTCCACGGTTTCTTTCCCATATTTCTCACGAATTTCTTCGCCGTATTTTGCTTCATTTTCTGCAATTTTTTGTTCTTTAAACGCTGTAAATTTTTCTTGATCTGTCATATCAATCTCTCCTTTATAATAATGCATTGTTTGTTGAACAGAAGCTAACAAACGATCAATTTCTCGTCGTTTTGCTAATAATTTTTCTTGATGCTCCATTAAGGCTTGTTCAACATTAAAGTCAGGATTATCGAGAATCTCTTTAATTTCTTCTAATTTCATATCTAGTTCTCGATAAAATAAAATTTGTTGCAATCGATTGACTTCTTGTTGACCATAGATACGATAACCCGATGAATTAACTCTTGCTGGTTTCAGCAAATCAATTTCATCATAAAAGCGTAATGTCCGTGCACTGACACCCGATAAATTGGCTATTTTTTTTATCGTATATTCCATGTCTTATCCCTCCTGACAAACTTATCATAAACCTTTCCGTTACGAGAAGGTCAAGTAAAAAAATTTATTTTTTTTGCTTGTACCTTTTTTTATTTCATGTACAATACAAGAGATGTTCTAAAAAAGGAAGTGAATAGGAAAAACAATGAAAAAATTTATTGGAGATAAAGCTTTTTATCGAACGGTATTAACGATTGCAATTCCAGTAATGATTCAAAATGGGGTAACAAATTTAGTCAATTTTTTGGATAATATTATGGTTGGACAAATTGGTACTGAACAAATGTCTGGCGTAGCAATTGTTAATCAACTTATTTTTGTTTTTAATTTATGTATTTTTGGTATTGTTTCAGGTGCTAGTATTTTTGGCACTCAATATTATGGAAAACGTGATTTTGTGGGGATGCGAAATGCGTTTCGTTTTAAGTTAGTTGCAGGAATTATTGCTTCTTTACTGGGTATGCTTCTGCTTTTCACTATGCAGATCCCTTTAATTTCATTGTTTCTGCACAATGATGGTACCAGTAGTAATTTAACACTTGCGTTACAATCTGGTCAATCCTTTTTAGTAACCATGTTGGTCGGTCTAATTCCCTTCTCTATCTCGCAAGCCTATGCAAGTACCTTACGGGAAATGGGAAAAACGATTGTCCCGATGTTTGCAAGTAGCGTGGCCGTAGTCACAAATACGCTTTTAAATTATCTATTGATTTTTGGAAATTTCGGTGCACCCCAACTAGGCGTGCAAGGAGCCGCAATTTCAACCGTTATTGCGCGAATCATTGAATGTGCAATTATCGTTGTTTGGGTCCACCGCCACAATATGGATAATCCATTTATTGTCGGTGCCTTTCGCAATTTTCATATTCCTAAACAACTGATCCAACAAATCATCAAAAAAGGTTCTCCTTTAATGTTAAATGAAGTTCTTTGGGCCTGTGGTATGACAATTGTCTTACAAGCTTACTCTATTCGAGGATTAAGTGTTATTGCAGGAATGAATATTGCTTCAACAGTATCGAATATTTTTAACATTATTTTCTTAGCCTTAGGTGGAGCTGCTGCAATTGTAGTGGGACAATTATTAGGTGCAAATAAAATGGCAGAAGCTAAAGACAGTGCACGCAAGCTGATTTTCTTCTCTGTGGTAAGTTGTACGATTATGGGAATTATTATGATTATTATCGCTCCTCATTTTCCAGAAATTTATAATACAAGTCGTGAAGTTAAAGATTTAGCGGGTCATTTTATTACGATTGGCGCAATCTGTATGCCATTTTATGCGTTTAATCATGTCAGTTATTTCGTCTTACGTTCAGGTGGTAAAACGATTATTACCTTTTTATTTGATAGTGTCTTTATTTGGGTCATTGTCTTACCATTAGCCTATCTATTAAGTACGCATACCTCTCTACCAATCATTTGGGTGTATTTCATTTGCCAGATGACCGAAGCCTTAAAATGTATCATTGGTTATTTCTTAGTGAAATCTGATGCTTGGTTAGAAAATATTGTTGTCGAAGCTTAAAAAATAAACCAGCCAAATGATATCGAGTGCACAGTGTAGCTCTACATCATTTGGCTATTTTTTTATTTTTCTAATGCAAATAAGACTGCTTTTTGTGAGTGAATTTCCGTTGTATCAAATACTGGCAATGAAACATCTGCTTGCTGAATCAACAAACCAATTTCCGTACAACCTAAAATCACGCCTTCTGCTCCCTCTGCAATTGCTTTGTCGATTATTTGACAAAACGCGGCTTTAGAAGATGCTAAAATTTTCCCATGGCATAATTCTTCAAAAATAATTTGATTGATACGCTCAATATCTTCATTCGGTATCCAGACATCAATCCCACTATCAATAATTTTTTGTTTATAAAAATCTTGTGTCATCGTGTATTTTGTTCCTAACAGTGCTACTTTTTTTATGCCGTGCTGTTGAAGTTCTGCAATGGTTGCATCTGCAATATGCAAAATAGGAATCGACAAATTCTTTTCAATTTGAGGAACAACTTTATGCATCGTATTCGTACAAATCATTAAAAAATCAGCCCCTGCTTGTTCTAATTTTTGGGCTTCCTTTTCTAAAATTTCTCCACTTTTTTCCCATTCATTCGCCAGTTGGCACTTTTCAATTTCATCAAAATCGACACTAGCTAATAAAATCTTAGCAGAATGTAAACCGCCTAATTGTTCATTAATCAATTGATTGATTCGTGTGTAATACGTCACTGTACTCTCCCAACTCATTCCACCGATTAAACCGATTGTTTTCATTGCTCCACCTCCATTAATTTCTGATAGTTTAACACAATTCACGCTAACTTAAAAAAGAGCTTGCCTGTTAGGGCAAAGTAAAAAAATCGTAGCAATCCTTCTGAAATACTCCTTTTTTACTCAGACATTTCAATAGAACTTTGACATAATTTTATAAATGATTCAAAGGACTGTTGTCTAGATAATTTTTTAACAAACCTAACTTCGTCTAACATGTCTACTAATTGAACAAACAGCTCTTCAAACATATCTTCCCTTTCTTCCTTCAAAGAAAGCAACAATACCAATTTCACTTTTTTCCCATCCCAATCAATTGCCTTATCCAAACAACAAATTGACACAGCATTTCTCTTCGCACATCGTTTAATTGCATGAGGAATCGCAAAATAATTACCGTAAGACGTACTTGAAAGCATTTCACGTTTCCAAACTTTCTCATAGTAATCTGGTTCACAGTAATTCTTATCACTTAATTGTTCACATAAAAAAGCAATGACTTCTTTTCTGGTTTCAAAATTCATATTTGGAAAAAATAATTCTCTTTTGAAAAAAGTATCTAGTACCGTCAGTGTCTTTTCTTGTCTCAAAAAAATTTTTTCAATTTGTACAATATCTTCATCAGTTAGAAATGACGAATATTTAAAAATAGGTGTTTTACTATTTTTTTCCAATGATTCTGAGGTAATAATTAAATCAATGTCAGCCTCATCGCATAATGACATTTGTAATGCAGAAACAAATTTTACAATCTCAATCGTATAATCCGTAATTTTAGATAATTTTTTTTGGATTATTCTCTGACTCGCAATACCATACGGACAAACGACCACTACTTTTTTCTTCTTGCCTCTATTCAATGTTTCTGAAGCCGATAAAAAATGTAAAGCAATATAAGCTATTTCATCATCAGGAAAAATGATAGCTAGCTCTTCTTGAACCAGTGCCGCAACATAGACACTAATATTATAAATAAAAGGAAATTTTCCTTTCATTTCTTCGATTAAAGGATTGGTTAAATATCTACCTTGTGTTCCTCTGGTATATAAACCGGAGAGATGCAATGTCAAATAATTTTTAAATTGTTCATCTGTTGAAAAATCAATTCGATACAATTGATGAACTTTTTCTAAGATATCATCAACAAATTTGGTTAAATAAGCTTCCTCTGTTCCTTCTTTATAAATTTTCCCAAGATATAGTCGTTTGATATAAGGTATCTCATTTTCAGGTAATAAAATACCTAACTGCTCTTTTAGTCGTGCGATCAAAGCAACGGCCATTCTATCACTTAAATTTTCCTGTATGTTTGATTTACTCTCTGGCAATACACTTCCATTTGCCACTCTTTCAATCAATACAGCAATATGCAAGACAAATGAAATTGTTGAATAGTCGTTGAGATACATATTATTTTCTTCATGAAAAGTTATAATTACTTCTGATAACTGTCTTAAATCACAAAATTTAAAATAATTACTGTATTTGTCTAAACTTAATTTATTTGTTTCAATTTCTTGATTCAAAAAAATATTAAATAATTTTCTTTTTTCGACTTCCTCTCCCTTAATAAATAATTGATTATTTTTTCTCTTAATTAACAATTGCTTATCTTGTTCAGTAATAACTATGTTTAGTTCTTTTACTAAACGATCAAGCGTCGATTCACTAACATACAATGAATCTGCTAAATCAAAAATATCTACCGATTGTTTTTCAATCATTTGCGACAACAATAAAAATCGAACATCTTCTTTTACAGGTGCTTCTATATTCATAGCTAAAGAAGTGAGTTCGTACCCTTTACCAGCTTTTGAAAGAATGATTGGTTGCTTTACTTGTTGATTCATTTGTAAGATATCATTTCTGATAGTTTTTGAAGAAACGTTTAATTTTTCTGCCAGTTCTTTTGCCGTTGATGTGTAATCTGGTGCAAAACGCAGTAAATTAATAATTTCTTGCTGCCTTTCAATTGAATTCAAATCAATCCCTCCATTTAATTCTGATAATAACTTTATTCAAAACGAAAGCGGAAACATTTTAGTCATTTAAGACTTGATTTCCGCTTAGTAACTGATTATTCAGTTGTTTCTTGTTCCAAAGTGACTAGATTTTTCTCATAAATTTTTAAAAATGGATAGTAGATTATTCCATTCAGTACAATTAGCACAAATACTAATACTAATGCTCGCCAATCCAATGTAGATAAAAAGGCTCCAATCGGCGCTGGCATTTGCCAAGAGAAAACGGCAAATGTTTTACCCACAATTCCCCAACTCATTAATAAATACGTAACAATCCCATTAAATACGGATGTGAAAATAAATGGGAATAAGAAAATCGGATTTAACATTAATGGTGTACCAAAGATAAGTGGTTCAGAAATACCAAAAATCGAAGGTAAGAAGCCAATTTTTCCTACTGTACGTAATTGTTTTGATTTCGATCGCATCATCAAGAAAGATAATGCTAGCACAGAACCCGAACCACCAATAATTACAAAATACGTCCAGAATGGCGTTGTAAAAATATGTGATAGTTCCCCTCCTGAAACTTTTTCAGCTGCATTAATGGAGAGATTGCCATCACGAATTGGTCCTAATATTCCTGCCAAAGCAGCATCATGAATACCAAAGAACCAAAATAAATGAACCAAAAAGATAATCAATATAGTAAATGGTAGGCTATCTGCTGCGCTAAAACTTGGTGCCATAATTTTGTATAGAAATTCAACCGCAGTTGTTTCCAGCAAATGGAAAATAATAAAGATTACTGAAAAGAAACTTAGTAAAATCATTCCCGGTATCAAAGTAGCAAATGTTTCGGATAATGATGCTGGGACACTATCAGGCATACTGATTCGGCCAACATTTTTTTTACGCATCCAATGATAACTCTCGACTGTCACAATAGCAACAAATATTGCCATTAAAATACCGCGTCCATCAATAAAACTAATATCCACTTCTTTGCCATCCCACCCCATTTTCAAAGGTTTCATCACTAGCATTAAAAATCCTGTAATGGCGAACATGATTGGTCGTAGCACGTCTTCTTCATAATGACGACATAAAAAGTACGTAACACCTAAACAAATATATAGTGACATAGCACTTAAGGTTATACCACTAAGCCAATTCAAAATCATACTATTATTGTTTGCAAACTCAGCCCATGCTAAAAGAAAACTATTCGTTGTATCATCGGTTACCGGCGCTGCATTAATAATAATTGGAATCGACCCAAATAACGTAATTGGTAACATAGACATAAAGGCATCTCGTGTTGCTTTTAAGTGTCGTTGCTGACTTAATTTATTTGCAAGAGGAGAAATATATTTATCCATACTTGCACTTAATGATTCAAAGCCCATATAGTTATCCTCCAATTATTTTGATAATATCTTCGTAAACACCTTTTCCATCCATGATTCCATATTTCATAGGAGAAATTGCTTCAACAGGTACACTGACACTTGCGGTTATTTGAGGCAGTAAAAAACGAATTTGAGGTCCAATTAAAACAAGATCTGCGCCTTCTAAATAATCTTTGTATTCTGATTCACTGTAAGCTTTAACCTCTAGAGAATTATTTGAAGCTGCTTCAATTTTTTTTGCCAACATTCCAGTAGACATTCCTGCATTACAAATTAAAATAACTTTTTTCATTGTACTCATTCCTTTTCAAATTTTCTACGTTTGATTATTTTTGCATTACTTTCAATCATCTCTTTGAACCAATAATAAGATGCTTTGGGTTTTCTGATTTGTTCATTTCCAAAATCAACGGCTACTAAGCCATAACGTTTTTCAACACCATTTTTCCATGAATATAAGTCAAAAGATGCCCAGGCATAATACCCTCGAATATCTACACCTTTATCCATTGCATTCATGATTGCATTAATATGATCGTTCATAAATTCGATTCGATAATCGTCTTGTACACAGTCTACCGTGACATCTTCTCGAACACCTACGCCATTTTCAGTAACAAAAATTGGTAATTCATATCTTTCCCATGCTTCAATTAACCCATCTTGCAAGCCTTTCGGGTAAATTTCTGTATCCCATGCTGTATATTCACTATTTGGATCTTTGACTTGCTCAAACCAATCCTTAATAATCACTTTACTTTGACCTTTTTTACCCGAATGATTGAATACAAGTTGCGTTTCTCCTTCTGTATAAGGCTTTACTAACGTACGTGCATAATAATTTAGTCCAATAAAATCGACGGTATAGTTTTTGATAACCGCTAAATCTTCTGCTTTCATAAAAGACACGTCATATTTTTCTGACAATCTAGCAATCAAATCGATTGGAAATTCTCCTAACGCCGCCGTATCTAAAATCCAATTATTGCAATAATTATCAGCATAACGCATCGCAATTTTCGTTTCAATCGTATTATCCACGCCATTTACGGGTGTATAACTATGAACGATCCCAATTTCGCCTTGATAATTTCCCACTCTAAAAGCTCGTACTGCTAAAGCACTTGCATACATGACGTGATAAGCACCATACATCGTTTTTTGAACATCTTGTAAACCTGGAGGATAATTACCAATAAAATAGCCATTTACAATAAACCATTTTGGTTCATTAAAAGTAGTCCAATAGCTAACTTTATCACCAAAATGTTCAAAACAAACTTTAGCAAACTGTTCAAACGCGTAACACGTTTCTTTATTTAACCAACCACCTTCTAATTCCCAATACTGTGGCAGATCCCAATGATAAATGGTTACAAATGGTTCAATCCCATATTTTTTACACGTATCTAAAATACGATGATAAAAATCAATTCCTTTTAAATTGACGGTTCCTTCTTTATCCTTAATAATTCTTGGCCACGATAGAGAGAAGCGATAAGTATTTTGTCCGCCTTCTGCCATCATTCTGATATCTTCTTCATAACGATGGTAATAATCACTTGCTACATCACCATTTTCTAAATTGTTTTCATGTAAATAGCAATCCCACATTGAAGGCTGTTTATCATCAATATCCCAAGCACCTTCACATTGGTAAGAAGCTGTAGCCCCACCCCATAAAAAATTCTTATCCATTAAAACTCTCCTTCCATTTATATAGTTCACCAATATCACCAATCAATTCAATAGCAATATCTGTTGAGGATAGATGCCCCTCTGCATGTACCAGTAACAAATCAATATTTTCCATACGTTCAGCTGCAGATAATTTCCGTAAAAGTTCCGCATGGGCTTTTTTTGCTAAAATAATTTCTTCGCGAGCTTCTTGGTACTTTGCTTCATATGTTAAGCTATCACCAGATTTAACTGCAATCATCGCTTCAAAAGCAGAGCTCTTCGCATTCCCCGCATGTAAAATGATTGCCATCGAGTCCAACTCTGTATTAATTTTATTCTCCATAAATTCAACTCCTTATCTTTCTTACACGCTTAGTATAAAACGGTTTCATTACACAATGAAATCATTCTTTTCCACTAGTAAAGTGGAAAAAGTTGGTGCAAAAACTTAAAAAGCTATCTCCTTAGCGTATCAGTTAACAACATGATAACCGTCTTCCCATAATAATTGACCCGCTACAATTACTAACTATGGGAAAAATGTATTAACACCCAAAATATAAGAGGAAACACAACAAATGAATACAAAAAGACCGTCACCGTTCATAGTAGTTAGGTGACAGTCTGAGAGATTCAATCTATAAACTATTTTTATCTTTCTTCATCTCATCTTAGTTACTACCTCTTCAACTAAAATGCTAGATAATATTTGTATTATCGATACAGATATTTTTCGAACCTATTTCCCAGAATATAGTGTATATAGTAAGAAAGAATTAGAGGTAAAATCAAATGGCTAGAAAAAAATTATACAAAATTTTCAAAAAAATTCCCGCAAATAATTTTGGACTGTCTTAAAATATGTTGCAGAAGAATCAACCTGCAAACAGCGTAAGATTGCAGGTTTAGATAAATAAAACAACTTCCCAGTGTTAAGCTCCAAACAGTGGACCTCTCGTCAATAGGACAATGAATATTTTTAGAACTACTCTTTGATTCTCAGAACGAAATTTTTTTGCTGATACAAGTAATCACACTCTCGCTTGACTATGCTTTTCAAATATAACTATAGACTAGCTTATGTTTGAAAAACACGAAAAAAGCGACTAAAAAGTCGCTTTTTTTTAAGAAAATCTTGGTGTATCGGCTTCTTTGACTTGAATTTTAGTGTGCCAAGAGCTGGCAGTTTCTGCTAAGACAGCGTTCAACTCTTCAATGTTTTTGCGTCCTTGTGTTTGCAACCATTGACGTGCTGCTTCTTCTCCTGCTGTTACAAAAGGTTCTACGCCATTTGCCCAGGTTGCACGACCACATAGTACACCATTAAATGTCGAACCTGCTTCTTTAGCAAAACGTAGAGTTTCTTGGAATAGTTCCGCACTAACGCCTGCACTTAGAAAAATAAATGGTAAATCCGTTGCTTGGCTTTGTTCTTTGAAATAGTTTAAGGCTTCTTCTCGAGAATAAACCACTTCTTCGCCATACCCTTCAACATAATTCATGTTCACAGGGACTTCCATTTTTAAGACGTCTACATTGTAACGTGGCTTAGAAAATTCTTTCATCATTTCATTCACTTTGTGTGGTTTTACTTGAGCGTATTCTTTTGAACTAGTATCTGCAATAGTTGCATCATACGAAACCAATTCTAAAAAGAACGGTAATTCTTCGGCCACGCATTCTGAACCGATTCGTTCCATATACGCTTTCTTTTGATCGTTGATTTCATCACTCTCATCAACATCGTAATACAATAAGAATTTACATGCGTCTGCACCAGCTTCTTTTAGACGTTTGACTGACCAAATATTCAAAGAATCTGGCAAACGACCTGGTGTTGATGCATCATAGCCTGTTTTTTCATATGCTAATAGTAACCCTGCATTATCTGAACGTGAGCTGGCCGCTGGTAATCCGTATTCGGGGTCTAGCAAGATGGATGTTGCATAAGGCGTTAATTCTTCTGAAACCAATTTTTTGAAGTCTTCAATATCTTTATCTGTTGCTTCTTTGTAGTTGTTAATCATTTTTTTCAATGCACCACGTTGATCAATCGCTAACGCACCGATGATTCCTGCTTGATTACTTGTATTTTTTAATTTTTGTAACTGATTAACACTAATTTTTTTCATTTGATTATGCCTCCAATTTTTCTGAAATAAGTGTTGCTAATGCTACTGGTGAATCGGTTGCGACAAATTCCTCTTTAAAATCTGATTTCATCAACATTCTTGCGACTTGCGAAAGAACTTTTAGATGCGTTGAACCACTTTCAGCAGTTGGGATGAACATCGCAATAATATATTGCGTTGGTTGACCATCCATACTATCCCATTCAATTCCTTGTTTTAGTTTAATCACAAGAATCGCTGGTTTCGTAATAGCATCACTTTTGGCATGCGGAATAGCAAACCCATCCATCATTCCCGTCGTGCCTTCTTCTTCTCGTTTTTTTAAAGCTGACTGTACATCTTTTTTGTTTGTCGCAATCTGTCTAGCGACTGTTGTTTCTGATAAAAAATCAAAAACATCTGCTTGTGTTGTTAAATCTAAATCAATAAAAATTAATTCTTCGTTGACCATTTTTTTGCTCCTTTACGCTGCTTTTTTTACGCGATTTTTTTGTAATAGTCCTAATAATAAGCCACCGATAATTGAACCCACTAAAATGGCTACTACCCATTGCCATTTACCTGTCACAACTGGTAATACTAAAAATCCACCATGAGGAGCAGGTACTTGAACGCCAAACATATACGTTAAAATTGCTGCAATTGACGAACCAATCATCATAATGGGTAAAACACGGACAGGATCCTTCGCTGCAAAGGGAATCGCTCCTTCTGTAATGTGCGTTGAACCTAAAATAAAGTTCACGAGCCCCGCATTGCGTTCATTTGCTTCAAAATATTTACCAAAGAATAATGTCGCAAACCCCGTAATTAACGGTGGAGCAATACAAGCAGCTGAAACACCCGCCATAAAGGTGGTATTCCCTTGTGCTAATAAAGCTGTTCCTGTTACATAAGCAGCCTTATTAATCGGACCACCCATATCAAAGGCACACATACAGCCTACAATTAATCCCAAAATTAAAGGATTCGAGTTCTCAAAACTTGCTAAAAAGTCCATCATTCCTTGATTCACTGCATTCATTGGATCCGCCAATAAAGACATAATCACACCAATAATTCCAACGCCAATTACTGGATATAAGAAAATAGCTTTTAAACCATCCAATGATTTCGGTAAAAATTTCAATCCTTTTTGCAAGGCAACCACTAAATACCCGCCAAGGAAACCAGACAAAATCCCACCTAAAAATCCGGTACCACCAGCCATCGCTACTAAACCACCCACGAACCCAACGACCAAACCTGGACGTTTCGCAATGCCTTCTGCAATATAAGCAGATAACACTGGAACCATCATTCCCATTGATGCGTCACCGACACTTTTTAGCATTGCTGCTGTTGGATTGTATTGATCACTTGACGGGTCAAATGAATAGACTCCCCAGATGGCAAATGAAATAGCGATCAGTACACCACCTGCTACGACAAACGGCAACATATGCGACACACCATTCATCAAATTCTTATAAATACTTCTGCCAATGCTCATACCTGAACTGCTGTCTTCTACTTGTTGCTCTTTTTTGTCTGTGTCTGAAACCAGAACTTTCCCTTTACCAGCCAAGGCATCTTCAATCAAGCGATCAGCTTCTTTAATGCCCGCACTAACAGAAACATCAATAATGCGTTTGCCAGCAAAACGTTCTGGATGAACATCTTTGTCTGCCGCAATAATTACTACATCTGCTTCTGCAATATCTTGCGGAGTTAGCTCATTTTCAATTCCAATTTGACCATGAGTTTCAACTTTAATGGACACATTTTTACGTTTTGCGGCTTGTTCTAATGCTTCTTGTGCCATGTACGTGTGTGCAATACCTGTCGGACAACCTGTCGCTGCAATAATTTGATAGTTTGCCATCTCTACTTCATTCCCCACTAATTTTTATTTGTTTTTCTAATTCTTCTACATCTGAAAAATCCGTAATACCTTTTCTGAACGCTGTGGAACTGCCTGCAGCTAAACTTTTTTTTAGCGTTGTTGACAATTCATCATTTTTTAAAATCCCTGCTAAAAAAGTGCCCAACAAAGTATCGCCCGCACAAGCTGTATTGACAACTTTTCCTTTTGGTGAATTTCCATATAAAAGAGCGTCTTTACTAAAGAAATATGCTCCTTCTCCGCCTAGAGAAAGCAAGACATTTTGAGCGCCCAATGCCACTAGTTTTTTTCCGTAATGAAGGTAGTCTTCTTTTGTATCAATGGTGACACCAAACCAAGCTGCCAACTCTTCTTCATTTGGTTTCAATAAAAAGGGCTGATAAGGTAAACATGCCAACACTTCATTGTAGCTACTATCAATAATTAAAAAAACCTCTCGTTCCTGACAGCGTTTGGCAAGTTCAATTAAAATCGTTGGTGCAACGCCTTGCGGTAAACTTCCTGAGACACAAAGAAAGTCGCCTGCTTGTAATTGCTCAACTCTAGCTAAAAATTGAGTGACACTTTCTTCAGGTATTTCAGGACCTTTGTTTACAAGTTTAAATTCCTCTTGTGTGTCATTTACTTGGGTAAAAACATTGATTCTAGTTAAGCCCGGTACGTCAATAAACTCCGTACCAATCGCTTTTCCTCTTAAAAAATCATCAATATATTGTCCTGTAAACCCTGCTTTAAATCCTAAAGCTGTATTTTCAATCCCCAACATTTTTAAAACTAGTGACACATTAACACCCTTGCCATTCGCCTGAATATCGTCATCTTGCGTACGATTCACCACAAACGGTTTTAACGAATCCGTTTCAATAAATAAATCAATTGCTAAATTCAAAGTACATGTATAGATATTCGACAACTTGCTTCCCTCCTATCGATATATTCATTATGGCGCTTTTTTTATTGAAAATGTTTTCTTAATCCTAGTAAAAGCTTGGAAATATTTTCTAAATGAGGAAGATTCCTAGAAAAAATTACTTTTACAAACTAAAATAAAGATACCTAGAGAAAGGAAGATGGTAATGGAAGTTAAACTTAGTGAAACAGAGGCCTACCTGTGGAAATACATCACAAAAAACATTCACGAAATCCCGAATCTCTCCATCATCAAATTAAGCGAGTTGGCAAATGTATCCACTTCCACGATTGTGCGTACGATGAAGAAAAAAGGCTATGAAGGATTTACGGCATTTAAACATCATTTAAAAGACGAGCAAAATACAACGATTAATTTTGCAAATGTCGAAAAAATTGATAGCGAAATTAAACGTTCGATTTTAAAAAACGAACAAGAAGTCATTCGTACATTAAATATGATTCATACCGGTGTGATTGAAGATGCGATTCAAAAAATCCAAAGCTCTGAACGGATTATTATTTTTGCTAGAGGGTTTTCAGAATTAATTGCAGAAGAAATGAAGATCAAATTTCAATTAACAGATAAATATTGCGAACTGCATACGGATCCAAATATTATTAAAACGATGAGTAAGCATTTAAAGAAAACAGATATTGTCATCTTTGTCTCACTCAATGGTGAAACAGAAGAATTAGTCGATGCTGCACAAAATTGTTACCAAAAAGAAATTGGAACTATCGCGATTACAACCAATAAAGAAAGTCCCTTATCCCATTTATGCGAATTAGTATTGGTCGGATTCAAATCTGAAATTTCATTTTTTCCAGACTACGAAGTCCGTTCCCGATTGCCCCTTTCTGTTATTGCTAGAATTTTGTTAGACTCTTACGTTATTCGAATGAAGCAAGAAATAAAACGTTAAAAAAAGACCGTCACCTTTCATAGTAGTTAGGTGACAGTCTGATAGATTCAATCTATTTTTTTCGAATAACAGCGAAC
Organism: Enterococcus sp. DIV2402; assembly: GCF_017426705.2. Classification (NCBI taxonomy): domain Bacteria; kingdom Bacillati; phylum Bacillota; class Bacilli; order Lactobacillales; family Enterococcaceae; genus Enterococcus; species Candidatus Enterococcus lowellii. The sequence goes on along the minus strand of NZ_CP147251.1, from coordinate 1,252,432 downwards.
ATGACTAGTACGCTTAATCCCTCAATTAATACTAAAAGCATAAAATAAACAGGTGTTAATTTAATTACTTCTAAGCTAAAAAACTTGAGACCTTTATTTAATAGATAAGGCACTAAGATACCCATACATGCTATTTTCCAAAAGCCAAGTTTCCCTATAATCTCTTTACTAGAAAGCAATACTAGGGTAAAAATCATTCCAATAAAACCCGTATAAAAAGAAACCTCATGTTTTCCTACTAACAAATCCAATCCGCCAGCAACTAGTGTTACCATAAAACATAATTGGAGTATTCTATAAAAGAACTTTTTTATCATATCCATTACTCCTTCGTCTATTTTTCAGATGCTCTAAGTTTATTTTATTATGTACATGCTAATGATAGCATTCATTCTTTATTGAAAACTATTTTTAACCTAACTGTAGCTTATTTATGCCTGAACGTCTTTGGGTAAAAATAAAAAACCGAATTAAAAATCTCTGCTTGAACGATTTTTTAATTCGGTTTCTAAGTAAAAGCTACCTATGGAGGCAATTTTTTTGAAGATGCACTAATTTTCTATTTGATTGCATAAGTTTCTTTTTTTCGAGAAAGTTATTCGCTATTATTAAGGTAACTCAATAATAACCCGATACAACATATCGTCTTCAAACCAAGCTGGAAAATTTGTCCCCCAAACGTTATTTTGCAAATTAATAAACATTCCTTCATTTAAGGAAGGCTGTAAATTATCAAATTTCAATAAACTTCGTCGACCAAAAGAAAAAAGTGGCGCATCGAGACTTTGAATTTTCACTTTTCCTTCAATCCCACTATAAGATAATCCTTCTTGAGATAATGCGTGTAAATTGCGATTGCCATTTTCTACCACATTATAAGGTGAAAGGGTCGTTCCCAGTTTATTCATCTGCCAACGATAAGGATTTGCTACTTTCAAACTGGTTTCTAACCAGTAAGCTTCGGGCATCTTATTTGCCTGTTTGCCATTCCACTTCAAATTGAGTTCAATCCGATGTTCTAGTAAATCAATGTGATATGTTAATTGATTTTTTGCAGGTACTCCCCACATTCTCTGTTCATATTCTGTAAAGCAAAGATCAAAAGTCACGACTAGTTGGTTTTTAATTTGAGTGATACACGATTTCTGAATCATCGGTTTGATTAATTCATAACGAATATCTTGAAAAGCTTCGATGCCTCGTTTAGCAAAATCTACTAAACACCAACTAGAAGTCCATCGTGTTAAACGGCTATATTTGCTAATAAAATTATGATAATCAGCAAAATCAAATCGTTCATAAGATAAACTCCCAAGCTCATGGCCCTCAAGAATGTAATCATTATTAGCCACTTTCAAAAACTGATTCCACCGCTAACTGAAAATTTCAAAGAAACATCCCCATATTGATACAATCTACCCGGAATTACTGATTCACCCGTATTTATACTTTGAATTTCATATTTTTTGGTGGCTAATACTTTTTGAGCTTCTATTTGACGTGCATCACTTAAGCAAGATACCGCTACCGTCAGATATTCTCGTTGTTCTTGCCAAGAATCTTCATATAATCTATAAGAACGTTTCGAACAAAGCTCTTTTGATTCGATATCTGTACTAATTAAAGCCATTAAATCCCCAAAATCCATAGATGTTCGATCATGGTTAAAAGTAATTTGATCTTGCTCACGCGCTTTTTGAAAATCTTCAAGTAAATAATTTGTATAGTCGGGTAAAAAAACATTTCCGTTTCCACCCCACGTATGTTCAGCAACTAGCATAAGTTGCTCCGAAAAATTTTTATATTCCGCACTATCTACACTTAACTCACCTGAATCCAGCCATTGGTTACGAAGACGTAATAAACTCAAATAATCTGAAATTTTTCTCGAATCAGAAGCAATTCCATGTATCCAAGAATCCCCGATTTCTTCTTCAATTACCGGTAAACTATCACGTTTTTCCCACGCTGCTAGTGCAAATTGATCCAAACTAGAAGCCACAACCTCCACATCTGGATTTTCTTTTTCCAAACGAGCCATCAACATCTGAACTTCTTGACTGTCTTTTGGTGGACCGGCATTGTCATGACTGTGGGCAAAATATAACCTATCATCCCAACCTTCACGCATAAAGGTTTCACCATAATCTTGTGCATAATGAACCACAATCTCTGTTCCATCACTATTACGCCACAGAAACATTTCTGGCACTTTGGGAATGGCGGAGCTCGCGTTCACGCCAATATGCAAATATTTTAAACCTGCTTTGGCCATTAAAGGAACAATCCCAATTGTATGACCTGGGACATCAGTTAGCTTCGCTGCTACCGTTTTCATGTCAAATTGTTGATCTAATTCTTTAGAAATCGATAATCCATATTCAAACAAACGTTGATCCATCAATTCGCTATGCATTGTTACCGGTAAGCCATGCCACTTAATTGTGCCACATTTAATTGCTTCTATCATTTGTTCCTTATCTTGTTTGGAGACATTGGGATGATTCAAATAAAAGTAAATTAACCATGACCCGGTTGTCCAAACAAACTGATCGGGTAACTCTTTGCCAATTTGTACTGCTCGAGGAATAAAGTCTATCAAATACTGCTCTATTACATTTGCTGCCAAATCTGTAAACCCTATATCTAAATGAGTTTTATAAACTACATGAAGTTTTTTTGCCATTCTCTGTCACCTCTCTAAATTTCACCTGCTTTTGGATTGTAAGCTATTGTTAAAATGCCTTCGTTTAATTCAGCCGCTTTTTCCAGTAAATCTTCAGATGATTGATTAGACATTAAGAACAATTGATAATCAAATTCATAAAAACCAGACAAATCAACTTTAAAATTAGTTTCCCAGAAATTATTCATCGGCCAAGAATAAATAACTTCTTTATTTTTCCAGGCTGTATCAGCTGAACAAAGATTCACCAAATGACTTTCAAGTGTCCCTAAAGTAATCAGTGGCGTATCTTTGACGGCAATCACTAAACCCTGTTGTCCATTCGTGAAAGTCAAACCATTATTCAAAAGATAAAATTCTGTATTGGAACCAGGCAATTGATCAATCGCTGGTCGAAAAGTTGTTCCTGTTTTTCCAATATAACAGTCACTACATTTTCCATAACTAAACGGGAGCGGAATATAGATATTTTCGGGTGCCCATTCGTTTTCTTTCTGAATTCTAACTGTTACGTTAATTTTCGGTAAATCTTTATAGACACGGAGAACTACTGTGTACATCTTCGTTCCCACTAACGAATAGTCTAATTCAAATTCTGCATAAATAGGTCCATCCAACGTCACTTTAACTGACTTCAAATCGGCAACAGACCGTTCTGTTATTCTACCTTTACGATTTCGTCCCATGATACGACGTTCAGAACAAGCATCGGAAGTTATCGGAGTCACTTCATAGACCCCTGCAAATGGTGAATGTTCTTGATTTGAATGAAGTAAATTCGTTCCCGTTCGCTTATCAATCAATCGGTTAATTCCTTTTTTGTGGTCAATTGACAAACTAAAATCTTTTGTTTCAATTCCAAATGGAGAAACGAGATGTTCGTATCCCACATAAGAAGCCACATCGGCAATTTGTTCAGTACCAATATATGCATGATTCCAATTTTTCCGTAGTGGCTTACTCTCTTGACGACGTAAACAAATCAATCGTTCCTCTCTAGCTTTTAACGTCACTAAAAATTCTATTTGTTTACCAAAAGATGTATCTGTCACTTGTGAAGGTAGAATTTCACCGGTTTGGCAATCAATAACCTCAACAAAATCATTGGTATCCAAATAAAAATAAGAATCATCTATCGTTTCCCAATGTTTGATATAAATTTGAGTATGATCACTTACTGTTCGATTATGAGGATTGATTACCTTGTAAACAGCCTTTCGATTCATCTGAATAGATTCTTCGCCTAATTTTGCTAAAATTTCATCCAAATGTTGAGAAATTAAGCTATTCGCATTAATGGCATAAGCTGCTTTACGATAGTCTAAATCATTTACTAAGGTATTCCATGGCTGACTTACAGAAGAATGGTAGCCCCATGTATGTTCAGCATACATCATCATATTTTCTTCCGCTTTCGCTAATAAATCAGCCCTTCCCAAAGTTGCTTCAGGATCTAATTTATTCGCAATTCGATATTTATGCTGAGCATTACGATAAATTTTTGTTGGCGCTGGTGTTGACCCTACGCCATCAGCCCACCAATCCGCCCAATCACCACGATAAGTTGGAATTTCCACTTCTTGTTGGCGCAGGATGCGAAAGAATTCGTTAAGTGTGATCAATTCAATCTTAATTTCATCTCCATGACGCTCATTCCACTTATGAATATTTTCCATCATTCTAGGATTAGGCGGGGCGTTATCGGTAACAATCCCGCTAATCATTGCAGGTACAAAATCAAGTGCATATCCTTCTTCTTCTAATAAATCGAAATGAGCAAAAATTCTTTCTTCAGTCTTTTTAAACTGCAATTCTGCTTCTTCTGGCGTATAACCTGCCACTCCATATTGTTTTGATTGATCAGAATTTGGTACAAGGAGAAAATCATTTCCTGTTTGATAATGATCTCCATTCCAAACCAGAATTTTATTTCCCTTTTGCGTTTCCCACCAGAAGGGAATTTGTTTCTTAAATAAAGGAAACATGCCATGATGCGTATGCAAACACGAAAATAAGTTTTCAATACCATTTTGATACATTATTTCTGCATATCCCCACGAAAACCCGTTAATATCAGCAGTCATCGCTGAATTTAATGGTAGGCCCAGACTATCTACATAGGATTTCCCCTTAGCAAACATCTTACCCACTACCTGTTCATCGACCAATTCTGTCATATTCAAATAACTTAGAGAAATATCAATCCAACCCTTTTTCAAAAATATTCAAAAATTTGCTGTTCCTCTATTGAGCTATTAGCTATAAATTGCTCTACTTGCCAGTAATTCTCGCACGTATACTTAAACCCTGACCACTCAGGTTTCTCTCCTGACTCAATTTTCTTCAGAAAAACCAATACGCTCTTGATAAAATCCACATGATACCGGCTAATTTTTTCTTGGCGATCCGTATATCCTATATCTGTATGGGAATGATGGATCAAATATAAAGTACGTTTTGACATAATTTCTCCTTCTAATTTAAAAAAATATTCTCCATTACTTATCCATTCGTTACCAGTGACATTAAGCCACGTAAAGTTGATAAACTAGTATTTTGACTATATCTAATCTTTAAGTTTCCACCAAAACATCGTTCTATTGCTGGATGAAAATAATCTAAGCTTCCACTAATTTCCCCACCAAAAACCACTTCATCGGGCTGAAAAGACGTCACAAATGGCGCCAATGCTTCTCCAATCCAAGTGCCAAATTCATCAAAAATTACCAATGCTTTTTGATTACCTTTTTGTGCCTCTAAAAAGAGTTCATAACCTGTTAAAGGCACAGAATAATTGTTCTTAATCAACTGCTGCAAACCATTGGCAGAGAGATAATCATCTATTATACTCTGCTTAAATGGTCGATTGTATAGCATTCCTTGACTATTTAAACCATATTCCTCTCTAATTACCTCCCCTTCTACGATAAAAGCAGAGCCACAGCCAGTACCTAGAGTCAGATATATTCCACGGTTAACTCTGCTTTTCTCTCTTTGCAGGAATTCCCCTAAACCAAAAGCTGTCGCATCATTCTCGAATATAATCGGTACTGACAGCTGAAACTCAGAATATAGCCACTCAGCAATTAATTTTTTTAACCGTACCTCATAAATTTCATCATACTTACGTAACCCCTTCATTAAACTGTATCCTTCTTGATAATTAAAAGGACCTGGAAAAGCAATACCGACACCTAACAATTGTGCTTTTTGAGCCATTTGCCGATTAATAGTTGTCACGATTGCATAAAAATTTTCTAAAATTGTCTGCTGGTCTTCTTGCGACTTGGCAGGAAATTCTTGATTACGAGTGAAAAAAGGAAGCCCTTGCTCATCTAAACAATTCGTTTTAATCGTCGTCCCACCAACATCCATTAAAAAATAATAACCCTTCATACACAGCCTCCTCATCTTTAAGAAATTGAACACTTCCCGCTTGCCTTTGAATAGATGTAATCAATTTATATTCATTTAACGAACAAAAGCTTTCATTGTCTTGATTGTCTTTCCACTACTGGTTCCACTAGGGCTAATTTTATAAGCTTTGACACTTTCAGGTATAATAAATGTTTGTGCATAATGAACAGTAAAAGGTGCAAAAGATCCATCGATACTTTCAACAACCGCTTCTTCTCCTTCAACTAAATTTAATACATTCACACTCCCATGGTTTTCATGGATAACAGGTACAGAAAAACTATGGCGACGTGTTTCGATAAATTCAGTTTCATGTAATCCTGTCCGTTCTTCCATCCAGCCTTCACCAACGTCAATTATTTCAAAAGGATTTACTAATTCTTTTTTGACCCAGTTTTCATCACGACGGATATCAATATTGGGCTCTCCATGTTTCAAATGAACCGGTCTAGGCAAACCATCTAAATCGACTCTGCCCCAATCCCATAGCTTAAACGTATAGCGATTTGGAGTAGCACTTATTTCTAAAACAACTGAATTTGCTCCGCTGGAATGAATCGTCCCACTAGGAATTGAGTAATGATCATGTTTTTTAACAGGTTGTTGATAAATAAATTTTTGGGTAGGAAAATCTTCTTTTCCTTCAGAAGCTCGTTGCAAAGCTGCCATTAATTCGTCTTTGGATACACCATTTTTAACACCTAGATAAACGACCGCATCTTCTTGTGCTTGTAAAATATAATAACTTTCATCTTGCGTATATTTGGCACCAAACACTTCTTGTGCATATTCTATAGTAGGATGAACTTGCAAACTTAAATTAGAGCCTCCCATAGTGTCTAAAAAATTAAAGCGAATCGGAAACTCTGCCCCAAAACGTCCATAAACGCGACGCCCCAACAAACATTCTCCTTGGAAGTAAACTAGATTATTTCCTGGAATCTCCATCTTGGCTTTTCCAAAATCCAGAATGAGGCTATTCTCTTCTGGTACGCCATTAAAACTCCATGCTAGATTCACTTCATCTTGACAAAAACTAAATTGTTTTTGCATCCAATGTCCGCCCCATACTCCTGGATCAAAAAAAGGAACTAACGAAAACGGCTGTTGAGCCACTTCCAACAATGCTTGATTATACGTACTGTGATCCACCAATACCCAGTCATCTTGGAGTGTATCCATAAAATAATCAATTTTCTCATAAATGGATCGCTTTTGCTTATCTGCAACACGCCATTCAAAGAAATAACCACGTTTAATCATTCGTAATGAATCCTCTCCTTGATTCTTACCTTTCCAATTACTATACTTACCTGAACGATAACGTTGTTGAATTTCCCATCGAGGTAAATCTGCATAGATCAATAAATCGGGAGCATAGACCAAACTTGCACCTACACCATAAATTCCAATACGTTTCTTTTCGTTTAAAGCGATTTCAATTTGTTTAATTAACATACGTTGTTGATCTAAATCAATAAAGTCAGTCAATGAATGATGAGACATAAAGCCAAACACTCGATCCTCTGTCAAATTGTCGGCTATCATTTCTGTAATAACTTGACTATTATAGAACAAAGTGTCGCTATCAATTAAAACATCTATTTCCAATTGTTCAAGTAAAGTCGTTCTTAACAACTGTTTATCTAAAACTGGATAACTTTCAATTGTTATAACATTAAGACCTTCATTCTCCATTCGTTTTCTTATCAACTCAAGTATTTCTTCTTCACCTGCATATACATCAAATTGTTTGGTAATTGCTGTTTCGGGAAAAAAATCATAGTTCACTTATAAAACTCCTTCCACCTGATACTATATCGTTAAATATCCTTAATTCATCCAAAGTATAGCACAGCTGATTCACTCAAAATGTCTTTTTTAATCCTGCTATTTATCAGCTTTTCTAGCTATTGTTATAACAATAATATCAAATATGATAATTCTCTATGATATACTTAGTAAATCATAGAGAATTATTACGAAAGGAGTTTATTCATATGAGCAACATTCACTCAAACTCTCCCTTATATGCACAAATAGCCGATCAGCTTCGTTCAAATATTAGAACCGAAAAATGGCAGGAAGGGGAACGAATTCCAACAGAATTTGACCTTTGTGATATTTATCATGTCAGTCGTATCACTATTCGTAAAGCTATAGATGAACTTGTTAGAGAAAATCTTTTGTATCGTGAACGAGCAAAAGGAACTTTCGTCAAAAAATTTAGTCCCAATATTAGCGAATATTCCACTGTTATCAAAGGATTTACTCAGGAATTAAAGGAACAAGGAAAAAATGCTACAACTTTACAAGCTAACGTGTATAAAAGCCACGCTGATCATAAAATTGCCAAATATTTACAAATCAAACCCGGAGATGACATCTTAGTCTTAAATCGAGTAAGAGGCGATGATAACAACATCTTAGCTTTTTTTAAGACCCATATCATATTCAAAGAGGACTATTCTTTAAAGTCTAAGGATTATTATGGCTCTTTTTACGAATACCTTTCTACAAAAGGCATTCGCGTTAACCAAGAGAATGAGTATATTGAAGCCATTTCTGCTACTCGGGAATTGAAAAAATTATTAAAGATTGGTGAAGCTGAGCCAGTATTGAAACGGGTTCGTTTTACCTCTCAAAAAGAAATGAATTTTTTTGAATACACCGAATGCTTTTATATCGGTAACAAATACCGCTATTATTTGAATTTTGATTAAATCAAATCATCTTAGCTTCTATCAAATTGAGAAGATCCGTTTTATTGACACTTATCTCTGGTTCACCTTTAGAAGAAAGACATTTTTCACTTTGATGACAATCAAATTGGATAGAAACTAATTATTCCGTATCTTTATTAAAAAAAGGTCAAAAAAAAACGGCTAAAAAGCCGTTTTTGAGAGACAATTGAGAGAATAACAATGAAAATGGTAGACGTAGAAGCTCATAGATTGTTGCTGATCTTCCATTTTTATCGAAGGTTCTCTTTATTTCCGACACATCTAAGACTAGAAGACAAGTACAGCAATCGTTGGTATAACAACATTTCATTTTCTTTTGGTAGAAATTTGGAAAACTCAAACCGGTCCCATGTCCGAATCATCCACTTCAATAACAATCTCGAATTGTATGCCATCAATCGCATCAGCAACATGCTGATCTGATTTCGCATATAGATACCCATAAGTTCCGAGTGTGATTTGAATGGCCACATGACCCAGTCGTTCTTGAATTGCCAGTTGTTGGATGTTTTCGTGAACCAATAATACAACATGTGAGTGTCTTAACGCATGAAGTTTGATTGGTTTGATTTCAGCATCTTCAGTGGCGTTTTTAGCCAAGTTACAAAGGTTTTAAAATATTCTTCCAATGAATATTTTTTCTCTGAAATAAATTTCAAATCGTAATCACGGATTGTGTGATTGAAGTGGTTGATATTTTTATCGTTAATTTCGATAATTACTTGATTTTGATCAGGACGTCTTTCTTTAAAAGTAAAATCAGTTGCCAAGAATCTTTGATACTTCTTATTTGAGGTAAAGTCTATTTTTAAAAATCTTATCTTGATTGCCTACAGCGCATACAAAATTTGTACCGCTGGCCTCGATTGAACCTAATAGCATCTTAGCACTTAATTTCTTCAATATTGACTTCTTTATTTACTAACTTAATCATAAATCGTTTCCTTCAAATCAAAAACTTTACCTTGCAGTCTTCCGTCAAATGATAATTCGAGTTCTCCATGTAATTCACATTTATTTGAAAAGACTGACTCCCCTTCATTAATAAATATTTCGGTTAATCCTCGATCAAGAAAAAGTCGTATTTCATTTATTTTGAAAATTGTCTTATCCACGGTCGCTTTCCTTATAAAATCTTTGATTTCTATAACTAATTTATTCGCTACATAAGTTATTTCCATAAATGAGTCACAATCTGAACTATTAAGTCGTATTTTGAACTTACCATTTTCTATTTCAGGGCGAATTAACAGTTCAGATTTTTCGTTAATGGTCATCTTATTGTCAATAGTACGTTCTTCCATTCTGAGAGCTGTTAATTCTTTAATTGGTGGAAAGCACAATCTATTTGATCTAATGACAATCTCTCTTGGTAGGGTTAGTGCCCCAACCTGACTATTATTCTCCTGTTCCTGTAATCCTGGTAGTCCAAACCAAGCAAACATCACTCTTCTTTCGTTGATTGGATCCCAAAAAGTTTGCGGCGCATAAAAATCTCTGCCATCATCTATTTTATGAATTTGATAATCCGTTACTACCTGTTCTTCGTTAAAATCACTTTCAATCCAAATTGAAGAAAAACCATTAATTCCCTGATCCATCATTTCTTTGGGAGATGTTAGCAGGAATTTCCGACCGTCAAGTTCAAAAAGATCTGGGCACTCCCACATAATTCCATCACCTTTTTTTGCTTTAATTAATTTGCGATTAAACTGCCAACCCGCTTCAATTGATTCAGAATCAAACACATTCACTTGACCAGTATTATCTTCAGATTCCCCACCGATTACCGCATAAAATTTACCATTTTCAAAGAGAAGCTTCGGATCTCTAAAACGGTTAGTATTATCACTTGGTGGGGCATCAATGACTGGGTTATTCACCAACTTTCTAAAATTAAATCCGTCATCAGATACTGCAATACATTGTGTTTCCACATACCCGGATTCTAAATTTTTATGCCCGGTGTACATTAGATATAATCGATCCTTGACTACCAAAGCACTCCCAGAATAGCAACCATTCTCATCATAATCCTGTTCAGGAACAATTGCATAAGGAGCTTGTTGCCAGTTAATTAAATCTTCCGAAACAAAATGACCCCAGAATATATTTCCTGGTCGATTATCAAAGGGATTAGTTTGATAAAACACGTGGTAATTACCCTTGAACCAACACAATCCATTGGGATCATTAAGCCAGCCCATTTTGGGAGAAAGATGGAATCCATAACGATAGGGAGTTTCTGGTAAATTTAACATTTTGTCCTCCTAAAAAAAGATTGACTTAAATCCTTGAAAAAACCATTTGAAGGATTTGAAGCCAATCTTTATCTTAATTACTCATCATCAGTCACTGATGATTCTTGCATCTTATTTCTAAAAGATTGCACTTGTCCCACTTCAAGAAGTTGAGGTACAGCGTCTTCTAAAGCAATATTCTGCCGCTGCAAATTGACAGCCTCCACTAAAATCGGCATATTCACACTTGAAATAATGTCAAAGTATTGAGATAGATTGGCAGCTCTTTTTCCGGCTTCATTAAACGGGGTCCCGTAAAGTAAATCAGTAAAAATAAGTACCTCACTTGTAGCAACTTCATCAAAAACTCGATCCATTTTTTCCTGAAACGACACTAATCCATCGTTATCAATCGAGACTGTAGTTACCTCTAGCTTAGTTGAAAAAAAGAATTTTAAAGACTCTTTCATCCCATCTGCTAAAGGTCCGTGACTTGCTATGATTATTTTATACATAAAGTCACCTCCTATATAACATCTTTCAAATAAATCGTATTATCACCAGGAACCATTATAGTTGTAATTTCCACGCCTTGATCTAACAGTTTTTGGAAAGTCTCTTCTTCAACAGCGTTAATACTAACGGTTGCCCGAACATGACGCGTTCCTTCACGAACCGACATATTCCCTACGTTCACTTTAGTAATATCCAGACCTAAGTTAATTAAATCTAAAATGTCAATCGGGCTTTTTACAACAATTAAAACTTTTTGACCTTTATACTTGCCATTTTTTATGTTAGTCGCCGCAGTTTCTTTCGTAATAATTGATGTAGCCACATTCGGTGGCGCAGCCATTCGTAAAACTGATTTTTGGACATCATTTTTTGCAATTTCATCGTTAATTACCATAATACGTGTTGCACCCAACTCATTCGTCCATTGAGTCGCTACTTGTCCATGAATTAAACGATCATCAATTCGGATGTGAATTATTCCTTCCATTTTTAACACCTCGTTAACTTTCCTATTTTAAAATACCACAAACATATAAAATTACAGATAAAGCCATTACCAACAAGATAATGTAAATTGGCTTAACTTTTTTTCCAAGTAAATAGTAAACCGCAAATACTAGTAATGCTGGGATTAAACCTGGCATAATTTGATTTAAAATATCATCACCGGTCATTTTTAAATCGCCCTGTTTGAAAGTAAAATCTAGATTTGCTTTTATAACAGTCGGAACCAAAGCACCTACTACCATTAAACCTAAAACTGCGACACTTTCTGTGATTGCTTTTAACTTCGTTTCAATTGAAGTAAGCAAACTAGTACCTGATTTTAAGCCCGCTTTAAAGAATGGAATACCCAAGGCTTTTAACAACCAAGTGACGATAATCCAAATGGCAATCCCTACAACACTACCTTCCAAAGCCATATTAGCTGCTATAGCACCAAAAATTGTCCATGGGATGACTACGAAAATACTATCACCTAAGCCTGCCAAAGGACCCATTAAACCAGTTTTTAATGCCGCAATCGTGTCTAAAGCACTCTTTTTCTCAACTTCTTCAATCCCCATATTCACACCCATTACATAGGGTGCTACATAGGGACTTGTATTAAAGAATTGTAAATGCGTTTTAACTGCTTGCTTCATGCCTTCCGGATCATCTTTATAGTTTTCTCGTAAGAAAGGTATCATTGAATAGCAATAGGCTAAACCCATCATCTTTTCATAATTTAAAGATGCACCACCATTTAACATCCATCTGAATAACACGCGATTTTTTGTTTTCTTACTCACTTCATTACTCATCTTCGTCCATCCCCCCTGCAGTTTGAACAGTTCCAGCCTTTGAACTATTTTTCTTGAATAAAATTAGTGCAATTGCTGCACCTAGTAATGCGACACCCAAAATGGGCATATTTAAATATACAGCTCCAACAAAACCAACAATTAAGTAACCAAAGTACGCCTTAACTGGCAAATAACGTAACAATAAGCCAATCCCTAATGCAGGTAATAATCCTCCAGCAACCGTTAAACCACCTGTTAACCACTCAGGGATATAGTCAATGACTTTACCCACAACGGTTGGTCCAACGATAACTGTTAATAGGACTGGAATTCCTGAGGTTAGCATAGTGTTGAATACTCCACACAAATGCATCCATTCGACTTTTTTAAAGTCTCCTTGATCTGCAAAATTTTCTGCTTTATTTTGGAAAAATATATTCGTCGTCCATTTTAAAACATCTAATTGAACCATCAACATCGCAACCGGAATGGCTAAGGTAATCCCAATTGATGCGTTCTGACCAGTGGTAATTGCGATATAGCTACCAACCAATGATGCAGTTTGATAATCCGGCACCGAAGCTCCGCCAAAACTTGAAATTCCTAATGTCATTAATTGCAATGTTCCCCCGATATATAAACCTGTCTTTACGTCACCTAAAATCAAACCAACAATAAGTCCTGCGGTAACCGGCTGAGAAGTCCCCAGCATTGTGCCGTTCTTGTCATAGTTAATAAAAAAACCATAAAGAACAATCAATATAATTTGCCAAAATTGTACATCCATTTCTTTTCCTCCTACTCTTTGATACTTTACTAGTAGCAAAAGCCGTGCCAACTTTAAAACAGCTCACAAAAACTATAATATCAGCCTTTTCTATAGAAAAAGCTAGTGTTTATCTACCGCAAACACTAGCAACGTTTTATAAACACTATTTTTCAAAGGCTAAAATTTTAAAAATATAATCATATTCTCTCTTAGGAATTTCAATATTATATTTTTGTTTAATCGGTTCGAATAGTTCATCAGCTATATCAATAAATCTAGTTAAATCTGCCGAAATAATCTGATCACTTTCATCTTTTACAAAGTCACCAACTAGAATTCGCTCAATCATAGATGAAAGATGCAAAAACAAATTCACACGAATAAAGTTCTTAAAATTTGTATTGTAACGTTTTTCCAATGCTTGAATAATACTTTCAATTTCATTAATAATCATATCTGGATTTAAAAAACGTAAACGGGCGCTAGCGCCTTCGATTGTAAATAGCTTAATGATTTCATTGGTAATTGAGGCAAGTTGTTCCTTCCCATAAACTTTATTTAAACTTTCCAATCCCACCGTGCCATTTACAATTTCTTCTAAATTCAAGCACTTTACTCCTGGGATACTCAAGGGTGATGTGCTAATGATTGCATATGTGTTCTTAAAAGAAGTTAACTGTCTTTCTTGTTCCAACTCCAGAAGTTCTTCAAAATCTAAAGTAATCAGCTCTACCGGTTGTTTTACATCTTGTAGTTGAAAAATGTCTTTAACTTTCTGGGCAATACCTTCTCCGGACATACAAGAAATCACGATATTTTCGATTTGAGACAATCCCTCAAAATATTGTGGTCGAACATTGAATAATTCGTAATTCAATGAAGTATAATACTCCATTGAACGATTTTGTATTAAAGCAAAACCGATATCCAAAGCTAACGCCGTTGAGACATTATTAACAATCAGTAAGTCACCAGCCACATTATCCTTAATTTCTTCGTACATTTTTTCGAGAGAACCCATATCTACAAGCAAAAGCAAACCATCGCGAGTGTCACGACCAACTACGTATTCGTTAACTCGTTTCACAATTTCCTTAGTTTCAACTTGAATTGGCATATCAAACGCGTCAAAAACATAATTCCCCACCAAGTTGTTAACTTCAGCTGCCAAGCTTGAGGCAATACTTTTTCCGTGCATCACAATTAACGCATTGCGTTTACTAATTATTGGCAACTTTTCTATCAAGTAAGCGAGTAATAAATCTTCCACCAATCCCTCAGTAAAACTGGAGCCGATTGCCTTTAGGATACTCTCAACAATTCCTCGATGCCGATCCAAATCAATATTTGAATCGTAGTCTAGACGAGCTTTGCTCTCTCCGGCAATATCAATTAACAACGCCATTTCAATCAAGTGTTTCGCTTGAAAATTCATACCATAATAATTCACCAAATGGCTTTGTTTCCTTAACAAGGAATAAACTAAGTCATATTCGGAAAATAAGGTAATATCTTTTTCGTTTATTCGTTTAGCGCTTTCTAAAAGCTCATCAATTTTGGCACGGACTTCTGTTAGAGAACGACCATCAACAAATGCTGCACGTAGCTTTGCGCTACTCGATTCTGGGGAAATGACTTCTCTTAGGGTTCCAGTCAGATAAGGTACTTTAATTAAATGTTTATCATCAGAGTTTGTATCTAGCGGCACTAATAAGTGAGTTTGATTTCTATAAGCACTATAAGATGTTGCACAGACAATTTTTATTCTATTTTGAATTGCGCCGATATTCCCATCCAAATCAAGATTAATTAGCTCTTGAAATAGGGCTGGTTCAATCCATAAATCCTTTTTCATCTGAATCGCTTCATGTTGAAAGAAGGAATAAACTAGTTGAACTCGCTCATGTCGACTGCGTTGGCTGTAGTCTGGCAAAGTAATTTCTAATGGAATACGACGACGAAAAGTCGTCAACAATTTATTTTGAACATTTTCTGTCGTTGCCAAAATTAATCGAATATTAGCGGTACACCACTTTTCATCTTCCCCTAAGCGTCGGAATTTCTTTTGATCGATTAGTAGAAATAGTTTCTCTTGATTTTCCTGGGAAAGATTGTGTACTTCATCTAAAAATAAATAGCCAGTATCAGCAGAATCCAGCAACCCCTTTTTTTCTTTGTCGGCGCCAGTAAAAGCTCCCTTTACATAGCCAAATAAAGTTGACGATAGTAACTCTGGATTATTAGCATAATCGGCACAATTTAAAGTAATGAAAGGCGCATTGGCACTTACTATTTGATTATTTTGCGCATATCAATAAATTAACTTTGCAATCATACTCTTACCCACGCCACTATTACCCTTGATAATTATTGGTAAGCCATCAGGCGGATAATTCACTGACGCCTTACATTGCTGAATAACTTTTTCCATGCTTCCGTCTCTACCAATCAAATTAGAAAATGCATCTTTTTCACCTTCATACCAAAAATTAACTGGACGAGTATTCTCCTTCTCAAGTAAATCCATCTTTACAAGCTGATTCAAATAATTTGATGCCATACTTCTAGAAATTCCCAAATAATCAGCGACTTCACTTGCTGTAAACCTCAGTCCTGCCGGCACTTGATTCTTTATTTTTTCAAAAATTGATATTATTTGTTTCATACAATCACCCTTTATAAAATTACTGTATCATAACATGGACTATTATTTATTGTGAGAGTTTAAAATAAGTTGTGTAAACAAATGACAAAAGGAATGCGATTCCTCTGTGATAGTTAGTGACTAAACAAAACTAATTAGGAGGCGCATTTCCTATGACTAAATCTACCACAGAAATCTTGCAAGCTCTAGCCCGAAAAGAAGATTTACTAGAAGCAATGAGAAAAAATGATAAATCTGACCATGTACTAGCTGCATCTCACAACGGTAATCGTTTTTATTTACTTTCTCAAATTTGAGAAATGAAACAATCGTGCAACGATTGTCTCCATATTTCCGTGTCCTGAAAAGTTGAAACTATGCTTTGAAAGATACTTTTCCATCCTTTTTGTCTTTTTATGGGCTTCCTTAAAAATGAACGATTGCCCATGCCCGACTCTGCAGACGATGGAAGCAAACAAAGGCAACAATGACTGGTGAATGAAAGAAGCTACCAAATTGTTGAATGGATCAAGCATTCATGAACAAAATCAAAGAGATTGGACTTGAGGAAAGGACAACTGTCCCCTATCCAAACAAGCTTCTTTATTCTTAAGATATCTTTTATAGTAAAATAGACATATAAGAATTTTCTATAAGAGAAAGTATTCTTGTATGTCATTATAAACTTTTACATAATAAAACTTTATAATTTCTTTCATTAAAAATCATTCATAAAAAAAGTATTTTGAATATCTCAAAATACTTTTTTTATGAATAATTAATCTAACGTCTAATACTTTTTCTTAATATTTTATTAAGCGCATAAAGAATAGCTTGAATATCATTTTCTTGACTTGAATCAAACAATATCTCCACTTTAATTGAGCTTTTACTATATTTACAAAAGAATTCTAATAATCTAAGCAGATTCTCCATTGACACATCTTCAATATCCTCATAAATTTTACCGGATGAAAAAGTAAAAAAGTGAGGGTTATAACCATTAATGGATACTATGGTCAAAGAATCCTTATACACACCAAATTCTTTAAAAAAGAATAGGTCTTGTTGCTTCTCTCCAAGCTTTTTGTTATAAAATTCTGCTAAAATCTCTCCCATACGTTTAAAAAAATCCGAATTTTTCTGTTCAATTTGATAATTAATTTGACCATCTAATATCTCTAGTGTCGGAGCGATTAAATTTTGAAAGGATAATACTTTTTGTTCATTTAATTGATTCATATTGTCTACCCACCTTTATTTAGAAAAAAGCTTTATAATTGACCAGCTTTTTTCATATATTAATTAAAGTATCGCTGATAGTGATTATTTAAACTACAAATAATTTTCTCCTAACCACAAAACTAGCTTTCCTTTTTTGCGCCCATGTTAGCAAGTAGCGTAACAATACATGAAATGACAAATGCACTTACAAACACAATGATTGTTTGAATTAACTTATCGTTCGACATAAATGGCGCTAAAAAGACTGGAACATAAGAAGTTGTTCTAATATTAAAAATTCCAACTAATGTACCGGCAATCGTGGCAGAAAGAATAGTTCCTCCAAAAACTTTTTTGCTTGAAAACATAAACGGATAAGCAGACTCTACGAAGGTCCCAAAGATCAAATTAATTAAAATATTCGCTGTTGCAGTTGTGCGATCCCCAGCATTTCTAGGTTTAATAATATACGCAAGCTGGATACCTGCACAAACCATTACCATACATACAATATCAATGGCTCCTAAGAAACTAAATCCTGTCGCTTCCATTTCTAAAAGAACAATTGGTAAAATGGCCGCATGATAAACACCACCAATAATTGCAAACCAAATAAGCCCTCCAGCAACGGCACCGGCTAAAATTGGGCTAAAGTTTAGCGTCCAATCAATTACGTCCTTAATGCCATTCCCAATCGTAAGTGCAATTGGAGATAACGCATACATTCCAACTAAACCTGCAAGTAACCCTGATAATCCGCCGGCAGCTATATTAGTTGTTGTTCCTGGTACGCCATTTTTAAAACAGAACGTGCTGATATAATACACTAAAATTCCGGCGATAATACCTACAGCCATACCACCAATAATTCCGCCATCAACAGCTAAAGCACCTGCGACAATACCGGCAACGATTCCTACCTCATCCATGCCAGAAATTTGTTTGGCAGCAATCGCAGCCACGATTACGGGAAGAAAACTAACTAATGTGGTAAATATAATTTCAACTCCTGAAAGCCCTGGTAATTTACTAATGGCTAAACTTAACGCCATTGCAATAAAACCTGGCATAGCAGCCATCATAATTCCTCGAATACTAATTCTTTTAAAAACATTGCTATCTGGTACACTTCCTACTCCACCACTACGTAGAACTGGGCTATATTTTAACTTCCATTCTTTAGAAAATGCTGAAATCGCGGATACAGCTCTAGTTCTATTGGTTGTTCCTGTAGTTCCGGATTGTGCAATAATTCTGGCACCAAGACTAGCCGTATCGGCCATTGAAGTACCACCGGTTCCTGCAACAGGAATCTTTTTTTCTGCAGCAGCAGTTAGCGCTTTATTATTCACTCCTTTCGGATCACAACTCATGAGCATGATTCCATCAATTTGATCTTTTAAAATCATTTGGGCTAATTTTTCATCTGATTCTTTAGCTAGTTCATTGATTTCTGCTAATCTCATCTCGTTACTAGCAATTAAATTTCCAGCTTCATCTTGTGTAAACATTTGAGATTTTGCATCCATTGAAATGCCATCCATACTCCCTGAAGTCAATATGAATTGTACATAAGCGACTTCGATTCCCGCAGCATTTGCTTGCGTACGAATTTCATCCATAATATTACTTGGGTTTGCTCCTCCTTGGGAATGCAAATTCCCTCCACTACTACCAATGACAGCCAAATTTTTCATATTTCTCCACCTATTTCTTTTTATTTTTATATAGTACGTACTTTGAAAATTATAATATCACATTGTACGTATCATTGCAAACGCTTTTTTAATTAATGAAATAAAAAAGGAAACCGAGGTAAGTTTCCTTTTTACGTAGTTAATACTCATACAATAGTTAAATCGAAATTACGAAAATATTTTAATAATCAGTTAAAAAGTCACTGACTACTTTTGTTGCAGCCTGTTCAACCATCTTATCAATGGAAGTACCAATAACTAAAATGTTCACACCAGTTTCTTTAAATGCTTTATAGTTATCTAGATTAATTCCACCTTCTGCCAATGTCGGAATCTTAACAGCTTCTACCATAGCTTGCAAGCGCTCTTTCAAGAAGGGATGAATTTCACCCGCTTCTACACCTTCATAGCTCATTCCAGTCATTAACCCTACCATGCTTACACCGACTGATTCCATTTGTTTTGCAACTTTGGCTACTTCTTCTGGTTTTTCAGCTGATAAACCAAAAGTATGCAAATCATCTGGCAAACCAATGTATGCATCCACACAAAGACCATATTTATGGGCTTTTTTTACTAATTCTTCTAAATCTTTTAAGCTTGATTTATGTGTATGCAAGCCATTTGCTCCAGCTAGAGACATTTTCAAGAAATCTTCTTCTTGTAAAATTGTTGGTTTAACTTCTGTAAATCCACCAGGTACACCAACAGTTAGATAAATATCTTCACCAACAACATTACGAACGCCTCGAGTCACTTCAGCCATTTGATCAATGCTAATTTCATGACGGTATTTTTCTGCCTCATGCATAGATGTAATGCCACGATGTCCTCTAGCCAATACTAATGCAGGGTGATTTGGTTCTAATAATGTAGCGCCACCTTCAACGGCTGCACGTGCTAAACGAGCATCATCTCCAGTAATACCGGTACTTAAAATCGTATGACCATTTCCCATTTCAATCGCTTTATGCACAATTTGCATACTTTTTTCCATTTTCAATTTCATATCATTACTGATCATTTGAAACATCCTCTCATTTTTGATCCATTATTTAAGTACGTACTATGATTATTAATATACAGTATTGTACGTACTTTGTAAAGTGGAATAGACTCTTTTTTTGTAAAAAAAACCACTTAGTGCTTAACAACCTAAGTGGTGTGGGTATTATTTAATTAAGTTTAATTTAGTCAATCCATTAATAATTCCCAAATTATCATTATCTAAAGTGACAAAATCGGCAATTTCTTTTAATTCCTTCTTAGCGTTTCCCATGGCAATGGAGTAATCACAAAACTCAAACATTTCAAGATCATTTAAACTATCTCCAAAACAAATAATTTCTGTTTTATTAGAAATATTTTTTATAAACTCTAGGATTCCCGTTTTTTTCGAAATACCATCTGTAACAATATCAATACAGACTGGACTTGTTCTAACAAACTCTACGTTTATAAATTTCGTATAATACTCCCTTGGTATGTCTTGATCTGTTGCAAAAACGGTCATATAAATTTTTTCGTTTTTATAAAAATATGGATCAATTTTAGGTAAACTAATATTTAATATTTTCGAGTAATTGCTTAACTTTTCATTTGAGAAAGTAGCTTTACTTGTGTTTTCACCAAAAAAAACTAAAGGCGCCTGTAATTGTTCCGATATTTGAAGAAAATCTTCAAAATGAGCTGGATTCATAGGAGAAGAATAAATAATTTTATGTTTATCTGTTACAATGTGGCCATTCATTCCTATGACTACATCAATATTTAACATATCTGCTATATCTTGATAATCCTTAGGTCCTCTACCGGTAGCAATGATTGGTAAGTATTTATTTCTATCTAAATCTCTAATAGCTTTTTGGGTTTGTTCATCTATTTCTGAATTTGAATTCAGTAAAGTACCGTCTAAATCAAATACAATAATCTTTTCCATGTTTCCTCCAACGTATTCTAATAAATTAAAAATTAAAATCTAGCTTTGCTTGATAGGTAGCTTTCATCATATATTCAATCATTTTGAATGGATCTTTCGCCATCACAATCCCACTACTACTTCCAGTTCCTTGCACACCTAAAGAAAACATTTCGTAAACATCTTCAGGTGTACTAACCCCTGCAGCTTGCATAATTAATGTATTTGTAAATATCTCATTTAAATTGAAATTGATCTCTGAAACTTTCTCTTTAGATAGTTTCTCGAATGAACCTATTTTTTCTTTCGGTTCATATAATACTATATCAGGTTCTAACGGTTGAATCATTGCAGCTTCAGTAAAGTTATTCACACAGACAATAGAAAGAATTTGTTTTTCTTTTGCTCTTGTTACTATTTTAAAAAGACTTGATATAGAAACAGGCAAAACAGAGTGATTAATAAACAGTGCTTGTGCGCCAGCATCGTATATATTATCTATACTAATTTTTCCCATTGCATTTAATGGAACATCGCCGTCGATGGATTGAGCTGTAACAATTAAATCCTTTGTATGATCATTAATAAAGCTTATTTCTGTTGCTGGAACTGCAAATAAGACCTTTATGTCTAATTTTTGAGATAGCCTATCAAATAACAAAGCATATTCTAACAGCTGTTCTCTAGATAAATAATTTTTACTATTAAAACAAAAAAAGGCCCGATAATTCTATCAATCATTTTCTCAAGTTACCTCTCTTTCTCAAAAATAAATAAAAGAACGTACTTTGCATAATATTTTACCACAAAGTACGTACTTTTAAAAACTTGAATTTAACATTTATATAATTGAAAAAAAAACTATTATGTAATACAGTATATTTATAGACTATATTACAACAAGAATAAGAGGTGTCCTGGTATGGAAAAGAAAACAGCACTTTACCTACAATTGTATAATGATTTGAGATTTAAAATAACAACGGGAGAATTTACACCTGGGGAAAAACTCCCTACTGAAATTGAATTTCGAGAACAATATAATATAAGCAGAGATACTGTTCGTAGAGCTTTAGCCAAACTTGAAAATGAAGGATTTATTATTAGAAAACCTCCTCAAGGTACGTTCGTTAGACAGAGTAAATCAGACTATGAATTAACTATTCTTTCAAGTTTTTCTGAACAAATGAAAGAACGTGGTATTGTTCCTTCTTCTGAATTGGATTCTATACAACTAACAACTATAGACGATTCTAATATTAGATCATCTTTATCTTTAAGTGAAGATGATAAGTGTTATATCATTTCTAGAATTCGTTTAGGCGACAACACCCCCATGGCTTATGAAAAAACTTATGTGCCTTATAAATTATGTCCAGATATTCAAAAACATATAGATAACACTAGTTCATTATTTGATATTTACCAAAATACATATAAACTCGAACTTGGTTATGGAACAATCAATTTAGAATCTATACTAGCAACTAGTTTTGTTCAAAAAAAATTATCTTTACCAAATTACTCTCCCATATTATTAATGAAATGTTTGGCATTTCAAGAAAATAACGAACCATTGTATTATGTAGAATGCTATTACATAGGTGATAAATATTATTTTTCAACCAAAGCACCTAGAACGCAAGATAAGGGATAATAATATATTTAGTAAAAACAATAGCGTGCAAAATCTTAAAGCTAGGATTTTGCACTCTATTGTTAAGCTTTTAGTTTTTCACACACACTTAGAAATACCTTGCGATTCTATAAAAATTGTTTTAACTGAATCAAATCTTTAATTTGATAGTTTATTGGAGTATTTAAGTGATTATCTAACTCTTTAGAATTATACCAACAGGTATCAATTGAAACATTATTTCCACCAACTATATCTGCTTCTAGACTGTCACCTATCAAAAGTACTTCTTCAGGTAAAAATCCACTTTTATCTAAACAGTAATTAAAAAAACGCTTATCTGGTTTATCGAAACCAATATTACTAGAAACAAAAAAATCCACAAAAAATGTATCAATTTTGGCTAAAGCCATTCTTTTCATTTGAACATCTAAAACTCCATTTGAAGTTACAAAAAGAGAATATCTGCTACTTAAATAATGAATAATATCAAATACGTTATTTTCTAATACAAACGTGTTTGATAAATGTAACTGGAAATACTCCTGTAATGATTTTGCTTTAT
Source organism: Enterococcus sp. DIV2402 (assembly GCF_017426705.2). Lineage (NCBI taxonomy): Bacteria > Bacillati > Bacillota > Bacilli > Lactobacillales > Enterococcaceae > Enterococcus > Candidatus Enterococcus lowellii. The sequence continues at coordinate 1,229,090 of NZ_CP147251.1, read as the reverse complement.
CAGTAATTTCTAAAGTAGTTTCTAATAGTTCAAACCTAGTATCTAATACTTCTTGAACTGTTCGTTTCCCCATTTTTTGTTCTTTCCAAAGAGATTGGTCAATTTTATGAAAGTGATCATACACATTATCAGAATACGGGATAGCTAATTCTTGAAAAGTTGTCTTTAAAGCAACTATACTACACTGTTCAAAATTTAATAATGTATCATCGATATCAATAAAAAGTGCTTTATACATATTTTAACAATGCTCCCCTATTTAGTTAATTATCATCATATCACACTAAAAAATAATTTAGTTAAAGAATAAAAGAAAATGCTAAAGCTTAATTACTTAAACGATTCATTAAATATAAAAATAAAGAAAATTGGATTTGATGAAAGGACAACCGTACCGTATTCGAACAATCTTCTTTGTTCCTTTCAGCCAAACAATACAAGACGGTATAACCATTAAAGGAATGATTGTACCGCCTTTAGAATAGACAGCTAGTTAAAATAAATACCTAATATCGTAAATCTTTGTCGCTCCCTGTTCCAATCTCTTTATATTTACTTTTGCTAAATCTTTTGCGAGTAAAGCCTTATTAGCGGCAATAATCGCATTGAGAAATGGCTGGTCACCCTTTTGAACAAAACCATCATCAAGAACAGACTCTTGTAAGACTGAACCCAAAGTCAGTTGCTCCCCATTTTCTTTCAAATAATTAATAGTTTGTTGAGCAAAAAATTTATAGTAACAATTTAAGCAGACCACCTCCAAATTGCTTTCGCCAAAAAATTGATTGATTATCAAACATTTGCCAATACTTGCCTCCTCTGATTGTCCTTGAGCTTTGACAATGCCACGAAAAATATCTAATCCTATTTCGACAGATAGCAGGGACGTATATTGTGGCAGGCTGAAACTCCTTAAATATTATTGATAATACGCCATTCTCACCGATGATTCCCCTTATTTCCGATACATCTTCAACTCTAAGAATAAATCATTGTAGATTCCTAGATATTCTTTGCCTAAATCTTCATAAACTTCTAAATGTGACATTAATTCATCAGTTGGATAGAATTGTTCATCCTCAGTGATTTCTTTTGGTAAGATGTCTAATGCTTTTTTATTGGGAGTTGAATACCCAATATATTCCGCATTTTGTGCTGCATTTTCTGGGCGTAACATGAAATTGATAAATTCATATGCTCCGTCAACATTTTTAGCTGTTTTTGGAATCACGATATTATCAAACCATAGATTTGATCCTTCTTTAGGAATAACATAATGGATGTGTTCATTTTCTGCCATCATATCAGCTGCTTCACCAGAAAAAGTTACGGCAACGGCACTTTCTTCATTTGCCATGTACATCTTGATTTCATCTGCAACAATCGCTTTGACATTTGGTGTCATTTTGCGTAATTTGGTCACGGCTTCATCAAGTTCTTCCATATTTTTACTATTTAATGAATAGCCTAAGCTATTCAAACCCAATCCAATAATTTCACGTGCACCATCAATTAACATGATATTATCTTTTAATTCTGGACGCCATAAATCATCCCAAGAAGTCATTTTATCAGCACTGATAAATTTATCATTATACGCAATGCCCAGCGTTCCCCAAAAATAAGGAATCGAATAACTGTTTTCTGGATCAAAACTTAAGTTTAAAAAGCGGGAATCAATATTTTCTAACCCTTTAATTTTAGTATGGTCTAAAGGTAATACTAATTTTTCATCAATCATTTTTTGAATCATGTATTCACTTGGAATTGAAATATCGTAGGCAGTACCACCTTGACGAATTTTTGTGAACATCGCTTCGTTTGAATCAAATGTATCGTAATTAACTTTGTATCCAGATTCTTCTTCAAACTTTTTCAGTAATTCAGGATCAATATAATCGCCCCAGTTATAAATATTCAATACCTGAGCGCCAGCCATTCCTGTTGATTTTTCTAATTGACAAACACCTAAAAGTAATACCACAATAATGAGGACAATACCGATAATCAATGATTGTAATTTCTTCATTGTAAATCCGTCACCTCTCTTTTTTTACGGTTTTTACGGACACGTCGTGAGACATTTTCTTTACTAATAAAATAATACCCCACTACTAAAATCATCGAGAATAAGAAAACTAAGGTACTTAACGCATTGATTTCTAAGCTAATTCCTTGTCTTGCACGAGAATAAATTTCAACAGATAATGTGCTAAAGCCATTTCCTGTCACAAAGAAAGTCACAGCGAAATCATCCAATGAATACGTAAACGCCATGAAATATCCTGCAATAATTCCCGGAGATAAGAACGGCAAAATAATATTTTTAACCACTTGAAAATTATTAGCGCCTAAATCTCTAGCCGCATCGACCATCGAATCATTCATTTCATGTAGTTTTGGTAAAACCATCAACACTACAATCGGAATACTAAACGCAATGTGTGACAGCAATACACTCATAAATCCCAAACTAAAGTTGCGGAATAAACTCCCAATTATCGTAAAGAAAATTAAAAAGCTAGCACCGATGATAACATCCGGTGACACTAACAAAATATTATTCAAACTCAATAATGTATTACGTGTTGAACGCTGTTTTGTGTAATAAATAGCCATTGCACCGAATGTACCAATTGCGGTGGCAGCCAATGCTGATAAAAACGCGAGCATAAAGGTATTCAACACAATAATTAACAGACGCGAATCTTCAAAAACTGCTGTATAGTTGTCCCAAGTGAATCCAGTAAAACTATTCATTGTTCCTCCATCATTGAAGGAATAAAAAATCAGGTAAAAAATTGGAGCATATAATAACACAAAGACCAGCGCTAAATAAAGACGAGACCAAGGAAATTTTTTCATTTTTTACCTCCTTTTTTCTTCTCACCTGTTAAAAGCATAACGACAAACATGGCTATAATTAATACAACACCAATCGTTGAACCCATGCCCCAATTTTGAGTAACTAAGAAATGTTGTTCAATTGCTGTTCCTAAGGTAATCACTCGGTTTCCACCAATTAAACGCGTTAACATAAAGAGTGATAACGAAGGAATAAATACGGCTTGCACACCACTTTTTACTCCGTTTAAAGACAATGGAAAAATAACTCGACGAAAGGTTTCAAAACTATTTGCCCCTAAGTCACGGCTGGCACTGATTAATGACGGATTCATTTCTTCTAATGCATTGTAAATCGGCATAATCATAAATGGTAATTCAATATACGTAGCGACTACTAAGAAGCTGAAGTCAGTAAATAGAATTTGCTGAGGTCCAATTCCTGTGAATGTTAAAAAACTATTGATACTCCCATTAATGCCAAAGATTCCAATAAAGGCATACGCTTTTAGTAATAAATTAACCCAAGTTGGTAAGATAATGAGTAACAACCATAAATCTTTGTGTTTTAATTTTGTCAAAAAATACGCCGTTGGATAACTAATCAATAACGTGATTACCGTAATTAAAAAAGCATACCAGACAGAGTTTAAGGTCATTGTTAAATACTTACCAGAAGCAAAATATGTTTGATAATTAATCAATGAAAATTGCCCATTCATATCAAAAAACGATTGATACACGATCATTAAAACTGGAGCAATTACAAATAAAACCAACCAAAACATATATGGAATCGCATAAAGGCGTCTGATTTTTGTCATTTTCTCCCCCCTACTCTTCGTAACTTTCTAGTCGGGCATCAAAATCTTCTTCCGATTCATTAAAACGCATCACGTGGATATCTTCAGGTTCAAAGGACAAACCAATTTGACTACCTTCAACCGCTTTTCTCGTTGAATGAACCATCCATTCATTTTCCTGTTCATCATAACAAATAATTTCATAATGCACGCCACGGAATAATTGGGTGTCTACACGAACACTCAACTTTCCTTTTTCAGTAGAAGTTAGGCTTAAATCTTCAGGACGAATCACAATTTCTACTGGCTCATTTTTACGCATGCCGCCGTCGACACATTCAAATTGTTTGCCAACAAATTCAACTAAATTATCTTCAATCATCGTTCCATTGACAATATTACTTTCACCAACAAAATCTGCTACAAAATGATTAATTGGTTCATCATAAATATCTACTGGTGTCCCACTTTGAACGATTTTTCCTTTATTCATAACAAAGATTTCATCACTCATTGCCAAGGCTTCTTCTTGGTCATGCGTAACAAAAATAAACGTAATACCCAAACGTTGTTGCAATTCACGCAATTCATATTGCATATCAGTACGAAGTTTTAAATCCAAAGCAGACAATGGTTCATCTAGCAACAAGACTTTAGGTTCATTGACAATTGCTCGAGCAATCGCCACCCGTTGGCGTTGCCCGCCAGACATTTCGCTAATTTCACGGTTTTCATAACCACCTAATTGCACCAAACGTAAAGCATCTTTGACTTTTGTTTCAATCTCTTTTTTAGGGATTTTTTTTATTTTTAGTCCAAATGCAACGTTATCAAATACATTCATATGCGGAAATAGTGCATAATCTTGAAAGACAGTGTTCACTTGGCGTTGATTAGCAGGTATATCATTAATTCGTTTTCCTGCAAAGAAAACATCTCCTTCGGTCGCCTCAGAAAACCCAGCGATAATCCTTAAAATCGTCGTCTTCCCACAACCTGACGGACCAAGCAAGGTATAGAATTTTCCTTCTTCTATATCAAAACTCACACTTTTCAAAATCGTCTCATCATCGTCATACCGCTTCACCACATTACTAAATGAAATGATTGGTTTTCCCACTATTCTTTCCTCCCCAAATTGGTTTATTATATGCCCTCATTTCCGAATAAATGTTTGTAGTTTTTCGCTTTTTGAATAAAATTACTACAATATATACATCCATTTTTCTCGTCCTCAGAACATACTGTTTAAGGATAATTTTTTTTACAGAAAAATACAAGTATATTCTTTCAATTTAATTTATTTTTTTCCGCAACAAAATAATTGAATATGTTATGATAGAGTTATTCAATTATTTTTAGAAGTTAAATAAAAGGAGCGATTAAAATGGAACAATTTTTAGCTTTTGAAGTGACAAAAACAGATAATGTTTATGCTAGAGGAATTGTACGAAAAGAACCGCAAGCGCTACCAAATAAGCACGTTGCTATTAAAGTCGATTATTCTGACATCAATTATAAAGACGCCCTAGCTTCCGCAAAAAATAGTGGCGTTATTCGCGATTATCCGAAAATTCCAGGGATTGATTTAGCTGGAGAAATTATAGAGTCTCGTAGTGAGAACTGGCAAGTCGGACAAAAAGTACTGGTCACAGGTTATGGCTTAGGTGTTTCTGCTAATGGCGGCTTTAGCCAATATCAACAAGTACCTGAAGAATGGTTAGTCGCTTTACCTGAAAATTTAACAACCAAAGAAGCCATGATTTTTGGTACAGCCGGTTTTACTGCTGCTTTGGCTGTCACAAAATTAGCAAAAGAGACACCAAAAAATGGACGTGTTGTCGTCACTGGTGCATCAGGAGGTGTGGGCAGTGTCGCAATCGCCTTATTACATCGCTTAGGTTATACCAATATTACCGCTGTTTCTCGTAAAAAAGCAGATGTGGCTTGGCTAAAAGATTTGGGAGCGACTGAAATCGTAGAACCTGAAGAAATTTTACCAGAGCCAATCAAAGCATTGAATAAACAACGAATTGCAGCAGTAGTTGATAGTGTTGGCGGTGATTTATTGGCTGGGTTAATAAGTCAAGTCAACTATGGAGGCAGTGTCTTTTTGTGTGGAAATGCGGGCGGTATTCAGCTGAATACAACTGTCTTGCCATTTATTTTAAGAGGAATTAAAATAATAGGGATTGATTCAGTAAATGTTGAAATGGAGGAAAGAAAAGCTACTTGGCAATTCTTAGCACAACATCAACCTTTAATTGAACAATTACACTATCAAGAAGTGTCTTTAATCGAGTTAGATGAACCCATCGATGCTTTATTAGCAGGAACTCATCAAGGACGTACTATTGTACAAATGGAAGTGAAATAATGAGAATTTTAATTACTGCAGGAGGAACTTCGGAAAAAATTGACGAAGTTCGTTCTATTACCAATCATTCTACAGGAAAATTAGGTAGCTTAATTGCAGCGTCTTTTTTAAAACACAACGTTACGATTGATTATGTGACCACTGCTCATGCATTACGCCCTCAATCAGATAACGTAACCGTCTACGAAATTGGCGACACGCAAGCGTTAGCCGATCAATTGCAAAAGTTATTACAGCAGCACACGTATGATGCTGTTATTCACAGTATGGCCGTGAGTGATTTTACGCCAGAAAAAAGTTTATCTCAAGAAGAATTTTTAACAAAAATCAATCAATTCATTGAGAATAAACAACCAATTACAGCAGCAGATTTAACTCAATTAACAGAGGTAACAACTAGAGAAACTAAAATTTCATCAAATACCGACCAGTTATTTTTAATTTTGAAAAAAACGCCAAAAGTTATTCAACAAATTAAACAACTGCAACCAAACACTATTTTAGTCGGCTTTAAATTATTGGTAGATGTTGAAAAAGAAGAATTATTAGCTGTAGCACAGAAGAGCTTAATGACCAATCAAGCTGACTTTGTTTTAGCCAATGACTTAACTTCAATCCATCACGGACAACATACGGGTTATTTAATTAACAAAGAAGGAACAATCACCGGCGAAGCTACTAACAAAGAAGAAATAGCTCAATTAATTGTCAAAACACTCCTAAACGCTCTATAATAGAAAAAACTATTAAGGAGCATGAATGATGAAAAAACGCATTTTATTAGGCGTGAGTGGCAGTATTTCTGCTTACAAATCCGCTGATTTAACCAATGAATTAACAAAATTAGGCTATGAAGTTGATGTGATGATGACCAAGAGCAGTCAAGCGTTTATTACTCCTTTAACCTTGCAGTCTTTATCCAAACGCCCCATTCATACAGACGTCATGGAAGAAATTGTTCCCGAAAAAATTAACCATATTGAATTAGCTAAACAAGCTGATTTGTTTATTGTAGCTCCTGCCAGCGCTAATATTATTGGCAAATTAGCCCACGGTCTTGCGGATGATTTAATCTCAACCGTTGCATTAGCCTTGCCCTTTGATGTGCCTAAAATTGTAGCTCCTGCGATGAATACCAACATGTATCTAAATCCTTTGATGCAAAAAAATCTTGCTATTTTGAAAGAAGTTGGGTATAAAGAAATAACACCACGCCAATCTTTACTAGCGTGTGGAGATTTTGGTACTGGTGCATTAGCAACAGTTGAAACCATTGTCGCGCAAGTAAAGGCGACTTTGGAAGCATAAAGGAGGGTTTCTATGAAACAAAATGAAAAAACATTTCAGCTAGTATTAACAGCTTCATTTTTAGCTATTTTGATTTTACTAGCTAGTGTACCGTTTTTGGGATTTATTCCACTGGGAGTTATTAATGCGACAACATTACACATTCCCGTAATTATCGGATCAATTATTTTGGGTCCTAAATTGGGTGCATTTTTAGGTGGTTGTTTTGGTTTAATTAGTATGGTTCGTGCAACAATCGTGGTTTCACCACTATCATTTATTTTTTCTCCCTTTATTACGCCTCTTGGTGAGACGGGGATGGGAAGCTGGAAAGCGATTTTAATTGCCTTTATTCCACGTATTTTAATTGGTGTTGTTCCATATTTTGTTTATCAATGGTGTAAAAAAGCGTTTAAAAATCGCGGAAATGCGGTAAGTCTCTTTATTGCCGGTGTTTCTGGTGGATTAACGAATACCATTTTAGTTATGAATATGATTTATTTCTTGTTCCAAAATGATTATGCAGAAAAAATTGGTGCAGCTGGAAATGCAGTTTATGGGGCAATTATTTCAGTAATTTTTGTCCAAGGAGTGCCAGAATCAATTGTTGCAGGAATTGCAACAGCTGCTGTAACTTCAGTATTACTAAAATTAACGAAGCAACGTAGTGTTTAATAAAAAGCATTCAAATTCCTAATCGAATTTGAATGCTTTTTTGTTTTATTTTTTGATAAATGTTCCTACAAATTCTTCGGAAACACCCTCGTCTTGACTGTAAACAGTTGTTCCACGTAAAATTGTTTGCACAACTTGTGCACCAATTTCACGACCAATGTAAGGACTAATTTGATTGCGATATGCTAAATCTTCTGCTTTTAACATGTACGGTGCATTAGGTTTAATTAACACAAAGTCGGCATCTTTCCCAACACTGATTCGACCTTTTTGTGTTAACTCATAACGGTCTGCTGGATTTGTTGCGATAAGTCGTGCAAATAAATCTAAAGACATGCCGCGTTTTTGAACGCCCTCATCAAAAAGGACATCGACATTATTTTGTACACCTGAGATTCCTCCCCAAGCTTCAAAGGCATTGTCTTTCTCTTTTAAATCTGGTGTACATGGTGAATGATCGGATGTTACAAAAGCAATTTCTTCTCGTAAGACTTTTTCCCATAAACCGTCTTGTGCTTTTTTATCACGAATTGGCGGAGAGCATTTCACAACTGGACCAATCGCATCTAATTCATCCGTTTCAAAGTATAAATAATGTGTACAAGTTTCACACGTTACATCTACACCTTCATTGCGTGCTTTGGTCACTTCTTCCACGCCTTCAGGACAAGCAATATGACAAATGTGAATGCGACAGCCAGTTTCTTTGGCAAGTAAAATCGCACGACGAATAGGTTCGACTTCTGTAAAAACAGGACGTGTTGCCACATAAGCTTTTAAGGTTGTTTCACCATTTTTATAAGCAATTTCACCTAATTTATCCGTAATTGGTGCATTTTCAGCATGAATCGCTAAGACTTTACCGGTCTTGGCGATTTGTTTCATCCCTTCATACAAAGCATAATCATCCACGTTCATAAAATCGCCATCGATTGTGCGGTCGCCACATGTCCCCATAAAACATTTATAGGCTGCAACGCCACCTTCATTTAACTCTTGGATACCACCTTCTAAATTAAATGGGACTAATCCACCAAATGAGCCCACATCAGCTTTTAATTTACCTTCTCCTGCTTGATATTTAATGTTTAATGACTTGGCATCAACAGTTGCTGGAACCTGATTTAAAGGCATCTCCATGAATGACGTCACGCCGCCTTTGGCACAAGCTGCTGTTCCTGTTACATATCCTTCCCATTCATCACGATAGCCACCACCAGGGTCAGTAATATGCACATGCGCGTCTACCATTCCAGGACTAACAACTAAACCTGTCGCATCAATTTCTTTTTCACCCGTTAAATCAGTGCCAATTGCTGCAATTAATCCGTCGTTGACTGCAACATCGGTTTGCACCTCGCCGCCTTCCAAAATAACTAATCCATTTTTGATGACTAAATCATAACTCATTATCCATTCCTCCATCTTTAATCATTTGTTTTTGTTGAAAATTTTTGTAAACCAAGATAAATGATACTCGCTGCTGCAAAGCCAACTAACCATGAAATATCTGAAATCATTTTTAGGCTAGAAATAAATTGTCCACTCAAACTCAATAATAACGCAACAATTGTGGCAATGTAGGCTTGACGATTAATGCCATGATATTGGTTGTTTTTGTTATTTTTCGTTGGATCCATGTATAACTTATCTAAATCAATTTGTTGTTTATTAACGAAGAAATAATGCGTCAACATGACACCTGCAACCGGGCCTAAAACTGCACCGATTGTATTTAAGAAAATAAAAATACTATCTGCATTTTCCATTAGCTTCCAAGGCATAATGACAAAACTAATAATCGAAGCAATCAATACGCCTTTTTTGTAATTAATTTTTTTAGGGAATAATGCTGTCAACTGATACGCCGCTGGAATAATATTGCCTGTCGCGTTTGTTGAAATAGTTGTTAGTAAAAAGACCGCCATTGCTAAAATAATTGCTGGAAAATTATCCCAACGATCAATAATATTTAAGACATTCCATTCTTGAATATCGTAATGAATCGAACCTCCAATTAAAATGACCACACTAAAGATAGCGAAAATGGCATAACCGATGACTAAACCTAATGTTTGACCAACAGCTTGTTGTTTAGTTGATTTCGCATTTTGAGTAAAATCAGAAACACTGGCGCCTGGTGCAGCCCAAACAGCTAGAACGGAATTAATTACCATTAGATAACCAAACAACGGATGGATGGAACGTGTAACACCTACTGTATCATACGATAAAATAGGACCCATTCCACCAGCAACTGTAAAGGCCCAAATTGCCATTCCACCAAAAACGATATATATCAGAGGTGTAAGAATAGCGGTAAATTTGTTTAAAATATTTCCGCCACCAAAACCAATTGCCACGTTCAATAACCAAAAAGCGGTAAATGCAATTAATCCTGGAATACTAATGCCCAAAATCATTGTATCCCCACCTAATTCTAAAAATCCTGGCCAGATTTTGCCAATTAGAATGAGCAATGCTAACGATCCAGTGTAGTTTTGTAAACCGAACCACGCAATAGCAGCCACGCAACCACGCAAGAACCCTGGTAATTTTGCACCAACATTTCCATAAGTTGAACGTAAATGCATGGCAAATGGAATACCAAAACGCGAGCCTACAACACCATTAACGGTCATAAAGCCTGCAACAACAACTGCACTAATAATCAGCGCTAACATCACATTGAGTGGTGATAATCCTAAAAATAAAAATCCTCCCACTGCTGTATAATTGGGGATATTATGAATCGAGCCCATCCATAATGTAAAATAATTTTTGGCATCCATATTACGTTTGGTCTCATCCTTAGGTAATAAATCTTGGTTGTATCCCCTTTTTTCTAATTGCTGTAACTCTGTTGGTGACACATGATAATCATTTACTTCCACAACTACCTTCCTTTCTAATTTTATTTAACAAACAATCTGTTATCTTATTTATTTTTCACAAAGTCCCTTTCACCTTTAATTGTAATCGCTTAAAAAAACCTTTTCATTAGGTGTATTAACTAAAAAAAATATTTCATTTGTGAAAAACCGCCAATTAAAAAAAACGTTATTTATGATTCACTCCTTTAAAATGTCTTTCTGTTGTTCTAAAATGCAAAAAAACATTGAAAAGAAATCTTTCCAATGTTTTTTATTATTTTTCTTCGCCAATAATACGCACTTCTGTTTCTAATGAAACATCAAATTTCTCTTTAATGACTGCTTGAATATGTGCAATCAATTCTACATAATCTGTTGCAGTTGCATGATTGATATTCACAATAAAGCCTGCATGTTTTTCAGAGATTTGAGCGCCACCCCAAATAAGCCCTTGGATACCTGCGTCTTGAATCAATTTTCCAGTGAAATGTCCTTCTGGTCGTTTAAACACACTGCCACACGAGGGATATTCTAATGGTTGTTTTGATTCTCTTAGATAAGTCAATTCCTCCATTTGGGTCTTAATCGACAAAGGTTCACCTTTTTCTAAGGTAAAACGCGTATTTAAGACAATGCCTTCCATTTCTTGAATAATGCTGTGACGATAACTAAAATGCATATCTTCTCTTGTAAGTGTCCGAATCGAACCATCAGGAAATAAGACGTCACATGAAGTAAAAACGTCATTAATTTCTCCACCGTAAGCTCCCGCATTCATAAAGACTGCGCCACCGATACTTCCAGGAATCCCACAAGCAAATTCTAATCCTGTTAGTGATGCATCCAATGCGGCATAGCTAGTATCAATTAAACGTGCGCCGGCATCAACTTCAATTATTGTGTCATTCACTTGGATTTGATTCATCTCTAACAACATAATGACTACACCACGAATACCACCGTCACGTACAATTAAATTGCTAGCATTTCCTAAGACTAACCACGGAATCTCTTGTTCACGACAATAATTGACTAACTGTTCGACTTCTTCTCTATTTTTTGGAAAAGCTAAAATATCTGCTGGCCCACCTGTTTGTGTAAATGTATAATTCATCAATGGCTCATCCATTAATAAAGCCATTTCAGGGAATTCTTTGATCATTTTTTCCTTTTTCACTGACAAACGCTCCTTCTTCTCAACGTCTTGTCCATTTTAACATGTTCTTCACAAACTGACTACTAGTTGGACTGTTCTTCATGTTGTTTTAACATTTTTGCGCATAATTCATGACTAACAAAAATATTTTCTTGATGTAATTTAGCCGTCTCTTTTGTTTGAATGGCTTCTAAAAATAGTTCAACCATCTGTTCAAATCCTCGTTTTCTCAAGGTTACTTCCCAGTCGCCAAAAGTCTGTGTCGTTTGTTGGTTTTGATTGAATATTTGTAACGTTACCAAATTATCAACAACCGCTGTCCCTTGTGATGAAGTTACTTGATACTGCTCACGACTAGCACCGCTTTTTAAATCCATGGATAACATTGCAGTGGTATTTTCCGTTTCCAATTGTAAAAAGGCTGTCTCCATACCAGCTGACGTATCGCGAATGCGACTGCTCATCGAAATAATCGGCTCATCTAATAAATAAACAGCCGTGTCAACTAAATGTAAAAAGACGTCAAAAATTTCAAATGCGGTTGGCTGTACGGAGTGAACCATATTTTTTTGTAAAAAGATTGTACGCTTATCTGGCATTGCTTTTAATTTTTCAACCATTGGCGCAAATCTACGGTTGAAACCTACCATAAGAAGTTTATTTCGGCGTTCTGCCAATTCTTGCAATTCACTAACTTCTGCAAGATTCTCACTTAAAGGTTTATCAATAAACACATGAATATCATTTTCTAAACATTCCTTAACTAAAGCATAGTGACTATGCGTCGCTGTATGGATGAAGCAAGCTTCAATGTTTTCTGCTAATAACTCTTGCAGATTAGCTTTCATATGTTGCAATTGATAGGTTTCTTTTAATGCTTGTTGTACCTCAGGGTTACGTGTAGCGAAAAAAAATGTTGCTTGATTTTGTAATTTTACATAGGTCGGTAGATACGCTTTTTGAGCGATTCCTCCTAAACCGATAACGCCAATTTTCATATACTTGCTCCTTTATAATTGTTCTTACTTTTATCTTACACTTTTTTTGTTTAGAATACAGTAAGGAAAAACAAATTGGCAAGATTACGTGACATTTATTTCTTCGACGTACGCTTGGTCCTATTGAATTAACCGTTGATTTATAAGAGGTGAAAAAAATGAATTTTATCGCAATGGACTTTGAAACAGCAAACTATCAACGACATAGTGCCTGTTCATTGGCATTAGTCATGGTTCGTAATAGTCAAATTGTTGGCGAATATTATACTTTGATTCAACCAGAAACTGAATTTTTTTGGCGTAATATTCAAATCCACGGCATTCGACCACAAGATGTCGTTCATGCGCCAAAATTTCCTGAAGTTTGGCAGCAAATTGAGCAATATTATCAAGAAAATAGTTTAATCGTTGCGCATAATGCAGGTTTTGATACGGGCGTTTTAACAGGTTGTTTAGAGTATTACGGGTTAAAACAGCCCCACTACCTTTCTTTGTGTACTGTCAAAACAAGTCGCAAATTATATCCTGAAATAGCCAATCATAAATTAAATACGATGTGTGAATTGTTGGATATCCCATTAAATAACCACCATGATGCGTTAGAAGATAGTCGCGCATGTGCCAATATTTTATTACATCAAGAAAAAAAGTTTGGCGTGGAACCGTTAAAAAAATTGGTCATGATGAAATAAAAACAACGCCAAGCTGAGTTGGCGTTGTTTTTATTTGGAGATACGATTCAATCAATCATTAAACTCATCAATAACACATCTAAAAAGCGGCCATCGTCGCCTAAAGCCCCACGTTTCATTGTTGCTTCTAATTGAAAACCAAATTTTTCATATAAATGGGTAGCTCGTTTATTTTGAGTTTGCACGGTTAGTTCCAAACGACGGATAGATGCTGATTCTTGCGCCCAGATAATTATTTCTTCTAATAAAACACTGCCTAAGCCCATTCCCCAATAGTCTTTCAAAATTGAAATACCAACTTCACCAATATGAGCAATTCGTTTTTCCTCACTTGCTCGAATCGATGCCGTACCGATAAGCTGTTCCCCATTATACGCCACTAACAATAAATTATTGGAACTTTCATAAATTGCCTCAATGTGGTGTGCTAAAAGATCCGGACTTAAAGTGAAGCCTTCATCCATAACTAAAAATTCTGTTTCACGACTCACCTGATCCATCATGGCTAAAATATTAGTGGCATCTTCAGATAACGCTTCACGAATGAGCAAGTCAATAGCTTCACTCATAGTTGTTCCCACTTTTCAAGAATTCGTTGCTTAAAGCTTTCTCCTTGTTTGCCAAATGATGTCAGTGTAACCAATCGTTTATTTTCATCCTGTGAATCTTTTTCTAAAACTAATTCTAAGTAATCAACAGGTAAGGCATCAGCCAAAAGATTTCCCCATTCAATCACCGATAAACCGTCTCCTTCAAAATATTCATCCAGACCTAACTCACTTGCACCATGCTCTACACGATAAACATCCATGTGATATAAAGGCAATCGACCTGCTTCGTACTCACGAATAATCGTATAGGTTGGACTTTTAATCATTTGCTCAATGCCAAGCCCTTTAGCGATGCCTTTGGTTAAAGTAGTTTTACCAGCGCCCAAATCACCGGTTAAAACTAAATTGTCACTTGCTTGGGCGACTTCGCCAATTAGTTGAGCAAATGTTGCTGTTTGTTCGACATTTTCCAAAACAATCATACCGCTATTACTCCATTTCCTTTAACTTCTCGACTAGTATAGCTTTTTTTAACTGAAATAGCAAAAAGAGCCATCGCTGAAACGACGACTCTTAAAAACGGCGATTAAGCCATTAATGATTGGGCTGCTGTAATAATTGATAGTTTGTAAACATCTTCTTCGTTACAACCACGAGATAAGTCAGAAACTGGTTTGTTCAACCCTTGTAAGATTGGTCCAATTGCTTCAAAGTTACCAAAACGTTGTGCAATCTTGTAACCAATGTTACCTGCTTGTAAATCTGGGAATACAAAGACAGAAGCTTTACCTGCTACGTCTGATTCAGGAGCTTTTAATTGAGCAACAGATTGAATATATGCTGCATCAAATTGCAATTCACCATCAATTGCTAATTCTGGAGCTAATTCTTTGGCAATTTTAGTCGCTTCAATGGTTGCATCCGCTTGAGGCGCTTTTGCTGAACCTTTTGTAGAGAAACTTAACATTGCTACGCGAGGCTCAATATCAAACATTTCAGCTGTATGAGCAGAAGCAATCGCAATTTCAGCTAATTCTTTTGGAGATGGTGCTACGTTAATCGCACAATCAGAAAAGATATATTTTTCTTGTTCATTCCCGCGCATCATTAAGAATGCGCCACTAGTACGGCTAATTCCAGGTTTTGTTTTAATAATTTGTAAAGCAGGACGTACAGTGTCACCCGTTGAATGAATCGCACCAGATACTAAACCATCTGTAATTCCCATGTAAGTAAGCATTGTACCGAAGTAGTTTTCATCTTTTAACAACTCTTCCGCTTGCTCTCTTGTTACTTTTCCATTACGACGTTCAACAAACGCATCAACGATTTGATCCCAACGACCGCAGTTATCTGGATCATAAATTGTCATATTCGCAATGTTGATTCCACGAGTTGCCGCAGCTTTTTCGATTTCATGTTGTTTACCGATTAAAACAGGCTCGATTAGCTCTTCCCCTTTTAAACGAGCAACGGCACCTAAAATACGTGTATCAGAAGCTTCTGGGAAAGCAATACGGATGCCACGACGAACGATTTTAAATTTTAAACTGTCAAATAATTCCATGGATAATAACCTCCAGATTTTTTATACATTCCCATCATACACTATCTTAAAAAAAAAGAACAGTTTTTTTGTCTGTATTAATATCAAAAAGAGTATCTAATTGACTTTTACACATCATTTTTTCTTTCTGCTACAATTTACTCTTCCTTCTGTTATACTCTTTCCGGAAGTTGCCAATTAATTGGTGTTTCTCCTAAGGCAATTAACGCATCATTGGTTTTTGAAAATGGCTTTGAACCAAAAAAACCACGGTGTGCCGAAAGCGGGCTCGGATGAACAGAGCGAATGATAATATGTTTTTGTGTATCAATCATCGTCATTTTCTGTTGTGCTGGTTTTCCCCATAAAATAAAAACTATTGGCTGTTCACGTTCGTTTAGTTTTTGAATAATTACATCTGTTAATTGTTCCCAGCCTTTTCCACGATGAGAGTAAGCTTGTCCTTCTCGTACGGTTAAAACAGTGTTTAACAATAACACACCTTGTTCTGCCCAAGACGTAAGATATCCATGCGTAACAGGTGGAATTCCTAAATCATCTGCTAACTCTTTATAAATATTTTTTAATGATGGTGGAATTTTTACTCCTGGTTGAACTGAAAAAGATAAACCATGTGCTTGATTCATTCCATGATAAGGATCTTGACCTAAAATAACTACTTTCACTTTTTCGTAAGGTGTTTTTTCTAATGCTTCAAAAATATGATACATATCTGGAAAAATGCGTTGGGTTTGGTATTCTTGTTTTAAAAATTCACGGAGTTCTAAATAATAGGATTTTTGGAATTCTTCTTCCAAGATGTTTTGCCAACTGTTATGAATAATTGTTTTCATATACGTTCCTCCTTATTTCTTTTAGAATAGCGTAATCTGTTCGAAACGACAAGTCTCGAAAACCCACGTTGACTTCAAGAAAATTTCTATTTTTTGTGGTAAACTAAAAGAGAATTACAGGAGAAGAAAGGGTTGCTTATATGATTAAATTAATTGCTTCAGATATGGATGGTACGTTATTAGACGCAGAAATGCGGATTTCCCAAGAAAATATAGAAGCGATTCAATACGCACAATCGCACGGCATTGAATTTATGGTTGCTACTGGTCGGAATCGTTCTGAGGCACTACCTGCATTAGAAGAAGCCGGCATTGACTGTGCCATGATTACCTTAAATGGCGCACAAGTCTTTGACCAAGAAGGAAATGTGGTCTTTAGTGCCCCCATCGATTTAGAAACGACACAAACTATTTTGGACATTTTAGATGAACATCAAATCTATTATGAAGTGTCAACAAACAAAGGAACTTATTCAGAAAGCAAAGAACAACGCATTGAAAATTTTGCTGCGCATATCGCAGAAACGATGCCTCATTTAACTCATAAAATGGCGATTGCGATGACAGTCGCGCGTCTTGAATTTTTGCCTATTCATTTTGTGGACAGTATCCATGAGTTGATTGTTCAAGATGAAATTACTATCTTAAAAATCATTTGCTTCCATAAAGAAGGCGCTGTGTATCTAGGTCCGGCCGCTAAAAAAATTAATGCTTATGATGAATTGTTTGTGACCTCATCTGGTGAAAATAATATTGAAATCAATCATCGCGCTGCTCAAAAAGGAATTGCTGTCAGTCATGTTGCATTGAACAGAAATATTGATATGAAAGAAGTTATGACTATTGGGGATAATTTAAATGATGTAAGCATGATTCAAGCAGCAGGTGTGAGTTTTGCAATGGGCAACGCCCTATCAGAGCTCAAAGAATATGCAAAATATGTCACTGAGCCAAATGTTCAATCGGGTGTGGGAAAAGCTATTCGTCGCGCGATTGATGAAGAGTTGTAAGCTGTAACGTATCGACCAAACGGAGGTGAGAGGTCGTGTCTGAATTTTTTATTCAAGAACAATTGAGTGCCGTAACAAGAACCGTCATTAAAGATGAAGCGGGCCACTCTCTTTATTTACTCGTCGGTCGTTGGGGAACCAAAGGCGATGCGCTATCACTTTATCGCATGAATGGAACTTTGGTTGCTAGCATTAAACAAGTTAGCTTTACATTTGGCAAACGGTTTGAAATCTATGAGAATTTCCAAAAAGTTGGCACTATGCAAAAAATTTTTAATTGGCCTGGTGACTTCTATTATGTTCAACAACTACATTGGCAAGTCCACGGTGATATTTACAATCATCGTTATCAAATTCATCACTTTAAAGAAGAAATTATGCGGATGTACAAAGCAAGTCTACTAACTGGTGATTTTTATGTCTTGAATGTTATTGATGACAAAAACGCTCCAAAATGTATTTGTATCGCAGCAGTTTTAGATTATTGGCTGTATAATCGCAAACCTAAAGAATCACTTGAATATAGGCTTAAATTTGCTGATACATTTGAATAAAAAACAGCATGTAACATGAATTGACTGCTCTAAAAGTTGAACCTTTTAGGGATAGTACCTCATAGTACATGCTGTTTTTTTATTAAATATTTTTTTGCATGTGGTTATACTTATGGCCACTAAGCATTTGTTCTCCCACTACTGCAAAACCTTTTCGTTCATAGAGACGTTGCGCATTAGGATTGGCTTGGTCAACACAAAGGCCAATCACAGATTTCGCTTCTCTTTTCGCCATTTTATCTAGTGCGTCTAGTAATTCAGAGCCAATTCCTTGACCACGAAACGCTTCATCGACACAAATGGTATCTAAATACCACTCATTTGGAAATGTTTCTGGGTCAATGAAGAGTGGACGCTCGGTCATTCCCTTTTCTTTTAAAACACGAGCTAAGGCATCATCGACAATTGCCTCTTCTTCTGCAGGATAGCCAAACGCAATTCCTGCAATTTCGCCATCCACTTCTTTGACCAAACCTCTCTTATAACCATAGCGATACGTTGGGTCTTTAACTGCTTCAGTTAAAATCTCGATGGTCTTTGCTTCGCCGATTTCTTTGACAAATGGCAATTCCATATCCTTCAAAATAACCAGCACTAATTTTGCAATAGCTAAACCATCTTCTGATGTTGCAAATCGAATCATTTATTCTACCTTCTTTTCATTTGTATAGGTTTTAGTCTGCTGAATTTCTTATTTTTTGTTATACTGTTCCATAGGAGGAATACACAATGAATATCCTATATATATCAATTTCAGGCAACACTCGTTCTTTTGTCGCTCGTATGCAAGCCTTGTCTGAACAAAAACACGCAGAAAACCCTGATTTCCCTATTATACAATCAAAAGAAATTCACGACAACAGTTTCGATGAAGTCATAGCTGAACCATTTTTCGCTATCGTTCCTACGTATTTAGAAGGTGGCAATGGTGTGGACAACGGCGATCAAGAAATTTTAACGGAAGCGTTACGCGAGTATATTGCATTTGAAAATAACGCAGATTTTTGTTTAGGAATTATCGGTAGTGGGAATAAGAATTTCGGTTATCAATATTGTTTAACAGCGAAACAATACAGTCAGCAATTCGACACGCCTCTACTAGCAGATTTTGAACTTCGTGGAAATAATTCAGAAATTGCAGCAATCTATGAAAAGTTAGTCACAGAATGGAAAAAAGTCGCTCAGTAAACAAGGTAACGAGAATTAAATGAGGTGATGATTTGTTTCAAGTATTAAGAACATTTTTATCGGTATATGAAACACATAATTTTACGCGCACGGCAGACAGTCTCTTTTTGTCACAACCCACTGTTTCTGCCCAAATCAAAAAATTAGAAGACCATTTAAATGTTTCACTTTTTATTCGTAATGGAAAACAAGAAATTATTCCAACAAAAGAAGCCGATTTTTTGTACCCACGTATTTTAAAAATCATTGAAGAATGGGAAGATGCGACTCACCATGTTAGCACGCAAAAGAATTTTCGAGATAAATGTATTTTTGCTAGTTCTCAAACATGTGGGGCCTATCTGATTCCTAAATTTGTGCCAATTTTGATAAAAGAGTTCCCCATGATTGATTTTAGCTTTCCAATTATGTCTAGTGAGAAAATTATCCATGATTTAGAAAAATCCAAAGTTGACTTTGGTTTAATTGAAACTCCTGAACGCAGTAGTCAAATTGATCGTTATTTGATTGCAGAAGATGAATTAGTTTTAGCTGGTAATTTAACTTCTAATTATTGGTTATTACCAGAATCAGATTCCCCACTAGGAGAAATTAACGAGAATTATTTAAAAATTCGTAATCTGGTTCCTCATATCATTCAAACAAACAGTCATGAAATGACGTTAGCTTTACTAAAAAATGGCGTGGGAAAAACAATCATTTCTAAATTAGCACTCAATCAATCTATTCCGTGGTGTTCGTTAGAAGTTGGGAGTCAACGAAGCCTTTATTTTGTAACTAGACAAAAAGTCGTTTCTGAAGAATTAGCAGCTGTCGCAAGCTTTATCCAAGAACAAATCAAAAAAGCCAATCATTCTTAAAACTGGACTTGTGAATAACTAAAAAGAAGCCATCGTTTTTACGATGACTTCTTTTTTATCCACATATTTGCGAGTGGATTGTTTCACAATTTTTACGTTTCACAAAAAAGATCGAGAAGAAAATTCATAAAACCTTTTGTTCATCATGCTTGTTCCGCTTTCACCTTTTCAAGCTTGTTTTCCTTCGTGAAACAAAACATTCATTCAAAAAATTGTTTATCCACGCTGTATTGTTTTCCTTGCACAATATCATATTGAATCAACTGATAGTCATTATAAAGTTCTTGGGCTTTTTGATCTAACGCTAACTCTGATTGCCATTGACCATCTTGTAAATACATCCCTTTTTCAAAGGCAGGTAATTCATTTTCCAATTTTAATAACATGTCATAAAAAGGTGACAACAGCAAATTGCTTCGTTCAAATAGATTAGGCGCAAAATAAAATGGACTGGTTATTTGATTTGGTTCAAATTTCCATTCATTTTGTGAATCCCACATTAAAAATTCTGTTTCATGAAGTGTGCTTTGTTCATTTTCTGCTTGAACTTCATCTGAATAAATTCCCGGTAAATGATCGCCCCAAAAAACAATTAATGTCCGACGTGGCAGTTGTTCTACTTGATTGATAAAATCACTCAAGGCTTGACTACTGTAGGCAATGTCTTGTAGATAATTTCCAACACTATTCATATTACCTGTACCTTTTGCTGAATAATGCAAGGTATCATATTTTCCACCATAAGGCATGTGCGTTTGCATCGTCACTAAGTGCACAAATTGTGGTTGTTGGTTGTCTTTCAAAATATCCATGATTTCATCATAAGCTGCTTTATCAGAAATATAGGGATTTTGTTCAATTTTATCTGTATGCTTCATTGTCTCTTGATCTAAAAACTGGTTAAAACCTAGAATATCATAGACATCTTTTCGTTTATACATTGAAGTATCATACGGATGAATAGCTGTTGTTTCATACCCTCGTTGTGCAGTTAAGGAAACCAATGACGGTAAATTATCCATTTTTGGAACTAACAAGGTGTATGGTGTCGTCATTTGTGGATTAAATAATTCCATTGAAAAGCTAGTTAATGCTTCAAATTCAATGTTAGCAGTGCCACCACCGTAATTTTGCGATAACATTTTTCCACTATACGTTTGGTTCGCTCGTTCGTAGTATTCTTTCAATGGATCGCCTGTAATTTCTAATCCATTTAGATGACTTGGGTCAGAAAAACTCTCACTCATAATATAAATAATATTCGGCTCTTCGGTTGCTTCTTTTTTGCTAGGCTGGTATTTCTCTGTAATCTCATCAATTGTTTTTTCAGAATACACTTTAGGCTCTTCCATTGCTTCCACTCGTAAGTTAAATAAAAAACCACCCATGAAACCTGTATTATAGTAGTTCATTTGCTGTGAATATGGAATCCATAAAGCCGTGCGATTATAAGCTTTACGCAATACATTAGTTTCATCATTAAAATGACTCACATAAATTAGCCCTAAAAAACTAAGTGCCAAAACCGATACACGAATAATTTGACGTTTTTTTGGTAAATAAATGCTACGATACAACTGCCAGCCAAAAATTCCCAACGCACCAATTACAATTAAAATCGCCACGACAAATGGTCCTGTACCAATCATTTCTTTTAATAAATCAAATTGTGTGACCATTTTCAAATCATCTGGATAAATCGGTTCTTGACGATATAACATTTTAAGATAGGTAGCGTAACCAATTAATAAAATGATGACACTATAAACGGTGGTGCCCGCAATCCAAGAACCTGCTAAACTAATCAAAAACAAATAAAAAATCCCTAACACTAAACTACCTAAAAGAAATTTTTCTGTATGCCAAGAAAAAGCAAATTTTAGTGCTAAGTCAGCAGATAAATTATTTTGACACCATTGTAAATAAAGATTGCTAAGAATAATTCCTACCAAACTCACAACAGTTGCAATACTATATTTAATTTTAGAATTTATTTTCAACGAAAAACCTCCTCCATTAGTGTTTTATTTTAAGCCTCTTTTTTACAATTGTAAATGACAAACAACATAAAACTATCCGAACTATATGAAAGAACATCCCCTAATTAAGGTGGGTGCTAAGGTCTAATTAGACCTTAGTAGCAATCTCTCGATAGTTCGGATAGTTTATTCTTAAACTAACTTATTTTTACTTCCAAAAGTCATCTAAAACTGTGATCGGCAAATGACGTTTGTGCTCGCCTTTACGCCACCAATTCTCTAAAATTGCTTGAGCTTCTGGAGAAATAGTTTTTCCTTCTAAATAATCATCAATTTCATCGTACGTAATACCTAACGCGACTTCATCTGCAATCAGTGGTTTGCCATCTTCTAAATCTGCAGTTGGTATTTTTGAATACAATTCTTCTGGAGACTCAAGTTCAGCTAACAATTGACGGCCTTGACGCTTATTCAAACGGAAAAGTGGTAGAATATCTGCACCACCATCACCAAACTTCGTAAAGAATCCTGTCACATTTTCTGCCGCATGATCGGTTCCAAGGACAGCACCCGAAAATTCACCCGCAATGGCATATTGTGTAATCATTCGCTGTCTTGCTTTAATATTTCCTTTATTAAAATCAGAAACTGTCACACCCACGGCTTCCAAAGACGCGACTTGTGCATCAACAGCTGGCTTGATATTAACAGCTAATTGACTATCTGGATTAATGAAGGTCATTGCTTTCTTTGCATCCTCTTCATCCACTTGTTCGCCATAAGGTAAGCGCACTGCAATAAAATGATAATCTGAATCATTGGTTTCATGACGCATTTCTTCCATCGCTAATTGTGCCAATCGCCCAGCTAAAGTTGAATCTTGTCCGCCACTAATACCTAATACAAAGGTTTTTAAAAAAGGATGCTTCACTAAATACGATTTTAAAAAATCAATACTGCGACGAACTTCTGTATAGGCATCAATTTCTGGTTTTACGCCTAATTCTTGAATAATTTCTTCTTGTAAACTCATAAATTCGCTCCTCCTTGTTCATTAAATGCTTGAACTTGCTTACGAACTTTATCCATAATTGCCATTTTATGGTTCCAACATTCTTGTGATAAATCGACAGGATACGGTTGTGGATTTAAGTCTCGTTTGTATTCATCCCATAAAGCATCTAAACATTGATGAGAATACGCTTTGATATGTTCTAAGTCAGGTAATTCATAAATCAATTTTCCCTCCACAAAAATATCTTGCAATAATGGACGTGCTTCGAAATCTGTGACGGTTTTATTAATGTACGTATGAACTGGATGGAACATAAAGATACTCTCTTGTTCTGTTGGTTTTTCATCCCATAAAGTGACATAATCACCTTCTGATTTACCATCTACTTTACGAGTAATCCGCCACACTTGTTTTTTTCCTGGTGTAGAAACTTTTTCTGCGTTACTAGATAATTTAATGGTGTCTTCTAAGATGCCTTCTTCATTTTCAATGGCTACTAATTTATACACAGCTCCTAAAGCAGGTTGGTCATAGGCCGTAATTAATTTTGTTCCTACGCCCCATACGTCAATTTTTGCTTTTTGCATTTTTAAACTTAAAATAGTACTTTCATCTAAGTCGTTTGAAGCATACACTTTTGCTTCAGTAAAACCAGCTTCATCTAATTGTTCTCGGACTTTTTTCGAAATGTACGCCATATCTCCACTATCAATCCGTACACCTAAGAAGTCAATTTTGTCGCCCATTTCCTTTGCGACACGAATAGCATTAGGAACTCCTGATTTCAAGGTATCATACGTGTCTACTAAAAAGACACACTCTTTATGTGTTTTGGCATATGCCATAAATGCGTCGTAATCATTGCCATAAGATTGAACCAATGAATGCGCATGAGTACCACTTGCTGGTATACCAAAAATTTTACTTGCACGAACATTACTTGTTGCGTCAGCACCGCCAATAAAGGCTGCACGTGTTCCCCAAATCGCTGCATCCATTTCTTGTGCCCGACGAGAACCAAATTCTAATAAAGGATCATCGCCAATCACTGATTTAATGCGAGCTGCTTTTGTCGCAATCAAGGTTTGGAAATTTACCATATTCAATAAAGCTGTTTCAATTAATTGTGCTTGGGCTAAAGGGCCTTCTACTTGAATCAATGGTTCATTGTTGAACACCAAATCGCCTTCTTTAACTGAGCGAACCGTGCAACTAAATTTAAACTCTTTTAAATACGTCAAAAAATCTTCAGAATAGCCGCCTACTTCCCGTAGATAAGCCAAATCAGTCTCTGTAAAGGTTAAATTTTCTAGATATTTTACCAGACGTTCTAATCCCGCAAAAACGGCATATCCATGTTTAAAAGGCATTTCTCTAAAATAACATTCAAAAATTGCATGTAAATCGGCACGGCCTAATTCCCAATAAGTTTGCATCATATTAATTTGATATAAATCGGTGTGTAAAGTCAAACTGTCATCTGTATATGTTTTTTGCATACGCTAGTAACTCCCTTGTCAATTTCTATTTATTATTATAACAAAAAAAATTAAAAATACCGACTCAAGCGCAAAAAAGCGATAGTTTTTTCACTATCGCTTTAATTTTTAGCTTATTTTTGAATCAAGTGGTCAAAAATGTAGGTTCCTAACCCACCTGCCGCACATTCACCAGCTTGTTCCATACAAACGGCTTTAACGTCAGTATTGGCATTTGCCATGGCAACAGAAACATCCACCACTTCAAACATCGGCACATCGTTCTCGCCATCCCCAAAACCATAACTTTTCGCCTTTGGAAAATTTTTCAGATAAGATAAAATAGCCGCACCTTTTGTCGCTAACGGATTGACTACTTCCAATGTTTGTTGGTATGACTCGAAAATATACGCGCCCTCTATTGCTAATTTGTCGCGTAAACTCTCTTTTTGTAAATCATCTGCTTCCATCAATTCAATTTTAATGATATTTAATTCTGGATGTTCTTGTATAAACGTAAGTACACTTAAAACATTGTGACATTCTTTTGTAAAATAGACTTCTTTATAGTCCATTATCTCGGCACCAATCGTTCCTAATTCTGCTTCGAATTTGACATGCAAGTCTTCAAAATGCGTGTGGTAACGCGTAATCGTGTTCACAAAGACACCTTGGTCCGTATGAATAAAATAAAATGTATTTTCGGATTCTAAACGAGCTAAAAGCTCTAAACACACTTGATGGTCGAGACAATTTCTCAATCGTGGTTCTTCATTTTCTAACTTAATTCCTGCACCATTACCAAAAATAATGTCGCATGGAAGATTAGTTGTTGTTAATAATTCTTGTGCTAATTCATAACCTCTTCCTGTTACAAAAACAAAATGATCGCCTTGATCATGGAGTGCTCGAACCGCAGCTAAGTTAATGGGTGGTACCGTCTGACCAAAATCTTGAAACGTACCGTCCACATCTGAAAATACAATATTCATGCTCTATCCCTTTCTCACTCTTCATCGGTTAATATACTCAGGAAAACGTCTACTACAGCAGGGTCAAATTGCGTTCCGGCATTGACACGAATTTCTTCGATTGCCGCTTCTCTTGACAAAGCTTTCCGATAAACTCGATCATTAGTCATCGCATCGTATGAATCAGCAACTGCTAAAATGCGACATGCAAGTGGAATTTCACATTTTGATAATTGGCGTGGATATCCTTGTCCGTCCCAACGCTCATGATGCGCTAAAATCAAATGAGCAAAGGGGGCTAATTCTGGTGTCGCTTGGGCAATACGATAACCGATTTCTGCATGACGCTTCATTTCTCGCCATTCACTGTCAGTCAATCTTCCTGGTTTATTTAATACATTCGGATCTATTCCCACTTTACCAATATCATGGAGTAAACACAATAGGTCTAATTCATTTAGTTCATTCGAAGTGAGTTTCATCTTTTTCCCAATCGCATGGCAATATTGAACCAAACGATGAGAATGCTCTTCGGTTTCATTGCTTTTTTCATATAATGTCGCTAATAAGCTGTTAATAATAGCATGACGATAACTTTTGCCATCAAGTAATTTTTGATGATACATATATTCTTCTGCCTCATTCATTGCTTCTATAATTGTTTTGGTAGGACTTGTGATTGTCGCAAAACCTAAAGATACGCTAGCTTTGATCCCAGCAATACCTGGAACAGTGATTGGCATTTGGCGAATCTTTTGCACCATTTCCTCTGCTGCTACCAATTCTGTCTTCGGTAAAATCATCATAAATTCATCGCCACCCCATCGAGAAATAATATGTTCTTCAGAAAAGACACCGTTAAAAACCGATGCGATTTCTTTTAATAATTCGTCACCTGCTTTATGACCAAACACATCATTCGTCAATTTCAAGCCATTGACATCCGCCATCACTACAGTAATCGGGAAGTTACTTGGTTGACTAAAACAATCAAAATGCTCTTCTATATAATGACGATTATACAATTTTGTAATCGGATCACGATAACTTAAAAACTCAATTTGTTGAATATGTTCCAATTCTCTTTGCACATCTCGAAAAACAATCACTACGCCTTGATAGTCATTATTTTGATCTTTAATTGGCGCTTCACTTTTAGTAATTGGTAGCCAACGAGAGTCTTTCGTTAATAATAATGCGGTGTGCTCGAATTTAACTTGTGAGTCTTTATAGAACATCGCGTTATCTTTGAAATCAATTTTTTCATGCGTCTTCTCATCATAAATAGTGAAGATATCTTCAAACGGTTTACCTAGAACCTCTTGACTTTGCCACCCAGTAATTTTGGCTGCTTCATCATTAAAACTAGTAATGTTGCCTTGCTCATTCATTGCAATCACACCATCACCAATCGATTGTAAGGTAATTCGTAACAACTCTTCCTCGTGTATTAATTTTTGACGTAAATTTTCTCGATCAGTCACATCATATGCAATGACATAGTGGATATGTTCACTCCCATCCCATATCGGGCTACAATAGACATCTAATAAACGTTTTTCACCATTTTTTAACGTTTGGGGTACTGAACTTAATAATGTATTTCCTCGCCCTTTATTATTGTAGTTTTTGTAAAACTCATCAATCCATAATTCATTAATATCTGATAGTCGAAGCTTTAAAAATTCCTCTTCTGTATATCCATAAAAATCACAGGCAGAAGGATTCACGGATAAAATTTGCTCAGTTTTCACATCAAAAATGATTTTGATTGCCGCATGTTGGTCAAACATTGCTCGTAACCTTTTACTTAGTTGCTGATTTTCTTTTTTTACTTTATTTACTTCTGAAACATCTTTACTGTAAGACAAAATATACGGAATCCCATAAGTACTAAAGATAGGTGTTAGTTCTGTATGTAAAGTAAAGTTTCGCTCACCTACTTCATAGCTCCGTTCATATTGAACCAAACGATTTTTCTGAATTGCTTCATCCAAATAACCTTCTATTTTTTGTCGCAAATCCGTTTTGAAAACTGTCGAAAGCGGTTCTGCGTTTAAATCTTTTAACCCCGTCAATTGCATGTATAACTCATTGCTTTTTACATAGCGATATATGCCTTCATTAAATTCTAGTAATGCTAAGGCATAATTTTGACTTTCAAATAATGGCTCTACAATACGCACTATTTCCATCCGTGATTCTGTTTCTTTTTGTAGTGCTAGTTGTTCATCAGCTAATCGTAAAAACAAAACCATTTGTTTGTTATTTAATGGCATCGCACTCATTGTAAAATATTCATTAGCACTTGCTATAAAACAAGTTAATTCGTGTGTTTTATTATAGCGAATTGCATAATTACATAAAGACAACCAAATTTTTTCTTCATGAGGAAATTCTTTAAGAAGTGACGAAAGTTTTTCTCCGATTTGTTCTTGTTTCCAATGTAACATTTTTGCAAAGCTTTCATTCATAGCTTGTAATCGGAAATCGACCACACTATTTTCTAAATCAAAAATTAGTTTAATTTGACAACTTCCTAATGAATTCATTGCCTGTGTATTTATTATATTGTCTTTAATCATTCATCTACCACCAGTTTTGAATCATTTCTTCTAGTTCGTTCAATTCTTCTCTTATTTTAGCAAGCACCTTTCAGAAAAGCAATTTTAGGACTAGCTTGATTGAATATATTTTTTGTTTTTTTATTAAAAAAAAATAAAAATTATAGTAAAAAACTGATTTAATAGCGCTCGTTATCTGGATTTATTAAAAAAATTCATTTAATTTTTCTAAAATATTTAAATTAATTTATAAACCCTGGCAACTTATCGATTGTCTCTATAAATCATCCACAGTAATTTCAGGTTCCGCTAAAATTTCCTCTTCACATAATTTTATAATATTATTTAGGTTATTTAATAAGACTTTTTTAGCGAATTTGAAAGACTAGGCAGTATTTTTCAGTACCTGTTCAATTAAACACACAGATTCATCTGCTAAAAAAATTTAACGTTCAAGCATTGATTTACGACGTTTAAGCTAAAAGTGATTGCTTACAAATCAATGCTAGGATTATCAATGTAGGTAAGAACTATTTCATTGAGGAGTAATCTATTATTAAAAAATGGGATGATATTTTTATTGTTGTATCTATGATTCTAGTTATAGCATTAGTTTTAAATCCAAGCTTATTACTATTTGAGGGTGACTTCTTTTGTAATTTCTAAAGCTCTATACGCTATTACATTTATAGCCATGTTATTTACACTTGATTTAAAATTCCTTAAATAAATCTTTTTTATCCTATCATGGATACATTTCCTTAAAATAGAGGGCTATTCTCGATTTTTATGTTTGAATGGATGAAGAGCTATGGATGCAAGTACAACATTGCATTTTTATACTTATGTAATGAAAAAACAAGTAAACCAGTGTTTAAATAAACTGCCAAGTTTTGCTTCTTTCAGATGATATAGAACAAAAATAAAACGACAATCCCTTTTAAAACAGGGATTGTCGTTCGTTTTTACATCATACCGCCCATCATTGATGGATCCATTGCTGGCGCTGCTGGTGCAGCTGGTTCTGGTTTATCAGCAACAACTGCTTCAGTTGTTAATAATAATGCAGCTACCGAAGCGGCATTTTGTAACGCTGAACGAGTTACTTTTGTAGGGTCAACGATTCCAGCATCTAACATGTTTACCCATTCACCTGTTGCAGCATTGAAACCAATACCTAATTCAGCATTTTTCAAGCGGTCAATAATTACTGAACCTTCATAACCAGCATTTTCAGCAATTTGGCGTACAGGTTCTTCTAACGCACGTAAAACAATACGGATACCAGTTGCAGCATCACCATCTGCTTCAAGAGCAGCAACTTTATTGATAACATTCACTAAAGCTGTCCCACCACCAGAAACCATGCCTTCTTCTACAGCGGCACGTGTAGCATTCAATGCGTCTTCAATGCGTAGTTTTAGTTCTTTTAATTCTGTTTCAGTTGGTGCACCAACTTTAATTACTGCTACACCACCAGCTAATTTCGCTAAACGTTCTTGTAATTTTTCACGATCGAAATCAGAAGTTGTTTCAGTAATTTGGTTTTTAATAACTTGAACACGTGCTTCAATGGCTTCTTTTGTACCAGAACCTTCAACGATTGTTGTATTGTCTTTATCAACAACTACTTTGCTTGCTTGACCTAAAGTATCAATTGTTGCATCTTTCAAATCTAAACCTAAATCTTCAGTAATCACTGTACCACCAGTTAAAATAGCAATATCTTCTAACATTGCTTTACGACGGTCACCAAAACCTGGTGCTTTTACCGCAACGACGTTAAATGTTCCACGAATTTTATTCAAGACTAATGTTGGTAAAGCTTCGCCATCTACATCGTCTGCAATAATTAATAATGGTTTTGATTGTTGTAAAATTTGTTCTAATAGCGGCAAGATATCTTGAATGTTTGAGATTTTTTTATCTGTAATCAAGATGTATGGATTTTCTAGTTCTGCTTCCATTTTATCGTTATTTGTTACCATATATTGAGATAAGTAACCACGATCAAATTGCATACCTTCTACAACATCTAATTCAGTTTCAATTCCTTTTGATTCTTCAATTGTGATAACACCATCGTTACCAACTCTTTCCATCGCATCAGCGATATACTCGCCAACTTGTTCACTACCTGAAGAAACAGCCGCTACTTGCGCAATTGCTTCTTTAGAGTCAACAATAGAAGAGATATTGTGTAATTCTTCAACTGCAGCTTTTGTTGCTAATTCAATCCCACGACGAATACCTAATGGATTTGCGCCAGCAGTAACGTTTTTCAAACCTTCGCGAACAATTGCTTGTGTTAAAACAGTAGCTGTAGTTGTACCGTCACCTGCAATATCATTTGTTTTAGAGGCAACTTCAGAAACTAATTTTGCACCCATATTTTCAAAATGATCTTCTAATTCGATTTCTTTAGCAATTGTTACCCCATCATTGGTAATCAATGGAGAACCATATGATTTTTCTAAAACAACGTTACGACCTTTAGGGCCTAATGTTACTTTTACTGTATCTGCTAATTTATCTACACCTCGTAGCATTGCTGAACGAGCGTCTTCTGCGAATTTAATATCTTTTGCCATGATTTTTTTCACCTCAAAGTTTTTTTATACTGCGTATGTTTATTTGATTATTCTACGATTGCAACAATATCTTTTGCTGAAAAAATCAGATATTCTTTACCGTCGTATTTCACTTCTGAACCAGCATATTTTTCAAATAAAACAGTGTCACCAACTTTAACTGGTACAGCTGCTAGTTCCCCATTATCTAAGACGCGGCCTTCACCAACAGCGACAACCGTTCCTGTTTGCGGTCTTTCTTTTGCTGCAGATGCTAAAACAAGTCCTCCGACAGTTTTTTCTTCTTCTTTTGCGACTTCGATCAATACACGATCACCTAATGGTTTTAACACGATAAATCCCTCCAATTAATTTCTAATCTCTATGATTTGCTGTCATTAGCACTCTCATATATCGAGTGCTAACTTACAAAACTAATATTACTTATTTTCATTCTAGAATGCAAGTCTTTTGAATTATTTTTTTATAAAAGTCAAAATTGGTTAAATAAGTCTCTCCTTCTTAACAACTTGTCCTGCACTATTTTTGTTATAATAGTAAATAAACGAGAGGAGAATTCTATGTCCACAAAAAAATATAGTGTATTAACGATTTTATTTTATGCAGCTGCTTTTTTCTCGCCTGCTTTCTTACCCGCAACTAATCAAGTATTTGCCACGATGATTGCGTATCTTTTAGGAGCAGCTGTCTTAGTTATCTTATATTTACAACAAAATGAATGGCTATCTTTCGAAAGAAAAGAAAGCAATTGGTTAAAAGTCATTGCATTTGGATTAGGCGGAATTTTTGTAGCCATCTTTTTACAAAATATCGTCTTACAAATCGAACAATTATTTGGACAAGAGGTTGCTTCTGAAAATACGCAAAATATTATTCAAATTGTTTTACAGCAACCTCTTTTTGCCATTGCGGTGATGATTGGCGGACCTATCATGGAAGAATTTGTCTTCCGTCGTGCTATCACTGGTTTTCTTGAAAAATATCTGAATGTGTGGTTAGCAATTAGTATCAGCTCGTTCTTATTTGCACTCATTCATCAAGATGGGCATTTGTTATTGTATTTCGCCTTAGGATTTTTCTTTAGTCTACTCTATTACAACACTGGAAAAATCTGGACTTCTATTTTAGCGCATGTGGGGATGAATACCTTAGTTGTTATTGCCAATATACTTTTACAATCAATAGAACTTCCCAAATAAAAAAACCGTCTAGCTTCAACACTAGACGGTTTTTTTATAGTTCTTCTCCATTCGTTGCAATAACGTTTTGGTACCAATCAAATGATTTTTTCTTACTGCGAGCTAACGTTCCTTGACCTTCGTTGTCTTTATCAACATAAATAAAGCCATAGCGTTTTTTCATTTCCCCAGTTCCCGCAGAAACTAAATCGATAAACCCCCAAGGTGTGTACCCCAGCAAATCAATTCCGTCGTATTCCACAGCTTCCTTCATCGCTTCAATATGAGCTTTCAAGTAAGCAATCCGGTAGTCGTCTTCTACTCGATTCGTTACAGAATCGATTTCGTCAATTGCACCAAAGCCATTTTCAACAATAAACAATGGGCGTTCATAGCGTTCATTAAACCAATTCATCGCATAACGCAAGCCCATTGGATCAATTTGCCAGCCCCAATCAGAAGCCTCTACATTCGGGTTTCGCACCAAATCACGAGCTTCATCATAATCAAAGGTTGGTGCTTTCCCGCTGTCTTTAATCGCAAATGACATGTAATAACTAAAACCAATATAGTCAACTGTGCCTTTTTTCAATAAGTCTAAGTCTTCTTTTGTTCGGTCTAATTGATACTCTTTGCGTTCAAAATAAGCATCGATATAACTTGGATATTCGCCTTTACAATGAACATCCGTGAACCAATAACGACGTTGCATGGCTACTGTTGCGGCCATCATATCTTTTGGTGCGCAAGAATATGGATAGATTGGCACCATTGCAATCATGCAGCCAATTTGAAAATCAGGATTGATTCGATGACCAATTTCAACAGCTTTCGCACTAGCAACTAATTCGTAATGTGCCGCTTGATACATAATTTTTTCTCGGTCTTCGCCTTCAACATATTTCAAACCTGAATTTGTGAACGGCGCAAAGTCTTCTACATAATTTGCTTGGTTATTAATTTCGTTAAATGTCATCCAGTAGTTTACTTTATTTTGATAGCGTGTAAAACAAACTTCTGCAAAACGTGCAAAGAAATCAATCACTTTCCGATTACGCCACCCACCATATTCTGTAACTAAGTGATACGGCATTTCGAAATGCGACAATGTGATGACTGGTTCAATGCCATATTTTAGACATTCATCGAATAAATCATCATAAAATTGTAATCCAGCTTCATTAGGTTCTATTTCATCCCCTTTAGGAAAAATTCTTGTCCAAGCAATCGATGTTCGAAAACATTTTAATCCTAATTCTGCAAATAACTTCACGTCTTCTTTGTAATGATGGTAAAATTGAATGGCTTCATGGTTAGGATAATTTTCGCCTGCCAACACGCCATCGGTAATTCGACGGGGAACGCCATGTTTTCCTACAGTCATCACATCAGCCACACTAATACCCTTGCCGCCTTCTTGCCAACCACCTTCTAATTGATGGGCAGCCACTGCGCCACCCCATAAGAAATCTTTTCTTAACATACTTATACACCCTTTTCCTTTAATTAAATTTCTTCGCCACGTTCTTGTGCTACATTAATTTGATCCATTTTTCTTGCAAATGGGAAATAAATGAAAAAGCCAATTGTTAAAACGATTAACTGAAGTAACGCTGCTTGCCAACCACTAATTAAAAAGCCTGAAATCACAGGTGGCGTTGTCCATGGTACTTGAATAGCTGTAAACAAGGGGACTAATCCAGTGTATAGAGCAAAATAAGTAATAATACTAGAAACAACTGGCGTTAAAATAAATGGTACAACCATAATTGGATTCATCACAATTGGTGTAGCAAAAACAATTGGTTCATTAATTCCGAAAAAAGCTGGCGCTAGTGACAAGCGACCTAATTGTCGGTATTGAGCAGAACGTGCAAATACCGCCATAAACATCACTAAACCAATCGTCATTCCCGCACCCGTCACATTGATAAATTGGTCATAAAATTGTTGTGTCACAATATGTCCACCATTTGCTAACGTCAATCCTTTTCCAGAATTTAAAATTTCTGAGTTCGCCAATGAGTTTGCTTGTAAAATTGGTCCCATGATTCCACCAACAATTGTTGAACCATGAACTCCGAAAAACCAAAGAAATGGCGTTAAAAAACCAATCATTAAGGCGCCGCCTAAAGAATCAGTCACACCTTGCATTGGACTTTGAATCACTGCATAAATCCATTCAACTACGGTGGTCTTCATGAAAACATCAAACAAAGCATATACAATCATCGCGACAGTAATTAACGCGGCTGCTGGAATTAATGCTGTAAACGAATTAGCAACATTTGCCGGAACTTGTTCAGGAAGTTTAATTCGAATATCTCGTTTTAAGAACCATGAATAACCCCAACCAACAAAAAGACCGACTAAAATAGCACTAATCATTCCTTGACCACTTGTCCAGTTTTTATCGATTACATTACCAATTGTCACTCCTGCTTCTGCATCGGTTACAGTTGAACGCATTGTCAATAAATAAACAACTAATCCAATCATACCGGCTGGTAAGCCTTCAAACCCTTCATTTTTAACGTAAGAGTAAGCAATTCCCATGACAGCAAAAATGGACATAATGGCAAATGAAGCCCCGTATGCTTGGTCAAAATACACACCTAAACCAGAATCTCTTACCCAATCAGCAACCGCTGTAACTGGAAAATTAGAAAGCAATAAGAAAATTGAGCCTACGATAGTGAAGGGCATCGTATATAACATCCCATTACGTAAAGCTGTGATTGCTTTGGTATTAACAAATTTTAAAATCGGAGGTAATACTCTTTCATTCATAAAATCGTTCATTGTCATTTCTCCTATTCGTTCATTTTACTTATAATAATTGCTTGTAAATCTGTTGTTACTATTATCCAACAAAGTATTCGCTTACATCCCTTAATATAAACAAAAAATTTTTGAAAAAAAAGTAGTTACCAGAAATTTGAAACATGTTTCAATAAAAAAAACAGATTCCTCTCTTCATTCGGAATCTGTTTTTTTAGCAAGATAAATTTTATGACTGGCTTGTTGGGCTAAAACTTCCAAAAGCGTAATAACAGGAACTTGTGTGGTAATATTTAAGTCGTCTCTTCTACCATAAAAGACTTCCGGCATATAATACGATAAATTATAATCTGAAAAACGAGCAATGGTTGAATGCTCATCATTGGTAATACTTAAAATTGTTCCGCCGTATTGTTTAAATTCTTTTATTTGGTCTAAAACTTCTGGTGTTTCTCCAGATACCGACAGAGCAATGATTAACGTGTTCGTTTGCAACCGAGGAGAAACTGGAGCAAAAGCATCTGTTAAGCTGTAACAATTCAAACCAACATTCATGAAATAACGACTACCATACATGCCTAAAATGCCGCTAGTGCCAATTCCTGTAAAAATAATATGATTCGCTGCAACAATCATATCAATGGCGATCTCTAGGATTTTACGATAACTTTCTTGGTTCACACGTTTTAAAAAAGTATCGATTTGAGAAGTTTCATGATAAAAATAATCCAGATTATACAACGTATCTGTTTCAATTTTTTGTTTAATAACATATTTCAACTCAGAGAATCCGGCTAAATTTAGCTTGTGACACACACGAACAATAGTTGCCGTCGAAACGTGACATACCGCAGACAATTCACGAATCGACATTTCTACTACAACTTCTCTATGTTTTAAAATATAATCATAAACCAGCATTTCTAACTCGTTTAAGGTCCTCACTTTTTCGTTATCAAACATCTCAACTATCCTTTCTGAACAAAAAAGAAGAGCCTCGCGCCCTTCTTTTAAATGACAAATAATTCTGTTGCTTTACTTGGATCGGTATCATAAACATGCACGGTTTCACCTACACCTAGTCCGTGTTCATATAAGATATTTTCCATAGTCATATGAGCCAATTCTTTCAAATTATTTTCACGACTTAAATGTCCTAAATAAATCCGTTTCGTGTTATCGGTTAGAATATCAGTCATCACTAATGCCCCGTCTTCATTCGATAGGTGCCCTCGATCACCTAAGATTCGTTGTTTTAAGTTCCACGGATACGCACCCATTCGTAACATTTCCAGATCATGATTGCTTTCCATTAAATACGCATCTGCTCCACGAATCGTGCCGCGTAGATAATCACTACAATAACCCGTGTCTGTTAGGATGACAAATGATTTCCCGTTTTTATAAAAACGATAGAATTGAGGAGCAGCCGCATCATGAGATACTCCAAAACTTTCGATATCCATATCACCAAAAGTTAAGATTTTCCCCATTTCAAAAATATGTTGCTGTTCCACTGCGACATTACCGATTAAAGGTGACATTGCTTGCCACGTTTTTTCATTCGCATAGACATCCAATTTGTATTTTCTAGCCAGAACACCGACTCCATGAATATGATCGCGATGCTCATGAGTAACCAAAATAGCATCTAATTCTTCTGGTTTTCGTCCGACTTCACCTAACAATGAAGTAATTTTTTTACCGCTTAGACCAGCATCTACCAAGATTTTTTTCTTCTCGGTTTCAATAAACAACGAGTTTCCTGAACTTCCACTTGCTAAGATGCTAATTTGAAATGCGTTTTGTTTCTCCATTGCCTGTGACTTCCTCTCTAAATTTAAACATTGAATCTATTATACCCATCTTTTTACGTATTTTCTACTGTGCGAACTGTAGTATTTGTGATAATACGATTTGTTAAAGCATTAACGCGCTCAATTTGAACCGTCTCATCTGGGGTTTCAATCGCAACAAACCAAGCTGGAACATAAACATTTTTCCCACGAACTTTAAGCGTCAACGTATAGGCAAGCTGTTGCCACTTCAAAGTGGAATTGCTTGGAATTTTATTATTGATATATAACGTATTGACCGCATCTTCTTCTGAATATAACATCATTGCTTCACGGAGTGGTGTTAAATTATCCACATGCGTTTGTGTATAACTCACCACGATTAAGGAGTCTTCTTCTTTTCTTACTGTGATTCCTAAGCGACTAGAATCATCATTAATTGGAATTCCTTCATACGCTTGAGCAGCAAAGAGTTCAACATAGTCACCGTCTGCTCTATCCCATTCTGAAATATACGTATATTCATTTTGAAACATTAAATTCTTGCTTCGTTCAAAGTAATTGTGTAGGGTATCTGTCATTCGACCATTATTACGTAGGTACGCGCCATCATTGACAACATGCGTTAACACCGTTCCTTCAGTTGTCGTTTGGCCATTAACAAGTTCTGGATGAGCGCTATTTGCGCGTTCTTTTTCTATGAGTTGATCCATATTTGTGGGTTCACCGCTTAAATAATAGCCGAGAATTTTTTCTTCTGAAAAACCACCCGCTGATTGAATATTCTCAGAAGCTAACCGTTGTTCAATTGGAATTTTTTGATTCGAACGAGAGACAATATTTTGCTCAGAGCGTGCTTCTCGATAAATACTGACTAAAAATATATTTACCCCCAGAAAAGCTAGGAAAAAAATCCATTCGATTCGTTTAAAATCCATTTGTCTCCTCGCTTTCTTCTAAATACGCTAGTAACTGTTCATAGCTATACCAAGTGTTTTCATACTGAATGTACCAATTCGGTTCTAAGTCAATGACGCCTGTATCTTGTATATTTTTCCAACCATATCCAATGACAATCATATTTAGTTTTTCGTACTCCGCTCCATGTAAATACAAGTTTTGGACTACTTCATAACTGGAAGGTAAGGTAATTTCTCGCTCTGACGGAATCGGTACTTGAATCGTATTTAAATTGGCTTTAATTTCAATATTTTTTTGATTCACTTGGCCGTTTTCACTAAAACGAACAGTGATTTTCCCTTCCGCTCTATCACTAAAAACAGGAAATCCCTCAACAAAAATACGGTAATCAATGATATTTTTCGATTGATCGAATAAACGTAATGAGCCGTAATTTGTCCCTAATCCACGAATATAATTATAACTAGTGGTATAGATATCAAATTGATGATCCGTACGAACAACACTACGAAAATCGATTTGTTGCTGCTCTTGTTGGATTGTCATTGATTCTGTCCCATCGTAAAAATTCAAATTAGCTGTTCCATCATTACTGCGCACGTTTTTAGGATTAGTAAAGAATGAATCTCGAAATACCGTATAAGGACGCGTAGAAGAAATGTAGCTATACATCTTCAGTTTCACTGGTTCAACGGTGTAATATTGGTACGAGCTGTAGCCTGGGTCACGAAATACCGCCACCCATTCTGCAGCATTATTCTTAATTGTATGTTTAAATTCATTCATTCCTGATAAAACTTTCGCTTCTAAAACAGTCAATTTATTCCGATTTAAAAATCGAATCTTTTCTTTTTTGAAATCAATTTGAATACGTAAAAATTCCGTCTCTTGTTCCATTTCCTCTGACATTGGCAAGGTAATATGGAAAGTATCTAAATAGGAACTCATCGGCATCGCTGCTGCATATGCTAACTCAACGCCTTCATCTAATTGCGTTTGGGTAGCAAAATCTTCGGCAGAGTCATACTTTTTTATATGCGCTGTTTCAAACTGTGCATTTGCGATATCTGTTTGGAATTTTTTTACTAAACTTTCGGTATTGGTTTCATCAATTGTTTCCTGGTCAATGCGTGTTAAACGTAACGGCAGAAAAACCTCTGATGCATCTTTAACGTTTAATTCCGTACGCGCATCTGTCTCGACTTCATTGACTAATGTCGTATCTTTGGTTGCTGGACTCCACCATATCAGATAAGACAAATAAAAACTTAACGCAATCATCGTACATAAGCCAAAGCGTACCATTCTTTCTGTAATTTTCATTCCCACCAATCCTCCTCGTAAGGTTCATATGGTAAGCTGATAAAGAACGTTGAACCAACATTTTCACGACTTTCTGCCCAAATAGTTCCACCATGTGCTTTAAGCACTTCACGAGAGATTGCTAAACCAAGCCCCGTTCCCCCTTGTTTTCTAGCACGCGCTTTGTCTACACGATAGAAACGATCGAAAATTTTTGTTAAATCTTTCTTCGGAATTCCCAAGCCTTGATCCGTCACGCTTAAAATAATATTGTTATGCGTCTCTACTAAACGAACAGTGATAATCCCACCATCAGGCGAGTATTTAATAGCATTGTTCATAATATTATCGATTACTTGAATCATGCGGTCCGTGTCCACTTCTAACCATAACTCACGCTTGGTAAACTCACGACGAATGATATAACTCTTTTCATGATTATTAACCATCATATCAAAACGATCCAAGACGAAATGGACTAATTCTTTAAAATTAATAAATTCCAATTGTAGACCAGAATTCCCACTGTCCATCCGCGAAAGATTTAATAAGTCATTAATCATCCGAATCATACGATCTGTTTCATCTAATGTTACTTTTAAGAAATTGGGTGCAATCTCCGGGTCCTGCCATGCGCCTTCATTTAATGCCTCAATGTA
The DNA here is from genome assembly GCF_017426705.2 of Enterococcus sp. DIV2402. NCBI lineage: Bacteria > Bacillati > Bacillota > Bacilli > Lactobacillales > Enterococcaceae > Enterococcus > Candidatus Enterococcus lowellii. Next base: position 1,189,587 of record NZ_CP147251.1, on the reverse strand, counting down.
ACTACGCATACTCGTTAGCGGCGTGCGCAATTCATGAGAAACATTTGAGACAAACTCTCGACGTTCTTGTTCTGTTTTTTCTTGCTCAGTAACATCATGTAACACCGCTACTAAACCAGAAATAAACCCTGATTCCCGGCGAATCATTGAGAAATCGACACGTAAGATTAAAGCCTCTAAATTAGGATCATTTGAAGGGCGGTCCAATAAAATTTCATTTGGATTTTCCAATAATTTACGCAATGTATAATCTTCTTCCATTTCAAATAACGTTAGAATCGATTGCCCGATTGCTTCTTCTTGTTTGACATTCAATAACGATAACGCCATTTCGTTGATGGTGATAACTTTGCCTCGTCGGTCAGTCGCAACGACGCCGTCAGTCATATGCGCTAATACGCTATTTAATCGATTGCGTTCAGACTCCATCGCTTCTTGTGTTTCTTCAATTCTTTCGGCTAGTTGATTGAATGTTTCGGCTAATTGACCTAGCTCGTCACGACCTTTAACCTCTACTTTGTGACTATAATCTCCCTTAGCAATCCGCAATGCTTGTTCTCGCATTTCGCCAATGGGTTGCGTAATAGAACGTGCAATCAAGACCGCCACTAGCATAGAAATCATCGCCGCAATCACTGATGCCGTTACAAAGATAAACGCAATGTTATTAATTTCATTGTACTTTTGTTCTAAATTACTTTTCACATATAAGACACCAATGACCGTATCACCAGCAGACTGAATGACCTGAACATTAATCTGCACACGATCACCTGTGGAATCATCAATCGCTGTAATATTTTTATTCGCAAAATCATTGATATACGGATCTTCATTTTTCTTACCAATCGAATTACGGTCACTGACATTTGTCGTTGCTCGAATGATGCTTTTTTGATCGACGACTTTCATCTCAACAATGTCTGGTGAATCACTATTATCTAAGACTCGTTGGATTTCACTATCCACTTGTTGACTATTTGTTCCTTCTTGACCTAAATAATTGCCTAACGTACCTGCGAGCGTTTCAACTTGAGAATTCATCCCTGTTTTAAAACTCTCGATCGTTGAGCGTTCCAATCCGCGAATAAAATACGCCCCGATAATCTCGATTGAAATTAACAAAATCAAGATAAATGTCAGGGCGATTTTAAAGTTCACTGATTGAAAAAAGCGAACTTTATTCTTCATACATTCTTACTCCTGTTCCGGATTACGTAGGTAATATCCTACACCGCGGCGAGTAACTAAATAGTTTGGATGACTTGGGTTGTCTTCAATTTTTTCACGTAAACGACGAACTGTTACATCCACTGTACGCACGTCACCAAAATAATCATAGCCCCACACTGTTTGTAATAGATGTTCGCGAGTCATTACTTGACCAATATGTTTGGCTAAATAATGTAATAGTTCAAATTCACGATGTGTTAATTCAATAGCTGAACCATATTTTGTTACCATATACGCATCGGGATGAATCGTTAAATCGCCAATTGACAACTCTGTGTTAACAGGTTCTTCCACTTCTTTACCAGCAGAAGAGCCACGACGCAAGTTTGCTTTGACGCGAGCAACTAGCTCACGATTCGAAAATGGTTTCGTGACATAATCATCGGCACCCAATTCTAAACCTAATACTTTATCGATTTCAGAATCTTTGGCAGTTACCATAATGATTGGCATATCATACGTTTTACGAACCTCACGTGCTACTTCTAAACCATCCATTTTAGGTAACATTAAATCCAATAAAATCAAATCTGGTTCTATTTCGTTCACTTTTTCAAGCGCTTCTTCCCCATCGTATGCGGTGTATACTTCATAACCTTCCTTAGTAAGATTAAACTTAACAATATCTGAGATCGGTTTCTCATCATCTACGACTAATATTTTTTTCACAAAAAAGTCACCTCGTTTTTAATTATTATGCGCTCACATCTTGACTATCGTGTCTATTATACATGATTTTGCGCATGGTTTCATTAAAACACCTTTTGATAATAGTTTTCTAAAGTTTTTCTTACTAAAAAAACAGACTCATAAAATTTGAGTCTGTTAATAATTAGTCTAATAATTGTACCCCAATTCCTAGAAGTCCTGGTCCTGTATGTACCACTAACGCAGGAGAAATTGGCCCAAATAAAATCGATTCGGCATTGGGAAAGGTTTGTTTAACTAAATCATGTAACCATTTACCTTCCTCTATGGCATCTCCTTGGGCAATTGCCAAACGAAAAGATGGTCGATCGCCAACAAATTCTTTCACTAGTTTGACCATATTCTCTAAACTTTTTTTGCGCCCACGAGTTTTAGCAACGGTATGATAGACACCTTCTTCGTTACAAGAAATCGTCGGATTTAATTTTAAGGCCGTCCCAATAAGTGAAGCAACTAAACCAATCCGGCCACCCTTTTGCAAATATTCTAACGTTGCAACATTGAAATAGACTTTAGATTCTTTGACTTTTTTCTCTAATTGCAGAATCAACGCTTCCCATTCCATTCCTTGAGCGATTAATTCGGCTGCATGAATTGCTTGTAGACCAGCGCCGATTCCAATACTTTTTGTATCTAAGACAAAGACTTCGGTTTCTTGTTCTTGACCTAATAACCGTAAAATATTATAGGTCCCACTTAAGCCACTTGAAATAGTAACCGCAATTACTTTCTGATAGCCTTGCGCTTTGATTTCATCAAAAATTTCTTGAATAGCTTTCCCATCAGGTAAAGAGGTAGTTGGCACCTCTTCTTTCAAACGTGTATATACTTGCTCAGGTGTAATATCAATTTTATCTGTATACGTACGTTCTTTATAAATAATTTTTAACGGAATCATAAACATTCCATACTTGTCAATTATTTCTTGTGGAACATCTGTACCTGAATCTACCAGTAAGGCAATTTTTTCTTTAGTCATGGCTTTCTCCTTTTTCTAAATACTGACTTTCTATTTCAATTACGTTTTCAGCAAATAATTTATTTGCAAACGAAACGGTTGCGGCTTTAACTGCCAAATATTCTACTGCAATTTTTTGTGGCTCTTGATGTTCAAGTTGCCCCATGGCTTGTAAGCATACATGCTGCACAGCTGTTTCTTGCTCTTCACAAAAAAGATTATATGCATTACGAATACCAACAGCTTTTCCTTGAAACAAGATGCCATTTTTAATTTCTGGAATGGTTAGCACCTGTTTTAGCAATGTAATTGCTATTAAAAACGCAACATGTCGACGCGTATAACGTTTTTTTTCAGGCGGTGGGATCATGCCTTTTTTCACATAATTATTTACCATTGAAGAGGTTAGAAGGGTATGTTTATCAATCCGAATGACTGGTGACAAATAACGATCTACCAATGTAATGACTTGATCCATATATAAATCTAATTCTGGCAATTCATCCCAACGTGGCAAATGAAAATCGGCCAGTGATTCACCCCATTCATAAATATCCGCTTGTAGCTTGTCCAAAAAAATGCACCTCTTTTTGAAATTCATTAAATATGTTTTATATAATCATTATATCTAGTTTTCAGAACTAGGTAAAGCAAAAAAATTGTCTGCCAACGGGGAATCGGCAGACGTAGGAGTAAAAATGAAAAAGTGTTAGGGTTGTTTTATTGGTATGTACAAATAATAATCACTAAATATGAATAAATGATGAATGAAAATCTTCCATCTTGTAAATTTTTTCTTATAAAAAAGTAAGGAAAAAATACTATTGCGTCCTAAAAAAATTACGCGTATGATAAAAAGAAAATTAAAAAAGGAGAAGACTATGTCGATTCAATTAAAAAAAGGCACGTTAACAGACTTAAAAACTTTACAAGAAATTAGTTTTGAAACCTTTAGTGACACGTTTGCCAAACAAAATTCGCCTGAAAATATGAAAGCTTATCTAGATCATGCGTATACAGATGAGAAATTAACCAATGAATTACAAACACCTCATTCTACCTTTTTCTTTTTATACAAAAATGAAGAACTTGCTGGATATTTAAAAATCAATACCGATGATGCCCAAACTGAAGCTATTGCCAACAACGCCTTAGAAATTGAGCGGTTATATATTCGCATGTCCCATAAACGTCAAGGCTTAGGTCGCTATCTTATTGACCAAGCAATCCAAATGGCGTTAGAACAAAGGAAAGACACCGTTTGGCTTGGCGTGTGGGAACACAACCAACCTGCACGAGCTTTTTATCAGACAATGGGCTTTGTACGCCAAGGTCAACACTCATTTTTTATGGGGGAAGACCAGCAAACCGACTTTATTATGGTAAAGAAATTAACAGACTAACGATTAAAGAGGACCCGAGTGCAGGTCCTCTTTTTATTTCATTAAAAAACATTTAACGCTTTTTCCAAATCGGCAATCAAATCAGCAACGTGTTCAATTCCGACAGAAATACGTAATAAATCCGGGGTTAAGCCGTATGACTCACGTAACTCTTGCGGAATATCTGCATGTGTTTGCGTCGTAGGATACGTGATTAAACTTTCAACGCCACCTAAACTTTCAGCAAAAGAGAACACTTCTAACGCTTGTAAAAAATCACTAATTTTATTTTCATCAGCGACACGAATGCTAATCATAGCCCCAATGCCTACGTATAAAACATCTTTGATTGCTGGATGTTTTTTCAATACTTCAACGATTGCTTGCGCATTTTTTTCTTGTTGATTAAAACGGACTTCTAATGTTTTTAAACTACGAACAAATAACCAGCTGTCAAAAGCACTCAATGTTGGTCCTGTTGTGTTTGCTAGCCAAGCTAGTTTCTCACCCAACACAGGGTCTTTTGCAACGACGACACCAGCTAAAATATCATTATGCCCAGATAAATATTTCGTTCCTGAATGAATGACTACATCCGCTCCTTCTTCTAAAGGACGCTGGCGTAATGGCGTTAAGAAAGTATTATCAACAATTAAAAGAGCTTCGTGTTCTTTGGAAATCGTTGCTACTTCTCGAATAGAAACTTCATTCATTAATGGATTCGTTGGCGTCTCTAAGAACACACCATCTATTTCTTTGGTCATTTTTGCTTTAAAATTATCTAAATCTGTAAAATAATCAAACGTTGCGATACCTTTTGACTCAAGGTCATCAAAGTAACGGAAACTACCACCATATAAATCTCTAGAAACTAAAAATTTACTTCCTACTGAAAAATAATTAAACACTAATTGAATCGCACTCATTCCAGAACTGGTCACTACTGCTTGAGTACCTGCTTCTAATTTTGCTAGTCCTTCTTCTAAAACATCGCGTGTAGGGTTTTTCGTACGGATATAATCATATCCTGTACTTTGGCCTAAACCCGGATGCGCATAAGTTGTTGATAAAAAAATCGGCGCACTGATAGAACCGTTTTGCAAATCTGTGCGATTCCCTAGTTGTACTAAATTTGTTGCTAATTGTTTTTCAGTCATATCTTTCCCTCCTAAAATAAAAAAAAATCGTCCCTTTGTAAAAGCAATTGCTTTTTACAAAGGGACGAATAAATTCGCGTTACCACCCTAATTTATACCATTCTCACAAATGATACCTCGACGATTCCTGTTGAAATCCGGCGATATAACGGTCGCATCCGCATAAATAGCGTGAACTATTTACAAACTTAGAGCTCATCTTCACTTTGCTCTTCAGTCCCCTTTCGCACCAAACCGGGTTCTCTTAACTGAATCCTTAAGTTACTCTTCTCGTCAACGTTTTAAACTATGAGAATTAAATTAGATTATGACGATAGTATAGACTGCAAGATGAGAAAATGTCAATAACCTTTTTGATTTTTATCCATAACCGAAATGTTCATTAATAAAATAATGTACACGAAAAATTGATTTCTTACTAGGGATATTTTCCCAATAAAGAATCTTCTCTTGATCGAACGACACCTGCTCATATTCTCGATCCATAATCACCAAGTCCGTTTGTGGTGTAATGGTACCTGTGACAGTCACATCCATATCAATCCCTTGGAAGGCGCGGCGCTTAATCATTTCTAACCCTTCCTCTCCAAATACTGATAAAATACAAATAGATATTGGTTTACGTTCTTGTTCGATATATTGACTAATGAGAAAACGATAATTATCCAACAAAAATGCTTGATTTTTACGCAAAATTTTATTCTTATTCGTGAGTTGATTCACAATAAATTCAACTCGTTGATTCATTTCAGGTGGAAGAAATACCGAAGCACTAATATCAATGCCACTTAATGTACCTGCGCCTTGAAACGTAAGAGCTTTGATGTGTTTATGAATCAGATTTGCGTAGAGTAATCCATAATTTTTTGCTGAAATTTTTACAGGAAATTCTTGATAAAACAGGCGAAACCATTGATTGGTTACTTCTGCTGTTTTTAATTCATGAGTCTGACAATAAAAAAGCATGTCACTAATATTTTTATTATCCGTTAGATGATATTCTTGCGCAAACACAAAAATATACGCGTACGCAATTTCTGCTTTCATTTGTTCACGCGTTAGATTACGAAAAAATAAGGAACACGCAGGATGCAAAAAATTGAGTAAATACTTAAAATGCCAACTATCTTGTAAGATTTCATGTTTTAAAATTGTTGGTGAAACCAAATGACCTTGTTTGATACGTGTCAGAATAATTGCTAAATCATACGATAGCTTCTCTTTTTCAACCAAACTTAATTTTCTTCCGCGAATATATTCAATTGGTTTAATTAAAAAATTTACTACTCTTTGCGACACTGTTAAAAAAGGCCAGGTTGTTCCACTATAGGCGTACCAAAAAAATTCAGAATAAAAAAAACGTAATTGTTGCTCATTTCCCGAAATGGATGCTTTCTTGTTTGTCACAAAGCGCAAATCAAATTGCGCTAAAACTTCATTTAAACCATATAATTTTTTATAAAGTGTGTTGTAAGAGACAAAATGCGCCTCCGAAAATTGACGCAAATGAATGGATTCTGAATGAAAAATTTCAATCATCGCCTGATACTGCAAACTTTCATTTAAATAATGTAATAAAATTTGATGCAATGAAAATTTCGCTTTTGCCACTAAATATGCGGTTGTTTTTCTTATTATAACAGTGGCTTCGGTTACCTGCCATTCATCAAATTTTTCTTTAATCTCTTCCAAATCTCGCATAATCGTTGGACGTGAAGCATCTAAACGCTGACTTAAATCATCAAATGTCACACCATGTTCTTTGTTCAACATAATCAAAATGTCCACTTTTCTTCTTGAGTTGCTATCTAAAAACTTCTTCATGATTCTCCCTTCATTCTTCGTGAATTAAAGTAGAAACTTTATCATCTCATTTAATAAAAAACAATTTATAGCTCAATCACAAAATAATTTCTTAACATTTAATAACAATCTACAAACCATCTACTAACGTCCAAGTAATCGTTCCAGTGTAAGAAGACTGGCTTTTCAAATTAGAAGGTTCTACTTTTAGTTTAAATCCTTTTTGCGATTCATATTGTAATTTAAAAGCTCCTTGATGAAGTGTGTCATTCGTATAAATAACATGATCATTTCCAAATGTTAATTTAGTATTACCAAAAAATAACGAAGATGGTAATGCTTTACTATCAGCATCCGTTAGCGGTGAAACATTTGCAACAAGTTCCCAATTTTGTTTATTCACGTATTCATCCACCCCTTCAATTATTTGCTTGTTATTTGTGGTTAATGTCATTTCTTTTGATTGAATAGGGTTGCTGCCAAAGTCGAGGTTCGGTACTGAAGATAAAGCAAGCGTCGGTTTTTTCACTTCAAATGATTGTTGAGTGGTTGTTATATCTGGTAACTCATATTTTCGATTGGCATCACTTGTCCCTTTCAATGTTCCTGTATAATCAAATGTTCCTACTTTATTAAAAGTTACCGGAATTGACATTGTTAAGCGATCGTTTGGGCGCAGCACTGTTGATGTAAGTTTCGAATTATCTACTTGTTCGCCATTTATATTTACCTGAGTTTTTGAAGAATCAATTGTCCAGGTATCTGGAATATCAGGTGTAAATTGCGATGGATAAAATGCAGTCGTTCCAGTATTTTCAATGGTATACACCAAGACACCTGAGTCTTCCCATAGAAGCTGCGTAACTTCTTTGTCAGCTTTGGTTATTGCGGCAGTCGTTGTGAAAGTAGGTAATGAAGGTACTTTTTGAGAAGTTTCCGCTTCTTTTCCACTCAAATATGCCTTCGCTTTAATCGTCTTTCCTGGTGTTAAACTTTTTGATAAAGTATACGTATATTGACCTTTTTCATCTGCTTGGACGTGATATTTTTGTGTACTTGTTTCATTTGGTGAAGCCAGTGTCGGCTCAGGTAAGTTTTCTCCTTCAAAAACAATCATTGCATGTGGATTTGTTGTTCCTTGAAGGACTTTGCTTGTAGGATCATTCGGATTGCCTTGAAGTTCATCCAATTGAATTGTCACATCTGGAATGTAACTAAAGCGAACACGTTGAAAATTCTGTGTACGATAGTTTGTGATTAAATCTTGACTAACTGCTTGCGACAAGCTAGAGGCTGTCACTGATGATTGCACATTTCCAGCTGTATAGGGAACTCTCATATCAAATACTGGATTCCATATTTTATCTGGAACATCTGTACTATTTCCTTTATTCCACGCTTCGACTTTTTGAATAGAAGAAGTAAAAACACCTGGATTCATTGAAATTAATGTCATCGCGCCTGTCGTATTTTGTGTATTTAAGTCAACTAATTTAGCGTTATTAAAACCAAATGTACCATTCCCTGCAACATACACAACAGCGATCTTGTCAGAATCTCCTGATAAATTTACAGTAAAGGTTCCACGTTCATCGATTTTAAACGTGCTATATGCTTGAGCCCCAATCACACTATTGTAATAAGTTGCCCATAAGCCTGTCCTACGTGCAGTTCCATCAATTGAAAAGATAGCGTCTGAAGAAACCGTAAATGTTGTATTTGAAGCCAGTTGTACGATACTTCGGTCGGAACTTCGATTTTTATCATTCACATGAATCGCCAATTTAGTTCCATTTGTTACATTCACCTTACTGCCTGCATTTGTAACATACAATGCTGTTTGGTTTCCAGATTCACGCGTATTAATAGTAATTTCAGCATTTTCTCCTGTCTCTAAAGATCCCTGTAAATAAACTGTATATAGACCACTTTCTCCACCTGTTCCATTAGAAGTAACTGATAATTTCGCATGGTTACCAACTTTTAACATCCCACCATAATACAGTTGAAGTACTCCAGCATTTTGCGTGGTCCCTTCATAATCAGCATTATCTAGTAGCGTCATGTTACTCGCTTCAATATTCACTTGATTGACTTGAGTATTATAAGTTTTATTAGAAAATGGCGAAACATATTGATTGACGGATGCATTGCGAATTTTCCCTGAAAAAACGATATTATACGTTGGTGAGCATGTTAGCTGAGCTCCTTCATAGGTGATATTTTCATAAGTAAGTGTCCCTTCACCATAAGCAGCACCACCGCTTTGCTTTGTAGGACCGCCATATCGAAATGGTCCCCAATAATTTTGCCCATAAATGGTCATATTTTTTAAGACAATATTAATAGTTGTTCCAGATGGAATCGCTTGTAAATTTTGAAAACTTGTTCCTCGAAAATCAATAGTATGTCCATTGCCATCGATCGTAAGATTTTTTAAAGCAATCGAAACGTTAATTTCTTGTGCCCCTTGGACATCATTTTCTGTATTTAAAATATCAGCAGTAACGGAAACATTTGTCACTGTAGGGTCTAGTACTGCAGCTTTAAATTCGGTCCAATTTTTTACTGATTGGCTAGCCACGCTTCGTGCTTTCCTTGTTTTAGGCAATGTTTCTGTTTCAGAAGAGATTGTTTCTGATTGAGTGGTTTCTACAGGTTCCTCTTCACTAGAAATCTCAGTTTCTACATTCGATTCATTCGTTTCTACTACAGTCTCTTCCGTTATTTCAGCGCTATCTTCACTTGTACTCGTTTCTGTTTGAGAAGATACTTCAGTAGATTCATCTGTCGTCATGTCTGTCGTTTCTACAGCAGATGCAATTTCTTCTGTGCTTTGAATGGTCGAATCAAGAGTTTCTTCGCTAGTATCTGCATATGTCGAAATAATTCCTGGATAACTTAATAAAAGTAATAGCACAAACGCTCGTTTTTTCATCTCTTCTCATTCCTTTTCATTCAATCATTTAATTTCATCTATCCTTCATTTTACTGAAATTTTTCTGAACGAATTTATATCTTTTTTTCACTTTTTGATAATTAAAATAAAAACAATTCAAAAAAACGAAAAGAAAGCTTATAACAGCAATAAAAATAACAAATTATCTAATGACTATTGAATAATCCGTATATTGACGAAAAAAATTTTTCTCGTTATCTTTACAACAAGAGGCCTCACTCACTTAGCTAGCGAAAGGAGGAAATGAGTGAAAAAAATACTAGTATTCTTTATTTTATGTTTTCTTTTCGGTCAGGCGTTACCTGTATTTAGCGAAGAAGCACAAATGGATTATCGCATTACTGCTAATTTACCTGATAACCAGCGAACAAAAGATAACACTTATTTTGATTTACAAATAACACCAGGAAAGAAGCAAACGATAGCGATCGAAATCGAAAATACCAGCAATCAAACGAAGAAAATAGTCGTTGAGGCAAATGATGCCACAACTAGTGATGGCATCACGATTGCTTATAGCCGCACAGAAAATGAATTAATAGCAAATCCGAAATTTTCACAAATCATCACCAAAGAGCAACAACAACGCACAATTGAACTAGCACCTAATGAAAAAAAAAATGTCACTTTCGACTTGACTTATCCTAAAGAAAAATTTGCTGGCTATATTTTAGGAGGAATTCATGTCTATGAACAAATTGAAAATCAGCAACAAGAAAAGCAAACAATTAATTTTTACAATCATTTCGCTTACTCGATAGCAGTGAAATTGCAAACATCGGATGAAAAACTCACTCCAGAATTAACACTTGGAAAAATTAAGCTCGATACAGAAAACAATCACCCCATTGTTAAAGCTGAACTTAGCAACCCAATTGCAACTATGATTGACAATTTAGCGATTGACGCCACCATTTCAAAAGATGGTAAAACAATTGAAACGTATCAATCAAAGTATGGAAAAGTTGCACCTAATTCGATGTTTCATCTCATTATTCCTTTATCAAAAGGAACATTAGCGCCCGGAACCTACCATTTTTCAGGAAAAGCTAAAGCTGGCGATTATCATTGGGAATGGGAGCAGGATTTTGAAGTAGCCGGGAAAGACTATCAGTTAGTTGAAAAAGAGAATGTTGCACCAAAGAAAACACCAATCTATTGGTTGATCTTTGCAGCAATTGTCGTATTTGTTCTATTACTTTTACTAATTATCATTTATATCAGAAGAAAAAAGGAGAAACAAAACAATGAAAAATAAATTACTTTTAACAGGTACTCTATTGAGTATTGCATTATTAACTGCAGCACCACAATTTGTTAAAGCAGAAACCTCTGCTGCGACAGTAAGTTTTACTGGTGATGATAGTACACCCACAAAACCAATCGATCCAACTAATCCAGACAATCCGACCCCAACTGATCCAACTGATCCAGGTGATCCAGATAATCCTGGTACTGGTTCTGCTGGCCCATTAAGTTTAGATTATGTATCAAATTTTGATTTTGGTAGCAATAAAATCTCTAGTACGACTCAAACTTATACTGCAAAAGCTGAACAACCACGTATTCAAGTAACTGATAAACGCGGAACCGGTGCTGGTTGGGAAGTGCAAGCAACCATTTCAACTATTAAAACAAGCGATGAAGATGTATTAGCTGGTGCAAACTTAAAACTAGCAAATAAATCAGTCGTAACGAATAGTCAAAATACTAGTACAGCTCCTGTTGCAACAGATATTACTTTAAGTAGTTCACCAAAAACAGTTTTTAAGGCAGATAAAGATGCTGGTTTAGGAACATGGTTAGATAATTTTGATAAAAGTGCATCAGTCTTAACCGTTTACGGAGGAACTGCGAAAGCAAAAACATACAATGCCACTATTACCTGGACGCTAACTTCTGGTCCAACAGCTACAGAATAAGCAAAAGCTCGGCTCTCTTTTTAAGAAAGTCGATCTTTTTTATAAAAAAAGAAGCCTCTAAAAAGCTTCTTAATACGCAATATAATTCCAACATTTTTCTTGGAAAGATTTTCCATTGTTTGTTTCTAAGATACTTAAACTAGTGTTATCCAATAGACCATCTTCTCGAACTTGCGCAATTGTTTTGCCTTTTAACGTTTGCAACAGTGTTGTCAATGTTACGCCATGACTAACAATTAAATAATTCGCATCCGTCGTATAATCTAATTGTTGAATAAAAGAAGTTCCTCGTTGAATTAAGCTGGGATAAGATTCTCCTTGAAATTCACTCGGATCATATTGCTCTGGATGGTGGCGTAAATTACGTAGCTGAGGATGTCCTTCTTTTGAATCAATGGATACGCCGTCCCAATATCCAAAATTAATTTCTTTTAATTTTTCCTCCTCAATTAAACGATTCACTGAAAATTGATTTTCTTTTAAAATATATTGTGCAGTTTCTATCGCACGTTTTTGCGGACTAACATACGTCTTCTCAAAATGAACCTCTTGCAAAAATCGTCCTAGCTCACTCGCCTGTTGCTGTCCTTCTGGTAATAACCCATGATTTGAGTAACTGCCATTAAACGCATGTAACGCGTTATTTGCAGTTAAACCATGGCGTACAAAATATAGTTTCGTCATGTCTACCTCCTAGCAATCATTATAAGACAAAAATAAAAAAAAGAGCAACCTACAAAACCTTAACGAAGCCTTTTGTAGATAACTCCTATTCATTATTAGTTAAACCAGCCTTCAAAGAATGATTTAATCGTTGACCAAATATTCGCAAAGAAGCCTTTTGTTTCTTCACTATTTAATTTTTCTGCCGCATTATTGATAAAGTCTTTCCCGTTTGTCATTAAATCGTCTTTTAAAGTCGTCAATTGTTCCGTAATTTGTTCGTTGTTAATAACCGGCGCTTGCGAGAAGTTATACATTGTGTTAGATAGTGAAGTCACTTGCTCAGAAGATAATACATCCCCTAAACCTTGAATATTTAACTGCTCAATAACGATTTGTTGGACTTTTTCTCGCCCCTGCTCTTCATTCATTTTTGCTAATTCATCTTTAATTTTTTGCAATTCTAATTTGATTTCGGCTAAAGCAACTGCCAAATTATCATCTGAAAAATCAGCATTTTCTTCGTTTTCCTTAGTAATTTCAGAAACAACTGCACTTTCTTCTTGCGCAACTTCTCGATTTTGTGCGCGTTCTTGTGCTTCTTGTTCATCTGCCGCAGGATCTACTTCATCATAAATTTTATAAATCCCAGCTAAGGCACCACTACCATCCATCACACGAACTGACGCAATTCGAATATCTGCATCATATACACCACTTGTAATTGCTGCATTTCGATAGTTTGCTTCTGTCCGAGAAGTAATATTTTCAGGGGTTTCAATCGTAACATTTACACCTGAACCATCTTTCGTACGTACCATGTAAGCACTCGAATACGCTTTTGAATCAGACGTAAATGAATCAATATCTGTTACATAGTTGACTAAGTCATCGCCATTAACGACAAATGTATTATACGCTTCGTTTTCTTTTACGTTGAGTTTTTCAAGCGTTTGCGTTTTTTCTTGCTCAGTTAAGCCATTACCCAACGCCACACTTGGAACATCCCAACCTTCATCTTTAACCTTTTGTGTTTGTTCAGTGGTATCAGCCAAGACACCTACACTCGTTGCCATTAATCCTACTTGTAAAACTGTGGTACATAAAACTGTATTTGTAATGATTTTTTTGAGTTTCATTAAGTTATTCTCCTTTAAAAATAAATCTACTTGCTAAATATTGTAGCGATAAAATGAGCGTAATTCAAAAACAACTGGACGTTTTCTACAAAACTTAACAAAAAATTGATGAACTTTAAATAAACATTAGTAAATTGGATGGGTTAAAAACTAGCCAATTGGTTGTTTTCTTTTTTTGTGCTAACTTTTATAATAAGCAAAAGGATGTGAGGAAATGACAAAAATAACCCTAACAATCGGTGGTTCTGATACATGGGGCGGCGGTGGGATTCAAACTGATTTAAAAACCTTTGAAAATTTACAAACATTTGGACTTTCCGTTCTGACTTGTATTGCAGTAGCAGAAAATGACGACTTTGTCATTCGACCACTTCCTGCTTCGCTTATTCACGAACAGTTACAAACCATCGAACAATCGTTTCAATTGGATGGCGTAAAGATTGGTTTATTAGCTAGTATTGAAATTGTTGACTTAGTCATTGACTTTTGCCAAAGAAATCGAGGTCAATTTCCAATTATTTTAGACCCCGTCTTAGCCTTTAAGGAAACCGAGCAACAATTACAACAAGACTATCTCCAAAAAATTCGAGAACTCGCTCAATTGGTAGATTTAATCACCCCCAATTTAAAAGAAATGCAACGATTAGTAGCGAGCGCTGACATCGTTTCACTCGCAGATATGGAAACAACTAGTCAGCAATTATCCGAACAGACGAAAACAGCCGTTGTATTAAAAGGTGGTCCCCACATTTTAACCGATAGTGCCATTGATTATTATACGGATGGAATCAATTCTCACTACTTTAAAGGTCCTATTTCTTATCAATCAACAATTCATGGTGCAGGTTGTTGTTTTTCAGCCGCTATTTGTGTACACCTCGCTCAAGGCACTCCGTTGATTGAAAGCATTGAAAAAAGCAAACGATTTGTCTACGAAGCGATTGAAAATGGGCTTCCCATTCACGATGCCGGCAATGTTTGGCACGGAAAAATTGAAAGGAGTTTAACTTAATGAATTTACAAAAAAATCTCGTACAACTTGCAATGATTACGGCTTTGACCGTCGCATTATCTTTACTTTTTATCTTCCCCGTTCCTGCAACAAATGGGTTTGTTACCTTATGTGAAGTTGGCATCTACACTGCGGCCTTTCTGTTTGGTCCCCTCGGTGGTTTTTGGGTAGGTGCACTCAGTGGTGGAATGATTGATTTATTATCTGGTTACCCCCAATGGATTATTTTTTCAGTTCTGATTCACGGGATTCAAGGTGGCATTGCTGGATACTTTTTTCAAAAACCTTGGAAATACAAAAATATCACTGGCTTAGTCCTTGCAAGTCTCTTTATGGTTATCGGTTATGCTCTAGCAACAGCTCTACTTTACACTTGGCCTGCAGGTTTAGCATCAATTATTGGCAATATCGTTCAAAATATTTTTGGTGGTGGACTTACTTTAATGCTGATTGCAGCGTTGCGAAAAATTAATTTCCCCTTAATGAAAGAAGGCCCTAAATAATGGAAAAAGAAACCTTAGTTCGAGATTTAACTCAACTCACAGAAGAAGTATTGGCGCAAGCAGATTTAAAAGCCGGTGACATTTTTGTTTTAGGTTGTAGCACAAGTGAAATTACTGGTGGGGTGATTGGTAAAAACCCTAGTAAAGAAGTTGGCGAATGGATTATTTCAACATTAAAACAAATTTTAGATCCAAAAGGCATTTATTTAGCTGTTCAAGGTTGTGAGCATTTAAATCGTGCCTTGGTTGTTGAACGTACACTTGCTGAAAAAAAAGAATTAGAAATCGTGGCAGTCTTGCCAAGTCTTCATGCTGGCGGTGCTTGTTCAGTGGCTGCTTTTAAATTTTTCGATGCGCCTGTAGAAGTGGAATCAATTGTTGCTCAAGCAGGTATTGATATTGGCGATACCTCGATTGGAATGCACATTAAACATGTCCAAGTTCCAGTTAGACCAACAAAAAAAGAATTAGGCGCTGCTCATGTGACCGCTCTACGTTCTCGACCAAAATATATTGGTGGACCGAGAGCAAGTTATTCAGAATAAAAAAAGAGGTTAGAATTTTTCTAGCCTCTTTTTTAACGAACGAAAGTAATCGTTTTCTTCGTTGATATAAATGGTTTTCCTGTATAATTTTTTCAAAATTTGATTGCTTTGTAACGTGCTATCCCGTATTCTATAATAAAAGGTATGAATTAAATTTAATGGGGTGGAAAAATGAAAAGGCTTGCTATTTTAACAAGTGGTGGCGATGCACCAGGAATGAACGCAACCATTCGAGCAATTTTAAACAAATCAGCACATCACGATATTGAAATTGTTGGTGTGAATTATGGATTTTTAGGTTTGGTATGCAAAAATTTTACATCTTTAGATTCTGAAAGAGTGAATTCATCCATTGCAATGGGCGGAACACTTCTTTATTCGTCACGTTATCCTGAATTTGCTGATGAAGAAGTCCAATTAAAAGCAATTGAAAACTTAAAAGAAGCAAAAATAGATGGCTTAATTGTGATTGGTGGTTGCGGTTCTCAGAATGGTGCCCTTGCACTTGCTAATTTAGGATTTCCAACGATTGGGATTCCTGCCACAATCGCTAATGATATTCCCGGAACAGAATTTACAATTGGATTTGATACAGCTGTCAATACCGTTGTCAGCGCCTTAGACAAAATTCGTGACACAGCGAATTCACATGTCCGTACCTTTGTTATTGAAGTGAAAGGCTTACGCTCCGGCGACTTGGCGTTATGGTCAGGAGTTGCTGGTGGAGCAGAATCAATTCTCATTCCTGAACAAACACTTGATATTGCTCATGTCGCAAATAAAATCAAGCAAAGTGTTGAACGTAAAAAGAAACACTGCTTAATTGTTTTAGCAGAAGGTGTGATGTCTGCATCTGAATTAACAGCGAAATTAAAAGACGAAGGTGTCTTGCATATTCGTGAAGTTGAACTGGGTCATGTTCCTCGCGGTGGTTCACCTTCTACTTACGATCGTGTGTTAGCAAGTAAAGCTGGTGCGAATGCCGTTAATTTATTCTTAGAAGAACAATTCGGTACTTGCCTATGTATTCAACATAACAAATTAATCCCTATTTCTTTAAAAGATGCGCTAGATATAGAGAAAAATTTCATTGATTTATCCTTGTCCCCACTTAATGCATCCATCTCATATTAAATAATGAAAACCGTAGAAAAGCAGATTCTACGGTTTTTTTTCAATCAGAAATCGTGACGCTCCTTTCCTTTTTTGTTACAGTAGAATAAAGGAGGAGAAAATTATGTCAACATTTCATGCCAAACGTCAACTTGACCAAACAGTTGACACCGATATTAAACGCATCCAACTGATTGGGATTTTTTCGGAATCCGTCTTGTTAATAATAGGTGTGGTCTTATTCTTTTTAGACTATCAACTTTTCGCCTTACTCCTTGCTGTTATGGCATTGGGAGGATTGATCGTTTTTTTGAAAATCATTCCTGATAACATGCGTAAAAAAGTTGAAACATTGCAATCAATTCAACCCTTTATCGAACTGGATCATCAGAAAATTCGACACGGTGAAATCATCATTCCTTGGGAGCAAGTCTCAGCGATTTTACGTGCAGCACCAGAACATGTGCCAAATGAACATTCACCTATTCAATCAAGTGATACCGTTTATCTCCTAATTACACAAGAATTACCGCCAGATGTGCTTGCTTATTCATCCTTTGTGCAAAGCTACGGTGGACATCCTTATTTAACTCTGCGGTTATCATATTTTGAAAAACCAGAAGTCTTTACCAAAGAATTAGAACAAATCATTCAAGAAAAAAATATTTCTTTCCTAGAAACAAAAAATGTTCCAACAGCAGAAAAATTCTTTCAAGAAACCTATAAAAGAGGCTAGATCAGTGATCTAGCCTCTTTTTACTTACCAAACACCTAAAACTTTCTGCATACACAAGCTTATTTTTAGCTACAGAAACATTCCGCCAGAGGCTTCAATTCTTTGACCAGTGATCCATCCAGTTTCATCCGTACACATGGCTGCTACAACACCACCAATATCATTTGGTTCCCCAATTCTTCCTAATGCCATCTGTGTTCCAATTTTTTCTTTGATTTCAATAGCATCGAATGAACCATGATGAAAGTCTGTATCAATTATTCCAGGAGCTACTGTGTTAACACGAATACCTTTTGGACCAAGTTCTTTCGCCATGTACCGAGTCATAACTTCAACCGCCCCTTTCATTGATGCATAGGCTATCCATCCTTCTGTTGTGAAACGTGCCAGACCAGAAGAAAAATTAATAATTCTTCCGTTATCAGCAATATAAGGTAAAATTTTTTGCGTGAAAAAAAAGACTCCTTTGAAATGTACATTCATCATACTGTCAAACTGTTCCTCTGTAACCTCGACAAAGGATGTACGATAAGCAAATCCTGCATTATTAATTAGAAAATCAAATGAGTTGCGTTTCCATTTTTTCTCTAATGTATCCGCAAGTATAGAAATAAATTTCTCATGTGCTGATACTTTGCTTACGTCTAATTGTAATGCAATAGCATCACCACCTTTCTTTTCTATTTCTTGTACAACTTCCTCTGCTTTTTCTCTTTGATTATTATAGGTAATAATTACAGCTATACCTTTTTGAGACAATTCAAGTGCAGAGCTTCTCCCAAGACCTCGACTCCCACCTGTAACCAGAGCAATTCTATTCTTCATCCTAACCACACCTATTCTTTCGTTTATTGAGTTTCGACTACTTAAAGTCTATAATGATGTTATCACTTAGAGTTATATCTAAGTCAAACTATTTATTAGTTTTATATGCCAAATTTTAAGGAGGCTTTTGATGTATTCCATTAATGAAGTAGCAGACATCTGTAACCTATCACCACATACAATTAGATATTACGATAAGGAGGGACTTTTACCGTTTATTTCAAGGAGTAAAAATGGAAATAGGCAATTTTCTGAAACAAGTCTCGATCTTGTCAAATTAATCTGTTGCTTGAAAAACACAGGTATGCCTATCAAGGAAATCAAGCAGTATATTGACTTATGTATGCAAGGTCCTGAAACCTCAAAACAGCGAAAAAAAATTATGAAAGTTCATCGTCAGAATACTTTAAAGCAGTTAGATGATCTTAAAAAAATCTTAACATCATAGACTTGAAAATTGCGTTTTACAATACCGAAGAAGGTGAGAAGGCTTTTATTGCAACGCCAAAATAATGAAATTCTGTAGTTCTACTTAGAGTATACTCTAAGTACTATTAATGTAAACAAACTACTTTCTCCTACATAAATAGAAAAGTAGTTTGTTTTTTTATTACAATTCAAATTAAAACAGTAAAAAGATTGTCAACAGAGTCATAAACTGACCTTATCAACAATCTGCATTTTTTTAATATGATAATGAAGATCCACTTACTCTATAAGTCTACTTTTCATCGATTATTATATACAAATAAAATAGCTATAGATTATAGTAGATATGACCACACTTAAAATTAATTAAAGACATCTTCTCATCTTCAAAGTCACCTACCAGAATTGATGATTTGTTCAACAGACCTCTATATCTAATAATTTCACTCTGCTCTTTTTACTTACCAAATACCTAAAACTTTCTGCATGCACAAGCTTACGAACATAATACTCACCCAACAACAAAAACCTAAAATAATTGGTTTGCCACCTGATTTGACTAATTTCATCACGTTAGTATTTAAACCAATCGCTGACATGGCCATCGTTATGAAAAATTTTCCTAAGTTTGTTAAACTATCCACTATAGAAGCATTCAAATGGATAAAGGTACTAAAGATTGCGGCACACAAGAAATATAAAATAAACCAAGGAAAAGTTTCTCTTACTTTTACCGTTGTCGCATCACTTTTTTTGGAACGATAAATTGCTAATCCTAATGTAATAGGAATAATGGCTAAAGTACGCGTCAATTTCACAATCGTTGCATACTGCAATGCCATATCATTGCCATGATTATTCGCCCATGATTGTCCGGCTGCTACAACTGAAGAAGTATCATTAATGGCGGTTCCTGCCCACATACCAAATCCCGTATCGCTCAATCCTAGCAAGCGTCCCAAAGTTGGAAAAATTAAAGCAGCTATAATATTGAACAAAAATATCACCGAGATAGAGGTAGCAATATCTTCATCTTTTGCATCAATAACCGGTGCTGTTGCAGCAATTGCTGATCCGCCGCAAATCGACGAACCTACCCCTACTAACGTTGAAACATCTGCCGGAATATTTAATGTCTTACTCACAATATAAGAAATCACCAATGCTGTCGTAATAGTGGACAGAATAATCATTAAAGATTGACTTCCCACTTCGACAATTTGAAATAAATTCATTCCAAAGCCTAATAAAATAATGGCATATTGTAGTACTTTTTTTGAGGTGAAAGTGATTCCTGCACTAAATGACTTATTTCGTGGAAAAAGTGCCAACACCATTCCTAATAAAATCCCAAAGACAGGTCCGCCAATTAAAGGAAAACTTTTTCCTAAAAAAGTTGCTATTAATCCTATCACAAATGCTAATAGGATTCCCTGATAGTTCTTTTTAACAAATATCATGTTTTACTTCCTTTCGTTTTCTTTGAAATTATCCTATCACATTCTATTTATAACGAAAAATTATAAATTATTATATAATAATAACAAAAAATTATTGTAAGGAGTGAAAGCATGTTAGATTTTCGAATTGAAACTTTTTTAGTTGTTTGTAAACACCTGAATTTTACAAAAGCTGCAAAAGAATTATGTATTACGCAACCAGCTGTTTCCCAACATATCAAATACTTGGAAATCAACTACCAAACCAAATTTTTTCATTACGAAGGTAAGAAGTTATTGCTAACAAATGAAGGCAAATTGTTTTTGGAGACTGTTTCAACAATGAAACACGATGAAGCTTTTTTAAGAGAAAAATTAACACAAGAAAAAACTGGACAATATCATCTGAAACTAGGAGCCACATTGACAATTGGCGAGTTCATTTTACCAAATAAGCTTGGCAATTTTTTGATTCAGCATCCCGATATGCAAATCACAATGTTGGTGAATAATACCGAACAACTCCTCCATCAACTAGATACAGGAGTGTTAGATTTTGTTTTGATTGAAGGCTATTTTCCTAAAAATGAATACAGCTTTGTCCCTTACGCTCGAGAAAATTTCGTCTGTGTCGCTGGTCAAAACTATTCATTTTCCAAACAGCCAGAAATTTTAGAAGATTTATTACAAGAACCTTTAATTATTCGTGAGACGGGTTCTGGTACACGAGATATTTTCGAAAAAAATTTAGAACGGCAAAACTTATTATTGAATGATTTTTCTAAGTTAATTGAAATTGGCAATATCGCTACCATCAAGAAGCTCGTTGCGCACAATCTTGGCGTTACCGCCTTATACGAAATCGCTGTGAAAGAAGAGCTCACTAACGGAAGCTTAATAAAAATTCCAATTGCCGATTTACAACATTCTCATGATTTTTATTTTGTTTGGCGAAAAAACAGTGTCTTTTCAGATTTTTACAAACATTTAGCAAGTTCTCTTTAAGCTTCTCCTGAATAATTTAGTTGCCAATCTTGACGAATACAATCAGTAACATGCAAGAGCTGTTGGGTAAAACTTGGAGGAACTTCATCAAAAGTTGTTTTTCCTTGTTTTAAACACGCAGCCAACTGTAAAAATTCGTATTCATAACCTATCATTTCTGGATGTTTGGTGACTGTCTGAATCTTTTCGTGTTGATGCGTGTAAATATCAATTTGATTGCATTCAGAAACATGGTCAATCGTCAAATAACCTTCACTTCCACTAATGAGGGCGCCGTTCATTGTTTGGGCTTGAATCGTCGCATGTAAGGTCGCAGTTGCTTGATTAGCAAAGGCAAAGCAAAGTGTATGTTGATAGTCAACTCCTGTAGCGCCTTGATTCCAAACGGTAGTCATCTCGGTAAACTCATGCCCAAAAATTTCAAACATCAAATTTAAGTTATATACACCAATATCTAATAACGCTCCTCCAGCTAAATTTTTATCGATAAGCCGATCATTGTTTAAACCATACCCACCAATATTTGCAATAACAGATTTAAATTCACCAATTAATTGTTGATCTTGAATGTCTTTTAACGATTGAAAAACTGGATTAAATCGTGTCCAAAAAGCTTCTCCTAAAAATAATTTCTTCTCTATAGCGAAATCAAATAATTCCTGTGCGTCTTTTTCGTTAATCGTAAACGGTTTCTCACAAAGTACATGTTTGTCATGTATTAACGCAATTAAAACATGTTCTTTATGAAAACTATGCGGCGTTGCAACATAAATGACATCGATTTCTGATTGTTGACACAAGTCATCTAATGAATTTGTATAGAAAGGAAGGTTATACTTTTCTGCGAATTGCTCCGCTTTTTCTATCGTTCTTGAATAAACACCTCTAACATGGATCGTCTCTAACTTTGCTAATGCTGTTGTAACAATTGCTGCAATGGCACCTGTACCAATGATTCCAATATTCATTTTTCTTTCACTCCTACGAACAAAAACCCACCTCTACGTTAAGGTATAGGTGAACCTTTCATTTTTTTAGTAGTAACTGCTCTTTTGTAGTGCTAATTTTTTGAATTTTTGACTTAAATTAACGCCAAAATCCATCAACTCATCGCTGGTCTTCACTTGCATATGGATACGCCCACTAATTGTTTTTTGAGGTTCCAAAAGTGCTTCAATGGCTTGATTAACTGCAACTAAATAATCAGCATCCGTCGATTGTTGCGCGATTTTTTTCATTTCTAATAAAATTTCCATTCCTTCTAATTCATAGGATGAAGACTCAAAAGGATGTTCCTTAGCCGTTGCAATTGTTTTATCATCCCCAATTTCGATAGCTGACTGTTCAAATGGTTGTACTACGAACATCGTCACAATAAATAAATGAATCAATAACAAATGATGATAGGTTAGACCTAACGGATGCAACGGATTCAAGTCAAATGAGCGAAATTCTAAATACTCAATCCCGGTTGTGTATAAGTCTTCTAATTGTGCCTTATGACTTCGAAGCCTTACTTTATTATAAAATTCACGCGTATGCAAAATAAGCCCAGCTGTGACAGAGTGCTGAATGTCTTTAATATACTGTTCAATACTTTCATAACTTATACTGAGTGGATCTTTATTTTGAAACCCAATATCACTACTCCGAATACTTCTCATGGAGTCTTGAGGCAATTGTTTATCGCTAAAAAAAGCGGCTTCGTATAAGTCGGGATTGGCTATCGGTGTTGCTCCTAACAAATAGACTAACAGCCACTGCCAAGCTAAGTAATTACGAGAGATTTTTAGATAGAGCGCATTACGAAAAGCTTGTTTCGTTTTAAATTCTGTTTGCACCATAAATAATTGATTGATTAATTCTTCATTTAAGGAATAATTGACATGGATACCACACATCAATTGACGTTTCTTACCATATTTTTCAGCAATTTGACTACGATAGGCAAAGTCTTCTGGTGTTGATTTTAGCGAAATTCGAATGTCTGATTCATCGGGCAAAATGGGCGGCATACTATACGGCCAGATATATTCATTCGGTGGTAAACTTTGCGCTAATAGTTGATTTAATTCGTTTAAATGATTGTGCAACTCTCGCATGTCACTCATCGGTGGTGTGATTAATTCGGTCTGGCTTTCTGAATAATCTGTAGTAATGGCTTTATGATACTGTGCATTGACGATAATCGGATGATCGGTTTGAGCTAACTCTCCGGCATGGGTTATTCGCAAACCTTCTTTTTCTAAACCAATAGCTCCTTTAAACAATAACGGTAGTTGCGCCTCTTGAATTACGTTTAAAATATCCATGATTTCACCTCTTTTGATTTGACAATCCATTACTTACTATTAATCGCTATATATAACCTCCTCATGAAATAACAGCTTCCTTTTGTTTAATTTTATTCCCTAAATAAAGCGATTGCAAATCTAAGCTAAAAAATATTTAGCGTAACAAAACGTTATACATACAACAAAAAGTATCCGCTTACTTCACCGTCATGTCAGTATTATGTTATAATTACTTCATAAAGAATACTTGGTTATAGACGTATGACAACTTTAATCAATAAAAGGGAGGAATTACCATGGCAACAGAAAAACTAATTAAAGTAACACCGGAAGAATTGCATAAATTAATCCAGAATAAACTTCAAGCAGCAGGTCTGCCTGAAATACAAGCGGTAGAAACAGCGAATCATCTAGTTTACGCTGATTTATGTGGCGTCCATTCACATGGAGCAGTTCGAGTAGAGTATTATTCAGAGCGAATTAATAAAGGTGGGATTACCTTAGAACCAGAAGTTTATTTTGAAAAAACTGGCGATTGTTCTGGTGTTTTCCATGGAGATAATGCGCAAGGACAATACATTGCCAACTTAGCATTAGAACCAGCAATTGCCATGGCCAAGGAGAAAGGGGTCGCGGTAGTAGGGGTCTCTAAATGTGGTCACACTGGGACGCTTTCTTATTATCTACGTAAAATCGCAGAAGCAGGTTTACTAGGAATGTCGATGACTCAATCTGATCCAATGGCTGTGCCTTTTGGTGGTGCAGAGCCCTATTATGGAACAAATCCAATTGGTTTTGGCGCACCAAGTAATACTGACACGCCACTCATTTTTGATATGGCTACTACGGTTCAAGCATGGGGAAAAATTTTAGATGCACGTTCAAAAGGCAAAGAAATTCCAGCCGACTGGGCAGTTGATGAAGAAGGTCAAGCGACGACAGACCCAAACAAAGTGCGAGGCTTGATGCCAATTGCTGGTCCAAAAGGTTACGGACTCATGATGATGGTAGATGTTTTTTCAGGTGTCTTAATGAATCTACCATTTGGAAAACACGTAAGCTCAATGTATGACGATTTAACAGCTGGTCGTAATTTAGGGCAGTTATATATTATTCTAGATCCTGCTCGTTTTGGTAGCGCAGATATGTTTAAAGAACATATTACCCAAACAATGGAAGAATTAAATGCGACAAAACCGGCGAAAGGCTATTCAAGTGTCCGTTATCCTGGACAAGGCTCAAATCAACGCTACGAAAAAAATCGCAGAGAAGGCGTTGAAATTCCTGAATCAATTATTAATTATTTGAAATCAGATGTTATTCATAATGATAGTTACGAAGGATTAAGTGCCTTTGCAAATTAAGCAACTAAAAAAGAGACGTCCAGCTATTCACTTTTCTAGTGAATGGGGCGTCTTTTTTTTAGTTGCTTTACACAAAGGCTTGGAACTTAATTCTATTCAGTTATTTCAGCTTCTGTGACCCACATATGATTCATCATCATTTCGCCACCGTCCGCTGGTTCATAATCTACCACATACACAGTACCCTGAATTGCTTCGTCGACAGTCGCATTTGCACCTTTCATACCTTCCATATGCTCAGCTTCTAAGACAACGGTATCTCCTGCTGATGCAACTTCTTCAGAGTCTTCAAGCTCTTCTTGCACAACCCACTTATGGTTCTTCACTTCTGCTCCACCATTTGTTGGCTGATAGCTCACTTCATAGATGGTTGTGTCATAGGCACCTACAATCGTCGCTTGAGCATTTTCCATTCCTGGCATGTGAGTTGCAGTCAAAGTCACGTGTGTTCCTACTGGATATTTAGGATTTTCAGCCTCTTTCATCCCCGGTGGAATTTCACCAGAATCATGGTGATGCATCATTTCACTACTTGCAATAGAGGTTTCTACACTCGTCGAAGTACTTGCTTCTGATACTGTCGTATTTGTGGAATGATTTTCGTGGCTTGAATCTTGTGTTGTTCCTGACGAACATGCTCCTAAAATAACTAATGAACTTAAACCTATTACTGTTAAAATTTTTCTGTTCTTCATCGTCCTCACCTTTCTTTAGTAATTTCTTATTTTATTGTAACAACATTATTTACATATGTAAACTCAAAAGAAAACAACTCTATTTAACTAGCTATTGATTAAAAGTATCTTCTTATTTGTAGTACTTCTTCAAAAATGATTTAATTGGGAATATAAGCGTATTTAATAAGGCGGTGGTATCTTGAAAACAGAAGCAAGGTCAAACAATATCCTTCATGCAAAGTTAGATAGTAGCGGCAATTGCATGAAGTAAAGTCGCCTCATACTAACTTTGCAACTTGTAAAAAAACACAAGGAGTGAATAGGTATGAACTATAAAAATGCGAAGGTCATTCTACCTGAATATTTAGTCAAAGAATTACAAAAATATTTTCAAGGTGGGTATCTTTATATTCCAATTCATAAAGAAAATCAAAAAGCATGGGGAGAACTTTCAGGCTATAAAGAAGAACTGAAACAACGAAATACTTGTATTATTCAAGAATTTCATAATGGCTGTTCAATAAATAGTCTTGCAAAAAAATATCATCTTTCTACCCACGCAATTAAAAAAATTGTTTATTAAGCCCTTCATTGAAAGTTGTCATAGATGAACTATGGCAGCTTTTAATTGTATAAAAAACAAAACAGAATTGTTTCATCTCTTGTTAATAAAAAAAGTAATCTACAATAATACTTACAGGAAACGGAGGGAATAAGATGACTTTTACAAAAATTGATATAGAAAATTGGCACCGCAAAGAATATTATTTGCACTACATGAATCAACCGTGTACCTATAGCTTAACAACTACTATCGATATTACAGAACTAAAACATGGACTAAAGAATAATAATCAAAAAATTTATCCAGCATTAATTTATATGTTGACAACTATAGTCAATCAACATGAAGAATTCCGAATGACCAAAAATGCGAAAGCTGAATTAGGTTATTGGAAAGAACTTATCCCTAGTTACACTATTTTCAACAAGGAAAATCAAACATTTTCTAGTATTTGGACGACGTACACAACTAGTTTTACAGACTTTTATGCTGCTTGTGTCCAAGATATTGCTACCTACTCTGATTCAAAGACACTTTTTCCAAAGCAACCTTTTCCTACAAATTCATTGAATATATCTATCCTTCCGTGGACAGAATTCACCTCATTTAGTCTAAATATATATGATGAAGGTAGTTATCTACTCCCCATCTTTACCATTGGAAAATTCATTCAGGAAAACGAAAAAATTCTTATGCCATTAGCCATTCAAGTCAATCATGCCGTTTGTGATGGGTACCATCTTGGTAATTTCATTACCGATTTACAGCAATTCACAAAAAATTATAGCGACTGGCTTTAACTTAGTCTGTTAGGGATAGCTAGTCGAGCTCTACAAAAAGACTGTAGATTTTATCCAACTCATGGATGATATCTACAGTCTAAATAAACTATTCAATAGCTTTTCCTAAAATCGAACGCAAGGCTTTTTCTCTTAACGGGATGGTATCTATTCTGTTGTAGATTTCATAGCCTTGTACTAGCACATTACAAATATATAATTGCGAAATAATTCCTGCAAGAGACCCTCCATCTAAAAATTCTTCAATTGAAGTTTGCAACACAATATCACTTAACTTAGCAATCGGTGAAGAAAGATAATTTGTCACTGCAATAATCGTTGCACCATTTTCTTTAGCAATTTGCAGAGAATCGTATGTATCTTTGGTGCGCCCACTCAATGAAAATCCAATAACGACATCATTTTTGCCTAATAATGAAGCGGATTGAGATTGAAAATGTGGATCAACGACTGCTTTACAATGAACGCCCACTCGCAAAAACATATTCTCCAAATTCATACTAGTATTTCCACTAGACCCCACACCAAAAACATACAGATGGTTAGCATTTGTAATTTCAGCAATTGCATGAGTTAATGCTTTTTCATTGATTAATTGGCGCGTCGAATTCAGTGCATCAAACAAATTTTCTAAAATAGTATCATAAAAAGTATGTTCTTCCGTTGTGTGGCTACGACTAAAATCCTCTTTAGCTACCTCGATTTTTAAATCGGCAAATCCAGAAAAACCTAATTTTTGGCAGAAACGAACAATGGTAGCATCGCCTACGTTTGCCATTTCTTTAATATCACCCATTGTCGAATAAATTATTTTTTCTTTAATTGTTAATAAATAATCCGCTACTTTTTTTTCTGATTTTGTTAAGTTGGGATAATGTTCTTGGATTAATTGAATAAATGTCATCGCTTGACGTCCTCTTCTATCTTGATAATTCTTATTATATCGTAACAAAAAAATAAATCATGCCTATTTACAAAAATGAAAGCGCATGATAGAATTCGTTATCGGAGTTAAACTCCAAAATATAATTAAAAATGGAGGTAAAAAGGAGAATGGAAAAAGAAACGCTCATTCATCAAATGAAAAGTGGCGTCATTGTTTCTTGTCAGGCACTTCCTGGCGAGCCAATGTATACCAAAAAAGGGGGCATTATGCCGTTATTTGCTTTAGCTGCCCAACAAGCAGGTGCTGTTGGTATACGTGCAAATTCTGTACGTGATATTAAAGAAATCAAGGAGATGGTTGATTTACCTATTATTGGTATCATAAAAAAAGACTATCTCCCACAAAAGCCATTCATTACTGCCACTATAAAAGAAGTTGACGAGCTAGTTGCCATCGGTGTTGAAATAATTGCGTTAGATTGCACGTTACGTGAACGTCATGACGGCAAAACAATCAATCAATTTATCAGAGAAATAAAAGAAAAATATCCAAACCAATTGTTTATGGCAGATATTGCTACTCTTGAAGAAGGACTAAATGCCTTTGAAGCTGGAATTGATTTCGTTGGTACAACATTGAGTGGTTATACAGACGATAGTCTCGATGCAGAAAAACCAAATATCCCTTTAATTCAATCCTTGCTTGCACAAGGCATTCCGGTAATTGCAGAAGGAAATATTCAAACGCCTGAACAAGTAGCAAAAATCAAAAAATTAGGTGTTACTGGAATTGTTGTCGGTGGCGCAATTACACGACCAAAAGAAATCGCTAGTCGCTTTATTGCTGCGTTTAACGAATAGATTAAGGAGGAAAACAACATGTTTAAAAAATTTTCCCAAATAGGTAGAGCAATGATGTTACCCATCGCAATCTTACCGGTTGCCGGATTGCTATTAGGATTAGGTGGTGCATTAACAAATGAGAGCGCTCTTATTGCCTACCCATTTTTGAATCAACCGTGGTTACAAACAATTTTAAGTATTATGAGTTATGCAGGGAATGCAGTATTTGCGAATTTAGCGCTTATTTTTGCTATTGGTGTGTCTGTTGGTTTAGCCAAAGGTGATAAAGGGACTGCTGGCTTAGCTGGTGGTGTTGCTTATCTTGTTTATACAGCAACAATCAGTGGTTTTTTGCAATTATTTTCAGAAGCCGACGCGGTCATTGATACTGGTGTAGTTGGTTCCATTGTCATTGGTAGCACCGTCGCGTTTTTGCATAATAAATATCGCAAAATTGAATTGCCTCAATTTTTAGGGTTCTTTGGTGGTTCACGTTTTATTCCTATTATTTCTTCTTTTGCTGCAATTATTTTAGGCGCATTCTTCTACATTATTTGGCCACCTATTCAAAATGGATTAGGTATTCTTGGTGAAAATATTGCTCAAATGGGAAGCTTAGGTACATTTTTATATGGCTTTTTATTACGATTAACCGGCGCTGTTGGTTTGCATCATACCATCTATCCCCTATTTTGGTATACGTCACTAGGCGGTACTGAAACAGTCGCAGGTAATGTCATTTCAGGTGCACAAAATATTTTCTTTGCACAATTGGCAGATTCTAATCATACAGGTTTATTTACTTATGGCACGCGCTTCTTCGCAGGACGTTTCGCAACGATGATGTTTGGTTTGCCTGCAGCTTGTTTAGCGATGTACCATTCAATTCCAAAAGCAAATCGTAAGAAAAATGCTGGATTGTATTTCAGTGGCGCACTCACTTCCACGTTAACAGGAATTACTGAACCGATTGAATACATGTTTTTATTTGTAGCTCCGTGGCTTTATGTTATTCATGCTTTTCTAGATGGCTTGTCTTTCTTAGCTGCTGACTTGTTAAATATTCGCATTGGAAATTCATTTTCTGGTGGTTTAATTGACTTTATGCTATTTGGTGTCTTACAAGGAAATGACAAAACAAACTGGATGTTAGTGATTCCCCTAGGCATTGTGTGGGCAGTCATTTATTATGTAGTTTTCCGTTTCTGTATCACTAAATTTAAAGTAGCGATTCCTGGCATGGATACTTCCTCAGAAGAAACAGAAATTGCCATCGATCAAACAACAAGTTTACATCAAGAAGCATTGATGATTATTTCTGCATTGGGAAATAATGAAAATATTGAATCAGTGGAAGCTTGTGCTACGCGTTTAAGAGTCGCAGTAACTGATGGCACAATCG
Source organism: Enterococcus sp. DIV2402 (assembly GCF_017426705.2). Classification (NCBI taxonomy): domain Bacteria; kingdom Bacillati; phylum Bacillota; class Bacilli; order Lactobacillales; family Enterococcaceae; genus Enterococcus; species Candidatus Enterococcus lowellii. The sequence continues at coordinate 1,159,226 of NZ_CP147251.1, read as the reverse complement.
TAGATAAAGCAGCCATTCAAAAATTAGGCGCAACCGCCGTTTTTGAAGTAAAAGGTGGCATTCAAGCTGTTTTTGGAGGCAAAGCTGATTTACTTTCTCAAGAAATCAATCAAATTTTAGGAGAAGATGAATAAAGCAACTGCTAACAACTATTAAAATGATTCGTGAGTAAAAAGCCCGAGTGATAGCTTGCTTTATGCAATGAGTATCACTCGGGCTTTTAAATATTAGAACCAACTATTTGCAAAATAACATTGATAACATAAAAAAAGAAGCCGCGAGAATCGTTTTCGAAATGCTTTCGCACCAACAATTCTCCGACTTCGTGGGTTTGGCACCCATGGGGGCATAGGGGCTCGAACCCTAGACCCGCAGATTAAGAGTCTGCTGCTCTACCAACTGAGCTATACCCCCGTAAAATGACAATGGATTGCTTAAAAGTAATCAACATTCATTTAATACTTTACTATCTTACACCTGCTTATTTTAAAATGCAACGGTTTTTCATTATTTCTTTTAGAGAAATCATTTTTACTGAACAAGTTGTGTACGATAGTTAACTAATGCTTCTCGATGCAGATAATAATAGCCCTGCTTTTTATCAATATAGCCCATTTCTCTTAGCTGTTGCATCGTATATAACAAATGACGATAGCTCACACCGAGATATTCAGCAATTTCCGTTTGTTTTTCTTCGTAACAATCGTCAATGGAAATTCGCAACAATAAATCAATGAGACGTACCATCAAAGGATACATTTGATTTTCAGTAAAATGTTCTACTCGCAATAATAACTTCAATCCGATATAACGACTGATTTCTTGTAAAAAGATTGTGTCATTCATTAATATTTTACGCGCAGCAGAGATAGGGATTGCTAAGCAGTTGACTGTATTTCTCGCGATGACATTTTTGGTATGTTCTTCTGCTTGAATTAACGTTAGTTCACCAATAAAGTCCTCCGTTTCTAAAAATTGAACAATCATCTGTCGACCATTCTCCTGACTTTTCAAAATTTTTGCTTTTCCTTCTAAAATATAAAATAAATAGTGAACATCCTCTTCTTCTTTTTGAATAAACTCGTTTGATTCAAATTGAAAAATATAGGCCTGCTCTTTAATCATCTCTGGAAAACATTCAGGTAAATTAAAATTTGATTGACTCGTATACAATAATTTTTTCATCTTTTTCTCCTAAACATGAGATATCTCATATAGTTCTTCTTCAGTTTAGCATATAATGACTACAACACAACAAAGGAGGAATACAATGAAGTTTAAAACCGTTTCGCAATCGCTTATTTTCTATTTTATTAGTGCTTTAGGTATCAGTATGACCATCAAGGCAACGATTGGCGTGAGTAGCTTTAATTCGCTCAACACGGCGTTATCTGGTGTCTTATCATTAAAAATTGGCACGATAACCTCACTCATCAACATTGGTTTTTTATTGGTTTGCTGGGGAATGGATACGCAAAAAGATAAAAAACAATATCTTCTTATGCTATTTTCTTTAATCAGCTTTGGTGAAGTGATTAATTTTATGTTGTATTATTTATTTTCAGATATTACTTTAATTTCTTATGGTTGGCGTTTATTTTTCTTTGTTTTAGGAACCATTATTGGCGGGATTGGTACTGGACAAGTCTTACGATTAGATTTGTTAAAATTTCCAATTGAGAATTTTTGTTTACTCATTTCGGAGCGTACAAAAAATAGTTTTGCTTTTTATCGCTATAGTATTGATGTGATTTGTGTGATACTCTCACTCCTCCTTTCTTACTTGTTTTACTTACCATTATTTGTTCGTGAAGGGACGATTATTAGTTTATTTTTACTTTCAGGTTCGATTGGTTGGTCACGCAATCTTTCTCTCATCCCACAAAAAAATCGCCCCCAAAACTAGACAATCTAGCTTTGGTGAGCGATTTATTTTTTTACTCTTCAATATATGCCCATTTGTAATCATGGGAAGCGCCTGCACCGTGAGAAACAATATTTTTCACTTTTTCAGCGCGTAAATGTGCTTCTGCACGTTGATATACTGGAATAGTTCCCATATCTTCAATTAAAATATTTTCTGCATCTAACAATGCTTGCCAACGCTCGGCTGGTTGCGTTGCATAAGTTGTTGCAGCATCTTTAACTGCTTTGTCGTAGTCTTCGTTGCTCCAACGGCCACGGTTATAAGCATTTCCTGTTACAAATAAATCAGTGAAGCTACTTGGGTCTGCATAGTCAGCTCCCCAACCACCAAAAACAACTTCAAAGTCACCAGCATTTGAACGGTCTAAACGAACACTAAATGGTACGTTAGTCATACTAACATCTACACCATCCAAAGTCTCATTCCAAACACCTTGAACATATTCAGCCGCTTTCTTCACAGAATCCGTATCATCTGAAAGTAATTCAAAGCTTAATGAATCAATTCCTAATTCTTGTTTGGCTTTTTCCCAATATTCTTTCGCTTTTTCAACATCATATTCTGTATTATTTGTTGTTTCTTCAACAAAATCTTTGCCTGTATCTGGATTAAATGACATGTTTTGCGGAATCAAACCAGTTGAAGCTTCCGAACCATCACCTAATACTTGTTTAACTAATGCTTCACGATCAATTGAATAAGACAATGCTTTACGTAAGTTTTCATTGTTAAATGGAGAATCTTTCTCTCTTTGGTTCATTTCAATATAGCTTGTACGTGACTCTTTTAATGTAACAAATTCTGGACTATTTGTATTTTGTTGTGCTAATTCACCTGTTAAGATAACATCATCTAACTGTCCATCTTGGAATAAATTCAAACCAGTTGAAGATTCTTTAACGACAGAGACATTAATTGTTTCTAACTTAACATTTTCTTCATCCCAATATTCTGGATTTTTTTCATATGACCATTCTGTATCTACACCAGGTCCATCAAAATCGCTTAATGTAAATGGTCCATTATAAACAGCAGTATCGCTCTTCTTCGCATAATCTGCACCAAATTCTTCTACTGTTGCTTCATGTTGTGGGAAGAATGATGGGAATGCTAATAGATAATCAAAATACGGTGTTGCTACAGCTAACGTAATTTCTAATTCATAATCTCCCACAGCTTTAATTCCTAAGTCTGTTGCTGGTTTCTTCCCATTAATAATATCTGTCGCGTTGTCTACTACTTCATAAAGATACGCATATTGAGAACCTGTTTCAGGATCGACTGTACGTTGCCAACCATAAACAAAATCTGCAGCAGTTACTGGATCACCATTTGACCATTTAGCATCTTCTCTTAATTTTAATTTATAAGTTAAACCGTCTTCACTAACTTCTGCTAACTCTGCAGCTGCGGCTGGTTGTGGCTTATTTTCATTATCTAAACGATATAATCCTTCATATACATTGTTTAAAGCAGTGAAACTAATTGTATCGGTCGCAATTGATAAATCAGCGGTAGGCATTTCTTGTAAAACAGCTAAGTTAAATACTTGTTCTGCTTCTCCTGTTCCTGTCTTAGCACTGTCATCTGTTTTAGACGTTCCACCTGTTGTACAAGCGCCTAATAAAATAGCACTCACCAATAATGTTCCTAATAATTTTTTCTTTTTCATAAATCGTCCCCCTAATCTATTTCTAACTTGATGTTAATTTTATTAGAATATGCTGAAAATTACAATCTTTTTTTAACCAAAAACGCCATTTTTTAATAATTAAATTAGAAAAATGCTATTATAACAACATTTCAACTCATAAAATTATTTTTCATTTTATTAAAATAATGGATTAAATGATTAAATCTCTCTCATATAAGTTCCGCTTTAATACAAACGAGTCACAGATTAAACACCTAAGTCTCGCGTAAATTTTGAGCCCCACTAATTGTTGAATACTCTGAAGACACTGTTCCACAAAACAGTTCTCCATTCATGTAATTGACTAAATTATTTCTCTACCAATCATCGTGTTTAGAAGATTTTATTTTTCTAAAAAAATTTTTATTAGATTCAGGTTGTCGTTAGCTACAATAGAAACAATCCATTATCTGAAGCAGAACCAGAGACAAAAATTCTTTTACTAAAAATAAATGCTATCGCTAGTCGGCACTAAGCAAAAAAAGATGGCCAACAGATTACTCTTTTTTATTTCACTTGTGAATTTAAAAACTTTAGAGAAATTCTTTTTACTTTTTACTTTTTTTCAGCTACAATATATAAAGCGTGTTTCTCTTTAAACCCCACTATTCATCACACTTAATTATAAAAAGACTTTTAAAAAACCACAACAAATAGTGTTTCCAATATTCACAAACACAATATATAGTATTTTTTCATTTGACTTCTTTCTCAGTTCATTATACTATTTATATACATTAATTAGTTCAAGCAACGAGGAGGAAATATATATGAACATCAAATTATTCTCAAAAAACAACTGCATGCAATGCAAAATGGCTAAACGCTTTTTAGCAGATAACAATATTAGCTTTGAAGAAATCAATATCGACAACGAGCCTAATGCTATTGATTGGTTAAAAGAACAAGGTTTCCAAAGCGTTCCTGTAATTACATCTGATGCGACAACTGTTGTCGGTTTCCGTCCAGATCAATTACGCCAATTAGCAAGCTAATTTTCGTTCCAAAGAAAATCAGATTTACCTTGGATTTGTCCGTCACCTGTGACTAACAAGTCCATTTTTTTATGAAGTATTAAAAATATAGAGATAAGGTTGTGTATATGAATGAGTTTAAAAACGTTAAAAGACGTCACTTACTTCAAGTTAAATAATGAAATCAACCGTCCAGTTAATGGACAGATTCCATTACACAAAGATCAAGAAGCTCTCGTAGCCTTCTTCAAAGAAAATGTCGAACCAAATACCAAAAAGTTTGCTTCAGTCACAGAGAAAATTGAGTATCTGATTGCTAATGATTATTTGGAAGAAGCGTTTATAAATAAGTATACGCCTGATTTCATCGAAAAATTATACGCCTTTTTAGATGACCAAGAATTTCATTTCAAGTCATTTATGGCTGCCTATAAATTCTACTCACAATATGCTTTAAAAACCAATGATGGTACGGAATACCTAGAAAGTTATGAAGACCGTGTTGCGTTTAATGCGTTGTACTTTGCAGATGGCAATGAAGAATTAGCCCTTTCTTTAGCGGACGAAATGATTCATCAACGTTACCAACCAGCAACGCCTTCTTTCTTAAATGCTGGAAGAAAGCGTCGCGGTGAACTTGTTTCTTGTTTCTTAATTCAGTTAACAGATGATATGAATTCTATTGGTCGTGGAATTAACTCTGCGTTGCAATTATCTCGTATTGGCGGCGGTGTAGGGATTACTTTATCTAACTTACGTGAAGCAAGTGCTCCTATTAAAGGTTATGAAGGTGCTGCAAGCGGCGTTATGCCCGTTATGAAATTATTTGAAGATAGTTTTAGTTATTCAAATCAATTAGGTCAACGTCAAGGTGCTGGGGTTGTTTATTTAAATGTTTTCCATCCAGATATTATTAGCTTTTTATCTGCTAAAAAAGAAAATGCAGATGAGAAAATTCGTGTAAAAACATTATCATTAGGCGTCCTTGTTCCCGATAAGTTTTATGAATTAACACGTAAAAATGAAGATATGTACTTATTCAGTCCATATAGCGTTGAAAAAGAATACGGTGTCCCTTTCTCTTATGTTGATATTACAGAAGAATACGATAATTTAGTTGCTAATCCACGTATCCGTAAAACAAAAATACGTGCACGCGATTTAGAAAATGAAATCTCTAAATTGCAACAAGAATCTGGTTATCCTTATATCATCAATACAGATACTGCAAACCGTGCAAATCCCGTATACGGTAAAATCGTCATGAGTAATTTATGTTCTGAAATTTTACAAGTCCAAGAGCCTTCTGTCCTAAATGGGAAACAAGAATATGAAGAACTAGGTACAGATATTAGCTGTAACTTAGGTTCATCAAATATCGTTAACTTAATGGAGAGCCCTGATTTTGGTAAATCGGTTCGTACAATGACACGTGCATTAACTTATGTAACAGATGCATCTGATATCGACGTTGTCCCTTCTATTCAAAATGGAAATCGTTTAAATCATACAATTGGTTTAGGTGCGATGGGACTACACACTTATTTCGCTAAAAATCAAATGGAATATGGTTCTCCAGAATCAATTGCATTTACAGATATTTATTTCATGCTATTAAATTACTGGACATTAATGGAAAGTAATGTCATTGCCAAAGAACGTGGTGAAGTCTTCCATAACTTTGAAAAATCAGATTATGCAAATGGTCGTTATTTCGAAAGCTACATTCAAGCGGATTATCAACCAAAATCAGAAAAAATTGCCGCCCTTTTTGAAGGAATTCAAATTCCAACTAGTGCAGATTGGCAAGCTTTAGCTGATGCGGTTAAAAAAGATGGTCTTTATCATCAAAATCGTTTAGCAGTAGCACCAAACGGCTCTATTTCTTACATTAACGATACAAGTGCTAGCTTACATCCAATCACTCGTTTAATTGAAGAACGTCAAGAGAAGAAAATTGGGAAAATCTATTATCCTGCTGCGCACTTATCAAATGATACAATTAGCTATTACAAATCAGCTTATGACATGGATATGCGTAAAGTTATTGATATCTACGCAACAGCACAAAAACACATCGATCAAGGCATGAGCTTAACTTTATTCATGCGTTCTGAAATTCCTGAAGGTTTGTACGAATGGAAAGACACAAGTAAACAAACAACTCGTGACTTAAATATTTTACGTCATTATGCTTTCCATAAAGGGATTAAATCTATTTATTATATTCGTACATTTACTGACGATGCAGAAGAAATCGGCAGCAATCAATGTGAAAGCTGTTCAATCTAGTTCAAAGAGGAGGCCTTTTCATGGCAAACACTTATTATAAAGCAATTAACTGGAATGAAATCGAAGATGTTATCGATAAGTCCACTTGGGAAAAATTAACCGAGCAATTCTGGTTAGACACACGTATTCCTCTATCTAATGATTTAGACGACTGGCGTAGTCTTTCCGATCAAGAAAAAGAAATGGTTGGACATGTTTTCGGTGGTTTAACTTTATTAGATACCATCCAATCGGAAAGTGGCATGGATCAATTAAAAAAAGATGTCCGTACAACTCATGAAGAAGCAGTTTTAAATAATATTCAATTTATGGAATCTGTTCATGCGAAAAGCTATTCATCAATTTTCAGTACTTTAAATACCAAAAAAGAAATTGAAGAAATTTTTGAATGGACAAATACCAACGAATTTTTACAAAAAAAAGCAGAAAAAATCAATGAAATCTATAAAAATGGGACTGCTTTAGAGAAAAAAGTGGCAAGTGTTTATCTAGAGACTTTCTTATTCTATTCTGGTTTTTACACACCGCTTTATTATCTAGGAAATAACAAACTTCCCAATGTGGCAGAAATCATTAAATTAATTATCCGTGATGAATCTGTTCATGGAACATATATTGGTTACAAATTCCAATTAGGCTTTAACCAATTGCCTGAAGACCAACAACAAACATTAAAAGATTGGATGTATGAACTGCTCTTCGAATTATATGAAAACGAAGAAAGATATACCGATCAATTATATGCTGAAATTGGTTGGGCAGATGAAGTAAAAACTTTCTTACGCTACAATGCCAATAAAGCTTTGATGAATTTAGGACAAGACCCTCTCTTCCCTGATACAGCAAATGATGTCAATCCAATTGTCATGAATGGTATTTCTACAGGGACAAGTAACCATGACTTCTTCTCACAAGTAGGAAATGGTTATCTATTAGGAACAGTTGAAGCTATGCAAGACGATGATTATTTAATCGGAATGGATTAATTATTTTAGACACTGAGGTCGTTTGACTTCAGTGTTTTTTTATCTAACAATTTTGTTCGTTTAGATTCACTTCTTTCGATGGTTGACTTTTTTTATTCACGATAAACTATTCGTAGAATAAATGATAAGGAAGTGTCGCTTGATGAAAAAAATGACAAAGATCTTTATTGCTGGTTCCCTATGTCTCGGAGTTGCTTATTTTGTTTATAACAACGTGATGCAGCCACTCAATGAAGAAGCCACTCAAGAAATCCCCTTATATAAATAATTACGCCATTTTTAGCAATATACACCAAAAAGAGCCAAATTTTTTATGTTTGGCTCTTTTTTTGTTCGAAATAATTGGTGGCAAATTTTTTAAAGCCTTGCGTAATCGGTGTTTGATAGCGATTTTTCAACCAAGATAGCCAAATTGTTCGCTGACAAGTGGGTGAATCAATCGTCAAAAGTGGTAACGATTTTTGATGTTTGTTTTCAGTCCAAGATTGCGGTACAAACGTGACCCCAAAACCAGCATGAACTAGCTGAATAATAAAGTCAAAACTTTCAATTTCGAAGGCAACATCTGGGTCAAAACCAGCTTCTCGACAAAATAATTTCGTCATTTCTCCAAATGCATAATCACTTGTCACACTAATAAACGGTTCTTCCGCTACTTCACTTAGATGAATATTTTTTCGATGGGCTAATGCATGATTCGGTGGCACCGCTAAATAAATTTCTTCCGTTAATAACGGCTGGCAAGCAATCTCAGGGTGACGAATGGGGGTATAAAAAATACCTAAATCTACTTCTCCATCTAATAATTTCGCTTCTAATTCTTGTTGCTGGGTAATGTGTGCAATTTTAAATCGTCTTGTGGGATGCTGTAAAAAAAATTCTTGGAATAACTCTTGTAAAAACTTTGAAGAAGATGCCCCAATCGTCACACTGTTTTCTTTGGTTTCAATTAAATGTGTGAGCTGATATTTACTATAATCTAGTTCACGAAAGATACGTTCAACTGAAACTAAAAAAATGGTGCCGTATTCGTTTAATTTAATCCGTTTCCCTACTCGATCAAACAATTTCACCCCTAATTCTTCTTCTAAATGGGCAATCGATTTGCTTAGTGAAGGTTGGGCGATATGTAATTCTTCAGCTGCTGCTGTCATATTCTCTAAGCGAGCAACCACTTGAAAATACCCTAATTGTCTTAATTCCATATTTTCTCCTTATAGCTAAAAGTAATAAATATATAATTTATTATATATTTCAACTAATAAATAGTCGATGCTATAATGAAAAAGCTTTAGAAATTTTATGAAAACACAACATATTAGGAGGTATTTCTTTGGGGAAATCAAAGTTATGGACAAAAGATTTCGTATTAGTCGCACTTATTAATTTCATTACTTATTTAGTGTATTACTTATTAATGATTATTATTGCTGAATTTGCAATGAAATCATTAGGTGCATCACCTAGTCAAGCAGGTAGTGCCGTGGGGATTTTTATCATTGGAGCTTTAATTGCTCGAATTATTACAGGTAGCATCATTGAACAGATTGGTTATAAGCGAATGCTTTTTATTGGTCTAGGAATTTATTTTATTTCCTCATTCTTTTATTACCCTCTTAACAATTTAATGCTCTTAATGGTCGTTCGTTTTATTCATGGGATTGGTTTTGGTGTAACTTCAGTGGTAACAAGTACTGTCGCCGCACAAATTATTCCAATAGAACGTCGCGGAGAAGGTATCGGCTATTATTCATTAAGTACCACGTTAGCTTCTGCTACAGGTCCAATGTTAGGGATGTTTTTAGTCCGTCAGCTATCTTTTAACACAATTATTACGCTATCGATTATTTTATTAGTGCTTGGGATGTTTGGTGGATTCATTTTACATATGCCCAAAGCAAAAAAAGTCGTACCAACTAATTCACAGCAAAAAATTTCCATTCATCATTTCTTAGAAAAAAAAGCCGTACCGATTTCATTGATTGGTATGTTATTAGGAATTGGTTACTCTAGCATTGTTAGTTTCCTAACTTCTTATACAGCTGAAATTAATTTGGTTGCTGCTGGTAGCTTCTTTTTTATTGCCTATTCCATCGCCATTTTATTTTCTCGACCAATTGCTGGACGTTGGATAGATACAAAAGGGGAAAACTTTGTCATGTACCCGTCATTTATTGCCTTTGCGATTGGTTTATTGTTAATGGGTACTACTGTAAATAGTTGGATGTTATTGTTAGCTGCGCTTTTTATTGGTGCTGGATTTGGTACGTTTTTATCTAGTGGACAAACCATTGCCATTAAAGTCGCACCTGAGCACCGAATTGGCTTAGCAACTTCGACTTTCTTAGCAATTGTCGACTTTGGAGTGGGGATTGGTCCTTCGATTTTAGGCGCATTTGTACCAATTATTGCGTATCGTGGCGTTTATATTAGTATGGCAATTTTAGCTATGGTGGCAGGTATTTTTTATTTACTCTTTAATAAAAAAATCTTGAATACTTAATAAAAAACGACTTTCCTTTGCAAGAAAGTCGTTTATTGTTTAATTTCATGAACAAAATTAGCCACAATTTTTGCTGTTAAACCCCAAATTAATTCTTCAGTTTGATAAAAGAGCAGTTGATGTTGCCCTGCTCCCCACGGTTCTTGATAATGTTGTGGTAAGCCTAATTCTTCTACTGGCAACAGAATTTCTTTTTCTCCTGTTTTTGGATCAACAATATAAGGATGAACCAATACCTGGCACTGGTATTCTTTTGGTTTGTTCTCTAGGAAAAAGGCTACCGGAACTGTGAATACTTTTTCTACCTCATCAGCTGAAATAGTTAATTCTTCTAAAGGAGTCTGTAATAATCCTACATAAGCATGGACTAACATTCCTGTGGGCATGATTAAGGTATCTAAATTACCCAAAATTTCAATTCCTTCTGGACGACAACCTAATTCTTCACATGTTTCTCGAATTGCTGCGAGCTGAGGTGATTCATCAGTCGGATCAATTTTGCCTCCTGGAAAACAAATTTCCCCACCTTGACGGATAGTTTCTGCTCGTTTTTCAAATACAAGATGATATTCACCATCAATTTCTACTAGAGGTACAAATACTGATGATTGAAAATAATCAATTAAGTGACTTTGATGCGTTCGAAAGGTAATGTGCTTTTTTAACCGTTCTTCTGTTAATTTTTCCATGCGACTTCCCTCACTTCATTTACTCTTTAACTATACCCTGAATGTTCCTTTTAAAAAAGCAAAGCGCATGCTAAAATAAATTCAATTTGATAGTTGTTTATTTAGACTGGAGGAATCGGTTAATGTGGGTGTTATTTGCTTTTTTATCAGCTTTTTTTGCTGGAGTTATGTCGATTTTAGCTAAAATTGGCATTGAGGACGTCGATTCGAATCTAGCAACTGCGCTTCGAACTTGTGTAGTGGCCATACTCTCGTGGAGCATTGTCTTTATGGTTCATTCTCAAACATTAATTTCTGCCATCGATCACAGAAGTATGTTGTTTTTAATTTTATCAGGAATAGCAACTGGCGCTTCTTGGCTATGTTATTTCAAAGCGTTGCAAATTGGTGATGTGAATAAAGTCGTTCCTATTGATAAAAGCAGCGTCCTCTTAACAATGATTTTATCGATGGTTTTTTTAGGAGAATCCCTTTCTCTGCTTAAACTACTTGCTATGCTTTTGATTGGTTTTGGAACGTATAGTATGATTGAACATAAAACAACGGCAAAACAAACTACGGACAGTCGCTCGTTAGTATATGCTAGTTTTTCAGCTTTTTTTGCTAGTCTAACAGCCATCCTAAGTAAAATTGGCATAGAAAATGTTGAATCGAATCTTGGAACAGCGATTCGAACAGTCGTTATTTTACTTATTTCTTGGTTGATTGTCATTTATCAGAAAAAACAAACTACTATTAAAAATATTACGAAACGCAATTGGTTATTTTTGATTCTTTCAGGATGTGCGACTGGATTATCTTGGCTATGTTATTACAAAGCGTTACAAATGGGGCCTGCTAGTATTGTCGTTCCTATTGATAAATTAAGTATTGTCGTCACCGTGCTTTTTAGCGTAACCGTCTTACATGAATCGCTAAAGAAAAAAGCCATACTAGGCTTATTCGTCTTGGTAGTAGGCACCTTATTATACTGATATAACCAAGTGTTCTTAATTGATGATACTCAGAAATCGTGCTACTATTTGGTCATAGGGATGGTGCTCCCCTATAACCGCCAATAATGGCTGATGGCGCCTGTTATATACAAAAGTTTATTTTGTCATACATGTTACTTGTATGCCTTAAAGTAGACTCTTGTGTGTAACAGGCTTTTTTGCATTTAAAAGGAGGAGAAAATTATGTCAATCGTAATTAAAAATGTCAAAGCAAGAGAAGTATTTGATTCACGAGGTAACCCTACAGTCGAAGTCGATGTTTTACTTTCTGATGGCTCTTTAGGTAGAGCAGCTGTTCCGAGTGGTGCTTCTACAGGTGACCGAGAAGCTGTAGAGTTACGTGATGGTGGCGAACGCCTACAAGGAAAAGGTGTCAGTCGCGCAGTCAATAATGTGGCAACAGAAATTCATCAAGCATTAAAAGGGCAATCTCCTTTTGACCAAGCTAAAATCGACCAACTAATGATTGATTTAGACGGAACACCAAATAAAAGTCGTCTAGGTGCCAATGCAATTTTAGGTGTTTCAATGGCAGTTGCTCGAGCTGCTGCGGTTAGTCAAGGCGTTCCTTTGTATCGCTATTTAGGTGGGATTGATTTAGAATTGCCACAACCATTCTTTAACGTTATTAATGGTGGTGCGCATGCAGATTCTGGAATTGATGTTCAAGAATTCATGATTACACCAGTGAAAAGAGAGAGTTTCCGTGATGGTGTTGAAAAAGTAGCTAATACGTATCACACACTAAAGAGCGTTTTAGCCAAAGAAGGTTTTGAAACAGCGATTGGCGATGAAGGTGGCTTTGCACCTAAATTAGCTAATACAGAAGCTGCTATTGAGATGTTATATCGCGCGATTCAAGAAGCTGGTTATGTCCCTGGAGAAGAAATTGCAATTGCTTTAGATCCTGCTTCTAGCGAATTTTATTCTACTGAAACGCAACACTATCATTTTGAAGGCCAAGAACTCTCTTCTGATGAAATGCTTGCTTATTACCAAGCGCTAGTTAAAAAATATCCAGCAATTATTTCGATTGAAGATGGTTTCTCTGAGCATGATTGGGATGGCTTTAAAAAACAAACCGATGCAATGGGAGCTACGGTTCAACTCGTAGGTGACGATATTTTTGTAACCAATCCAATGATTTTTAAAGAAGGAATTGAAAAAGGTGTTGCTAATTCTGTTTTGATTAAATTAAATCAAATTGGTACAGTATCAGAATCTATCAATGCAATTAAGCTAGCTCGTGCCAATGGTTATACAACGATGATTTCCCATCGTTCAGGCGAAACAGGTGATACTTTTATTGCTGACTTTGCCGTTGCTATGAATGCTGGACAAATCAAAACTGGTTCAATGGCCCGTAGCGAACGAGTTGAAAAATACAATCAATTTTTACGCATTGAAGAAGAATTAGCTGGCAATGGAACATTGGCTCGTTTTCCTCGTAAATAAAATTGATAAGCTAAACGATTTCTTCTAAGATAAAATCAACTTCATCAACTAATATTATAGAACGTTTTAAAGTTTTCAAGTCAGTAATTTGAACTAGAATACAGACCTATGTATATGTAATTTTTGCGTATACGATAGGTCTGTTTTTTTAGGTAGTTTTGTCATCGTATGACTTGATTTTCGCTATATTTGGTGCTAGCTTCCCATAAGCGTAGTTGTTCTTCTTTTATTCTGTTAATTGCGTATGGACTATACGGTGAAGTAATCCGTGAAAATACCTATCTCTCCAAAATAGTAGAAATCCACGAAAACCAACAAGTAGTTGGTACTGGTTTATATGGTATTATCCGTCACCTCATGTATTTGGCGACTATTCTTTTATTTTTATCTATGCCTTTCGTTTTAGGTTCATTTACGTATTTTTGATTTTTTTAATTTATCCTTTATTGCTAATCAAACGAATTAAACATGAAGAAGCACTCTTACTACAAGAACTCGCTGACTATCGCGATTATACAGATAAGGTATGGTATCGAATTTTTCCGTTTATTTGGTAATTTTTTCTCCAAAAACAATCACAACTAAAAAACTCCCTGTCAAATAATGTCTGACAAGGAGTTTACTTTTAGATTAGGCTGATTGTTGTTACAATTTTTTTCGAATACTTTCTTCAATGATGTCTGTTCGTTGTTGATAGTTCAAATACAAGGCAGTAAAGCGATTATCATGCTTTTTACTCCAAGGTTTTGGTTTACCACAAAAATGAAGAATTGCCGTATTACGCAGCACCCAATGAATATCATGTTTATTCAAACTTTTAGCAAGATATTTCGTATACATACGCGCATCATAATTCCATTTTTCTTCTGGTATCGTCAGTGCATATTTTCCATATAAATAATTCAAAATATCTTGATCTGGCAATAGCAAATAGTTGGCATGTTTTTGAAGTACCTGACTGATATCCTCCCATTTGATTTTTTCTCTTGCTTGCGCTAAGTTTAGCAGCATAATTCCTGAATTATAATATTCATGATCTAAATCTAGGCGAACTTTATTCAAAGGTGTTGTTAAATCAAGCAAGCCAATATGCGTTGCAGCCGCTAACAAATGATTCGTTAAATCAATATTCCATAGTTCATTTAACGAATTAATGACTAAAATATCTGGATCTAGATACAAAACTTTGGTGATTTCCTCAGGTAAGATTTCACCCGCTAACAGACGAAAATACATTTCTTTCGGATATCGAGCTACAGTTGGAGCATTCTCCCAATTACTGCCATCAACTTTCATTTCACGAAACTCAAATCCTAAATGTTCACTAAACGCTTGTAATGATACTAAACTTTCTTGTGAGATACGTTCATGTACTAACCATATTCGAAAGGCTTGCTTGGGATTATTAGCATGAATTGAAAGCAACGCCACTTTAAGAGGGCGCAAATACCCTTCATCTAAAGTAAAAAGCAGTTCAATTTTTTGGTTCATTTTTTTCTCCTTATTATTTAGTTTATTGAAAGATTATTCTAACGTCTTTGTTATTCTATCAAACCAATCATAAAATATATTTGAAATTTTGTCACGATAGATTTAATTAAAACACTATTATGTATTGCAAACTAGCTCGACATAGGTTATACTCATTGCATACTAGTATGCAATACAATATAGCTATGTAAAGGAAGTCGTATATGACAGATAAAAACAGATCTTCTCAGATGTTAAAAGGAATTCTTTCCGGATGTATCCTTGTATTGTTAGATTACGAAACGCTATATGGTTACACCTTAAGTTTGAAACTCGAGGAAATCGGTTTTGACCAGATACCTAAGGGAACGATTTATCCTTTATTATTGAGTTTAGAAAAGAAAGGCTTCATTGCTAGCACTTTGGTCCCTTCACCTGATGGACCAAGCCGTAAATATTATCATTTAACCAATAGTGGTAAAAATGAAAAAGCGTACTTTATGACCGAGTGGCAACAATTACAACTCAATGTCAGTACCCTTTTAGATAGATTCAGCTAGGAGGCTGAGGAAAATGAAAACAAATGACATGATCAAAACCAACCGAAAATTACAGCAACAATTAACTGAAGAAAATAATGCTTATTATGGTGACCTCCTCATTTATCTACGTGCAAAGGGAGCGATGAAAAAAGAAGCAGTTATCGAAGAAAAAGCATTAGAGATTTTAACTGATATTTTAGATGCCCAAAGAGATGGTATTAGCGCTGAAGCCTATTTTGGTAAGGAGCCGCAAGAAATTGCGAATGACCTATTATCCTTCTCACCCATAAGTTTGATGGATTTTCTAAAGTTAGCCTTGATTGCTTTAGGCTCTTATAGTTTATTTAGTATACTTCCAGCCCTTATCTTCCCAGAGAATGATATTGATTTTGGGTCATTTATGGTTGTCGGACTATATTCATTTATTTCTGCAATTACTTTATTTTGGTTCATCAGTAAAGGCGTCTATGCGAAAAAGAAGAAACAATCCAATATGCTACTAGGCATACTAGGAACCTTATTATTCTTAGGGGGCACACTTCTAGCAATTTTTATTAAAACTCCTTTAACAGTCGAATTACCAGGGCCGGTTGGAATATTGACAATCCTTACACTGTTGATTGTAATGTCCATATTATTCTTCACACAAAATAATGAAGATAAACAAATGTGGTCAACTTTTATACCACTCATTTTGGTTTGCGCAACAATCGGTATTCTCTCAAGAATCAGTTATTTTTCCAAATACTTTGAAACTACAATGGGTAAATATATCGTTGTTGCAATCCTACTAATATCAGCTATTTTTCAATATCTGATAGTTTATTTACAAACTAAGAAAATGAAAAATATACCCTAGTTCTAGATACATGCCATAACGAAAAGAGAACCAAAAGCATATCAAAGTCATGCTTTTGGTTCTCTTGGGTCTTCTCATCAAAAATATAAAATTGAACAAAAAAACGACTTTCTCCGAAAAGAAAGTCGCTAAACTTTGATATATCAATGTTTTTCTTATTCCGCAGCGTTTTCGTCTTTGAGACCGTATTTTTTGTTGAAACGGTCCACGCGTCCGTCTGCTTGAGTGAATTTTTGACGTCCAGTGTAGAATGGATGTGAGTCAGAAGTAACTTCGACACGGATTACTGGGTAAGTATTGCCGTCTTCCCATTCGATTGTTTCTTGTGAAGATTTAGTTGATCCTGACAAGAATTTAAAACCTGTTGTTGAGTCTAAAAACACTACTGGATGGTAATCTGGATGGATGCTTTCTTTCATTTCGTTTTCTCTCCTTTGCCCTGAGTCATTTGCTGAAACAGAGTTGATTTGTTTACAACGTTACTATCTTAACATGAGTTAAAATCATTTGCAATTATCTTTTCACATTTCTTTTGACTCTTTTTTCATTAAATGTCACATCATGAAATGCTTCAAGAAATTCTTGATTATTTTTGGTTTTCTTCAAGAATTGAATGAATTGATCGGTATATTCTAATGAATCACCTGTCATGTGATTACGTAAACGCCATGTTTCTTCTAACTGTTCGCTAGACATAAGCAATTCTTCTTTACGTGTACTTGATTTCTTCAAGTCAATGGCAGGGAAAATACGACGTTCTGCTAGATTTCGTGATAATTGCAGCTCCATATTTCCTGTTCCTTTAAACTCTTCATAAATCACATCGTCCATACGACTACCTGTATCTACTAAAGCAGTTGCTAGAATGGTTAAGCTACCGCCTTCTTCAATATTTCGGGCTGCTCCAAAGAATTTTTTTGGTTTATACAACGCAGCAGGATCAATCCCACCACTTAATGTCCGACCACTTGGCGGTACAACTAAGTTATAGGCACGAGCTAAACGTGTAATGCTATCCATCAAAATAACAACATCACGTTTGTCTTCTACTAAACGCATCGCACGCTCTAAAACTAATTCAGCAACACGAGTATGATTACTTGGTTGTAAATCAAATGTAGATGAAACCACATCGCCTTTCACGCTACGTTCTAAGTCGGTTACTTCTTCAGGACGTTCATCAATTAGTAAAACAATTAATTCAACATCAGGATAATTTTCTGTAATACCGTTAGCGATTTCTTTCAAAATACTAGTTTTCCCTGCTTTAGGTGGTGCAACGATTAATCCACGTTGTCCAAACCCTACTGGTGAAAACATATCAATCATCCGCGTAGAGAGACGCCCTTTAGTCGTTTCTAATTTAATTTGTTTTTCTGGATATAATGGAGTCAGTGCTGGAAAATGGGGACGCTCTTTGGCTTCTTCAGGATTTTTCCCATTGACACTTTCAACATGCATCAAACCATAATAACGTTCCGATTCTTTGGGTGGTCTAGCTTTTCCAGCAACCTTATCTCCATTTCGTAAGCCAAAACGACGAATTTGTGAGCTAGAAATATAAATATCTTCAGCACTTGGACCATAGTTAATTGGTCGTAAAAAGCCATAACCTTCTTGACCAACAATATCTAGAATTCCTTCCATGTAGAAAAAACCTTGCTTTTCGGCTTGCGCACGAATAACCGCTAAGGATAATTCTTTTTTGTTCATTTGACTATAATAAGGAATTTTAAATTCTTTTGCGTACGTATAGATTTCTTTTAATGTTTTATGATCTAACTCCGCCATTGTTAAATAGTCGCTCATACTTACTCCTCTACCATCTCGACTTCGGCACCTAAAGCCGTTAGTTTCTCAATAATATTGTCATAACCACGTAAAATGTATTCTACTTTGCTAATTTTTGTTGTTCCTTCTGCCATTAATCCAGCAATAACTAAACAAGCACCAGCACGTAAATCAGAGGCTTCTACTTCTGCCCCGCGTAATTCACTTGGACCTTCTACAAACATCATATTACCTTCAATTGAAGCCGTCGCTCCCATACGAACTAATTCAGGAATATGATTGACACGTTGTTGATAAATCGTATCTGTGATTTCTGATTTCCCTTGGGCTTTTAACAATAATGGTGTGATTGGTTGTTGTAAATCTGTCGCAAAACCTGGATATGGATAAGTTTTTACGATAGCTGGTTTTAAATTTTTTGAAGGATGAACATAAATGCTATCTTCGCTGATGTCCATTGCGACACCAATTTCTTCTAATTTAGAAATGAAACTATCTAGATGCTCGTAAATCACGTTTTTAATAGTAATTCCATCGCCAGCAGCTGCGGCTAAAGATAAATAGGTACCTGCTTCTATACGGTCAGGAATAATTGAATGACGACAACCATGTAATTCTTTTACTCCTTCAATGCGGATTTCATCTGTACCAGCACCACGAATTTTAGCACCCATATTATTTAATAAAGTTGCCACGTCAATGATTTCTGGTTCTCTTGCGGCATTTTCAATAATCGTACGACCCTCTGCTTTAACAGCAGCTAACATAATATTGATAGTAGCACCAATCGATACCATATCTAAGAAAATACGGTCGCCTTGTAAACCTTCTTCAGGTGCACGCAAATACATTGCACCATGTTCATTTGTTACTTCTGCACCTAAAGCTTCAAAACCTTTTACATGCAAATTAATTGGACGAGGACCTAAGTAACATCCTCCTGGTAGACCTACGACACCTTCGCCAAATTTACCAAGTAATGCTCCCATGAAATAATACGAAGCACGTAAGCTATTAATTTTCCCACTTGGCATTGGAATCGACACAATACCTGTTGGATCAATTTCTAATTCATTGTTCGCAAATTTTGTTTTGACACCCATAATTTCTAAAATTTCAATTAATGAATGAACATCTTGAATATCTGGTACACCTTCCAAAGTTACTGGAGAATCAGCTAAAATCGCCGCTGGAATTAATGCTACCGCACTGTTTTTTGCCCCGCTAATTGTTACTTCTCCAGATAGTGGACGATTCCCATGAATGACTATTTTTTTCATATATTTTCACCTATTTGTTTTTCAAATTTATATATACATCATTTTTGATTTTACCATAATTCACAAGAATAAAAAAGGCGATACCTCTCTTCTTTACTTGAAGCATAGGCAATGCTCAAAAAATTTGTTACTATAAAATAAACTTTTTCTTTGTAAAGGAGGGCTTTATGTCACGACGACGTCTCGCAAAAGAACAAAATGGTGACATTTATTGTTCAGTTTTTATCAAAAATAGCCAGGCTCTAACGCAATTACAAAGTGAGCTTAAGCGGCAGCATTTTCAACATGCACAAACATTGGTAGTCGATCCGCTCAATGCGCAACTGATTTCACAATTAGGTACAAGAGTAGTCTTAGAATTTTTATTGGTCATCATTCATGGGCAAAAACTATTTCAGTATACAATCCATTCAACTGCCCATAGCTTCCCACATGATTCTCTTTTTACTGAACAGCATAAAATTTATATTCATCCAGATTATATTGAAATTTATCGTGCACCTGATAATTTGCCACCCTATTCTTCTTTTCAAGTGTTAGCATAATTTGTTGTTTCTTTATACAAAGACAAAAAAAACCTCTTAGAATCGAAATTCTAAGAGGTTTCATTCGTTTAATTAAGCTTTGTCAGCTGAACCGAACCATTCGATATGTTCGATTGCATCTTTAACGATAGCAGCTTTACCTGGTGCTAATAATTTACGAGGGTCAAAACCTTTTCCTTCTAAATCTTTGCCAGCTTCGATGTATTCACGAGTTGCTTTAGCAAATGATAATTGGAATTCAGTGTTAACGTTAATTTTAGAAACACCCATTGAGATTGCTTTTTCAATTTGTTCTTGAGGGATACCTGATCCACCATGTAATACTAATGGTACATCTTGGCCTACAGCATCAGCGATAGCTTGTAAGTGGTCAAATGCTAAACCAGACCAGTTTTCTGGGTAAGCACCGTGGATGTTACCAATACCACATGCTAAGAAATCAATTCCAGTGTTAACCATTTGTACACACTCGTCGATGTCAGCTAATTCGCCAGAACCGATGATTCCATCTTCTTCTCCGCCGATTGAACCAACTTCACATTCTACAGAAACACCTTTAGCATGTGCTTTTTCAACAACGTCTTTAGCTAATTTTAAGTTTTCTTCGAATGGTAAGTGAGAACCATCAAACATAACTGAAGTATAACCAGCTTCGATACATTCTAATGCATCATCGTATTCACCATGGTCTAAGTGTAAAACGACTGGTACAGTAATGTTCATTGATTCAATTAAATCTTCAACCATGTGTACGACTAATTTGTAACCACCCATGTATTTAGCAGCACCCATAGAAGTTTGGATTAATACTGGAGCGTTTTTCGCTTGAGCAGCCTCAAGAATAGCTTGAGTCCATTCTAAGTTGTTTGTATTGTACGCACCTACAGCGTATCCGCCTTTACGAGCTGCCTTAAAGATTTCAGTACCTGATACTAATGGCATAATAATTTCCTCCTAAGTTTTATAAAAACTTTATTTGTTAAGACTTGCTTAACCAACGCTATCATTTTAGCAAATATTTATAGATTTTTCTACTAAAACTATGCATTTCTCTGGATTTTTCACTTTTTATTTTTTTAAAATAGATATCTCACCAGAAAATTTTCTGAAAGAATGTGATTAATACTACAAATTCTCTCTTTTTAAATAACTAAAAAAATCACTCTAGCTCTCATTATTTTTTATTTATTTTCTAATGAAGCATCGACAAAAGCTTGAATTAAACGTTGTGGACGATTTGGCCGAGAAATTAATTCAGGATGGAATTGGCAA
Organism: Enterococcus sp. DIV2402; assembly: GCF_017426705.2. Classification (NCBI taxonomy): domain Bacteria; kingdom Bacillati; phylum Bacillota; class Bacilli; order Lactobacillales; family Enterococcaceae; genus Enterococcus; species Candidatus Enterococcus lowellii. The sequence continues at coordinate 1,137,953 of NZ_CP147251.1, read as the reverse complement.
GCCACAAAGAATTTATTTTCTGGGAATTCAACAATTTCCACTAAGCGATTGTCTGGAGAAACTCCTGAAAAAACTAATCCATTAGCTTCAAATTGCTCACGGTACTCATTGTTAAACTCATAACGATGGCGATGGCGTTCTTGCACAACTGCTTCGTTATGGTAAGCTGTTGCTGTTTTAGTCCCTGGTTTTAATTGGCAAGGATACAAGCCTAAGCGTAATGTGCCACCTAAATTTTCAATGTTTTCTTGATCTTTCATTAAATCAATAATATTGTATGGTGTTTCTGGGTCTGTTTCTGCTGAATGTGCGCCTTCTAAACCAACAACATTGCGAGCAAATTCGACACAGGCTAGTTGCATACCTAAACAAATTCCTAAGAATGGTACATCGTTTTCACGAGCATAGCGAATAGCTTCAATTTTCCCTTCGATACCACGGTCTCCAAAACCACCCGGCACTAAGATTCCATCGGCTGCTTGCAAATAATCCGTTACGTTTTCATACGTTAATTCAGCAGCATTTACCCAATCAATTTCAATATCGGCATCATCAGCAAATCCCGCATGTTTTAACGCTTCGACTACCGATAAATACGCATCAGGTAATTCAACATATTTCCCAACTAAAGCAATTCGAACTGATTTTTTCAAATTCAATACTTTTGATTCCAATGCTTGCCATTCAGTCATATCTGCTGCTGGCGCATCAATTTTTAAGTAGTCACAAACAATTTGATCCATCCCTTGTTTTTGTAAATTCAACGGAATGGAATAAAGCGTATCAACATCTAATGATTCAATAACAGCTTCTGGCGCAACATCACAAAATTGTGCTAATTTGTCTTTTGTACCTTGAGAAACAGGTTGCTCTGTACGAACGACTAAAATATTTGGTTGGATACCCAAACTACGTAATTCTTTTACACTATGTTGCGTTGGTTTTGTTTTCATTTCTCCAGCAGCTTTTAAATAAGGAATTAAGGTTGTATGAATGTATAAGACATTGTCACTACCTACATCAGCTTTCATTTGGCGCAAGGCTTCTAAAAATGGTAAGGACTCAATATCGCCAACAGTCCCACCCACTTCTGTAATAATAATATCGGCATCTGTAGTGGTAGCTGCTCGCATAATTTTATCTTTGATTTCATTTGTAATATGAGGAATCACTTGTACAGTTGCACCTAAATATTCCCCTTTACGTTCTTTGCGTAAAACCTCAGAATAAACTTTCCCAGTTGTTACGTTAGAATATTGGTTTAAATTAATATCGATAAACCGTTCATAGTGACCTAAATCCAAATCTGTTTCTGCTCCATCATCCGTTACAAAAACTTCTCCATGTTGATATGGGCTCATTGTTCCTGGATCGACATTGATATACGGATCAAATTTTTGAATGGTTACGTTCAATCCACGATTTTTCAGTAAACGCCCTAATGATGCTGCAACAATTCCTTTCCCAATCGAAGAAACAACACCGCCAGTTACAAAAATATATTTTGTCATAAATAAAACTCCTTCGCGTTATTTTTTAAAGGGTTGCACTAAAAATACAAAAAGCTCCCTACTCAAGTAATAACTCGAATAGGGAGCGTATAAACGAATGAATCGACTCTTTAAAAGAGTGCCCAAACAGTATGATAAACACTTTCGAGCAATTTGTCAATCGTTATATTTGTTTTTCAGAAATTTTCTTGAAAAAAGTTAAAAGAAGTCATTGATAGACTTCTTTTAACTTCCTGTTATTAATAAAGCTCTAAATATTGTTCTCTTTCCCATTCAGAAACTGATTGACGATACGCTGCCCATTCCATGCGTTTCGCTTCTACAAAGTTTCCATAAATATGTTCACCTAATGCGCCCACAATCGTTGGGTCTTTGCGTAATTGTTTTAACGCATTGTGAAGTGTTGAAGGCAAATCATAAATTTGCGCTGCTTCACGTTCTTCTTCTGTCATTACATAAATGTTGCGGTCAACTGCTGCTGGTGGTGTTAAACCACGACGGATGCCATCTAAGCCAGCTTCTAATAAAACAGCCATTGCTAAATACGGATTAGCTGATGGATCTACAGAACGTAATTCTAAACGCGTAGATAACCCACGAGATTCTGGTACACGGATTAATGGGGAACGGTTGTGTCCAGACCATGCAACATATACAGGTGCTTCAAATCCTGGAATTAATCGTTTGTAAGAGTTCACTGTTGGATTACATACAGCTGTATAAGCACGTGCATGGTCAACTAAACCTGCTAAAAATTGATAGGCAGTTTCACTCAATTCTAACTCGCCATCTTTATCATAGAAGACATTTTCATCACCTTTAAATAAAGACATGTTACAGTGCATTCCTGAACCAGCGATACCAAATAACGGTTTTGGCATGAACGTTGCGTGTAAACCATGCTTTCTAGCAATTGTTTTTACAACTAGTTTAAACGTTTGAATATTGTCACACGCTTCAATAACTTCAGCGTATTTGAAATCAATTTCATGTTGACCAGGAGCTGTCTCATGGTGAGACGCTTCTACTTCAAAGCCCATTCTTTCTAATTCTAATACGATATCACGACGACAGTTCTCACCCATATCAGTTGGAGCGAAGTCAAAGTAACCACCTTTGTCATTTAAGTCTGTTGTGATTTCACCATTTTCATCCAGTTTGAATAAGAAGAATTCTGGTTCTGGACCTAAGTTAAATGAAGTAAAACCTAAGTCGTGCATATGTTTTAATGAACGTTTCAAATTTCCACGTGGATCGCCTGCAAATGGAGTACCATCTGGATTGTAGACATCACAAATTAAACGTGCAACTTTTCCATGGTCTGTTTCCCAAGGGAAGATCATCCATGTCGTTACGTCTGGATATAAGTACATATCACTTTCTTCAATACGGACAAATCCTTCGATTGAAGAACCATCAAACATCATTTTATTGTCTAAAACTTTGTCTAACTGGCTAATTGGAACTTCTACGTTTTTGATTGTTCCCATGATATCTGTAAACATCAAACGTAAAAAGCGTACATTTTCTTCTTGTGCAATTTGTTTAATTTGTTCTGAAGTGTATTCCACTCTTGGCATAATAATAATCCCGTCCTTTATTTTTGTTTAAGTGTGGCGCTTGTCAATAATTATAAATGTGGTCCATTCGGAAAATGTTGTGAATGATTTAATCCACCTTGAGATAATATCTCATCATAAAAAATACGGCGAACATCTTTATCTGTCAGCGGTTGTTTATCTCGAGCTGCTTGTTCTTCTGCTTTTTTCATTTCATAAACTCGTTTGATTCCAGCCATATTCAATCCGTCAGAGAGATAATCTTTAATTTCTAACAAAATATCAATATCATTTAACGAATACATTCGGCGATTGCCTTCGCTTCGTTCTGGATGAATTAAATTTTGTTCTTCATAGTAACGAATTTGGCGTGCGGTCAAATCAGTTAGTTTCATAACTGTACCAATTGGAAAAACTGACATGGAACGTCGAAGTTCTTTTTCTCGCATAGCGTCTCTCCTCTCTTCTGTTTAATGAATTGCTGATGAATCTAGAGTAAATATAGCAAGACTTCTCTCATCTGTCAACCCTCTATGTTACATTTTCTTACATAACAAGTCAATTTTTTCTTCCTTCTCCCGTGAACTAGACCAAAATAAAAAACAATCTAAGAAAGGGAATCTTTCTTAGATTGCTTGGATTAATTCATCTGACGAATAGCATAAGAATCAGGCTGTGCAAAGCCTTTTAAGAGGTATGTCTGTGTCTCTTCTTCATAATCAGACGACAGTAATAACGTCTCTCGCTTCAACCGATTTAATAACTTCCCTTCATCTTGCTGCAACGATAACGTATATGGTTCTAAACTCTCCATAATGGCTAATTTAATAGCTTGAATCAACTGTTCTTTCCCTTTTGAACTTTTCGCAGAAATTAAAACATTAGGAAATAAAGTTGGCACAAATTGATGATCATCAATTTTATCGGCTTTATTATAGACGGTTAACATGGGCAAACTCCCTAAGTCTAGTTGATTCATTAACTGTAAAACGGTCTCTTCTTGCTGTTGTCGGTTATCAGCACTAGCATCTACTACATGAAGCAACAAATCCATTCCTTGACTTTCTTCCAAAGTTGAATGGAACGCATCGATTAATTGTGTAGGTAAGTCTTGGATGAAACCAACTGTATCGGTTACAGTCACTTCAAAACCTTCTGGTAATCGCCATTTTTTGGTTAATGGATCTAAAGTGGCAAACAATTGATCTTGTTCATAGGTTTGCGCACTCGTTAAAATATTTAAAATAGTCGATTTCCCAGCATTTGTATAACCAATTAAGCCAATTTGAAACGTCTGATTGTCTTTTCGTTTTTGGCGTGTCCGTTCTCGATGAGCAGCGACTTCTTTTAATTCGCGTTTGATAATCGTAATTTTATTACGAATGTGTCGTCGATCCGTTTCTAATTTGGTTTCACCTGGACCTCTTGTACCAATTCCGCCACCTAATCGTGACATGTTTTTCCCTTGGCCAACTAGGCGAGGCAATAAATAATCTAATTGCGCCAATTCAACTTGCAGTTTACCTTCTTTAGAACGGGCACGCATTGCAAAAATATCTAAGATTAGTTGCACACGGTCAATTACAGGAACGCCTACTGCATCGCCAATTAACTGACTTTGACGTGGCGTTAACTCATGATTAAAGATAATCAAATCTGCTTCATGGGCATCGGCTAGTTGAGCTAGCTCCTCCAATTTCCCCTTTCCGACAAGTGTTTGACGATCAACTTGCGGACGTCGTTGTGTTAAAGAAAAAACGACTTCTCCATTAGCTGTTTTTGTTAGACTTTTTAATTCCGTCATTGATTCTTCAAAATTTTTGTAGTTTTCTTCCGTTTCAACTCCGACTAAAATCACTCGTTCTGTGGTCATTCTTTCACCTCCAACCATTGTATGATTGTTTTTTCTAGTTCTGGTAAGGTCTCTGGATATTGCACCAAATCAATCCAATAAGGAGCTAAACGATTACGAAACCAAGTAAGCTGACGCTTGGCATAACGACGAGAATGTAATTTAATCTCTTCTGCGACTTCTTCTAACGTAGCCTGTCCCTGAAAATAAGGGAAAAATTCTTTGTAGCCAATTCCTAATGCTGCTTGTGTTTTTGGAATGTCTTTGATTTTTGTAGCTTCTTCTGGTAAGCCATTGGCCATCATCAGATCCACACGTTGATTGATACGTTGATATAATAATTCACGATCAGTTGTCAGACCAATTAAAAAATAATCATATAAACGTTGGGGTTCTTCTTTAGGCGCAGTGATACTCTCACCTGTTGTTTCAAAAACTTCCAACGCTCGAATCACTTTACGCTGATTATTAAAATGAATTTTTTCGGCTGCTAAAGGATCAGTTTCTTGTAATAACTGCCATAAGGCTTCTTTTCCATAATCCTGTGCAAATTGTTCGTATTTCAAACGAACAGCCGGATTATCGTTCTCTTGTTTGCCACCTAATTGAAAATCATAAAGCAAGGCTTGAATATATAACCCCGTTCCGCCAACAACAATGGGCAACTTGCCTCGTTGATGAATATCTTCAATCCAAATACGTGCTTCTTTTTGAAATTCCGAGACGGAATAAGCCTCTTCTTTCTCACGAACATCAATTAAATAATGAGGAATTCCTTCTTTTTCGGCTTCAGTTACTTTAGCTGTTCCGATAGACAGTTCTCGATAGACTTGCATCGAGTCCCCACTAATAATTTCTCCATTGTATTTTTTAGCTAATTCAATACTTAACGCCGTTTTACCAACAGCAGTCGGCCCTACAATCACTAACACTTTTTTCATTTTTTTCCCCGATAACTGCGCTTCACAGCCATTGCCATTTCAGGAAAATCGGTAAAAATTCCTGTTACTTGGCAATCCATGCAACGTTTTATTTCTTCTTCTGTATTTACGGTCCACGGTCGAACGGCTAATGAAAACTCTGGAATTTCTGTATCATGTGACCATACCCATTCAATATTAGGATGGATGCCTTGAATAAATGGTCGCTCCAATGTTATTGGCGTACTATCTGATTTATCCATAATAAAATCAATTCGTGTAGTCGGTTCCAGTACATGAATTCTCTCTAAGGTACTTACGTTGAAACTGCTATACCAATAAGTGAATGGCCACTGTTGACTCGTCATTAGCTCAGATACTTTGTCTTCGATTCCTGGATACGCTTCTTTATCCGTTTTTAATTCAATTCCTAAGATTCCTCGGTAATTGCGCGCAACCAATAAATCGACAACTTCTTTTAATGTCGGTACTTTTGTTGAAGAATAGTGATCATTAAACCAACTACCGGCATTTAGTTTTTTGATCTCTGCTAATGTTTTATCAATAATTGCACCTTTTCCATCAGTGGTACGATCGACTGTCTCATCGTGCATGACAATCAGTTGTTGATCTTTTGTTAATTGCACATCTAATTCAATGCCATCAGTACCAATGCGTACGGCTTCAGCAAAGGCTGGCAACGTATTTTCAGGTCGTGTGCCACTGCTTCCACGATGGGCAAAAATTTGCATGATTTCTTCACTCCAATCAGTCATATTGTACCATGAATAAAGGGAGATGCAAAAAAAGAAGAGAAGCCTTTTTACAGGTCAATCTCTTCTTTTGATTACAACGTGTTTGAGAAATAAGTCATTGGTTTGTCTGTCATTTTTTGCAATTGAACTTTGCGTTCGTAAACCATTTCTTTTAGTTGATCTGAAAAGTTTTCCATCAAAACACGTCCACCTTTAAAGGTATACCCACCAACTTCCACAACTTGTTCGGGTGAAAGTACAACTCTGCGTGTCGCAATTTTTTTGAAAAATTCTTCTAAAAAATAATTTGGTAAATAAAAGCTATTTTGTGCCGCAAATGACTGTAAATAAATATAATCATCTACGGTTATATGACAATCATCAAACACATCAAAACTGACGTATTTATCCATTGTGCCAATTCGTTTTTCTAAAATTTCAATAATTTTTTTATTTAGTAAAATCAAAATCTCAATTTCTTTTACTTTATGTTCTAATTGTCGACGACGCTCTTCTTTTCGATCGTCATAGCGGCTTTGCAAGTTAAAGGCAATCGCTGTAACAATGGCACCTACAATTACGCCAGCCATTCCAACGAAAAATATTTCCATGTTTGTTCCTCCTTTAAATTCTTTAGATGAATCTTAACATATTTTTGATTATTTTACTCAAGTTTTTACATTTGACCTTTATTGACCTTGTATGTATAATATCTAATAGATAAAACTCTTAGGATGTCGCAAGACTACCCAATATTTTATCAAATAGCCAGAATTAAAGGAGGATTTTTAAATGAATTTAATCCCAACAGTTATTGAACAATCATCTCGTGGAGAAAGAGCGTATGATATTTACTCTCGTTTATTAAAAGATCGTATTATCATGTTGAGCGGTCAAGTAACCGATGACCTTGCTAACTCAATCATCTCTCAATTATTATTCTTGGATGCGCAAGACTCAGAAAAAGATATTTACTTATACATCAATTCTCCTGGAGGTAGCGTAACAGCTGGTCTAGCAATTTACGATACAATGAACTTTGTTAAAGCAGATGTACAAACAATCGTAATGGGGATGGCTGCGTCAATGGGAAGTTTCTTATTAACAGCAGGTACTAAAGGTAAACGTTTTGCATTACCAAATGCTGAAATTATGATTCACCAACCATTAGGCGGTGCACAAGGACAAGCAACAGAAATCGAAATTGCTGCTCGTCATATCTTAAAAACGCGTGAACGCTTAAATAAAATTTTATCTGAACGCACGGGTCAACCTATTGAAATAATTGAAAAAGATACCGATCGTGATAATTTTATGTCGGCTGAAGAAGCAAAAGAATATGGTTTAATCGACGAAGTAATGACCAATCGTTAATCATTAGAAGCGTTGGACGTAGTGTCCCAGCGCTTTTTTTAATCGTATTTTGTTAAATCCCATGTCGCAATTAGCTGGTTTAATTTCGTATGATAGTTTGGATCCGTTGCATATTTTCCAGTTAAGGACTGGGTAGCTTCTTGATACGTACGAGCATTTTTCCGCCATGTTCCTTGATAAAATTTAGCATTCCAACTTAAGCCATTGGCTAATAATTTAGCATTATCCAATAGTGAATCAGAAATCGTTGCGTATTTTCTAAACGATGCTGGCAAAGTCACGCGTACCCCATTAATAAACTCATCAGAAGGAATATCATATTTCTCGAACTTTCCTTCATCCCCACTAGAAAATTTGATTCCAAATAAGTTGTTAGCCTCTTTTGATAATTTACTAGCGCCAAACCCTGATTCTAAAGCTGCTTGTGCTATCATAACTGATGGGTATAAGCCATATTGATCGGCTAGTTTTTGAGCAGACGGAGCAATGGCTTTAATAAACGAAGCATTGTCTGCCCACGTAATTGTTTCCGAAGTTGATGTAGCATTGACGCGTCTTGTGTCATCTTTAACGGTCACATTATTGGCTTTTTTGACAGGTGATGTCAATGCAGGTAAAATACTTGTCCCTGTAATAAAGTGTTTGTCTGTATTTTTAGCGACACTAGCAATTTCTTCCTCCATTGTTCCTCGATCTTCTGCCGGTGAACGAGTAACACTATCTTCAGTTGCTGAATCGGTTGTTTCTGAACTCTCTGTTTCTGCACTTGTTGTAGTGGTCTCTGGCACTTGTGTGGTGTCTTTTGTTTCATTTGAGGCAATTGTTGCACTTTCCTGCGTTTTATCAGTTATTGGTTTTTCTTTGACTTCTTCCACGACTGCCGCATCTTTTTGGAAAGCTTCTCGAGTACTTGAAATAGTTGCTCCTTGTTCGACGTAACCCACCCAATTATCTGCAGTATCGTACACAGATAAATAGATTTCACCATTCAAATGATGGTACAAACTTTTAACTTTGTACGTTTTTCCAATTAAAAGACTAGTATCACTGGTAGTCGTCCAATCAAAATCTTCATAGATAGCCGTGTTAACAACAACCTCTACATATTGGCGAACAATTTTTTCAATTCCTTCTGGGCCAACTGCTGGTGTCACTTGCGAAGCATCGATATATCCCACAAATTCATCTTCATCGTATAATCCTAAATACGTAATAATGCCTTTTGTTTCACTTTCTTTGACGTGAAAGGTTTGATTGGCAGTGACTTTCGCTGAGCTAATTGTTTTTCCATAATCACTATAGAGGATGACATTATTACCAGTCACACTCACATATTCATAGTCCCTCTCATCGGCACTGACCCATTGCATTTCTGCAAAAGGTGGACTAACTCCTTCGGTCCAAAATAAACCAATCCCCACACTCACCACTACACCTAATTTCAACACACATTTTTTCACTTTTGTAACCCTTCCCCTGCTAAGTCTCTTCCTTACTTTACAGGAAATGTGGGCAAAAAGAAACTCCCTTTCGAGAATTATTTACATACAAAAAACCTAGCATCTAAAAGACACTAGGCTCTTATAGTTATTCAGCTTCTTCTGAAAATTGACTGTTGTATAGGTTTGCGTAAAATCCGCCTTGCGCTAATAAAGTTTCATGGTTTCCTTGTTCAATAATCGAACCTTGATCCATCACTAAAATTAAATCCGCATCACGAATTGTCGACAAACGGTGGGCAATAACGAAACTTGTCCGTCCTTCCATTACCTTATCCATCGCTTTTTGAATTAAGGCTTCCAGTCGGGTATCAACGGAACTAGTTGCTTCATCTAAAATTAAAATTTTCGGATCAGAAATAACCGCCCGAGCAATTGTCATTAATTGCTTTTGACCTAGAGAAATGTTATCACCTTCAGCATTGATAATCATATCATATCCTTCAGGCATTGTACGGATAAAATGATCGACATTCGCTGTTTTAGCCGCATCGACTACTTCATAATCCGTTGCATCTAATTTCCCAAAACGAATATTATCAGAAATAGTTCCTTCATATAACCAGGCATCTTGTAATACCATCCCAAAAAGGGAGCGAACATCACTGCGAGACATTTTTTTCGTGTCAATTCCATCAATTTTAATCGCACCAGCATTCACATCATAAAAGCGCATCAATAAATTGATTAGTGTAGTTTTCCCCGCTCCTGTAGGTCCAACAACAGCCACCGTTTGTCCAGCTTTCACTGAAAAATTCAAGTCTTCAATCAATGGTTTTTTCGGTGTATAAGCGAAACTCACATGTTCAAAGGTAACATTCCCTTCAATTTTTTCAGGAAGTGGAATATCTGTCGCATTGATTGGTTCTTCAGACTCATCCAAAATTTCAAAGACACGAGTTGAGGCTGCTGAAGCACTTTGTAACAATGCTGACAATTGAGTAATGTTCCCCATTGGTTGACTAATTTGCCAAATGTATTGAATGAACGCTTGCAATTGCCCAACAACAATCACGCCGCCCATCACGTAAAAACTTCCCAAGACTGCAATAACAATATAGGTCAAATAGGCTGTTAATTGAACTAAAGGCATCATTAGACCAGAAATAAAGGACGCTTTAAATCCATATTTTTTCAATTCATGATTGACTTTTTTAAAGCCTTCTAGCGTTTCTTCTTCACGTCCATAGACTTTCAATACGCTAAAGCCTGTCATATTTTCTTGCACATAACCGTTCATATTGCCTAACGCATTTTGCATATTATTGAAATAATTTTGTGATTTTGACACGATGTAACGAGAAATGAACAACGAAGCTGGGATCATAACCATCGCCAACAATGCCATATACGTATTGATATAAAACATCATGATGACTGCCATGATAATACTTAAAATAGCATTAACCATACCAATTAAGGCTTGTTGCATCGCACCACTAACCGCATCGACATCATTTGTTACACGCGACAATACATCGCCTTGTTTGTGAGTATCAAAATACGAAACAGGTAATCGATTAATTTTTTCATCAATATCCCGACGTAAATCCTTCATAGAAGATTGTACTACATTGGTAATCAACACTCCGGCCAATAATTGCGAAATCGTATAACCAATTCCGACTAAAATCAACCAAACTAACGTCTTCCAAATATAATCGAAGTTTAATGAGTCACCATTCGCAATGTTTCGAGCAATTTCTGTCATCGGTAAACCAGTTACATAAGGCATCGCTGCATTAAAACCAACTGTTGCTACGGTAAAAAATAAGACTAGAATAAAACTAATTTTATATGGTTTGATATAGTAACCTAAACGTTTCAAGGAAGCAAAAGATTTCATTTGGCTAATTCCTCCTCTGATAGTTGTGAAGCTGCAATATCGTAATAAATCGAACAGTTTTCCAATAATTCTTTATGTGTACCTATGCCAACAACATCCCCTTCATTTAAAACAATGATTTTGTCTGCATGCATAATTGTTCCCACACGTTGCGCCACAATTAAAGTTGTTGATTTTGTAGTTTCTCGGCGTAGACGTTCACGTAATTTAGCATCTGTGGCATAGTCTAACGCAGAAAAACTGTCATCAAAAATAAAAATTTCCGGACGGCGAATAATCGCACGAGCAATTGCCAGACGTTGTTTTTGTCCACCAGAAAAATTAGAACCGCCTTCAGCAATTGGTGTGTCATAACCTTCTGACAAACGGGAAATGAATTCTGTCGCTTGCGCAATTTCAACGGCTCGATCCATTTCTTCCACTGTTGCATCTGCTTTACCATATCGTAAATTGTCAGCAATTGTTCCAGAAAACAGTAAGGCCCTTTGAGGAATGTAACCAATTTTTTGACGCAAAGTAGCTAAATTATAGTTACGAACATCTACACCATCAATTAAGACTTGTCCTTGACTCACATCATAAAAACGCGGAATCAACTGAATCAATGTAGATTTCCCACTCCCGGTACTTCCGATAAAAGCTACTGTCTCACCTGGTTCTGCCGTAAAATTGATATTACGAATAACTGGTGTTTGTGAGGGTCCAGGATATGCAAAGGTGACATTTTTAAATTCAATGTAGCCTTTGGTTGCCGTCTCTTTCACACCCTCTGTTTCTTCTTTGATAATCGGTTCAATATCAAAGGCTTCTTGAATACGATTGGCAGAAACGGCTGCTCGTGGGTACATCATAAACACTGTTGCAAATAACATAAAGGAGAATAACGCATGGAAAATATATTCAATAAAGGCAATCAAATCTCCCACTTGCAATTGCCCCGCTTCGATTTGTAAACTACCGCTCCAAATAATTAATACCATCACGATATTAAACAAAAAGAAAAATGCTGGTTGAGCGACCGCCATTAAACGAAACAAGCTTTTAGAACTTGATGTATAGGCTTCGTTCACTTTTTCAAAGCGTCTTTCTTCAAATTTCTCATTGACAAACGCACGAATAACCCGTAACCCAGATAGATTTTCTCGTAAAATGCCATTAATCCGATCCAGATTTTTTTGTTGCTTTGTAGATAAGGGTTCAGAGATACGTGCGATCAGCACCACACCAATTAACAGAAATGGTAATGCCCCTAACACATACCATCCTAAGCTGCGACTGGTACGTAAAACCATATACAAGCTCATCCCAAACATCATGGGTGCCATAAAACCAATACGCAAAATATTTTGCATAAACAACATAATTTGATACGCATCATTGGTTACCCGAGTAATTAATGACGACACACCCACTTGCTCATATTCGTTATGCGAATACGTTTGAATTTTTTTAAATAAATCGTCACGGATATCAGCTGTCATATTTGTCGTGATACGAGTGGTAAAGTATCCTAATAAAATATTCATAATGATTCCGACAATAACAATCCCAATCATCGCAAACCCGATTCTTTTTACATAATCAGCATCGTTATTGACAATTCCGATATCAATCATACGTGCTAAAAGTGTTGGCAGACCAAGCTCTATTAAAATAAATCCAAAGACACAGATGAAATTCATGATAAGTAGCTTTTTATTTTTCATCGTGTAACGTAACATTAGCTTCAAAATAATTCCCTCCTTAAATGAACACTTATTTTAAATATAGCACACTCTATTTTTTAAAAAAACTTTGATCTAATAACTTTCAGTAAATTCCGCTCTCTTTTCATCATCTTTTAATTTTTCAAGCTTTTTATTTAAAAAAACTTCCCGAATAATTCTTTTTACAAACCTTTTCAACTCGCTTACTTTCTATACTTATTCGAAGTTGTGTGATAAACTAGGAGAAAAGATCGTGCTAACGATAGAATCGGTTGAATTTTTATGTTATACATTCGGAAAGCAAAGACGAGGCTTTCTCTTTTTTTCTCACATTATGTCTGAAAAAAACATCTTATTTCAAAAGGGTTTCTTTTGCATGCAGGTCTTCTTTTAAGAAGTCCGCAAGTTTGTTGCGCGTAAGAATTCAAGCGTCAAAATAATAACAAACTGCTCTAGGCAGATAAAGGAGATAAATACATGATTTATAAAGTTTTTTACCAAGAAACAAAAGAACGCAATCCAAAAAGAGAACAAACGCACGTGTTATATATCGAAGCAGACAGCGCTGTAGATGCACGCCAACTAGTTGAAGACAATACCCCATATAATATCGAACTTGTCTACGAATTAGATGGAAATCACTTAGAATATGAAAAAGAGAATGCTGATTTCCAACTAACGGAGTTTTAAGATGAAAGTATCTCTTAAAAACAACGAGACTGGTGTTTTCGGTATTGGAGGATTAGGAGAAATCGGAAAAAACTGTTATGGGGTGCAATTTCAAGACGAGATTATCTTGATTGATGCGGGAATTAAATTCCCCGAAGATGAGCTCCTTGGGATTGACTACGTGATTTCTGATTACAGCTATATCGTCCAAAACTTACAAAAAGTCAAAGGATTAATTGTCACACATGGACATGAAGACCATATTGGCGGTATTCCTTACTTATTAAGACAAGCAAATATTCCTATTTACGCAGGTCCGTTAGCGTTGGCATTGATTACCAACAAGCTAGACGAACATGGCTTACTACGTGACGCAGTACTACACGAAATTCATGAAGATACAGTCATTCGCTTTAGAAAGACCTCTGTGAGTTTCTTCCGTACAACACACAGTATTCCCGATGCGTTAGGCGTTGTTGTTAAAACGCCGTGTGGTAATATCGTGGCAACTGGGGATTTCAAATTTGATTTTACGCCAGTTGGTGAACCAGCAAACTTGCATAAAATGGCAAAAATTGGTGAAGAAGGCGTTCTTTGTTTATTATCTGACAGTACAAACGCCGAAATTCCAACGTTCACAAAATCAGAGAAAACCATTGGTGCTTCAATTATCAAAATTTTCGAGAAAATCGAAGGACGAATTATTTTTGCCAGCTTTGCTTCCAATATCTTCCGTTTGCAACAAGCGGCGGATGCAGCGGTAGCAACAGGTAGAAAAATTGCCGTTTTTGGGCGTAGTATGGAAAATGCCATTGTCAATGGACAAAAATTAGGGTATATCAAAGTTCCTAAGGGTACCTTTGTGGATGCAAGCGAAATCAATCGCTTACCAGCAAATGAAACGATGATTTTATGTACCGGTTCTCAAGGCGAACCTATGGCGGCATTAAGTCGTATTGCCAACGGAACGCATCGCCAAATTCAAGTCCATCCTGATGATACAGTTATTTTTTCAAGCTCACCTATTCCAGGTAATACAACAAGCGTCAATCATTTGATTAACTTGTTACTAGAAGCGGGTGCCAAAGTCATTCATGGAAAATTAAACAATATCCACACTTCCGGCCACGGTGGTCAAGAAGAACAAAAACTAATGTTACGGTTAATGAAACCAAAATTCTTTATGCCGGTTCATGGTGAATTTCGTATGTTAAAAATCCATACCCAATTAGCTCAAGATACTGGTGTTCCTAGAGAAAATTGCTTTATCATGGAAAATGGCGATATGCTCGCTTTAACACCAGATACTGCGCGTCTTGCAGGTCATTTCAATGCCGGTGATGTCTATGTAGATGGTAGCGGTATTGGTGACATTGGAAATGTCGTTTTACGCGACCGTCGCATTCTTTCTGAAGAAGGTTTAGTATTAGCTGTCGCGACAGTTGATATTGAGAAAAAAGAAATCTTGGCAGGGCCAGATATCTTGTCTCGTGGATTTGTCTATATGCGTGAATCAGGTGAAATGATTAGCGAAGGCCAAAGTATCTTATTCCATGCCTTACGTGAAGCATTAAGTCAGTCTGACTGTAACGAATACAAGTTGCGCGAAGCCATGTCAGCTGCACTACAACCATTCTTATTCGAAAAAACAGAACGTCATCCAATGATATTATCTATGATTATGACTTTAGATGAAGAATAAAATAAGCTCTCCTTTGCGTATTTATCAATGATACTACGCAAAGGAGTTTTTTTATGGAGAAACACACAATGGTTCCTCAAAGTTCACGACCACGTGAACGATTACTTGATTTTGGAGAGAAAGCTTTATCTGACCAAGAATTACTGGCAATTTTATTACGTACAGGTTCGAAACCTTACAATGTCTTAGAATTAGCAGGCTTAATTTTAGCTGCATTTCCCAATTTGTATGAATTAAAATCAGCGAGTCTTAATGAGCTACAACAAATACGTGGAGTTGGACAAATTCGGGCAATTGAATTAAAGGCGATGATGGAATTAGGCAGCCGAATCCATCAAACCAGACAACCGAAATATGGCAAAGTCCAATCAAGTTACGGTTTGGCACAGCAATTAATTGAAGAATATAAAGATTACCATCAAGAACATTTAGTCTGTTTGTATCTGAATACAAAAAATGAAATTACCCACCGCAAGACCTTATTTATCGGATCACTGAATCAAAGTATTGCTCATCCTCGTGAAATTTACCGAGAAGCTGTCCGTTGCAGCGCTGCACGAATTATTTGCGCACATAATCATCCGAGTGGCGCACCACAACCGTCGGAGAACGACCGACTGTTTACCCAACGCCTTAAACAATGTGGCGAGCTGATGGGTATTGAATTATTAGACCATTTGATTATTGGCAATGAAAGTTATGTTAGTTTACGTGAAGAAGGTTTTTGGAATGAATTTTAATAACAACGCTTGCAAAAAAATAACTGCAAGTGTAGAATAAATTTGTAATCTTGTTTGGTAGTAGAAGTTGAAACAAATTGTTACACCTCTAACGTACACGAGCAATGTTACAACTATTTATTGAAGAGTGCTTATGCACGAGGAGGTTACTAGAAATGGAACAAGGAACAGTGAAATGGTTTAACGCAGAAAAAGGGTTTGGTTTTATTACTCGCGAAGATGGAAGTGACGTATTCGTACACTTTTCAGCAATTCAAGGTGACGGCTTCAAGACTTTAGAAGAAGGTCAAGCGGTAACATTTGATGTTGAAGAATCAGATCGTGGTCCACAAGCTACTAACGTTGTTAAAGCATAATAACTCAAAAACGCTGAATGTGAGCTTCACATTCAGCGTCTTTTTATTTTTCTAAAAATCCAGGAACATCGGCTAGAGTATCTAACACTGCCAATGATTTTTCTACTAAATCAGGAGTGGGTTCTAGTAAATCAGGAATCATAATTACGTCAATTCCAGCACTGTGAGCCGCAAGAATACCATTTTTAGAGTCTTCTAAAATGAGAATATTTTCTTTTGGTGCATCAAAAAATTGATGTGCTTTTTCAAAAATTTGTGGATCGGGTTTAGCACGCGTCACATCTTCAAACGAAACAATATGTTCAAACGCATCTTGCAAACCATTTTTTTCCAACAAAATATCAATAATACGACGTTGGTTACTAGAAGCGATAATCCGTGGAATTTGTTTTTCTGCCAAATAGTCGAGTATTTCTGTTAGACCAGGTTTTAAATCAGCAACGCCAGCTTCAAATAATTCAATGGTTCGATTAAATGATCGATCAATAAATTCTACGATAACTTCTTCGCCGTGAAGGTCATCATACATCTCATGATACGCTGCCCATACTTCATCATCACCAACTCCGATATATTGTTTATAAATCTCCATATCGTAATCAATGGCTAACTCATCGGCAATTTCTTTTGTTGCGCGATAATACAAATGCTCCGTGTCAAAAATCAATCCGTCCATATCAAAAATAACACCTTGTAAATTACGCATTTTTTCCTCCTTGAATTTCCTGTAATAGTTGTCGTACTTGAGAAACAAAATAAAGAGAGCCTGTTACTAAAACTAAGGAATCATTGTCAGCTTTTTCTAAAATATCAGCTAAACCAAATTGCCACAATGAAGCAATTTGTAGTCGTTTTTCATCTATTCGTTGATAGTTTTTTTCTAAACGTAAAGCTTTAGGATATTCAAAGGTAGTAATGTAAATGTCGGCATTTGGTAGCTCCAATAATTGTTGAATCATCCCTTTAATTTCCTTGGTTTCTAATGCTGAAAATAAGACATGAATTTTATAGTTGCTAAATTCTTGGTTCATATTTTCAATCAAACGTTTCATCGCATGTTCATTATGGGCGCCATCTAAAATCACAAGTGGTTGTTCACTAATGCGTTCCATTCGTGCGGGCCAAAAAGTCTTTTTTAAACCTTCGCGAATGTATTTTTCTTTAAGCGGCAATTTGACTTGTTGACAATACAAATAAAATAATTGAATGGCCAAACCCGCATTTTCTACTTGATGCTTCCCTAATAGAGGTGTCTTCAATTCAGTTAATTTACCCGTTTCGTTATAAAAATCAAATACTTCACCCCATTGGGCATCCGGATGACGATACTCCACTCGATAATCTTGATCAAAGTGATATATTTTTGCTGCTTGTTCAGCAGCAATTTGTTCAATAACTGCTAAGGCTTCTGATTGGATATTACCTGTAACTACAGGAATCTTAGGTTTGATAATTCCTGCTTTTTGGGCAGCAATTTCTGATAAAGTATCTCCTAGAATATCAGTATGATCCATCCCAATTGTCGTGATTGCAGTTAGCATTGGAGAAACCACGTTCGTACTATCTAACAATCCACCAAGACCTACTTCAATAATCGCAATATCCACTTCTTGTTGCACATAATAGTCAAATGCCATAGCTGTCAACACTTCAAATTCGGTAATACCGGCTACTGCTTCTTCTTGATCCAATTGTGCGACAAGCGGCTTAATTTTCTCCACTAAAGCAACTAATTCTGAATCAGAAATCGCCACACCATTTTTGGCAATACGCTCATTAAAACTCTCAATGTATGGAGACGTAAATGTCCCCACAGTTAAACCTGTTTCTTGAATCATTGCCCGTAAATAGCTAACCGTTGAGCCTTTTCCATTCGTTCCAGCAACATGAATAACAGGAACTTTCTTTTCTGGATGGTCTAATAATGCTAGAAGTGCTTCTACTCGATCTAACCCTGGTCGTGAACCAAAAGGTAATCGACTATGAATCCACTCAATTGCTTCTTCTACTGTTCTCACACTACTCACCTCTATGGTTATTATAACAAATAATTCTTTTACTCTGCCAGTTTCTTTAAGTTCTCACCTGTTAATCGATAAGACGTCCATTCATCCATTGGTTCCGCATTTAAAGAAAGATAAAAATCAATGCTTGTTTGATTCCAATCCAAGCACCACCATTCTAAACGACCACAGTCACGTTCTAAAGCAATTTGCGCTAATTTTTTAAGTAGCTGCTTTCCAATGCCCTGTCCGCGAACATCTGGTTTGATATAAAGGTCTTCTAAATACAGACCTGCTTTCCCTAAAAAAGTCGAATAGTTATGGAAAAACAAAGCAAAACCAACTTCTTTTTCATCGACGAGTGCAAATAGAACTTCCGCACGTTTTTGAGCAAACAACGATTTTTCTAAATCAGCTTCTGTTGCAACGACTTCATCTAATAAATTTTCATAATCGGCTAATTCCTTAATAAAGCTTAAAATCAACGGGACATCTTCTTTAGCTGCAAATCTAAACTTCATATTCACTCTCCCTGTGGTAAAAAAGAGTGGAATAATGATCCCACTCTTTTTAATGAATTAAATTGTACGCAATTGCGCAATGCGTTCTTCTACGACTTTTTGTTTTTCTAAATAATCTGCTTCTTTTTCACGTTCTTGAGCAACGACTTCTTCAGGAGCGTTCGCTACAAAACGTTCATTCGCTAATTTACCTTGAACACGTTTCACTTCTTTGTTCCATTTGTCCAATTCTTTTTCTAAACGAGCAATTTCTTCTTCGATATTAATCAATCCGGCAAGCGGTAAGTAAATCGTTGCTCCTGTTAAAACTGCCGACATTGCTAATTCTGGTGCTTCTAAATCACTAGTAATCGTCAATTCTTCTGGGTTACAGAAACGATCAATATAGTTTTGATTGGCTTTTAAGAAAGTATCCACTGCCTCATCACTTGTTTGAATTAGCAAGGTGATTGGTTTAGATAAAGGCGTATTCACTTCTGAGCGGATATTACGAACAGAACGAATTAATTCTTTTAGAACTTCCATGCCTTTAGCTGCTGTATCATCAGTTAACTCTGGACGAACAACTGGATAAGCGGCAACCACTAATGAATCTCCTTCGTGAGGAATTTGACTCCAAATTTCTTCAGTAACAAATGGCATAATTGGATGCAACAAGCGTAAGATTTGGTCTAATGTATAAACTAAGACGCTCTTATTGACTTGTTTGGCAGCTTCATTTTCGCCATATAATGTTTCTTTACTCATTTCGATATACCAGTCACAGAAGTCATCCCAGATAAAGTTATACAATTGACGACCAGCTTCACCAAACTCAAAACGATCAAACAAGTCGGTTACTTTTTCGATTGTTTCATTTAAGCGCGTTAAAATCCAGCGGTCCGCAACTGATTTTTCACCAGAGAAGTCAATGTCAGCCACTGTCATTCCTTCCACGTTCATCAATACAAAACGTGACGCATTCCAAATTTTATTAATGAAATTCCACGCTGCATCCATTTTCTCATAACTAAAACGCATGTCTTGGCCAGGTGCGGAACCATTTGATAAGAACCAACGTAATGCATCGGCACCGTATTGATCAATCACTTCCATCGGGTCAATTCCGTTACCTAGCGATTTACTCATTTTACGTCCATCTTCTGCACGAATTAACCCATGGATTAACACATTATTAAATGGACGTTGACCTGTAAACTCTAAGCCTTGGAAAATCATTCGACTTACCCAAAAAGCAATAATGTCATAGCCTGTAACCAATGTATTATTAGGATAATAACGTTGATAATCTTCACTGTTTTCATCCGGCCAACCTAATGTTGAGAATGGCCATAATGCTGAACTAAACCATGTATCTAGCACATCTTCATCTTGTATCCAGTTTTCGCTGTCTGCTGGAGCTTCCATTCCCACATACATTTCACCTGTTTCTTTGTGATACCATGCTGGAATTTGATGTCCCCACCATAATTGACGAGAAATAACCCAATCGTGAATATTTTCCATCCAACGTAAAAATGTTTGATTGAAACGTGGTGGGTAAAATTCTACTGCATCTTCTGTTCCTTGATTTTTAATCGCTTGCTCTGCCAATGGTTTCATTTTTACAAACCATTGTGTAGATAAACGTGGTTCCACGACAACTCCCGTACGTTCAGAATGTCCTACGCTATGAACCATTTTTTCAATTTTTACTAGACGATCTAACGCTTCTAAATCTTTTACAATTTGTTTACGTGCAGCAAAACGATCCATACCAGCATATTTCCCCGCTAGTTCGTTCATGGAACCATCATCATTCATCACATTTACACGTGGCAAATCATGACGATTGCCAACTTCAAAGTCATTAGGATCATGAGCAGGTGTAATTTTTACAACTCCTGTTCCAAAATCCATCTCTACGTATTCATCCGCAATAATGGGAATTTCTTTATCTACTAATGGTAAAATGACTGTTTTTCCAATCAATGCTTGATAGCGCTCATCTTCAGGATGAACGGCAACTGCTGTATCACCTAACATCGTTTCTGGGCGAGTCGTCGCAATTTCAACAACACCCGAACCATCAGCTAACGGATACGTCATATGATAAAAAGCACCTTCTACATCTTTATGAATAACTTCAATATCAGACAAAGCTGTTCGTGCTTGTGGATCCCAGTTAATGATGTATTCCCCACGATAGATTAATTCTTTTTCGTATAACGTAACAAATACTTTGCGAACTGCATCAGATAACCCACTATCCAATGTAAAACGTTCACGACTATAATCGAGCGACAAGCCTAGTTTTGACCACTGTTCACGAATATGTCCAGCATATTCTTCTTTCCAATCCCAAACTTGTTCAACAAATTTTTCACGACCTAAATCATAACGAGAAACTCCTTGTTCGCGTAGTTTTTCTTCAACTTTCGCTTGAGTCGCAATTCCGGCATGGTCCATTCCTGGTAGCCATAAGGTGTCAAATCCTTGCATTCGCTTTTGGCGAATAATCATATCTTGTAATGTGGTATCCCACGCATGACCTAAATGCAATTTTCCAGTTACGTTTGGTGGTGGAATAACGATTGAATACGGTTGAGCTTTTTTATCCCCACTTGGTTTGAATAAATCTTTTGCTAACCATTCTTCATAACGACCAGCTTCAACTTCTTGGGGTTGATACTTTGTCGATAAATTTTTTTCTGACATGGATGTTCCTCCTAGTTTTCTAGATATTTTTGTAAAACGCGTCCCATTTTTTCAAGGCCAAGTTCGATTTTATCTTCTGGCATATTGGAAAAATTTAATCTGAAGGTATTGCGTTTTTTGCTGTTTGGATAAAAGGTTTCACCACTAACAAAGGCAATCTTTTCTGCTAGACAATCTTGCAAAATCGGTGTGACATCTAACTGTTCCGGTAAAGTTACCCAAACAAATAGTCCACCTTCTGGACGAGTGAATTGCACTTCTTTCGGAAAGACTTCCGTCAATTTCCTGAGCATCGTATCACGGCGTTGACGATATAATTCAAGGATTTTATGAATGTGTGTGTCAATGTCATAGAGCTCTAAATAAGTGGCAATTTCCCGTTGAGCTTTGGTGTTACTGTGTAAATCTGTTCCTTGTTTCATAATTGTGTACCGTTGTAAAATCTCTTCGTCGGCAGCTAACCAACCAATTCGATATCCTGGGCAGAAAATTTTAGAAAATGTTCCTGTACAGATAACTGTTCCTGCTTGGTCAAAATGACGAATAGACGGAAATGCTTCTCCTTCAAAGCGTAACTCACCATAAGGATTATCTTCTAAGACTGGGATTTGATGTTCTGCAGATAGTTTGGCTAATTGTTGACGACGTTCTAATCCCCAACTTAACCCCGTTGGATTTTGAAATTCCGGAATGACATAAATTAATTTGGCATGTGGATACTGCTCGATTTTAGCTTCTAAATCTTCCATCATCATCCCTTGTTCATCAGTAGCAACTTCAACAAATTCACATCCATACGCTCGAAACGCATTTAAGGCAGCCAAGTAAGTAGGGCTTTCGCAAAATACTATGTCTCCCTCATCAAGAAAAATCTTTCCTGTTAAATCAATCGCTTGTTGCGAACCACTCGTAATTAAAATGTTGTCTTTGTTAAAATTAGTTTGTAAGCGTTGGTTCATCCGATTAGCAATCCATTCACGCAAAGGCTCAAAACCTTCTGTTGTACTGTATTGCAAGGCAGCTTGTCCATCTTTTTCTAGCAATACTTCATTCACTTTTTTAATTTCGTCCACAGGGAATAATTCTGGTGCTGGCAAACCACCCGCAAATGAAATAAAATCTGGTTGTTCAGTTAGTTTTAATAATTCACGGACCTCTGAAGATTGAATGTCTGCTACACGTTTTGCAAATTTTAATGCCATAATGTTCACACTCATTTCTGTGGATTGAATTTTTTACAAAATAAAAACGTCCTAAGATGTCTCACATCTTAGGACGTAAAATTTACGCGGTACCACCTAAATTGTAGAAAATTTTCTACCTCTCAACAGTGAATTAACGGTCACTAATCGTTTGATTCTACTCTGCTTTCAAATCAAAAACTCCCAAGCTACCTTCACTAGTTGCTGTTGAAAATCTTCCACCCTACGATTTTCTCTCTAAAAACAGTTCGCTAGCTACTCCTCTTGTTCTACGTCTGGACTCATTCTACAATGAAGTTTTTTGAAAGTCAACTTACACTAACGCTTTTGCAGCAGCAAGTGCTTTTTCGTAGTCGGGCTCTTGCGCCATTTCAGGAACAATTTCTTCATAGCGAATAACGCCTTCTTGATCAAGCACATAAATCACACGCGCATAACGATTTAATTCTGGGATTAAAATACTATAGCTTTCTCCAAATGTGTTTTCAGGATCATGTAACATAACCATTTCCACACCTTCTTGACCACACCAGTTGGCTTGTTCTTCTTTTGTATTGTTTGAAATCGTCGCAAAATTGATGCCTTCAATTTGACTTGCTTCGATGTTGAAACGTTTTGTTTGAAGCGCACATATACGTGTATCGATATCTGGAACAACCGACAGAATCGTTGGCTTACCAGCAAAATTTTGTAAGGTATATTGCTTGTCACCTAAATCTTTCAATGAAAAATCTGCTGCCTTGTCGCCAGTCTTTAATTGTGTGCCAGGTACTTCTAGTACTTCACCTTTACGGGTAATATTCATTCTTCCCACTCCTTTAATAACTTTCTAATTCAGTATAAAGGAGTATAGAATTTTTACAAAAATATCTGCCTATGAAGTTACCACTAACGGACGATTTTGATAATGGCTATCAAAGAAAATTAATGTTAATAACTCAGTCGTTAAGTCAATATAGCGCATATTAACATTTTTAGGCACCGTTACGCGATCGGGTGCGAAGTTTAAAATAGCGGTAATACCTGCTTCAACAATCGTATCGATTGCTTCTTGTGAATGTTGACTTGGAACGGTTGAAATAGCAACCGTCACTCCATTTTTTTCAGTAATTGTCTTAAATTCATCCATTCCATAAATATAGAAACCATCAACTGTTGTACCAATTAGTTCAGGATTGTTATCAAATACACATGTGATTTCAAGATTATCATTGCGACGAAAGTTATTCTTAGCCAAAGCTTTTCCTAAATTTCCAAAACCAACTAAAGCAATTCGCTTTTCATCATCTGCTGCTAAAATATCACTAAATACATCAATTAGATAAGAAACATCATACCCATAACCACTTCTTCCTAACTCTCCTAAATAAGAAAAATCACGACGAATTGTCGCTGCAGGAACCTGTGTAATTTCTGAGAAATCTTTTGATTTAATGCGAGTAACTCCAGTTGTCTCAAGTATTTTTAAATTACGTAAATACAACGGTAGACGCTTTGCTGTGGCGCGCGGTAATTTTTTATTTTTATACTCTTTCACTATGCCAACTCCTTTTTGTTAAGGTATTCACATAAAAAGTTTACCATGCAATGTGTTGTTGTGCAAGCATTAGTCAAGTTCTTCTAAAAAAAACAAGAGACTTCGTGAAAAGTCTCTTGTAGTTATTTTATAAGAAATCAGTAAACTCATCCGCTTGTTCAGCAGATTCAGGCGTAATCTCTTCCACCTTCAAGCCAGCTAGCGCACGTTCCATCATTCCTTCAATATCCAATCGTTCTTCATAATGATGAACTTTATCTAAACGAGGACGTGTTTTCGGTTGCGGTGGAGCGAAAATTGTGCAGCAGTCTTCAAATGGCTGAATCGCCAATTCAAAGGTATCAATTTGTTGTGCCACTTCAATAATTTCTAACTTATCCATCGTAGCTACGGGACGAATGATTGGTGTATTTGATACTTCGTTAATAGCAACCATACTTTGAAGGGTTTGTGAAGCGACCTGTCCTAAAGATTCTCCGTTTAAAATGATTAATCCTTTACGCAATTCACGTACCGCATCGGTTAAACGTAGCATCATACGACGCGTAATCGTCATCCAATACCCTTGAGGAACCTTTTTCTTAATTTCTTCTTGAACTTCTGTAAATGGAACTTCAATAAAGTGAATACTACCTGCATAAGGCGCGAGTTTAGCAGTTAAATCTTTGGCTTTTTGTAATGCTTGCTCACTCGTATATGGTGGACTTGCAAAATGAACAGCTTCGATTTCAACACCACGTTTCATGGCAAAATAACCAGCAACTGGTGAATCAATTCCTCCAGATAACATTAACATACCTTTACCACCTGTACCCACAGGTAAACCGCCAGCACCTTGAATCGTTTCATATGATAAATAAGCACCGTCCCGACGAATTTCCACTCGTAAATTGATATCAGGATTTTTCATTTGGGCTTTAATCTCTGGGAAAACATCAATAACTGCATTTCCTAGCGTTAAATTCAATTCTCCACTTGTTTGGATGAAGTCATGATCACTACGTTTAGCGGTGATTTTAAACGTTTCTTTTCCTGTATAAACTTCACGCATCATATCTTGTGCCATCGCTTTTATCACTTCGACATCTTTTTCAACACGAATACTTGGCGAAAAATTTTGAATCCCAAATACTTTTTGTAATTTAGGGATAATAATATCACTATCTTCGCCGTTTAAAAGTAAATGCATACGATCACGATCAGCATGCACGCGGACATGAGGAAAGTCAATTAATGCTTTTTTTACGTTCGATGCTAAACGCGCGATAAAAACATGACGGTTTTTTCCTTTAGTTGAAAGTTCGCCATAACGAACCATAATTTCTGTATATTTCACGTTAAAACTCCTTAATTAATTTTTGAAAATTTTTGATACAGTTGATTAAATACAATTAAAAACTGTTCCACTTCTGCCATTGTATTGCTTTCATCTAAACTAATACGAATCGCTGAAGTGGCTAATGAACTAGGAACATTCATTGCGTGAAGCGTGCTGGAAGCTAGATGTTTTTTACTTGAACAAGCACTGGTGGTTGATGTATAAATTTGCTTTTCTTCTAAGGCATGAACTAAAACTTCCCCACGGATGTCTTTCAATGAAAAACAAATAATATGCGGGGCGAAGTCTATCTCTTTTGAAAAGACCGTTACTTTTTCATACGAGTGCAACGCCTCTAATAAATAACCTTTTAAACGCGCAACATGTTCTGGTTTTTCAACTTTTTTCTCAAATGCTAAACGCAATGCTCGTGCCATTGCAACAATTGCTGGAACATTTTCAGTCCCACTACGATGATTACTTTCCTGTCCGCCACCGTTCATTAAAGGAGCTAACTTGCGGCCTTCACGCCAGTAAATAAAACCGACACCACGAGGTCCATGAAATTTATGCGCAGAAAAAGTCGCAAAATCGATACGGGGTGTAAACCATTGATTTTGCTCAACTTTTGTAATTGCTTGCACAGCATCAACATGGAAATGGATTTTAGGATAGTTTTCTAAAACTGTACTAATTTCTTGAATTGGTTGGATTGAGCCAATTTCATTATTGACAGCCATCACAGACACTAAAATTGTTTCTTTACGAATTAATTTTTCTAACGCTGCCACATCAACAAAACCTTCTGGCGTAACTGGAGCAATACTTAACTCAAATCCCAGTTCCTTCAATTGCGCAGCAGTTTCACTCACCGCAGGATGTTCAATACTTGAAATAATCAAATGATTTCCAAAGTCTCTTTTTTCAATAGCTGTGCCTTTTAAAACCCAGTTGTCTCCTTCTGTTCCGCCACTTGTAAAAAAGATTTCTTTGGGTGACACATTCAGCTGGTCGGCAATTTGTTTGCGGGCCTGTTGCAGTAAACGGTTGGCTTGGTTCCCTAAATCATGCAAACTTGATGGATTACCGATAATTCGCTGGCTTGTTTTTAAATATGTATCTAATGCTTGAGGGAAAATCGGAGTGGTGGCACTATTATCAAAATAAATCATGTTCAATGATCCTCTCTATTTGAAATTCTTTCCTATTATAACGGCTACTATCTCTGCTTTCAAGTTGAAAAGGTTGTAAAAGAAAAACAGCATCTGATTTTCATCAAATGCTGTTTTGATTAAACTAAATCTCGATTGTTGAAATAAAAATCTTCAATTCGTTTGAAAGCGCCTGGTTCAACACGTTCTAAAGCCGTGCCAATTTCATCCAAGGCATCTTGGTAACGATATTCGTTCGTAAATAATTCTAATGAACGATCGATAGAAGCTTTTACTTCAGGATGTGAATGACGATAACGATTTGCGTATTGCATCATTTGTTCCGTTAAGGCTGCAGCATCGACTAAGTCATGCGTACGTTCATCAAGCAATTCTAAGTCTTCTTCACAGATAGCAACTAATTTATTAACTTCTTCCATATCCACACGAATTTTGTTCAACGCTTTTGATAATTCTTCAATACGATCCGTTGCCATGAAGAAGAATTCTAAATATTCTCCTGGTAAACCTGGCAGACGTTGTTTTTCAACAAAACGTTTTAAGTTGCGCAATTTAAATTCGAATGTGTCGATTTTATCCTGTGCAATTTTTTCGCCTTTACGTAATTCACGAAGAGCATCATCAATTTCAACTTGTTGACTTTCTACGTCATCTAAGATTTTAAACGCATCTTTGTAGAAGTTTTGTAGTTCTGAATAAGGAATCTCGTTTTTGTCCAATTGTGGCGCAATGTTTTCATTGCGTCGAGCAATTTCTTCGATTTCTGTTTGGAAACCACGAGCACGACCTAATTCATTATGATTTAACGCATAGCTTTGAGAAGTATGATCTAATTCGATTAATAATTGACGGTTATTTCGAGTAGCATGTTCGATATAATCTGTAAGAACTTTAGCATTCTTCATCACATATCTTCTTGCTTCGATTTCACGTTCTAATACATCGTATAGACCATCAATTTCTTCTGCTGTTGTACGATTGGCAATTTCAACAACTTCTACTTCAACTTTTGTTAAGTCTTCTAATGAATTTTCCACTCGTCTTTCGACACGTTGGATGTCTCCTTGGAAGTTTTCTTCTGGGAAAACATAGTGGTCGTTAATCATTTTTTTGTAGCTGTCTGAAATTTCCTTCAGTTGTGAAGGGAATACTTTGTTCAGCTCTTCAAAAACGACTGGTACCCGATTCATTAAGTCTTCTACTTCATACGTATTCTTTTCGGCTGACGCTAATACTTCACGGGCCTCTACAGGATCTCCTGACGTATTTAATGTCACAAATTGCGTGAACTCATTTTCGATGCTTTTGATTTGTTTTTGAACTTCTGGATAAGCAGGACCAAATGCTTCGCCGTTCTCACGAAGTTTTTGTTTTAACTCTTCGTACACATCTAGGGCTTTTTGAACTTGTAAAGAGTTTCGTTCTTCACTCTCACGTAGTTCTTTTAACCCATCACGGATACGTTGGACTTCCTGTTCCATAATGTTCATGGTTGCTTCTGCTTCTGACACGGCTGCTTGTGCTTTAAAAAATCGGAAGGTCTCGTTCAAGTTCTCTACTTCAAAGATTTGTCCCTCTAATTCTGAAAATGAACGTGTTGAAATATCTGCCCATTTTTGGTTCCAATCTCTAAAAGTATTTTGACTTTGGCCGACTAAATGCATTTTTTTGATTTCGTCGATTTCTTCAATAATCGGTAAATCGAATAAGGACTCTTTCCGTTTTTCTAACTGATCGAGTTTTTCTTGATTCTTTTTCCGCATGTAGAAACCGGCTCCATACAAACCTGCTGCGACAACGATGATGGCAATGACGATTCCAATGATTAAATTACTTCCCATTTAAGGTTCCTCCAATTTCCCAAGTTCCACTTTTGCCAATTCGTGATGACTCACAAAATTTATAAACGATATTAAGAACCACCCATTTTCTTTTGCCAAAAGACATCTAAGTTGAATTATAGCATAAAGACAAACAGCAATCACTAAGAACCCTTAAAAAAATCACAACTTTTTTTCTGAAACAAAAAAGCTTGATTTCTTTTCTTTGAAACTGTAATCTATATAAAACATGAATTTAGGAGTAATGCCATGAAAGTAGCAAAATTTGGAGGAAGTTCCCTCGCATCGTCGGAACAATTAAAAAAGGTTATTAACATTATTAAAGCTGATTCTGCACGTCGCTTTATCGTCGTTTCAGCACCGGGTAAACGTTACTCGGAAGACATTAAGGTCACTGACTTGTTGGTTAAGTTATATCAAAAACGTCTAGCAGATGAAAATACAGATGCAGTCATTCAAGCCATTTTTGAACGCTATCAAGAAATCGGGACTGCCTTTGGTATTAATGAAGAAACGTTAAAACAAATCCATAAAGATTTAGAAAGTTTAGTTGATATGCCGGTTGAAAACAATCCGCATTTTTATGATACTGTCTTAGCTAGTGGTGAAGATAACAATGCAAAATTAATTGCTGGTATTTTACAAGCGGAAGGCTTAGCAGCTCGTTATGTTAACCCCAAAGAATTGGGGATGATTGTGTCTGATGAACCACAAAATGCCCGCATTTTGACAAAATCTTATACTGCCATTTATCAATGGCGAAATAGTGAAGAAATTTTAGTCGTTCCTGGTTTCTTTGGTTATACAGAAAACGGCGACGTTTGTACCTTCTCTCGTGGAGGTTCAGATATTTCTGGGGCGATTGTTGCCGCAGGATTAAAAGTTGATTTATATGAAAACTTTACGGATGTGGATGGTATTTTTGCCGCTCATCCAGGCTATATTCATCAACCAGAATCAATTACGCAATTAACTTATCGCGAAATGCGTGAATTAGCTTACGCTGGTTTTAGTGTCTTCCATGAAGAAGCTTTGATGCCTTCTTACCGTGCAAAAATTCCAGTGGTCATCAAAAATACAAACAACCCCTCACATCCAGGAACCTTAATTACCAATGAACGTTCCGATTTAGAAAATCCAGTGGTTGGTATTGCTAGTGACGAAGGCTTCAGCATGATTTATATCAGTAAATATTTAATGAACCGTGAAGTTGGTTTCACTTTACGTGTGTTACAAATTTTCAAAGAATTTGGTTTGAATTATGAACACATGCCTTCAGGAATTGATGATATTTCAGTTATCTTACGTGCAAGTCAATTAAATCCATATTTAGAAGAAGAATTATTACGTAAAATTGCTTATGAAATCGATCCTGATGAATTACGCATTACTCATGACTTATCAATGGTTGTCGTCGTTGGTGAAGGAATGAAACACCGCGTTGGGACAATGGCTGAAAGTGCGGCTGCCTTAGCAAGAAAGAAAATTAGTATTGACATGATTAACCAAGGTTCTTCAGAAGTAAGTATTATGTTTGGGATTCATAAAGATCGTGAACGCGATGCTATTCGTACGTTGTATTACACATTTTTTGAATAAATAAAAAATCAGCGCCTTCTTATTGAGGACGCTGATTTTCTTTTATTACCTGTTGTCGTTCGATTTCTGCTTTGATTTTAGCTTCTGGTGCATAGTCCGCTTCCCAGTTATCTGGTTTTAACACCTTATTGGTTACTGGGTCGTAACGAGGTTTACCATCAGGAAATAATTTCCCCATATTAGCTTGATGGACAATTTCCATAATTGGTTCAGGATCGACACCTAACAATGAAAAGGAACCATACGTGAAGTATAATACATCGATTAAAGCATCCACTTGATCCACTAAAGGCTCAACAATTTTTTCTTTTTTTAAGACCTTTTCTTGGGCTTGGTCCACTGCTTGATGGAGTCCATCCACTAAGTTTGAGAAAAGTTCTGGACTATTCTCACTAGCTGCATATAAAAATTCAACCAGCTCTTCTGCTTTAAATCCTGCTCGGTGCAATGCATCGTCTTTACTAAATGCCGTAGGAACAGCCGGTTGCCTTGCATCAAATGTGCGGTGAAATTCTTCTGTCATTTCAAATGGTTTCATGTTTCCTCCTAAATTAACTGAAAATGACGTAATGCTTTTTCAATACCATCTTCATTATTACTCGCTGTTACAAAATCAGCGGCTTGTTTCGTCTCTTCCTTCCCATTGCCCATAGAAACGCCAATTCCAACTCCTTTAATCATCTCAATATCATTCCAATGATCACCAAAAACCATCGCTTCTGCCAATTCAATACCTGTATGTGCTAAGAAAAATTGAATCCCACGCAGTTTTGATCCCCCCTTGGGTACGATATCTACTGTATACGGATTAGAACGTTGTAAATCACAATGAGGAAAAGCTTGTTGAAATTTTTCTACCTCATACTCACCACTTAGCATCACACATTGGTAAATCGGCTCGTTCAAAATTGCCAACTTTGAATACCGATTTGAACGGCGATTCGGACTGTATCGCTGTAATGCTAGTTTCATCCCTCGAATCGGAAACCAACGTGGGACAAAACGAATCATGCGACGGACAAAGCCTGATTGGCCGATACGCATCGTCAAACTTCCTTCCATATGATATCGACCGCCTAACATTAATTGACGTGAATTTCTATCGGCATACGCCACAATTTCATCAACCACCGCTTTTTCAAAAGGGCGTGCATAAATCGTTTGATCTTTCGTATAAACCAGCTGACCATTATATGTAATAAACATATCTAAATTCAATTCGCGAACAATTCGCTCCACACTTTCTGGTCCACGTCCAGTAGAAACCCCACACAAAATACCATTTTTTTGAGCTTGCGCAATTGCTCGTTTCGTACTATCTAATATGGTACCGTTAGTAGAAATCAACGTACCATCAATATCAAAAAATATCGCTTTAATCATCTATTCACCTACCTCTTCTATCATTAGAATAACTCTAACTGACTGGGATTCAATTCGTCATAATCTAAATCTAAGCGACGTTTGAATTCTATGGCATTTTCTGCTGCATCGCCACCAGCATTATTATTAAAGATCACAGCTATTTCTTTACTTTTTTCTTTAGCTGATTCGACTGCACGTTGTAATTCAGTCAGTTCTTCGGCATTGTAACGATAATTGGTCCGAACTTTTTGAGCATCCGGTCCGGTAGCAGTCCACCCCATATCATTGCGACCATGAAAACGGAAAAAGGTAAAGTCCTCATTGGTTACATACGGATCGAGTGGAACTGTTGTGGATAATTTTTTAGGTTCATCAACAACAACTAACGAGAAACGATGGTTTTTCATAAAATTACGCGTTCCTTCAATATACTTCTCTTCATACCAACTACGGTCTCGAAACTCAATTGCAATCGGCCAGTCTTGAAATAATTGCCGTAAAATCCGCAGATAATCCACATTTTCTCTAGTACATTTAAAAGTGGCGGGAAATTGTGCTAATAAACAAAACAAACGACCCGATTCAAGCATCGGTGCCATATTGCTTTTCAATTGCTCAGCTAGCTCGGTTAGCGTCTGTCCTTCTTCCAATTCTTGATGCTTTGTGAATACTTTTTGTACTTTTACAATAAAACGAAATTGTTCAGGTACTTGCTTCAGCCACCCTTCAATATTGGAACGCGAAGGAATAAAATAAAAGCCTGTATCCATTTCAACTAAAGGAAAATAGCCGGCGTATTCATAAAGGGTGGTTTCTTTTTTTCCAGTTAAATATGTATGTTCTTTAAAACTCGTACAACCGATGCGAATCATGCTCTCACCTACTTTTTGAAAGTTAAAGTAATTATAAAGAGAATTTATTTATTTCGCAACAGTTCTTTCTTTGGTGGTTTTAATTTCCTTTTTTTAAGCTTTACGATACACTGAGACTGCATGTCAAAAAAGCGAGGTTTTTATATGAAAAAAATACTTGTTCTCCATACTGGTGGCACGATTGCCATGAAAGAAGATGCCTTAACTGGTGGTGTCAGTCCAGATGTAGCAAATCCTTTAATGGACGCTACAATTAATGTTCCTGAGGATGTTGAATTAATCGTGGAAGATATCTTCAATCTTCCAAGTCCACACATTACGCCAACACATATGTTAAAAATTAAAGAACGGATTCAAGCGGCTAAACTGGCAGGAATTGATAGTGTTGTCATTACGCATGGAACAGATACTTTAGAAGAAACAGCTTTCTTTTTAGATACAACTATTGGAAATCACCTCCCCATCGTAATTACTGGCGCAATGCGTTCAAGTAACGAACTAGGCAGTGATGGTCTCTACAATTTTGAAAGTGCCATTCGTGTAGCTGCCTGTCCTGAAGCCATTCATCAAGGTGTATTAGTCGTAATGAATGATGAAATTCATTCTGCACGTTATGTTACAAAAACCCACACGACCAATGTTGCAACTTTCCGAACGCCCACATTAGGTCCCATCGGCCTCGTGAGCAAAAATCGAATTTTATTTATGCAACGACTTGTCGAAACACCACATTGGGATGTCTCTAAGGTAGATGGGCTAATTCCCATCGTAAAAGCCTATGCCGGAATGCATGGTGAATTATTTGAAGGACTTGTTCAAACCGATATTGACGGTCTAGTCATCGAGGCCTTAGGTGCAGGAAATTTACCCCCTGAAACGTTACCTCCTCTTCAAAAAATGTTAGCAAAACAAATCCCTGTTGTTTTGGTATCACGTTGCTTTAACGGGATTGCTGAACCAGTCTATGATTACCAAGGTGGCGGCAGTGAATTACAAAAGATGGGCGTTATCTTTTGCAATAGTATTAATAGTCAAAAAGCCCGAATTAAATTGTTGATTGCTAAAAATAGTCAGCTCACTTCAGAAGAATTCCATTATTTTATGGAACATTAAAACGGGATTGTGACCAAATTTTGGATAAAAGTAAACTAGCCGAACGATAGGGTGACTACTCCTGCAATCCAGCAGGTTTTCACTCTCTAGCGTTCAGCTAGTTTTTTAAGCTTTTGTTTGCCATTCAATTAGCGCTTCACAATAAGTTTGATCGCCAATCCGAATTTCATGACGACTTTTGATGCCTTCTTCTTGTAGAATTTCATAATGACTTTCAACTTCATTACCATATTCGACTTCTTTATCAAAACGAATATTCAGATATGTTGGTACATGCGACGTTAAAAAATCATAGCCCAACACATCCATCATCCAATTAAAATAAATCGAATTATTCACGTGCTGATTCCCATCAATATCATAAAAACGCACACGAAATGGTAAACTCACTCCATGTTCAACTTTATCGATTTTAGGATAACGTTTAATTTTTGTGATTTTCTCGCTTTCATACGGTTCGATAATTTCGCTAGGTACACTACTCATTTTTCTTGTTTCAAGATTCATTAATGCAAAAATTGTTGCTATACGCACTAATTCTTCGCCATCTTGTGTCGTAATCCAAAAATGTCGATAACAGAAATACTTATTGTATTCTTGTGCTTGTGTAGTTACATTAATTTTTTCGCCTGCTTTTGGTAATCGAGTAATAAAAAATTGATAATTTGTAACAATCCAGGTCAATCCAAATTGTTGAACGAAATCTGATCCTCGATTTAATTGATTGCTTTGCTCTTCTGAAACTTTAATCGCTACAGCAATCATTGTGGATAATTTCATAGTTCCATTGACATCACATTCGTAAGCGACGACATCATGTGGTGTCGTATATTTTGTTGCCAAATCAATTCCTCCTTGTTTGTTCATAATCCTAACAAAAAAAAGAAGAGCACACGCACTCTTCTGATTATTCGTTTCCGCTAATTACAGCATTTGGATCATTTAACACGCTTCGATCTAATTCGTTAATTCGAGAGCTTGTTACCACACCAGCGACCATACTATCACTTACGTTCACCAAGGTACGCGCCATATCAATTAATGGTTCTACAGAGATAACTAAGCCGACAATTGCTACTGGTAAGTTCATTGCACCTAATACGATCAATGAAGCAAAGGTTGCTCCACCACCGACACCAGCTACGCCAAAAGAACTAATTGTCACGATTGCAATTAACATAACGATAAATTGCCAATCAAAAATATTAATCCCGACAGTTGGTGCCACCATAGTTGCCAACATCGCTGGGTACACACCAGCACAACCATTTTGACCAATTGAAATCCCAAAACTTCCAGCAAAGTTAGCGGTCGCTTCATCCACACCTAATGCACGACGTTGCGTTTCAATGTTCATTGGTAATGTACCTGCACTTGAACGTGAGGTAAACGCAAAACTTAAAGCAGGGAACGCTTTTTTGAAGTACGTAATTGGACTAACTTTCACACTTGCTAAAATAATTGAATGAACAATTAATACTAAAATCAAAGCCGCATACGAAGCAATGATAAAGACGCCTAAGTTAACAATCGCTTTAAAATCACTGGTTGCTAAAACGTTCGTCATTAATGCAAACACACCATATGGAGTTAAACGTAACACTAGGGTTACAATACGCATGACAATTTTATACAAGCTTTCCATTAAATTAAAGAAAAATTCAGCTTCTTTTGGTGATTTGCGTTTAATTCCTAGATAAGCAACTCCGACAAACGCAGAAAATATAACTACGCCAATCGTACTTGTTGCACGTGTTCCTGCTAAATCAGCAAATACATTACGTGGAATAAATGATAAAATTTGTTGTGGAATCGATAAATTTTGAACTTCAGCTTGACGTTGCGTAATTTCCGCAATACGTGCTGTTTCAGCTGCACCTTCTGTAAAAGTTGCTCCATCTAATTGGAAAACCATTACCATGACAATTCCAATTAACGCTGAAATAGCAGTTGTTCCTAATAACGTTGCTAATACTGTAAAGCTAATTTTACCAATTTTGCCACTTTCTTTCATGCGTGTAAACGCACTGACAATTGAAACAAAAACTAAGGGCATGATTAACATTTGTAATAAAGCAACATATCCATTACCAACTAATTTAATCCAATCAAGTGATTGCGTTACAATCGGGCTTTCTGTTCCCCAAATTAATTGTAAGGCACCTCCAAAAATAATTCCGGCAAATAAACCAGTAAATACTCGAGTCGAGAATTTGACATGTTTCTTTTGCATCCGATAAAAGACATATAAAATAGCAGCAAAAATAAGAATAATTAATACTGTGAGCAGATTTGTCATTTGTGTTCCTCCTTTGTTTTTTCACGCGAAAATGACAAGTCCGTCAACGGAAGTAAAGGTTCCTAGTGACCATTCTCCAACAGTTCACTCTAATGAAAATGCGTGTGAAAGAATCATTAGTGACGTTATTATTATATCGAAGCAAGAAACGATTGTCTAATACATGAACTTATATTCATATTATTTCCAAATAGTTTTTTAGAAAAATTGGTTCCTTTGTAAAAAAAAATCCATATAGTTATCAAAGAAATTATATAAAAAGCTGCTCAACTGCTACATTTTATCACGCACAAATAGATTGTTCATTTTTATACTTCTGTTTAATCTCCTTTAGCTGTTTTAGTACCAGTCAATCCATGATCCAAATTACAAATTATTTCGTATCATAAATAAAAAGCAGTCGTTCTCACGACTGCTTTTCTTCTTTATGCTAATGCGCCCATTGGATCCCAAGGGGCTAAAACAGTTGGCTCTGCTGCAAAGGCTGCTAGTTGCTCTGCCGTTAATAAATCTTTACGTACTACGATTTGATACGTATACTCGTCCATCCAGGCATCACTTGCGACAAAGAATCCTTTGTCCCCAACTTTTTCACCCCAACTATTTTCAACTTTCCATTTAGTTGATTGACCATCAACTAAGTCTACACCAGTTAAAACCATCGCATGCGTCATTAAACTTTCACCATAATCAAGACGTTCAGCTTTTGTCATATCAAAGTCAACATCAAACAAGTCATTTACATCATACGCATCTAAAGACATAATGCCTGTATCGCGTGTGGATGATTGACCGACATCACAACCAAACCAAACTGATTCGCCTTGTTCTAATTGGGCGATAGCTAGTTTTTTAAACATTTCCATATCGACATTTAAGTATTTTACTTCTTTGCCACCAACGACATTTCCTAACATTTCTACCGTATAAGATTGATTGTAAGGTTTATCTGTAGTAGGTGCATTGATAATGCTGACATAATCGTCTAAATTAACGCCCACATATTTTTCATAGAAACTTTGTGGCGTTAAACCACGATCTAAGTGATATGCTTGTTCGTCATCGCGATATTCAAAATCGAATGTTTCTGGCGGTGTTCCTAACGAAATTGCTAAAAAATTATATACTTCCTGTAACAGGGTTGCTTTAATCGTTTGAATTTCTTCAGACGTTTTCCCATCAGCCACCAAACGACGTAACACAGACGCATCTTTACGTAATTTTTTATTTAAATACGTATTTAACTCACGTGAACTAGACGAACTGTTACTTTCTGGCATCGCTGTTTTTGGCACGACACCATATTTTTGGAAAATCGAAACAATCATATCCCATTGACCGCCATCTTGTTGAGGCGTTTGTAATAAAAAAGCAACCTTTCGACTAGTTAATTCTTGACTGGCAGTCGCTAAAATATTTTCATAAAAATAATTGGCTTTCTCATATTTATCCCAGAAAAAAGTATAGTTTTGAGAGAGTTCAAATTCTTTCAAATTAAATTGATTTAACATTTTATGACGGAATGTATTCAATGCCGCAAACATCCAGCAACGTCCAGATTGTTTTTGATTAGCCACTTTTCCTGTTTTTACATCTACAGAAAATACAGGGACATTGTTGACTTGTGCGCTGACATTTTCAGCTGATGCACGAATCCCATTTTTCACGACCCCACGTTGTAAGGCCTGTTGTTTCTTATTGTCTTTAAAGTCTGACGCAAATTTTTGCGTTAATTCTTTGGTAATTTCAGACATACTAACATCTCCTTTACTCTAGTGTTTATTCTACTCCTCCTATTTTAGAAAAACAACCGATGCCATACTATCTGCTTTTTCGATTCGTTCCTAACATTCGTTGTTCAATTCCAGCATACGCTTCTCCCACTGGTTTACTCGCCAAGACGTAGGTTAAACCGATACTTGCTAAGAAAATTAAAACTAATGTTAGACCGTTGAATGGAATAAAATCCCCTGAAATGCCACGCACACCTTGAACAAAAAAGCCATGCAAGAGGTACGCAACCATCGTGTATTTCCCACAAGAAGTATAAAACGTTTCTTTTGTTGGTACACAAGCAAAAAATGCCAAAATACCTATACAACCTAATACCAAGGTCACAATTCGCACCATTGCGCCCCACTCAGGAAAGTTCAAGAAATCTTCATAAGGTTTCGAACCAAAGAAAATGTATTTATTAACAGGTCCAATCCAATGAATTAACCCATAAACACCTACAAATGCTAAAGCCAACCACTTGCGATTTTTCATTTTTTCAAATCGTTCCACACTACCATTTTGTAAATAGTAGCCCATCACAAAAAATGGTAAGAAAACAACCGTGCGCTGTAGCGTTAACTCACGACCGATAAAAGGTAAATACCCTACTAACAGACTAAGTAAAATGCTGACGGTAATTCCCACTTTAGGCGAAACTTTTTGGAAAAAATACAATGAAAGTTGCCAAAAAAAAGAACTAATTAAAAACCACAGTGACCAATTGGGTACATGTAATTGAAACGAAAAGGAATCATTTGTACCAATCAGCCAATAAAATAATGAATAAAGCCATTGAAATAAAATATATGGCAAAATAAATTTTTGAAAACTAATACGTACCTGTTGCCCTTTTTTGTAATCGAACGATTTTGCAAAATACCCTGAAATGAAAATGAACGCTGGCATATGGAATGTATAAATTGTAAAGTACAGATCATTGCTCCACTTTGCCTCAGCAATAAAGGGCTGTAATAAATGTCCAAAAACAACTAAAATCATTAATAAAAATTTAGCATTATCAAAAAAAGGATCTCTTCTTTTTGTCGGCACATACTTCACCTACCTTTATAAAATTCTTTCCTTTATTTCAGTATACAGGATAATTGTTGCAATTTTGTTGCAATTGTTCAAAATAACTTAACAATTTTTTCAATAAATAAAATTTGATTTTATATCATTTGTATTATATCATGTAATACAAAGAGGTGAGAAAAATGATTTTAGAAATTGATCCATTAGGAGAAGAACCTATCTACAAACAGTTACGTGATCAAATTATTTTAGGGATTGCGCAGCAGCAATTGAAAGCTGGTGACTTGCTTCCTTCTGTGCGGATGTTAGCGGATGAATTAGGTGTTAATCCCATGACCGTTTCCAAAGCATACAATCTTTTAAAAGAAGAAGGCTATTTAATTACCGACCGCCGCAACGGTACAATTGTCACAGAAAGAAGCAACTTTGATGCACGTGCTAAAAAAATATACGAACAGCGTTTAGCGCTGTTGTTAGCAGAAGGGTATCTTCATCAACAATCTAAAGAAAAAATTCTCCACGATGTCGAAACTTATCTCAATACTTACTCAAAAGGATGTGATGAATCATGAGTTATATGTTTATCGGTA
This sequence comes from Enterococcus sp. DIV2402, assembly GCF_017426705.2. NCBI lineage: Bacteria > Bacillati > Bacillota > Bacilli > Lactobacillales > Enterococcaceae > Enterococcus > Candidatus Enterococcus lowellii. The sequence goes on along the minus strand of NZ_CP147251.1, from coordinate 1,098,527 downwards.
TTTTAATCTTAGTCAATATTATTCAAGCTTGTACCCTACGATTATCCGGGACGCCTCATAATCAAGTTATTTTAGAAAATACTATGTCAACAGAATATTTAGCAGCTCCACAAATTCGTAACTTAGCACAGGAATACAAAAATCGCTTAATGCAAATTGCAGCTGGTTTTAGTTTCTTAAGTATTGGTTTACTCTTTATTTCCTATGAATCAATTTTTTTAACTTTTTTCTGGATTCTTTTATTCAGTAGTATGATTGCGTTGTTTTTTTGTAAAGTTCATTATGTACGAAAAATGCAAGAATTATTAATTGCAAATGATTGGTTGATGCCCGTAAAACCCATATTAGTCGATACACAACTCATATTAGTTAAAAATCAAAAAATGGTTTCAGGTTGGTGGTTACTCCCACCATTACTTGTTTGGATTTTAGGAAGTATTTATAGTGTGCTTTCTCGTTTTGAAGCTAGTTGGTTGATGATTATTCTCAGTGGCGTCTTTTTATTCCTTTCATTTGGTAGTTGGTTAATCGTCGGAAAATTACCAGTTCGCGCCTTAACCGATAACCGTTCAATTAATCAGCAATATAATGATTTAACTAAACATCATTGGTCGCTGATGATGGTTTCCATTAGTTGGGTATTGATTCCATTATTATTTATCCCAGCAATTAGTTTGAGCGTTGCACCTGCACTGGAAATGATTTTATTGGCCTTCTTTTTCCTCTTAATTATTAGCTGGACTATTTTTTCTTTTTGGTACCTCTATTCTTTACGAAAAAAACAAGACCAATTGCTTGCACAAGTGCCTAGTTACCGTTATCTAGGAGACGATCAATATTGGCGCTTTGGCGTATATTACAATCCCAATGATCCTCGCTTGTTTATTCCTAGCCGAATGGGTATGAACATGGGGCTGAATTTGGGTCGTCCCGTAGGAAAACTATTGATGGGCTTGACTGGTATTATCATCGTCGTAGCTTTCGTAGTTACATTAGTTCCAGCCTATTTGTATGACTTTACTGCCAATCCATTTCAATATGAGCAAACTGCGACTAACATTGAACTAAAGGCCCCCTTTGTCACAACTTCCGACATCCCACTAGATACTATTGAAAAAGTGGAATTGTTAGAAAAATTACCGAATAATATAACAAAACTATATGGCAGCGCGACAAATAATTACGCAGCTGGTAAATTCACCGTTGATGGGAAGGCTGCCACATTATATGTCGATCATCAAACAAAACAAATTTTACACATTGTAACACCTACACGAGATTATTATTATACAAATAAACAACCACAAAAAACTGCGGATGCTTATCAACAGTTACAACGAGTTATGGAGCAATAACCTCCCTTCAAAAGGGGAGTCAACTAGCTTGTATAATCCTAAAAAATAGTGATTATGTCTTTATTTTGATTATATAAAGATAAAATCTGATTTTTAACGCTAGCCTCTTTGTTCATTTTGCTTCTCTTTTACTACAAATAGTTTAAAGATGACACAAAGTGCACTGTTAAGCTTCAAGATTTAGGAAACCTAGTAGGAAGAGAATTATAATAATGAAAACACATGGAAAAGTCCTATTAGACCAGCTGACAAAAATTCGAGCTGTATTTCAAAAAGTATCAACTAAAAATGAAGAAAGAAAAAATTGTTTCAATAGTGACTACTGTATCACTGTTGAAACAATTTTTCTTTCTTGTGCTAATCTATCAATCAAATAAAATCTTTTAAATTTTATTTCTATAATTGTTGATCCACTTTACTTTTGAATATTCTAGTAACGATATTCTTCAAATGATTGAACTCTTCAGCTTCGTAAGTCGCTATATCAACAACCAACTCAATTCCTTCTTCTAACTCGAAAGAAATGTCATATCCATTAAATTGTAAAAATACATCGGCTGCCATTACTGCTGTTCTCTTATTACCATTAAAAAAAGGATACTTTTTCACTAGATTAATCATTAGTATAGCAACTTTTTCTTCAATTGATGGATATAATTCTTGTCCAAAAACAATTTGTGACGGTTGATTCACTGCCATTTCTAATGCACTTAAATCCTTGATTCCCATTTTTTCATTTGGAGAATAATTTAAAATCTGAAAAGCATTCATTTGAGATATTTGATCAACTGTTAAGTAGTATATACTCATTTGTCCACCAATGCTTTATATAGTTCGCCATGTTTCTGCATTGACTTATCTATAAGCATTTCTAGTTTTTTTTGTTCTTCATTTTGTGTTTTTTTAACAAGAGCTTCTTTCAGCTTGTCTTCGTCAACATATACTGTATCGGCAACAGTTGCTCCAATACTATCTAAGAAATCTTTTGACAAAGCAATCATAACTGAATTTCCAACTTTTCTTAATTTTCTTTCTTGAATACTCATAATATTACCACCTTTAGGATATCCTTGTATATCCAGTATATCTTTATATGTATATAATATAACAAGTAAAAATTCTATCAAACAAATTGTTAATAATAATTCGAGTAGAGGAATAAAAAAAGAACAAAAGTCGAAATGACTTTTGTTCTTTTTGACTCCGGCAGTAGGACTCGAACCTACGACATCATGATTAACAGTCATGCGCTACTACCAACTGAGCTATGCCGGAATGACTATGAATGTATAATAGCAATTTTTTTTCGATTAATCAACCCCTGTTTTACATTTTGTTTAAAAAACTAGCGATTATTAAATAACTTTTAAAATAAAAAAAGATTCACGTTGACATAAAGCGCTTTACACAATTTAAAAAGAAGTTTTTCCGTTAAAAATAACACCTTTAAAAATAATTCATCCTCGTTCCTTCAAAAATCACCAGACGATTAAGAACAATCGTTTCATTATGTTGTCAGATGCGTTGCTTTTAGGACAGTCTAAAATTTAAAAGACAGGAGTTCATTTACGAACTCCTGTCTTTATGCAAGATACAACGATTGTTGACCCATTTTTTCGTAAATTATTTGAAAATCATCGCGATCAACTTCTCGATGACGATAACCATAGGGATCATTTACATAAACTGTATCTCCTTCGATACCAGTAATAACCACCGCATGACATAATGGACTAACCGTTACCAGCCCCTCTTCTGTCTGCCATTCCCATAAATCTTCCTCTGTAGGTACTTCAAAGTCAACTGTCGTAATGACTAACACAGGAACGCCTGCATTCACCTTTTCTTCTATCTCAGAAAAGTCTTTTGTCGTACTTACTTCTACCTGATAATCATTTCCCACAACTTCTTCTGCTACTTTTGCTAAAGGCTCTACGCCTACACCCATTGATTCATATCCTGCTTCAATATTTCCAACAAAGCCTTTATGTGGATTACCGTAAAGACCATTTTCAGATACTAGAGGAACATAATCAAGCATTTCAGCTAACTGATTCTTAGTTGTATCAAAACGATAGTAACGTAGTAGCATTGAAAGACTTGTAATTTCACAACCATTTTCTAATGGATTATTCTTCAATTGATTTTCTAAAGGTACATCAATCAAATCTAACGCATCATAAGCTGTCGGATGGAGCATTTCGGAATAGTTTTCCAAAATTGTAGGATCCTCACGTAACGTATGCGTTATCCATATCGTACTGCCAATCAAGACACCTGCTGAAAGAACTGTGAAATAAAATTTTTTCTTTTTAATCGTCATCAGCCCTTTATTTTTTATTATTATGTCGATAAGTATGCCTGTTCAACTTACTATTTGTCAATAAAAGTAAATGTTCTTTAATAATCTTTACTTATTTTTTGGAAGTTGAATCCATTGTACTTCGGAAGAATTGAAATTTTCGATATCTATAAATATTAAAACTCGTTGTAACTTCACTTAGGAAATTACAACGAGGCGTCATTGGCTAATTTTTCTAATTCATCGATAGCTAGTAGCTCAATTTTGTTGGGAGCTGGTTGAGAAACAATTTGTTTTTTGGTTAATTTGGTTAGACCACGACTAAAAGATTCTGCAGACATCCCTAAATAGGAGGCAATTGTTTTCTTTGTTGCTTCCAAATGAATCTGTGTGTTTTGTTGCTTGTGATAAGCAGTTAGCAGGTAGTTACTTAACCGAGTAAGTACACTTGTAGTGGTGATTAGCGTAGTCTGTTGCTCTGAATCCGTTAAACGATTTGATAGTTCTGTCAATATTTCCCAAGCAATTTGTGGATTTGTCAGTAGCACTTCTTTAAAATCATGACGATTAATGACACAAACTTTAGTGGGCGTCATTGCTTGAACATAATTATCATAAACACGATCATTAAATAACGACATTTCTCCTACAAAATCTCCTTGCTCCAAAACTCGAATCATTTGTTCTTTTCCTGAAGCTGCTATGCGATAAATTTTGACTTGTCCTTCTTGTATTAAATATAATGCTTCTGATTTTTCTCCTGCTTGATACAAAAATTCATCTATTGAAAACTCTTTTTCTGTAATACGACTCTGAATTAATTCAATTTGTTGTAACAGCAAATTTTGAAATAAGGGCATTGTGCTAATGCAGTGATGATACTTCGTAAAATCAATTTTTGCGGTCATTCAAACACCTACATTTCAATTTATTTCTTCTAGTATATATCATAAAACAAAAACATACCGTTTAAAATGACATTCATCTTAAACGGTACAGGTAATTTATTTTTCTTTGCTTGCATCGTAATTCGTGGCACGAACAAAAATGTCAATATTTCCGTTCAATGCTTTTGAGTATGGACAAATGGCATGTGCTTCATCTGCAAGTTGTTGCGTTTCTTCTAAAGAAAAGTCCTGAATCCCCACTTGAATAGCTACTTCTAATTTAAAATCAGCCGCATCTGTTTTTTTGAATAAAGAAACCGTATGAAAAACTTGTGATTTATTGCGTATTTTATGTTGTCCTTTAACTATCTCCAATGCACCATGGAAACACGCCGCATATCCTAACGCAAATAATTGTTCAGGATTTTGCCCAGCTCCAGTTCCTCCCATATCTTTAGGTGTCGCAATTTTCACCTCATAAGAACCATCAGACAAATAGCTCACTCCATCCCGTCCTCCGGTATTAATCGCACCTGTTTCATAAATTTTTGCATATTCTGACATGAAAAACACTCCTTCTGTTTTGATACTTTTAGTATACGAAGTTTGAATCAATGTCTCCTTGACCTAGGTCAAGACTTGAAAAAAATCTCATAAAAATAGGTGTCCTAATAACCAACTACTACTAAACAAAGAATCGCTAGTTTCCAATCAATCAAAGAAGGTATGCTTTCAGCCGGTTATAACAAAATTATTTAGAGAAAAAATAGCGAGAAAGATAAATTAGGCATATGTTTTAGTGTTGTATACTCCTATCTATAACGATGAAAACCTACGCTCATATAATTGTAATTTAAACATAAAATTTGGCACAAAAAAACTCATAAAGCCTATTAAAATAGGTTTTATGAGTCCAAATGAAAGCCACCTGCCGGGCTTGAACCGGCGACCCCCACCTTACCATGGTGGTGCTCTACCAACTGAGCTAAGGCGGCTTAGTATTTAACACAAGTATTAGCATACCCAAAATAACAAAACTTGTCAATATTTTTTAAAGAAAAATGCTAGTAAAAATAGATTTACTAGCACAGTTTTTCAATCAATTTAGCAATTTGATTATTATCTTTTGACAAGACTTGACTACTAGTCAAACTTAATTGATTGGCAAAGTCTTCAGACCCGATAAAATAACTTTTTTCAGCATGGACTAATAGTTCTACATCATTACTATCATTTCCAAATGCAATATATTCAACAGTTGAAAAATAATTTTGCAAAGTGGTAAATTTATTGATTCCTTTAGCAGTAATATCTATGTTTCCTTCTTGGGTATGCGTAATCACAGATACAGTTTCATCCAGCTGTAATTCTTGATAAATAATAGGATAAAATTGTGCTGGAATGGCGAGCAAAATAATTTTAATCGGCTGATCGATGGTTATCATATTTATATTTTGAGCTAACTGACTGGGGTCTAGCTGAC